>NZ_JBQTCH010000003.1:0-780543 GCF_052445935.1 Rhodopseudomonas sp. NSM | reverse complement strand
TCAAGCCCGGCAATGACGCTGTGAGAGACCTTTGCGGGCCTGAAGCTGTCGCGCAGCCCCCCGCCTCACGCCACCTTCTTCACGTCCTTGATCTCGGAGAACACGATGCCTTCGGCGCGGTCTCTCGTGTAGCCGAGATAGAACTCGTTCTTGGCGAGATACACCGGGTCGCCGTCGACGTCGTCGGCGATCGAGGAGTTGTTGGCGGTGATGAAGCTGTCGAGCTTCTTGCGGTCCTCGGCCGAGATCCAGCGCGCGAGCTGGAATTCGGAGACTTCGAAATCGACCGGGAGCTGATACTCGGCTTCGAGCCGCGCCTTCAGCACGTCGAGCTGCAGCGGGCCGACGACGCCGACCAGAGCGGGCGCGCCGTCGCGCGGGCGGAACACCTGCACGACGCCCTCTTCGGACATCTGCTGCAGCGCCTCTTTCAGCTTCTTGGCCTTCATCGCGTCGCCGAGCCGGACGCGGCGAACGATTTCCGGCGCAAACGAAGGCACGCCGATGAAGGTGACGTCCTCGCCCTCGGTCAGCGTGTCGCCGATCCGCAGCGTGCCGTGATTGGGGATGCCGACGACGTCGCCCGCGAAGGCTTCGTCCGCCACCGAGCGGTCCTGCGCGAAGAAGAATTGCGGCGCCGACAGGCTCATGTTCTTGCCGGTGCGGACCAGCTTGGCCTTCATGCCGCGAGTCAGCTTGCCGGAACAAAGCCTTGCGAAGGCGATGCGATCGCGGTGGTTGGGATCCATGTTGGCCTGGATCTTGAAGACGAAGGCGCTCATCTTCGGCTCGTCGGCCTCGATCTTGCGCAGGTTGCTCTCCTGCGCGCGCGGCGGCGGCGCGTAGCGGCCGAGCCCCTGCAGCAGATCGCCGACGCCGAAATTGCGCAGCGCCGAGCCGAAATACACCGGCGTCAGATGGCCCTCGCGAAACGCGTCGAGATCGAACGGCTTGCAGGCCTCGGTGACCAGTTCCAGCTCTTCCTTCACCGCGCCGACGTCGAGATTGGCGTTGCGCTTGCCGAGATCCTCGATCGCGATCTGCTCGGCCGCGCCGGTCTTGGCGCCGCCGCCTTCGAGCAACCGCACGCCGCCGGTGAGCACATCGTAGGTGCCGAGGAAGTCGCGGCCGCGCCCGACCGGCCAGGTCATCGGCGTGGTGTCGAGCGCCAGCGTCTTCTCGATCTCGTCCAGAAGATCAAAGGTGTCGCGGCTTTCGCGATCCATCTTGTTGATGAAGGTGATGATCGGGATGTCGCGCAGCCGGCAGACCTCGAACAGCTTTCGGGTTCGCGCCTCGATGCCCTTGGCGGCGTCGATCACCATCACGGCGGAATCGACCGCGGTCAGCGTCCGGTAGGTGTCCTCGGAGAAGTCCTCGTGGCCCGGGGTGTCGAGCAGGTTGAAGACCAGCCCCTCGAACTCGAAAGTCATCACCGAGGTGACCACCGAGATGCCGCGGTCGCGTTCGATCTTCATCCAGTCCGACCGGGTGTTGCGGCGCTCGCCCTTGGCCTTGACCTGCCCGGCGAGATTGATCGCGCCGCCGAACAGCAGCAGCTTTTCGGTCAGCGTGGTCTTGCCGGCGTCGGGATGCGAGATGATCGCAAAGGTGCGCCGCCGCGCAACTTCATGGGCGAGCGAAGACGGGGTCGAGGACGGCGCGTCGGCCGGAGCTGCGATGTCGGACATGGATTGAGGCTGTGGCAAAGAAAGCCGGCGCAATCAAGGGCGAAGGCTTTGAACATCAAGCGGCGTGCGGAATTGCTGTAGCGCCTTCACAGCCTCATATAGGGTCGCAGGGACGGGTTCCAAGCAACTGAAATCTCTACAGGAGTAGATCGAATGGCATGGGGGTTACTGGTCGTCGCCGGGTTGATGGAAGTGGGCTGGGCGATCGGGCTGAAATACACCGAAGGTTTCACCCGCCTGGTGCCCTCGGTGCTGACCATCGCCGCGATGATCGTCAGCATCGCCCTGCTCGGGCTGGCGCTGAAGACGCTGCCGATCGGCACCGCCTATGCGGTCTGGACCGGGATCGGCGCGGTCGGCACCGCGGCGCTCGGCATCGTGCTGTTCGGCGATCCGGCGACGGCGGCCCGCCTCGCCTGCATCGGCCTGATCGTCGCCGGCATCATCGGGCTCAAGGTGGTGACGTAAGCGCAAGTCCTCGATTCCGTCATTGCGAGCGAAGCGAAGCAATCCAGGGCGTTGTGCACGGAGCTTCTGGATTGCTTCGTCGGCTTCGCCTCCTCGCAATGACGGAACCTCAGAACGTCGGCAGCAGCCGGGTCGCCCAATACGCCAGCGCCGCGACGATCGCCGAAGCCGGGATCGTGATCACCCAGGCGTACACGATCGAACTGGCCACGTTCCAGCGCACCGCCGACATGCGCCGCGCCGCGCCGACGCCGACGATCGCGCCGGTGATGGTGTGGGTGGTCGACACCGGCACGCCGAGGAAGGTCGCCATGAACAGCGTCGCGGCGCCCCCGGTTTCGGCGCAGAAGCCCTGCATCGGCGTCAGCTTGGTGATGCGCAGCCCCATGGTGCGGACGATCCGCCAGCCGCCCAGCAGCGTGCCAAGCGCCATTGCCGCCTGGCACGACAGCACCACCCAGAACGGCACCGAGAACTCGCTGCCGAGATAGCCCTGCGAGTACAGCAGCACGGCGATGATCCCCATCGTCTTCTGCGCGTCGTTGCCGCCATGGCCGAGCGAATACAGCGAGGCGGAGACGAACTGCAGGATGCGGAAGGCGCGATCCACCGCGAATGGCGTCGAGCGCACCGCGGCCCAGGACACGATCGCGACCAAGACCAGCGCCAGCAGGAAGCCGACCAGCGGCGACAGCACGATCGCCAGTAGCGCCTTCGACAACCCGCCCCATACCGCGGCCGACAGCCCGGCCTTGGCGAGGCCGGCGCCGAGCAGCCCGCCGATCAGCGCATGCGACGAACTCGACGGAATCCCGAGCGCCCAGGTGACGATATTCCAGACGATCGCGCCGACCAGCGCCGCAAAGATCACCGACGCGTCGATCACGCTGGGCTCGATGATGCCGGTGCCGATGGTGTTGGCGACGTGCAGGCCGAACACCAGAAAGGCGATGAAATTGAAGAACGCCGCCCAGAACACGGCGTATTGCGGCCGCAGCACCCGGGTCGAGACGATGGTGGCGATCGAATTGGCGGCGTCGTGCAGGCCGTTCAGAAAGTCGAACAGCAAGGCGACGGCGATCAATCCGACCAGAATCGGCAGTCCGATCGAAGCGTCCACGGCGCGGCCCTAGACCTGTTCGATGACGATGGAATTGATCTCGTTGGCGACGTCGTCGAACCGGTCGGCGACTTTCTCGAGATGGTCGTAGATTTCAGCGCCGACTATGAAATCCATGGTGTTGGCGTCGCGATGTTTGAGGAACAGTTCCTTCAGGCCGATGTCGTGCAGATCGTCGACGCGCCCCTCGAGCTTGGTGATTTCCTCGGTCATCGCCGTCAGCATCTGCAGATTGGGCCCGATCGACTTCATCAGCGGCAGCGCCTTGCCGACCAGATTGGCGCTTTCGACCAGGAGCGTGCCGATCTCGCGCATCGGCGGCTCGAACTCGCGGACCTCGAACAGGATCACTGCCTTGGCGGTCTGCTGCATCTGGTCGATGGCGTCGTCCATCGAGGTGATCAGGTTCTTGATGTCGACGCGGTCGAACGGGGTGATGAAGGTGCGGCGCACCGCGGTCAGCACCTCGCGGGTGATGCCGTCCGCCTCGGCTTCGAAATGGCTGACGCGCTGGCAGTGGACCAGCGTCTCGTCCCCGCCCCGCAGCATATCCTGAAGCGCCTCCGCACCTTGGACCACGGTCTGGATATGCAGGGCGAACAGGTCGAAGAACCTCTCCTCCCGCGGCAGAAGGGCTCGAAAGTAACGCAACATCTGGAGTTATCCGATTGACGGGACTGGGGATCGGGCGTCGGCCCGCGTCACATCCGCGTCATAAATCATTTCGAGCGCTGGCAGGCAACCGCCCATTCCGCAACATGCACCGGCCTGCAGGCTTTCGGGCCATTGGGCGAATTTGCGGGCGCAACGTCGGCGTTGCGGCGCGGCGGAGACCCGGCGGGCGCCGCGCGCGAATCACTGCGGCCCGTCAGGTCGAGTCGCCCGCCGGCTAGTGGTATCGGAGGACAGAACGCGATCCTGTCAACGACACCCCACGGGAATTTTTTGAGGGTGGCGAAACCGCGTTGCGCCCCGCGGCGACAGCGAACTTCTCTCCTGACTATCACCACTTAGCAGCCATTGCTGAGCCGAGCTCAGAACCGCCCGACGCAGCCTGTCCGCCGCACTGCGTATTGAATTGTCGGAGGCTCTGTTAGACTCGCGTTAACCTGTCATTTCCAACCGCGGCGCTTATCACCGCAGAATTGGGCGGCCATGATTCAACGCGCACTTGGTGTCATCGCCGGCGTCGATCGAAAGACGCTCTCGACCTGCCCGGCCTCCGACAAGCTGTGGGCCGCGCATCTCGGCGCATCGCTTTGCCTGTCCTTCATCGTCGTGCTCGGGGTGTCCTTCCACGCCACCGGCTACATGATCGCGAGCGTCTGGACGCGGCTGCTGGTGTCCGGCGTGATCGCCCTCACCGTGCTGATGTTCGACCGCGCGCTGTGCCAGTCGGACTGGTTCTATCAGGGCACGCTGTGGAATACCGCGCCGATTCAGTCGAGCGCCGAAGCCAAGCAGACGGCGTGGCGCTTCGTCCGGGTCGGCATCCGGCTGTTGATGTCGTTCGGGCTCGCCTGGGTGATCGCGATGTTTCTCGAACTCGCGATCTTCTCCGGCACGATCAACCAGAAGATCGAGGCCGATCGCGTCGCCGCCAATCAACCGATCTACACCAGGATCGCCCAATACGAGGCCGGGCTGAACGCCGAGGCCGCTCGCCGCCAGGCCAGCATCGACGCATTGCAGGCACTGCACCGCGACGCCCTCACCGAAACTCCGGTTGCGGAGCCCAACCTCCAGACCCGCAACGACGCCATCGAGCAGCAGATCGGGGCGCTGGTCGCGCGCGAAGCCGACATCCGCGCCGACATCGGCCAGATCGACCGCACCATCCAGCGCTATACCGCGGACATGAACGCCGAGGAGTTTGGCCAGAAAGCCGCGCCGAACAATTCCGGCCGCCCCGGCGCCGGACCGCGCTACGAATTCGCCAAGAAGCAGAGGGACTCCTTCATCGCCCAGCGGGCGACGCGCGAGGCCGAGATCGTCCAGCTCCACGCCAAACGCGACGAGTTGCGCGCGGAGCAGTCGAAGATCGCGGCCGAAGCGTTGGTCGCGCGCGATCAGGAGCGCGGCGCGATCAAGGCCAAGGCCGATGCGCTGCAGGCCCGGATCGACGCCGCCCGCGCCGACCTGAAATCGTTCGAGGCCGACAAGATTGCCAGCATTGCCGACTTCCGCAGCAAGGCGCTCGCCGAATCCTACTACCAGGAGAAGAAGGACAGGATCGATCCGCTGACCCGGATCGCCGCCTATCAGGAATTGAAGAACGATCCGAAGGACGGCGCCACCATGACGCTGTTCTCGTGGATGACGCGGATGTTCATCATTTTCCTCGAGATCGTGCCGGTGATCGCGAAGATTTTCTTCTCGCCCCCCAGCGTCTATGCCGCCAAGATTCAGGCTCAGGTCGAGCGCGCGCGGCAGCGGATCGAGAACAACGAAGACCTCGACGACGACAAGCCGGCTGAACCGGCCCCTGCTCCGGCGATCGCCGCGATCACCCTGCCCGCCATGAGCCTCGGCGCCGTGGAGATGAAGCAGCCCGCGCCGCCTGAACAGCGGCGCACGGAACCGAGGCGCGCGCCCGCCGACGACCGGATCGATCGATCGCGCGAACGCGACGATGGCCGGCGCGAATATGCGCGCGATTTCGACGGCGACTTCGACCGCCGGGACTATCCGGCGCAGACCTACGCCCGTGACCTTGACCGCCGCAGCTACGCCCATGACGACCGCGACGGTTACGACCGCCGCGATCTGCATCGCCGCGACTTTGACCGGCGCGACCTCGACCGGCGTGATGTCGACCGCCGGGACTATCGCAGCCGTGACGACGAGATGCCGCGACACGAGATGCCACGCCGGCGCGCCGCGCAGGTCGTCGCCCGCGACCATACCGCCCGGAACGTCAGGGTCGGCGACTTCTTTGCGCCGGAACATGACGAGCCGGAATTCAACACCAGCGAGTTCAACACCAGCGAGATCGACGTCCGCAACCTGATCATGCCGCGGCGGGGGGCGCCGCGCCGCGAGACGATGCCCCCCGAGGCAGCGCGCGAGAGCTTCGGTGTCCGAACCGCCGCCCCAATCGTGCAGGAAACTGTCGCCGAACGTCCCGCGCCGCCCTCTTCAATTGCCGCTGATCCGCAGACCAGCGAGTTGGTCCGGCAGGTGCTGGCCGAACCGGTGACGCGGCCGATCGAGGCTCCCGTGATCGACGACCTGCCGCCGATGCCGCCGCGCGCAGCAGCCGCACTGCGCCCCGCAACGGCCCAGCCGGATCCGGTCCAGACCGCCGTCGACGCCGATGCGACGCCTGACGCCGGGACGATCGATCCGGGCGCCATGCAAGCCGACACCGGCGAAGCCCTCGCCCCATCGGCCCCGGTGGCGGTGACGGCCAACAACGTCGTACCGGTCGATGCGGCTCCCGCGGCGACCAGCGGTGCCATCGAAAGCGCGCCCCCGCCCCCCGTCCCGGACCCGTTGATCGACCCGGCCACGCATTCTGCAGAGACGATGCATGGCGAAGCCGACCCAACCGGGCACGACGGCCAGTTCAGCGTCGCCGGGAACCCGACACTGAAATTCAGCGCCGATGTCGAGAAGCTGATGAGCGAAGCGGTCGAACTGTCCAAAGCGCGAAAGAAGGCTGCCCGCACCCGCCGCGACCAGCCGCTCACAGCGGACCATGCCGCCGAGGCCGAACTGCCGCTCGAGCCCACGCCGCAATACGAGATCTTTCCGAAGGCATAGCCGCGTCGGGTTGAGCATCAACGGCAAACCGCCGCGCAACGATGGTTGCGCGGCGGTTTTGTCAGGAGGGTAGCGCCGATCGATCCCGCGCCCGGTGGTCCGCTTACAGCGACCGCTTGAAGTAGTGCCCGATCTCGCCGACGATGCCGCGGCGGAAGGTCAGCACGCAGGCGACGAAGATCACGCCCTGGATCACCGTGACCCACTGGCCGAAGCCCGCGAGATATTGCTGCATGGCGATGATCACGAAGGCGCCGACCACCGGACCGAACACGGTGCCGAGCCCGCCGACCAGCGTCATCAGCACGATTTCGCCGGACATCGACCAGTGCACGTCGGTCAGCGAGGCGTTCTGCGCCACGAACACCTTCAGCGCGCCGGCGAAGCCGGCCAGCGTGCCCGACAGGATGAAGGCCAAGAGCTTGTAGTGGTCGGTCTTGTAGCCGAGCGAGATTGCGCGCGGTTCGTTCTCGCGGATCGCCTTCAGCACTTCGCCGAACGGCGAATTGATGGCGCGGTAGATGATCAGGAAGCCGAGCAGGAAGCCGACCAGTACCACGAAGTACAGCGTGGTGGAGTTCTGCAGATCGATGAACCCGAACATCTTGCCCTGCGGAATCCCCTGGATGCCGTCCTCGCCGTGGGTGAAGGGGGCCTGCAGATAGATGAAATACAGCAGTTGCGACAGCGCCAGCGTGATCATCGCGAAATAGATGCCCTGGCGGCGGATCGCGATCAGGCCGGTGATGACGGAGAGCCCGAACGCCGCCGCCGTGCCGACGACGATCCCCAGTTCGGGCGGCAGTTCCCACACCTTCAACGCGTGGGCGGTGACGTAGCCCGCGGTGCCGAGGAACATGGCGTGACCGAACGACAGCAGCCCGCCATAGCCGATCAGCAGGTTGAAGGCGCAGGCCAGCAGCGCGAAGCACAGCCCCTGCATCACGAAGAAAGGATAGACGCCGGTGAACGGCACGATTGCCAGCACGACCGTCATCAGCGCGAACGCGATCATCTCGTCGCGTACCGGGCGGCGCGTCGTCGGGGCCGGAACGGAGTTTTGCGTGATCGTGCTCATGTCAGGTCGCCCGTCCCGTCAGTCCCGAGGGTTTGACCAAGAGCACCAGCACCATCAGGACGAACACGACGGTGTTGGAGGCCTCGGGGTAGAAATATTTGGTCAGGCCCTCGATCACGCCGAGCGCGAAACCGGTGATGATCGAGCCCATGATCGAGCCCATGCCGCCGATCACCACCACCGCAAACACCACGATGATCAGATCGGCGCCCATCAGCGGCCGCACCTGGTTGATCGGCGCCGACAGCACGCCGGCGAGCGCTGCGAGACCGACGCCGAGCCCGTAGGTCAGCGTGATCATCCGCGGCACGTTGATGCCGAAAGCGCGCACCAGCGTCGGATTCTCGGTGGCGGCGCGCAGATTGGCGCCGAGCCGGGTTCGCTCGATCAGGTACCAGGTGAGCAGGCACACCACCAGCGAGAACACCACCACCCAGCCGCGATAGATCGGCAGGAACATGAAGCCGAGATTCATGCCGCCCCGGAGTTCATCGGGGATCGCGTAAGGCAGGCCGGAGGAGCCGAAATAGTTCTGGAACAGGCCCTGGATGATCAGCGCGACGCCGAACGTCAGCAGCAGACCGTAGAGATGGTCGAGCCCGGACAGCCATTGCAGCAGCGTGCGTTCCATCAGCATGCCGAACGCGCCGACGATCAGCGGCGCCAGGATCAGCGCCCACCAATAGCCGATGCCGAACAGGTTGAGCAGGAAGTAGGCGCAGAACGCGCCCATCATATACAGCGCGCCGTGCGCGAAGTTGATGATGTTGAGCATGCCGAAGATCACGGCGAGACCGAGACTGAGCAAGGCGTAGAACGAGCCGTTGATCAGCCCGACCAGAAGCTGCGCCAACAGGGCCTGGATATTGATCGACATGGGGTTCCCAGCTCTCAGCGAAATTCGAAGGGCACGGCGCTCACACGCCGAGATAGGTGTGAAGCTTGTCCATGTTGGCATCGAGCTCCGAATTGGCGAAGCCGTCGATGATCTTGCCGTGCTCGACAACGTAGTAGCGATCGGCCACCGTCGCGGCGAAGCGGAAATTCTGCTCGACCAGCAGGATGGTGAAGCCTTCCTTCTTGAGCCGCGCGATGGTGTGGCCGATCTGCTGGATGATCACCGGCGCGAGGCCCTCGGTCGGCTCGTCGAGCATCAGGAAGCGCGCGCCGGTGCGCAGGATGCGCGCGATCGCCAGCATCTGCTGCTCGCCGCCCGAGAGCTTGGTGCCCTGGCTCTTCAGCCGCTCGCGCAGGTTGGGGAACAGTTCGAAGATCTGATCCAGCGACAACCCGCCCGGCCGCACCTGCGGCGGCAGCATCAGGTTCTCGCGGACGTCGAGGCTGGCGAAGATGCCGCGCTCCTCCGGGCAGAACGCAATGCCGCGACGCGCGATCTTGTCCGACGAAGCCCGGCTGATGTCGTGGCCGTCGAAAGTGATCGTGCCGGTGCGCTTGCCGATGATGCCCATCACCGACTTCAGAGTTGTGGTCTTGCCGGCGCCGTTGCGGCCGAGCAGCGTCACCACCTCGCCGGTACGGACCTCGAAATTCATGCCGTGCAGGATGTGGGATTCGCCGTACCACGCCTGCAGGTCGCGCACGCTCAGCAGCGCGTTGCCAGAGGGCGCCGAGACGGCGCGATCCAAGGTCGTCGTCTCAGCCATGACCCGCTCCGAGATAGGCTTCCTTGACCCGCTCGTCCTGGGTCAGGTCGTTGTAGTGACCTTCGGCCAGCACCTGACCGCGGGTGAGCACGGTGATGACGTCGGACAGATGGGCGACGACGCTGAGATTGTGCTCGACCATCAGAATGGTGTACTTCGCCGATATCCGCTTGATCAGCGTGGCGATCTTGTCGATGTCCTCGTGGCCCATGCCGGCCATCGGCTCGTCGAGCAGCATCATCTCCGGATCGAGCGCCAGCGTGGTCGCGATCTCCAGCGCGCGCTTGCGGCCATACGGCATCTCGACCGCAGGCGTGTCGGAGAATTCGCTCAGGCCGACGTCGTCGAGCAGCTCCCGCGCGCGGTGATTGTAGCGATCGAGCACGCTCTTGGAGCGCCAGAAATCGAACGAGCTGCCGTGCTGACGCTGCAGTGCGACGCGCACGTTTTCGAGCGCCGTCAGATGCGGAAACACTGCGGAAATCTGGAACGACCGCACCAGCCCGAGCCGCGCCACATCGGCCGGCGCCATCGCGGTGATATCCTGCCCCTTGTAGAGAATCTGCCCCGCCGAGGGATGCAGAAACTTGGTCAGCAGATTGAAGCATGTCGTCTTGCCGGCACCGTTCGGGCCGATCAGCGCGTGAATGTGTCCGCGCCGCACACGCAGATTGACATCGCGCACGGCGAAGAAGCCGGAGAACTCCTTGGTCAAACCATGTGTTTCAAGGATGATGTCATCGCCCAAGAACAATTTCCCCCTGTCGGTCCGCAGCGAAGCTCCGCGCACGACCGATTTTTTTTGTTGCTATCCGGTGCCGGGCGCCTTGGCAGGCGCTCCTGACCCGTCGTTCTCGCCGACTATGCCGCTATTCGCCAGCCGTGCGCAAGATGCAATGCAGCTCAGCGTTTGAGAGCGTCTGAGACCGACGACAACCGGCGGCCGCGCGCCGAGCCGCGATCCCGACGTCTCCCGGCGGCCTCACTCGAACGCGTCAGCGTAGGCCTCCGGCCGAAACCCGACCAGCAGCGTCGTGCCCTTCTCCAGCACCGGCCGCTTGATCATCGACGGCTGCGCCAGCATCAGCGCGATCGCCTTGGTTTCGGTCAGGTCCGCCTTGTCCGCATCGGGCAGTTTCCGGAAGGTGGTGCCGGCGCGGTTGAGCAGCGTCTCCCAGCCGACCTGCTTGGCCCAACGCGCGAGCTGGGCCTTGTCGACGCCCGCGGTCTTGTAGTCATGGAAGGCGTAGGCGACACCGTGGCCGTCGAGCCATGCCCGCGCCTTCTTCATCGTATCGCAGTTCCTGATGCCGAAGACAGTGATGGACAAGGCGCGCCTCGCATTCGAATGGGAGCCCCATTCAGGGCGGGCGCGGCTTCGCCGTCAAGCAACCGGTCCCAGACCGCTGTGGACGGCGCGCGCCGCAGAGGAAGCCAGATGAGCATAAGGTCGCAGCCGGTGGCTGCACCTCTGTCACAGGAGTTACATCGACGGCCCCTAGACGAACTGTTTGGCGGTCGATGGTTCCACCGCCCGCATTCAAGAGCCGCCCCATGTCGAACGAGATCGTCCGCCTGAAGCAGAAACTCGACCGGCTGATCGCCGAGATCGAGGCCGACAGCCGGCCGCGCATCGCCGCCTGGGCCGAACGGATCGAACGACCCGGCTTCGCCGCCAGCGCCGCCAATCTCGCGCATTATCTGGCGCTGCGTCGGCACGATCTGCGGCCGCTCCAGCACTCACTGATGACGCTTGGACTGTCGTCGCTCGGGCGGCTGGAAAGCCGCGTGACGCCGACGCTGCTCGCCGTACGCGCCACGCTGGCCGCGATGAGCGGAGAGCCGGAGGCGCTGCGCCCTTCGTCGCGGCAATTCTTCGCTGGCGAGCACAACCTCGCCGAGCGCAGCGAAGAACTGTTCGGCGCGCCGTCGAGCGGCCGCGCCACCGCGCTGCTCGTGACCTGCCCGAGCGAAGCCGCCGACGATCCCTCGTTCATGCTGCGGCTCGCCGAGCGCAAGGTCGAGGCGGTGCGGATCAATTGCGCCCACGACGATGCCGATGCGTGGCAGCGCATGATCAACCACCTGCACGTCGCCGAAGAGTCCACCGGACACCGGATGAAGATCCTGATGGACATCGCCGGTCCGAAGATCCGCACTGGCGCCGCGCGCGCGCCCGAGGGGCGCGAACGCATCCTCACCGGCGACCTGATCGCGATCGTCGCCGCCGGCGCGCTGCACCGCATCGATGTCGCCGAGGATCACTTCGCGGTGGAATGCACCCTGAGCGACCCGCTGATCAACAGCGCGGTCGGCGCACGGGTGTTCGTCGACGACGGCAAGCTCTGCATCCGCATCGAACGCAAGACGCCGTGGGGCCTGGTCGGGCGCGTCACCTCGACCTCCGACAAGGGCCTGCGGTTGAAGCCGGAGAAAGGCCTCAACTTCCCGGACACGCTGCTCGATATCCCGGCGCTCACCGCCAAGGATCGCGCCGACCTCGATTTCGTCGCCGAACATGCCGACGGCATCGAGTTTTCCTTCGTGCAATCGGTCGCCGACGTCGAGACGCTGCAGACGGCGCTCGCCGAACGCAGGCCCGACGACTGGCGCAAGCTGTCGCTGGTGTTGAAGATCGAGACGCCGGAGGCGGTCGCCAACCTGCCCGACATTCTGGTGCAGGCGGCGGGCCAGCAGCCGACCGCGGTGATGATCGCGCGCGGCGATCTCGCCGTCGAGATCGGCTTCGCGCGCCTCGCGGAGATGCAGGAAGAAATTCTGTGGCTCGGCGAGGCCGCGCACATCCCGGTGATCTGGGCCACGCAGGTGCTCGAACAACTGGTCAAGAAGGGTACGCCCTCGCGTGGCGAGATGACCGACGCGGCGATGGCGGCGCGCGCCGAATGCGTGATGCTCAACAAGGGGCCCTATCTGTTCAAGGCGATCACCGAGCTCGACACCCTGCTCGGCCGGATGGCCGACCACCAGCACAAGAAGACGCCGCAGCTTCGCAAGCTGCAGAGCTGGGGCTAGCGCCGGCGTCGCCGGACCGCTGCGGCGCCGCACTGAGTGCGGCGCACAACTACGCATCATCACGAATTCAACATCGTCCCGCTTCGCGCTCGCACTCCCGGCGCGCGGTGATAGGATCGGCGCAACGAGACCGCAGCGTCACGTCGCGACAACTATCAACGGGAGGACATCATGCTCGACACCGCGCCGAACGGCAAAGTCACGACCCTGCTCGCCCTGCTGGATGAAGCGCTGAGCGCCAACGATCCCGACCGCGCGGTCGAGCTGTTTCAGACCGATTGCTACTGGCGTGACCTCGTCGCCTTCACCTGGAACATCAAGACGATGGAGGGCAAGGACCAGGTTCGCGACATGCTCGCTGCGCGGCTCGCCGATACGCGTCCATCGAACTGGCGGATTGCGGACGGCGAAGACGCCACCGAAGCCGACGGCATCGTCGAAAGCTGGATTCAGTTCGATACCGCGGTGGCGCGCGGCTTCGGCCATCTGCGGCTGAAAGACGGACGGATCTGGACGCTGCTCACCACCATGGCGGAGCTGAAGGGCTTCGAGGAGCCGCTCGGCTTCGATCGCCCGATGGGCGCCAGGCACGGCGTCGATCCGACGCGCAAGACCTGGAAGGAGGAGCGCGACGCCGAGGCCGCCGAACTCGGCATCAGCCGCCAGCCCTATTGCGTCATCATCGGCGGCGGCCAGGGCGGCATCGGACTCGCTGCGCGGCTGCGCCAGCTCGGCGTGCCGACCCTCATCATCGAGAAGAACGAGCGGCCCGGCGATAGCTGGCGCAAGCGCTACAAGTCGCTCTGCCTGCACGATCCGGTCTGGTACGACCACCTGCCCTATCTGCCGTTCCCGCCGAACTGGCCGGTGTTCGCCCCGAAGGACAAGATCGGCGACTGGCTGGAGATGTACGCCAAGGTGATGGAGCTGAACTATTGGGGCTCCACGGTGTGCAAGCGCGCTTCGTATGACGAAGCGAAGCAGGAATGGACCGTGGTGGTCGAGCGCGATTGCCAGGAGATCACCCTGACGCCGAAGCAATTGGTACTCGCCACCGGCATGTCGGCCAAGCCGAATATGCCGAACTTCGAGGGCATGGATCTTTTCAAGGGCGATCAGCACCATTCCTCGCAGCATCCCGGCCCGGACGCCTACAAGGGCAAGAAGGCGGTGGTGATCGGCTCCAACAATTCCGCGCACGACATCTGCGCGGCGCTGTGGGAGGCCGGCGCCGACGTCACCATGGTGCAGCGCTCGTCGACCCACGTCGTGAAGTCCGACTCGCTGATGGAGCTGGGACTCTCCGCGCTGTATTCCGAACAGGCCGTGAAGAACGGCATTACCACGGCGAAGGCCGATCTGATCTTCGCCTCGCTGCCCTACAAGATCCTCCACGAATTCCAGATCCCGGTCTACAACGCGATCCGCGAACGCGACGCCGACTTCTACAGGCGACTCGAAGCCGCCGGCTTCATGCTCGACTACGGCGACGACGACTCAGGCCTGTTCATGAAATATCTGCGCCGCGGCTCCGGTTACTACATCGATGTCGGCGCCTGCGACCTGATCGCCGACGGCCGTATCAAGCTGAAAAGCAATGTCGGCTTGACCCGGCTCACCGAACATTCGGTGATCCTCAGCGACGGCACCGAACTGCCAGCCGATCTCGTCGTCTACGCCACCGGCTACGGCTCGATGAACGGCTTCGCCGCCGATCTGATCTCGCAGGACGTCGCCGACAAGGTCGGCAAAGTCTGGGGACTCGGCTCGAACACCACCAAGGACCCCGGTCCATGGGAAGGCGAGCAGCGCAACATGTGGAAGCCGACCCAGCAGGATGGACTCTGGTTCCACGGCGGCAATCTGCACCAGTCGCGGCACTACTCGCAGTTCCTGGCGCTGCAGCTCAAGGCACGGATGGAGGGCGTCCCGACGCTGGTCTACGGGCGGCAAGCGGTGCATCATCTGAACTGAGCACGCGTGCCGGGCCGCGGCCAATCGGCGGACGCGGCCCAGGCGCGACGGCGACGTCCTTGCCATCCTCATCCCGAATGGAATGGATGATGCCGGCCGCCGCGAATTGAGCTAGAGCGCCAGCGCGTTGCGATCCGCAGCGAGCGCCAGCGGCATTTCGGAAGTCACTGCGAGCGGGGCCTCCGTCTCGACCGCGTCCCCGCAACGGCCGAGAAAACGCTCGCACTGCATTTCGCGATCGTAGCCGAGCAGGATGCCGAGCATGAAATCGTGCTCGGCCGTCAATTCGCACAGCGGCCCGACCAGGAAGCGGCGGACCGCCTTGACGGCCAGCCTGCTGCCGAACACCACGTTCACCCGATCAGGGCACGCCTCGTGGACGTAGTGCGCAATGCCCCGCCCCTGCAGGCGCGCGATCACCGGCGCTGCGGCCTCGACCGTCATGGTCATCAGCGCCAACGGCCGCATCCCCTTGGAGAGCTCGTACAGATGATGATTGAAGATCTGCAGCGTCGCGCTGTTCAGCTCAGCCGACCGACCCATTCGGTGATCCTCTTCTCGGTCTTGGATGACTGGTTGTCCTGGTCCAGCGGCAATCCGACGAACTGACCGTCCCGCTCCGCCCGCGAACCGGTGTGGTCGTAGCCCGCGGTCGGGGTGAACCCCACCACGGTCGCGCCCTGCTCGGTGACGAGATCGTACAGAACGCCCATCGCATCAACGAAGCAGTCCGGATAGCTGACCTGGTCGCCGGTGCCGAACAGCGCCACTTTCTTTCCGGTCAGCCGGGCCTGCTGAAGCTTGTCGAGATGAGCCTCCCAATCGGTCTGCAGATCGCCGGCGCCGTAAGTCGGCGATCCGAGAATCAGCAACGTGCAATTCTCGAAATCAGCAACGCTCGCGGCCTTGATATCGATCGCCCGACCATTGGTGTGTTTCGCGATGCGGTTCGCAACCGCTTTCGTGGCTCCGGCGTCGGAGCCGAAAATGATGTTCACGCTCATGGGTCTCTGGATAGCTCGAGGAAAGAACGAGAAACCGGCGTCGCAAATAGTGTCCCGCGGCTCTCTGTGGAGTCGAAACAGCCAGAGCCTACTGTCTCGCTCCTGCCGCCTCAAATTCAAAAATGCATCTTCTGCGCAAGTTTTGATCAGACTATTGCTATACTAATTCCAAACTAACTCGGTGGAGCGTCTCTGCGTGCTAACTAAGCGCATCGACGCAGCCCCGCGAATACCGGCAAACGTCCGGATTCGTCTGCCCGGCGCGACGCCGCGCAGTGAATTTCATGCGTCAAGAATATTCTTTGGTGCCCGAATACCGCGCTGAGCGCGCACGACGGAGCGCACGCGACGAAAGTCTGTAGCGCTTTGAGACGCTCCAATCGCCCGCAGAAACTCTGAAGACGCGCTACGCGCCGCCGTCGGAACGCCGCAGCAGATAGGCGTCCATGATCCAGCCCCTGGCCTCGCGGGCTTCGCGCCTGACGCGCTGAATCTCAGCCGCGACATCGGCGAGTCTGCCGGCGATCAGGATCTCGTCCTTCATGCCGAGATAGGCGCCCCAATAGATATAAGTGTCGCCGGCGTCGATCTTGGCGAAGGTCTCGTCGCCATCCAGCATCACCACCGTATCCTCGGCGACCCGCCCGGCCGCGCCGAGCTTCCGGCCCGTCGTGATCGTGACGGACTCGCCGATGCGGTTGAGCGGGATGCGATGCCGCGCCGTCAGCACCTGCACGGCGCTGATGCCGGGAATGATCTCGTATTCGATCGGCAGCCCTTCCGCGCGCAGCCGATCCAGGATTCGCAAGGAACTGTCGTAGAGCGTCGGATCGCCCCAGACCAGGAACGCGCCGCAACCATCGTCGGGAAGCTCGTCGATCAGCACCTGCCGGTAGCGCGCGGCGATCTGCGCATGCCAGTCGTCGACGGTCGCGCGATAATCGTCCGCGGGCGCGTCGCGTTGCGGGATGTCGATGGTGACGAAGCGATAATCCGGCTGGGTGATGAAGCGCCGGCAGATCTGTTCGCGGACTTCGCGCAGTTCGGCCTTTTCGGCGCCCTTGTCCGGCAGGAAGAACACGGTTGCGCGATTGAGCGCCTCGATCGCCTGCACGGTGAGGAAATCGGGGCCGCCGGGGCCCATTCCGATCAGAAGAATCTTGCGCATGACTGATGTCGCTCGTGCGCTCTCGTCGGCCGGAGAGCCGCGACCGTCACGACGAAGAGAGGCTTGGGAAGATGAAGCCAGAAAAGCACGACGTCCCGTCAGGCGCAAGCATCGGCGCGATTGACAAGTGGTTCAGCGCGGGTCCTAAGACGAATTGAGCAAGCGTCGCGCCGACCGGAACCGGCGAGCCCGGCGGCGGCAAATCTCAATCGACGAAGTCCGTCGGGAGTCGCGGTGAATTGAGTTCGACGTGGGATGTCGTTGTGATTGGAGGCGGTCTCGCCGGGCTGTGCGCAGCGATCGCCGCACGCCGCGCCGGTGTCTCGGTTCGTCTGCTGGAGTGCGCTCCCAGCGCGTTCCGCGGCGGCAATGCCCGCCATGCCCGCAATTTCCGCGTCGTGCACGAAGCCCCTACACGCTACGTGCCCGACGCCTACACCGCGCACGAATTTCTCGATGACCTCGCCCGCGTGACCCAGGGCGACTCCAGTCCGTGCCTTGCCCAGCGTCTTGTCGCGGAGTCGGAAACGATCACGGCATGGCTGATGGCCAACGGCGTTCCGCTGCAGGAGCCGCATGTCGGCGTCGTGCCCTATTCCCGCCGCACCGTGTTTCCGCTGGGTGGCGGCAAGGCGATGATCAACGCGCTCTATGCCACGGCGGCCGACATCGGAGTCGAGATCAGCACCGACAGCGAAGCTCGTTTGTCACGGCAATCCTCGAACGGCAGCTGGAGCATCGAACGCACGACGGCGCCTTCAGGCCCGTCGCCGATCGATGCCCGCACCATTGTGGTCTGCGCGGGCGGCGCCGGCGCCGATCCGGCCTGGCTGCGATCCCACTACGGCGACGCCGCCGACGGCTTCATGGTCCGCGGCACACCCTACGCGAACGGGCACATGCTGGCCGATCTGATCGCGGCCGGCGCGCGCACCGCCGGCGATCCGACGATCTGCCACATGGTGGCGGTGGATGCGCGCGGACCACGATTCGACGGCGGCATTGTCACCCGGATCACCGCGATCCCGTATGGAATGGCGGTCGATGGTTCGGCGACGCGGATCGACGCCACCGGCGCCGGCGCCGAGCCGACCCACTATGCCCGCTGGGGACCGCGGATCGCCGCCTGCGCCGGTCAGACGGCCTATCTGATCCTCGACGCCGATGGGCTGCGGCGGGCGGCGCCGCAGGCCTTTCCGCCGATCACAGGCGCGACCATCGACGACCTCGCCGCCGCGCTCGGTCTCGATCCGGCGGCGCTCGCGCACAGCGTGAACGCCTTCAACGCCGCACTGCCCGCAGGCGCACGCGAGATCACGACGGCCCCGTTCGCCGCCTACCCGATGCGCCCCGGCGTCACCTTCGTGCACTACGGCGTCGCGGTCGACGACCACATGCGAATTGTCTGGGCCGACGATCGCCGCAACGACACTCTGTTCGCGGCGGGCATGATCATGGCGGCCAATGTGATCGGACACGGTTATCTCGCTGGCCTCGGCCTCACACTCGCGGCGGTGTTCGGGCGGCTTGCCGGAACGGAGGCGGCGCGTCATGTCCACGGCTGATGTGTCGACCGACGAACTGACTGCCGAAGCCGAGCGCGTGCTGCGGCTCTGCACCGCCTGCATGTATTGCGACGGCCTGTGCCCGGTGTTTCCGGCGATCGACGACAAGCACAAGTTCGACCTGAGCGATCTGAACTATCTCTCCAATCTCTGCCACAACTGCCGCGGCTGCTGGTACGCGTGCCAATACACGCCGCCGCATCCGTTCGCGATCAATCTCCCCGCCACGCTCGCCGCGGTCCGTCGGCGCTCCTATGCCGACCATCTGTGGCCGCCCGTGCTCGGCCGCGCCTTCGGCTCGCCGGTCGCGGGAATCGCGGCGATCGTCGGCGTCATCGTGCTCGCCACGCTCGTCGTCGTGCTGGTGGCCCGTCCGCCTGCAGCGCTGTTCGGCGCCGACGACAGCGAGGGCGCGTTCTATCGCGTGCTGCCGTGGTCGATCATGGCGGGCGCCGCCGGCGCGTCGCTGCTGTGGGCAGTGGCGTGTATCGGACTGGCGACGCTGCGGTTCTGGCGCACGATCGCACCGGATGTCCCGACCGGCTCCCTGTTGCGCGCGCTGGGGCCCGCGATGCGCGACATCGTCACGCTGCGCCATCTCGGCGGTGGCGGACCGGGCTGCAACGACATCGGCGAGCGCACCTCGCATCGCCGCCGGCTGTTTCACCACGTCATGGTCGCGGGCTTCGCCGGCACCTTGTTGTCGACGGTCTCGGCCGCGATGTATCATCACGCGCTCGGCGTCGCAGCGCCCTATCCGCTCGGCAGCCTGCCGGTGCTGCTCGGCCTCGTCGGCGGCGTCGCCATGCTGGCCGGCATCGCCGGGCTGCTCTGGGTCGAACATTGCGCCGACACCGAGCCTTCCGACCGGACCGAAGTCGCACTCAACGTCGCCTTCCTGGTCCTTCTCGGCCTGGTCACCCTCAGCGGCCTTGCGGTGCTGGCGTTCCGCGAGACGCCGGCGATGGGACTGCTGCTGGCCGGTCATCTCGGTCTGGTTTTCGGGTTCTTCGTCGTGCTGCCGTTCTCGAAGGCCGTCCACGCCCCGTTCCGGGCCGCCGCATTGCTGCGCGCGGCAGCCGAGAAGGCCGCGGCGGGCGCTAGACACAAACGCGATCGCGGCTGACCGGCCGTGCTCGCAACCGGCCGCTGCCGCAGCCGGGCCGAACCGTCTTGATCCAGCGCAAGCGCGGGCCGATTTTATTGCGTGCTGGCCGGCTTCTGCGCGACGCAAGCTCGATTGACTCATCTGCGTTTTCGGACCAAACATCGCGCTGCCGACGGTTCCTGTCTTCGGACGGGACTAAGAGGGAATATCGGAAGTCATCGCCCTGCGCGGGATGATGACGGAGCCGAAGCTGCTCCCGCAACTGTGAACGGCGAGCCATCGCAACACGCCACTGGGCAGACGCCCGGGAAGGCTGCGCTGGCCGTGACCCGTGAGCCAGGAGACCTGCCGTCGCCTGCTGATTGACGCCATTCCGGGCGGGATGTTCCGGGGTGAAGTTCGGCCGTTCGGAGTGCAGGTCCGTTCGCCGGTTTCGCATCATCGCATCGCGCGATGGTCAACCGACGGACTTGGCACGATGCCGCTCTCGATTGTTCGCTCCGATGGGCCCGACGCCCTCGACGCGTCCGACTGCTCCCCTTTGTCCGCCGATCTCGTGGTGGTGTCGCTCTCCGACGCCGAGCTCGCACGCTACGCGCGCGCGTGGTCCAACGCCGGCCAGACACTGCCGAAGCTCTATCTCGCAAACCTCGCGCGGCTTTCGATCGATCAGCACTTTCTCTCCGCAGCCGTGGCGGCGCGCGGCATGCTGATCCATCTGGCGCATAGCGCCGAAGAATGGCGCGATGGCATCGACACCCTCACCGCGGTCGCGCGGGACCGGCGGATCGCCCTCGCCGTCATCGCCGATCAGCCCGACCCGCGGCTCGACGCGATGTCCAATCTGCCGCGTTCGACGCTGCGCCGGCTGGCCTCGCTCTGCAAAGGCAGCGACGAGGCGGCCGCGCGCGCGGTGCTGACGCAATTGTCGCTCGCGGCCGGCCTCACCATCGCGCCCTGGCTCGACCAGCCGGCACAACCGACCGCCGAGCCGATCCGCGAGGCGGTGCGATGAGCTACTCCTACGAAACCAACGGCGACGCGATCTATCGGCAGTCCTTCGCGATCATCCGTGCCGAGGCGCAGCTCGATCGCTTCGATCGCGACGAAGAGATCGTCGCGGTGCGGATCATTCACGCCAGCGGCATGGTCGACGTCGCGGCCGACATCGTCTTCACGCCGGGCCTCGTCGCTGCCGGCCGCGCGGCCCTGCAGGCCGGTGCGCCGATCCTGTGCGACGCGCAGATGGTCGCCAACGGCGTCACCCGAAAGCGACTGCCGGCCGACAACGAGGTGCTCTGCACGCTGACTGATCCGCGCGTGCCCGCACTCGCCGCGCAACTCGGCACCACGCGTTCCGCCGCCGCGCTCGAATTGTGGCGCGAGCGGCTCGACGGCGCCGTGGTGGCGATCGGCAACGCGCCGACCGCGCTGTTCCGGCTGCTCGAAATCCTCGGCGAACCCGGCGCACCGCGGCCTGCTGCGATCATCGGCATTCCGGTCGGTTTCGTCGGCGCGGCGGAATCCAAGGAGGCCTTGCTCGAAGCGGCCCCCGCACCCTGCGTCATCGTCCGCGGCCGCCGCGGCGGCAGCGCGATGACGGCGGCGGCGATCAACGCGCTGGCGAGCGAAGTCGAATGACCCGCCCGACCGTCTATGGCGTCGGCGTCGGCCCCGGCGATCCGGACCTGATGAGCGTGCGCGCCGCGCGGCTGGTCGGCTCCGCCAAGGTCGTCGCTTACTTCAGGAAGGCCGGCCGCACCGGCCATGCCCGCACCATCGTCGACGGCCTGCTCGCCGACGGCGTCGTCGAGGAGCCGCTCGACTATCCGGTGACGACCGAAATCCCGCTCGACGATCCGGCTTACGCCGCGACCCTGCGCAGCTTCTACGAGGACTGCGTTGCGCGGCTGTCGGCGCATGTCGCGCAAGGCCGCGATGTGGTGGTGCTGTGCGAGGGCGATCCGTTTCTCTACGGCTCGTTCATGCACCTCTACACCCGGCTGATCGGCGACGTGCCGGTCGTCGTCGTCCCCGGCATCTCCGGCATGGCGGCGTGCTGGACCGCGAGCGGCACGCCGATTACTTACGGCGACGACGTGCTGTGCGTCGTGCCCGCAACACTGGATGCGACACGGCTCGCCGAAACGCTGAAGACCGGCGACGCCATCGTCATCATGAAGCTCGGCCGCAATCTTCCCAAGGTCCGGCGTTCGCTCGAAGCCGCCGGCCTGATCGACCGCGCGGTCTATGTCGAACGCGGCGCGATGGCCGGCGAGACGGTGATGCGGCTTGCAGACAAGCCCGACGATCAGGCGCCCTACTTCTCGATGATCCTCGTCCATGGACAGGGACGACGACCATGACGGGATCGGTCGTCGTTGCCGGCCTCGGCCCGGGCGCGCAGGAGCTGATCACGCCGGAAGTCACGGCCGCACTCGACGCCGCGACCGATCTGGTCGGCTACGCGCCCTATGTGGCCCGCGTCGCCGCGCGCGACGATGTCCGCCGGCACTCTTCCGATAATCGCGAGGAGATCGATCGCGCCTCGTTCGCGCTTCGGCTCGCGAGCGAGGGTCGGCATGTGGTGATCGTGTCGTCCGGCGATCCCGGCGTGTTCGCGATGGCGGCGGCGCTGTTCGAGGCGATCGAGGCCGGCGATCCAGCCTGGCGCGATCTCGACATCCGGGTGCTGCCCGGCATCAGCGCGATGTTCGCCGCTGCGGCGCGGATCGGCGCGCCGCTCGGCCATGATTTCTGCGCGATCAACCTGTCGGACAATCTCAAGCCGTGGGAGACCGTCGAGAAGCGGCTGCGCGCGGCTGCCGAAGCCGACTTCGTGATCGCGCTGTACAATCCGATCTCGAAAGCGCGGCAATGGCAGCTCGACCGCGCCTTCGAGTTGCTGCGCAGCATCCATCCGGCGTCGGTGCCGGTGATCTTCGCCACCGCCGTCAGCGAGCCTCACCAGCGCATCGACGTCGTACCGCTCTCCGATGCGCTTCCGGGCCGTGCCGACATGCGCACCGTGGTGATGATCGGCTCGTCGCAGACGCGCCTCATCCCCCGCGCCGACGGCGGCAGCTATGTCTACACGCCGCGCTCGCTGAAGGCGCCGTCATGACCGAGCCACGCCATCACTTCGGCGACCGTGGTCGCCGTGAGCCTCGCAGGCACAGCGGGACGCCGGACCATCACGACCGGCAGGCCGAGGTCGCGCGCCGCCTCGATCTTGGCCACCGCCGCATCGCCGCCGGCATTCTTGGCGACCACGATCTCGCTGCGGTGCGCTTCGAGCAGTGCCCGATCACTGGCGCGGTCGAACGGCCCGCGCGCCACCACGATTTCGACCTGCGGAAACGGCAGCGCCGCGCGCGGCGGGTCGACCAGGCGGACCAGATAAGCATGCTGCGGCTGCGCGGCGAACACATCGAGATGCTGCCGGCCGGTGCCGAGGAACACCCGGCGCGGCGCCTCGCCGAGCGCCTGCGCCGCCGCAACCAGATCGTCCACCTCGATCCAGCGATCGCCCTCACCCGCCTGCCATGGCGCGCGCTCGAGTGCGAGCAGCGGCACGCCGGCAACATCACAAGCCGCGACGGCGTTGCGGCTCATCTGCGCTGCGAACGGATGCGTGGCATCGACGACGCGATCGATCCGCTCCGCGCGCAAGTAATCGATCAATCCGCGCACGCCGCCGAAGCCACCGACCCGCCATGGGATCGGCGGCGGCTTGGGATTGTCGGTGCGACCGGCAAACGACAGGACGGCCTCGATGCGCGGCTCCGCGGCGATCGCCGTCGCAAGCCGCGTCGCATCGGCGGTGCCGCCGAGGATCAACAGGCGCAGGCGCTGGGCGGAGTGGAGCGTCATGACGGCCACCGATGACACGCCGACGCCGTGGCTGTCCATCGTCGGAATCGGCGAGGACGGCGTCGCGGGCCTGTCGGACAAAGCACGCGCGCTGGTGGCGAAGGCTGATCTCGTGATCGGCGGCGAGCGGCATCTGGCGATGGTCGCGGCATTCGGCCGGCCGACGCTGCAATGGCGCGTGCCGTTCGCGGCGTCGCTGCCCGAGGTGCTGGCGCAGCGCGGCCGCAACGTCGTCGTGCTGTGCTCGGGCGATCCGTTCTGGCACGGCGCAGGCGCGGTGCTCGCGGAGCATCTCGCACCCACCGAATGGACCGCCCTGCCCGCACCGTCGACGTTCTCGTGGGCCGCCGCGCGACTCGGCTGGCGGCTGGAAGAGACGGTCGCGCTCGGCCTGCATGCGCGGCCGCTCACGACGTTGCGGCCGCATCTGCGGTCCGGCGCGCGCCTGATCGTGCTGGTCCGCGACGGCGCCGCCGTCGCACAGATCGCGTCCTATTTGGAAGCGTCGGGATTTGGCACCTCCGATATCGCCGTGCTCGAAGCGCTGGGCGGGCCGCGCGAACGCATCCGACGCACCACCGCCGCCGACTTTGCACTCACCGACGTCGCAGCCCCCGTCGCGATCGGCATCCACGTTGTCGCGCAGCCCGGCGCCATGATCATCCCACACGCAAGCGGCCTGCCGGACGCGTTGTTCCAGACCGACGGCCAACTCACCAAGCGCGCGATCCGCGCGGTGACGCTGTCGAGCTTGGCGCCGCGCGGCGGCGAGTTGTTATGGGATATCGGCGCGGGGTCGGGCTCGATCGGCATCGAATGGCTGCTGGCGGCGCGTAGCAATCGTGCCATCGGCATCGAGGCGCGGCCCGATCGGTTGGCGATTGCCCGCGCCAATGCAGACGCGCTCGGCGTGCCGCAGTTCGATCTCAGGCTTGGGCAAGCGCCCGAAGCGCTCGCCGACCTGCCGACGCCGGACGCCGTGTTCATCGGCGGCGGCGCCGGGCGGCCGGGCGTTCTCGACGCGGTGTGGCAGGCGCTGCCGTCCGGCGGACGGCTGGTCGTCAACGCGGTGACGCTGGAAACCGAGGCGCTGCTGATCGGCTGGCACGGCCGCCATGGCGGCGAGTTGCTGCGGCTCGGCGTCGAACGCGCGGCGCCGGTCGGCGGGCTCACTGCCTGGCGCGCCGCGATCCCGGTGGTGCAATGGAGCGTCCGCAAATGACGCGGGTCGTGATCGGCATTGGATTTCGCGCCACCGCCCCGCAGGCGTCGATCGCCGAAGTGATCGCGGCTGCGCGCCGCGCCGCTGTGCCCGCGCGGCCGACGCACCTCGCGGTGCCCGACGACAAAGCCGTGCATCCGCCGTTGATCGCAGCGGCGACGGAAGCCGCATTGCCCTGCCTCGCGATCAGCGCGGCGGCGATCCGGAGCGCCGCCGATCGCATCGCGACCAACTCACCGCGCGTCGCGCGCGCCCGCGGCGTCGGCAGCGTGTGCGAAGCCGCGGCGCTCGCCGCGGCGGGCCCGGCCGCACGCCTCGCCGTAACGCGGCTGATTTCGACCGACCGCCAGGCGACCGCCGCCGTCGCCATCCAGGAACTCACCCCATGACGATCCACTTCATCGGCGCCGGTCCCGGTGCGCCCGACCTGATCACGGTGCGCGGCCGCGATCTGGTGATGCGCTGCCCGGTCTGCCTCTATGCCGGCTCGCTGGTGCCGCGCGAGCTGATCACGCTGTGCCCGCCCGGCGCCCGCGTGGTCGACACCGCGCCGCTCGACCTCGACGCGATTACCAAAGAATTCGTCGCCGCCGCCGAGGCCGGCCACGACGTCGCGCGATTGCACTCCGGCGACCTGTCGGTGTGGAGCGCGATGGGCGAGCAGATCCGCCGGCTCGAGGCCCACGGCATCCCCTACACCGTCACGCCCGGCGTGCCGTCCTTCGCTGCCGCTGCGGCGGCGCTCGGCCGCGAACTGACACTGCCGGAAGTCGCGCAGACCGTGGTGCTGACGCGCACCTCCGGCCGCGCTTCCGCGATGCCACCTCGCGAGAACCTCGAGGCCTATGCGGCGACCGGCGCGACGCTGGCGATCCATCTGTCGATCCACGTGATCGAGAACGTCGTCGAAAGACTGCGCCCGCATTACGGCGACGATTGTGCCGTTGCCGTCGTCGTCCGCGCGAGCTGGCCTGAAGAGCAGATCATCCGCGGCACGCTGACGACCATCGCGGCACAGGTCGCGGAAGCCGGCATCGACCGCACCGCGCTGATCCTGGTCGGGCCATCGCTGGCGGCGACCGACTTTCGCGACAGCGCGCTTTACAGTATGGACTACGACCGGCGCTACCGTCGCTCCGCGGAGGACGATCGTGCCCGCGACTGATCGCGTCCTGAGCGCTACCACGCCGCGCAGACCGCCGGGGCTGATCATCGCCGCGCCGTCGACCAACAGCGGCAAGACCACCGTAACGCTGGCACTGCTCGCCGCGCTGCGCCGCCGCGGCCGCATCGTGCAGCCGTACAAATGCGGCCCCGACTACATCGACCCCGCGTTCCACGCCGCCGCGGCCGGGCGGCCCAGCTACAATCTCGACTCCTTTGCCTTTTCGCGCGGCCGGATCGCCGCGTTGCTCGAGGCGGCAGCCGGCGCGGACCTCTGCATCGCCGAAGGCGTGATGGGGCTGTTCGACGGCGGCAGCACGACAGGCGCGTGGGGCAACGGCGCAACCGCCGATATCGCCGCGGCGACCGGATGGCCGGTGGTGCTGGTGATCGACGTCGCCGGCCAGTCGCAATCCGCCGCTGCGCTGGCGCTCGGCTTCGCGAACTACCGGAGCGACGTGATGCTGGCCGGCGTGATCCTCAACAACGTCGCCAGCGCGCGGCACGAGGCGCTGGTCCGCGCCGGCTTCACGACGCAGAGCATTCCTGTGCTGGGCACGCTCGCACGACATGCCGGCAGCGCGATCAAGAACCGCCATCTCGGCCTGGTGCAGGCACGCGAGCACACGCAGCTCGACGCGCGGCTCGCTGCACTGGCCGCACTCGCCGAACAGGGCATCGACCTCGACGCGCTCGAACGCGCCGCCGCTCCGTCACAGTACGACGCCGCGGCGACGCCGCGCATTACCCCTCCAGGCCAGCGCATCGCGCTCGCCAGCGACGACGCCTTCTCCTTCATCTATCCGCATCTGCTCGCCGGATGGCGCGCCGCCGGCGCCGAAATCGTGCCGTTCTCGCCGCTCGCTGACGAAGGACCCGATGATACTTGCGACGCCGCCTGGCTGCCGGGTGGCTATCCCGAACTTCACGCGGGCACGCTCGCGGCGGCGACGCATTTCAAGTCGGCCCTGACGCAGTTTGCAGACACGCGCCCGGTGCACGGCGAATGCGGAGGCTACATGACGCTCGGCGCAGGCCTGATCGACGCCGATGGCCATCGCCACGCGATGGTGGGACTCCTCGGCCTCGAAACCGATTTCGCCCAGCGCAAGCTGAATCTCGGCTATCGCGTCGCGACCCTGCAGACGCCGGCCGCGGGGCATTCGGCCGGCTGCGTGCTGCGCGGCCACGAATATCACTACGCCCGCGTGCTCGGCGTCGCCGACGACCCGCTCGCAGACATCCGCGACGCAGCCGGCTCGCCGAGCGGTGAGACGGGAAGCCGCCGCGGTCATGTCACCGGAACGTTCTTTCACCTGATCGACGTCGCGCAGGAGCTTGCCAGCTGATGCCGGCCACTTCGAGTTCACACTTCACCCCTGGCAGCGTCGCTCTCGTCGGCGCCGGCCCCGGCGACGCCGATCTGCTGACGTTGCGCGCGGTCAAGCGCCTGCAGCAAGCCGACGTCGTGCTGTACGACGATCTGGCCGGCGAGGATTTCATGTCGTTCCTCAAGCCGGACGTCGAACTCGTCGCCGTCGGCAAGCGCGCCGGACACCCGTCGCCGCGGCAGGACGAGGTCAGCCGGCTGATCGTGGCCCATGCCGGGCGGGGCAAGCGCGTGGTGCGGCTGAAGGCCGGCGACCCTGCCGTGTTCGCGCGCTCCGACGAGGAACTACGCGCCGCCCGCGACGCCGGCATCGCTATTGAGATCGTCCCCGGCGTCACCACCGCGACCGCCGCCGCCGCGGCGATCGGCGCTTCGCTGACCAAACGCGGCGTCGCCCGCCGCGTCCAGCTCGTCACCGGCCACGATGTCGACGGTCGCCTGCCCGGCGATCTCGACATCGCGGCGCTGGCCGATCCGGCTGCGACGACCTGCATCTATATGGGCAAGGCGACCTTTCCGGCACTGGTCGAACGCCTGATCGCCCACGGCATGAGCCCGCAAACGCCGGCGGCGATCGTCGAAAGCCTCGGCTCGCCGGAGACCCGCGTCTATCGCGGAACGATCGCCGAGACCGCGGCCCGGCTGATCACCAATCGCCCGCCCGGCGCCTGCATGATCATCTATGGTCTGGCGCTCGAAGAAGGCTGAGCCTCAGGGCTTCATCACCACCTTGATACAGCCGTCCTTCTTGTCGCGGAACGTCTTGTAAAGCTCGGGACCCTCCTCGAGCGTCGCGCGGTGGGTGATGACGAAGGTCGGGTCGATCTCACCCTTCTCGATGCGCTGCAGCAACTGTGGCAGATAGCGCTGAACCGGTGTCTGCGCCATGCGGAACGTCAGCCCGCGATTGATCGCCGAACCCATCGGGATCTTGTCGAGCAGGCCGGCATAGACGCCGACGATGGACACCGTCCCGAAATTGCGACAGCAATGGATCGCCTGCCGCAGCACGTGCGGCCGATCGGTGCCCATGAAGGTCGCCACCTTGATCCGATCGACGACGGCGTCGAAACCGGAGGTGGTCTCCGGCTCGGTGCCGACCGCGTCGATGCAGGCGTCGGCGCCGCGGCCATGGGTCAGATCCTGAATGCGGTCGTAGACGTCCTCCTGCTTGAAGTCGATCGTGATCGCGCCGGATGCCCGGGCCATCTCCAGCCGTTCCGGCACGGTGTCGATCGCAATGACGCGCTCGGCGCCGAGCAGGAACGCGCTCTTGATGGCGAATTGCCCGACCGGCCCGCAGCCCCAGATCGCAACGGTTTCGCCGCCTTGCAGATCGCAGAAATCGGCCGCCATGAAGCCGGTCGGGAAAATGTCCGACAGGAACAGCGCCTGCTCGTCGGTCATCCCGTCCGGCACTTTGATCGGACCGACATCGGCGTAAGGTACGCGCAGATATTCCGCCTGCCCGCCCGCGAAGCCGCCGAGCAGATGCGAATAGCCGAACAGACCGGCGGGCGAATGGCCCCAGAGTTTCGCGGCTTGCTCGGCGTTCGGATTGGAGCGCTCGCAGCCGCTGAAGAAGCCGCGCTTGCAGAAGAAGCATTCGCCGCAGGAGATCGTGAACGGCACGACGACGCGGTCGCCGACCTTGAGCGCCTTGTTGTCGGCGCCGACCTCGACCACCTCGCCCATGGTTTCGTGACCGACGACATCGCCGCTCTTCATCGACGGCATCACGCCGTCGAACAGATGCAGATCGGAACCGCAGATCGCGCACGCGGTGACCCGGATGATCGCGTCCCGTCCATGTTCGATCTTGGGATCGGGCACGCTTTCGCACCGGATATCGCTCTTGCCGTGCCAGGTCAGCGCCTTCATCTCGTACCTCCGCTTGTGTTCATCTCCCAGACAAACACACCGAGGCACCGTTGTTCCTAAATTGAGGGTCCGGTCTCGAGACCTGCTATGATCTCATCGGCAAATCCGGCCGACCGTTCGCCAACCGTCGACCGACCTCAGCCGCCTGTGCGACCTTTTGCCCGCCGAGTCCCGGAGGCCAGCTCGATGCATCCATACCAAGCAACTAAGCGAACCGCCCTGGTCACCGGAGCCAATTCGGGTCTGGGCAAAGCCATCGCGACGGCATTGGCGGCGGAGAATACCCGCGTCGGCCTGGTGGTCCGTGACCGCGAACGGGGCGAGAAGGCGATCGAGGACATTCGCGCCGCCACCGGCAATGACGATCTGCATCTGTTCGTCGCCGATCTGGCCGACCAGTCGGCGATCCGCGCAATGGCGCAAGCCGTGCAGCAGCGCTTCGAACACCTGCACTTGCTGGTGAACAATGCCGGGAGCGCCTTCCCCGAGCGGCGGCTCAGCCCGCAGGGGATCGAGTGCGCGATGGCGGTGAACCACCTCGCCCCATTCCTCCTCACCAATCTGCTGCTGGATCTTCTCAAAGCCAGTGCCCCGGCGCGGATCGTCAATGTCGGCACCCGCATCGACACGTCGCTCGATTTCGACGATCTGAACTGGGAGCGGCGCCCCTACCGCATGATGCGAGGCTACGGCCAGTCCAAGCTCGGCAACCTGCATTTCACCTTCGAACTGGCGCGACGGCTGCAAGGCAGCGGCGTGACGGTCAATTGCGTTTTCCCGGGGGTCTTCAAATCGAACCTCGGCGGCACCGATGGCGCCCAGGGGTTCTTTCTGAAGCTGTTCGCCCGGCTGGGGGGCTGGGCGATCCCTTCAGCGCAGCGGGCGGCGCGGCGCGTGCTGTATCTCGCCAACGCACCGGAACTGGCCGAGGTGAGCGGCCAGTATTTCGGCGATCGCAGGACCATTCCGGCCCCCGCCCAGGCGCTCGACGCGGACGCAAACCGCCGGCTGTGGCAGATCAGCGAAACACTGACGGCGGAACAAGGCACGGCAGGCGGCTGACGGCCGTGTGACTGTCGTCATGCTACGCACGCGGAGACCCGCCGCGCCGCGGCCGAACCAGGAGCTTCGTCGACGCAGACCGAATGCGCTCATCGACGATCTAAGCTGCGAGCACGACCGGCTCTCCGTCCGCTCCGACGATCCGCGCCTCCACATTCGGCCGCCTGTCCATGATCGCCTTGATGCGCGCCGGCGGCAGCAGGCTGAAGGCGGTCGACAGTGCGTCGGCTTCGGTGGCGGTCGGGGCGATCACGCTGACCGAGCGATACAGCGCGGGGCTGCGGCCGGTGGCGGGATCGAACAAGTGGGTGAAGCGGCCACTGTCGTCGAAGCGGAAACCGGCACCGGCGCTGGTGGCGACGGCGCGGTCGACCAGATCGATGGTGCCGGTCAGGGCGCCGGGCTGCGTGGCATCGTCAAGCCCGACGCGCCACGGTCGGCCATCGGGGCGTGCGCCGAGCGCGCGGATTTCACCGATATCGATCAGCGTGGTCGACAGGCCGGCGTCGCGCAGCAGTTCGGCGACGCGGTCGGTGGCAAACCCCTGAGCGATGCCGTTCAGCGTGATCGCCGCGCCGCGCTTCATCAGCGCAACGCGGTCGGTGCCGACCCGCAGCCCGTCATGGCCGACCCTGGCGAGCGCATCGGCCAGCGCCGGCTGCGACGGCCCATCGGGATCCGGACGCTCTGCCGCAAAATGATCCTGATACAACCGCCACAGCGGCTGCACGGTGGGATCGAAGGCGCCGTTGGTGAGTTCTGCAAACTGCCGCGACGCGCGCAGTAGCGCGACCATCTGCGGATCGGGACCGATCAGCAGGCCGCTGCGATTGAGCTCGCAGATCGCGGAGTCGGGCCGATACAGGCTGAACTGCTGCTCGAGCTGTCGCACCATGGCGACGCACTGCGCGATCAGCCGTTCGGCGACGGCGCGATCCGGATGGTAGATCGCGATCGACGCATGCGCGCCCAGCGCCGTCCCTTGCCAGCCCAACGGCTGGTCCGCCCGCGCGCCGCGGACGCCGCCCAGCATTGTCGCGCCGAGGGCGGTCGCCGCGATCGCGATCATGCGCCGGCGCGTCAGGGAAGAATGCGGCATGGCGGCCTCGTCAGTTGATGGTGGAATGCGCCTGATGGTCGCCGCTGTGGTCGGCGGCGCTGTCGCTGCCGAGCACATAGGACGATGGGATTTCCTTGAACGACACGATCCGGCCGCCATGCTCCGCCGCGAAGGCCTCCGCCGCGGCCGGCTCGGCGAACGGCACGGCCTCGGCGGCGCCCATGCCGCCCTGTCGGCGGCTGCCGATCACATAGAGCGCCTTGCGGGCATCGATCCAGTTGTCGGCGCCCGGCTCGTCCCAGCTGCCCTTCGCCATGTCGGAGACATAGATCGCGCGGATGTCGCGCGGCTGATCCGGCATCAGGGTGAACGCCACAGTGTCGCGCACCGAGGAGAACCAGAACGGATCGATCCGGCTCCCGGTGATGATCTGCCCTTTCGGCCCGGGATGCTCCATCAGGTTCATGCCGCAGAACACCCCCATCGCGTCGCTGTTCAGCGCCACCGGCGGCGGCATTTTGCCGACGCTGGCGTCCTGATTGCAGCCCGCCAGCGCCAAGGCGGCCAGCATCGCGCAGACGATTCGAAACATCATAGCTCCCTCCGTCCGAATGCCAGGATCGCCAGCCCGAGCGGGGCGACGATCCAGCCGATGAGGCCGAGCAGCAGCGCGCTCAGGCCGATATGGGCCGTGCCGGCGAGACCGGCCATCCCGGAAAACTGGCTGACATTGGATCCGACCAGATTGCTCAGCCGGTACAGGTCGGTCGGATTGAGAAACAGCAGCGCGTTGAGCACCGGCGCGGTGATGACGCGGCCCTGGTCGACCACCAGCAGCCCGAGCAGCGCGGAGTCGAACAGCAGCACCATCAGCAGCCAGACGCCGACCGCGGCGCCGGCCGCGGTGCCGCGATCGCGCACCAGCGCGCTGATCAGATAGCCGATCGCCACGAAGGCGGCGCCGAGCAGGACCGAGCTGCCGAGCATCGCCGCGAAGGCGATCCAGCTCGCCGCCAAGACCGAGGCGCCCGTCAGCGCCAGCGCCAGCCCGGCGGCGCCGTAGCCGACCAGCGTGGCGAAGCCGAGGATCGCCACATGGCCGACGAACTTTCCCAGGATCACCTGGCTGCGGCCGACCGGATAGCTCAGCAGCAGAATCATGGTGCCGCGCTCCATCTCGCCGACCACCGCGTCGTGCGAGATCAACAGCGCGATCAAGGGCACCAGGAAGATCGTCAGGCTGGACAGGCTGACGACCACAACGTCGAGCGCGCCGGCGCCGACTTGCCCGGTGGGCGCGCTGCCCAAAAAGGACAACGACAGCGCCAGCGCGGCCAGCAGCAGCGTGGTCGCCAGCACCCAGCGGTTGCGCAGGCCTTCCTGGATCTCCTTGGCGGCAATGATGACGATCGTCCTCATCCCGCGTCCTCCTGGCGCTGCAGGAAGTGCGCATACAGATCGTCGAGCGTCGGCGCGGTGACTTCGATATCGCGCACGCGCGGATCCGCGGCGGCGAGCCGCAGCAGATGCATTTTGCTGGCGTTGCTCTCGACCAGAACGACGTCGCGCAGCGCCGCCGCGTCGCCGCCCGTCGCCCAGGCTGGCGGCGCGCCGCCCGGCTCGCGCAGGATCGCGACACGGATCGGTAGTTGCGAGATCTCGCGCAATTCCTCCATGGTGCCCTGCGCCGCCAGCAAGCCTCGGTTCATGATCAGCACGTGCTCGGCGCGATCCTCCAGCTCGTTCAGCGCATGCGACGAGATCAGCACGGTGGCGCCATCGTCGCGCAACTCGTCCAGGATTTCATAGAAGGTCTGGCGCAGCGCCGGATCGAGCCCGGTGGTCGGCTCGTCGAGTAGCAGCACCTTCGGTCGGCCGAGCAGCGCCTGCGCCAGCCCGAGCCGCTGCCGCATGCCTTTCGAATAAGTGCCGACCCGACGATCCGCCGCGGCGGAGAGTCCGACGCGATCCAGTACCGGCCATGCGCTGGCAGGCTTGACCTGCTTCAGCCGGGCATAAAACGCCAACGTTTCGCGCCCGGTCAACGCGGCGTTGAAGGCGACATTCTCCGGCAGATAGCCGAGCTGACGTCGTCCGGAAAACTCACCGGCGGCGGGATCCTCGCCGAGCACCGCGACGGCGCCCCGATCGGCGCGGATCAGTCCCAGCATCAGCTTGATCAGCGTGGTCTTGCCGGCGCCGTTGTGGCCGACCAGCGCGTTTAGCCGCCCCGGCCGCAATTCGAACGACACGCCCCGCAGCGCGCGGACGCTGCGAAAGCTCTTTTCGACGCCGGTCACCTTGACGCTGGCCGTCATGGCGCGCGCTCCGGCACGGCGGGTTTCGGCGGCGGTGCGATCAGCGGCCTTGTGTCGACTACGCCGCCCGGATACAGCGCCGGAAACTGGCTCTGCGCCCAACGCAGAACCTGAACCGCCGGGCTGTTGATCAGCACTTTGGCGGCCGGCGCGGTCCACAGCACGCGATCGACCAGATCGTTCGGCCGATAGGCGGTGTCGGCAATGCCGTCGCCATCGAGATCGAATGCCGGGTTGTCGCTCCAGTAATTGCCGCGGCCGCCCTTCGACCAGTCCAGATCGCGGGTGCCGACATATTTCACCTGGTTGCGGTTGCCGACAAAAGCATTGCCGGTGACGCTGTTGCCCTCGGAGCCGGCGGTGAAATGCACGCCGATGCCGCAGCGCTCGAACCAGTTGTCGTGGAAGCGGTTGTGGTTGGCGTTGTAGATGAACACGCATTTCTGCGGCCCCTCGCGCGCCGGCTCGGCCGATCGCGGTTCGGGCATCATGCCCTTCTCGTCGCCGGCTGCCTCGTCGCGCGCGTTGCCGCCATTGTTCAGCGCGCCACCGATCACGTGGTTGCCGGAGATCTCCGACCGATTGGCGTAGTTGAACAACAGCCCGTAGTCGCGATCACGATCCGAGATGTTGCCGGTGATCTTCAGGCGGTTGGAGAACATGATGGCGTAGCCGCCGTGATTGCCGGCCGAGACATTGCCGGAAACCTCGCTGTCGTTGGTGTACATGTAGTGCACGCCGAACCGGACATTTTCGAAACGGTTATTGATGAAACGGTCCTTGCTGCTGGTGATGGTGAAGATGCCGTCGCGACCATAACGGATGGTGTTGCCCTCGATGGTCACGTGCGGCGCGTTCCACACCGAGACGCCGTTGCCGGCCTCGTTGAGCCGGATATCGCGCAGGCCTTCGATCACATTGCGCTCGACCCGCGATCCGCTGGCGCCGTGGACATAGACGCCGAACAGGTTGCCCTCGAACCGATTGTTCTGGATCAGCGCCCGCTCCGCGGTCTTCTGCAGGAAGACGCCGGAATCCATGCTTTGCAGGTCGCGGCCCGAGCCCTTGATGGTGATGCCGCGGACCGTCACGTCGGGCGCACTGATGGTGACGACACTGCCCTGGCCGTTGCCGACGATCGCCGCGCCCTTCTGCCCGGACACCACCACGCGGCGCGCGATGGTGATCGCGCCATTGTGGTTGCCGGGCGCGAGCTCGAGCACGTCGCCGTCGGCGGCGCGATCCAGCACGCCCTGCAGCGGCTGATCGGGCGCGACGCCGATGGTTTCCGCGACTGCGGAGCCGCAGGCGCCGAAGGCGAGCACTGCCATCGGAATGAGACGCGACCAAAGCGACACGTGAGGTCCTCGGAGTTTGTTCAAGTTAGGATCAGCGAAAGGAACGGACGCTGGCCGCAGCGTCGGGCAAGTCACCTCTCCCCGCGCGCGGGGAGAGGTGAAGGCTCGCAATGACGGCGACGTTCTCAGGCCGTCTTCGGCTCGACGAACATGCGGCCTTTCATTTCCATATGCATGGCATGGCAGAACCAGGAACAGTAGTACCAGTACACGCCTGCCTTGTCGGCGGAGAACGACACCGACGCGGTGGCCTGCGGCGCCACTTCCATGTTGATGCCGTAGTTCACGATCGAGAAGCCGTGGGTGAGATCCTCGACGTCGTCGATGTTGGTGACGTAGACGGTGACCTGGTCGCCCTGTCGGACCTGGAATTTCTCCAAACCGAAGTTCGGGGCGGTCGAGGTCATGTAGACGCGGACATTGTTGCCGTCGCGAACGACCTTGGATTCTTCCTCGAGCTTGACGCCGTCGAGCTGCGCCTGCTTGACCGCGTCGGAGAACATCGGGTCGGCCCGGTTCCAGATCGAGATCGGATTGATCTTGGAGCGGTGCACGATAGTGGCGTCATGCGGTTCGGCGAAGCTCGGGCCGTCGTGCACCAGCTTCATCCTGTCGCCGGAGATGTCGATCAGCTGATCGTTCTCCGGCTTCAGCGGACCGACATTGAGGAACCGGTCCTTGGAGAACTTGTTCAGCGAGATCAGCCACTTTCCATCTGCCTCCTTGGTCTGGCCCATCGAGGTGTGGTTGTGGCCGGGCTGATAATGGACGTCGATCTTCTCGATGATCGGATTGACCTTCTCGCCCTTGAAGGCACGTATCGCCAGATCGATGTTCCACTTGCAGATCTGGCTGTCGATGAACAGCGTGGTGTAGGCATTGCCCTTGCCGTCATAGGCGGTGTGCAACGGGCCGAGGCCGAGCTCGGGCTCCGCCACCACGACGTCGCGCGGCTTGATCTTGTCGTCGAACAATTGGTCGAACAGCCGCACGTCCATCACCGTGGCGGTCGGCGACAGCTTGCCATTGGCGACGATGTGGATGCCGTCCGGCGCGGTGTTCATGCCGTGCGGGCTGTTGGAGATCGGCACATAGCGGGTGTATTTGGAGCCCTTGCGGCCGTCGAGCACCGGCACGCCCCCCATCTCCTTGAAGTCGCCGTTCTTGACGCCCTCCTCGATCCGCTTGAGATTGAAGATGACGACCCAGTCCTGCTCGTTGGCGGTCATCTCGGCAGCGGTGACGCCCTCCTCCGAATTGTAGCAGGTGGCGAAGGCATATTTGCCCTGGTAGTCGGCATCGACATTGTCGAGGTTGCCATCCACCATCACCTGCCAGGCGACTTTCATGGTGTCGCCGTCGATCGCGGTGAAGATCGCGTGATATTCCTTCGGATTGTCGAGAATCTTGCCGTCATTGACCAGCGGCACGCGATCCTCGCCATTGCAGAACACGTAGCCGGTGCGCGGATATTTCTGCACCCGCAGGCCGTGCACGGTGTGCTGGTTCGGCAGCTGAATGACCTTGTCGCATTTCATCACGTCGAGCCGCACCCGGGCGACGCGGGTGTTGGCCTTGTCGTTCATGAAGGCGTAACGGCCGTCATAGGTGCCGTCTGTGAACGACAGATGCGGATGATGCAGGTCGCCATTCAGATAGGTTCCGCCGCGGGTCTTGAGGAATTCGCGGGTCTCCGGCAGCAGATTCTCGGTGAGGATCTTCAGGCTTTCGTTGGTCTGGCCCCAGCCGGTGGCGCTGTCGCGGTTGAACACCGGCACCCGCATCAATTCGCGCATCGACGGCAGGCCGGCGATCCGCAGCTCGCCGGTCTGGCCGCTGGAGAAGAACACGTAGTATTCGTCGAGTTCGCCCGGAAGTACCTCGTGTTTCTGAACCGCCGGCCGCGCCGGCAGTTTGGTTGCCGCCTTGGTCTGCGCTTCGGCAGCCGTCGTCAGGCCATCGCCGCCCGAAAATCCGATGCCGCCGGCCAGCCCAACACCGGCCGCCGCGGCCGTGGTCCCCAACAGCGCTCGCCGGCTGACGGTTTTGTCGTTGGTATTTTCGGTCATGGTCGTCTCCTTGACTTCAGGTTGCAGGTGGAGCGATCGCTTCGGCCGACAAACCCGGAATGGGCCGGCCTCCAGCGGTGATCAGCGTGTCGGGGCCCTTGCCGGACCGTATCGAGGGCGACGACAGCGCCTCGCGCTTTTCGCGCTTCAGCCGCACCTGGATCATGTGCGGACAGCGATGGTCGTCGAAATACAGTTCCTGACAATGCATGCAGTAGATGCACTCGTTGACGTTGATGTGGCCTTCGGGATGGATCGCCTGCACCGGGCACTCATTGGCGCAGCGCTGGCACGGCGAGCCGCATTCCTTCCAGCGCCGCAGCCATTCGAAGGTGCGGATCCGGCCGGGGATCGCCAACGCGGCGCCGAGCGGGCACATGTAGCGGCAGAAGAACCGCTCGACGAAGAGTCCGGCGGCGAGCACCGTCAGCGCGTAGATCACGTAGGGCCATTCGCGGACGAATTTCAGCACGATCGCGGTCTTGAACGGCTCCACTTCGGCGAGTTGCTCGGCCAGCGCGGTGGAATACAGCGACATGCCAAACAGGCCGAGAAAGATGATGTATTTGATCGGCCATAGCCGCTCATGCAGCCCCCACGGCAAACGATATTGCGGAACCTTCAGCGCCTTCGCGAGATTGCTCAGCAGCTCCTGCAGTGCGCCGAACGGGCATAGCCAGCCGCAGAACGGGCCGCGCCCCCAGAACAGCAATCCGGCGGCGACTGCGGCCCACAACAGAAAGATCAGCGGCGCCGAGAGGAAGTATTCCCAGTTGAAGCCGCTCATCAGCGAATTGGCAAAGGTCATCACATTGACGACCGACAGCTGCGCGTTGGCGTACCAGCCGAGCCAGACCAGGATGAAGGCGAGATAGCCGCGCCGCACCCAGGTGTAGAGCGCCGGCCGGCGAACCAGCGAGTTCTGGAAGAAGAAGATCAGCGTCAGCACGCCGAGCGCCGCGATGGTGATGCCGATATTGACCACATTGCCGCGCCAGATCCGCATCCACAGCGGCTCCTCGTCGAGCGGATTCGCAGCGGCGCCGGAGACCGGCGCGGGCGCGGCGGCTGGCGACGGCGGCTGGATCACCGGCGGCGGTGCCGGCTCGGTCTTGATGTAGGCGTCGGGGAGCGTGTAGCCGAGATCGAAGGTCAGCAGCGCCTTGTCGCGGGTGTTGATCACGCGCTGCACCGCCAGTTGCAACGACCATGGCTCGGTCGGATCGAAAGCGAAACCCGACGGCACCACGAACAGCGCGATCTCGCGCAGCTCCGGCGCGCCCTCGGCGGCGACGGCGCCCAGTCGCGTGTGATCGCGATCGCGAAACCGCATGCTGTTGCCATCCTGGATCAGCTCGATGCGATCGAAGATGCCGCCACGCACATAGCCGGAGCCCTTGAAGGAATAGCGCCCGCTGCCCGCCACCAGGATCGCCTGCTGACCCGGCTTCAGCCGCGCGGCCAGCCGATCGAAACCGTCGTCGCCGAGCAGGCTGCGGCCGATGGTCGGCACCGCGACGTCGGCGGCGAACATTTCGATGAAGCTTTCCTCCGGATCGCCCTGCTCGGGGTGCTCCGCCGCGGCGGGATTGCTCGATTTCTCGAACGCCTGGTTGACGTCGGCGACCGTCAGGTGCAACCGGCGGATCGAGCCGTCGCCGAGCAGCGTCTCCCAGTCGCGGATCTCGCCGCTGCCGCCGGCCAGCGACTTGCGCAACGGCGGCGCCGCAGCAGCGGCACTCGGGTCCTGGGTTCCGATCCGGCCACTCCTGATCAACTTGGTCGCGGAGCGAACGATGCTGTCGCCCATCACCAGCACGGTGACGGTGGCGCCGCTGACGATATCGATCTGCGGCGGCCGTGCGTCGCCGCGCGCGACGCTGGCCATGTCGGTTCCGGTCAGCTTGTTCATCACGTCGAGGATGCGCTGCACCGGAATGCCGACCAGCACGATCGGCTCTTTGTGGTCGACCAGCTTCAGCCCGGTGAGCACGCCCTTGGGATCGATGCCGACCAGAATGTGAATCGGCTTCCCCGAATAGCCGGTAGCGTTCGAAACCTCCGAGTTCAGGTAAGCGAATCCGACTAACTCGTCTTTCCTGTAGACCGGCGCGATAGCCGGCTCTCCTTGCAGCGGACCGAATCTGTCGGCGCCGGGCACCAGCTCGGTCGGCTCCGCCTTGCCGAGAAAATCGGTGAGCCGGCTCGCCGCCGAGCACGTCGAGACGCTGAACCAGCAGCAAGCAGCCAGAACGACGCCAAGAATGCGATGAATGTGAGCGAACCTTCGCAATTGCATTGTTCCAGTTGCAGCAGAACGCCGTTGTTCTGGATTTGCGATATTTTGCGATGGAGGTCCTATAGCAGTCGAATCGAGCGCTTCTTTGCGCTACAGCAAGCTAGATGGACTCTATGAGCGACTAGGCCGCAAGCGGGAGACTCCCACAATGCGTAATGAACCGCTCTTGACAGTCGCGCCGCTGACGTCGGTCGGCAGCTTGGCGGAACTCTACGCGATCGCCCTGATCCAGGCGGAGACCGCATCAACGCGATATCAGCAGCTGGTCGAGTCGGCGAACCCATCCTTCGGGCCGGTCCGGCGCGTATTCGAGATCTTGACGCACATCGAACGCGAACGTGCGCGGACCATTATCTTAGGCTCGCTGGCATCGCTAAACAAGCGCCCCGACTCGGCGGACTTGCGTTGGACGCCGACCGATATCGTTCCCGCCGATGAGTTGTCCGATGTCGTCAACTCGTCGCTCTCCACCGCGTACGATGCCTGGGCGCTCGCGGTTCGTCACCGCGAGCGGGCGTTCGTGTTCTGGACTTACGTCGCATCTCTGGCGACCGATCGGGCCGTCTGCGCGGTCGCCGAGGATTTCGCCCGGGCAGCTCTGAAGGACGGCAGTCTGCTCCGACGCGAGCGCCGGCTGGCCTGGCGTTCGCTACGCGAAAGCGGGAGAGACGGGGGCGAGCCCTTCTCCGAGCCCGACTCCGCTGCGCTTCTGGAAAGTCTGCTGCTCAGGGATATCAAGCTGTGGTCGCAGCAATTGACGCCGCAGCAATGCGACGTGCTGTCGAAGCTTGGGCCCTCGCCGCTGCCGCCGGCTTCCGAACCACAGGAGGACATCGCAGAAGCCGGGACGCTCGACCAGATCAAGCTCCGCGTGTTGCAGCGGGCCGAGCAATTGTCAGAACTCTATCTCGAAGAAGCGGATCGGGCCGCGGACGAGTTCAGCATGGAGCTGGCCCAGAAGCTGGCCGCGCAGTCGATTGCCCGGCTTGCAAGGCTACGTGATGTCGCTTCTGCGTCAGACATCAATCGAACTCCTGCGCGCTAGCGGTCGGTGTCGCTGGGCTATTCCGCGGCTTGAATTCAAGATCCCTGATAATTCCTTGAGATTGCGAAGCCGGTCCGCCAGGCAATTCGGCCGACACCCGTGGCGGTTCACCTGGCCTTGGCGATGGCCTGTCGCTCCGCATCGCTCTCCTGGCCTGTGTAGCGACTAAGGGTCGGACGCAACTCCTCTTCGATTCCTGAGCCGCCGATGACCGTTCCAAAAGCGCAAGCATGGTGCCTCACTGGCGTTGCTCCTGCCGGCGGGCGCAACAGCGGGCTGTGCCGCACTTCACGAACGGGCTTTCACAACTCGCTTCAGCACCGGCGCGGAAAGGATTCTGGTTTTGTAATCCTCGCCCGCTCGCGTCAGGGCGGCATCATCGAGCGCTCGCACGTCATGGAGTGCGAACGGCGGCTGCCACAGCCAGCCGCATTTGCGCGCAGTTGCCCTGAGCGGCGCAAACAGTTCATCGATCATCCCGGCCGAGCCGCCCGGCTGGTGGCTCGCCGGCGGGCCCCCCGTCGTAGGGCCGCGAGCAGCGGCAGTCCCGCAGTGGATGCGGCGACGTCTGGCTCCCGGTAAAACAGCGGCGTCAGCACCCCATCCATCCAGAGCTTGAGTAGCGATGGGGTCGAATACCATTGCAGTGGAAACTGAAGCACTAGTCTGTCTGCACGCAACAGTCGCCCGCGCTCCACTGCGAAATCGATCAGGCCATCGGGATAAAGCGTGTAGAGTTTGGCTACTTCCAGTTCGGGCAGGTCGTCTACTCCAGCGAGCAGTGCACGATTGGCGCGGGAAGCGGCATAATCAGGATGGCTTGCGAGTGCTTCCGGTCCTGAGGGGGATTTGGCAAAGAAAGTGATGCGGAAAGGCGCCGCTGGAATTCTTATGCCAAATACGCTATATGACCATCTACATGGTCAGGAGGGTGACATGGATGCGATCAATCTGGCGGATGCCAAAGCCCATCTGAGCGAACTGGTCGACCGGGTCGAAGCGGGCGATTCGATCGAAATCACCCGTCGGGGTAAGCCCGTTGCGCGGCTCACGGCCGTGGCCAATCCACGCAAGCCGATCGATTCCGTGCTGCTTCAATCGCTGACGGCAGCGATGCCGGCACAGTCCCAGACCGCCGCCGATCTCGTGCGGTTGATGCGGGATGGCGATCGCTACTGATGCTGTATCTCGACACGTCGCTGATCGTCGCGGCGCTCTCCAATGAAGCGATGACGCCGCGCATTCAGGGCTGGCTGGCCGAGCAGGATCCGGCGCAACTCCTGATCAGCGACTGGACCATCACCGAGATGTCGTCGGCCATGGCGATCAAGCTGCGGACCGGGCAGATCGACCTGAAGCAGCGCGCGGCGGCACTCGCCATGTTCAACAAGTTGGTCGCCGAGAGCTTCACCGTGCTTGGCGTGACGGGCGGGCAGTTCCGCGCGGCGGCGAAGTTTGCCGATCAGCATGCGCTTGGACTCCGTGCGGGTGATGCGATGCACCTCGCCATCGCATCGGAGCATGGCGCAACGGTGTATACGCTCGACCAACGCCTTGCCGAAGCAGGTCCGACGGTCGGCGTGCCGGCGCAGTTGCTCGCATGATCCGGGCCTTCTCCAGCTTGGCCGGCCCGCTCGGGAGCCGCCATGGCCGGTGACTGGTCCGACGAGCAGAACGACGCGATCGTGGCGGATTATTTCGCAATGCTCGCGGATGACATCATCGGGCGGCCCTACAGCAAGGCCGAGCACAACCGCCTGCTGCAGGCGGTGATCGATCGGCCCCGCGGCTCGATCGAATACAAGCATCAGAACATCAGCGCCGTGCTCAAGGGGCTCAGTGAGGACTGGATTCCGGGTTACAAGCCGGCCTTCAATTTTCAGACATCGCTTGTCGATGCGGTAGTACGCTGGCTCGATCGCCACCCGGATTGGCTCGCACCGGCCGCGCGGATGGCAATGGGGCCGTCGCCGTCAGCGCTCCGGGAGGAAGCTATGCTGTGGATCGGGCCGCCACCGACGCACAGCAATGCGCCGCCGCCCGATGAGCTCGAGCAGATGACCGTCATCGCTCGAAAGTACGATGTGGCCGGGCGTGATGCCCGCAATAGCGCGCTCGGTCGCGCCGGTGAGGAGCGTGTCCTGGCCCATGAGCGTGCCAGTCTGATCGCTGCCGGCCGGACAGATCTCGCCGAGCGCATCCGCTGGGTATCGCATGTCGATGGTGACGGTGCCGGATATGACATCCTGAGCTTCGACACCAATGGCAGCGATCGGCTGATCGAGGTGAAGACGACGAATGGCTGGGAGCGCACGCCCTTTCACATTACACGCAATGAGCTGTCGGTAGCCGAGGAGCGGCGCATGGACTGGCGGCTGGTGCGGTTGTGGAATTTTGCGAGGGAGCCGAAGGCATTCGAGCTGCGTCCGCCGCTGGAAGCGCATGTGTCGCTGATGGCGACCAGCTATCAGGCAAGCTTCCCGTAGCGGCTGCCACATTGCGGGTCGACAAGACCCGATACCACGCTATTGCCGCCGTTTGCATCCCTCATTCCCACTCGATGGTCCCCGGCGGCTTGCTGGTCACGTCGGGATACAGCGTGCCCTGCGCCAGGAAATCCGCGCCGCCGACGACCTTGGCCTCGGCGTCGAACACGTCGATGAACAGCTTGCCGATGATCTTGCGCTTCTGCTCCGGATCGGTAACGCCGGCCAGCGCGCCGAGGAAGGTCTCGGACGCGTCCACATGCACCAGCGGGATGTTGTAGTGGTGGCGGAAGTTCAACAGTAACGTCAGGACCTACCGCAAGCTCGCCTGCACGACTTTACCTTTATAGGCGGCTTCTCAATGAGCGGTGCCGTGGCGCTGAAGCCTGTTGCCTCTCCGGTTGGGGTCAGAAAGGAGACGGCGACAGTCAGCTGTTCAATCAGGAAGCCGCGCATTAGAATGAAACAACGATTCTGCGAGAACAGGGCTTAAGGGCTGTGGCTGCCAACCCTGCCATTGAGGATAGAGTTATACAATTTGGCCCTGGGCTCTGCGCAATCCCCGAGCGGCTGCTTCTTGCTCATGCACGTGGGGACGTCCTGTTCATTTGCGGTGCGGGCATATCACGTCCGGCAGGTCTTCCGGATTTTCGTCAACTTGTTCTCGACGTCTACGCCAAACTCGATACTTCGACGCACAGCATCCTAGCGGGATTGCCGCCGGGAGCTTGCAGCCAGTGGCAGGCCAATTGTTCTGGCCTGACCGATCGGCAGACTGCGGAGGTGAAGCGGTTCATCCTGGGGGACTATGATGTTGTCCTCGGCATGCTTGAGCGCCGACTAGACGATCAAACACGTGGCGATAGCCAGGTGAGGCGCACGGTGGCGAGCATCCTGCGTTCAGGCACAGTAAGCCCGGCCCCGATCCACAAGGCGCTCATAGCCCTTGCCGATCGCGGCGGGGCCAGAACCATCGTGACAACAAACTTCGATCTGCTGCTTCAAGTCGCTGCCCAGCGCCTTCGGTCGCCCGTTGAGACTTATTCTCTCGGTTCGATGCCAAGGCCGTCGCGGAATTCTGAGTTCTCTGGCGTGCTTCATATCCATGGCGCGCTTGACAAGAGCCCGGAAAGAATTTCTGAACTTGTTCTATCGGATCAGGATTTCGGCGAGTTCTATCTGCGCCGCCGCGTTGTTCCGGATTTTATCTACGATGCTGCGCGCCTGTATCATCTGGTTCTGGTCGGCTACAGCGCCAATGATCCGCCTATGCGTTATCTGCTCAATGCGGTCGCAGCGGACGGAAAGCGTTTTGACGACTTGAAGGAGCGCTTCACTTTTTTCGGGACGAACTCACCGGACGCGGTCGCACTTGCGGACTGGAATGGGCGCGGTATCACGCCGATCCACTACGACTCAACGAACGGCCACGACGCGCTAAGGGCGACCCTAGAACGATGGGCGGCTTTGTCTGCGATCAATGGGAAGAAAAAAATCGTCGATGCCGAACTGCGAAGGATTGTGAGAAACTCTCGGTCTGCGGCCAAGGACTCTAACCGAGACCTTTTCGACCATTTCTTCCGGAGAAGCAACGCGAGCGAACGCGTCCGTCTTTCGGCGCTGGTTTCTGAGGCGAAGGCAGAGATCGATTGGCTCGATGCAGTTGTAAAGATTTGCGCTGAAGCCGAGCGGGGATTGAAACCATGATCCGGCCCTGGGCTTATCTTGATCCGCAAGACCGCGAGACGTTCCGAACGGTAATAGCCTTTCTGGACAAGCGCCTTGCTGAGCAAGGAACGATCGACTGGGCGCTGAAACTCAAACCCGGGCAGCGGGTCGAGCGCATCGCGGTTGAGGACCTATTAACCGGACCAGGTGCACGCGATCTTGCAGAACCATGGGCCTCGGCATGGCGGCTGATCGAAGAAAGCTGGGCAGCGCCTCATTCGGACGAATACAACGCAACCGCCATTTACGACATTCAGAAGCGACTACGGGCAGGAGATCGGTCCGGTGCAGCGGTCGCCGCAATTGTTGATCTCGTTGCGCCGCGACTCATAGTCGAGCCAATTAAGTCATGGCGATGGATCAACATCAAGAAGCCGCGCAAGCCAAAGACGGTCGAGCACATCCTGTACGCCGGACTGACGAGCGGAGATCTGATTGATCTGAATGTACTCGAACTGGCTAACCTCAATGGTGTCGCTTTTCTGACATCGCTGGCCAATGCCCTGGAAGCCGCTGTCAGTCACGGCCTCGATACTGCTCGCAGGCTGGGCTGGGATGGACAAAGGCGCTTATGGCAACTTGGCGACCTAAGACGCGCGTACTACGTTGCTAACGCTCCAAGATCGCGCGAGGATGTTGACCCGGACGCTTACCATCATGGAATCGCGCCGTCGGTGAAGCTGCTGCATGCCGTCGTCACTAGAATTTCGGAACTCGATCTCGCTGCTGCGCGGAGTTTTGCTCGGCACTGGAGGCTCAATAGCTCGCCAGTGCATCTTCGTTTGTGGGCTGCGATGTCTCGGAACGAAAAGATTACGCCCATTGATGAGGTATCCGCCTTACTCACTGGCCTTGATCAGGAACGGTTTTGGGATGTGCACGGTTTCCCGGAAATCGCTGAGCTTCGCGCCGTCCGATTCCCCGAAATGAACGCAGAAGCGCGAGACACCATCGTCGCTAGGATTCAGAAAGGCCCTCCGCGGGGTCATTGGCCGAAGAAGGTGGATGCCACGGACGTAAAGAATGCGCGGCTGTTTTGGTCTTTGCGGGAATTACGGCGCATCGAAGTCGGCGGGGGTGTCTTACGGGATCGAGACAAGACTTGGCTTGATGTACGGACGGCGCAATTCGCGGAACTCGCGAAGATGACGATTGATGAAGGTTTTTCCAGAGGGATGACCGTTTCCCGTCGTGAAGCGAAAGCGGATGCAAAATTCGACACGGTTTCGGGCGTAGAACGGCTAAAGGCTCTAGAATCCGCTCTCGGGACTGGGCGTCGTGGCTGGGATGATGACCCGGCGGAACGTGCAAATGACTGGATCAACCAGCAGGGCAATCCCGAGAAGGTGCTTGCTGACTTCGAGACAACCAACAACGGTGGAGACAACTTCCCGAAGGTCTGGAACCGCTTTGGCTGGGCGCATAGCCCCCCCCAGCAGGATGGCGAACCTGGGCAGGATGCGAACTTAGTTAGAGCAGCCGGCAGCGTTCTTGGCCTGTTTAACCAGCTATCTGACACAACCCTTTCGATTTCGATTGAGGGTATTTGTGCCTGGCTGAACACCTGGGAGAAGCACGCAATTGAGCTGCCGATGGCACTGCCGATCTGGCTACGCCTTTGGCCCATCGCCGTAGAGGCAACGAACCGCAATCCTGAAGAGAACAACGATGAAGAATTGACGGTCATTGCTGAAGAAAAAGACAACGAGAATGATCGGGACGGAAGCGCGGCGTTGAACACGCCTACAGGTAAGCTTACAGGCGTTTTCTTTGCCGCTTGGCGAACACATGTAGGTCCGCAGAATCCATTTCATGACGGGAGTTGGTTGCGCCAGATGCGCGACACATTAATCGCGACCGATGGTCGGAGCGGATTGCTTGTGCGATACCGTTTGATCGAATACCTGCCTTACTTTCTTCACACTGATCCCGATTGGGCACAGGAACATCTCATCGCGCCGTTGCTCAAGGATGACGGCGACGCCTTGGCACTCTGGCGAGCCGTCGCAAGGCGCACGCACTTCGCCAAAGTCCTGGAAAGCATCGGCGCGGCGATGATCGAACGCGCAAATGATCGCCGACTGGGTCGGGAAACGCGCCGCCGGCTAGTTTTCAGTCTCGTGATCGAATCCCTTCACGCTTTCCGCGCGGGCCGCGACCCTGCAGTGCCTAATCAACGCATTCAGCAGATGCTACGAACGCTGGATGATGAAGTGCGCGCATCGGCGGCGAATGCGATCCAAGTGTTTGTCCGAGATCTCTCATCGAAGCGCCCGCCGGATCAATTCAGCAGCACGCGAGACGGTCTCTTCCAAAATGCCGCTTCGCCGTTCCTTCGAGAGGTTTGGCCGCAGGAACGTTCGCTGGCGACGCCTGGGGTCAGCGGCGCGCTTGCTGATCTTCCGGCGACTTCAGGCGAGGCATTCGCCGAAGCCGTGGACACAATCGCCCGCTTTCTTGTGCCGTTCGAGTGTTGGTCTATGGTCAACTACGGCCTTTATGGAGATGAAGGCGGAGAGAAGAAGCTCGCGGTCATCAATGACAAAGTGAAGGCGCGTGCTCTCTTGACGCTACTTGACCTCACCGTCGGAACGTCGGAAGGTGCTGTTATTCCTCACGATCTTACTGATGCGTTGGATCAGATTGTGGAAGTTGATCCTGCACTTTCTGCAAACGCAGTGTACCGTCGCCTAGCGACTGCAGCTCGTCGCTAGAAAAGCACAAGACAGCTTCATTCCCACTCGATCGTCCCCGGCGGCTTGCTGGTGACGTCGTAGACCACGCGGTTGACGCCCTTGACCTCGTTGATGATCCGGGTCGCCGTCGCGCCGAGGAAGGCCATGTCGAAGGAATAGAAATCGGCCGTCATGCCATCGGTTGAAGTAACAGCTCGCAATCCAACCACGTATTCATAGGTGCGGCCGTCGCCCATCACGCCGACGGTCTTGACCGGCAGCAGCACGGCGAAGGCCTGCCAGATCTGGTCGTAGAGGCCGGCCTTGCGGATCTGGTCGATATACACCGCGTCGGCGTTGCGCAGGATCTCGAGCTTCTCGGCCGTGATCTCGCCCGGACAGCGGATCGCGAGGCCGGGGCCCGGGAACGGATGGCGGCCGACGAACACGTCGGGCAGGCCGAGCTCGCGGCCGAGCGCCCTCACCTCGTCCTTGAACAATTCGCGCAAGGGCTCGACCAGTTTCATGTTCATGCGTTCGGGCAGACCGCCGACATTGTGGTGCGACTTGATCGTCACCGACGGGCCGCCGGTGAACGACACGCTTTCGATCACGTCGGGATACAGCGTGCCCTGCGCCAGGAAATCCGCGCCGCCGACGACCTTGGCCTCGGCGTCGAACACGTCGATGAACAGCTTGCCGATGATCTTGCGCTTCTGCTCCGGATCGGTAACGCCGGCGAGCGCGCCGAGGAAAGTCTCGGACGCGTCCACATGCACCAGCGGGATGTTGTAGTGGTGGCGGAACAGATCGACGACGGTCTTGGCCTCGTCCTTGCGCAGCATGCCGTGGTCGACGAACACGCAGGTGAGCTGATCGCCGATCGCCTCGTGGATCAGTACCGCCGCCACGGCGCTGTCGACACCGCCGGACAGGCCGCAGATCACCTTGCCGGTGCCGACCTGGGCGCGGATCTTGTCGATCGCCTCCTCACGGAAGGCGCGCATCGTCCAGTCTCCGGTCAGCCCCGCGACCTTGCGGACGAAATTGCGTAGGATTTTCGCGCCGTCCGGCGTGTGCACCACCTCGGGGTGGAACTGCATCGCGTAGAATTTGCGCTTGTCGTCGGCGATCACCGAGATCGGCGAGCCCGGCGCCTTGGCGACGCCGCGGAAGCCCTCGGGCAGCTTGGTGACGCGGTCGCCATGGCTCATCCAGACGTCGTACTGACAGCCCTTTTGCCAGACGCCGTCGAACAGCGCGCAATCGTCGGTGATCTCGATCTGGGCGCGGCCGAACTCGCGGTGATGGCCGGCCTCGACGGTGCCGCCGAGCTGCTGCGCCATGGTCTGCTCGCCGTAGCAGATGCCGAGCACCGGCACGCCGGCCTCGAGGATCGCCATCGGCGCGCTGGGCGCGTTGTCGTCGAGCACCGAGGCCGGGCCGCCGGACAGGATCACGGCCTTCGGTTTCATCTCGGCGAAGGCGGCCTCGGCCTTCTGGAACGGCACGATCTCGGAATAGACGCCCTCCTCGCGGACGCGGCGGGCGATCAACTGCGTCACCTGCGAGCCGAAATCGACGATCAGGATCTTCTCGTGGATCGCGGCGACATGCGGCGAGGTGTCGGCACCGGAGGGGACGACGGACGAAGCGGAGGATGTGCTGGGGGCTGTCATGGGCAGCAAATACGCGACCCCGGCCCGCCTCGCAACGGGGAAAAACGGGGCTGGCGCAGCCGACGTCCAGTGCCACCCCCGCACCCCGCCGTAATCCTGAGTGTCTGACCGGAAATGCAGGCGGCCAAATCAACGCCCTATCTCCGTCATTGCGAGCGAAGCGAAGCAATCCAGTGCGCCAAGCTCAAGAGTCTGGATTGCTTCGTCGCTTCGCTCCTCGCAAAGACGAACTTAAGCGCCTGATATTGTTGCTCTCATTTTTGAGTCGCACTCTGAGGCGCTCGCCGTCTTCGGCGAGCCTCGAAGGATGCTGTTCTGCGACCTCTGTGCCCGCGACGCCGTCGCCCTTCGAGGCTCCCGCCGCGCGCAAAGCGCCCGGCGCTCGCACCTCAGGGTGACGGCTCGTTCAAGCCGCAGCCTTGCGCAGCACCGACACGAAAAACCCGTCCGTCCCGGTCTTGCGCGGGGTCATCAGCAGGCCCTCGGGCGAGGTTCTTGTGGCGGCCAGAAAGTCCTCGGCCTTGTCCCACAGCGCGGCGGCGACCTCGGCCGGCGGGATGACGGCGAATTCCGGGTGCGCGGCCGTGAACGCCCTGATCTGGCCACCGTTCTCCGCCGGCAGCACCGAGCAGGTGACATAGGCGATCCGCCCGCCCGGCTTCACCAGCGCGGCGGCGCGGGCCAGCACCTCGGCCTGATCCTTCAGCCGGATTTCCAGCGCGCCCGGGCGCATCCGCCATTTCGCGTCGGGGTTGCGGCGCCAGGTGCCGGTGCCGGTGCACGGCGCATCGACCAGCACCAGATCGGCGGAGGCGTGGATGTCGGACAGGGTATCGGCCGGCCCCTTGGGCGGGCGGATATCGCAATTGTGCACGCCGGCGCGCGACAGCCGCTCGTGGATCGGCGCGAGCTGGCGCTTGTCGGAATCGGTGGCGATCAGCCGGCCCTTGCCCTGCATCATTGCGGCCAGCGCCAGCGTCTTGCCGCCGGCGCCGGCGCAAAGGTCGATCACCTGCTCGCCGGGCTTTGCGGCCGACAGCAGCGTCGCGAGCTGCGAGCCCTCGTCCTGCACCTCAATGGCGCCCTTGATGAAATCCTGCTCGGCCTGCACGCCCGGATTGCGGGCGTCGGCGCCGAGTTCGATCCGCAGGCCGATCGGCGACCACGGGGTCTCGGACGCGCCGAGATGCTTCAGCGACGCCAGCACCTTCTCGCGCTTCGCCTTCAGCGTGTTGACGCGCAGGTCGAGCGGCGCCCGGCTGGCCATCGCGGTCGCTTCTGCAACCCGCTCCTCGCCGAACACCTCGGCCAAGGCGCCGTCGAGCCATTCCGGATAATCTCCGGCGATATGCGGCGGAGCGGCGGCGAGCGTGCGCCCGGACAAGGCGGCGTGCTCGGCGTCGGTCAAAGGCTCCGGCGCGAACCGGCCGCCGTCGCACAGCGCCGCGATCGCCTCCGTCGTCAGGCCGCGCTCGAGCTTGAGCATGCCGAGCACGCGCGCCCGCGGGCTGTCGTCGTCCATCAGGAAGGCACTGGAGGCGCGGCGGCGCAGCACGTCCCAGACCACGCCGGCGATCGCCGCGCGGTCGCCGGAGCCGGCATAGCGATGCGCCGTGCCCCACTCCTTGAGGGCCTTGGCGGCGGGAATCCGCTGGCCGTCGATGGTGGCGATCAGGTCGATGGCTGCGGACAGCCGTGCGGCGGGGGTCATTTCAGTCTTTCAATCTTCGGGAACGCGCGGGAGCGATATCAGATCAGCAGCAGCATGCGCAGCGCGAAATAGACCCACATCGCCAGCAGCACCAGCGCGCCGGCGAACCATGCGGTGGATCGTTGCCCGAGATCGTTGGAACTGACGAAAATACCAGCATGGGCGAACCGCGTCACCACGAACACCCAGGACAACAGCACAAGCACCAGATCGATACGGCGCAGCGGCAGCCCGATCGCGATCAGCGCATAGAACAACAACGGCAGCTCGAACTGGTTTCTGAAGCAGTTGCCGACCTTGGTGGCGCGCTCCGGCCAGTTCGGCTGCCCGAGCGCGATGTCGCGGATCTTGGTCTCGCGCGACACCAGCGCGCGCCGGCGCTCCCAGAACGTTCCCAGCAGCAGCGCGAAAGTCAGGCCGATCAGCACGAACACCGGCAGCAGCACCATCTGGACCGACATCGTGATCTCCTGTTGACGAAAGGGGGCGGACCCCGGCAGCAGCCGAGGCCCGCGTTTATTTTCAGGCCTTGTCGGGACCGACGCGGACCAGCTGCTTGCCGAAATTGGCGCCCTTCAGCAGGCCGATGAACGCCTCCGGCGCGCTCTCGACGCCTTCGGTGACGAACTCCTTGTACTTCACCTTGCCGTCGCGCACCCACTCCGACATGTCGCGCAGGAACTCCTGTCGGCGTCCGGCGAAATCGCTGACGATGAAGCCGCGGATGGTGAGACGCTTGGTCAGCACGTGGCGCATCAAGGCGGTGGCCCATTTCGGCGTCGGCGGCGCCTCGAACGCGTTGTATTGCGCGATCAGTCCACACACCGGCATCCGGGCGAAAGCGTTGAGCAGCGGAAACACCGCCTCGAACACCTCGCCGCCGACATTCTCGAAGTACACGTCGATGCCGTTCGGGCACGCCGCCTTGAGCTTGGCGGCGAGGTCCGGATCGCGATGGTCGAGGCAATCGTCGAAGCCGAGCTCGCTCTTGACGTAGTCGCACTTCGCCTTGCCGCCGGCGATGCCGACCGCGCGGGCGCCCTTGATCTTGGCGATCTGCCCGACCGCGGAGCCGACAGCGCCCGACGCCGCGGCGACCACGACGGTCTCGCCTGCCTTCGGCTGGCCGATGTCCAGGAGGCCCGTATAGGCGGTCATGCCGGGCATGCCGAGCACGCCGACCGCGGTCGAGATCGGGCCGAGCGACGGATCGATCTTGCGCAGCGGCTTGGCGTCGGCGACGGCGTGGGTCGCCCAGCCGCTATGCGCCAGCACGATGTCGCCCTTGGCGAAGCCCGGGCTCTTGCTGTCGAGCACGTCGCACACAGTGCCGCCTTCCATCACGCCGCCGACCGGCACCGGCTGCGCGTAGGACGGCCCGTCGCTCATGCGGCCGCGCATATAGGGATCGAGCGACAGCCAGATCGTGCGCAGCAGCACCTGCCCCTCGCCCGGCGTCGGCACCTCATAATCCTCGAGACGGAAATTCGCCGCCGTCGGCTCCCCCGTCGGACGCGAGGCGAGAACGATACGCTGACCCTTGGACATGCTGTTTCCTTTTTTGAGGCTTCTTGAGAGAGCGAAATTGGAGGCTGGACTGTATGCGACTGCATCCATTTCGCCAACAGCGGAGAAGATTACGCAACAAACCGGCTAACGTGGGGAGCGTAGTTCTGCGTTCCGCTAGGGCTGGTGGCGCATGAACGGCGAATAACTCGGAGCTGTCGAAATGATCCGTCCATCCTCGCCCCACTCCGCCATGCGATTGAACGGCACGTTGGGGCGTTCGGCGATCGTCTCCAGGACTCGGCTCCAATCCACGACGATGTCCTGCAGCCGCGCCTCGATGGCTTCCACATCGGAATAGCGAATCCCGCTTTCCACCCCATAAGCTACGAACGGCTTGACAACGTCGAACCCGACATAGGCCAAGTTGAAATTGACCGGCCACAGCATCAGGTCGATGTCTCCACTACGGCCATTGTAGGCGTAGGTCGCCTCGCTGGTGCCGACCGTGACCGACAGCATCGCCCGCTTGCCTTTGAAGCGGCCGTTCTCGAACCGCATTCGGCTTGTGTAGATCTCGCCATAGGCGAATACCCGGTCGAACCAGCCCTTCAGAATCGCCGGAGGCAAATGCCACCACATCGGATACTGCAGAATTACAAGATCGGACTGATCGAGCCTGGCGATCTCTTCCGCGACATGATCCGGCAACGTGTGGTTCGCGGAGGCGTGCCGCTGCTCGCTTTGCGCGTCGAACCGGCTGGGATCGTTCGGGTGCGCAAAGTGCCTCGCCCCCTCGCATGGATCGAATCCCATCGCGTAAAGATCAGAGACAGTGACTGTCCATCCCTGCTCGGCGAGCACCCGCCGTGCGATCGCGGCAAGATGAGCGTTGTACGAAGCCGGCTCCGGATGCGCCAAAACGATATGGGCCCGCACCTCACACCCCGCCCGGATAGTTCGGGCTCTCGCGGGTGATGGTGACGTCGTGGACGTGGCTTTCGCGCAGGCCGGCGCCGGTGATGCGGACGAATTCGGCCTTGTCGTGGAATTCGGCGATCGTGCGAGCGCCGACATAGCCCATCGCGGCGCGCAGGCCGCCGGCGAGCTGATGCATCACGTTGCCGACCGGGCCCTTGTACGGCACCTGGCCCTCGATGCCTTCCGGCACCAGCTTCAGCGTGTCCTTGATGTCCTGCTGGAAGTAGCGGTCGGCCGAGCCGCGCGCCATCGCGCCGACCGAGCCCATGCCGCGATAGGCCTTGTAGGAGCGCCCCTGCCACAGGAACACTTCGCCGGGAGTCTCGTCGGTGCCGGCGAGCAGCGAGCCGACCATCGCGATATCGGCGCCGGCCGCGAGCGCCTTGGCGAGATCGCCCGAGTACTTGATGCCGCCATCGGCGATCACCGGGATGTCGGCCTTCTTCGCCGCCTCGACCGCGTCCATGATCGCGGTGAGCTGCGGCACGCCGACGCCGGCGACCATCCGGGTGGTGCAGATCGACCCCGGCCCGATCCCGACCTTGACGGCGTCGGCGCCGGAATCGATCAGCGCCTGCGCGCCGTCGCGCGTCGCGATATTGCCGGCGATCACCTGCACCGCATTGGAGATCCGCTTGATCCTGGTGACCGCTTCCAGCACGCGCGCCGAATGGCCGTGCGCGGTGTCGACAACGACGAGGTCGACGCCGGCCTCGATCAGCCGCTCGGTGCGCTCGAAGCCGCCCTCGCCGACCGTGGTCGCGGCGGCGACCCGCAGCCGGCCCTGCGCGTCCTTCGACGCGAGCGGATGCGCGACCGCCTTTTCCATGTCCTTGACGGTGATCAGGCCGACGCAGCGGTACTGATCGTCGACCACCAGCAGTTTTTCGATGCGGTGCTGATGCAGCAGTTTCTTGGCCTCGTCCTGGCTGACACCCTCGCGCACCGTCACGAGATTCTCGTGAGTCATCAGCTCCGACACCTGCTGCGACGGATCGGTGGCGAAACGGACGTCGCGATTGGTCAGGATGCCGACCAGCTTGCCCGGGCTGCGACCCTCGGCGCCGGTCACCACCGGAATGCCGGAAAAGCCGTGCTGGTTCATCAACGCCAGCGCGTCGGCGAGTTTCGCTTCGGGGGCGATGGTCAGCGGATTGACCACCATGCCGGATTCGAACTTCTTGACCTGGCGGACCTGCGCCGCCTGGCCTTCGGGATCGAAATTCCGATGGATCACGCCGATGCCGCCCGCCTGGGCCATCGCGATCGCCATCCGCGCCTCGGTGACGGTATCCATGGCCGAGGCGATGATCGGGATGTTGAGCGAGATCGCGCGGGTGATCCGGGAGCGGATGTCGACGTCGGACGGCAGCACGTCCGACGGGCCGGGCTTCAGCAACACGTCGTCGAACGTGTATGCTTCCTGAAACTGCCGTGATCCGTTCAATGACGCCATTGCCAACTCCGTTCAGCGGCAGGTTGCGCCGCGTTCAAGCTCGGGAGACGGGAGCCGCGTTCGGCGCCGCAGTGGCAGCGCCGTCGAATCGAGCCCGTCGGGAGGGTTGGCGGTGGTCGATAGCACGGGGATATGACGAATCAAAGGGGCCCCTGCCCCTCGAACCACGGCTTTTGTGCTCCCCCGCCATGAATGGACCGCGGGGGGCACAAAGTCAGCGCCGATAGGCCGGCGGCGGGCCGTGCTGGCGGATCGCCTCGACCACTTCGCGGTGCATCCGCTTCTCCTGCCGCATCCGCACCGCGATCAGCGCGTGCAGCGACGGCAGCAGCCACAGCGGGCTGAAGATCAGACCGAGGATCACGCACACCACCAGCAGCGCCAGATTGAACACCGCCGACAGCGGCTGGCCGTTCAGCAGCAGGCCGAGCGGCGGCAGGAAGGCGGCGAGCAGGTAGATCATCGGCGGAACTCCCCCATACGGGCTCCGGCAATGAGCGCGCCGGTCACGCAAGATTTAGGTGCCTCTGCGCCGTCCGCAATGGCGGGCGCTGCGACGCGATGCTACAGGCGGGCTCCCTTCCCCGCCGAAACTCTGCATGAACAAAGAACGACTGATCCCGCTGATCGTGGCCGCCGCGCTGTTCATGGAGAACATGGACGCCACCGTGATCGCCACCTCGCTGCCGGCGATCGCGGCCGATATCGGCACCTCGCCGCTGACGCTGAAGCTGGCGATCACGTCCTATCTGCTGTCGCTCGCGGTGTTCATTCCGGCCTCCGGCTGGACCGCCGACCGGTTCGGTGCGCGCACCGTGTTTTCGGCGGCGATCGCGGTGTTCATGGTCGGCTCGATCGGCTGCGCGCTATCGCAATCCATCACCGATTTCGTCGCCGCACGCATCCTGCAGGGCCTCGGCGGCGCGATGATGACGCCGGTCGGGCGGCTGGTGCTGCTGCGCTCGATCGACAAGAGCGCGCTGGTCGGCGCAATGGCGTGGATGACGGTGCCGGCGCTGATCGGGCCGGTGATCGGCCCACCGCTCGGCGGCTTCATCACCACCTATTTCTCCTGGCACTGGATCTTCCTGATCAACATTCCGATCGGGTTCGCCGGGATCTTCTTCGCGCAGCGCTACATCGATCCGATCCGCAGCGAGAACCCGGAGCGGTTCGACCTTTACGGCCTGGTGCTGGCCGGGATCGGGCTCGCCGGTGTCGCCTTCGGCCTGTCGGTGGCGGGGCTCGGTCTGCTGCCCTGGCAAGTGGTGGTCGCGCTGATCACGATCGGCACGATCTCGATGACGCTGTATGTGCTGCACGCTCGCCGCACCGCCTCGCCGGTGCTGGACTTCTCGCTGCTGCGGCTGACGACGCTGCGCGCCAGCATGACCGGCGGCTTCCTGTTCAGGCTCGGCATCGGCGCGCTGCCGTTCCTGCTGCCGCTGCTGATGCAGATCGGCTTCGGGCTGTCGCCGTTTCACTCCGGCCTCGTCACCTTCGCCTCCTCGGCCGGCGCGATGGGGATGAAGCCGCTCGCAGCAAGGATCATCCGCACCTTCGGCTTCCGCAGGATCATGACGATCAACGCGCTGGTCAGCTCGGTGTTTCTCGCCGCCTGCGCGCTGTTCACGCCAGCGACGCCGCTGCTGCTGATCATGATCATCCTGCTGGTCGGCGGCTTCTTCCGCTCGCTGCAATTCACCGCGATCAACACCGTCGCCTATGCCGAGGTGGAGACCGCGCAGATGAGCCGCGCCACCACGCTGGTCAGCGTCGGCCAGCAGCTCGCGATCTCGGCCGGCGTCGCGATCGGCGCGTTTGCGGTCGAGTCGACGATGGCGTGGCACGGCACCACGACGCTCAGCGCCGACGATTTCGCGCCGGCCTTCGTCGTGGTCGCGGTGCTGTCGGCGCTCTCGGCGTTCTTCTTCTGGCGGATGCCGGACGATGCCGGCAGCGAGATCTCGGGCCGGAAGGCGATCGAGATCTCGAGCCGGAAGGGCGCCGCCGGCGCTGCAGACAAAACGGCGACCGAAGAAACCCAGACCGCGCGTGATCAGCGGCTGTGACCGCGGCGCCGCGCTTGCGCCATGCGGTCGCTGCCAGCGCCGAACCGGCAGTTATTATTCCTGCGGGGCCGGCGGCGTGCCGCGGAATCCCATCGCCAGCACATAGCGCTCCGAGGAATCCTTGCGGCTCGCGGCGGGCTTGACGTGCTTCACGGTGGCGAAGTCGCGCTTGAGCTGATTCATCAGCGTGGCGTCGGCGCCGCTCTGAAACACCTTGGCGACGAAGATGCCGCCGGGCTTCAGCACTTCACTGGCGAACTGTGCGGCGCTCTCGACCAGCCCGACGATGCGGAGCTGATCGGTCTTGCGATGCCCGGTGGTGTTGCCCGCCATGTCGCTCATCACCACGTCGGCGCCGTCGCCGCCGAGCATCTCGCGCAATTTGTCCGGCGCGGCATTGTCGAGAAAGTCGAGCTGCGCGAAGGTGACGCCGGGGATTTCGCCCATCTCCAGCAGGTCGATCGCGATCACCTTGCCGCGGCCGTCCGCCGATCCGATCCGCTTCGCCGCGACCTGGCTCCAGCCGCCGGGCGCGGCGCCGAGATCGACCACCGCCTGGCCGGATTTGAGGAAATGATACTTGTCGTCGATTTCGGTCAGCTTATAGGCCGCGCGCGAGCGATAGCCGTCGCGCTTGGCCTGCGCGACATAGGGATCGTTGAGCTGACGATCGAGCCACAGCTTCGACGACAGCTTCATCCGGCCGCCGCTCTTGACGGTGACGCGCATCCGCCCGGTGGTGTCTTTGGCCATGGCCCTGCTTGAAAATTGGTGGTGGTGGCGCGTTGCTTAGCAGATGAGCGCGGAAAAACCAGCGTGGAACCTGGTCAGGCGATTCCTCAGGCGATTCCTGGCACGCCGTCTTCGCGCATCATTTCGACCAGCATGCCCTCGCGCAGGCCGCGATCGGCCACCCGCAGCCGCGGCAGCGGGAACGCCGCGCGCACCGCGTCGAGGATCGCGCATCCGGCCAGCACCAGGTCGGCGCGCTCGGCGCCGATGCAATGGTTCTGGGCGCGGTCGTGATAGCTCATGCTGCGCAGCCGGTCGATCGTCGCGGTCAGTTCCCCGTCGCTCATCCAGATGCCGTCGACGCGGCGGCGATCGTAGCGGATCAGGTCGAGATACAGCCCCGCAAGCGTCGTCACCGTGCCGGAGGTGCCGAGCAGATGCAGGCCGCCGAGGTCGCCGCCATGCGCGGCCGCGAACGGCGCGACGTGCTTTGCGACCTCGTCGACCATCGCCGCATAGCTGTCCACGGTCACGACCTTGCCGCCGAATTGCTCGGCCAGCGTCACCACGCCGAGCGGAATCGACATCCAGGCCCGGATCCGCGGTGGCAGCTCCGGCCGCGCCGGGTCGCGCGCCAGCCGCACCAGTTCGCTGGAGCCGCCGCCGATATCGAACAGGATCGCGCCGCGCCCGGCGGTATCGACCAGCGGCGAGCAGCCGATCGCGGCCAGCCGCGCCTCGGTCTCGCGATCGATGATCTCGAGATGGATGCCGGTGGCCCGGGCGACCTGGTCGCAGAAATCGTCGGCGTTGGATGCGGCGCGGCAGGCCTCGGTCGCGATCAGCCGCAGCCGTTTGGCTTTGCGCTGCTTGATCTTGTCGCGGCAGATCGACAGCGCCGAAACCGCCCGTGCGATCGCGGCGTCGCTGATCCGCCCGGTCGTGGACACGCCCTCCCCGAGCCGGATGATCCGCGAGAACGAATCGACCACGCGAAAGCCGTCGCCGGTCGGCCGCGCGATCAGCAGCCGGCAATTGTTGGTGCCGAGGTCGAGCGCAGCATAGACGCCGCCATGCGGCGCCATCGATCGGTGCTCGTCCTCGGCAAGCGCGACATTCCCGTACTGCGTGTCTCCGCCGGCCACCAGGCCGCCGCGAAGCCGCGTCTGCTCATCCATCAATTCGGTCTTTCGTGGCCGTCCGGCCGACGTCGAGATCATATTCACGGAAAGTTTAGCAGCGCATCGCCACGGCGCAACCCACCCGCACGGCCCGCATTCCGGATCGTGCGTTGTCGCGCCGCCAGCACTGCATTATCTGAAGATCGTCATCTTTACACGGAAACGGCTGCGAAGACGCGGCTTTTTTGACGTCATCCCACCGCTGGAACGAACCTCATGCAGGACCGCCTTTCGAACGCACCGTCCGACACCGCCATCGCGCTGCAAAAATTCGGTGTCGGCCAGCCGGTGCGGCGCAAGGAGGACGACACCCTGCTGCGCGGCAAAGGCCGCTATACCGACGATTGCAACCTGCCCGGCCAGCTTACCGCGGTGATGGTGCGCAGCCCGCATGCCCATGGCGTGATCCGCGGCGTCGGAACCGAGGCGGCGCGCGGGATGCCCGGCGTGCGCGGCGTTTACACTGGCGCCGACCTCGCCGACGCCAATTATGCACCCTTCACCTGCGGCCTGCCGATCAAGAACCGAGACGGCTCGCCGCTGTTGCAGACCAATCGCCTGCCGCTCGCAACCGACAAGGTTCGCTTCGTCGGCGACCCGGTCGCCTGCGTGGTCGCCGACACCCTGTCACAGGCGCGCGATGCCGCCGAAGCTGTCGAGCTCGATATCGAGCCGCTGGATGCCGTCACCGATGCCGAGGACGCGATCAAGCCCGGCGCGCCGCAGCTCTACGACCACATCCCGAACAATGTCGCGCTCGATTATCACTTCGGCGATACCGATGCGGTCGACAGCGCCTTCGCCTCGGCCGCGCATGTCACTACCCTCGACATCGAGAACACCCGCGTCGCCGCGGTGCCGATGGAGCCGCGTGTCGGCCTCGCCTCTTATGACGCCGAGACGGAGCGCTACACCATCCAGCTCCCGACCCAGGGCGTGTCCGGCAACCGCAACACGCTGGCCAAGCTGCTCGGCGTGCCGAACGACAAGGTCCGCGTGCTGACCGGCCAGGTCGGCGGCTCGTTCGGGATGAAGAACATCGCCTATCCCGAATACATCTGCATCCTGCACGCGGCGAAGGCGCTCGGCCGGCCGGTGAAGTGGACCGACGAACGCTCCTCCGCGTTCCTCTCCGACAGCCACGGCCGCGGCCAGCAGATCCGCGCCGAACTCGCGCTCGATGCCGAGGGCCGTTTTCTCGCCATCCGTCTCCGCGGCACCGGCAATCTCGGCGCCTACATCACCGGGGTGGCGCCGCTGCCACTGTCGCTCAACACCGGCAAGAACATTGGCAGCGTGTATCGCACCCCGCTGCTCGCCGTCGACATCAAATGCGTCGTCACCAACGTCACGCTGATGGGCGCCTATCGCGGCGCCGGCCGGCCCGAGGCGAACTACTTCCTGGAGCGGCTGATCGACCGCGCCGCCGACGAGATCGGCATCGACCGGCTCGCCTTGCGCAAGCGCAATTTCATCAAGCCGGCGCAGCTGCCGTTCACCGCCTGCTCCGGCGTGACCTATGACAGCGGCGATTTCGGCGGCGTGTTCGCGCAGGCGCTGGAGCTGTCGGACTATGCCGGCTTCAGCAAGCGCAAGCGGGAGAGCCGCAAGTCCGGCAGGCTGCGCGGCATCGCGGTCGGCTCCTATCTCGAAGTCACCGCGCCGCCGAGCGCCGAGCTCGGCAAGATCGTGTTCGAGGCCGACGGCACGGTGCGGCTGATCACCGGCACGCTCGACTACGGCCAGGGCCACGCCACGCCGTTCGCACAGGTGCTGTGCGCGCAGCTCGGCGTGCCGTTCGACAGCGTCCGGCTCGAACAGGGCGACAGCGACGTGGTCCACAGCGGCAACGGCACCGGCGGCTCGCGCTCGATCACCGCCAGCGGCCAGGCGATCGTCGAGGCCGCGCAGCAGGTGATCGCCAAGGGCAAGGCCGCGGCGTCGCACATCCTCGAAACCGCCGAAGCCGACATCGAATTCAAAGCCGGCCGCTTCACCGTCGCCGGCACCGACCGCAGCATCGGCATCATGGAGCTGGCGCAACGGCTGCGCGAAGGCAAATTGCCGGAGGACGTGCCGTCGTCGCTCGACGTCGACCACACGTCGCAGGGCGTGCCGTCGGCCTTCCCGAACGGCTGCCACGTCGCCGAGGTCGAGATCGATCCCGACACCGGCGTCACCCGCGTGGTGCGCTACACCGCGGTCAATGATTTCGGCGTGGTCATCAATCCGATGATCGTCGAAGGCCAGTTGCACGGGGGCGTCGCGCAGGGCATCGGCCAGGCGCTGATGGAGAAGATGTCCTATGACGGCGACGGCCAGCCGATCACCGGCTCGCTGCAGGACTACGCGCTGCCGCGCGCCGAGGACATTCCGCCGATGCTGGTCGGCGACCACCCGGTGCCGACCAAATCGAATCCGCTCGGCACCAAGGGATGCGGCGAAGCCGGCTGCGCCGGCTCGCTGGCGAGCGTCGTCAACGCCGTGCTCGACGCATTGAAGGACGTCGGCGTCACGACGCTCGACATGCCGCTGACTTCGGAAAAAGTCTGGCGCGCGATCCGGGATGCGGAAGTCGCCCGGGCGTCATCATCCGCCGCCTAGGATCGCACGGCAGGGTGAGCTCAACGGACGAGACACGACATGGCAAGCACCCCTGAGGTTCGCACAGGCCAATGCCATTGCGGCGCGGTGCGCTTCGAAGTGACACTCAGCGACGGCTTCGAGTCGATCCGCCGCTGCACCTGCTCCTACTGCCGGATGCGCGGCGCCGTCGTCGCCATGGCGGAGGCCGGCGGCATCCGGATCCTGCAGGGCGAGGACGCGCTGACGACCTATCGCTTCCACACGGGCACGGCGCAGCATTTCTTCTGCTCGCGCTGCGGCATCTACACCCATCACCAGCGCCGATCGAATACGAACCTCTACGCCGTCAACGTCGCCTGCCTCGACGGCGTCAGCCCGTTCGATTTCGCCGAGGTGCCGGTGATGGACGGCGTCAATCACACCAACGACACCGGCCAGCCCACCCGCCGCGCCGGCACGCTGCGGTTCATTGCGGAGTGAGTGAGAGCACAGCGCCTCCCCACGCACGATGTCATCCGCGGGCTTGACCCGCGGATCCATCGCGCGCGTAGCGCGCGAAAATGACTTCTTGCGAACAAGATGGATCGCCGGGGCAAGCCCGGCGATGACGATGGTTGTGTAGTTCAGCGCTGGGTCACAACTGCGCGTCCCCTTACTGCGTCTTGACCAGCGGACAGCCGCCGTCCTTCAGCGGGCGGAACGCCTGATCGCCGGGGACTTCGGCGAGCAGCTTGTAGTAGTCCCACGGCGCTTTCGACTCCTCCGGCTTCTTCACCTCGAACAGGAACATCGAGTGCACCATGCGGCCGTCCTCGCGCAGGAAGCCGTTGTTGGTGAAGGCGTCGCGCACCGGCATTTCGCGCATCTTCGCCAGCACCGCCTTGGTGTCCCTGGTGCCGGCCGCCTTCACCGCTTTCAGATAATGCAGCGTCGCGCTGTAGGTCGCGGCCTGGTTCATTGTCGGCATCCGCTTCATCTTGTCGTAGAACTTCTTGCCGAATTCGCGGGTGCGGTCGTTGAGGTCCCAGTAATACGCCTCGGTGATGATCAGCCCGTTCGCCATCTTCAGCCCGAGGCTGTGGATGTCGGAGATGAACATCACGATGCCGGCGAGTTTCTGGCCGCCGGCGACGATGCCGAATTCGGACGCCTGCTTGATGGTGTTGATGGTGTCGCCGCCGCCATTGGCCATGCCGATGATCTTGGCCTTGGACGATTGCGCCTGCAGCAGGAACGACGAGAAATCGGCGTTGTTCAAGGGGTGTCGTGCGCTGCCGACGATCTTGCCGCCGGCCGCCTTGACCACCTCGCCGGTGTCGCGCTCGATCGAATGGCCGAACAGATAGTCCGCGGTGATGAAGAACCAGGTGTCGCCGCCGTTCTTGACGATCGCCGAACCCACCGTGTGCGCATTCGAATAAGTATCATAGGTCCAGTGCGCGGTGTAGGGCGAGCACGACTTGCCGGTGATGTCGGACGACGCGGCATCCGTGACGATCATGATCTTCTCGAACCGCTTCGACATCTCCATCGCGGCGAGCGCGGTGGCCGAGGTCGGCAGGTCGACGATCATGTCGACGCCTTCGTTCTCGTACCATTTGCGCGCCAGCGACGCGGCGATATCCGGCTTGTTCTGGACGTCGGCCGAGATGAATTCGATCGGCTGGCCGAACATCGTGCCGCCCATCTCGGCAATCGCCATCTTGGCGGCCTCGACATTGCCGGCGCCGCCGATGTCGGAATACACCGACTGGAAGTCGCCGAGCAGGCCGATCTTCAGCGGGCCTTGTTGCTGCGCGAACGCTGAAGCGCCGAGCAGCAGCGGAGCGGTGAGCGTCAGTGCCGCTGCCGCACGTTGAATGAAGTGCATGTTTCCTCCGGAGTGTTTTTTGATTTTGTTGGTTCGGCCTTGTCGCCGGCCCGCGCATATGTGGTGTGTGCCCGCCCTCCTGTCTGCCCGAGACGTTCCGATGCTCATTCTCGCAGCCCGCGCGCGAGACGCGCGAGGTCAGAACGTCGCAGCCTGGATCACCAGCGTCCGTGCGACGGAATTGGCTCGACTACGCCGCCGCCAATTCGCGCGGCTGAACGATCGCGATGTGATGGCAATGCGCGATCGGCGTCGTGCCGTTGGCGACGATCAGCGCGTCGAACTCGGCGAAGCGGTGGCCCTTCTTGTCGTAGTTGGCGACCACCTTGGCGCGCGCCGTCAGCGTGTCGTCGCCGCTCGCCGCCGCGAGCAACTGCATCTTCGAGCCGACGTGAATCCACGGACCGAGCACGACATTGTCGACCAGCACCCGATTCATGATGCGCTGCAGCGTGCCGGGATGCACCAGATTGTTCGCGAGATAGATCGGCTCGGTCTCGCGGATCTCGGCGAGATATTCGCGCAGCTTCGCACCGCCCCAGGTCACCGGCGCAGTGCCGAGCCACAGCCCCGGCGCGAACGCTCCGGGACCGATCGGAGGCCGGACCGCGGCCGGCGCGGTCTCGGCATAGTCGCGGAGATCGACCACCGGCGCCCGCTCCGGCAGCGCCGCCGCGCCCGTCGCGCACAGCGCGCCGCGGCTTTCGACCTCGATCGCCAGCGCGCCGTCCTCGTCATGGCCCGACACCGTGGCAGTCTCACCGTCATAGACCGGCTTGACGAACCGCGCCTCGATCAGCCCGCGCTCAAGGAATTCCCGCCCCCAGCGCACCACCGGCAGGTGCATCATATAGGCCATCACCTCGACGCCGGGCACCAGACCGCCGGAAAAGCCGAACCGCTGCGCCACATTGTCGTCGTGCATCTTGTTTTCGGAGAGCTTTGCGGTGTTGAAGGCGCTGACGCGCCAGGGCTCGAGCGGAGCGGCCATGGTTTCTCCCGGTTTGTTCGATCTTGTTGGCGATCGTGTCCGGCGATGCTACGCCAGCGCCGCAGCGGCCGTAAAGCGCCGCGCCAGCCCCCGACCGAGAGCGAATGACCGAAGCCGCGCCCACCCGCATCTATGTCGACGCCGACGCCTGCCCGGTGAAGGACGAGATCTACAAGGTCGCGGAGCGCCACGGCCTGCCGGTCAGCGTCGTCGCGGGCAGTTTCATCCGCGTGCCGGCGCATCCGCTGATCGAGCGGATCGCGGCGGGTTCCGGCATGGACGCCGCCGACGACTGGATTGCGGAACGGGTCCAGCCGGGCGATATCGTGGTCACCGCCGACGTTCCGCTGGCGAGCCGCTGCGTCAAGGCCGGCGCCGAGGTGCTGGCGCCGAACGGCAAGCCGTTTTCCGAGGCGTCGATCGGGATGGCGCTGGCAGTGCGCAATCTGATGACGGATCTGCGCTCGTCCGGCGAGATCACCGGCGGCCCCCGCGGCTTCACCCCGCGCGACCGCTCGGCGTTTCTCGCAGCGCTCGACACCACGATCCGCCGGATCGCCCGCCGCCACCCCTCGCCGCCGGCGCAACCACAGACCTGATGGACCACGAATGGCCCCGCCGCTGATCCAACTCAAAGACATCGCGCTGACCTTCGGCGGCGCGCCGCTGTTCGACGGCGTCGAACTCAGCGTCTCGGCGGGCGACCGGCTCTGCCTGATCGGCCGCAACGGCTCCGGCAAGTCGACGCTGCTGAAGATCGTCGCCGGCCTGATCGAGCCCGACCGCGGCAGCCGCTTCGTGCAGCCCGGCTCGACCATCCGCTATCTGCCGCAGGAGCCGGATTTCGACGGCTTCACCACCACGCTGGCCTATGTCGAGGCCGGGCTCGCGCCGGGCGACGCGCACTATCAGGCCGCGTATCTGCTGGAGCAGCTCGGCCTGCACGGCGACGAGGACCCGTCGCATCTCTCCGGCGGCGAAGCGCGCCGCGCCGCGCTGGCGCGGATGCTGGCGCCCGATCCGGATATCCTGCTGATCGACGAGCCGACCAACCATCTCGACCTGACGACGATCGAGTGGCTCGAAAGCGATCTGGCGCAGCGCAGGGGCGCGATCGTGATGATCAGCCACGACCGCCGCTTCCTCGCCAACCTGTCGCGCGCTACAGCCTGGCTCGATCGCGGCGTGATCCGCCAGATCGACCGCGGCTTCTCGCAATTCGAAGCCTGGCGCGACGACATCCTCGCCGAAGAGGAGCGCGATCAGCACAAGATCGATCGCAAGATCGTCGCCGAGGAGCACTGGCTGCGCTACGGCGTCTCCGGCCGCCGCAAGCGCAACGTCAAGCGGCTCGCCGGCCTGCACGAGCTGCGCGCCTCGCGCCGCGATTATCGCGGCCCGACCGGCAGCGCCAATCTCGCCGCCGCCGAGGCCGACAAATCCGGCAAGCTGGTGATCGAAGCCAAGGGCATCAACAAGGCGTGGGGCGATCGGCCGATCGTCGATAATTTCTCGATCCGCATCAATCGCGGAGACCGCATCGGCATCGTCGGTCCCAACGGCGCCGGCAAGACCACGCTGATCAGCATCCTGACCGGCGCACTGCCGCCGGATTCGGGCAGCATCCGGCTCGGCACCAATCTCGAAATCGCGACGCTGGATCAGCATCGCGACAGCCTCGACGCCAAGACCTCGCTCGCCGAGGCGCTGACCGGCGGCCGCGGCGACCAGGTGATGGTCGGCGGCAAGCCGCGCCACGTCATCGGCTACATGAAGGACTTCCTGTTCAAGCAGGAGCAGGCGCGCACGCCGCTGGAAGCGCTGTCCGGCGGCGAACGCGGCCGGCTGATGCTGGCTCGCGCGCTGGCGAAGCCGTCGAACCTCTTGGTGCTCGACGAGCCGACCAACGATCTCGACCTCGAGACGCTGGACGTGCTGGAGGAAATGCTAGGCGATTACGACGGCACCGTCATCCTGATCAGCCACGACCGTGACTTCCTCGACCGCGTCGTGACGTCGGTGATCGCACCGGAAGGCGACGGCCGCTGGACCGAATATGCCGGCGGCTATTCCGACATGCTGAGCCAGCGCGGCGCCGACCTCAGCCGCGCCCCGGCAAAAGCCGCCAGCGAGGCGAACGAGCCGAAGTCCGCGGCACCGGCCGCCGCGCCCGCGCCGAAGCGCAAGATGACCTTCAACGACAAGCACGCGCTGGAAACGCTGCCCAAGACCATCGCCAAGCTGGAGGCCGAGATCGCCGAACTGCAGAAACAGCTCGACGATCCGCAACTCTACGCCCGCGACCGCGCCAAATTCGACAAGGCCTCCGCCGCGATGGCCAAGGCCCACGCGGCGCTGCACGATTCCGAACAGCGCTGGCTCGAACTCGAAATGCTGCGGGAAGAGATCGAAAGCGCGTGAGGCACCCTCAAACAATGCGACAGCGACATAGTCAAAGTCTCTCCCCGTCATTGCGAGCGAAGCGAAGCAATCCAGAAGCTCCGTGCACTGTGCCTGGATTGCTTCGTCGCTTCGCTCCTCGCAATGACGCAGCTAACGGAGCCCACCCATGACCACCCCGCTCGCCGCCAAGATCGCCCGCGACATCGGCACGCCCGCGGCGGTGATCGACATGGACCGCGTCGAGCGCAACATCGCGCGGGTGCAGGCGCTGTGCGACGCGGCCGGGGTCGCCAACCGGCCACATATCAAGACCCACAAATCGCCTCTGCTGGCGCAGATGCAGATCAAGGCCGGCGCACGCGGCATCACCTGCCAGAAGATCGGCGAGGCCGAGGTGATGGCCGAGGCCGGCATCGACGACATCCTGATCAGCTACAATCTGATCGGCGAGGAGAAGATGGCGCGGCTCGGCGCGCTGCACGAACGCGCGCAGATGATCGTCGCCGCCGACAACGAGGTGGTGATCGCCGGCCTCCCCGCCGCCGCGGCGCGCGCCGGCCGCCCGCTCGGCGTCGTGGTCGAATGCGACACCGGCCGCCAGCGCGCCGGCGTCGAGACGCCGGCGGAAGCGATCGCGCTCGCCCGCGCCATCGCCGCTTCCGAAGGCCTCGTGTTCAAAGGCTTCATGCTGTACCCGACCGAGACCGGCTGGCCGCAGGCGCAGCGCTTCTACGACGAGGCGCTGACCGGCATCCGCGCCCATGGCCTCGACGCGGAAATCGTCTCGACCGGCGGCTCACCGAATTTGAAGAACCTCGGCCAGCTCGAGGGCGCCACCGAACATCGCCCCGGCACCTATATCTACAACGACCGCATGCAGGTCGAAGCCGGCGTCGCGGCGTGGGACGATTGCGCGCTGACGATCTACTCCACCGTGGTCAGCCGCGCCGCACCGGAGCGCGGCATCCTCGACGCCGGCTCGAAAACGCTGACCTCCGACCCCGGCGGCGGCCTCGACGGCTTCGGCCTGATCCTCGACCACCCCGAGGCAAGGATCGCGCGCTTCGCCGAAGAACACGGCTTCCTGGATCTCTCCCGCAGCAACTCCCGTCCCGCCATCGGCGACGTCGTCCGCATCGTGCCCAACCACGTCTGCGTCGTCGTCAACATGCTCGACGAAGTGGTGATGGTCCGCGGCGAGGAGATCGTCGGCATCCTGCCGGTCGCGGCACGCGGGAAGCTGAAGTAACAGCGCGATAGACTGATCGCCTCGCGAACAAACCTCCAGCTCGTCATTCCGGGGCGCGAACGAAGTTCGCGAACCCGGAATCCATATCCCCTGGCCTCGCGTTCAGCACCGCGCTTCCGACATTTCGTATCAATTACTAACGCCAGGGGTTATGGATTCCGGGTTCGCGCTTACGCGCGCCCCGGAATGACGAACGAGAGGATGCTTGCGTTTCGCCGTCACCCTGAGGTGCGAGCGCAGCGAGCCTCGAAGGGCGAAGGCGCGGCACGGCCTAAGTCGTCGTGCGCCTACCGCCCCAGCCACGCCAGCGCGCCCCGCCCCGCGGCGGCGCCGGTCGCAAAACATCCTGTCAGCAAATAACCGCCGGTCGGTGCTTCCCAGTCCAGCATCTCGCCGGCCGCGAACACCCCGCGTAAACGACGTAGCATGTAGGCGTCATCAAGCTCATCGAACGCGATTCCGCCCGCGGTCGAGATCGCCCGCGCGATCGGCGCGATGCCGGTGAGCCGCACCGGCACCGTATTGATCAGCGCCGCCAATTCCGTCGGCGACATCGCCGCCAGCGACAGGCCTCGCGCCCGCGCCGCTTCCTGCAGCAGCCCGATCCCCGCCGGCGCCAGTCCGGCCGCCTTGCGCAAGTAAGTCGACAGCGATTGCTTGCCCTTCGGCTTGCCCAGCCGCGCCGCCAGTTCATCGGCGGACAGATCCGGCCGCAGCGCGATCGTCAGCGTCGCCGCGCCGTCTGCGAGGACGGCATCGCGCAAGCTCGCCGACAGCGCATAGACCGCGCCGCCCTCGAGGCCGCCTCTGGTGACGATCGCCTCGCCGCGCAGGCTGTGCCCGCCGAACGACAGCGCGAGGTTCTTCAGCGGCGCGCCCTGATACTCGTCGACAAACACATCCGACCAGTCGACCAGGAAGCCGCAATTGGCGGGCTTCAGCGGTGCGATCGCGACGCCCTTCGCGGCGAGCCGATCGACCCAGCCGCCGTCGGAACCGAGCTTCGGCCAGCTCGCGCCGCCGAGCGCCAGCACCGTGGCTCGCGCTTCAACGGCACGCACGCCGCCGAACGTGTCGAACAGCAGCCGGCCGTCGTCGTCCCAGCCGCTCCAGCGATGCCGCAGCTGGAGTTGCACGCCCTGCCCGTCGAGCCGGCGCAGCCAGGCGCGCAGCAGCGGCGAGGCCTTCATCGCAACCGGAAACACCCGGCCGCTGCTGCCCACAAAGGTCGGCTGCCTCAGTTCCTCCGCCCAGGCGCGCAGCGCATCGGGCGGAAACGCCTCGATCGCCGGCGCAAGCCGCGCCTGCGCGTCGCCATAGCGCGCGAGGAACTCCGGCAACGGTTCGCTGTGGGTGAGATTGAGCCCGCCGCGCCCGGCGAGCAGGAATTTTCGCGCGGCCGAACTCATGCCGTCGAACACGGTCACGCGCGCGCCGCCTTGCGCAGCGGTCTCCGCTGCCATCAGCCCGGCGGGACCTGCGCCGATCACGGCGACATCGATGTCGAGAATGTCAACCACGGCTGCCTGCGCTGCAAATCATCCGGCCCTTATACACGAACCGGCAGGCGGGCAGAGATTCCGGGTTCACCTCAGAGTTCGTCATTCCGGGATGCGCCCCTTGGGGCGCAGGCCCGGAATCCATATCCCCTAGCGGTGGTTATGGATTCCGGCTTCGCGCCGATGGCGCGCCCCGGAATGACAAGTTGAAAGACGATCGCTTCCCCTCTCCGTCATTCCGGGGCGCTCGCGCAGCGAGCGAACCCGGAATCCCGCGATGTTCTGCAATCAGAGATTCCGGGTTCGCGCTGCGCGCGCCCCGGAATGACGAGTTGAAAAGCTGCGGCCCAAGGCGAGCGAAAACCCGCATTCGGCCGCCCCCTCACCTCACATCTTGATGCCGAGCCGCGCCGCCGCCTGCGCGACGTATTTCTGCGTCTGCTGGAATGCGCCTTCCAGCGCCTGGGCCTTCGACGAATCGTCGATCTCGGCGAAATGCGCCGCGATCGCGTCCGGGGTCCATTCGTCTTCCGGCAGGTTGATGCCTTCGGTCTCGATGATCTTGATCACCGCGAACGAGCCCGCGCCCGCGCCCATGATTGTGCGGGTCGGCGCGTTCTCGCCGAGCAGGAACAGCACCGCCGGGGTGATCGCCTCGGGCTTCATCAATTGCAGCGCCTGGGGCGGCAGCAGCTCTTCGGTCATCCGGGTCGCGGCCGTCGGCGACACGGTGTTGATGCGGATGTCGGACTTGCGGCCTTCCTGCGCCAGCACGTTCATCAGCCCGACGATGCCGGCTTTCGCCGCGCCGTAATTGGCCTGGCCGAAATTGCCGAACATGCCCGACGACGAGGTCGTCAGCACGATGCGGCCGTAGTTGCGCTCCTTCATGCCGTCCCACACCGCCTTGCAGCAGTAGAACGTGCCGGCGAGATGCACGTCGATGACCTTCTGGAAATCGCTCAGCTCCATCTTGCCGAAGGATTTGTCGCGCAGGATGCCGGCGTTCGCGACCATCAGATCGACGCTGCCCCACTCCTTGGTCGCCTTGGCGACCATCGCCTGGACCTGCTCGTAGTTGGAGACGTCGGCGCCGTCGGCCATCGCCGTGCCGCCGGCCTTGCGGATCTCCTCGACCACGGTCTCCGCCGCGGTCATCGAACCGCCGGTGCCGTCGCGCGCGCCGCCGAAATCGTTGACCACAACTTTGGCGCCGCGCGCCGCGAGGCCCAGCGCATGCGCGCGCCCCAACCCATTGCCCGCGCCGGTGACGATGGCGACGCGTCCGTCGAACCTGATAACCATGTGTGTTGTTTCCCGGATTATTGTTCGAAGTAGATCAGGCCGAGCCAGTCGGCCACGAGCGCGGAGCGTTTCTCGCCCTCGATCTCGACATTGACGCTGGTACGCGACAGCAGTTCGCCCGGCTTGCGCCACGTCGCTTCGGCCAGCATGAAGCGGCCGCGCACGCGCATGCCGGCTTTGACCGGCGAGATGAAGCGCAGCCGGTCGAAGCCGTAATTGACGCCCATGGTGACGCCCTTGATCTTTGGCATCGCCTCGTAGGAGAACACGCTCAGCATCGACAAAGTCAGGAAGCCATGCGCGATGGTCGCGCCGAACGGCGTCTCACGCGCGGCGCGTTCCGGATCGACGTGGATGAACTGCCAGTCCTCGGTGCAATCGGCGAATGTATCGATCCGTTTCTGATCGAGAACGTGCCATTCCGACACCCCGATCTCGGTGCCGACCAGCTTCATATAGGCGTCGCGTTCGATTTCAGCGCTCATTCAGTCCTCGTTGTTTTGCGCTGCATTCCACATTGCGAAACCCGCGCCAAGCGAAATTTTCGCGCGGCGCGGATCGCAAATTCCGTGTTACGGCAGCAGCGCCACCCGGCCGATCGCGCGGCGCTCGATCAGAAGCCGCATCCCTTGCGCCCATTGCGCGAGCGGCAGCCGATGCGAGACGTTCGGGCGCAGCACGCCCTTTGCCGCCAGATCGAGCAGCGCGGCGATGCGTCGTTCGCCGAGCGCGGGATCGCGCCGCACCGCCTCGCCGGCGCGGACGCCGATCACGCTGGCGCCCTTCATCAGGATCAGATTGGTCCGCGCGAGGCCGATCCCGCCGGTGAAACCAACCACCAGCAGCCGCGCGCCCCAGTTGATACAGCGCACGCTCTGTTCGAAGATCTCGCCGCCGACCGGATCGAACACCACATCTGCGCCGCGCCCCTGCGTGATGCGTTTCACGGCATCACGGAACGGCTCGGCGCCGTACAGAATGCCGTGATCGGCGCCGCGGGCGCGCGCCACCGCGAGCTTCTCCTCGGACGACGCCGCCGCGATCACGGTGGCGCCGAGATATTTGCCGAGTTCGACCGCGGCAAGCCCGACGCCGCCGGCAGCGCCGTGCACCAACAGCACCTCGCCGGGCTTCAACTGTCCGCGATCGACCAGGCCGTGCCAGGCCGTGCCGTGGCCGGCGAGATAGGTCGCGGCTTCGGCGTAGTCGAAGTTCGGCGGCATCGGCGTCAGCTGCGACGCCGCCACCGCCACTTCCTCGGCGTAGGCGCCGAACCGCAGCTTGACGATGACGCGATCGCCGACCTTCACGTCGCCGACGCCCTCGCCGATCTCGATCACGTCGCCGGCCGCCTCGACGCCGGGAATGAACGGCAGCTCCGGCTTGAGCTGATACTCGCCGGCGCACATCAGGATGTCCGGAAAGTTGATGCCCGCGGCACGGATCGCGACCCGCACCTCGCCGGGCTTCAACGCCTTGCGCTCGAACTCTTCAAGCCGCAGCGCCTCGGGCGGACCGAGTTCGCGGCACACCACTGCCTTCGGCATCAGGCCGCGCCCGCTTTGCGGCGCATCAGCGCCTCCCGCACCAGCGGCAAGCGATCATTGCCGAAATACATGTCCGTCTTGTCGACGAAGATCGTCGGCGAGCCGAAGCCGCCGCGCGCCATCACCTCGTCGGTGTTGGCCTTGAGCTGATCCTTGATCGCGGGCTCGCCGATCGCTGTGAAGAATGCCTGCGGATCGAGGCCGACGCGGGTGCAGATCGCGCTCAGCACCTCGTCCTTGGAAATATCCTGATCGTCGCCCCAATAGGCCTCGAACACGGCGGTGGCGAACGGCGCCATCGCGTCGGGCTTGTCGCGCAGCAGCCATAGGCAGCCGCGCATCGCTTTCACGCTGTTCACCGGAAACACCGAGGGCGGCATCTTGATGGCGAGGCCGGCCGAGCGCGCCCAATCGCCGAGGTCCTTCAGCATGTAGCGCGCCTTCAGCGGCACCGGCGTCTTGCGCGATTCATAGACGCTCGGATTGACCGAGTTGAAGATCCCGCCGACCAGGATCGGCCGCCAGGTGATCTCCTCGCCCATCTCCTTCGCCAGCGGCTGGATGTTGTGGAAGGCCAGATAGGTCCACGGACTGGAGCAATCGAAGAAGAATTCGAGCATCGGGGTTTCCTTTTGTTGTTGTTACTTGTTGTCTCTCGATTCGTCATTCCGGGGCGCGCGCAGCGCGAACCCGGAATCCATACCCCCTATCCTCTCGTTCAGGCAAAGCGCAACCGACGCCCTGCTCCGACGCTCAAGCTGCGGCGTATGGATTCCGGGCTCGCGCCTCCGGCGCGCCCCGGAATGACGAGCGTTGATACTCGTTGTGTCGTCATCAACAAGCACCCACCGTCATCCCCCGCGAAAGCGGGGGATGACGGGTGTGGTTGTTGATCGCGCGTGCATCACGTCGTCCGTATCCAGTGCTCACCACTACTCTCACTGCTGCTGCGCGCCCTGCGCGTCCGCATGCGCCGGGCCGTCGACGCCGAACAGCAGCTTGCGCGCCTGCTCGTCCATCGGCTTCCTGTCCTCCTTGCCGAGCGCCAGCCCAGCCTGCAGCTTCGGCCGCGCGCGCAACAGCGCGTACCAGCGTTTGACGTTCGGATAGTCATCGAGCGACAGCCCCTGCGCCTTGTGCGTCATGATCCATGGAAAGCACGCCATGTCGGCGATCGAATAGTCGCCGGCGATGTGGTCGCGATCCGCGAGCCGCGTCTCGAGCACGCCGTACAGCCGCTTGGCCTCGCGCGTGTAGCGCTCGATCGCGTAGGGAATCTTCTCGGGCGCATACAGCAGGAAGTGGCCGTTCTGGCCGAGCATCGGCCCGAGCCCGGCCATCTGCCACATCAGCCATTGCATCACCTCGAAGCGCGGCCGCGTCGCGCCCGGCATGAACTTCCCGGATTTTTCCGCCAGATAGATCAGGATCGCGCCGCTCTCGAACATGCTGAGCGGCGCGCCGCCGTCGGCGGGCGCGTGATCGACGATCGCCGGCATCCGTCCGTTCGGGCTGAGCGCGAGAAATTCCGGCTTCAACTGGTCGCCGCGGCCGAGCTGCATCGGCACCATTTTGTACGGCAGGCCGCATTCTTCCAGCATGATCGAGATCTTCCAGCCGTTCGGCGTCGGCGCGTAATGCAGCTCGATCATGCGGGCTCCCTTCACGGGTTGATTTTTGCACATCCTAGCCCGGCCGCGCCGGGCTTGTCACCTCGGTCTCGGCCCCCTATCCGCGACGCGGCGAACATGGCAGAGAAGGCCGCAACGACGTGTCCCAGGGAGAAGGCCCGATGCTGTTTCCGACCACGATCGCAGGCTCCTTGCCGAAGCCGGAATGGCTCGCCGAACCCGACAAATTGTGGGCGCCGTGGAAATCCTCCGGCGCGGAACTGCTGCGCGCCAAGCGCGACGCGACGATTCTCGCGCTCAAGCTGCAGGAGGATTCCGGCGTCGATATCGTGACGGAAGGCGAGCAGGCGCGGCAGCATTTCGTCCACGGCTTTCTCGAAGCGGTCGAAGGCATCGATTTCGCCCACAAGGTCGAAATGGGCATCCGCAACGATCGCTACAAAGCCATGGTGCCGCAGGTGGTGGCGCCGCTGCGGCTGAAGGGCCGCGTCCACGAATTCGAGGCACTGGTCGCGCGCGCGCATACGAGGCGGCAGATCAAGTTCACCCTGCCCGGGCCGATGACGATCATCGACACCATCGCCGACAAGTACTACGGCGACCGCGTGAAGATGGCGTTCGCCTTCGCCGAGCTGCTCAATCAGGAAGCCAAGGCGCTGCAGGCCGACGGCATCGACATGATCCAGTTCGACGAGCCGGCGTTCAACGTCTACATGAGCGAGGCGGCCGATTGGGGCGTCAAGGCGCTGGAGCGCGCCGCGGACGGTCTCACCTGCGCCACCGCCGTGCACATCTGCTACGGCTACGGCATCAAGGCCAACACCGACTGGAAAGAGACCCTCGGCGCCGAGTGGCGGCAGTACGAACAGATCTTTCCGGCGATCGATGCCAGTCCGATCCAGCAGGTCGCGATCGAGTGCCGCAATTCGCGCGTGCCGCTGGAATTGCTGTCGCTGCTGCCCGGCAAGATCGTCCAGGCCGGCGTCATCGACGTCGCCAGCGACGCGATCGAAACCGCCGACGACGTCTGCGCCACGATCGAGGCGGTGATGCAACACGTGCCGAAGAGCAACATCGTCGCCACCACCAATTGCGGCATGGCCCCGATGCGCCGCGACATCGCCGAAGCGAAGCTGGCGGCGCTGGGCAAGGGCGCGGAGTTGGCGAGGAAGCGGTTCGGGTAAGCTGCGATCCTCCGCACGACCAGCCGCAGAACCGTCATCCTGAGAGCCTGCCCCGGACTTGATCCGGGGTGCGCGCCCTTGCGCGCCTCGAAGGATGCGGCGCCGGGCACAAGCGGCCATCCTTCGAGGCCGCCGCTTCGCGACGGCACCTCAGGATGACGGCCTGGTTGTTTCGCAACCACCCTCTCGTCCGTCATTCCGGGGCGCGCGCAGCGCGAACCCGGAATCCATACGCCCTGTGCTCGTTATCTGATTGCAGCTTCTGTGCGCCACCGCGCGCACAGGGGCTATGGATTCCGGGCCTGCGCCGCTGCGCGGCGCATCCCGGAATGACGTGGTTAGGTGGTGCGCGTACTTGCGTGCAGCGCAGGTCGATAGCCCGCGTCGAGCGTACGCAGCGTCGAGGGCGGTGTAAGTAACAAGGCGTCGTCCAGCGGCTGGTCGACGGCTCGATAGCCCGCGAACGACCAGCGCAGCGCCCGGCCCTGGCTGATCAGGTAGCTGTCGCCATCCGCCATCACCATCGCCCCGTCGGGCAGCTCATCCACCGCGCGCGGCAGCGGATGCAGCCGCTTCGCCCTGCCGTCCAGCCGCTCGCGATGCAGCGCGGCGTCGATCTCTTTCGCGCCGACGCGCGCGAGGCCGTTGCCGCGCGCCCACGCCGCAGCAAAAGCGTTCGCGTCGTTACGGCGGCAATAAAAGCACGGCCGATGCCCCGCCGCGAGCGCGGTCGCTTCATCCAGAAAGAACAGCTCGGTCCAGCTTCGCGTCGCCATCACCTCGCGGCGGCGACCGCGGAAGTCGCAGACGCAGGTGATCCACGCCGGGCTCGACCAGCGCCGCGTCAGCAGCGTCCTGGTCGCCGGGTCGTGAATGATGCCGCGATTGCCGGTGAACATCCCGCGGCTCGCCACCGCGACGATCTCGCCGAACGGCGTCACGCGATTCTGCAGCGGCATGGTGGGCTCCACAAACACAAGACGAGGCCCTCTCGGAGCGTCATCGCGATTCCGCGCGTGGTGCAGGACCTCTCCGCGCGCACCGCCGGCTCCTTCTCCCCGCGCGCGGGGAGAAGGCTGGGATGAGGGGGCGCCTCGACGCGGCCGCGCGCTGCAATGTCGGCACCACCGAGCGGCGCGCGCCACCCGAATTGCGAGAAGCTCGGACTCGTCGCGGCGCCCCCTCACCCGGATTGCTGCGCAATCCGACCTCTCCCCGCGCGCGGGGAGAGGTTAGGCCGCGCCGTCCTTCAGCGGCGGCTGGAAGCTGAGGCCGGTGTCCCAGGGGAAGAAGATCCAGGTGTCCTGCGACACTTCCGTAATGAAGGTGTCGACCAGCGGCTTGCCCTTCGGCTTGGCGTAGACGGTGGCGAAATGCGCATCCGGCAGCAGGTCGCGCACCATCCGCCCGGTCTTGCCGGTGTCGACCAGGTCGTCGACGATCAGCAGCCCCTTGCCGGTGCCGCCGCCCAGCGCCGCGGTCTGCTCGGAGACGCCCTTCAGCACCTGCAAGTCGCCCTGCCGGTCATGGGCGTAGCTCGCCACGCAGATCGTATCGATCACCCGCAGCCCGAGCTCACGCGCCACGATCGCCGCCGGCACCAGCCCGCCGCGGGTGATGGCGATCACCGCGTGAAACGGCCCGACCTCGTTCAGCCGCCAGGTCAGCGCCCGGCAATCGCGATGAAACTGGTCCCACGACACCGGAAACGGCCGCCGCTCCGCTACGCCTGCTTCTGCGCTGCCGTCCATGCCGTCTCCGTCGCCATCCTGCGAATCACCGCGGTCGCGGTACCGGTCGCCACCACCCGGTCGTCCTGCAGCAATTCGCCGCTGAGCTGGCAGATTTGCCTGCCCCGCAATAGCACGCGGCCGATGCCTTTCAGCAGCCCGATCCGCGCCGGGCGATGGAATTGCACATTGAGATTGACGGTCGGCGCGAACTCGTCGGGATCGAGGGTCGCCACCAGCGCCGGCCCCATCGTGTCGTCCAGCATCGCGGCGAGAAAACCGCCCTGGACGTGGCCGGCGAGATTGAGAAACGCCGGCGTGGCCTCGAATTTCACTTCGATGCCGCCGGTTTCGGGGGTGACGCGGAGAAATTCGATTCCGAGGGTCGTGGCGCAGGGCGGTGGGGGCAATCGTCCGTCTGCGATCTTCCAGAACACCGATTCGCTGTTCATAATTCCTCCGTGCTGAAATTATTCGGTCGCGTGCAATTCCGCCAACATCCGCTTCACCGCGCTCATCGCCTGCTGCAATTTCTCGGGATCGCGCGAGCGGACCACCAGATTCGTATTCGGTTTGCGTCCCTCGTCGAGGAACGGGTAGCTGCCGATCATCGTCTCGGGGTGAGCCGCAGCGATCTCCCGCAGCGGTCCGCCAATGTCGCCTTCGCGCGCATTGGCCTGAATCGATTCGGACAGCATCTTCACTCCGGACTTCAATTTCGGCGCGACGATGTCCATCATCGCCTGCATGATAGACGGCACCCCGGCCATCACGATGACATTGCCGATCTTGAAACCGGGGGCGATGATGGTGGCGCTCTGGATCAGTTCGGCGCCGTCCGGAATCCGCGTCATCCGCAGCCGCGCCTCGTTCAGTTCTGCTTCGGAAAATCGTTCGCGGAACCGCGCCACCACCTCGGGGTGATAGCCGATGCCGACGCCGAACGCCTTCGCCACGCAGTCGGCGGTGATGTCGTCATGGGTCGGGCCGATTCCGCCGGTCGTAAACACATAGGTGTAGCGGCCGCGCAGCGCGTCCAGCGCCTCGATGATTGCCTCCTCGTCGTCGGCGACCACCCGGACTTCGCGCAGGTCGATGGCGATATTGGTCAGATATTCAGCGATGAAGCCGATGTTCTTGTCCTTGGTGCGGCCGGACAGGATCTCGTCGCCAATCACCAGGATACCCGCTGTGACGATGTCGCTCATGACTTCCCTTGTCCCTCCCGGCCGTGCCCGGCCGTCTAATCTTACCGGCTGACGCTTAAATATGCAGCGCATCGCCCGTTTTTCGGGCAGCATCATGGACCGGCCCCATAAATCGGTCCACTCCATCCATATCGCGCTGGCCCGGGCCTTGCTACCATCGTGTTCCGTGCTGCACTCTGGCGCGAACACCTCGGGAATCAATTTAGCGACATGGCAGTTGCGTTCGATGAAATGAATGGCCTCGGCGGCGAGCTTCGCCAGGCCTATCAGGAACTATCCCGCTGGCTGAGCGAGACGCCGCCCGAGTCCCTCACACATCGGCGTCAGGAAGCCGAACTGCTGTTCCGACGGATCGGCATCACCTTCGCGGTCTATGGCGACGCCGAGGCGCAGGAACGGCTGATCCCGTTCGACGTGATCCCGCGAATCCTGTCCGGGCGCGAATGGGCGCTGATGGAACTCGGCCTGAAGCAGCGGGTGCGCGCGCTCAACATGTTCCTGCGCGACATCTATCACGGCCGCGACATCCTGCGCGCCGGCATCATTCCCGACGACCTGATCTTCCAGAACCCGGTGTTCCGGCCGGAGATGAACGGCCAGGCGGTTCCGCACGACGTCTACGTCCACATCGCCGGCATCGATATCGTCCGGGTCGACGACGAGAATTTCTACGTGCTCGAGGACAATGCCCGGACCCCGTCCGGCGTGTCCTACATGCTGGAAAACCGCGAAGTCATGATGCGGCTGTTTCCGGACCTGTTCGCCCGGCACCGCATCGCGCCGGTCGAGCGCTACCCGGACGAGCTGCTGACGGCGCTGCGCTCGGTCGCGCCGGCGCATTCCTCGTCGGAGCCGACCGTCGCCCTGATGACGCCCGGCGTCTACAATTCGGCCTATTACGAGCACTCGTTTCTGGCCGACAAGCTCGGCGTCGAGCTGGTCGAGGGCCGCGATCTCGTCGTCAAGAACGACGAGGTGTTCATGCGCACCACCGAGGGCCTGAAACGGGTCGACGTGATCTATCGCCGGGTCGACGACGACTTCCTCGATCCCCTGACCTTCCGCCCGGATTCCGCGCTGGGCGTGCCCGGGCTGATGTCGGCCTACCGCGCCGGCAACGTCACGCTGGCGAATGCGGTCGGCACCGGCATTGCCGACGACAAGGCGGTGTACAGCTACATGCCGGACATCGTGAAGTTCTATCTCGGCGAGGAGCCGATCCTGAAGAACGTCCCGACCTGGCGCTGCCGCGAACCGGCCGACCTCGCTTACGTGCTGGATCATCTGTCCGAGCTGGTCGTCAAGGAAGTCCACGGTTCCGGCGGTTACGGCATGCTGATCGGCCCGGCCGCCACCAAGGCGACGATCGAGGCGTTCCGCGACAAGCTGAAGCGCGAGCCGGAAGGCTTCATCGCGCAGCCGACGCTGGCGCTGTCGACCTGCCCGACCTGCACCGAAGCCGGCCTCGCCCCGCGCCACGTCGATTTGCGCCCGTTCGTGCTGACCGGCCGCGACCACGTCACCATCGTCCCCGGCGGCCTCACCCGCGTCGCGCTGAAGGAAGGCTCGCTGGTGGTGAATTCCAGCCAGGGCGGCGGCACCAAGGATACGTGGGTGCTGGATGAGTAAATTCGCAAAACAGGGGGCGTCATTGCGAGCGAAGCGAAGCAATCCAGGGCCGCAGGACCGCATCATCTCCTCTGGATTGCTTCGTCGCTTCGCTCCTCGCAATGACGGATAGAGCATGCTGTCGCGTACCGCTGAAAACCTGTTCTGGCTCGCCCGCTATGTCGAACGCGCGGAGTATCTCGCGCGGACGATCGACGCGACGCTGCGCGTCACCGCCTTGCCCAACACCTATTCCGGCCAGGGCAACGAGTGGGATTCGGCGCTGCTGACTGCCGGCGTCGCCGGCAGCTTCTACAAGCACTACGAGGAGGCCAACGAGACCAATGTGGTCGAGTTCCTGTCGTTCGCCGCCACCAACCCGTCGTCGATCCGCAGCTGCATCGAGGCCGCGCGGCTGAATGCGCGCTCGGTCCGCACCGCGCTGACCGGCGAGATGTGGGCGACCATCAACAGCGCCTGGATCGAGCTGCAGGAGAACTGGAGCAAGGGCACCAAGACCCGCGAGCAGCTCACCGGCTTCCTGCGCTTCGTGCAGGAGACCTCGCTGCGGTTCGACGGCTCGGCCTACCGCACCATGCTGCGCAACGACGCCTACTGGTTCTCCCGGCTCGGCGTCCACCTCGAACGCGCCGACAACACCGCGCGGATTCTCGACGTCAAATATCACCTGCTGCTGCCCGAGCAGGAACACGTCGGCGGCCCGCTCGATTACTATCAGTGGTCGTCGATCCTGCGCTCGGTGTCGGCGCTCACCGCCTATCACTGGGTGTATCGCCAGACGCTGAAGCCGTGGCTGATCGCGGATCTCTTGATCCTCAACGACTCGCTGCCGCGCTCGCTGGCCTCCTGCTACGGCAATCTGGTGCGCAATCTCGACCAGATCGGCGTCGCCTATGGCCGCCAGGGGCCGGCGCAGCGCCACGCCCGCGGCATCCGCAACCGGCTCGAGCATTCCGAGATGGAAGACATCTTCCAGCGCGGCGTGCACGAATTCATCCAGGAGTTCCTCGCCGACAACAGCCGCCTCGGCGAGATCGTGGCCAAGCAATACCTGATCTAAAGCATGGTGCAGCCACGCAAATCCGAGTTCCCGGGCGGGATCATGCGCGCCCGAGAAATCCGCGAACAACGGCGATTGACGACGCGTCCTCGCGCCCGAGCCTGATATAGTCCGCCGCGCTCCTGCCGCCGCGACGACCCGGAATGCCGATCCATGCGCCTGCGAATTTCCCACACCACGACCTATCGCTACGAGCCCGCCGCCACCGGGGTGATCCAGGTGCTGCGGATGACGCCCGGCAGCCATGACGGCCAGTATGTCGCCGACTGGCAGATCGACGTCTCGGCCGACGTCAGGCTCGACATGCACTACGATGCGTTCGGCAACGCCACCCACGTGCTGACGATCGGCGCCACCGAGGACCTCACCATCACCGCCGAGGGTCTGATCGAGACCATCGACACCGGCGGGGTGATGCGCGGCACCGACGAGCGGTTTCCACCGCAACTGTTCCTGCGCTCGACCGAGCTGACCGAACTCAGCCCGGCGATGGCCGCCTTCACCCGCGAAGTCGGCGGCGCCGAGGGCGATGTCATCAGCTTCCTGCACGCGCTGATGACGCGGATGAACGACCATATGACGTTCGACAGCGATCCGACCCATTCCGGCACCACTGCGGCGGAAGCCTTCACGCTGCGCCGCGGCGTCTGTCAGGATTACGCGCATGTGTTCATCGCCTGCGCCCGCGCCAGCGGCGTCCCCGCACGATTCGTCGCGGGACATTTCCTGCGCGCCGACGGCGAGGTGCATCAGCAGGCCGGCCATGCCTGGGCCGAGGCCTATGTCCCCGCGCTCGGCTGGGTCGGCTTCGATCCCGCCAACGGCATCTGCTCGACCGACGCCCACGCCCGCGTCGCGATCGGGCTGGATTATCTCGGCGCCGCCCCGGTCCGCGGCACCCGCTACGGCGGCGGGCTCGAGACGCTGACCGTCGCCGTCAAGGTCGATCAGGCCGGCCGCCAATTCCAGTCGCAATAGCGTCACCACCGCCGCGCAGATTGCGGCCATTGGACCGCGCCGCGGGTTCCGGAGGGGCTGGACGGGGCCCGTCAAATGGCTAGTGTCCGCGAACCGCACCGAAGCTGGTGCCTGCTTTCCCTTTGAGACGGATTGGTTCGAGGACGCGATGACCTATTGCTGCGGAGTGCTGGTCCAGGACGGCCTGGTGATGGTCGCCGATACGCGGACCAATGCCGGGCTCGACAACATCTCGACCTTCCGGAAACTGCACGTCTTCAACCGGCCCGGCGACCGCATCATGGCGATCGCCAGCGCCGGCAATCTGTCGATCAGCCAGTCGGTGCTGTCGACCCTGACCGAAGGTCTCGAAGATCCCGAGACCGGCGAACACGAAACGCTGCTCGACTCGCCGACGATGTTTCAGGCCGCGCAGCGGATCGGCCGCGTGATCCGGCACGTCAACGCCACCGAGGCGCAGGCGCTGAAGGCCGAGGAGATCAATTACGAGGTGTCGTTCCTGTTCGGCGGCCAGATCAAGGGCGAGCGGATGCGCCTGTTCATGATCTATCCGGCCGGCAATTTCATCGAATGCACCATCGACACGCCCTATCTGCAGATCGGCGAGCACAAATACGGCAAGCCGGTGCTGGACCGCGCCATCACCTACGACGTCGAACTCTACGAGGCGCTGAAAACCAGCCTGATCTCGATGGATTCGACGATGCGATCCAATCTCGGCGTCGGTCTGCCGATCGACGTGCTGGTGGTCCGCACCGACGTCTGCGACGCCGACCTCAACCACCGCATCGAAGCCGGCGAGCCGTATTTCCACGATCTGCGCTCGCGCTGGTCCGCCGCGCTGCGCGCCGCCCACAAGAACATCCCGCGGCCGCCCTATGGGGATCAGAAGTAGTTCGCCGGCGACTTGATCTCCACATGGCCGCAAACACCATTCGACATGACGATGCAGGAGACGCCGCCGCGCTCCCTCTCCCCGCGTGCGGGGAGAGGGTCGGGGTGAGGGGGCGTCTCCGCGAGTCTGAGCGGCTCGGCCGCGCCGAGGCGCCCCCTCACCCGACCGGCATCGCTGCGCGACGCCGGCCGACCTCTCCCCGCACGCGGGGCGAGGTGGCGCACATTCCGCGGCACGCGCCACGATGAGCATGACCGCCGCTGCCCGCTGGCGCCCGATGACTGCCGCGGATCTCGCCGCGGTGAATGCCGTCGCCGCACAGGTCCACGTCGCGTTTCCGGAAGACGCCGCGGTCTTCGCCGAGCGTCTCGCGCTCTATCCCGCCGGCTGCTTCGTGCTCGGTGGCGATGGCGACGGCATCAGCGGCTACGTCGTCAGCCATCCGTGGCGGATCGCCGAGCCGCCCGCGCTCGACACGCTGCTCGGCAGTCTCCCCTCGCCGGCGTCGACCTACTACATTCACGACGTCGCGCTGTTGCCGCATGGCCGCGGCCACGGCGCCGGTGCGGCGGTGATCGCGCTGCTGCTGCGGCAAGCGGTGGCGGCCGGCCTGGACAGCATCTCGCTGGTCGCGGTGAACGGATCGCGCCGGTTCTGGCACAGGCTGAATTTTCACGAGATGGAAAATCCCGCGCTGGCGGCAAAACTCGCCAGCTACGGCCCGGACGCCTGCTACATGGTTCGCGCGGTAGAGTGAGGTTAACTGTATCGTCCGATGCCGTCGGCGGAAAATGCCCGCAGCCGTTATATAATCGGATGCCGCGGCCCGATCGCGCGCATCGCCGTCCGCATCGACACCGGAGTTCCACATGATCAGCAATGCCGGCCCTGCGAGTGCCAATGGCGAGCGGCTGGAGATTGTCCGGACCGCCGAACGGTTGCAGGAGATCGGCCCGGTCTGGGAAGCGCTGTGGGACGAATCCGGCGCCTATGTGTTCCAGAGCCATGCCTGGACCGCGGCGTGGTGGCACGCGGTGCCGGACCGGCAGCGCCGTGAGCTGTTCGTCGTTCTGGCATGGCGACACGACACGCTCGTCGCAGTGCTGCCGCTGGCGACCTGCCGCTGGCACGGCGTCCGTGTGCTGGAATGGGCCGCCAAGGACTACTCCGACTATTGCGACGCGCTGCTGCGTCCGGGCGTCGGCCCGGCGGTGGTGCAGCGGATGTGGGACTATCTCGATCAGCAGGGCGGTTTCGACGCCGCCTATCTCGGCCATGTGCTGCCGACGGCGATCGTGAACACGCTGACCACGCGGACGGACGGAGGCGGCGTCGCGCTGCGGCCGCATCACCGGCAGGCCACGAGCCTGCGCGTGGTCGGCCCATGGAGTAACAGCCAGGCCTGGTTCGACACTCATTCGGGCAATGCGCGGCGCAACTATCGCCGCGGTCTCAAGAGCCTGGCGGAGAACGCCAAGGTCGAATTCCGGCTGCTGTCGCCCGACGAGCCGCTCGGCCCGGCACTGCGGCGCTGCGCCGAGCTGAAGCGCGCCTGGTGCGCCCGCAACGGGCTGGTCGCGCCGCTGTTCGACGCGGATTCGCCGATGCTGGAAGCGCTGGCGCAGGTACTCGCCGACAAGAAGCTGCTGCGCGTGTTCGTGCTCGAGCGCGACGGCGTGATCATCGCCATGACGGTGAACCTGATGCAGCACGACACCATGATGGCCTATGTCACCACCTACGACGCCGCGTTCGAACGCAGCTCGCCCGGCAACATCCTGCTGTTCGACTACATCCGGTGGTCGATCGATCACGGCGCGACGACGATCGATTTCCTGTGCGGCGACGAAGACTACAAGTATCGCTTCGCCAACCAGCAGGTCATCCTGCAATCCTTCGCCGGCGGACGCACGTTGCTGGGCAAGGCGGCGATCCTGTCGGACAAGGCGCTGCACGCCATCAAGGCGTTCCGCGCCCGATCGCAGAGCCGCCCGTCGAAATCCGCGGCGAAGCCGGACGATCGGGGGGCCCTCGGCGCGCCGGTCGGCGAACCATAGCTTCATTTCGGTTCGGCCCCTCGCCTCGATGCCGGCCGTCTTGTTGAAGCGCAGCACAGCCTCTACGATCCCGCGAACATTCACAACGAACAGCAAGAAACTCCGGGGAGAGAGCCAATGGCTGATACCAGGATCGCAATCGTCACCGGCGCGGGCACCGGCGTCGGCCGCGCCGCGTCGCTGGCGCTGATGCAGATCGGCTTCACCGTCGTGCTCGCCGGCCGCAGGCTCGAACTGCTGCAGGAAACGCAGAAGCTCGGCGAAGCCATCGGCGAAAGTCTCCCGGTGCAGGCCGACATGGCCGATCCCGCCTCGATCGCCGCGCTGTTCGACAGGACGGTCGCCAGCTACGGCCGGCTCGATCTGTTGTTCAACAATGCCGGCATGGGCGCGCCGCCGGTGCCGTTCGAGGAGCTGCCGCTGGCGCAATGGCAGGCGGTAGTCGATACCAATCTCACCGCGCCGTTTTTGTGCACCCAGCACGCCTTCCGAATCATGAAGGACCAGACCCCGCGCGGCGGCCGCATCATCAACAACGGCTCGATTTCGGCGCATGCGCCGCGGCCGTTCTCCGCCGCCTACACCTCGACCAAGCACGCCATCTCCGGGCTCACCAAGTCGTCCAATCTCGATGGCCGCGCCTATGACATCGCGGTCGGCCAGATCGACATCGGCAATGCCGCAACGCCGATGACCGATCGCATGGTCGCAGGCCCCGGCGTGCTGCAGCCCGACGGCTCGACCCGGCACGAGCCGCGGATGGACGCCAAGGCCGTCGGCGACGCCGTCGCCTACATGGCCGGCCTGCCGCTCGACGCCAATGTGCTGTTCATGACGGTGATGGCCACCAAGATGCCGTTCGTCGGCCGCGGCTGACGCGCACGACGCGGTGCGCCGCCGTCACACCGGCCGGGTGAGCGCCTTCAGCGCCGCGGACAGATGGCTTCGGACCTGCAGCGCGCGGCGCAGCGGATCGCGCTGCCCGGCCAGTTCCGCGTCGCGTCGCTCGAACGCGCTGTCGCGAACCGGCGCGAGCGTCGCGATCTGGCTCGGCTCGGCGGAGCGCGGCGCAAAGTCGACCGCCGCCAGATCGCCGGGCACAAGATCGGCCCGCATCGACAACCGGGCGAGCTGGGCGCGGGCGTGATTCCGTCCCGCCTGCTCCGGCTCCAGCTGCGGCTTCTGCGCCACTGCGACGGCATCGCGCCAGATGTTGCTTCGATACACCTGACGCCGTTGCACGCTGGCATCGATCACGACGAGGCCCGCCGCCTCCGCCAGCGCCGGAAGCCCATCGGGATTGTAGCGGAAACAGTCTTCGGGATAGCGATGCACATGTCCGGCGCTGGGAGCCGCCAGGAAGACGAGCCCACGCGGACGCAACACGCGGGCGATTTCCTGAACCAGACGCCAGGGATGGCGGGTGTGCTCCAGCACCTGACTGCACAGCACGACATCCTGACTGTCGTCCGCAATCTCGGTCCAATCGTAGCCGTCGGACACCACCAGATCGACATTCGGTCCGGGCTCGATGTCCATGCCGAGATACGACCACCCACGCCGTACGACGTCCGGCCGATGGGTGTCGGCGCCGTCGATGGCGCAGCTTCCCACGTCCATCACCGAGAGCGGCCGGCCGACATGCGCCGGCAGATAGACGTCGAGAAAAACCCGGAACTTGTCCAAAGCCGATTGATGCATGCGATCCGCCCACCGTCTCTTGCTTTGCTGGAAACAAGCAGAAACATTAGGCGGTCAGCTTCACATATCCAACCGGCATCATCGCCACAGGGAGACGCCATCATGACGACCTGCAACGAGAGCCACCACGCCAACCACGATCATCAGCATGGTCCCGCCTGCGGTCACACCGCGGTCAGGCACGACGGCCATGTCGACTATCTGCACGACGGCCATCTGCACCACATGCACGGCGATCACGTCGACGAGCACGTCATTGCCGTCAGCGACACCAATCCGGTGCAGTGCACGCCGCAGACCGCCTGCGCCGGCCACACTCACGGCCCCGGTTGCGGCCACGAGGCGGTGCCGCACGGCGATCATGTCGATTATCTGGTCGACGGCCGCCTGCACCATCCGCACGCCGGCCATTGCGACGACCACGGCCCGATCGAACTCGCCTGAGTTCCGGACCTGCCCGGCAGCTACCAGCTGATGACGTAGCTGCCGGTGTATGGGCTGCCACCCGGCAGCACGTTGTTGGTGCCGAGCAGTTCCTGCAGCGCCGGGATATCGGCGGTGGTCTTGGTGCCCCTGCCGCTCCAGCCGATGCCGTTGGACGAGACGCTGAACTCGTTGGTGGTCTGCACCAGGCCCAGGTCGTCGATCCCGGTGATCTTCATCTTGCCCTGCTGCGCCGCCGAGAGTTCGGTCTCGTACCTGGCGATGACATCGTTCCAGCCGTCGGACTCCGGCAGCGTGCCGTTCGCCAGCCCGTCCTTCATCCGCGCGATCGCTTCGGGATAGCTGTCGAGCACCGTCTCGACGTGACCCGCCAGCGCGTCGTCGAGCGTCTTGGGCTGAGCGTCGTACAGGCTCTGCAGCGTCTGCACGACATGGTAGACGTTCTGCTCGGCGGTGCTCAGGCCCGAAGCATCGAAATCCTTCGGCATCGGCAGTTGCGCGATCTTGCCGTCGCGCACGAGCGCGCGGACCTGATCGTCGGCAACGCCCCTGGCGGCGTTCGCGAAGGTGCCCGACGCCGCCATGGTCTTGATCAGCGAGATCGCGCCGGCACCGCCGGAGAGCGTCCCATTCGCCGTATAGGTCGACAGCGCGGCGGACGAGCCGCCGGCATTCCATCCGCCGAAGCTCGCGCCGGTCGAGGACTGGCCGGCGCCTTTGCCGGAGGTGGACGCCGAGTGCGACAGCAATTGCAGCACGGCGACATCGTTATGGTAAGACGCAGCACTTCCGATCCGCATGGAAGCCCCCATTCATAATAGGGTGGATCGTTACGTTCGCCGAGTTAATGAATTGATAAGGATATCGGCAGCGGGACCTTATTCCGGGGGCGAACAGGTCCGGATGAAATCCGCCACCGCCGGGCTCGCCCGCAGCTCTGCGAGATCGCCCTCGCCCGGCAGTTGCGGCCGGTCGCGCTCGGCGTTCACCACGCAGAGAAAGCCGAGGCAGTCGCCGGCATTGGCGCGGAACTGATGCCAGGTCATCGGCGGGATGAACACCAGGTCGCCCGCCGCCACGTCGCTGATCGTAGCGCCCACCAGGCACTGCCCGCGGCCGCGATGGATCATCACCGCATGGACATGCGCGTGCCGCTCCAGCGTCGAGTGGCCGCCGTCATCGACCTCGAAATAGCGCCATTCGCAGGCGAGGTTCGGATCGGCGAACAGCACCTGCCGCGTCACGTCGCGAAACGGCGCGGCGTCGGCCTGCTTGTACGGCATCAGCGCGACGCCGTCCCAACGGCCGGGCGTCGTCTGTCTGCGGACGCCGGGCTGCTCGTTGCTGGTCTCGTCACTGGCCATGGGCTGCGACCTCCGCGACGAATTCCGCCGCCTGTTCGCTGAGGCGCTCGCGCGCCGCGAGCAGGCTGCCGCCGATCAGCAGCATCACGTCCTCACCATAGAACGCCAACAGCTCGCCGACGCGATCGATCGCGATGCCGCCCGCCGGCACCGGCAGGCACGGCTTCAGCCCGCCCCAGTCGCCGCGCGCCGCATCCGCCAAAGCGCGGCAGGTTTCGGGCGTGTAGGCGAACCGCCCGCCATGATGCGGAAACACCGTGGCGTCGGCGCCGAACAGCCGGAACAGTTTTCCGAGCAGCAGCAGCGGCGCGATCCTGGTCGCGCCCGACAGCGCCGGATGCGCCAGCACCGCCAGCCCCTCGGCCTCCCGGGCGATCGCATGGAAGTTCGACAGCCCGACGATCATCGGCATCATCATCAGCGCGGGGATACTTTCTGCACGGATCAGGTCGAGCTGGCGCCGCATGTCGTCGAGCGAGCCGGTGACGTGCGGGGCGTACAGCGTCCGCCGTCCGCTCGCCTGATTGGCGGCGTCCACCGCGCCCCCGACCGCGGCGATCCGGGCCGCGAACGGGCTGTAGGCCTGATCGGCGAGTCCGTGATCGTCCTTGATCAGATCGACGCCACCCTCCGCGAGTTGCCGCGCGATCGCGGCCAGCGCCGCGGGCGCGAGTCCCTGCGGCTTCAGCGCCGAGGCGGTCAGCGCCCGGCCGTGCACGCCGGTCAGCGCGCGGATGCCGTCGAGGCCGAGCTTCGGGCCGCCGAACGCTTCGGGATAGGACGGCGGCAGTTCGACATCGACCAGCGCGACGTCGGGCTGGATCGAGGCGTTGCCGAACAGCATGTTGATCAATTGTCCGGGCTCCGCCGGCGCCGTCGCGGACGCCAGCGCGATTCGCACCGCGTAGCGGCCGCTCTCCAGCTCGTCGATCCGCGCGACACGACCGAGAATCGCGTCGCACACCCAGGGGTCGCCGATCGCATCGAGCGGGCATTCGACGCTCTGCTCGATCGCGAGCCCCTGCGCGCGGTCGGCGATCCGTCCGGGCTCGCTCGTCACATGATAGGTCGCGATGATTCGATCGTTCGTCATCCGCTGCCGTCCCGCCGCGCCCCGCCGACGCGACGGCCTCTCTAGCACGGCGCGCATGACAGCGCCGCGATGCGGCAGACTTCGCGACGCCGTCTCGCGCGGTCAGGCCCTGAGCACAAAGTCGCAGATCGAATCTGCCCCACCCATGCTGGTCACCGCGCCCGGCATCGGCATAATGGCGCGGGGGACTGATGCTGCAACTTCAATCTGCTGTTGGAATCTTCGCGCTGCTGATGCTCGCCTGGGCCTGCGGCGAACATCGTGACCGCGTCTCGCTGCGCCAAATCGTGATCGGGCTCGCGGTGACGATCGGCACCGCCGCGCTGATGCTCAAGCTGCCGGGCGCGGCGCAAGCCTTCGGCGCGATCAACGAGGCGGTCGGCGTGATCGCCGCGGCGACCCGCGCCGGCACCTCGTTCGCGTTCGGCTATCTCGGCGGCGGCGCGGCCCCGTTCGACGTCAAGGCGCCCGGCGCGGATTTCATCCTCGCCTTCCAGGCGCTGCCGATCGTGCTGGTGATGAGCGTGCTCACCACGCTGCTGTTCTACTGGAGGATCCTGCCGCCGATCGTGCACGGCATGTCGTGGCTGCTGGAGCGCACGCTCGGCGTCGGCGGCGCGGTCGGGCTGTCGACCGCGGCCAACGTGTTTCTCGGCATGGTCGAGGCGCCGCTGTTCATCCGGCCGTATCTGGCGCAGCTCACCCGCAGCGAGCTGTTCCTGGTGATGACCGGCGGCATGGCCGGCATCGCCGGCACCGTGCTGGTGCTCTACGCCACCCTGCTGGCGCCGCATCTGCCCGATGCGGCGGCGCATTTCGTCATCGCCTCGGTGCTCGGCGCGCCGGCGGCGATCCTGATCAGCCTGATCATGGTGCCCGAGACCGAGCCGCGCGCGACCGGCGGCGCGCTGGCCGATCCGGAGCGGATCGCGGTCAGCAGCATCGACGCCGTGGTCAAAGGCACCGCCGCCGGGCTCGAACTGCTGCTCAACATCATTGCGATGCTGATCGTGCTGGTGGCGCTGGTGTATCTCGCCAACGCGGCGCTCGGCATTCTGCCGGACATCGGCGGCGCGCCGATCTCGCTGCAGCGGATGCTGGGCTATGCGATGGCGCCGGTGTGCTGGCTGCTCGGCCTGCCGTGGCCCCAGGCCGTCACCGCAGGCTCGCTGATGGGCATCAAGACCGTGCTCAACGAGCTGATCGCCTATGTCGAACTGTCGAAGCTCGCGCCCGACGCGCTCGATCCGCGCTCGCGGCTGATCATGCTGTATGCGCTGTGCGGCTTCGCCAATTTCGGCAGCCTCGGCATCATGCTCGGCGGCCTCACCGCGATGGCCCCGCAGCGCCGCGAGGAGATCGCCGCGCTCGGCCTGAAATCGATCGTCTCCGGCACCCTCACCACCTGCCTGATGGGCGCGGTGGTCGGCGTGATGACGTAAACCCGTGGCTCCGAACGACGCCGTTGCGAAGCCCGCCTAGCCCAGCCGCCTGACGGCGGCGGCGCGAATCTCGGACGACGAAGCCGCCGACTTTTCTGCGATACGCCGGGTCATCGCCTCCGCGCGCCGGGCGCTGTAGTCGACCAGCCAGAGCTCGAACGCGGCCGGCGTCAGCGCCGGCGCGTAGAGGAAGCCCTGGACGGCGTCGCATCCCAGCTCCGCCAGCACCGCGAATTGCCCGTCGGTCTCGACGCCCTCGGCGATCACGCTCAGTTGCAGGCTCTGGCCGACACGAACGACCGCGGTCACCACCGCCCGCGCACTCGACTGCTGCTCGATGTCGCTCATGAAGCCGCGATCGATCTTCAATTCGCGGATCGGCAGCTGCGCGAGCTGGCTGAGACTTGAATAGCCGGTGCCGAAATCGTCGAGCGACAGCCCGACGCCGAGCCTGCGCAGCGCATTCATGGTCTCGATCGCGAGCGAGCGTTCGTTCTGGATCACGCCCTCGGTCACTTCGAGCATCAGCACGTCGGGCGGCAGCCGGAATTCGGCAAGGATGTCGGATACCACCGCGGCGAGATTCCGGTTCTGGAAATTGATCGGCGACAGGTTGACGGAAACGCAGGGGATATCCAGCCCCTGCTCCCGCCATGCCGCCATTTGCCGGCACGCGGCGCGAACCGACCACAGCGCGATCTGTTCGATCAGCCCGCATTCCTCGGCGAGCGGGATGAACTTCGCCGGCGACACCGTGCCGAGCACCGGATCGTTCCAGCGCGCCAGCGCCTCGACGCCATGGATGGCGCCGTCGCAGGTCCTGACCTGCGGCTGATAGTGCAGCTCGAGCGCATCGAGCGCGATCGCGTTGCGCAACGCTGCGCCGTAGGCCATGCGCTCCTCGGCCACGCCGTTCATGTCTTCGCTGAAGAACCGATAGGTCGAGCGCCCGGCGCGCTTGGCCTGATACATCGCCGTGTCGGCCTGCCTGATCAACGTATCGATGTCGGTCGCGTTGTCCGGATAAAGGCTGATACCGATGCTGGCGGACATCGGCACCTGCCGGGTCCCGATCCCGAGCGGCTTCGCCAATGCGTCGGCGATCCGCGACGCGACCAGCCCGGCTTCGGCCGCGTCGCGCCCGGGCATGACGATGACGAATTCATCGCCGCCGAGCCGCGCGAGCATGTCGCGCGGCTGAATCTGTCTGCGCAGGCGTTGCGCGAACTCGACCAGGAAATCATCGCCGGCCGCATGGCCGAGCGTGTCGTTGACGTCCTTGAAATTGTCGACGTCGAGGAACGCCAGCGCGACGTGCTTCCCGACCGGACAGGCCGAGGTTGCCTGGCCGATCAGATCGCGCAGACGCGCGCGGTTCGGCAGGCCCGTCAGCATGTCGTAATAAGCGAGCCGTGCGATCTGGGCGCGGGCTTCCTTGCGTTCGATCGCCAGCGCGCCGAGATGCAGGCAGGCCTCGACGATGCGCTCGTGCCAGCGGCTCGGCCCGCGGCATTCCCTGAAATAGAAGGCGAAGGTTCCGATCACGCGGCCGTCCTTGGCCTTGATCGGCGAAGACCAGCAGGCGCGCAGCCCGGCGGCCAGCGGCAGCGCCTTGTACGGCTGCCATCGCGGATCCTTGTCGATATCGGTCGTCAGCACCGGCTCGCCGAAATAGGCTGCTGCCCCGCACGATCCGATCTCCGGCCCGATCGCGATGCCTTCCAGAGCCCGCGAATATTCGTCCGGAAGGCTCGGGCCGCCGAGCGGACGAAGCAGTCCGGAATCGATGTGAAGCAGCGAGGACACCACGTCCGGCGCGATCTTCTCGACGAACCTGCAGATCCGGTCCGCGATCTCGGTGATCGGGATTTCATTGGCCAGCGCGCTCAGGGTCAGTTGCTGCAGCGACCGCAACTGCGCGGTCTCGGAGATGTCGGTCAACAGGGCGAACCGGCGGTAGATCCGCCCGCGTCCGTTGCGCAGCGCCTTGACGTCGGCCGAGACCCAGATCTCGTTGCCGTCCTTGTTGTAGAGCAGGATCTCTTCTTCGCCGCCCTCGTCCTCGACGCCCCTGGACTGCAGGGTCGCAAGCGTTCGGCGATCGGTGTAGCTGCCCGCGAGCAGATCGCCCGCCTGCCGCCCCTTGGCCTCCTCGGCCGAATATCCGAACAGCCGCGTGAAGCTGGCGTTGGTGTAGACGATGTTGAGCTCGCGATCGGTGACGATGCAGGCGCGGCTGGTTCGGTCGGCGATCGACGTCAGCAGCGCCATCCCTTCGCGCTGCTCGTATTCCCGCGTGATGTCGCGGACGAACGCGATGGTGTAGCCACCGCCGAGCCGAACGCGGGAGACCGACACCGCGGCGCGAATGCTCGTTCCATCCTCGCGGCTGATGGCGATTTCGCAACCGGCTTCGCCGAGCGCGCTATCGTCATCGACCGCGCCGAACTCCGGCTGCGCGAGATACGCGCTTAGTTGCGGGCCCAGCACACCGACCTCCCGACCGAGCACCTCGGTGCGATTCAGCCCGAAGATCGCCTCCGCCGCGACGTTGATATACCGCACCAGACGATCGCAATCGACGATCACCACGGCGTCGTTCGCGTGTTCGAGCGCAACCAGCCTGATTTCCGGATCGCCCGCGACGAACCGATCCCTTGTGCCCATCATCCCGTCCTGATACCTGTGGAAACTACGTAGTTTCCCGAGCGGGATACATGCGTGTTCGCACAACCTATTCGCTCAATTAATGAGTAAAGGGTTGGTTCGATCCCCGCCCCCGCGCGGCGGGACTTTCATGCTTAGTAATCCGTTGCCGGCCATCGCATAAACGGCGGAACGCAGATCGGATGCACGGCAAGCGGACCGAAGGCTCCGCGGTGGCCATCACCGGCTCGAAGCCTGCGGCCGGTGTCGCCGCCCCCAATTCCAGCTGTCCGGTTGCATCTTGCGGGCAACTCGCGGGAGCAGCGGTAGCGCGACGTCCGCCGGCGCCGATGCCGCCCTCGGCGGGACGATCCGGCGGACGGATCGCGCACCGCCCGTTCGTCCGGCCGGACGTGCCACGCCCTCCAGGGCAATGTCGCGAAACAGGACGGGATCGGGCGCCACCTCGTCCACCCCCGCGCGCGTCAGGAAATCCCCTTAGAATATGAAAAAATGCGCTCCGGGCAGGCCCGCCCGGCTTCTTCGTTTTTCCTCAATGATGCTATCAGTGTGGTTCCAACGAGCTGGATGTCTCGACCGAGTGGAATACCGCTTCGCAATCGATCAGCCGTCACCTGAGTTGCGGAGATCGGATTGCCAGTCACAACGTTGCGCGATCAGGCGGGCTCGCTCGGGCTGCGCACCCTCCTTGCCGGGCTGGTCGCATGGGCCGCGGCCGCCGCGATCGCTTTCCGCTCCAGCCTGCTGTCGTCGTTCGACTGGATCTTCGGCAGTCCCGGCGACGGACGGCTGATCGCCTATCTGCACGAGCATCTGTTCAACGCGCTGCGCGGGCGCGCCGAATTCCTGTCGCCGCCGTTCTATTTCCCGCAGAAGAACGTGCTTGGCTACACCGACGCCTTCCTGCTCGACATCCTGCCCTATTCGGCGCTCCGCACGCTCGGCCTCGATCCCTTCCTCGCCTCGCAGGTGTTCGCGATCGCGCTGTCGCTGGCCTGTTTCGTCGCCAGCCTGGTGATTCTGGTGCGCTATCTGCGGCTGTCGCCTGCGATCGCGATCTGCGCCGCGGTCCTGATCACGTTTCCCAACAATCTGATGTTCAAGACCGCCGAGGGGCATCCGAATTTCTTCGCGCTGTATTACGTGCCCTGCATCATGCTGCTGGCGCTGTGGGCGATCGAGGATTTCCCGCGGCCGACGCGGTGGTCGCTGGTCCGCGCCGCGCTGGCCGGGCTGCTGTTCGGCCTGTTGTTTTCGACCCTGTTCTACGTCGCGTGGCTGTTCGTCTTCACCGCGCTGTTCGCCTTGTGCGCCGTCGCCGTGCTGCGGTGGCGCGCCATGGTGGCGCTGCTCTGGACCAACATCCGGCCGTGCGCCGCGATGCTCGCCGCGGCCGCGCTCGGCTTCGCGGTGGGCGTGGCGCCGCTGGTCGTGATCTATCTGCCGGCGCTGCACGAATTGTCGGGCCGGTCGTATCGTGAATTTCTCAGCTACGCGCCGTTCCCCAAGGACCTGATCAACGTCAGCCACACCAACCTGATGTGGGGCTGGCTGGTCGACCTCCTGCTCGGCAAGACCGACCACGAGCGGGTTCTCGCCGTGACGCCGCTGCTGACGGCGGCGGCCGTGGCGCTGGTTGTCGTCGTGCGCAGGGCGCGACGGCCGGGCGAAGCGATGCCGTGGCAACTCGTCGTCGGCGTCGCCTGCGTCGCGGTCTGGGCGCTATCGTGGCTGTTCACCTTCCGCGTCGGCACGTTCAGCGTGTTCTGGATCCCCTACCAGATCGTGCCCGGCGCCGTGGCGATCCGGGCCGCCGGGCGAATCCAGTTGCTGGTGCATCTGTGGATGGTGACCGGGCTGGCCGTGCTGCTGCATTATTGGATCACCACCGCGCCGCTCGGCCGGCTGCGGACGCGGCAGGCGATCGCGGCGCTGGTGCTGGCGGTCTGCCTGATCGAGCAGATCAACCTGCAGCCCGGTGAATTGTCGCGACGCGACGAGCTCGCGCGGCTCGCTGCGGTGCCGGCGCCGCCGGCCGATTGCGAGGTGTTCGTGGTCAATTCGGGACCGCCGTCCGACATCTCGCTCAAGGAAGTCGACGCGATGTGGATCTCGATGCGGATCGGCCTGCCGACCATCAACGGCAATTCCGGCTGGTCGCCGCCGGGCTGGCGCCTCGACGACAAGCAGATGGACTATGACGACGCGCTACGGCGCTGGATCAAGCTGGCCGGCGTGACCCAGCGGATCTGCCAGTATCAGCGCGACGCCGGATTCTGGTCGGCCTACGACCCGAACCCGCCGGCGCTGCGGCCGACGGCGGCAGCCGGCCCGCGGACCGACTGAGCCCGTCCGCGGGCTGCCTCGCCTTTGCCGTTCAATGCAGCCGGAACACGCCGTCGACGGTGCGCAGCTCGGCTGGCTTGATCAGCTTCGAATGCGCCACGGTGACAGAGAACAGCGGTCCCTCGAGCTCCTTTTCCCAGAACGACAGGAAGTCCTTCAGCGCCGGAAAGTGCGGAAACAGGTCGTAGTTCTGCCAGGTGTAGCTCTGCAGCAGCCAGTTGCGATCCGGGCGGCGATAGAGAATTTCCGCCGTGGTCAAACCATAGCCGAGCACCTGTTTCTTGAAGTCTTCAGAAACCGCACCTTGTCCGTCCATGCCAACCTCCTGGGCTAGAGCGCATTCAGCAAAAGTGGTGACCGGCTTGCGTCGTCGATGTGCCCTGCAGCTCGTTCTGACTGCCCGCCGGGTCCGGTCTCCACTTCCGCCGGTGGGTGGCCTCAATTGTGACGTCACGAAGTAACTGATCTCAAGCCCAAAAGTTTAACGTTCTGTGTAAAATGTCAGCGTTGGCAGCGACTTACGGGAAGTGCTAGCAGCCGACGGGAAGTCGTGGGGAGGCCGCGGGTGGCGTCGTTGCATTAATCCTGATCAGGGGAATTGGCAGAAGTTCCCCCCGAGTGCCAATTTTTCTGCTATCCACCCTTGTCTCTCCGAATGCGGCGGATTATGTCCTCAATGTCGGCTTGGCACTCGCCGGGCACGACTGCCAATTTCCAGAAATTCTGAAAACTGTTCAGAAACTTAGGAGGATCTGCATGAATTTCCGTCCGCTTCACGACCGCGTCGTGGTCAAGCGCATCGACGCCGAAGAGAAGACCGCTGGCGGTATCATCATTCCTGACTCGGCCAAGGAAAAGCCTTCGCAGGGCGAGATCGTCGCCGTCGGCCCGGGTGGCCGCGACGAAGCCGGCAAGCTGATCCCGATCGACCTCAAGGTCGGTGACCGGGTGCTGTTCGGCAAGTGGTCGGGCACCGAAGTCAAGATCGACAGCAAGGAGCTGCTGATCATGAAGGAAAGCGACATCATGGGCGTCATCACCGACGTCGCCCCCGCCAAGAAGAAGGCGGCCTGACGCACGCAAAGCCCTCACCCTGAGGAGCCGCGGCGCAGCTCGAAGAGCGAAGCCGGGGCGTTTCGAAGGGTGAGCCACGCAACGTTCAACCAGATCATCCTTCGAGACGCCGCCCCGCCCTTCGGCCGGGCCGGCTGCTCAGGATGAGGTCCACAACCAGTTTTCAGGGAAACCTCATATGTCAGCTAAAGAAGTCAAATTCGGCGTCGACGCCCGCGACCGCATGCTGCGCGGCGTGGACATTCTCGCCAATGCGGTGAAGGTCACGCTCGGCCCCAAGGGCCGCAACGTCGTGCTCGACAAGTCGTTCGGCGCGCCCCGCATCACCAAGGACGGCGTCACAGTCGCCAAGGAGATCGAGCTCGAGGACAAGTTCGAGAACATGGGCGCCCAGATGGTGCGCGAAGTGGCCTCGAAGTCGGCCGACGCGGCCGGTGACGGCACCACCACCGCGACCGTGCTGGCCCAGGCGATCGTCCGCGAAGGCGGCAAGGCCGTCGCCGCCGGCATGAACCCGATGGATCTGAAGCGCGGCATCGACCTCGCGGTCGAAGCCGTCGTCGCCGATCTCGTCAAGAACTCCAAGAAGGTCACCTCGAACGAGGAGATCGCCCAGGTCGGCACCATCTCGGCGAACGGCGATGCCGAAATCGGCAAGTTCCTGTCGGACGCGATGAAGAAGGTCGGCAACGAGGGTGTCATCACCGTCGAGGAAGCCAAGTCGCTAGAGACCGAGCTCGACGTCGTCGAGGGCATGCAGTTCGACCGCGGCTACATCTCGCCCTACTTCGTCACCAACGCCGACAAGATGCGCGTCGAATTCGACGACGCCTACATCCTGATCAACGAGAAGAAGCTCTCCAACCTCAACGAACTGCTGCCGCTGCTCGAAGCCGTGGTGCAGACCGGCAAGCCGCTGGTGATCGTCGCCGAGGACGTCGAAGGCGAAGCCCTCGCCACCCTCGTCGTCAACCGCCTGCGTGGCGGCCTGAAGGTCGCGGCCGTCAAGGCGCCGGGCTTCGGCGATCGCCGCAAGGCGATGCTGCAGGACATCGCGATCCTGACCGGCGGCCAGGCGATCTCGGAAGACCTCGGCATCAAGATGGAGAACGTCACGCTCCAGATGCTCGGCAAGGCCAAGAAGGTGATGATCGACAAGGAAAACACCACGATCGTCAACGGCGCCGGCAAGAAGGCCGACATCGAGGCCCGCGTCGCGCAGATCAAGGCGCAGATCGAGGAAACCACCTCGGACTACGACCGCGAGAAGCTGCAGGAGCGTCTGGCCAAGCTCGCCGGCGGCGTCGCGGTGATCCGCGTCGGCGGCGCCACCGAGATCGAGGTCAAGGAGCGCAAGGATCGCGTTGACGACGCGATGCACGCCACCCGCGCCGCGGTCGAGGAAGGCATCGTCCCGGGCGGCGGCGTCGCTCTGCTGCGCGCCTCCGAGCAGCTCAAGCGCATCAAGACCGCGAATGACGACCAGAAGACCGGCGTCGAGATCGTCCGCAAGGCGCTCTCCGCCCCGGCCCGCCAGATCGCCATCAACGCCGGCGAAGACGGCTCGGTGATCGTCGGCAAGGTGCTCGAGAAGGACCAGTACAACTACGGCTTCGACAGCCAGACCGGCGAGTACGGCGACCTGGTCAAGAAGGGCATCATCGACCCGACCAAGGTGGTCCGCACCGCAATCCAGAACGCGGCCTCCGTTGCCGCGCTGCTGATCACCACCGAAGCGATGGTCGCCGAACTCCCGAAGAAGGGTGGCGCCGGCGCCGGCGGCATGCCCCCGGGCGGCGGCATGGGCGGCATGGATTTCTGATCCGGCCACTTCGCTCCACGCGAACTACGCAATGCAGAACCCCGGCGGAAACGCCGGGGTTTTTGTTTGGGGGAAGACATTCTATCTTACAACTTAGCAACTTCGACTAAAGCAGCAGCCAGGGAATCAAAATGGTCGCACAACGGTTTGAAACGGACGTGACGTTTCAATGCCCTGAATGTAAGCAATTGACATCAACCTCAGTTGAAGTGCCAGAGCCTGACTGGTCGGCGATGGAACGTTCGTCTGACATGATGTCAGAGGGATCGACAGAAGTAGTTTGTCCGAGATGCAGCTCGGAGTTTCAAGCCTACGTCTTTAATAGTGGCGGTCATTGTGAGGTGACACTGGATGAATTTCCTGACACTCACGTCAACGCCGACATGGCATTTTTCTCACGGCCAGACGAGGATGATTGGGCAAGCTACGCAGTCCCTGATGACCCAACTGGAATCTTCTTAGACACATATCACCACACAGCGGACCTTTTAAAGGAACACGGCGGCAACGGCGCCCACTTGCTGAATAGAATGATCTTCGCCCAATTGGTGAGTGCACTTGAGGCATATCTCGCAGATACACTGATCAATGCAGTGATGGAAGAAAATGAGATTTTACTGCGGCTGTTAGCTTCTGACTCCGATCTTACGCGTGAAAAATTCACTTTAGTCCAGATCATTTCCGATCCCGAATTCGTCAAGACAAAAGTGCGAAATTACTTAAAGTCTCTTGTCTACCACAACATTCCAAGAGTTCGATCGCTCTACAACGCGGCATTCAAAGTCGACCTATTCAAAATTCTAGGGGATGACGGGCGAGAGAAGCTCCTGCAAGCAATCGAATATCGACATCATTGCGTGCATCGCAATGGAATCGACGGAGACGGAAACCGGCTGGAGGTATTCACCAAGGAATACGTACAGGGGACGGCCGATCTCTTGAAGGGCTTGGTGGAGGCAATTGAAGACGAACGTATGCCCGCCATTTCTTCGCCAAACGGCACTTTTCTTGGCGATGTTGTGTTCTAGGGCAGCCAGCACCCTGGTAAGCGCAGCAATAGTCGAAGACCCGCACTCGAATGACGCTTAGTCAACCTTCTCACCCCTTCCCCTTCCCCTTCACCGGCTGAAAACTGATCTTCAGCCGATGCCCCGTCGCCTTGGCGAACCGCAGCAACGTCCGAGTCGAGGGCTGGCCGCGGCCGCTTTCCAAGCGGGCGACCGTGCTTTGCGTGGTCTTCATGCGGCGCGCGAGTTCGGCTTGGCTGAGGCCGGCGCTGCGACGCGCCTTGGCGATCGCGGCCATCACGGTGAACTCTTCTTCGAGTGCGTCGTACTCCGCGCGATAGGTCGCGTCCTTGCTCCAGGCCTTGTGCAGATCCTTGATTTTGGTCATCGCTCATGCCTTCGTCGTTCCGGGCCCGCGCGCTGAGTTGGCGCGCGCCCCGGAATGACGGGGCTCGATGGATCATATATGATCTGCGTCGATTTGGGAGACCATCATGCCCCGGCTCCGCACACACCCTGGCGAAGTACTCCGCGAAGAATATCTGGTGCCGCTCGGCCTCTCCGCTCGCGCGCTCGCCAAAGAGCTCGGCGTGCCTGCCAACCGGCTCACCGAAATCATGCGCGGCACCCGCGACGTCAGCGCCGACACCGCGCTCCGGCTCGGTCGCTACTTCGGCACTGATCCGCGGTTCTGGCTCAAGCTGCAGGCAGCGCATGATTTGTCCAAGGCCGAGCAGTCGACCGATTACAAGAGCATCGTCCCCCGCGCGGTGGCCTAGACGACGGACGCTCACGCGATAACCGCAGCAACGAGATCACCAATGCCCCGGCTCCCACCCCATCTCGCGCAGCTCGAAAACGAACTCGCCGATATCGGCGTCGAGGCCTTGCAGCTCGAAGAGCTCGACGGCTTCATCGCCGCGCTACTGGTCTGCCCCGAGATGATCAAGCCCGGAGACTGGTTGCCGGCGGTGTGGGGCGGCGATGCGGACGAGCCGGCGCCGTTCACCGATCTCGATCACGCCAACAGCGTGTTCGCGCTGATCATGCAGCATTACAACGAGGTCGCGGCGACGCTGGCCGACCATCCCGAGCGCTACCGCCCGCTGATGCCCCGCATCGGTACGGGGGACGTGGTCTGGGAGATGTGGATCGACGGCTTCGGAGCAGCCGTGGACATGTGGCCGGAGCACTGGGAGCTCCTGCAGAATGCCGACGAGGCGACTCGCGCGGCGTTCGACAGCCTGACTCAGCTGGTCGACATCTCCGCCATGATGGTGGAGATTTCCGACGCCGACCGCGAAGCCCTGGCCAAGACCGCCGACGCCAAAGTCACCGGCTGGATCATCGCGCTGAACAGATGGCGGACCGCCACCGACCAGTCATCCCGCTCCATCGAATGGGGCCCGCCAACGCCGCCGGCCCTGCCAGCCAGGACGCAACGCAAGATCGGCCGCAATGAGCCCTGCCCCTGCGGCTCGGGGAAGAAGTACAAGCGCTGCTGCGGAGCTAACGAGGCGAACTCGTAGGATGGGTTGAGCGCTTCGCGAAACCCATCACCGTCGCAAGTCGCCGCATGGGTATCGCTCCGCTCAGCCCATCCTACGATCAACCCTTCCCCTTCAACGGCTGAAAGCTGATCTTCAGCCGGTGCCCGGTCGCCTTGGCGAAGCGTAGCAGCGTCCGGGTCGAGGGCTGGCAGCGTCCGCTTTCCAGCCGCGCCACCGTGCTTTGCGTGGTGTTCAGGCGGCGGGCGAGTTGTTGGGCCTGGCTGAGGCCGGCGCGGCGGCGCGCCTTGGCTATCGTGGCCACCATGGTCACCTCTTCCTCGAGCGCGTCGTATGCGGCCCGATAGGCCGGGTCCTTGCTCTAGGCTTTGTGCAGACTTTTGATCCTGGTCATCGTTTCTCCCTCGTCATTCCGGGGCGCGAGCACTTGCGAGCGAGCCCGGAATCCATAACCCCTGGCCTCAATGTGATATGCTGGAATAGAGGTCGGTCCAATCCGGATTCTGCTCCTCGATCAGGCGGATCTTCCAGTCGCGGCGCCATTTCTTCAACTGCTTTTCGCGGGTGATGGCGCTGATGACATCGTCGTAGATTTCGAACCACACCAGCTTGTCCACACCGTGACGCGAGGTGAAGCCGGGCGCGGCTTTGGTGCGGTGTTCGTAGCAGCGGCGCACAAGGTCGTTGGTGACGCCGAGATACAGCGTGCCGTGTTTGCTGCTGGCCAGGAGGTAGACGTAGTAAGACATCGCGAATGCTAGGGGATATGGATTCCGGGCTCGCGCGCCAAGAGGCGCGCGCCCCGGAATGACGGTGCCTAGTGGATTATACATAAGCCGCGCGATCTTTGGGAGACCACCAGGCCGCTACTTGCGCAGCGACCTGCATCGCCACCTCACTTCGCAGCCTCTTCGATCAGCTCGGCCACCACCTGCGGCTCCGACACCATCACCACATGCGAGGCGCCGCTGACCACCACGGTGTGCTTGGAATGCGCGCGTCCGGCCATGAAGTGCAGCGCCTTGGCGGGAATGTTCTTGTCGCCGTCGCCAAAGACGAAATACGACGGCAGCGACTTCCAGGCCGGCTCGCCGGATTTTTCAGTCAGCGCCGCCTCGGTGATCGGGCGTTGGCTGGCCGCCATCAACGCGGTGTTCGCCGCCGGCACGTCGTGCGCGAACTGCTCGCGGAACTTGGCCTGATCGATGTACAGATCGACGCCGCCGGAGGCGAGCTTGACCGGAGGCGCCAGCGCCGCGCCGAGCGTGCCGCCGGGGAATTTGCCCGCCAACTCGGCCACCGCCTCGCCGGCCTCCGGCGCGAACGCCGCCACATAGACCAGCGACTTGACGTTGGCGTGGCCTTTGGCGGCGGTCGAGATCACCTGACCGCCGTAGGAATGACCGACCAGCACCACCGGACCCGCGATGCTGGCGACGACGTCGGACACGTAGCGCGCGTCGCTCGACACGCTGCGCAGCGGATTGGCGGCGGCGACGGTCTTGTATCCCTTGCTCTGCAGGATCGAGACGACCCCGTTCCAGCTCGAGGAGTCGGCGAAGGCGCCGTGGACCAGGACGATGGTGGGGTGGTCGGACTTGGCCGGTTGGGCGACGACCGAACCGGAGATCAACGAGGCGGCAAGCGCGACGACGGCGGAGAGTTTGGACATGATGACGATCTTTCGGGATGCGGGTTTCGAGGTGGGGAGATTGAATGTGATCAGGAGCGGATGAAGGACAGCACGTCGGCGTTGAAACGGTCGGCTTCGGTTTCGGCGAGGCCATGCGGGGCGCCGGGATAGACCTTCAGCGTCGCGTTCGGGACGAGTTCTGCCGCGCGATGCGCCGACGCGTCGATCGGCACGATCTGGTCGTCATCGCCGTGGATGATCAGGGTGGGCCGGTCGATCCGCTTGAGGTCCTCGGTGTAGTCGACCTCGGAGAATTCACGGATGCAGTCGTACTGCCCCTTGATGCCGCCCTGCAGCCCGATCCGCCGGAAGTTTTCGCGCAGGCCGTCATTGCTCGCGACGCCGTCGCGGTTGAAGCCGTAGAACGGCACGGTCAGGTCGAAGAAGAATTGCGACCGGTTCTTGGCGGTGCCGTCGCGGATGCCGTCGAACACCGACAGCGGCGTGCCGTGCGGATTGGCGGCGGTCTGCAGCATCAGCGGCGGCACCGCGCCGACCAGCACCACCTTCGCGACGCGGGACGTGCCGTGCCGTGCCGGCCGAGATAGTGCGCCACCTCGCCGCCGCCGGTCGAATGGCCGACCAGGATCAGATCGCGCAGGTCGAGCGCCGCGATCAGCTCGGCCAGATCGTCGGCGTACTGATCCATGTGGTTGCCGTCCCAGGTCTGGTCGGACCGGCCGTGGCTGCGCCGGTCATGGGCGATCACGCGATAGCCCTGCGCGCCGAAGAACAGCATCTGCTGGTCCCAGGCATCTGACGACAGCGGCCAGCCATGCGCGAACAGGATCGGCTGGCCGGTGCCCCAGTCTTTGTAGAACAGCCGGGTCCCATCGCGGGTGGTGAACGTGGTCATGGTCGAGGTCCTTTTATTTTGTGCGCGATTGCTTTGTGCACGATCTATCTAGGATAACGGACCGACGCTGTCAATCGCTTGCAAATCAATCGCACACAAATTATTTGGAAGGGCATCGGAGACGCCATGACCTCGCCCCGCGCCAAGTCCGCACCAGCCCTGCCCCCAGCTCTGCCCCCAGCCCTGCCCCCAGCCCTGCCCCCAGCCCTGCCCGATGTCTCGGACATGCTGTGCTTTTCGATCTATTCGGCGGAGCACGCCTTCACCCAGCTCTACCGTCCGCTGCTCGATCGGCTGAAGCTCACCTACCCGCAGTTTCTGGTGATGATGACGCTGTGGCGCCGCGACGGTCAGTCGGTGAAGGAGCTGGGCAAGGCCCTGTTCCTCGATTCCAGCACCCTGACCCCGCTGCTCAAGCGGCTGGAGGCGGCCGGTCTCGTCACCCGGACGCGCAATCCGAAGGACGAGCGCGAGGTCCAGCTGCGTTTGACCGACGCAGGTCAGGCGTTGCAGAGCCAGGCGGGGGACGTGATGGAATGCGTCGCGCAGGCCGTGGCGCTGGACGAGGCGACGGTGACGGCGATCAAGACCGCGATCGACGCCATCCGCGACCGGCTTCACAAGAAGATGAGCTCCTGAGTGATCACCGGCGACGCAGCCCGTAGGATGGGTTGAGCTCTTCGCGAAACCCATCACTTCGAATGCGCACGATGGGTTTCGCTCCGCTCAACCCATCCTACAACCGACTGTCCCCGCCCTCACGCCTCGCCCGCGTGCTTCAGGATCGCCTTCAGCAGTCCCGGAAACCGCGCATTGATGTCCGCGTCGCGCACGATGTTGCGGTTTTCGACGCCCTTTTTGGTGGTCTGGATCAGGCCGGCTTCGCGCAGCACGCGGAAATGGTTCGACAAGGTCGATTTGGCCATCTCGGGGCACGGCGCCGCCGCCGTGCACGACAGGCAGTCGCCCTCCTGCAGCAGCGCCCGCACGATGCGCAGCCGCATCGGGTCGCTCAGCGCGCCGAGTACGCCTTCGAGCGTGATGTCGTCGCGCGCAGGGTGGACGAACTGGACCATGAAAAAGATATAGGTCGTCCCTTGACATGGTTCAATAGTCCCATATTTCCGAACTATTGAACTAGCCGATCTTTGATCAGGCCGGTTCCCAACCAGGGACGATCGAAAATGACCAAGACTCTGCAAGGCAAGGTGGCGCTGGTGACCGGCGCGTCGAAGGGCATCGGCGCCGAGATCGCGCTGCAGCTCGCCGCCCAAGGCGCCGCCGTCGCCGTCAACTACGCCTCCAGCAAGGACGGCGCCGACGCGGTGGTGGCGAAGATCGCCGCCGCAGGCGGCAAGGCCGTCGCGGTTCACGGCAATCTCGCCGATCCGCAAGCCGCCAAGGCCGTGGTCGACGCCACCGTGCAGGCGCTCGGCCCGATCGACGTGCTGGTGAACAATGCCGGCGTCTACGAGATGCTGCCGCTCGATGCGATCACGCCGGAGCATTTCCACCGCCAGTTCGATCTCAACGTGCTCGGGCTGCTGCTGGTGTCGCAGCAGGCGGCGCGCCAGTTCAACAGCAACGGCGGCAGCATCATCAACATCTCGTCGGGCATCTCGACGCTCGCGCCGCCGAATTCCGCGGTCTACACCGCGACCAAGGCGGCGGTCGATGCGATCACCGCGGTGCTGGCGCGGGAGCTGGCGCCGCGCAAGATCCGCGTCAACGCGGTCAATCCCGGCATGGTCGTCACCGAAGGCGTCAAGACCGCCGGCTACGACCAGGGCGAGATGCGGCAATGGATCGAAGCGACGACGCCGCTCGGCCGCGTCGGCAAGGCCGAGGAGATCGCCGCGGTCGTCGCGTTCCTCGCCAGCGAAGGCGCCTCCTACGTCACCGGCGAAACGCTGCATGTGACGGGCGGCCCGCGCTAGCGTCGAACTGTCACTTCGACCCGCGCGTGTCATTCCGGGATGCGCTGCGCAGCAGCGCAGGCCCGGAACCCATAGCCCCTGGACTCGCGGTGAGACACGACGCGGTTGATCATGAATGCCAGGGCTATGGATTCCGGGTTCGCTCGCTTCGCGAGCGCCCCGGAATGACGCGCGCGAAAATGTCCGCCCCGCATCTCTTGACAAAATTCCTATAGGATAGTATACCCACGCGCATCCCGCCCCATCGAGAGGGGCGTTTCGCGATCGTCACGATCCGCGGGGCGGGAGGCGGTGGACGCGGGCGGCGTTCGAGTTTCCGATCGCGCCGGGGGTAACCCTGGCGAGGGTGACGAAACTGACGGCCACGCCGAACGCGGACGGCCGAAGTCGCGATATCCCGGCGCATCGCCTTGCGCAGGGAGCAGCGCCAAGCCGCGCCGGCCTGACCGCCGGCGGGGACGGTGCGTCAGCCTCCCGTAACGGTGGATCACTCAGGGTCGCCCACCGGGGGTCTTCGCGAACCAGGCCGTTAACACCATCGCGTGCGGAACGCCGGATGATTCCGGCGTGACCGTGGTTGCTAACTCGTGTGCTTTTTACTTTTGCACACGAGGCCGCGGACGCGTCGAGCGTCCGGCGTTCCGCACGCCCTCTCGTCGGAGGGCGGAACGTTTCTGGCAAAGCCCGGGCGCATTCGCGCCGCGGGATCGCGGACACATGGCTGTTCGCCGACGTGGCTGTTTGAAAATCGAGCTGTTGATAATCGAATCTGCGCGCAGCGCCGTTGCGCTCCGTCCGACCGAGCACCAGCCAATGCGCGACGCCACCCTCCCGCCACGTTTTCTTCACGCTCAGTTCATCGCGAAGCAACGATGTTGGCACGAGGTCGTTAGACCTCGCTTCAATAAAGTTGGCTTCAATAGAGTTGGCTTCAACCATCCGTCTGAGGAGAATCACGTGAAGAAAACAGCTTTCGGAATTGCCGCTGCGTTCGCCCTGGGTCTGGTCGCGTTCAGCGCGCCGGCATTGGCGGCGGCCCCGGCGCCGGCCGCGTCCACCGTGGCCGCGGCAATGACCGACGTCTCGGCCCAGCGCTACATCGAGCGGCGGCGCGTCGTCCGCCGTGGCCCGCGCTGCACGATTCGCAAGGAAGTGCGCCGCGGACCGATGGGTCGCCGCGTGGTGCGCACGGTTCGTGTTTGCCGCTGAGCCTCTGACGTTGCGGCGGAGCGCAAAGCTCCGCCGCTGCCCTTTGCAACGGCAATGGGCCTTCCTGCTATTCCTCGTCGAAATCCGTGAACCGGCGCTGCGGCTCGGCCTGCGGGATCTGACGCCGCACCGTGCGGACCGGCGGGCGCTGCTCCTGCGGCGGATTGAACACGACGTAGCAGGCCTGACTGAGCCGCGGCCCGGAGGCGCGCAGGCATTGCTCGATCCGGGACGAGTCCGGGATGAACTGGCTGCACAGCCGAAATGCATCCGGCATGCAGGCTTGACGTTGCGCCTCGGTTCCCTGCTCCCGAGCCAGAGCCGCGCCGCTACCGAGCAGCGTGGCGAACGCAATTACGCCGGTGATGGTCCGAACGGGCATCGTCGATCCTCCCATGAGATCGACCAATCCCCGGCGTCCGGCAGAAGTTCCGGACGCGCTGATCACACATTGTGAAGACGAGGAAGACGAGAGAGAGGACCGCGAGCAAGTGACGGACCGCGCGCGACCGACCCGCGGTCGCGCTGCACCCGTCAGGTCATGCTGCCGACGACGACGAGGCGCTTGACCTCACCGCGTTTGAACGCCTGCAGGAAGGCGTTGTAGTCCTTGAACGACACGCAGCCATTGGAGTCGCCGCGCGGGCCGAGCATGTAGCTGTGCGCCAACAATCCGGTGCGGCCGTGGATCATGTCCTCGCCGCCGACCGGCGTCAGCCGGATCGCCGCGACGCCGTGGAACAGCGCCTCGCGCATCTTCATGTCGTAGATGTGCGGCGGGGTGGCGCCGTGCATCCGGACATTGACGTGGCGCGGATCGTCCATCTTCTGACCGAGACCCGAATGCGCCTCGAGCTTGCTGCCGTCCGGCATGTACACGGTCTTGGCCGTGATGTCGTAGACGGCGGTGTAGCGGTCGTCGTCGGACGGGCTGAAAGCGGGGTTGCTCGGCTCGCCTGAGCTGGTGACGCCGGCTTCGGCCGAAGCATAGGCCAGCGCCGGGGCGTCCGGCTTGCCGAACAGCTTGTCGAAGAAGCTCGACTTGCTCTCCGCCTTCGACGCCATCAGCGCGGCCTTGGCGCGGGCCACCAGCGCTTCCTGGCTGAACGGATTGCGGGTCGGGCCGGGCGAGACGCGGGATGAAGCGGATTTACGCTCCGGCGGCATCGGCACCGCCATCGCGAGTTTCGTCGCCGCGGCCGCGGCGGCTTTGCCGGCCTCGTCGGCAACGGCGGGCTCGCCAGAATTATTTGCGACGGGCCTGAACCTGTCGGGCTCGAAACCGAACGAATAATTGGCGTCGAGCAGCGCGTAATAGCGGTGACCGGATTTGGATTGCGGCGCCGCGGCGTTGGCAGCCTGAACACTGGCGGTGACGGAGACGTCGCCGGGATCGGCGGAGGCGACCTGCACCGGCGCAGCGCTCTGCTTGGCCATGGCGTTTTTCAGCGCGAGGTGCGTCATCAGCTGAGGCGCATTGGCCGCGGCCGCGGCGAGCGGCTCGAAACGCGAGGCGAAATTCAGTCGCTCCGGACGAGCGTCCGAGCGGCTGACGGGCTCCTCGCCCCAGGTGCCGACGCTGGGATAGATGCTTGCGCCCACGGTGTTGGCATACACCGTCCAGACGCAGCCTATCACCGGCAGCGCGATGGCAATCGCGCCGAGCGACTTCCGAAAACCCATGTAGCGGGCCCCACGATGGCTGGGCAGTGTACGCGCCCCGGTACCGACACTCATTCGTCTCGCATCCAGACTTGCCCCATTGCCCGAGGTGCTTCAACCGAAAATCCGCACAAGCATGTGGCAGAACAGAGGAGCGCGATTAAGGCGGGTTTGAGTTAAATGCCGCTTAACCGGTTCAGAATTCGACCATGCGCCGCGGTGGTTAACGGCTGGTTACCATACTAGGACGGGACGATAATATAGTATTTTCAACATGTTACTGGATTTTTTGAAGGTTCTGCGGTATCTTGATAGAGTCTCCCGAACCCGTCCCAGGCACGCCCCTCATGGTCCGATCAAAGCATGAGAAGGCCAGCGCGGCACCGGAAAAAAATTCCGTCTGTGCCATCCGCGCACCACCCCGCGGCCCGCCTTGGCCGACTCAGCCGTAGCGGAGCTTCGGATACCAGTCGGTCCCCCGGCCCTCCGGTGTGGCGTCGAGAATGGTCCATATCGGCATCAGATCCGGCGCACCGCGCGGGTCCTGGCCGGGGTCGGCGCTGGTGGCGAACATCTCGCCGCCCCAGAAGTGCCGGATGACGCCGTCGCGGCGGCTGAACACGTTGAACGCCGCGTCATCGCCGCCGTCCGGCATCAGGCCGTGATAGTCGCGGCTGTAGTCGCCCGAAAGGTCGGTGAACAGCGGCAGGTGCTGCCAGCCGCGCGCGCGTTTGAAGGCGACCAGCCGTTCGATCGGCGACCGGGCGACGATCGCCAGCGCCACCCGCTGGGTGATGTCCGGCACCTCGCCGTCCCAGGCGCTGAGCAGCGACGTGCACATCGGGCACGGCTCTGTACGCTGCGGGCCGTACATGTAGCTGTAGACGACCAGTGTCGGCTTGTCGCCAAACAGCCCGGCGAAGTCGGTGGTTCCGCCCTCCCCCTCGAAGGCGTAGGACCTGGTCACCTCGCCGCCCGGCGGCAACTGCCGGCGCTGTTCGGCGACCCGCTCGATGTGACGGCGCAGTTCGATTTCCTCGGCAAGCAGCGCGATGCGGGCGCGGCGATATTCGGCGCTTTCGTTGGGATAGCGGGCTTCGCCGAGGCGGGCGAGTTCGATTGCGGGCTTCAGGCTCATGGCGTTGTCCTCCGGATCGTCGATGTCAATTTCGAGGACGATTCACCTCGTCGCGATCCGACATCGCCCGCACGAAATCGCGCATGAGAACTGCGTGCAGCATGGCATGTCGCTTGCTTGCAATGCCCGCTACCACTGCTTTGGAGTATGGAATGTCGGGTTCGTTCGATCGCTATGTCAGCTTCAAGAATTCCAACTGGGAGGTTCGATCGGAACGCGTGATGGCGCGATTGCAGAAACACATCGACGCCGCGGAGAATCCGTTCTGGGCGTATTTCGCGCAGAAGCGCATCGAGCTGCGCGAGAAGCAGGGCCTCGACGATCTGCGCGTGCTGCACAACTATCTGCCGACACTGCGCGAGCTGCTCGAGGACAATGGCGATCTCGAAACGCTGGCGATGCTGGAAGAACTGGAAGTGACGCTGATGTGAGCGCGCGATGCGCTCAGCGCTCGCTGCGCCCCGACGCGGTGAGAAAATCGAAATCGCAGCCTTCATCCGCCTGCAGGATCGTGTCGTAAAACAGCTGCGCATAGCCGCGCGGCGGCCGCGCTGACGTCGACAATGGTTGCGCCGCGCGTCGGCGTGCCAACTCGGCATCATCGACCAGCAGGTCGATGCGGCGCGCGGGCACGTCGAGACGGATCCGGTCGCCGCTCTCGACCAACGCCAGCGGCCCGCCATCCGCGCTCTCCGGGGTGATGTGCAGCACGATGGTGCCGAACGCGGTGCCGCTCATCCGCGCGTCCGAAATGCGCACCATGTCCTTGACGCCGGCGCGCGCCAGCTTCATCGGGATCGGCAGATAGCCCGCCTCCGGCATCCCCGGCGCGCCGCGCGGCCCGGCATTGCGCAGCACCAGCACATCGTCGGCCGCAACGTCGAGATCGGGATCGTCGATCCGCAACACCATGTCCTCGACCGAGCAGAACACCACGGCGCGGCCGGTGTGCTGCATCAAATGCTGCGACGCCGCCGAATGCTTGATCACCGCGCCGCGCGGCGCCAGATTGCCGGTGAGCATCGCAAGCCCGCCCTCGCGACGGATCGGATTGTCGCGCGATCGGATCACGTCCTGCCCCGGTACGTGTTCGGCATCAGCGACGACATCCCGCAGCGCGGCGCCGCTGATCGTCCGCGCGTCGAGATCGATCAGTTCGCCGAGCTGCGCCATCAGTTTCGGCACGCCGCCGGCGTGATGAAAATGCTCCATGTAGTGATCGCCCGATGGCTTCAGATCGACCAGCACCGGCACCTCGCGGCCGAGCCGATCGAAGTCGTCGAGATCGATCCGGTGCGGCACGCGGCCGGCGATCGCGGTGAGATGGATCAGCCCGTTGGTCGAGCCGCCGATCGCCTGCAGCACGACCTGTGCATTGCGGAATGCGGCGGGCGTGAGCAGTTCGCTCGGGCGCGGCCCCTTGGCCTTCGCCATCGCGGCGGCGACCCGGCCGCTTTCCTCCGCCGAGCGAAAACGCTCGGCATGCGGCGCCGGGATCGTCGCGCTCATCGGCAGCGACAGCCCCAACGCCTCGGTGATACACGCCATCGTCGACGCCGTGCCCATCACCATGCATGTGCCGACCGACGGCGCCAGCCGGCCGTTGACGGCATCGATCTCCGCGTCGGCGATCTCGCCGGCGCGATACTTCGCCCACAGCCGCCGGCAGTCGGTGCAGGCTCCGAGCACTTCGCCCTTGTGATGACCGACCACCATCGGCCCGACCGGTACCACCACCGTCGGCAGATCGGCCGACACCGCGGCCATGATCTGCGCCGGCAGCGTCTTGTCGCAGCCGCCGATCACCACCACCGCATCCATCGGCTGGGCGCGGATCATCTCCTCGGTGTCCATCGCCATCAGGTTGCGCAGATACATCGAGGTCGGATGCGCGAAGCTCTCGGCGATCGAGATGGTCGGAAACACCATCGGCATCGCGCCCGCCAGCATCACGCCGCGCTTTACCGCCTCGATGATCTGCGGCACGTTGCCGTGGCACGGATTGTAGTCGCTGTGGGTGTTGGTGATGCCGACGATCGGCCGCTCCAGCGCATCGTCGGAATAGCCCATCGCCTTGATAAAGGCCTTGCGCAGGAACAGCGAAAAACCGGCGTCGCCGTAGCTGGTCAGTCCCTTGCGCAATCCGTCGGCCATGTCCCCGTCCCGCAGCGTGTCGCGCAGCAGTTAGGAGGTGGTCGACGAGGATGTCAATCGTGGCGGACCAGGTGATCATCCTTGCTACTCGCCCGCCAAACGAAAGCGCCGGGACGAAAAACCGACCCGGCGCGATCTCATCGAACAGTCGAACGCGGCGTTACGCGGCGTTGAAGCCGGCGATCGCCTTGACCTCGAGATATTCCTCGAGTCCGAACTTGCCCCACTCGCGGCCGTTGCCGGACTGCTTGTAGCCGCCGAACGGCGCGGTGCGTTCGTTCGGGACGCCCTGCAGATTGACGTTGCCGGCGCGGATCTGCCGACCGACCTTGCGTGCACGCTCGACCGAGCCGGCCGAGACGTAACCGGCGAGACCGTAGGGCGTGTCATTGGCGAGCTTGACCGCCTCGTCCTCGTCCTTGGCGCCCATGATCACCAGCACCGGCCCGAAGATCTCTTCGCGGGCGATGGTCATGTTGTCGGTGACGTCGGCGAACACCGTCGGGCGCACATAAAAGCCCTTGTTGACGCCTTCGGGCAGACCGGGTCCGCCGGCGACCAGCGTCGCGCCTTCCTCGATGCCCTTGTTGATCAGCGTCTGGATCTTGTCCCACTGGCCACGATTGACCACCGGGCCGATCGTGGTGCCCTCGCCGCGCGGATCGCCCGCCTTGGTCTTCTCGGCGACGCCCTTGGCGATCGCGGCGACCTCCTTCATCTTCGACAGCGGCACGATCATCCGGCTCGGCGCGTTGCACGACTGGCCGGAATTGTTGAACATGTGCATCACGCCGCCGGTCACCGCCTTGGTGAGATCGGCATCCTCGAGAATGACGTTCGGCGACTTGCCGCCGAGCTCCTGGCTGACGCGCTTCACCGTCGGCGCCGATCGCTGAGCCACGTCGATGCCGGCGCGGGTCGAGCCGGTGAACGAGATCATGTCGATGTCGGGATGCTCGCTCATCGCCGCGCCGACCTCCGGGCCGAGGCCGTTGATCAGATTGAACACGCCCTTCGGCACGCCGGCTTCATGCAGGATCTCGGCGAAGATCAGCGCCGAGGTCGGGGTGAATTCGCTCGGCTTCAGGATCATGGTGCAGCCGGCGGCGAGCGCGGGCGCGACCTTGCAGGCGATCTGGTTCAGCGGCCAGTTCCACGGCGTGATCATGCCGACGACGCCGATCGGTTCGCGCACAATTACCGCCGAGCCCATCGGCTCTTCGAACGCGTAGTTCTTCAGGACGTCGAGGGTCGACATGATGTGGCCGAGGCCGGCGCCGGCCTGCATCTTCTCGGCCATCGGCAGCGGCGCGCCCATCTCGTCGGACACCGCGGCGCCGATCTCCTTCATGCGCCCCTTGTAGATCGCGATGATCTTCTCGAGCAGCGCGATGCGCTCCTCGCGGCTGGTCTGGGAGAAGGTGTCGAACGCGCGCCTGGCGGCCGCGACGGCCTTGTCGACGTCGGCCTTGGAGCCGAGTGCAACTTCATACATCGCCTCTTCGGTCGCCGGATTGACGACCGGCGTCGACTTGGGGGCGACCGGATCGACCCAGGCGCCGTCGATGTAGAATTGCATGCGGTTGACCATCGTGAACCTCTTGTTCTGATTATTGGAGTGCGCTGGCGGGTGGGAGACGACGCGGACCGCGGCCCCCGCGAACATCCTCGCAGCGACGACGCGGCATGAATTCGAGACCCGCCATATGCGGGAACGCATATAAAAACACTGCCGCGCGAGGAGCAAGGCTCAGCCGGACAATTGCGCGTGTTGGCCGCATGAAACCCGCCCGATGGACCATTCCATGCCGCGGGATTTGACGCTGCTACACCGCCATTTTGCGGTGCAACACCGGCGCGCCGGCGACCAGGCTCTCGGCGGCGTCGATGATCGCGTTGGCGTCGATGCCGTAATGCCGATACAGCTCGGCGATACTGCCGGTCTGGCCGAAATGTTCGACGCCGAGCGCTTCCATGCGATGGCCGCAGACCGCGCCGATCCAGCCCAGCGCTGCCGGATGGCCATCGAGCACGGTGACGATGCCGCAGCTGCGCGGCAGCGGCGCCAGCAGCGTCTCGATATGGCTCGCATGGCGCGACCCGCGGCGCGCCCGCCGCAACCGCCGAGCGGCGGTCCAGCCGGCATGCAGCCGGTCCGCGGATGTGATCGCCAGCAGGCCGACGTCGCGCCGGCTGTCGCCAAGCAGCCCGACCGCGGCGATCGCCTCCGGTGCCACCGCTCCGGTGAAGGCGACCACGAGTTCGCAGTTCGGTCCGGGTTCCCGCAGCCAATACGCGCCGTCTGTGATCGCCTTCTGCAAGCCGGGCGTCATCATCCGCTGCGGCTGCTCGACCGTGCGGGTCGACAACCGCAGATAGACAGAACCCCCGGCGCGCATGCCGTCGGCGGCATCGCCGCCCTCGACGTCGTCGCGCTGCATGTGTTCGAAGCCCCAGCGCATGATGACGGCAAGCTCATCGACAAAGGCCGGTTCGAACGACGCCAGCCCGTCCTGCGCGATGCCGATCAGCGGCGTCGCGATCGACTGATGCGCGCCGCCCTCCGGCGCCAGCGTGATGCCCGACGGCGTCGCCGCCACCATGAAGCGCGCATCCTGATAGCAGGCGTAGTTCAGCGCATCGAGGCCGCGCTGGATGAACGGGTCGTACAGCGTCGCGATCGGCAGCAGCCGCTCGCCATTGATGCTGTGCGACAGCCCCAGCGCCGACATCAGGATGAACAGATTCATCTCGGCGATGCCGAGTTCGATGTGCTGGCCCTTCGGCGAGAAGTCCCAGTTGAACGTGGTCGGGATCTTCTCGCTCCGAAACAGGTCGGCCTTCTCGGCACGGGCGAACAGGCCGCGGCGATTGACCCAGGCGCCGAGATTGGTCGAGACGGTGACGTCCGGCGACGCGGTGACGATGCGCGACGCGAGCGCGCTGTCGCCGCGCGCAAGCTCATTGAGGATCAGGCCAAAACCCTGCTGGGTCGACATCTCCGGCGCCGGCTTGAAGGCGAGTTGTTGCGGCACCTCGAGCACCGGCGCGCTCAAGCGGCGCTCGCCGCCGGCATTGATCGGCGCCGCCTTCAGAAACGCATCCAGCGCCGCTTCATCTTGCGCCAGGCCCTCGAAGCGATCCCACTCATGGCCCGGGCGAATATTCTGCGCTTTGCGATAGGTCTCGATCTGCGCCGGCGTCATCAGGCCGGCGTGATTGTCCTTGTGGCCCTGAAACGGCAGGCCGACGCCCTTGATGGTGTAGGCGATGAAGCACACCGGCCGATCGTGATCGATGGATTCGAAGGCCTCCAGCATGCTCGCCATGTCGTGGCCGCCGAGATTGGACATCAGCGCCAGCAGCTCGTCGTCGCAACGCGCATCGATCAGCCGCGACACCTCGGCCTGATCGCCGATCTCGTCGTGCAGCCGCCTGCGGAAGGCGGCGCCACCCTGGAAGCACAGCGCCGCGTACATCTGGTTCGGGCAGTTGTCGATCCAGCGCCGCAGCGCCTCGCCACCGGGCTCGGCGAACGCCTGCAGCATCAGCCGTCCGTATTTCACGATCACGACGTCCCAGCCGAAATTCCGGAACATCGTTTCGAACTTCTCCCACAGACCTTCGCGCACCACGGCGTCGAGACTCTGCCGGTTGTAGTCGACCACCCACCAGGTGTTGCGCAGGCCGTGCTTCCAGCCTTCGAGCAGCGCCTCGAAGATGTTGCCCTCGTCCATCTCGGCGTCGCCGACCAGCGCGATCATCCGGCCCTCGCGACGATCCTTCATCCAGCCATGCGCGCTGACGTAGTCCTGAACCAGCGACGAGAACAGCGTCTGCGCCACGCCGAGCCCGACCGAGCCGGTTGAAAAATCGACGTCGTCGACGTCCTTGGTGCGCGACGGATAGGATTGCGCCCCCTTGAAGCCGCGGAAATTCTCCAGCCGCGCGCGGCTCTGCCGGCCGAACAGATACTGGATGGCGTGAAAAATCGGACTGGCATGCGGCTTCACCGCCACCCGGTCCTCCGGCCTTAACACCGAGAAATACAGCGCCGACATGATGGTCGCGAGCGAGGCCGACGATGCCTGGTGACCGCCGACCTTCAGCCCGTCGGCATTGGGACGGATGTGGTTGGCGTGGTGGATCGTCCAGGTCGACAGCCACAGCACCTTGCGCGCGAGCGCAGTCAGCGTGTCGAGACGTTGTCGGCTCTGCGGCATGGCGATCACCCAATGTTCGATCCGCCGAATTTACGACGAATCGCCGAGCGGGACTTCTCAAATCCCGGCGACAACGCCGGCCGGATTGGGATATCCTGCCAATTCCGATCTCCAGACGGCGATTTCATTCCAATGTCCGACCTCGACACGATCGACCGCAAGATTCTCGCCAGCCTGCAGGCCGACGGCCGCACCACCATGCAGGATCTCGCCGACAAGGTCGGGCTGTCGGTGTCGCCGTGCCACCGCCGCGTAAAGCTGTTGGAGCGCCGTGGCGTGATCACGCGCTACACCGCGCAGGTCGACCAGAAGGCGCTCGGGCTGCATGTCAGCGTGTTCATCTCGATCAAGCTGACACGGCAGAAGGAGGAAGACCTCGCCCGCTTCGCCAAGGCGATTTCGAAATGGGACGAGGTGCTGGAATGCTACCTGATGACCGGCAACCGCGACTATCTGCTGCGCGTTGTGGCGGCAGACCTTGCTGCCTACGAAACCTTCCTGAAGACCAAGCTGACCCGGCTCGACGGCATCGCCTCGATCGAGTCGAGTTTCGCGCTCAGCCAGGTGAAATATTCGATCGCGCTGCCGGTGTAAGGCGCACTGTCTCTGCGTCATTGCGAGGAACAAAGCGACGAAGCAATCCAGCGCCGAGCACTAAGCCTCTGGATTGCTTCGCTTCGCTCGCAATGACGGATCCATAGCGCTTCGTTCCCCCGGCCTCACGGATTCGGGCTGGGCTCGGCCGGCATCGCCGTCTGCTTGCGCCGCAGCCGCTCGCGGTGCGCGGTGTAGATGCCGCTGGCGATGATCACCGCGGCGCCGACGAAGGTCCATGAATCGGGGATTTCGGCGAACAGGCCGAAGCCGAGAAACGACACCCAGACCAGCTGGCTGTAGGTGAACGGCGCCAGCACCGAGGCGTCGGCGTAGCGATAGGCCAAAACGACGATCCACTGCCCCATCGTCGAGGCGAGGCCGACCAGCACGCCGATCAGGATGTCGTGCCAGCTCGGCGTCACCCACACGAACGGCACCATCGCGCTGAGCGCGGCAAAGCCGACCACCGCCGAAAACGTCATGGTGACCACGGCGCGGTCGGCGCCGCTGATCATCCGGGTCAGGATCAGGGTGATCGCCCAGCTCAGTGCCGAGAGGATCGGAAAGATCGCAGCCGGATTGAAAGCCGCCGAGCCCGGCCGGATCACGATCAGTACCCCGATCAATCCGACCGCGGTGGCGGCCCAGCGCCTGACGCCGATCGCCTCGCCAAGCAGAACGATCGACAACGCCGTGACGAACAGCGGCGCAACGAACGACGTCGCAGACGCCTCGGCGATCGGCAGGAACTGCAAGCCAGTGATGAACAGCACAGAAGAAGCCACCAGCGCCAGCGCCCGCAGCACCTGCAGCTTCGGCCGCGCCGAGCGCAGCGGCGACGCCGACGTCAGCATCATCGGCAGCATGATCAGCAGGAACACCAGAAAGCGGATCCAGCCGATCTCGATCGGCGGCAGCGTGCGCCCGAGATATTTCGCCATCGTGTCGGAACAGGCGAGAAACACCGTCGAGGCGACGATCAGCGCGATGCCGCGCAACGGATGGTCGGCATGGCGCGCGGTCAGGCGACGGGTCGCGTCTTTCGCGGATGGCAAGGTGAGGGTCACGGATCCAGCAGTGCAATGAAAAGGGAAATCGGGCGGTCGGCTCGTCGCGGACCAGTCAAGTAACAATCCGACAAAACGATGTTCGCAGCCACCGCACAAGCACAGAAATCAGGACGCGGCTATGCACGCGGCGACGCAGATGCAACGTGCGGCGGGGGAGCGCTCACAACATCGGCAGGCTGGCCGGCTCCGGCCCCAGCGGACAGGCCTGGTCGATCGCCACAATGTCGTCGTCGGAGAGACGCAGCTCGCCTGCGGCCGCGTTGTCCGCGGCATGAGCGGGATCGGCGGCCTTCGGGATCGCGAACAGCGACGGCCGACGGGTCAGGAAGGCCAGCGCCACCTGTCTGGGCGTCGCGCCATGCGCGTCGGCGATCGATTGCAGGAGCCGCCCCTCCGGGCTGCGCGGCGCCGGGAACTCGTTATGGCCGAATGGCGAATAGGCGGTGACTGCCACGCCATGCGCTTCGCACCACGGAATCACCGCGTGCTCGATCGCGCGTTCGCGCAGATGGTAGAGCACCTGATTGCAGGCGATCTTGCCCGGCCCCGCGATTTTCAGCAGTTCCCACAGATCGCCGGCGTCGAAATTGCTGACGCCCCAGGAGCGGATCTTGCCGGCGGCGGCCAGTTCCTCGAACGCCGCCACGGTTTCGGCCAGCCGATATTGCCCGCGCCAGTGCAACAGATAGCAGTCGAGCCGATCGGTCTTCAGCCGCTTCAGCGAGCGCTCGCAGGCGGCGATGGTGCCACGCCGCGACGCGTTGCTCGGCAAGACCTTGGAGACGAGGAACACCTCGTCGCGCCGGCCTTCGATCGCCTCCGCCACCAGCGGCTCGGCGTCGCCATACATCTCGGCGGTGTCGATATGCGTCATGCCGAGATCGAGGCCGCGCCGCAGCGCGGCGATTGCCGCCGTCCGGTCACCCCGGTCGATGTGCCAGGTGCCCTGTCCGATCGGCGCGATCTCCGGCCCGCCCCGGCCGAATCTGCGCATGTCCCCACTCAATGCGAGCTCCCGTTTCACTCCGCCGCCACGGCCATCATCGGCTTCGGCGCCGCGCCCCTCCCCGGCTTCAGCCGGAATTCATATGTCATCAAATGCCAAGCCCCTGCCGCTTCGCGGCCGTCGGGCATCACTGCGTCGTTCCGCAACTCTATCGTCGAGACCAGGTCGTCCTTGACGCCGAATACGGCGTCGCTTTCGAGGTATTTGTCGCCCTCGATGAACACATGCGTGATCAGCGGCTCGTAGCCCGGCGCATTCACAAGAAAATGCACATGCGCCGGCCGCATCGGGTGCCGCTGCGAGGCGAGGATCAATTCGCCGACCGGACCGTCGATCGGAATCGGATAGCTGCACGGCAGGATGGTGCGAAACGCGAAACGCCCGTCATCATCGGTGACGAACCGCGCCCGCAGCGACGGGCCATCCTGCGCGTAGGAAGGCTTCTGCGAATCATAAAATCCGTCATCGTCGGCGTGCCAGACGTCGACCGCCGCGCCGGCTAGCGGTTGGCCGGCGAGATCGGTGACGCGGCTCTCGACATACATCCGCTCGCCCTCGACACCTTGGGAAATGTCGGCGCCATGCGGCATCGGTCTGTGCTCGCCAACGTAGAACGGGCCGAGCACCGTCGTCTCCGTGGCGCCGTCGCGCTCGCGATGATTGACCGCATCGACCAGCATCGAGACGCCGAGCACGTCCGACAACAGAATGAACTCCTGCCGGCTCGGGGTGCATTTCTGCCCGGTGCGGGTGAGGAAATCGATCGTCTTCTGCCACTCCTCGAAGGTCAGCCCGGTGCGACGGACATAGTCGTGCAGCGAACGGACAAGTTCGCGCATCAGATGCTTGAGCCGCGGATCAGGCGTATCGTCGAAGCTTGCGACGACCGCTTCGGTCAGCTCGGTTTCGTCGAATTGAGGCATATTCCATTCCCGGTTGTCGATGCTGCGACGCTACAACATGCCTCTCCGCGTGATAAGCGCGCCGCTTGCAGACCGGTCTGCACGGACCGTCCTTGCCGAAGGCCCGGATCGTGTGCTCAAAATCGCACAATTCCGCGCCGGGTCAGCTGCTGCCACGATAGAATAGCCTTGGCGTTTCCGTTAACAGATTCGTGAGAGCGCGCAGCAAGCTTGGACGCGCGGTGCGCAAACGGGATATCACCCTGCAGTGATGGAGTATCGAATGCCGGCCCAATCCCAAAAGTCACGCGCCCCCGCGACCGGGTCTGCTGCCGATGCCGGCATGTCGGAACTCGCCCTCAAGCGGATCGACGAGCATCTCCAGCGGGTGTATCTCGACCCCGGTAAATTCGCCGGCACCCAGATGCTGGTCTATCGCCGCGGGCGGATCGTCCACCAGTCGTCGCTCGGCCACGCCGACCGTGAACGCCAGGTGCCGATCAAGGACGACACCATCTTCCGCATCTACTCGATGACCAAGCCGATCACCTCGGTGGCGCTGATGATGCTGTTCGAGGAAGGGCGGATCGCGCTCGACGATGCGGTGGCGAAGTACATTCCGGAATGGGCCAATCTCGGCGTGTTTCAGGCTGGCATCGCCCCTCAGTTCTTGATGAAGCCGCCGGTGCGACCGATGCAGATCGTCGATCTGCTGCGGCACACCTCCGGCCTGACTTACGGCTTCCAGAATCGCACCAATGTCGACGCCGCCTATCGCGACAACGGCATCGGCGCGTTCGAAAAGGCCGGCACGCTTGAATCCTGGATCGCCGATCTCGCGCGAATTCCGCTGGAGTTCTCACCCGGCGAAGCCTGGAACTACTCGGTCTCGACCGACGTGGTCGGATACATCGTTCAGAAGATCAGCGGCATGCCGTTCGAGCAGTTCGTCAGACAGCGCATTCTCGATCCGCTGGGCATGACCGACACCGATTTCCATGTGCCGGCCGCGAAGGCGCACCGCCTCGCCGCCTGCTATTCCGCCGATGGCAAGGGCGGCATGACGTTGCAGGACGACCCCGAAACCAGCAGTTTCCTCTCACCGCCCGATCTGATCTCCGGCGGCGGCGGACTGCTCTCGACGACCGCGGACTATCTGAAATTCTGCCGCGCGTTGCTGAATGGCGGCGAGCTCGACGGCGTCCGCCTGATCGGACCGAAGACGCTGGCACTGATGACCACCAATCACCTGCCCGGCGGTCGCGACCTCACCGAAATGTCACGCTCGATGTTCAGCGAGGCGACCAACGCCGGCATCGGCTTCGGCCTCGGCTTCGCGGTCAACATGAACCCGGCCTTGACCCTGCTGCCCGGCAGCGTCGGCGAATACTACTGGGGTGGCGCCGCCTCGACTGCGTTCTGGATCGATCCCGCGGAACAGCTGATCACGATCTTCATGACGCAATTGCTGCCGTCGAGCAGCTATCCGATCCGCCGCGAGCTACGCGCGCTCGTCTACGGCGCGATCACCGAGAGCAATCTATGAGGCTCGCTCCGTCATCGTCGCGCGCAGGCCAAAGCGTTTCATCGATTGATTGAAGCGATCTGGCTCTTGTCGGATGCACTGCCTCCTCATCGTGAGGGGCCCGGCGAAGCCGGGCGTCTCGAAGGATGGGAAACGCGCACGGCCCGCGGCGCATGGTTCGAGACGGCGCTGCGCTCCTCCTCACCATGAGGTTGTGCCTGTGGAGAGCGTCCTGGAACGCCAGTGCCGATTCCACCGGAGGCCGAACGGCTCTAGATCTTGCGGTCGCGGCCCTGCCAGAACGGATCGCGGACCGCGCGACGCAACAGCTTGCCGACCGGGCTCTTCGGCACCTCGTCGATGAAGCGCACCTGCTTGGGAACCTTGTAGCTCGCCACCCGCTCGCGCGCGAAGGCGATCAGTTCGGGCTCCTCGGCGCTGGCGTCCTTGCGCAGCGCCACGAAGGCCGCGACGCTCTCGCCCCATTTGTCGTCGGGCAGCCCGACCACCACCACCTCGCGCACCGCCGGATGCGCCGCCAGCGCGTCCTCGACCTCGCGCGGATAGACGTTGTAGCCACCGGTGACGATCATGTCCGAGGTGCGGTCGACCAGATACAGGTAGCCGTCGGCGTCGAACCGCCCGACGTCGCGGGTCCGCAGCCAGCCGCCGGGCAGAAACATCTGCGCGTTCAGCTCGGGCGCGTTGTAGTAGCCCTTCATCGCGAATGGCGTGCGCAGCGCGATTTCGCCGGTCTCGCCGGGCGCGACCTCGTCGCCGTCTTCGTTGACCAGCCTGATCTCGCAATCGATCGACGGCCGGCCGCAGGAGGCGAGCCGCTGTTCGGCGTCCGGGCCGACGTGGTCGTCCTTGGTCAGGTGCGTGATGAAGATCGGCGCTTCCGACTGGCCGTAATACTGCGCAAACCGCGGCCCCCACAGCTTCAGCGCGCGCTGCATCGTCGGCCGCGGCATCGGCGAGGCGCCGTAGATGATGCTCTTCACCGACGAGAAGTCCGCCTGCTCGATGCCCGGATGATCGAGCAACATGCCGATCATGGTCGGCACCAGATTGAGCGCGGTCGGCTTCCAGCGCTCGACCGCGTCGAGATAGCTCGCCGGCGTGAAGCCCGGCAGCACCGCGGCCGTGCCACCGCGCAGCCAATACGGCACGATGAAACAGCCCGACGCATGGATCATCGAGGCGGCGTGCAGCATCACGTCGCCCTCGCCGATCTCCATGTTGATCAGCACGTTGGTCGCCATCGCCGCCCAGCTGGCCTGGGTGTGCTCCACCGCTTTCAATTTGCCGGTGGTGCCCGAGGTGAAGATCGTGATGACGATGTCGTCGGGCTCGGCAATGCGGGTCGGCGGCACGTCCGATCGCGCCTGCGCGAGCTGCAGCAGATCGTTCGGATCACCGGAGTTGCCGATGCTGACGAGTTTGAGCCCCCGCATCGATTGCGCGAGCTCGCCCGCGCGTTCGGTGAGATCGGTGCCGTGAATCAGGAGGTCGACGCCGGCGCCTTCGAGCATCTGTTGCTGCTCGGCCATCGACAGCCGCGAATTCAGCGGCACCCGCGACAGCCGCGATTTGACGAAGCCGAAATCGATCGGCAGCGTGTAGATCGAATTGTTCAGCAGCATCCCGACCCGACTTCCGACCGCCAGTTCGAGCGTCTCGATGAAGACGTTGGCGATGCGGTTCGACAGCCGGTCGATCTCGGTGAAGGTGAGCTTCTTATCGCCGAACAGCACCGCCGTCTTCGGGCCGTGATAGATCGCCCCGCGCCGGATCATCTCGCTTGCCAGCATCGTCGTTCCTCCCTCGCCTCGCGCCCGCCGCTTGGTGCGGCATGGCTGTTAGGTCACCGTCCTATCCACCCGTCATTCCGGGGCGCGCGTAGCGCGAGCCCGGAATCCATAACCACTGCGCCCTCATCCGAAGGCAAAGCGACTGCCGTCATCCACCACAACGACCACCGGGAGTATGGATTCCGGGTTCGCCGCTGCGCGGCGCCCCGGAATGACAGAAGAAAGCATGCTATGCCTCTTCACTTCCCCGGCCACACCGGCTTGCGCTTCTCCGCAAACGCCGTGAGCCCTTCCTTCGCGTCCTCGGTCATCGCCAGCAGCGCGATCTGGCTTTCGGTGTAGGCGATGCTCTGGTCGAACGACATCGACGCGATCGCCCGCATCGCGTATTTGCCGCGGCGGATCGCGGTCGGCGATTTGTCGGTGAGGCGTTTGACCAGCCAGTCGACCTTGGTGTCGAGTTCGGCGCCCGGAACTACATAGTTGAGCAATCCGGCCGATAGCGCCGCCTGCGCATCGAACGGTTCGCCGGTCAGCGCCCATTCGTTGATCAGTCGCCGCGGCGCGATGTCCTGGAGCAGGCTCATCACCTGCATCGGAAACACGCCGACCTTCACCTCCGGCAGCCCGAACACGACGTTGTCGGCCGCGACCGCCATGTCGGTCATGCACAACAGTCCCATGCCGCCGGCCATGCAGGTGCCGTTGACGCGAGCGATCGACGGCTTGGTCGCGTTCTGCGCCAGCCGCAACAGATCGGCGTAGTCGACGTTCGGCTTGGAGAAATCGAACGAAAACGCAGCCCCGGTCGATTGCAGGTCGGCCCCGGCGCAGAACGCCTTGTCGCCAGCGCCGGTCAACACGATCACGCGAACCGACGGATCGTCGTGCGCCTGCCGCCAGCCGCGGGTGATGCCCTCGACCACGCCGGCATTGATGGCGTTGCGCTTGTCGGGGCGATTGATGGTGATCCACAGCGCACTTTCGCGCTTGTCGATGATCACGGCGTCGTTGCTCATGGTCGGTCTATCCTCAAGTTTCGTCATTGCGAGGAGGCGAAGCCGACGAAGCAATCCAGCTCAGCGCACCGTGCTGCTGGATTGCTTCGCTTCGCTCGCAATGACGGGGCATGCTCTGTGCTCGCGCCTCAAGACGCTGGTTCGATCTCGGCGACGATGCGGCCGGTGGTGACCTGCTCGCCCTCGACGACGTCGATCGCGATGATGCCCGACGCCGGCGCCAGATGCACGTGCTCCATCTTCATCGCCTCCAGCGTCAGCACCGGCTGCCCCGCCTCGACGCTGTCACCGGCCTTGACCAGCACCGCGACGACGCGACCGTTCAGCGCCGCGCGCAGCTTGCCGTCGCCGCCGCCGGCCGCCGCACGCTGCGGCGCCGCGCGGGTGAGATCGACGATGGTGTTGCCGACGCCGAGCCGCTGCACGAACAGCCGGTCGCCGTCGCGGTGATACACCGCGGATTCACTGAAGTCCCCGGCCTGAAAGCGAATGCCGTCGGCGGCGAGGTGCTCGATCGTGAACGACGTCGCGCGGCCGTCGTGACGCACGCGATAGGCGCCGTCGCGCTCGCGCACCACGTCGCAGGTCTGCGGCGTGCCGTCGAGATCGAACCGCAGCTGCGTCGGGAACACCGCCGCGAGCGATCGCCCCGGCCGATGCGGCGGCGCGTGCCGGTCGGTGACGTAGAGCAGCAGCGCCGCCACCGCGGCGGCCGGGACGGCGTCGTCGGGCAATGCCCGCGTCAGCGCGTCGCGATGCTGCGCGATGAACGCCGTCGTCGCCTCGCCGCGCGCGAACGCGTCGTGCCGCAGACAGGCGGCGAGGAAGCCACGATTGGTGGTGACGCCGAACGCGAAGGTGGTGTCGAGGCCGTGGATCAGCCTGCGCCGCGCCTCATCGCGGCTGCCGCCGGTCGCGATGATCTTGGCGATCATCGAGTCGTAGTATGGCGGAATCTCCGCGCCGGACTGCAGCGCGTGCTCGACGCGCAACTCGCCCGGCATCCGCCACAGCGCCATCTTTCCCGATTGCGGCATGAAGTCCTTGTCGGCGTCCTCCGAGCACAGCCGCACCTCGATGGCGTGGCCGCTGAATTTGACGTCGTCCTGGCGCAGCGGCAGCGGCTCGCCGGCGGCGATGCGGAGCTGCAGTTCGACCAGATCGAGCCCGGTGATCGCCTCGGTCACCGGATGCTCGACCTGCAGCCGGGTGTTCATTTCCATGAAGTAGAACTGGCCCTGCGCGTCGAGCAGGAATTCCAGCGTCCCCGCCCCCTCATAGCCGATCGCCTTCACGGCGTTCACCGCCACGGTGCCCATCTGCTCGCGCAGCGCTTCGGACACGGCCGGCGACGGCGCCTCCTCGATCAGCTTCTGATGACGACGCTGCACCGAACAGTCGCGCTCGCCGAGATGGATCGCGTGGCCGTAGTGATCGCCGAACACCTGAATTTCGATATGGCGCGGATCGATGATCGCGCGCTCGAGAATCACGGTCGGATCGCCGAACGCACTCTGCGCCTCGGAGCGCGCGCTGCGTAGCGCATCCGGCAGCGAGGCGGCGTCCTTCACCAACCGCATGCCGCGGCCGCCGCCGCCGGCCACCGCCTTGATCATCACCGGAAAGCCGATCCGCCCGGCCTCCCGCGTCATCGCGCCGTCGCTCTGGTCCTCGCCCTGATAGCCGGGCACGCAGGGCACCCCGGCCTTCAGCATGATGTCCTTGGCGCCCGCCTTGTTGCCCATCGACGCGATCGATTCCGCCGACGGGCCGATGAACACGAGGCCGGCGTCGCGGCAGGCCGCGGCGAAATCCTCGTTCTCGGCGAGGAAGCCATAGCCCGGATGCACGGCATCGGCCCCGGCGATCTTCGCGGCTTCAATCAGCACCGGAATGTTGAGATAGGATTGCGACGGCTGCGCACCGCCGATCGCCACCGCCTCGTCGGCCTCACGAACATGCGCGGCATCGGCGTCCGCGGTCGAATACACGGCGACGACGCCGTAACCCATCCGGCGCGCGGTGCGCATCACCCGCAGCGCGATCTCGCCGCGATTGGCGATTAGAATCTTGGTGAAAGGTGTGGATTTCAACATGCGCGTCGCATTCATGCCCGGGACACCGCGAATTGCATGCGCTGCGGTTCACGCGCCTCGCTCTCGCGGCAGATCGCCAGCACCTCGGCGAGCACTGCGCGGGTGTCGCGCGGGTCGATCACGCCGTCGTCGAGCATCCGCGCCGATGTCGCGAACACGTCCATCTGGCCGTTGAACACGGCGGTGATCCCGGCCTTCATCTGGTCGAGCTTCTCGCGGTCGACCGGCACGCCCCTTCGCGCAGCACCGGCTTCGGCCACGATCGCCATGGTCTCGGCGGCCTGCTCGCCGCCCATCACCGCGGTCTTGGCGTTCGGCCAGGAGAAGCAGAACCGCGGATGGAAGCCGCGGCCGCACATGCCGTAATTGCCGGCGCCGAACGAGGCGCCGCAATAGATCGTGATCTGCGGCACCGACGCGGAGGTCACCGCCTGGATCATCTTCGAGCCGTGCTTGATCATGCCGGCTTCCTCATAGGCCTTGCCGACGATGTAGCCGGTGGTGTTGTTGAGATACAGGATCGGCCTGCGCGACTGGCAGCACGCCTGAATGAAGTGCGTCGCCTTGTTGGCGCCGGCCGGATCGAGCGGGCCGTTGTTGGTGATGATGCCGATCGGCTGACCGACGATCCTGGCGTGGCCACACACCGTGGCCGGTCCGTAGTTCGGCGACATCTCGGTGAAATCGGACTCGTCGACGATCCGCGCGATCACCTGGCGCATATCGACCGGACGCTTGTGATCCATCGGCATGATGCCGAGCAGTTCTTCCGGATCATGCAGCGGAGGATGATAGCTCGCGGGGTCGGGCCCCGGCCCGGAGCGATCCCACGGCAGGCCGGCCATGATGTCGCGCGCGATCCGCAGCGCATCGCGATCGTCCTCGGCGAGATAATCGCCGAGCCCCGACACCGACGTATGCATCTCGGCGCCGCCGAGCTCTTCCTCGGTGGCGATCTCGCCGGTCGCGGCCTTCAGCAACGGCGGCCCGGCGAGGAATGCCCGTGTCCGGCCGCGCACCATCACGATGTAGTCGGACAGGCCGGTCTGATATGCGCCGCCCGCGGTCGACGAGCCGTGCGTCACCGTCACCACCGGAAGCCCGGCGGCCGAAAGCCGCGCCAGGTTACGAAAGATATTGCCGCCGCGCACGAAGTCCTCGACGCGGTAGCGCAACAGATTGGCGCCGGCGCTTTCGACCAGTTGCACGAACGGCAGCTTGTTCTCGAGTGCCAGTTCCTGGATGCGCAGCGTCTTGTCGAGGCCGTAGGGCTGCAGCGCGCCGGCGTCGATGCCGGAATCGTTGGCGCTGATCATGCATCGGATGCCGGCGACGTAGCCGATGCCGCCGATCACGCCGCCGCCCGGCACGCTCTTGTCGGCGTTGGCGGTGTCGAACATGTAACCCGCGAGCGTCGAGAGTTCGATGAACGGTGCGCCGGGATCGAGCACCAGCGCGACGCGTTCGCGCGGCAGCAATTGCCCTCGCTTGTGGAAGCGTTCGGCGGAGGCCGCGGACGCGATCCGTGCGCGATCCTCCAGCATCCGCATCCGTTCGATCATTGCCAACATGCCGTCGCGGTTGGTCCTGAAGCCTTCGCTCCCGGGCGCGACGGTGGATTCTATCATTGCCATTCGGTGTTCCTTGTCATTTCGGGGCGAACATGCCTTGGCTTGCAGACCCGAAACCGCGCTGATCCGTCTCGTTCGTCATTCCGGGGCGCGCGACGCGCGAACCCGGAATCCCGAGGTGCTCTGAACCTCTGGTTTCCGGGTCTGCGCGCCATGCGCGCATCCCGGAATGACGGTGGTCGTCGTCATCACCCCGTCTGCGCCATCGCGAAGTAGTCCGTGAACTGGTTTCGCAGCTCGACCTTGCGCAGCTTGCCGGTGGCGGTCATCGGCATCTCCTCGACGATCCGCACCAGCTTCGGTACCTGGAAGCCGCCGAGCGACTTGCGGCAGTGCTCGATGATCTCGGTCTCGGTCGCCTGAGCCCCCGGCTTGAGCTTGACGAAGCCGGACACCGCCTCGCCCCATTGCGGATGCGGCAGGCCGACCACCGCGGCGTTCATCACCGCCGGGTGCGCCAGCAGCGTCTCCTCGATCTTGACCGAGGCGACGTTCTCGCCGCCGGACTTGATCATGTCCTTCTTGCGATCGACGAACAGCACCTCACCGTGCGCGTCGATCAGCGCCAGATCGCCGGTGTGGTGCCAGCCGAATTTCCGCGCCGCTTCGGTGGCCTCGGGATCCTTGTAGTAGCCGAGCATGACGTTCGGGCCGCGGTGCACCAGTTCGCCGACTTCACCCGGCGGCAGCAGATTGCCGGCGTCGTCCATGATCGCGGTCTCGTTGACGATGGTCGACTCGCCCCAGTAGTTGCCGAAGCGCGCGAGCTGGCGGTCCGGCTGCGACATCGTCGTCGCCGGATACATCTCGGTCTGGCCCGAGGGTTGAACGAAATTCGGGCACAGCTCGGCAATCGCACGCTCTAGCAGCGGCCGCGGCATCGGCGCCATGGTGTAGATGCAGCAGCGCAGCGTCGACAGGTCGAATTCCTTGCGCCGCGGATGATCGAGGATCACCTGATACATCAGCGGCAGGCCGATGAAGACGGTGAGCTTGTCGCGCTGGATCGCCTCCATGCAGGCGACCGGATCGAACCCGCGCATCAGCGCCATCTTGCCGCCGACCGCGAGATAACTCAGCAACACGACATGCGCCGCGCAGTGGAACAGCGGGAATTGCCCGGTGATGCCGTCCTCGCGCGACAGATGCATTTCGATGGCGTTACTCATCACCGCCATGGTCACCGCGAGGTGGCAGTGCATTGCGCCTTTCGGCCGCGACGTGGTGCCCGAGGTGTAGATGATCATCGCCAGATCGCGATCGTCGAACGCGACGTCCGGCTCGATCTCGGATTGCCCGTCGATCAGTTCGTTGAAGCTCTGCAGCCCGGCGTCCTTCGCCTTGCCGGTGAGATCCACCGCCACCAGCGCGATGCCGCGCTGTTCGAGCGCGGCGCGGCGCTCGGGCTGGCCGTGCAGATTGTCGTCGATCAGCGCGAACTTCACCCCGGCATGATCGAGGATGTAGCTCATGTCGTCCGGCCCGAGCATGGTGTTGATCGGCACCCAGACCAGGCCGGCGCGGTGAATCCCGAACAGCGCCTTGACGAATTCGACCGAGTTGTTGCAGATCGTCGAGATCTTGTCGCCGGGCTTCAAGCCGCGCGACACCAGGTAGTTCGCGAAGCGGTTGGCGTCGCGTTCGAGTTCCGTGTAGCTGACCTGGCGCGCGCCCTCGGTCAGCGCGATCCGCGAGGGAAAGCGCAGCGCCGATTTGCGCAGGATATCGCCGATCGCGACCCGGCCGATCCGGCCCGGTCCCGGCACGCCGCCGGTGGCTTCGAGATTGGTCATGATTCACTCCCTCGGTGTGAGGCAGCTCTTCCGGCTGCTTGGCTGATTTGGTGTGATGCTTATCCTGTCGTTCCGGGGCACGCGAAGCGCGAACCCGGAACCTGATGCGAGCAGAACATCTCCGGATTCCGGGTTCGCGCGCGTTGCGCGCGCCCCGGAATGACAGCAACTAATTCAGCACGCCAAAAATCTTCCGCGCCTCGTCCGGCGACGCGATCTCGCGACCTGCGCGGCGCGCGCAGCCTGCGATCTCCTCGATCAATTGGCCGTTCGACGTCACCTTCTCGCCATTGGCGAGATAGAACGTGTCCTCGAGCCCGGTGCGCAGATGCCCGCCGTGATCGGCGCAGGCCTGGTGCAGCGGCCAGATCTCCGAGCGGCCGATCGCGGTCACCTGCCAATGCGCTTCGGGGCGCTTCAGCTTCAACAGGATCGGCAGCAGTTCCGGATCGGACGGCATGCCGGAGGCAACGCCCATCACGAAGTTGTACTCGAGCGGGCCGCTATACATCCCGGTTTGAACATACATGTCGACGCAACGGACGATGCCGACGTCGAAGCATTCGAATTCCGGGATTGTGCCCGCATCCTTCATCGCAGCGAGAAAGTCCTGAATCTTCTCGACCGAATTGTCGAACATCATCGGCGGCCAGGCCCAGCTGTTGTCGGACTTGACCTTGAGATAGTTCAGCGAGCCGGCGTTGCAGGCGGCGATCTCGGGCCTGGTCTCGCGGATGCAGGCCAGCGGCCCTTCGTAGTGCGGCCCCGAGGTGCCGGAGGTGTGGTTGATGATGACGCCGGGACAAGCCTCGCGGATTGCCTGCTGGATCTCGCGCGACACCGCGACGTCCCAGCTCGGCAGATGGCCCTTGTCGGGCCGCTGGTCGCGCAGGTGGATGTGAACGATCGCGGCGCCGGCGTCGTAGGCGGCCTTGGCTTCGCGGGCCATCTGTTCCGGTGTCACCGGCACGTGGTGCTGTTTCGGATCGGTCAGCACGCCGTTCAGCGAGCAGGTGATGACGGCCTTGTCGCTCATTCCAGATAGCCCTTCCGGCGATGCTGCGCCCGCGAGGATCGCGCTACGCATGATCATGTCGGGTGGAATGATGCGTGGGCCGCGTTGACGCTTCTTGCGTGCACGCGCTGTCGTCTGGTCGGTGACTTCCTTATGGCCGCCCCTGCCGGAATTCTGCGACGCCGGCGGAATGCGGATCGCTGCGCCAGATCGCCAGATCGCGCGAGCCCGAGAAGATCGCACGCGGCTGCAGCCCGTAGAACCGCCGGATCGAATGGCTGAAGTGGGTCGAATCCGGATAGCCGATGTCCTGCGCCAGATGCGCGAGATTGATATCGGAATTGACGAAGTGCAGCAGGTGCCGCGCCCGCTTCCAGGCCCGCAGCGCGCGGAACGACACCCCGGTCTCGTCCTTGAACAGATGCAGGAAGCGCGACTGCGACAGGTTGGCTGCGGCGGCGCAATCCTCTGCGGTCACCGCCGCGCCGGAGACGTCGTTGAGCCGGACGATGGCGGCAGCGATCCGCCGGTCGAGCTTCCGCGCCGGCAGCGGTTCGCCGAACGCCAGATTGTCGAATTCGGTCGTGGTGAAGCCGTCACGTCGCCCGGTCGCGACCAGCGCTTGGTACGCCTGCCGCACCCTGTTGGCCAGCGCGGCGGCGCCGGGGCTGCCGATGCGCACGCCGAGCGCCGTCATCGGCGCGGTGAGCACGCTCTCCGGCTCGATCATCAGCGTGATCACCGAAAGGCAATCGCTTTCGACATCGTGGACCAGGTAAGGCGGCACAAAAGCCATCGCGCCGCACAGTTCGGGCTGGCCCTCGACGGTGACCCGCAGCTGACCTTGCAGCGCAACATAGATCGAAAAGCCGCCGACACTCCGCCGCCGCGGCCGACCCAGCAGGCCGGCGTAGAACACGCGTTCAGGGCCGATCAGAAGCAGGCGTCCGGTATCCGGACATTCGTGGTCGCTCATCGTTCCTCCCGGGGCGGATCGACGCCCTTCTGCCGCATCGCTGCAGGGCCCTCTTGCGGAGCACCACGGACAATACAACAAACCTCGGGGTTGTCACCGGGCGAGATGACGCGGAACTGCGTGCCGGCCAGCAGCGGCGATCGCACGGGTCGCCTGCCCGGTCAGGCGCGGCGGGCGACCTTCTGCTCGTCGCCGGCGCGGATCTCCGCCTCCAGCCCACGGCGGTAGCCCTCGCGATCCTGCAGCCGCTGCCAATAGGCGGCGACGTTAGGGCCGAAGTCCTTGGCGAGACCGAGATTTTCCGCAAGCCGCAGCGCATAGCCGATGACCACGTCGGCCGCGGTGAAGCGTCCCCCGCTCAGCCATTCGGTCTGGCCCGCCGCCGCCTCGACCGCGCGAAGCCGGCCGAGAAACCATTTGGCGTAGTCCTCGACCACCTGCGGCTGCCGCCGCTCGCTCGGCTCCAGCGTGCCGTAGCGCAGCACGAGCGTCTGCGGGAAAGTCAGCGTCGCATCGCTGAAGAACATCCAGTTGAGGTAGCTGCCGTAGTCGTGCTCGCCGACGTCGAGCACCAGCGGCGTCGGCCCGTATTTGGTGCCGAGATAATGGCAGATGCCCGACGACTCCGTCATCCTGGTGTCGCCGTCGATCATGAACGGGATGGTGCCGAGCGGATTGATCGCCAGATACTCCTTGGCGAACATCCGCGGCGGGAACGGCAGCATCTTCAGCTCGTAGTCGAGCCCCATCTCCTCCAGCATCCAGAGCGGCCGGAACGAGCGTGCGCCGTGGCAGTGATACAGCGTGATCATGTGATTGGCGTTTCCCTCGTCAATATTGATCTTGGCGCGGCCGACTTCCAATCGGTCGGACCGGCGGTCGGCAGACTACCCCATAACGCAGCCGCTCGCGAGCATCTTGCGAGCTTGCGGCTGCGTTATGGTGGCCGCGCCTACAACATCGTTCCCTCGATGACCTCGCCGAATCGCTTGTAGCCCTGCCCTTCAAAGCGCTGCAGTTGCATCTGCCGCAGCGGATGATGATTGGTCGGGCTGGTGTTGACCCGAACGCCGGGCAACAACGTGGGCACCTCGACGTTCTTGAGGTTGTTGGCCTGAGCCATGATGTTCTCACGGCTGAAATTGCCGTTGCACTGCCCGAGCAGGACGCGCAGCACCGACGCGACCGTGTAGCCGAAGGCGTTGAGGCTCTCCTTGGCGTTTCCGGTCGGGAAATATTTCGCCATGAAAGCCGTGTAGTCCTTGATGCCGGGATCGTCGGCCCACGCCGGGTCGGCCGGGTCCTTGGTGTAGACCGACGTGATCAGGCCTTCGGCGCGCTCGGCGCCCACCGGGGTGATCGTCGATGCCACGGAGGCCGCGCCGCTGGTGACGAAGTGCATCGGCTTCCAGCCGAGTTCGTAAACCTTGCGGATCGCCTGCGCGGCGAATTTCGACGTCACCCCCGAAATCAGCACATCGGCATTGGTCGCCCGCAGCGTAACGATCTGCGAGTCGATCGTCGGCTCGGTGACTTCATAGGACATGGCCCGCACCAGCGTCTCGTAGCGATCGCCCAGCACGTCGCGAAGGCCGGCGACGAAGTCCTTGCCGAGGTCGTCGTTCTGATACAACAGCGCGAATTTGGCGTCCGGCTTCTGGCTGAGCGCATATTTGGCGAACACCTGGGCTTCGGTCCTGGAGCTCGGCGCAAATCCCATGGTCCAGGGGTAGGACTTGTAGTCCCCCCATTTGTCGCCGTTCACCGACAGGAACAGATGCGGCACCTTCTGCGCGTTGATGTATTTCACCACGGCCGAGTTCGGCGCGGTGCCGAGCATCGAGAACAGGAAGGCGACGTTGTCGCTCTCGATCAACCGCCGGGTCTGCTCGACCGTCTTGGATGGGTTGAAAGCGTCGTCGTACATGATGAAGTTGATCTTGCGGCCGGCGATGCCGCCCTGATCGTTGAGCATCCGGAAATAGGCTTCCTGACTGCGCGCGATCGTTCCCAGGGCGGAGACGGGACCGCTCAACGATGTCGTACATCCGATCTTCAATTCTGTGGCAGTGACACCCGGCAGCTCGTCAGCACGGGCGTTGCGTGGGCCTGCAATCGCAGCAAGACCGGCAGCGACCGATCCAGCCATCAGCGAACGGCGACTGAGCGACGTCATGACTCCCCTCCCTTCATTGTGTTGGACTCTGTCTGCGTCTTGCGCGCAGTTATCAGGTAACAACGTAGGGGACAGTCGCGCCCGCTATCTTGCGTCCATGCGCTGGACGGCGGAGGTCTACTTCTTTCCGCCCGGCAGCGTCCCCATCATCTTGCACAGGATGCCGAGCATCACTTCGTCGGCGCCGCCGCCGATCGAGGTCAGCCGCGAGTCGCGATAGGAGCGGCTCACCAGCGTCTCGTTCATGAAGCCCATGCCGCCCCAGAATTGCAGGCAGGCGTCCGGCAGTTCGCGACCGAGCCGTCCGGCGCGCAGCTTCGCCATCGTCGCAAGTTGCGTGACGTCCTCGCCCGCGACCAGCGCTTCGGCGGCGCGATACACCAGCGAGCGCAGCAGCTCGACCTCGGTCTGCAACTCGGCCATCCGGAAATGGATCACCTGATTGTCGAGCAGCGGCCTGCCGAACGCCTGGCGATTGCGGGTGTATTCGATGGTGTTCTGAATCGTCCTTTCATGCGCCTTGAGGCAGGCCGCCGCGCCCCACAGTCGCTCCTCCTGGAACTGCACCATCTGGTAGGTGAATCCGAGGCCCTCCTCGCCGATCCGGTTGCGCTTCGGCACCCGCACCTCGTCGAAGTGAATCTGCGCAGTGTCGGACGAGTGCATCCCCATCTTGTCGAGCTTGCGCGCGATGCTGACGCCCTTGGTCTTCATCGGCACGCAGATCAGCGACTTGTTGCGATGCGCCGGGCCGTCCCCGGTGTTGCACAACAGGCAGATCCAGTCGGCCTGGGTGCCGTTGGTGATCCACATCTTGCCGCCGTTGATGACGTAGTCGTCGCCGTCGGACTTCGCATTGGTCTTGATCGAGGCGACGTCGGAGCCCGCGCCCGGCTCCGACACGCCGATGCAGGCGACCATGTCGCCGGAGATCGCAGGCGCCAGAAATTCGCGACGCAGCTCGTCCGAGCCGAATTTCGCCAGCGCCGGCGTCGCCATGTCGGTCTGCACGCCGATCGCCATCGGCACGCCGCCGCAATTGATGTTGCCGAGTTCCTCCGCCATCATCAGCGCATAGGAGTAATCGAGCCCCTGCCCGCCATATTCTTCCGGCTTGTTGAGCCCGAGAAAGCCGAGATCGCCGAGTTTCTTGAACAGCTCGTGCGCCGGAAAGATGCCGGCCTTCTCCCATTCGTCGACATGCGGGTTGATGTCGCTGGCGATGAATTTCTGCAGCACGCGGCGCGGCTCGTCGTGGTCGGCATTGAACAGCATTGGTTTCTTCCCTTGTCATTCCGGGGCGCTCGCCGAAGGCGGGCGAACCGGAATCTCGCTTCGTTTCTATCGTTCGTCATTCCGGGGCGCGCGTAGCGCGAGCCCGGAATCCATACTCACCGACGGGGGTTATGGATTCCGGACTTGCTCCCTGCGGTCGCAATCCGGAATGACGAGAGGTTGATACTCACGCTCACAGCCTCATCTGCCGGCTGGCGAGATCCTTCATGATCTCTTCGGTGCCGCCGCCGATGGCGTTGACCTTGACCTCGCGATAGATGCGCTCGACCTTGACGCCGCGCATGAAGCCCGCGCCGCCGAAGATCTGTACCGCCTCGGAGGCGCAGAACGCCATCGTCTGCGTCGCCTGGTTCTTCAGCATGCAGATTTCCGCGATCGGGCTTTCGCCCTGCTCCACCCGCCACGCCAGCAGTTCAAGCATCGCCTGCGACGCGGCGATGCGCTGCGCCATGTCGACCAGCTTGTGGCGGATCACCTGATGCTTCGACAGCGGCTTTCCGAAGGTGACGCGCTGTTTCGCATAGGCCGTCGCCTCGTCGAGGCAGACCCGGGACGCGGCGATGCAGCCGGCCGCCATCGTCAGCCGCTCGCTGTTGAAGTTCAGCATGATGATCATGAAGCCGGCGCCTTCCTGCCCGAGCAGGTTGCCGGCCGGCACCCGGCAATCGTCGAAATGCAGCGTCGCGGTGTCGGATGCCCACCATCCCATCTTCTTCAGCGGCGTCCGCGTCAGCCCCGGCGTATCACCGGGGATCAGCAACAGGCTGACACCGCCCGGTCCCTCGCCGCCGGTGCGCACCGCCGTGGTGATGTAGTCGGCGCGCATGCCCGAGGTGATGAAGGTCTTCTCGCCGTTGACGACGTAATGGTCGCCGTCGCGCTTCGCCGTGGTGCGCAGGTTGGCGACGTCGGAGCCGCCGGATGGTTCGGTAATCGCCAGCGCGGAGATCTTCTTGCCGGCGAGAATATCGGGGAGCACCCGGGCTTTCAGTTCTGGTGTCCCCGCACGCGCGATCGGCGGCGCGCCGATCGAATGGCTGTTGAGGCTGGCGCTGACGCCGCCTGCGCCGGCGCGCGCCAGTTCCTGCGTGGCCACGATCCACATGAACTGATCGGTCGGCGTGCCGCCGTACTCTTCGGGAAAGCCCAGCCCGAGCAGCCCGATCGCCGCGGCCTTTTCATAAAGCTCGCGCGGAAAGCCGCCGGCCTCGTCCCATTCGGTGGCGAACGGTTCGATTTCTTTCTGCACGAAGCGGCGCACCACGTCGCGGAAGGCGAAGTGGTCGGCGGTATAGAATGGGGAGTTGGTCACTGATCGCACCCGGCAGTTCGCGTGCGGCGAGGATGCCGGGAAAGCCACGGCCCCACTTGCGTCGAGACGCTGACCGGGGCGCGGCGCTCAGCAGCCGCGCGAATGCACTATTGGCGCTTCTGCTCGGCGATATAGGCCGCGATGTTCTTCGCCTCGATCCGGCTCAGCGCCATATTGGACATCTTCGGATGCGGCTCGAGCAGGAAGGTCGCCAGCTTGTCCTGATCGAATCCCGGCTGCGATGCGATCGAGGCAAACGACGCGACGAGGTCGGTGCCCTTGCGCTGGTCCTCGGAAACGAGGTGACAGTTGCTGCACCAGCGCTTGGCCAGGGTTTCGCCGTTGGCGGCATCTGCGGCGAATGATGGGGCGGATGCGCCGGCGAGCAGCAGCAACGACAGACCGAAGGTCAAAGGGCGCATGGCAATCCTCTTCTGCAAGCCCGGCTCACATCCGTTGGAACTCGCGAGTCATCACGCTGTTTACTGCAACGGTTCCATAAACGATAGGTGGCGCCCTGTCAGGGATTTACCACCGTCCGAGCCGGCCGCTGTAACGGGTTTCCCGCAATGGGAAAAGGTGCTTAATTGAAAATCAATGGCAGCTGATTTCGTCCCCCCGAGCCCATGCTGACGGCGCAACGCGATTCGCTTCGACTGCTGCGTGCGATCCTCGTCGCCTCGGTCGTGCTGCCGGCGGCGCTATTCGCTTACGCAGCCTGGCTGGCCTATCGCTCCAATGACGCCGGCGCCGAACGGCAAATCGACAAGACTCGCGACATCATCACCGAGCACGCGCTCAAGATTTTCGAATCGGTCGAGCGCTCCATCGCGGAGACCGGCGAGATCATCCGCGACATGTCCGACGACCAGATCCGCGCCAATGAAGGCGCGCTGCACGCCCGGCTGAAGCGGCTGACCGCCGGCTCGGAACAGATCAAGTCGATGTGGATCTTCGACAGGACCGGGCAAACGCTGGTCAACACCCTGCTCTACCCCTCGCCACGAACCGATTTCTCCGATCGGGACTACTTCAAAGCGCATGTCGGCAAGGACATCGGCCTGTTCGTCGGCCGCACCCTGACGCCGCGACCGCCCTATGGCGGCGCGCCGTTCTTCGGGGTCAGCGTGCGACGCATCGCACCCGACGGCAGCTTCGCCGGCACGATCCAGACGTCGGTGCTGCCGGACTATTTCGAGGGTTTCTACGCCAAGGTCGGTCGTGAGAAGGGCAGCTATGCGGCGCTGGTCCGCGAGGACGGCGCCATCCTCGCTCGCTTCCCGGCGATCGACCATGGCGACGCAAAGATCAGATCCGACGGCCTGATCGGCCGAGCTATGGTGGCGGGGAGCACCGAAGGCACACTCACCCAGGTCTCCGCCCTCGACGAAATCGAGCGGCGCATCGCCTATCGCAAACTGCCCAACCTCCCGGTCTACGTCTATGCCGGACTGGAGACCCAGGCGATCCGCAAAATGTGGTTGTCGCAACTCGGCGCCTATCTGTTGGTCGGCCTGCCTGCCACCGCCGCCCTGATCGCGATCGTGGTGCTGGCGTTGAGGCGGACGCAGCGGCTCTACGAGGAAGCCGCTCGACGCGCGGCCGCGGAGAGTGCGCTGAAGCAATCGCAGCGCCTCGAATCGCTGGGCCGACTCACCGGCGGCGTCGCCCACGACTTCAACAATCTGCTGATGGTGGTCGGCGGGTCGGTGCAGAAGCTCAGGCGTCGTCACAACGACCTGCAGGACCGGCGGACGTTCGATATGATCGATTCCGCAGTCGCCAAGGGCGCCGGCCTCACCCGGCAATTGCTGTCGTTCTCTCGCCGCCACAATGTCGCGGCCAAGCTGGTCGACCTCGGCGACAGCGTGATGAAGTTCGCCGATGTCTTGCGACAATCGGTCCGCAGCGACATCGCCATCGAGATCGAACCGCCGGCGAAGCGCGTCGTGGTCCAGATCGATCCCAACGAGTTCGAGATCGCCCTCCTCAACCTCGCCCTCAATGCGCGCGACGCGATGCCGGATGGCGGGCGCATCACGATTTCGATCCGGACCGAGACGCTGAAGAATTTCGGGCCGCGCCGGTTGACCGGCGACTTCGCCATTCTCAGCTTTGCCGACACCGGTGAAGGCATTCCCGAGGAGATCCGCGACCGGATCTTCGAGCCGTTCTTCACCACCAAGCCGGTCGATCGCGGCACGGGACTGGGGCTCAGCCAGATCTACGGATTCATGCAGCAGTCGAACGGCGCGATCACGGTCGAGAGCGAAATCGGCGGCGGTACCCGGTTCGATCTGTTCCTCCCCCGCTCGACCGAGCGCCCGACGCAGGATACGGACGTCGCGGAAGTTGCATTCCTGCAGCCGAGCGAGCGGGCGACGCTGCTCCTCGTGGAGGATCATCCCGACGTCGCCGCCGTCGCCACCGACTATGCCGAGCAATGCGGCTTCACCGTCGTGAAAGTCTGCTCGGCCGAAGATGCGATCGACCTGCTCAACAAGCGCAACGATATCGATCTGGTGTTCAGCGACATCGTGATGCCGGGCATGAGCGGTCTCGAACTCGGTCGGCTGATCCGCGAGCATCATCCCGAAACCCCGGTGGTGCTGGCGTCGGGCTACAGCGACCGCAGCGCGTCGGCGCTGAACGATGGCTTCCCGCTGCTGCAAAAGCCCTACACGCTCGATACGCTGCGCAAGGCGCTGAGCCAGGCGCTGCAGGATCGCGTCACCAAGTCCTGAACGTGCAAAGTCCCGAATAGACCAAAGGCGGCAGCGTTGCCGCTACCGCCTTCGTTTGTGGTGCCGTCGGCGATTCGATCGCGCGACCGGTGGTTACCAGCGGCGATGAATGTGACGGTGACCATAACGCGGGCCACCGAAACGCGGACCGCCGATATAGCCGGCCCGGATCACGGGCGAACCGTAGTAACCGTAGGACTGGCGATAGCCGCGATACGGACGGTAACCGCCGCCGTAGTAGACCGCGCGGGGACGCGCGTAGTAGCGCGGACCGCCGTATCCCCAACCGCCGCCACCGTAGTAGCGCGGGCCGCCGTAGTAGCTAACGACGCGGGGAGCATAGTACGGCGAACCATAGTAGGGCCCACCGCCATAACCATAGCCGTAGCTATACCCAGGACCGTAACCGTAGGCACTGGAAGCGGCACCCGCGATCAGCGCGCCAGCCGCGAGCCCGCCGATCAGGGCCGGGCCGAAACCATGGCCGTAACCGTAACCGCGCTGCGCCTGCGCGGGAGCCGATGCGGTGGCGACCGCAAGGGCAGCTACCGCACCAAGAACCAAGCCAGTCTTCTTCATTTCATTTTCCTTCGCGACGTTGCACTGGGCCGATAACGACGAGGATTTTCAAAAGTTGCTGGAACCGAATGCAAGACACGCACAAAAAGTGGTGTTTCGATGCAGGTTGACAACTGAAAACCGCGACACGTCGCCGCGATGCGCTATCGGGGTCGGCGCCTCAGGGTTTGGCCGGCGGCGCCGCGGCCGGCGGGGTGACGATCTTCAGGGCCTGCAATTCCTCCCGTTTGAATACAAACAGCCGATCTTTCGGCGTTTCCATGGCGTGAATCCAGACCTGCAGGTCGATTCCCATGTCGCCGAGATAGCGCTGGCAGCGCGCGGAGATGCGCTGCGCGTCGCTCATGGCGTCGCGCGACGCGGGCGCCGCAGTGGCGGTTTTCGCAGCGAACACCTGATGCACCCCGATCGCCGCCTTCTCGCCGGCGTGGCGCTCGATACCGCCGAAGAACACCAGCGGACAGGACGACGCGCAGTATTTGCCGGCCTCGATCGAGGTCGCGAGCCCACGGTCGCGGATCAACCGCCCCATGGCCAGCGCATCGCTGACCGAGCCGCCCGGCGAATTCAGCACCACCGTCTTGATGTATTCGCCATGCCGTTGGATCGCTTTGGCGAAGGCTTCAGAGGTCCCGGGCGTGATCGTGCCGATGGCGGTGAGCCTGCCGCCGCTCACGAGTTCGAACGTCATCGCCTTGCCCAGTGCGCCATCGGTCTGCGGCAGTGGCGCCAGCCGGTCGCCACCCGGCAGCCAGGGCGACAGAATCGCCGGCAGCGTCGGCAATCCGCTCGGCATGGCCTCGCGCTGGTCGGCCGGAGCCGGCGTGCCGTCGACCGGAGCCACCCAGCCATTCGCGCTCGCGAGATCGAACGCCAACGCGCCGATCGAAGCGGCGACCAGCCCGCGGAACACCAGGCGGAGCACGGCATCGTCCGGATTGCCGGCCACCCATCGGTTGAAGCGCTGCGCCAGGCCGCTCATCGACGGACCGCGCTACTTGACGTGCCGCGCCGACGACAGCGCGGTGACGTTTTCGTCGGCCGTAGCGGCGGCGGGCTCATCGGCGATCGCCGGCGCCTCGGACGGCTCGTTCCCTTTCGGCTCGGCCGGCGGCTGCGCCGCGCGGCTCGCCTGCTCGACCTCGCGCGCCATCCTGAGCGCCGCCATCATCTCGGCCGCGGTCATGGCCGAAGCGTTCGCCACAGGCAGCCCCTCGCGCCGGATCGCGGCGTGCACAACGCACAGGATCAGCACCAGCACCGCCGGCATCAGGTCGATCGAGATCGCGCCGGCCCAGCTCGGAATGAAATCGCCGGCATAGCGCAGGACGGCTTCCGCCGGTGACAGCGCCTGGAACCGCCCCGGTTCGATCCGCGGCATCTCCAGGATCTTGTCGGCCGCGCCCGCCAGCGACGCGGCCTGCGCCGCGATCGCACCCTCGACCTTGCCGACCACCGCGGTCTGGCGCTCGGCGAGATCGGCGCTGCGCCCACCGGCCGCGGGCGCGATGAACGACGACGACAGCGATGCCGCGGCGCGCTTCACCGCCGGTGCGACCGAGGTCTGCTGCAGATTGGCGATCACGCCCATCAGCGCCAGGGACTCGGTGGCGAAGCCGTCGCTGCGTTCGCTGATCGGGCCGCGCTCCGACACCATCTCACGCATTCTGGCGAGATGCTTGCCCCCTTCCTCGAAAAGCGCCGACACGCGCTTGCCCGAGGCCTCGACTTCCTTCCCGAGACTATCCAGCTGTCCCGACATCTGCGTCAGCAATTGCACCACGGTGCCGGAGCCCGACGTGCCGGTGAGCGAGCCGGCGCGCTCCGCGTCGGCCAGTTTGGCGAACCGCGACGACGCGATCTGGATGTCGGGCAACAGCCCCAGCGCAGCGATGGCGTTGGTGTTCGCGGCGTCGAGGTCGCGGGTATAGTCCTGCACCGTGATCGCGAGGTGTTGCCGGATCGCCGCGCCGCCGGCCAGCGCCGAAGCGTTCAGCCAGGACGACATCGCCACGATCATCAGCGAACCGAAAATCATGCAGCCGAACATCAGGACGCGGCCGGTCCGGTCCACGACGTGCGGCATGAACTGCATCAGGAACACCCAGAAGGCATAGATGCCCACCGACACCGCGACCGAATAGATCAGCGCCGCGAAGAACACGGTCGCGGGGCTGCCGTCGAGCAGCTCGCGCACGCCGAGATAGGTGTAGACCCCCGCGGCCAGCGCCAGAATGGCAGTGGTGAGTTTGAGCATCACCTCCAGCCGCACGACGCCGCGCGACAGCAGTAGCGATGCGGGAACCGGTGTGGTGTTCGAATTAGGGGCGGCAGGTGACGACGATGTGGTGGCCGGGTCGGCGGCAAGGGGCATGGGCATATCCGGATGATGCGACGCTGCGCACGACCAACACCCCCGCATGTTCGCACTTCGCAACGCTTAGTTGCAGATTCGGACGAGATTATGGTGACGCGGAAGCTGGGATCCCGGAACCATCAGGCGCCCGAGAACCGATCTCCGCCAAAGACCAAAGAGGTGGACCGCCGGTCCCGGGTGGTTGGCCCGGCTCCCCAAAGGTGTACAATCGGCGGCGACAGAACTTCGCCGACGGCCGGCGCGCGATGAGCCGCAGCGCTCGCCGCGGCCGGCCCGTTCGATCACGCCCCCTCCCGCGCGCGAACCGCAAACGTGGAACAGCTCGATGTCTACGGCAGTTCGCCTGCGCCCCTTCCGGTGTCCGACTCACCCCAAACGCTGGACAGCATGAGCCAGGACCGCAGTTTCATCCCGCGTCTCGAGTCGATGCGCGGCATTGCCGCGCTGCTGGTCGCGGCATCGCATGTGGTTCAGGCGCCGACAGGGGCCAACACCGGGCTGCTGATCAATCCGGGGGTCGAGCTCAGCAACTGGAGCCGTTTCGCTTACGGGGCGATCGTGCATGTCGTCGACGGCCTGCAGGCGGTGATATTCTTTTTCGTCCTCAGCGGATTCGTGTTGACCCGGTCGTTGCTGAAGGACACCCGCCCCTCGGTTCCACAGGCCACTGATTTCGTCGTCGCGCGACTGTTCCGGCTGTATCCGGCGATCATCTTCGCAATCGGTCTGTTCGCGGTCGCGATGACATTGGCCGGCACGGCCATTCCGCTGTCGATCGTCCTGAAGAACATGGCGCTGATCGACATCTCGCTCAACGGCGTGATGTGGTCGCTGCAGCTCGAGATGCTGGCCATTCCGCTGATCTACGCCATGTACCTGTTGCTGTCCCGCGGCATGCTTCTGCCCAATATATTGGCCACCATCATTGCGCTCACGCTGGTGGTGCTGTCGTTCGATCCTTCCATCCACAAGATGCTCGGCGAGCCCCCCCTGCAGTTCTACTACGCTTTCACATTCGGCTGCTTCTGCGCGGTGGCATCAGGCCGACTGGCGGCGCGGCTGTCGCCGTCGCATGCCAATCTGGCGATCGCCGTATTCATCATCCTGTTCTTCACCGCACGTCCGCTGCTCGGCCATGCCTCGACCTGGCGTTTTCTGGTCAATGCGCTCTGCGCGTGGATGTTGATCCATCTCGTCGCCTACGGTCCGCGCGCGTCGCTGCTGAACGTGCTCGACCATCCGATCGCGCATTGGCTGGGGAAGTTGTCGTTCAGCTACTACCTGTTCCACTTCCTGACGATCACACCGCTGTGGAATCATCCTGAATTTCTCGCCTGGACGATCGACGGTCTCGGCCTGCCGCGACCCCTGGTCGCGCTGCTGGTCTTCGCCGTGAGCACCATGGCGGCCCTGGCGCTCGCCTACGTCTGCTACAGATTTGTCGAACTGCCCGGCGTCCGTCTCGGGCGAGCCGTCCGCGCCTTGATCGCCCCGCGGGTCCGGAGCGTGCCGGCGGCCTGAAGGCTCGCAAACGGCTGTGGGCCGCCCCGACGGCGCCGTCCCCCTCGCTGCCGGGATGTCGTACGGTGCCTTCGATTCGCCGCGCAGCCGGCGCTCAATCGACCTCCTTGCCATCGTTCCGAGAGACCTCCAGTGCCGAAAATCGCGTCCATCATCGCCACCGAACTCACCGTCCGTGAAGAGCAGGTTCAGGCCGCCATCGACCTGCTCGACGGCGGATCGACCGTTCCGTTCATCGCCCGCTATCGCAAGGAAGCGACCGGGATGCTGGACGACGTGCAGTTGCGCGCGCTGGAAGAGCGGCTGAGCTATCTGCGCGAGATGGACGCGCGCCGGATCGCGATCATCGACAGCATCAGGCAGCAGGACAAGCTGACGCCCGAGATCGAGAAGGCCCTGCTCGCGGCCGACACCAAGGCCCGGCTCGAAGACATCTACCTGCCGTTCAAGGAGAAGCGCCGGACCAAGGCGCAGATCGCGCGCGAGGCCGGGCTCGAGCCGCTCGCCGACATGCTGCTGACGAATCCCGACAAGCATCCGGAGACCGAGGCCGCGGCTTTCGTGAAGACCGACGGCGAGCATCCGGTCGCCGACGTCAAGGCCGCGCTCGAAGGCGCGCGCGCGATTCTGGTCGAGCGCTTCTCCGAACACGCCGACCTCACCGGCAGTTTGCGCGAAGCGATGTGGAGCCGCGGCCAGATCAAGTCGAGCGTTCGCACCGGCAAGAAGACCGAAGGCGCGAAATTCGCCGACTATTTCGACTTTTCCGAGCCCTATCAGAAGCTGCCGTCGCATCGAATCCTCGCGCTGCTACGTGGCGAAAAGGAAGAAGTGCTGCAACTCGATTTCGGCGACGGCGAGGATCCCGACTCCAAGGAGCCGACGCAATACGAGAACCGCATCGCGGCGACCTTCGGCATTGCGCGCAAGGGGCGGCCTGGCGACGCCTTCCTGTCGGAATGCGTCCGCTGGGCCTGGCGCACCCGGATCAAGACCGGGCTCGCGCTCGATACTAGGATGCGGCTCTGGCAGCAGGCCGAGAAAGAAGCGGTGCGGGTGTTCGCCGCCAATCTGCGCGACCTGCTGCTGGCCGCGCCCGCCGGCGGCCGCGCGACGCTCGGTCTCGATCCGGGCTTCCGCACCGGCGTCAAGGTCGCGGTGATCGACCAGACCGGCAAGTTCGTCGACCACACCACGATCTATCCGCACGAGCCGGCGCGGAAATGGAACGAGAGCATGCTCGAGCTGGCGCAGCTCTGCATCAAGCATCGCATCGAGCTGGTCGCGATCGGCAACGGCACCGCGTCGCGCGAGACCGAAAAGCTCGTCACCGATCTGATGAAGCTGAAGCCCGAACTCAAGCTCACCAAGGCGATCGTCTCCGAGGCCGGCGCCTCGGTGTATTCGGCCTCCGAATTCGCCTCCAAGGAATTTCCGGATCTCGACGTCTCGATCCGCGGCGCGGTGTCGATCGCACGAAGGCTGCAGGACCCGCTCGGCGAGTTGGTGAAGGTGCCGCCGCAGTCAATCGGCGTCGGCCAGTATCAGCACGATCTCAACCAGCATGTGCTGTCGCGCGCACTCGACGCCACCGTCGAGGATTGCGTCAACGCGGTCGGCGTCGATCTCAACACCGCGTCCGCGCCGCTGCTGGCGCGCGTCTCAGGCATCGGCGAGACGCTGGCGGCGAACATCGTCGCGCACCGCGACGCCAACGGCCCCTTCCCCAGCCGCACCAAGCTCAAGGAAGTCCCGCGGCTCGGCCCCAAGGCGTTCGAGCAATGCGCCGGCTTCCTGCGGATTCGCGACGGCGAGAATCCGCTCGACGCCTCCGGCGTGCATCCGGAAGCCTATCCGCTGGTGAAGAAGATTCTGGCGGCGACCAAGAGCGACATCAAGGCGATCATCGGCCAGACCAAGACGCTGCAGTCGCTGCAGCCGGCGTCCTTCGCTGACGACAAATTCGGCATCCCGACCGTCACCGACATCCTGAAGGAACTCGAGAAGCCCGGCCGCGATCCGCGGCCCGAGTTCAAGACCGCGACCTTCCAGGAAGGCGTCGAGAAGATCACCGACCTCAAGCCCGGCATGATCCTCGAGGCGACGGTGACCAACGTCGCCGCGTTCGGCGCCTTCGCCGATATCGGCGTGCATCAGGACGGCCTGATCCACATCTCGGCGATGTCGGAACGACGTATCAATGATCCGCGCGAGGTAGTGAAGCCGGGCCAGGTGGTGAAGGTGAAGGTGCTCGAGGTCGACGTGCCGCGCAACCGGATCGGGCTGACGCTGCGGCTGTCGGATCCGATTCCCGCGCCCGGCGAGCGCCGCAAGGACGGCGGCGGCAATGCCAAGCTGGTCGATCGCTATCGCCCCAAGCCGGAGCCGAAAAGCACCGGCGGCGGTGCTTTCGCGGCCGCGCTGGCGAAGGCGGCCGAGAACAGCAAGGGCAGATCGAAGTAAGCGGCCGCCGACCCCGCATCGACGAGCCGGCTCGCGCCCATGCGCAGTCGTGCCCTCGGCTGGATCGCCGAAGGCACGACGCCGCCCTGCCTACTTGATGTTCCGCTGCACGAAGGCGTGCACTTCGGCGGCGATCAGATCCTTGTCGTGATCGATCGTCGCGACGTGATAGGAGCGATTGAGCCACAACAGCTCGATGCGATCCGAGCCGACATTGTTGGCGATCACACTGGCGTTGTTGGGCGACAGCACGTGATCGACCCGGGAATTGATCACGAAGGTCGGGCATTTGATCCGCGGCAGCAGCGCCCGCGCGGTGGCGGCCAGCCCGAGCACTTCTTTCATGCAGACGACCGGCACTTCCGGATAGGCCAGTTCCTTGGCCTCGGTGTCCATCATGTCGGAGCCGATGCCCGGAATGGTCTCCGGAAGCCCGCGTGCGAACGCGATCGACGCCATGTCGGGCGATTCGATCTGCGCCGCCGCGTTGATCGGGATCACGCCGCTGACCTTGTCCGGATGCATCGCCGCGAGATACAGCGACAGCGTGCCGCCCATCGACAGGCCGGCGACGAACACCTTGTCGCACTTCGCGGAAATCTCGGCGAGCGCGTCCTCGGCGCAAGCGGCCCAGTCGGCCGCGGTGGTCTTCGCCATCGCCGCCGGCGAGACGCCGTGCCCCGGAAGGCGCGGGCCGAGCACGGTGTAGCCCTGCTCGCCGAGCCGCTCACCGAGATAGCGCATGCTCTGCGGACTGCCGGTGAAACCATGCACCAGCAGGATGCCGATCTTGCCGCCGTCGAAGGAAAACGCTTCCGCTCCCGGTAGGATCACGTCACTCATCTCGATCTCCATTCGTCGTTGCAACCGATCTTTGCCGGTTCGAGGAATGAATAAGCGATCACCGCGGCCACCACAAATCACCCCCTCACCGCGTCCGACACCGACGAGCATTATGGAGCCGGTCCGGGGCTGCCGCCACGGCTTGCTTCAGATCAAATCCGGCAAAGCTTCGATGTGCTTGGTACGTTGCAATCCCCATAAGGAACACGCCTCTCGTACCATGGCCCACCCGATGAGACGTCGAACACGGGGCCTGCTCTGCGGCGCGCTCGCCTTGGCTATCAGCGCAGTGCTGCCCGGCATGGCGATCGCCGGTGCCGCCCGGGTCGCGTCGATCAACATGTGTACCGATCAGCTCCTGATCGCGCTGGCCGATCCGGCGCAGATCGTCGGCCTCGGGCCCTATGCCCGCGACCCGCATCTGTCCTGGTCGGCGAAGCAAGCGCGCGATTTTCCGCGGCTGTCGGGCGAAGCCGAGGACCTGTTGATGCTGGCGCCCGACCTTGTTCTCGCCGGCCGCTACGGCAAGGCGGCGACGCGGGAGCTGTTGCGCAGCAATGGAATTCCGATCGAAGAGTTCGACGTCCCTCGCAACATCGACGACGTGAAGGCGCAGATCCGGCGTGTCGGCGAACTGGTCGGCCATCCCGAGCGTGCAGATGCGATCAATGACCGGATCGATCGATCCGTCACGCGCACCCGCGCGGTGGCGTCGCGTTGGCGCGACCGCATTCTTCCCGTCTCGCGACGCGGCTGGGTCGCGGGCAGCGACGGTTTGCTGAGTTCTCTGCTGGAGGTCGCAGGCCTCTCCAATGCGGCATCGGAGATCGGCCTCGTCTATGGCGGCTTTGCGTCGCTGGAAACGATCGTCGCCTCACGCCCGGACCTGCTGCTGCTCGCAGAGGACAAGCCGTTCGCGGAGGATCAAGGCACGGCGCTGCTGCTCCATCCCGCGATCCAGCACGCCTATCCGCAGGGCCGCCGTCTCGTCTTCCCGGATCAACTGTCGATGTGCGGCGGGCCGATGCTGCCTGCCGCGCTGGATCAGCTCGCCGATTCGATCGAGCGGATTCACCGGGACAAGGACGCGTCCGTGACACGGCCGCACCCTTGACGAGGGCCGCTACGCGTCGCGCAGCGGCGTGGCGTCATTCCGACGACGCCTCCTTGATCCGCTTCGGATCCTGCTCGCTTCCGTCCCACAGCTTCGGCTTCTCGAGCCACCGCTGGATGAAATTCCAGGAGCGACGATAGCCGTTGTGCGGCAGCGTGCAGGCGCTGCAATCCTTCCGTCGCTGGCCGTGGCGATCGGTGAACACCTGATAGGGTCCCGGGCACTCATAGGCGATCAGCGGGCAGTAGCAGAACAGACAATTGAATTCGCGCGCGACGCCGGGATGACACGGCAGAAACGGACAGGCCTCGTTGGTGAAGCCCTTGAAGGCCTCGTTGGTCGTGGTGTCTTTGGGTTCCATGCCCACTCCATGGCGAAGCCCTCGACGGCCCCGCATTGGCGCACAGGCGTGCGTCGTGCCGCCCGCCCGATCACGGGGGCGAGCAACGCGCGACAATGACCGCCCGCGACGCCGATCGATCTGGCGATATCAGCAATCTGCGCTGGGACGACGGCGAACTACGTCTGATTGATCATGGGATTCTCCGCTGTCGACCCGCCGTCGACATCAAGTGGACGATTGCCTTCGGCCGGTCTCCTGGCTCGCGGATATGGTCCGGATCGCCTTCCCGAGCGCGACAACGATCGCTCAGTGGCAGCTTGATCGCGAACGATCCGCTTACAGTTGCGGGGGCAGCCGCGGAATTGGCGAAAAGCTCGCCGCACCGCATTCCCTGTTTCACCTCTCTTGCGAAGAGGCACCGAAGGCATGCCGAACAGAGCACGCCTCGCATCGACGCGCAAGCGCGATGCGGATTCGGGAACGACTACCAACATGCGCGGTGACGTCCACCGCACGATCAGCAGGGAGCATTTGCACCTTCGTCGTAGAGCCCGACTCTCGCCTCCTCTCATCTTGCGTCCGGCGGGTCGTCGTGCTCTTGTCGGATCGTCTACGGTGCCTCTTCGCAAGAGAGGTGAAACAGGGAATGCGGTGCGGCGCGAAAGCGCCAAAGCCGCGGCTGCCCCCGCAACTGTAAGCGGATCGCTTCCGATCACACGCGCCACTGAGTCCGCCAAAACGGCCTCGGGAAGGCGATCGGGACAACATCCGCGAGCCAGGAGACCGGCCGTAGATTTGTGCAATGCCATTCGACGGTGGGTCGAAGAAGGACGTTCAGATGCCGCATCTGCTTTCCACGTAGCGCCCTCATCATCGTCGTCGACTTCGTTCTGTCGATGCTGTCCGAGCCTGCTCGCGACGGCGCGGAGATGTTTGTCCGACGCCTTCGAAGCGTCTTCCGCATGCGCGGAGGTACGCGCTTGTCTCCTCCTCATCATCTCGCAGCCCCATGCACGCACCACGAAGCGACCCGCGTTTCTGCACGATCACTGCCGTCGATCCCGCGCTCGAGCCGCTGCTACGCAGCCGGATCGATGCCAAGGCCAAGCCGCCGGGCTCGCTCGGCCGGCTGGAAGATCTCGCCGTGCAACTCGGACTGATCTGGCATCCGGCGCCGCCGCGCGCGGACCGCGCCACGGTGTTCATCTTCGCCAGCGATCACGGGATCGCCGCCGAAAGCGTATCGCCCTATCCGGCGAGCGTGACGCGGTCGATGGTCAGCGCCTATCTCGCCGGATGCGTCGGCGTGAATGTCCTGGCGAGAGCCGCAGGCGCCGACGTCTGCGTGGTCGATGCCGGCATCGACGATGACCTGCCGCCCTGCCCCGGGCTGATCGATCGCAAGATCGGGCGCGGCACCCGCAATGCCAGCCGCGAGCCGGCGATGACCACCGACGAGGCGCGGCGCGCGATCGACGCCGCCGTCGCGCTGGTCTGCGATGCGATCGACGGCGGCGTCGATATCGTTGCGATCGGCGAGATGGGCATCGGCAACACCACCTCGGCCGCGCTGATCACCCATCGTCTCGCCGCGGCGCCGATCGCCGACTGCGTCGGCCGCGGCGCGGGGCTCGACGCCGCCGGCGTCGCCCACAAGCTCGCCATCGCCGAGAAAGCGGCGGCGCGGACGACTGCCACCGCCCCGCTCGACGTCCTCGCCGAATTCGGCGGATATGAAATCGCGATGATGGCCGGCGCCGTTTTGGCGGCGGCGGCGCGGCGCCGTCCGGTGGTGATCGACGGCTTCATCGCCAGCGCCGCAGCGCTGGTCGCGGTGCGGCTGCATCCAGAAGCAAGGGATTATTGCGTGTTCTCGCACCGCTCGGCAGAGCGCGGCCACAAGGTCCTGCTGGAGACGATGGCGGCGACGCCCTATCTCGATCTCGGCCTGCGGCTCGGCGAAGGCACCGGCGCGCTCATGGCGATTCCGCTGGTCCGCGCCGCCGCCGGAATCCTCACCGAATTCGCTGATCTCTCCGACGTTCTGGCCGGCACGATCGGGCAGCGATCGTGATCCGCCGGCTGCAGCCCCTGCTGAACGCGATCCAGTTCATGACGCTGATTCCGACGATGGGCGCCTCGCGCCTCGACGACGACTGGGTGCTTCCGGCTGCCAAGTACTTCCCTCTGGTCGGCGCGCTGATCGGGCTCGTTAGCGGCGGCGTGCTGCTGATTGCCTCCACGATCTGGACGGGCCTGCTGCCAGCCACGCTCGCGGTTCTCGCCGGCGTGGTCCTCACCGGCGCCCTGCACGAAGACGGCGTCGCCGACACCGTCGACGGGCTGTTTGGTGGCCGGACGCGGGAGCAGCGGCTCTCGATCATCAAGGACAGCCGGATCGGCAGCTACGGCGCGGTGACGCTGGTCGCGAGCCTGCTCCTCCGCATCGTGCTCCTTGCGAGCCTGCCTCCCTGGCTCGGCGCAGCCGCGCTGGTGGCCGGACACAGCATCGGTCGCGCCGGCATCGTGCTGGTGATGTCGCTGCTGCCCTATGCGGGCAATGTCGCGACCGCCAAATTGAACTACCCGACCGCGCGGCTCGGGGGCGGCGGCGCCGCGGCGGCCGTGGCGTTCACCCTGCTCGGCACGATGTGGCTGGCGATCGGCGCCCCCGCGGCGGCCGCCTGCGGAGTCACGGCCGCAGTGATCGCGGGGCTGGCGCCGGCTCTGGCCGCGCGGCGTCTGCTCGGCGGCTATGTCGGCGACGTGCTCGGCGCCACCGAACAACTCGCCGAGATCGGACTGCTGCTGGGCGTCGCCGCTATTGCGGGCCAGGGTCAGATCTGATGCGCCGGACCGTCACGCCAGTCGAGCGGCAGGCAGAACGGGCCGGCCTCGCCGTCATACTCACAGCCCCGTCCGATGCGCTCGATCGCCTCGACCATGCGGCCGTTGCGCGCGAGAATGTCGTCCGCAATCGCCACCATCAGCCGGTTCGGCGTCGCCACCGGCGAACAGCGGCGCAGTTCCTCGGCGATCGCGTGCTCGTCGCCCGGCGCGCGTGCGCAGGCGATGATGTAGGCCGCAGCCGGCGAGCGACTGACGCCCATCCAGCAATGCACCAGAACGTCCTCACCGCTTTCGCAGCCGTGCGCGAAATCGATGATCCTGCGCACGATCGCATCGTCAGGCGCGACATGGACGGAGCCGGTCTCGACGACGTCGTTGAAGGCGAGGATCAGCCGTTGTTCGGGCAGCCAGTCCTCGTTGAAGACGACACGCTGCCACGGCGCCATCAAGGACAGCGACCGCGCCGGCCGCAGCCGCGCGACGAGGTCCTGAGCATGGCTGAGAGCGCTGACGATGATCACGCCGGCGTCGTATCGCCGACGCGGCGCCGGCGTCAAGCCGGCTTTGGATCGCCTCGCGATTCCTCTGCACCCGTTTTGCTTCCCTCCCCCGACGAGTCTCCCGATGACCGCACCCGACGTTGATGAGTTGATCTCCCGCATCCAGTTCACGCCGCGCGCCACCACGGCGCCACGACGCGCCCGCGCGCTGATGATCCAGGGCACCAGCAGCGACGTCGGCAAGAGCATGGTGGTCGCCGGCCTGTGCCGCGCCTACAGCCGCCGCGGGCTGGTGGTGCGTCCGTTCAAGGCGCAGAACATGAGCAACAACGCCGCGGTCGCCGGCGATCCCGATCTGCCGCCCGGCCCCGACGGCGCGGCGGCACGCGGCGAGATCGGCCGGGCGCAGGCGCTGCAGGCGCGCGCGTGCCGGACCGCGCCGTCGATCCACATGAACCCGGTATTGCTGAAGCCGCAAACCGAGATCGGGGCGCAGGTGGTGCTGCGCGGCCGCGTGCTCGGCAATTGTCCGGCGCGGATCTATCACCACATGCGGCAGCGGCTGATCCCGGCGGTGCTCGACAGTTTCGAGCGGCTCGCCGGCGAGGCCGATCTCGTGCTGGTGGAAGGCGCCGGCAGCGGCGCCGAGGTGTATCTGCGCGCCTCCGACATCACCAACATGCGCTTCGCCGAGGCCGCCGATCTGCCGGTCGTGTTCCTCTCCGACATCGACCGCGGCGGCACGATGGCGGCGCTGGTCGGCAGCTACGTGCTGCTCAACGACGGCGATCGCGCCCGCGTCGCCGGCTATCTGATCAACAAATTCCGCGGCGACTTCTCGCTGTTCGAGCCGGGATGCCGCACCATCACCGAACAGACCAGCTGGCCGTTTCTCGGCGTGCTGCGCTGGTTTCCCGGCGCCGACCGATTGCCGGCGGAAGACTCGCTGGCGCTCGAGCGCGCCGCGGCCGCGAGCCGCGGCCGGGTCAGGATCGCGGTGCCGCGGCTGCAGCGCGTGGCGAATTTCGACGATCTCGATCCGCTGGCGGCGGAGCCCGACGTCGATCTGCGCTGGATTCAGCCCGGCTCCCCGATCCCCGGCGACGTCGACGTCGTGGTGCTGCCGGGCTCGAAGGCGACGCGCACCGAACTCGACCTGATCCGCCGCGAAGGCTGGGATATCGACATCCGCGCGCATGTCCGCCGCGGCGGCCGCGTCGTCGGCCTGTGCGCGGGCTTTCAGATGCTGGGACGGGTCGTGCGCGATCCGCTGGGCATCGAGGGGCCGGCGGGTGAAACGCCCGGCCTCGGCCTGCTCGATGTCGAGACCGAGATTTCGGACGACAAGCGTCTGACGGAGATCGATGCGGTCGACCGGCGCGGCGGCTGTCGCGTCACCGGTTACGAAATGCACATGGGGCGCACCACCGGCGCGGGCCTCGCGCAGCCATGGCTGCTGCTCGACGACGGCCGCGGCGAACCGCGGCCCGAGGGTGCGGTGTCGGCGGACGGCCGCGTCATGGGCGCGTATCTGCACGGGCTGTTCGGCGGCGACGCGTTCCGCTCGGCATGGCTGACCACGCTCGGCGCCGCGACCTCCGGCCTCGACTTCGAGCGCCGCGTCGAAGACGCGCTCGACGCCCTCGCCGACCATTGCGAGGACAATCTCGATCTCGACGCCCTGCTGGCGCTGGCAAGATGACGCAGCGCCCGGCATCGGTGTTCGCGAGGTCGCGGCGGGTCTCGTCGGGCGATTGTTAAACGACGAGCACCGCGTCGCGTTCTCCGCTGGCAGGACCGGTCACTCGAGGCTCGACGCCGTTTCGCCGCGCATCCGAATGATGGCGTTGCCGTCGACGCTCCGAAAAATCAGCTCGGCAGCACCCGTTCCTCAAACGATGCCCTTGCGGACCTTCGCGGTCAGCCACTCGCTGAACACGACGGTCGCCAGAATCATCAGCAGGATCACGCTCACTTGCGGCCACGCCAGCGTGTTGAGCGACGCCTCCAGCGCCAGTCCGAGCCCACCGGCGCCGACCAGTCCGAGCACGGTCGATTCACGGATGTTGATGTCCCAGCGGAACACCGCGATGGTCGCGAAGGCGGGCAGCAGTTGTGGCACGATGGCGTAAGTGATCAGTTGCGGAGGTGAAGCTCCGGTCGCCCTGATCGCCTCGACCTGCGTCTCGTCGATCTCCTCGATCGCTTCGTAGAGCAGCTTTCCGATGAACCCGATCGAGCGCAATGCGATGGCGATGATGCCGGCCAGGACGCCGGGGCCGAGCACGGCGACGAGCAGCAGCCCCCACACCAGCGCGTTGACCGAACGCGAGGCGACGATCACGAACAGGGCCAGGGGGCGCAGCACGATCAGGCTCGGCGTCGTGTTGCGCGCCGCCAGGAAGGCGAGCGGCGTCGCAATCACGATCGCGATCGCGGTGCCGAGCGTCGCCATGTTGATCGTGTCCCAGAGCGGACGCCACAGGTTGCTGGCGTAAGACCATCGCGGCGGCACCATGCGGCCGAACAGATCGGCCGCCTGCCGGGGCGCGTCCTCGACGAACGCCCAGACGGTGCCTTCCGTCATCACCCGCCAGCAGAGCACCGTCAGCGCAACGAGGGCCAGCCAGCCGAGCCATTCGAGACGCATGCGAGCAGCGGTCTTGACCTGCCATCCGGACAGCCTGCCGGCAGACGTGCGCGACGTCGGCATCTCAGGCGAACCGCTTCCGGATGGCGCCGGCGCCGTATTCGCAGGCCATGACAATGCCGATGATGATGAGGAGGATGGCGCCCGCCGTGTCGAACTCGTAGCGATCGAGAGAGGTGTTGAGCGTCGCGCCGATGCCCCCCGCGCCGACGATGCCGATCACCGAGGATTCGCGGAAGTTGATGTCGACCTTGTAGGCCGTGAGGCCGACGAGGCGCGGCATCACCTGGCTCAGCACCGCATAGTCGATCACCTGCCAGAATCCGGCCCCCGTCGCGCGGATCGACTCCACCTGCGCCGGGTCGATCTCCTCGATGTCGTCGGCGAGGAGCTTGGAGAGAAACCCGATCGTCGAGACGGTGAGCGTCAGAAAGCCCGCGAACGGACCGAAGCCGAACATCGCGACGAAGAAGATCGCCACGATGATGTCCTGCAAGGCGCGCGACGCCGCGATAACGCCGCGGCAGATGCCGTAGAGCCACCATGGCGCGAGATTGCGCGCAGCGCCCAGGCCGATCGGCACAGCCAGCAGCACACCGGCCACCGTCGCCGTGACGGTCATGGTCAGGCTCTCGATCACGCCTTGCTGAATGTCGCTCCAGCGCGCCGTGAAATTCGGGGTGAGAAAGCCTTCGAACAGCCGGGCGGCACGCACGACACCTTCGGACATCCGCCGCCAGTCCACGTCGATCGTGGCAAGGGCCAGAACGAGATAGGATGTGACCCCGAGCAGGGCGGCCCAACGGATCCACGCGCTCTCGATCAGTCGAGGCGGCTGCCAGCCACGCGTCGAGACCGGAACGATATCGGCCGGCCCGGCCCCCGATGCGGAAGCGCTCACTGCGCGGATTCCAGGCGAGCGAAGATCTCCGGTTCCTCGTCGTCGTCGCCGCCGACGCCGCCCGCCGCGGTCCTTGCCCAATCCTCTTCGCCATAGATCGAGGTCAGCACATCGGCAGATAGTCCGCTGGAAGGACCATCGTAGACGACCGTCCCGGCGTTGAGCCCGACGATGCGGGGAAGGAACGCCTGCGCGAGGGCCACATCGTGGATGTTGACGATCGCCGCAAGTCTGCTTTCGATGCACAGTTCCGTCAGCAGCCGCATCACCGACCGGGACGTCTTGGGATCGAGGCTCGCCGTCGGCTCGTCGACCAGCAGCAGCTTCGGCTGCTGGATCAGGGCACGCGCGATGCCGACGCGTTGGCGCTGGCCGCCCGAGAGAGCGTCGGCGCGCTTGTCGATGTGTTCGATGAGCCCCACGCGCTCGAGAAGCGCGATCGCACGATCGATGTCGACCTGCGCGAAGCGCCTGAACCAGCTCCGCCAGAATCCGGTGTAGCCGAGTCGTCCGGCGAGCACGTTTTCCATCACGGTGAGGCGCTCGATCAGCGCGTATTCCTGGAAGATCATGCCGATCTGGCGGCGTTGTCGACGAAGCGCACCTCCCGTGAGGCCGGTGAGTTCCACCGCCCCGAGCTGAACACTCCCCGCGCTGGGCTCGATCAGCCGGTTGACGCAGCGGATCAGCGTCGACTTGCCCGCTCCCGAGGGTCCGATCAGGCCGATGATCTCGCCTGCTCCGACAGAGACGGAGACGCCTTTCAAAGCGGTCTCCCCGTTGGAGTAGGTCTTGGTCAGCCCCTGGATTCGAAGCATCGATAATACGATCCCGAGGCGGCTACGCCCTCATTTGCAAGTGTACTTGATGCCCATCGCAGCATCGATGTCGCGAACCACTTTCCACGAATCCTTGAACGAGATCTCGACGAACTTCTCCTGGGGCGGCTCGGACTTTCCGAACTCCGCGAGCAAGTCCGATCCTTCCCATTTGAAGGAGAAGAACGCAGACTTGATCTTGTCCTGCAGTTCCGGCTTCAAATTGTACACGACGCCATAGCCGGAGGTCGGGAATCGATCTGACTGGTAGATGACCTTGACCTGCTCGCGCTTGATCACGTTGCGGGCGATCATCCGATCCATCACCGAAGATGCGATCGAAGCAGCCGCGTAATCCTTGTTGGCGACGCCGAGGATCGAATTGTCGTGCTTGCCGGAGAATACCGGCTCGTAGTCCTTGTTGGCTTCCATCTTGAACTGGTCGCGAAGCAGCGCCGACGGCGCCTTGAACCCGGAATTCGAGGTTTCGGCCGTAAAAGCGAGTTTCTTTCCTTTGATGTCCTCGATCGATTCGATGCCCGACCCGGGATAGGTGATGAACTGCATCCGGTAGCCGAACTCGTCGTTCTTGGCCGCCATCATGGCGAACGGGCGGAAGCCCGCACAGGCGACCGCGATCGGATTCGAGCCGGTATTGAAGGCAGCAATGTGCAGGCGGCCGGCACGCATCGCCTCGATCTGGGCGGCGTTCGACTGCACCGGGAAGAACTGCACTTTCTTGCCGGTCACGGTTTCCATGTGCTTGAGGAAGCCTTCCCAGACCTTGGTGTAGACGGCAGGGTCCTCGACCGGCGTGTAGGCGAACACCAACGTGCCGGGATCGATCAGCTTGCTCGGGTCGGTCGGGACATCCGCGATCATGTCGCCATCGGCGTCGGTGTAGCGCTGGTCGAGCGCGAGGCTCGCCCCTGTGCCGACCACGGTGATGACCGCCAGCGCCAACCCGCCGATGCCCGCTTTGAACCAGTACTTCACCCTCGTCTCCCGACATGTCGATGGCGCCTGGACGCGAGTTATCACGGTTTCATGACACGACCGCTACACCGCGGCTCGGGGGTTCGGTACAGCTCTCGGCGCAACGCGACGCTGAGCGGTCCGTCGGCAAGTGGGAGGATCGACGACGTGGTGAAGGCGACGACAAGGTGAAGGCGTTCGTCGGCCGGCTGATCGAGGACGACCGGCAACATCTGTCGACATGATCAGTGAACGGTCAGCGCGGCCTGGTCTCGTGCCTGGTCCCGTACTTGCATCGCATCGGCTGCAGCGGATCAGCCCCGGCCGACGACCCGGCAGCAGAACGTTCAACACCGTTCCGTTCGGCCTTCTCAGGCGATTGCAGGGTCCAGATCTTGGATCGGGGTGGTGGGCGCACCAGGGCTCGAACCTGGGACCCGCTGATTAAGAGTCAGCTGCTCTACCAACTGAGCTATGCGCCCGGAACCGATCCGGAATTTCCCGTTCGGGACGGCTGCGTTTAGCAAAGCAGGCCGGGGATGTCCAGCAAGCCGGGCGACTTTTTCCCGCTCCGGATCGATCTTTTTGGAAGGCGGAAAACCGCCGGACGCCCGGCGGTTTTCGCGGCCGACAGGGCTGGCGCCGCACTCAGAGCTGGCGCGGGCCCGGACCGTCGTCGGCGTCGTCGCGGTCGTCCATCATGCCGGGACGGGGTCCGCGGTCGCGATCCCAGTCGCGATCCCGGCGCCGGTCGCGGTCGTCGTCCTGGTGCTTGAAGTGAGGATGGTGCCGACCCATGCCCCATCCGCCGCCGAATCCCTCGAACCGGGTCAATGCCCGCAGCCGCCGCTTCTGGGCGTCGTCGAGCGACTTGTAGAGCGGATCGGCGGCATCGGCGATCTTCTTCATTGCGGCGGCGGTGGCGGCCATGCCGTCGGCACGGTCGCGCAGCCGCTCGACCGGATCGCCTCCGCCCCGGCTGTCACGGTCGTCGTCGCGCGCCTTCATCCGCGCCTCGGCGCGGTCGATCCGCAGCTTGGCGAATTCCTTGACGGCGGTTTCGAGCGGCGGCCACAGCTTCTCCTGATCGGGCGTCAGCCTCAGCCCCGCCCTCACCGCTGCGATCCGCGCATCGGCGAAGGCGGCGCGGTCCTCCGCGCTGGCCCAGGAACGATCAGCGCGATGATCGCGATGATGATCGAGCCAGCCGCGGTGCTGCGCGTAGGCGGCGGACGTCCCGGCGAGAACCAGCGCGGTGGCGCTGGCGAACAGAACCTTCTTCATGGAAGCCTCCTTGCAAAGGAGCCCTGAAGATGTGGTCCGCCCGGCGCCCGATCAACTTACGGTTTCGACAGAAAGCCGCTGATTACCAAGATGTAATCCGGCGGAAACATATCGACCGCGTTCGGAAGCAATCGCAACATTCCGTCACGCGCCTACTTGATCGCCGGCCCGAACACGAGATTGGGCAGGAAGGTGGAGATCTCCGGAATGTAGGTGATGATCATCAGGAAGCTGAGCAGCACCAGCAGCCACGGCGCGGCCGCGCGCACCACCTTGGTGAGCGGCATGCCTGTGATGCCTGAGGCGACGAACAAATTGAGCCCGACAGGTGGGGTCACCAGCCCGATCTCCATGTTCACCACATAGATGATACCGAGATGGATCGGATCGATGCCGAGTTGCATCGCGGTCGGGAACAGGATCGGCGCGGTGATCAGCACGATCGCAGTCGGATCCATGAAATTGCCGGCAACCAGCAGGATGATGTTGACGATCAGCAGGAAGTGCCAGGGCTGCAGCTGCGCGTCCGTGATCAGCCGGGCGATGTCCTGCGGAATCTGCGCGGTGGTCAGGACGTGGGCGAACAGGAAGGCGTTGCAGATGATGAACATCAGCATCACCGAGACCCGGCCGGAATCCAGCAGCACCCGCGGCACCTCGACGATCTTGAGGTCGCGATAGATGAACACGGCGGCGACGAAGGCATAGACCGCGGCCACCGCGGCGGCTTCGGTCGGCGTGAAGATGCCGCCATAGATGCCGCCCATCACGATCAGGATCAGCAGCAGCCCCCACGAGGCCTGGCCGAACAGCGACAGCCGCTCGCCCCAGGACGCCTTGGGCTGTCGCGGCAGCTTCTTGATCCGCGCCGTGACGTAGATCGCCACCATCAGCGCGAGGCCGAGCAGCAGGCCGGGAATGATGCCGGCGATGAACAGCCGCCCCACCGACGATTCGGTGGCCGCGGCGAACACCACCATCACGATCGAGGGCGGGATCAGAATGCCGAGCGTGCCGGCGTTCACGATCACGCCGGTGGCGAAGGACTGGGTGTAGCCGACCTTGACCATGCCGGCGATCACGATCGAGCCGATCGCCACCACGGTGGCCGGCGACGATCCCGACACCGCCGCGAACAGCATGCAGGCCAGCACCGACGCGATCGCCAGGCCGCCCGGCAGATGGCCGACGGCGGAGATCGCGAAATTGATCATCCGCTTGGCGACGCCGCCGGTGGTGAGAAAATTGCCGGCCAGAATGAAGAAGGGAATCGCCAGCAGCGTGAACTGCTCGGTGGTCTGGAAGAATTTGAGCGACAGCGAGGCCAGACTGTCGTTCTGGAACAGCAGGATGGTCAGGATCGACGACAGGCCGAGCGACATCGCGATCGGCATGCCGAGGCCGAGCATCGCGAACAGCGCGGCGAACAGAAAGATGGTGTTCATCGCTGCACCGTCGTGGCGTCGAGTTCTTGATGATTGGGGAGGTGATGCTCCACCGCTTCCTGGGCCTCGTTGGCGAGTTCATAACCGCCGGATTGCCCGGTGATGATCCGCCAGCCCATTTCGAGCAGACGGATGAACAGCGCCGCGAAGCCGAGCGGCAGGCAGATGCTGAGAATCCAGCGCTTGACCGGAATATCCTCGGCCTCGACGTCGATGATCATCAGGCGGTTGATGTATTCGTAGGAGCCGTAGACCATCAGGCCGGCATAGAGCAGCGCCAGCGCCACGACGATCAGGCCGACGATGCGCCGGCCGCCCGCGGGCAGCAGATTGACGGCCGCATCGACGCCGATATGGGCCCGGACGCGGACGCAATAGGCGATGCCGATCATCACCAGCCAGGCGAACAGATAGAAGTTCGCCTCGAGCGCCCAGATGAAGCCGGAATTGAAGCCGTAGCGCAGGACGACCTGCACGAATGTCAGAATCGTCATCGCGCCGAGGATCAGGGCGATCAGCCCCTCCTCGATGCGATGGAACAGCGTCCGCAACGTCACCGGCTTCCTCCCCCAAGGTCGTCACAACGGCGGCCGCGGAATTCCGCGACCGCCGTCATTCAATCGATCGATCGATAGCGCTCGATCAGTTGGTCTTCGATTCGTTCGACGCTACCGCAGCGTCGATCAGGTCCTTGCCGATCGCGCCTTCGAACTTGGCCCACACCGGCTTCATCGCGGCGACCCACTGCTTGCGCTGCTCGGGCGTGAGCTGATGAATCTTGCTGGTGCCCGAAGCGGCGATCTTCTGCTTGGCTTCGTCGTTGAGCTTGCCGGCGACGTCGTTGTTGACCTTGGTGGCCTCGTCCATCGCCTTCTTCATGGCGTCCTGCAGGTCCTTCGGCAGAGCGTTCCACCACTTGGCGTTGACCACGACCATGTAGTCGATCACGCCGTGATCGGACTCGGTGATGTCCTTCTGCACTTCATAGAACTTCTGCGAGAAGATGTTGGACCAGGTGTTCTCCTGGCCGTCGACGGTGCCGACCTGCAGCGCCTGATAGACTTCCGAGAAGGCGAGCTTCTGCGGGGTGGCGTTCAGAGCCTGGAATTGCGCGGCGAGAATGTCGGACGCCTGGATGCGGAACTTGAGACCCTTCGCGTCTTCCGGCTTCAGCAGCGGCTTGTTGGCCGAGATCTGCTTCATGCCGTTGTGCCAGTAGGCAAGGCCGAGGAAGTTCTTCGATTCCATCGAGCGGAGCAGATCCTGTCCGGCCTTTCCGGCCTGGAAACGATCGACCGCGGCGATGTCGTTGAACAGGAACGGCAGGTCGAACACCTGAATCTGCTTGGTGAACTTGTCGAACTTCGACAGCGACGGCGCGATGAACTGCACGTCGCCGAGCGCGACCGCTTCCATTTCCTTGGCGTCGCCGAACAGTTGCGAGTTCGGATAGACTTCGACCTTCACCTTGCCGTTGGTGTATTTCTCGGCCAGCTCCTTGAACCTGATCGCGGCCTGACCCTTCGGCGTATTGTCCGCCACCACGTGGCTGAATTTGACGATCATCGGCTGCTGCGCCGCGGCAGGGCCGGTCAGCGCGAGCGCGGCGATCGATGCAACTACAAATATGGATTTACGCATGTTCTCTCCCAAATCGTTTGAGGAATGCGCCCCGGCGCCCCTCCTTCATTCGACTACCAGCCGCACCAATATAGAGAAGCGCTACGAAAGGCTATTGCCCCTTTAGCAGGGGCGCGGCAAAAAGTTGCTGCAACGCAAAAAGGCGGTGCAGAATGCACCGCCCCGATAGTTGCGCGGATCGCGACTGATGCGGATCAGCCGGCCACGGCGACCGCCGGCGCGTCCTGCCGGACGTCGCGCTGGCGCTTGGCGACGATCTTGTTGAGCGCCCCCAGATAGGCCTTGGCCGACGCCACCAGGGTGTCCGGATCGGCGGCGCGCGCGGTCATCGAGCGGCCCTCATGCGACAGCCGGACCGAGACCTCGGCCTGGGCATCGGTGCCTTCGGTGACGGCGTGGACCTGATACAGCTCCAGCTTGGCCTCGTGCGGCACCAGCGCCTTGATGCAGTTGAACACCGCGTCGACCGGGCCGTTGCCCTCGGCTTCCTCGATCCGGATCTGGCCGTCGACGTCGAGCTTCATGGTCGCGCGCTGCGGGCCATGGGTGCCGGCGATCACCGTCAGCGAGGTCAGCTTGATCTGGTCCTGACCGTGCAGCAACTGCTCGTCGACCAGCGCCTCGATGTCCTCGTCGTAGACGTCCTTCTTGCGGTCGGCCAGCGCCTTGAACCGCACGAACACGTCCTCGATCTGGTTGCGCGACAATTTGTAGCCCAGCTCTTCCATCTTGTGGATCAGGCCGGCGCGGCCGGAATGCTTGCCCATCACCAGCGAGGTACCCTTCACGCCGACCGTCTCCGGCGTCATGATCTCGTAGGTCTGGGCGTTCTTGATCATGCCGTCCTGATGGATGCCGCTCTCGTGGGCGAACGCGTTGCGGCCGACGATCGCCTTGTTGTACTGCACCGGGAACGAGGTCGCCGCCGACACCGTCTTGGAGGCGTGGGTCAGCATCGTGCTCTCGATGTTGTTCCAGTAGGGCAGCGAGTCCTGACGCACCCGTATCGCCATGACCACTTCTTCCAGCGCGGCATTGCCGGCGCGCTCGCCGATGCCGTTGATGGTGCACTCGATCTGCCGCGCCCCGCCCTGCACGCCGGCGATCGAATTGGCCACCGCCATGCCGAGGTCGTCGTGACAATGCACCGAGAACCGCGCCTTGTCGGAATTCGGCACGGTCTCGCGCACCTTGCGGAACATCTCGCGATATTCCTCGGGCACCGCGTAGCCGACCGTGTCCGGCAGGTTGATGGTGGTGGCGCCGGCCTTGATCGCCGCCTCGATGCAGCGGCACAGGAAGTCGAACTCGGTGCGGGTGGCGTCTTCCGCCGACCACTCGACGTCGTCGGTATGGTTGCGCGCACGCGTCACCGACGAGATCACCATCTCGTAGACCTGCGCGGCTTCCATCTGCAGCTTGTACTTCATGTGCACCGGCGAGGTGGACAGGAAGGTGTGGATGCGGCCGCGCTCGGCCGGCTTGATCGCCTCGGCGCAGCGGTCGATGTCCTTGTGGGCCGCGCGCGACAATCCACAGATCACCGAATTCTTCGAACGCTTGGCGATTTCGTGTACCGCCTCGAAGTCACCATCCGAAGCAAATGGATAGCCCGCCTCGATCACGTCGACGCCCATGTCGTCGAGCATCTTGGCGACATTCAGCTTCTCTTCGAAGGTCATGGTGGCGCCGGGGCACTGCTCGCCGTCGCGCAAGGTGGTGTCGAAAATGATGACGCGGTCCTGCTCGGACTTCGGGGTCGTGGTCATGAATGAATTCCTTTGGTCGGGGCGCCGTCCGGCGCGTGAAGGGCTGGCGTTCGTGCGATCCCCTGAGTGCCCAGGCGCAAACGCCCAGACGGCCCTCAGGGGCAAATAAGCAGAAGCAGCCCGCCAAGCGCGAGGGTGGCGGGAATCTGTGCCGACATCGCCGCAGCCGGAATCGCGTCGGAACCGGCAAACGCCGTCCCCGCCAATTCCATCCTGCCGTCGCGAATCGTCATGCCCAACACCTTCAGGTCCCTATCGTCGGCGACAACCCTTGAGAGACGGTTGACGCAAGTGTCCGACGGACCGAACGACTATCCTTCTAGACGACCTCGCCACGGCTTCGCAACGGCAAATGATGGGCAAACCTCGCGATAAAGCGTCAGAAATCCTGACCTAAACCATCGTTGGGCGACGCCGGCGCGGCGGCGGGTTTCCTCGCCCGCCGAAACGCCTTATGGCTCTGCGAGCCGAACGACACAGTATGGAGCGCCCGCGTTGAACTCGATCGATCTCACCTCTCTGGCCGCCGCGACCCCGTCCCTCCGCCACGACTGGAGCCGCGAGGAGGCCGCCGCGATCTATCACGCGCCGTTCGCCGATCTGATCTTCCGGGCGCAGACCATCCACCGCCAGAGCTTCGACGCCAACGCGGTGCAGTGCAATCAGCTGCTCAACGTCAAGACCGGCGGCTGCGCCGAGGATTGCGGCTATTGCAGCCAGTCCGCGCATCACGACACCGCCCTGCCCGCCTCCAAGCTGATGGACCCGCAGAAGGTGATCGAGGGCGCCAAGGCCGCCCGCGACGCCGGCGCCACACGCTACTGCATGGGTGCAGCCTGGCGCTCGCCGAAGGAGCGCGACATGGCGCCGGTGATCGAGATGGTGAAGGGCGTCAAGGCGCTCGGCATGGAAGCCTGCATGACGCTCGGCATGCTCAGCGAGGATCAGGCGCAGCAGCTCGCCGACGCCGGCCTCGATTACTACAACCACAACATCGACACCTCGGAAGAGTTCTACTCGTCGGTGGTGAAGACCCGCAGCTTCGGCGACCGGCTCGACACCCTGGCGAAGGTGCACGACGCCGGCATCAAGGTCTGCTGCGGCGGCATCCTCGGCCTCGGCGAGAAGCCGACCGACCGCGTCGAGATGCTGCGCACCCTCGCCAACCTGCCTCAGCATCCGGAGAGCGTGCCGATCAACATGCTGATCCCGATCGAAGGCACGCCGATCGCCTCGACCGCAAAGCCCGTCGATCCGTTCGAATTCGTCCGCACCATCGCGCTGGCGCGAATCATGATGCCGAAATCGGACGTGCGGCTGGCCGCCGGCCGCACCGCGATGAGCGACGAGATGCAGGCGCTGTGCTTCCTCGCCGGCGCCAATTCGATCTTCATCGGCGACACGCTGCTGACCACGCCGAATCCCGGCGACAGCAAGGACCGCGCGCTGTTCGCCCGCCTCGGCATCACCCCGCGCGACGACCTCGGCGTCCACGCCCACGGCTGACATTCCGCGTCATTGCGAGGAGCACTCGGATCGGCGCTCCGCGCCGTCCGAGCACAGGCTCCGCGACGAAGCAATCCAGGGCAGAGCACTGGGCCTCTGGATTGCTTCGCTTCGCTCGCAATGACGGAGAGTTTTGCTCTAATCCTCGCCGTCCAGCAGCATCGTGAGATAGGCGGTGACGAAGCGCGGCATCGATGGCAGCAGATCGGCCTCCGACCGCACCAGATGCACCCGGCTGAATTCCGGGTGCGCGTCGCGCGCCAGATGCGCCTCGATGCGCGACTGCAGCGCCTCGGCCGGCAGATAGACATCCAGCAAACGCAGCATCGCGACGTAGGGGCCGGCCTCGACGCAGTGCCAATGATCAGCCGCGCGATAATCCGAGCGCCGCAGCCCGGTCTCCTCCTCGACCTCGCGCGCGACGCTGGCGGGAATATCGAGCCGCTTGCCGCGGACATCGGACGGGTCGGGCGTGCCGCCGGCGAAATACACCTTGCCGGCATTGGCGGTGTGCGCGCCCATCTCGCCGAGCACGATCGCGCCGTCGCTCGAGCGGATCACCCCCATGCCGAAGCCGTTGAACACCGACAGATCCGGAAACTCCCATTCGCGCCAGCACAGGAAGCTGGCGAAGTCGGTCTCGAAATAGTCGGCGCTGAAGAGGCCGCCCTCGAAGCGCGGCCGGCGCCCCATCAGCACCCGGCCATTCCACAGCTTCGGCTGCTCCAGCTGCCGCGCCGCGAAGTATCCATCGATCTTCGACCGGTGCGTTTGCGCGAACGGCCACACATGGTCGTCGACCCACAGGTCGAGCTGCGTCACACGATGGATCGTGACCGGCGCGGACGCGCTCATCGCGGGCGCTGCTACTTCGCCACGCCCGACGTCTTCGCCTGCTCGACGAAGGCGTTGGTGTAGGTCCTGGTGACGTCGATATTGGCCTTCGCCACATCCGGCGAGCTGGTGCTGAACACCGCGAGCACCGCGTCGGCGCCCTTCGGGTCCATCAGCCCGGTGGTCGAGTACATCGGGATCGTGTTCTTCAGCGCGGCGACGTATTGCGCCTTGTCCTTGCCGACGATGTTCGGCGGCATCCTGTCGGCGATCTCTTCGGCCGAATGCGCGTGGATCCAGTTCAGCGTATTCAGGATGGCGTTGGTCAGGCCCTGCGCCTCCTTCGGATGCGCCTTGATCCACGCCACCGTCGAATACAGCGCGCCGCCCGGATAGTCGCCGCCGAACACCTCGCGGGTGTCGTGCTCGGTGCGCGTGTCGCTGAGGATGCGCAGATCGGCGTGCGCAGCCTGCAGGATCGTCACCGCCGGATCGAGCATCACCGCGGCGTCGATCTGGCCCTGCTGCATCGCCGCCACGGCGGTGGCGCCGAGGCCGACGCCGATCACCGAGACGTCGTTCGGATCGACGGCGTTTTTCTTCAAGAGATACTTCAGAAAGAAATCGGTCGACGAGCCCGGCGCGCTGACGCCGACCTTCTTGCCGGCGAGGTCCTTGACCGACTTGATCTCCGCGGTGTGCCGCGGCGACACCACCAGCACCAGCCCCGGATAGCGGTCGTAGACCACGAAGGACTGCATCTCCTGCTTCTTGGCGGCGAGATTGACGGTGTGGTCGAAATAGCCGGAGACGACGTCGGCGCTGCCGCCGAGCACGGCCTTCAGCGCGTCCGAGCCGCCCTTGAGGTCGACCAGCTCGACGCTCAGTCCGGCCTTGTCGTATTCGCCGAGCTGCTTGGCGAGCACCGTCGGCAGGTAGCACAGGCACGCCCCGCCGCCGATCGCGATCGTCACCTTGCTCTGCGCGGCCGCGAGCGTGGTCGTCAGCAGCAGCGCCGACAGCAGCGCGGCGACCTTGGCGAGTATCGTTTTCATGACGTTTCTCCCGGAACGAAGCGGTGCAGGATAGGCGAAAGCCGCCGAGGACTCTAGTCGGTCTGCTGGACGGCGCCGCCCGGCTGCGGCCGCCACACCAGCAGCCGCTTTTCGACCATGCTGACCACCAGGTCGATCAGGATCACGAATACCGACAGCACGAACATGCCGGCGAACACGCCGGCGACGTCGAAGCTGCCTTCGGCCTGCTGGATCAGATAGCCGAGCCCGGCCGCGGCGCCGAGATATTCCCCGACCACCGCGCCGACCACCGCGAAGCCGACCGCGGTGTGCAGCGACGAGAACATCCACGACAGCGCCGACGGCCAGAACACGTGCCGCATCATCTGCCGCTCGCTCATCCCCAGCATCCGCGCGTTATCGACCAGCGTCGCGCTGGTTTCCTTGACGCCCTGATAGACGTTGAAGAACACCACGAAGAAGACGAGCGTCACGCCGAGCGCGACCTTCGACCAGATCCCGAGCCCCAGCCACAACGTGAAGATCGGCGCCAGCACCACGCGCGGCAGCGCGTTGAACATCTTCACATAGGGATCGAACACCGCCGCGACCCGCGGCTGCCGCGCGAACCAGAACCCGACCAGTACGCCCGCGACCGAACCGATCACGAACGCCAGCAGCGACTCCCACAGCGTGATCAAGAGATGCTTCCAGATCACGCCCGAGGCGAACCAGGCATAGACCTGCTTGGCGACGTCCACCGGATTGGAGAAGAAGAACGGCGGCAGCAGCAATTTGCCGGCGATCGGCACGGTGGTGAGCAACTGCCACACACTGAGCGCGACGACGGCGACGAGGAGCTGCAACGACACGAGTTTCAGCCGCGACATGGCAAGGCCCCCGCGCACTCCCCTCCCCCTTGCGGGGAGGGGTCGGGGGTGGGGGGCCGCGAGCACTGAGCCCGTGGCCACCCCCCACCCCAACCCTCCCCCGCAAGGGGGGAGGGAGTTCGCCGTGCAAGGGGTGAGTCAGCGGCCTTCACGAACACTCCCATCACGCCACCGCCTGCCCGCTCTGTCCATACGCCTTCATCACCTGCTCGCGCAGCACGCCCCAGATCTCGCGATGCAGCGCGTGGAACTCGTGCGTGAGCCTGATCTCGAAGATGTCGCGCGGCCGCGGCAGCGCGACTCGCCAGTCGCCGATGATGCGGGACGACGGCCCCGACGACATGATCACCACCCGATCGGCCAGCGCGATCGCTTCTTCGAGGTCGTGGGTGACGAACAGCACCGCCTTGCGATGCGCGCTCCAGAGTTGCAGCAACAGATTGCCCATGATCTGCCGCGTCTGCGCGTCGAGCGGGCCGAACGGCTCGTCCATCAGCAGGATCTTCGGATCGCGGATCAGCACCTGGGCGAGGCCGACGCGCTTGCGCTGACCGCCCGACAGCATGTGCGGATAGCGGCCGGCGAAGGCGCCGAGCCCGACCGTATCCAGCCATCCCTGGGCGCGCGTCAGCGCCTCGGCACGCGCCGTCCCGGCGACGTCGAGACCGATCGCGACATTGTCGATCGCGGTCTTCCACGGGAACAATGCGTCGGCCTGAAACAGATAGCCGGCGTTGCGATTGAGCCCGTCGAGCGGTGCGCCGAAGATCCGCGCCTGCCCCGCCACCGGCTGCAGCAGCCCGGCCGCGACGTTGAGCAGCGTGGACTTGCCGCATCCCGTCGGCCCGACGATCGCGACGAACTCGCCGTCGGCGACGTCGAGCGACGCCTTCTCGACCGCGGTGTAAATGCGGCCGTCGGCGAGCCTGAACGCCACCGTCGCGTCCCGCAATGCGATTGCTGTCGATGCCCCTCCGTTCACGCCTCGTCCTCCATTTCCGCGCCGACCATTCAACGCCGCGCGGCAAACTGCAAGTGCGGCTTGCGCTTTGCCGCGACCCGCCGTCATGTAGCCGGCATGATGCGCGACGCCACGCCGATGATCGCTTATGACCGCGTCGACAAGAGCTTCGACGGCGGCCGGGTCAAGGCGGTCGACGGCGTTTCGCTTTCCGTCGCGCCCGGCGAGTTGCTCGCCATCGTCGGCGGCTCCGGCTCGGGCAAGACCACGCTGCTGCGGCTCGCCAACCGGCTGATCGAGGCCGACGCCGGCACGATCACGATCGATGGCGAGGACATCCGCGCCGCCGATCCGATCGCGCTGCGCCGGCGCATCGGCATCGTGTTCCAGGCCGGCGCGCTGTTCCCGCATCTCAGCGTCGCCGGCAATATCGGCATCACGCCGAAGCTGCTCGGCTGGCCGCGCGACAGGATCGCCGCGCGGGTCGACGAACTGCTCGATCTGGTGCGGCTCGACCGCGCTCAATATCGCGACCGCTTTCCGCACGAACTCTCCGGCGGCCAGCGCCAGCGCGTCGGCGTCGCCCGCGCGCTCGCCGCGAAACCCGCCATCGTGCTGATGGACGAGCCGTTCGGCGCGCTCGACCCCTTGACCCGCGACGCGCTCGGCGAGGATTTTCGCGCGCTGCACGAAAGGCTCGGGCTCACCACCGTGCTGATCACCCACGACATCACCGAGGCGCTGCTGCTGGCCGATCGCGTCGCGGTGATGCGCGCCGGCCGATTACTGGCGCAGGGCAGCGCCATGGAGCTGGCGCACAGCACCGAGCCTTACGTCACCGAGTTACTGCAGACGCCGCGCCGGCAGGCGCGCAGGCTCTCGGCGTTGCTGCCGCAGGACGGTGCGACATGAGCCTGTTCGGCGATCCGCGCTGGGGCGAGGCGCTGGCCAATCTGCCGGACTATCTCGGCGCCCATGTCCGCGTCAGCCTTGCCGCGCTGGCGCTCGGCCTGGCGATCAGCCTGCCGCTGGCGATGGTCACGCGACACAACCCGATCTTGCGCGGCGCCCTGCTCGGCTTCGCCGGCATCGTTCAGACCATCCCCGGCCTGGCGTTGCTGGCGCTGTTCTATCCGCTGCTGCTGGCACTGGCGGCGTTGAGCGCGAGCACGCTCGGCGTCGGCTTCTCGGCGTTCGGCTTCCTGCCCGCAGTGCTGGCGCTGGCGCTGTATGCGATGCTGCCGGTGCTGCGCAACACCATCACCGGCCTCGACGGCATCGATCCGGCGCTGGTCGAGGCCGCGCAGGGCGTCGGCATGACGCCGCGGCAGACGCTGACGATGGTCGAGCTGCCGCTGGCGCTGCCCGTGATCATGGCCGGCATCCGCACCGCGGCGGTGTGGGTGATCGGCACCGCGACGCTGTCGACTCCGATCGGCCAGACCAGCCTCGGCAACTACATCTTCGCCGGGCTGCAGACGCAGAACTGGGTGCTGGTCCTGTTCGGCTGCGCCGCCGCCGCGGTGCTGGCGCTCGCGGTCGATCAGCTGCTGGCGCTGATCGAGCGCGGCCTGCGGCTGCGCAGCCGTGTCCGCACCGCGCTCGGCGGCGTCGGCCTCGCCGCGCTGGTGATCGCGACGCTGGCGCCGTCGCTGGCCGGCACGCGATCGACCTACGTCGTCGGCGCCAAGACCTTCACCGAGCAATATGTGCTCGCCGCGCTGATCGAGCAGCGGCTCGAAGCCGCCGGGCTGTCAGCCACCACGCGCGCCGGCCTCGGCTCCAGCGTGATCTACGACGCCCTGAAGAGCGGCGACATCGACGCCTATGTCGATTACTCCGGCACGCTGTGGGCCAATCAGTTCAAGCACCCCGGCATCGCCGCCCGCGACCAGGTGCTGGCCGATCTGAAGCAGGATCTCGCCAAGGACGGCGTCACCCTGCTCGGCGACCTCGGCTTCGCCAATGCCTATGCGCTGGTGATGCCGCGCGCCAGGGCCGAGGCGCTCGGCATCCGCTCGATTGCCGATCTCGCCGCCCGCGCGCCGGCGATGACGATCGCCGGCGACTACGAATTCTTCTCGCGGCCGGAATGGGCCCATCTGCGCAAGACCTATGGTCTCGCCTTCAAGACCGAGCGGCAGATGCAACCCGACTTCATGTATGCGGCCGTCGCCTCCGGCGAGGTCGATGTCATCGCCGGCTACACCTCGGACGGGCTGATCGCGAAATACGATCTCGTCGTGCTGGACGACCCGCATCGGGCGATCCCGCCTTACGACGCGGTGCTGCTGCTGTCGCCGAAGGGCGCTGGCGACGCGAAGCTGCGCGATGCGCTGACGCCGCTGCTCGGCCGCATCGGCATCGACGCGATGCGCGAAGCCAATCTGCAAGCGGGGTCGGGCAAGACGCCGGACGTGGTGTCGCGGGCGCTATGGGACCGGGTGAAGCCGTAGGGCGGATACGCGAAGCGCCATCCGCCCTACCGGACATTCGCTTACTTCGCCGGCTGCAGCCCCAGCCTGCGCGCGACGATCTTGTCGACCAGCCGCGGCGGCAGTCTGGTCGACAGCCAGAACCGCAACGGGCCCGGCGTGATCACGTCATGCACCTTCGGCTTCGGCGACGTCAGCGCGTCGTGGACGTGCTGCGCGATCGTCTCCGGCGGCAGGCTGCTTTCGTCCATCTGCGGCAGCATCGCGCGGATTTTCTGCAGCGCCGGATAGAACGGCGAGGCCGCGAAGCGCGAGATATCTTCCTGCCCGGCCTTGGCCCAGATCGGCGTCTTGACCGCACCGGGAGCGATAATCACCACGTCGATGCCGAACAGCATCATCTCGCGGCGCAGCCCGTCGGACAGACCGTTGAGCGCGTGCTTCGACGCCGAATACGCAGCCATCAGCGGATTGCCGAACCGGCCGGCGATCGACGACATCATCACGATCCGCCCCGCCGGCCCGCGCAGCGACGGATCGGTGCCGAGCAGCGGCGCGAACGCCTGCGTCGCCACGATCGGACCGATCACATTGACCTCGAACTGCCGCCGGAAATCATCGGCCGACAGATCGACCACCGCGCCCGACACCGCGATGCCGGCATTGTTGACCAGCCCCGCGAGCCGCTCACCACCGAGCGCCGCGCGAACCTCGTCCGCAGCCACCCGGATCGCCGCCTCGTCGGTGACGTCGAACAACAGCGGCGTGAAATTCGCCCCGAAATCCTGAATCAGCCGGTCGGCGTCGGACTGCTTGCGCACGCTGCCGAACACGCGAAAACCCTTGTCCAGCAGCAGCTTCGCGATGGCGCGACCGATCCCGGTGGAGACCCCGGTGACGACGACAGATTTCATGGCCCGCTCCGTGCCCAATGCATCGCGACCCTATCACAGCAAAACGGGACCGCGTCACCACGATCCCGCTTGGTATTCCAATAGGACGAAGCCTTGCCGCGCGCACGGCCCGCTCCTTCTCCCCGCGTGCGGGGAGAAGGCTGGGATGAGGGGCGTCGCCTGGAAGCCGAGCGATCCTGACTAGCATCAGGCGCTCAGACGCGCCGAGGCGCCCCCTCACCCGACCGTCTCCGCTGCGCTCCGCCGGTCGGGGTGAGGTGATCGCGCGGCGCGCTTACTGGCCCGCGACCGCGACTTCGCCCTTGATGACGTCGCCGAAACGCTGCCAGCGTTCGCCCTTGAAGGACATCATCTGGAACTGGTCGATCGGCGAGAAGTCGGTCGCGCTGGTGTTGACGGTCACGCCCGGCAAGAGGCCGTCCAGCTTGACGTCCTTCATGCTCGCGGCCTGCTTCATCAGGTTCGCGCGGCTGAGATCGTCGCCGCACATCCGCAGCGCCTCGGCCATGGTCTGGGCGATGCTGTAGCCCGACAGCACGGTGCTCTCCATCGCCTTGCCTTCGGGAATGTACTTCTCGACGAAGGCGTGGAACACTTTCATCCCGGGATCCTCGTTCCACTGCGGATCGGTCGGGTCCTTGGCGAAGGTCGCGGACACCAGGTCCTGCGCATTCTCGAGACCGGCCGGGCGCAGCACGCTGCCGAGCGACGACGAGGCATTCGGCACGATGTGCAGCGGCTTCCAGCCCAGTTCGGCGACCTTCTTGATCGCCTGCGCGGCGAACTTGCCGGTCGCGAACGAGAACAACGTGTCGGCGCCGGCCGCCTTCATCTTGACGATGTGCGAATCCACCGTCGGCTCGGAGACCTCGTAGCTGGATTCGGCCACGATCATCGTCGCCGCCTTGTCGCCCAGCCCCTCTTTCAGGCCGCGGACGTAGTCCTTGCCGAAATCGTCGTTCTGATAGAACACGCCGATCTTGGCGTCGGGCTTCTCCTTCAGCAGATAGGTCGCGTAGGCGGTGGCTTCGGCCTGATAGCTCGGCAGCCAGCCCATCGTCCACGGAAACGCCTTGGGATCGTTCCAGCGCGACGCGCCGGTGGCGAGGAACAGTTGCGGCGTCTTCTTGGCGTTGAGATATTTCTGGATCGCGATGTTCGAGGCGGTGCCGACGCTGCCGAGGATCGCCAGCACCTCGTCGCTTTCCACCAGCTTGCGGGTCTGCTCGACCGTTTTCGGCGGCGAATAGGCGTCGTCATAGGAGATCAGCACGATCTTGCGGCCGTTGATGCCGCCCTCGTCGTTGATCTTCTTGAAATAGGCCGCGTAGGTCTTGCCCAGAATGCCGTAGGCCGAGGCCGGGCCGCTGTAGGGCACGGTGTTGCCGAGCTTGATCTCGGTGTCGCTGGCGCCGGGGCCGTATTTCTTCTGGGCCAGCGCGGGGCTCGTGGCGAGCATTGCGATCGCAGCCGCGATAGCGGCCACGGAAGTCGTCTTGATACGCATTTTTGATCCTTCTTTTTGCGTTTCCCCGAAGCGGCTGTCGGCCGCGCGAAGTTCTCCCGTTGACCGGGGTTATGTCGGCGCGTCGGATGCGCGCGTGTCTGATTTGGATGGCGTCTCGGTCGCGGTCGCGCCGCCCTGCTCCGCCAGTGCCCGCACGTCCGCGGCGGCGGTCTGGACGTGGCGCTGCACCAGCGATGCTGCGACCGCTTCGTCGCGCGCCTCGATGGCGTCGACGAAGGCGCGGTGATCGTCGAGCGAGCGGCGGCGGATCGCCGCCGAGTCGAAATAGCGCCGCCGCCAATTCGTGCTCATCAGCATCAGCGGCGTCAGCGTGCGCACGAGGATGCGGTTCTGGCTGGCGGCGACCAAAGCGAGGTGAAAGTCGACGTCGGCGTCGGCGGGATTGCGCCCGGCGTCGACCAGCGCCGCATAGGCGTCGAGCAATCGGTGCAGCTTCGCCAGATCGGCCTCGGTCCGCCGCCGGCAGGCCAGCCGCAGCGCCTGCTCCTCGCAGATGATCCGCGCCTCGGTGACGTCGCGCGTCACCTGCGGATCGAACGCCAGCCCGAGATCGGCCTGCAGCACCAGCGCATCGAGCCCGCCATCCTCGACCGCGTTGCGCAGGAAGATGCCCGATTTCGGCCGGCGCTCGGTGATCCGCATCGCGTCCAGCACCGCCAGCGCCTCGCGCACCGAACTGCGCGCCACGCCGAACCGCTCCGACAATTCCCGCTCCGACGGCAGCCGGTCGCCCTTCGCCAGCCGATGATGCTGCACGAATTCCAGCGTCTTGCGGACAGAATGGGAGGTCTCGGAACTGAGCGGAGTCGCCATGACTGACCCTACCAATCTGGTCCGACCAGATCAAGGCACCGCGGCTGCGGCGGATTGCACCGTCCGGCCTCGCCCCGCGCACGGCGCGCCCCCTCGCCCCGCTCTTCGCGGGGAGAGGGTTGGGGTGAGGGGCGACGCGAGCACGGAGTCTCGGCTACGTTGAAACGCCCCCTCACCCGGATTGCTGCGCAATCCGACCTCTCCCCGCACGCGGGGAGAGGTGCAGCCGCGCGTATCCCAAACGAAAACGGGACCGCGTAGCTGCGGTCCCGTGTTCTCACTGTCGAAGCCGTCATCCTGAGGTGCGAGCGAAGCGAGCCTCGAAGGATGACTGGCACGGCACTTGTGGCCCATCCTTCGAGGCCGCCGCTTTGCGGCGGCGCCTCAGGATGACGCCGAGCGCGTCGCGCGCTTAGTTCTTCGACTTGTCCACCAGCGCGCCCTTCTTGATCCAGGGCATCATCTCGCGGAGTTTGGCGCCGACTTCCTCGATCGGATGGGCGGCGAGCTTGGCGCGGGTGGCCTTGAACGAGGTCTGGTTGACCTTGTTCTCGAGCATCCAGTTGCGGGTGAAGATGCCGTTCTGGATGTCGGCCAGCACCCGCTTCATCTCCGCCTTGGTCTCGGCGGTGACGATGCGCGGGCCGGTGACGTATTCGCCGTATTCCGCGGTGTTGGAGATCGAGTAGTTCATGTTGGCGATGCCGCCTTCATAGATCAGGTCGACGATCAGCTTCACTTCGTGCAGGCACTCGAAATACGCCATCTCCGGCGCGTAGCCGGCTTCCACCAGCGTCTCGAAGCCGGCCTTGATCAGCTCGACCAGACCGCCGCACAGCACCACCTGCTCGCCGAACAGATCGGTCTCGCACTCTTCCTTGAACGAGGTCTCGATGATGCCGGCGCGGCCGCCGCCGATCGCCGAGGCGTAGCTGAGGCCGAGGTCGTGGGCGTTGCCCGACGGATCCTGGTGGATCGCGATCAGGCTCGGCACGCCGCCGCCGCGCTGATATTCCGAGCGCACGGTGTGGCCCGGGCCCTTCGGCGCGACCATCAGCACGTCGAGATCGGCGCGCGGCTCGATCAGGTTGAAGTGGACGTTGAGGCCGTGGGCGAACAACAGCGCCGCGCCCTGCTTCATGTTGTCGTGCAGGTGGTCGCGATAGATCTCGCCCTGCAATTCGTCGGGCGTCAGCATCATCATCACGTCGGCCCATTTGGCGGCCTCGGCGACTTCCATCACCTTGAAGCCGGCGGCTTCCGCCTTCTTGGCCGTGGCCGAGCCCTTGCGCAGCGCGATCGCGACGTCCTTGACGCCGGAATCCTTCAGGTTCAGCGCGTGGGCGTGGCCCTGGCTGCCATAGCCGACGATGACGACCTTCTTGCCCTTGATCAGATTCAGGTCGGCGTCGCGATCGTAGTAAACTCGCATTCTCGTTCCTCTCTTCGGCGGCCCGTCCCGCCCCCTGCTGTGGTGATCGGGCCAGTCCCGGCCGACCGTGAAATTGCTGCCGGTTTCTAGGGCGCTAGGTGCCCTGAGACAAGCCCGCAGCGGTGTTTTGTGGCTGCGGCATGGCTGCCGCACCGCGAAGACGGGGCGCCTGCGACTTTCAGGCGGTCTCCGGCAGCGCCGGTCGCGCCCGGCCGAACAGCAGCATGATGGCGAGCCCGGCGACCACGATCAGCATCCCGGCCAGCCGCAGCGGCCCGAAAGTCTCGCCGAACACCAGGCTGGACGCTCCCGCCCCGATGAACGGCACCAGCAGCGCGAACGGCACCACCTGCGCCGCGCTGTAGCGGTGCAGCAACCGGCCCCAGATCCAGTAGCCGATCGTGGTCGAGCCGATCGACAGCGACAGCATCGCCGCCATCACCCCGGGCGACAGACCGCTCACCTCCCGCCAGATCGCCGGCCCGCCATCGGCGACGAAGGCAGCGATCGCCAGCGGCGGCAGCGACGCCAGGCTGATCCAGGCGAACAAATCGAGCATCGGCACGCCCTGCGCCCGCCGCAGCAACAGGTTGGTGAAGGCGAAGGCGACCGGCGCGGTCATCGTGACCGCGAAGGCGACCGCGGTGAAATCGTAGCCGACGGTGAAGCAGATCATCAGCAGGCCGCAGGCGGCCACGCCGATGCCGATCAGTTGCACCCGGGTCGGCCGCTCGCCGAGCAGCACCGCCGCAAACGCAATGGTGAACAGCGCCTGGCTCTGCACGATCACCGCCGTCAGCCCCGCCGGCACGCCCTGCGCGATACCCCAGCTCTGGGTCAGATATTGCCACACCAGCAGCAGGCTGATGCCGATCCAGATCGTCCAGGCGAGCTTCGGCCGCGGCAGCAGCAGGCACGGCAGCGCGGTGATGGCGAACCGCAGCAGATTGAGCACCGTCGGCGACATCTCGGTCAGCGCGTAGCGCGTGAACACGAAGCCCAGCCCCCAGATCAGCGCAACGACGAGCGCGAGCGCGATGTCGGCTGGCCTCATGATGTCTCCGCCCAGAATCGGCCGCGCGCTGCGCGCGCCGTTGCCCGGTTCCTAGCCGATCCGGCGGGGCGCGGTAAGCGGCCGGATCGCGCGGCTGCATTCCGCGCACGCACGCCACCGCAGCGTCGCGCCCCGCCGGATCTTCGCGATCCCCGGCAGGCGGTGACAACTTGCCACGCGGCGACGGGCGCAAATGCGCAGGAACGATGCCACCCAGCGCAGGTTTCGAAGGTGGGGGCGAACCTGGAAACGCCACGAAGGCCCCGCGCCTTTGTAACGTGCACGCTGAGGATCGAGGTCCGAAATGTCCGACGTCGCCCACGTTCTCGTCGTCACCCCCATCGCCTATCTGGCCCTGGTGGCGTTCCTGCGCATTTCGGGCAAGCGCACCCTCACCAAGCTGAACGCCTTCGACCTCGTCGTCACCGTCGCGCTGGGTTCCGTGCTTGGGACCGTGGCGCTGAACAGCAGCGTCTCATTGGTGCAAGGGTTGCTGGCGCTGGCGATGCTGATCGCCCTGCAATACGCGATCACCTGGTGCTCGGTGCGGCTGCCCTGGTTCGAGACGCTGGTGAAGAGCGAGCCGACGCTGCTGCTCTACAAAGGCGCCTTCATCGACTCCGCGATGCTGGCCCAGCGGGTGACCCGCGAGGAGGTCACTGCGGTGCTGCGCAGCCGCGGCATCGCGAAAATCGCGGATGTCGACGCCGTGGTGCTGGAAACCGACGGATCATTCAGCGTGGTGCAGTCCGTCGACTGGACCAATCCCGCCACGCTGAAAGGCCTGCACCTCGAGGCCGCGGCAGTTTCTGCACAGACAACGGAACCAAGCCCTGCGGCGCCGGTTGGCCATTCCTGAGGACGGCCGCGCGAAGCCGCCGTCGTTCTGAAGGGAAAGATCATGGCGCTGATTCCGCACAACACACTCGTGGTCGTCGCCGACGGCGGCGGGGCGATTTTGCTCCGCAACACCGGCAAGCCGGCCAGCGTCGTGCTGCGCGAAGAACGCAGACTGTCGCCGGAAAATCTCGACGACGACGGCCCGTCGGGCTCGCGGCCGGAAGATCAGACCCAGAGCCAGACCGACGAAGCCACCTTCGCCAAGCAGCTCAGCCTCTTCATCAACAAGATGAAGCTCGCGGGTGAATTCGACGGGCTGGTGCTGATCGCCGACCCGCAGACGCTCGGCCAGATGCGGCCGATCCTGCACAAGACCGTGGAAGCCTCGCTGATCCGCTCGCTGGCGAAGGACTACACCAACAGCTCGTTCGACGACATCGCCGAGGCGATCACGGCGTAGCTCCCCCGCTTACATCCCCTCGGCGCCGCGGCCGATTGCGGCGACGCCGGTGCGGACGACTTCGACCAGGCCGAGCGGGCGCATCAGTTCGATGAACTGGTTGATCTTCGACGTGTTGCCGGTGATCTCGAACACGAAGCTCTCGGTCGAGGCGTCGATCACCCGGGCGCGAAACGCCTCGGCGAGCCGCAACGATTCGACGCGATGGTCGCCGGTGCCGCGCAGCTTGACCATCGCCAGCTCGCGCTCGATCGAGCGGCCGGTCAGCGTCATGTCGACGACGCGGAACACCGGCACCATGCGGTCGAGCTGGTTCTTGATCTGCTGGATCACCATCGGCGTGCCGGTGGTGACGATGGTGACGCGCGACAGATGTTTCTGGTTCTCGGTCTCCGAGACGGTGAGGCTCTCGATATTGTAGCCGCGCCCCGAAAACAGCCCGATCACCCGCGCCAGCACGCCGGGCTCGTTCTGCACCAGCACCGACAGCGTATGGGTCTCGTTCGGGTCGTGGCGCTCTTCCATGAAGTAAGCGGATGCGGGCTGGGTCATCTCATTTCCTGTCGATCTCTGGTCCGAAACGTTCGGAGGCATCTGTTAGTTCGGGACGCCGCCTTGTCTTCAGCCGTCATCCCCGCGAAAGCGGGGATCCAGTATTCCAGAGCCTCGCCGCAAGATCACGCGCGCTGGAATAATGGGTCGCCCGGTCAAGCCGGGCGATGACGGCGGTGAGTTGGGGGCCGCTTGTCTGGAATCTTGCACATCATCACGCCAACTCCTTGCCGGCGCCAATGGCCGCCGCGTCGGGTACGACCCATTGGTTGAACAAATCGAAATCGATATTGCCGCCACTCAGGATCAGCCCGACCCGCTTGCCGGCGATCTTGACCTTGTCCTGCGTGGCGGCCGCCAGCGCCGCCGCGCCGGCGCCCTCGGCGAGGTTGTGCGTGTCGGTCCAGTAGGCGCGGACCGCCGCGGCGATCTCGGCGTCGCTGACCTGCACCATGCGCGACGCCCCCTTGCGGATGATCGCAAGCGCATGCGGATCGGGAATCCGCGTCGCCAGCCCGTCGGCCAGCGTGTCGCTGCTCTCGGTGGTGACGATGGTGCCCGCGGCGAACGACAGCGCGTAGGACGGCGCCTTCGTCGATTGCACGCCGACGATCTCGGTAGTCAGGCCGAGCAGATCGCGCGCCAGAATGCAGCCGCAGATGCCGGAGCCCTGCCCGATCGGGACATAGAGCACTTCGAGATCCGGGGCCGCCCGCAATAATTCCAGCGCGTAGGTGGCCACCCCCAGCACCAGATCGGGATGAAACGCCGGCACCGATTCCAGACCGGTGAGCGCGGCGCGACGCCCGGCTTCCTCGCGGGCGGCCTGAAAATCGTCGCCGTGCTCGATCAGCTCGGCGCCGAACGCCCGCATCGCGCGGTTCTTCTCGGCGGAATTGCCGCGCGGCACCACGATGGTCACCGGCAGGCCGTAACGAGCGGCGGCGAAGGCCAGACTCTGGCCGTGATTGCCGCGAGTCGCCGAGATCAGTCCCGCGGTGTCGGGCCGTTCGCGCTTGAGGCGATCGACATAGACCAACCCGCCCCGCACCTTGAAGGCGCCGGTCGGCGTGTGGTTTTCATGCTTGACCACGACGTCGGCGCCGAGCCGTTCCGACAGCAGCGGCCAGCGATGCGCCGGCGTCGGCGGCATCGCCGCGCCGACGACGCCCCTCGCGTGCTCCAATTGCTGCAGATCGAACATCGACTCGCCTCGCCCCTTCACGCCCGCGGCGTCACACCAGCGCCTTGCCGCCCGCGAAGGCCGCCGCGGTGGCTTCGTCGGTGGCTTCGGCCGGCAGCAGCATCTCGTTGTGCGCCTTGCCCGACGGGATCATCGGGAAGCAGTTCTCCAGCGAGGCGACGCGGCAGTCGAACAGCACCGGCTTGTTGACCTTGATCATGTCCATGATCGCGCCGTCGAGATCGGCCGGCTTGGTCACCTGCATGCCGACGCCGCCATAGGCCTCGGCGAGCTTGACGAAGTCCGGCATCGCCTCGGTGTAGGAATGCGACAGACGATTACCATGCAACAGCTGCTGCCACTGCCGCACCATGCCCATGTACTGATTGTTGAGGATGAAGATCTTGATCGGCAGCTCGTACTGCACCGCCGTCGCCATCTCCTGCATCGTCATCTGCACCGAGGCGTCGCCGGCGATGTCGATCACCAGCGAATCGCGATGCGCGACCTGGACGCCGAGCGCCGCCGGCAGGCCGTAGCCCATGGTGCCGAGGCCGCCCGAGGTCATCCAGCGCTTCGGCTGTTCGAAGCCGAAGAACTGCGCCGCCCACATCTGATGCTGGCCGACTTCGGTGGTGATGTAGGTGTCGCGGCCGCGCGTCGCCTCGTACAGCCGCTGGATCGCGTATTGCGGCATGATCAGGTCGTTGTTCTTCTTGTAGGCCAGCGAATTGCGCGCGCGCCAGGTCGCGACCTGATGCCACCATGGCTTGATGTCGGGCTTCTTGGCCTCGGCCTTGAACACCGCGAGCAGATCGGTCAGCACGCTGGCGACGTCGCCGATGATCGGCACGTCGACGCGGATATTCTTGTTGATCGAGGACGGGTCGATATCGATGTGGATCTTCTTGGCGGTCGGTGCGAACGCGTCGGTGCGGCCGGTGATGCGGTCGTCGAAGCGCGCGCCGATGCACAGCATGACGTCGCAGCCGTGCATCGTCATGTTGGCTTCGTAGGTGCCGTGCATCCCCAGCATGCCGAGCCAGTTCTTGCCCGACGCCGGATACGCACCGAGCCCCATCAGCGTCGAGGTGATCGGAAAATCGGTGACCTCGACCAGCTCGCGCAGCAGCCGGCACGCCTCGTCGCCGGAATTGACCACGCCGCCGCCGGAATAGATCACCGGCCGCTTGGCGCCGGCGAGCAGCGCCACCGCCTTGCGGATCTGGTTCGGATCGCCCTTGATGGTCGGCACGTAGGAGACGTGGACGTCGTCCTTGCGCGGCGGGTGATAGGTGCCGGTGGCGAACTGCACGTCCTTCGGCACGTCGACCACCACCGGGCCCGGACGGCCCGAGGTTGCGACGTAGAACGCCTCGTGCAGCACGCGCGCCAGATCCTTGATGTCGCGCACCAGCCAGTTGTGCTTGGTGCACGGCCGGGTGATGCCGACGGTATCGCACTCCTGGAACGCGTCATTGCCGATCAGATGCGTCGGCACCTGCCCGGTGATGCAGACGATCGGGATCGAATCCATCAGCGCGTCGGCCAGCGGCGTCACCATATTGGTGGCGCCCGGCCCCGAGGTCACCAGCACCACGCCCGGCTTGCCGGTCGAGCGCGCATAGCCCTCGGCGGCATGGCCGGCGCCCTGCTCGTGGCGGACCAGGATGTGCTGCACGTCGGACTGCTGGAAGATCTCGTCATAGATCGGAAGCACCGCGCCGCCGGGATAGCCGAAGATGTGCTCGACGCCGTGATCCTTCATCGCGCGGACGATCATCGCGGCGCCGGTCATCTGGTTGGGATCGTGGCTGGTGCTGTCGCTCATGTTGGGCTCCGGAGGCGCCGTCGGGCGCTGAATTTCGGGTGGTTCGGACAAGCTCGGTTCGGCGAAGGCGTTCGGACAATAAAAAAGGGCCCGTCGAAGGCCCTCAGCGCACCGTCCGTTCGCGGGATGGCCTAGCCATCCCCGGCGGTGCGCCTGGGTACGATGACGAGAAGCAGATCGGTAATTTTGTGTCGCATGTGGTCGCTCAAGCTTCCCAAAGGTTGCGCGGGACCATACCGCTCAAACTTCCATTGTCAAGGCAGTGAGATCAAACCTTAGCCGGATTTCGGCGGGCTCGCGAGCGGTAAATAAGTGCAGGCGGGTGCGCGGACCACCCCACAAGCGCATCGTCATCCTGAGGTGCTGCAAAGGTCCGTCACGGACCTTTGCAGCCTCGAAGGATGGGCGGCACGGATTCGTCGCTCCATCCTTCGAGGCTCGCTGCGCTCGCACCTCAGGATGACGCTGTACTTGTAATGCCCTGCAAGGCTTCATCCACCACCCCCTCCGCCTCCTCAGGCGTCACCCAACGAAACTCCGGTAACTGGTGCCGAAACCAGGTGAATTGCCGCTTGGCGTAGTGCCGCGTGTCGGCGGCGCCGATCGCGGCGGCCTCCTCCAATGTCAGCTCGCCGCGCAGATGCCGGATCAGCGCCGGCACGCCATGCGCCTTCATCGCCGGCAGCAGCGGGTCGAGATTGCGCCCGGCCAAGGCCGCGACCTCGTCCAGCGCCCCGGCCTGCAGCATCGCTGCGAACCGGGCGTCGATCCGCGCGTAAAGCACCTCCCGCTCCGGCGCGAGAAACAGCGCCGTGACGCCTTCCGGCGGCAACAATGGCGGCGAGGCGTCGCCATGCCAGTCGGCCAAGGGCCGACCCGTCGCCAGCACCACTTCCAGCGCCCGCGCGATCCGGGACCGATCGGCCGGCGCCAGCCGTTCGGCTGCGGCCGGATCGTGCCGGGCGAGTTCGGCGTGCAGCGCCAGCACGCCATCGCGGTCGAGCCGCAGCCGGACCGCGTCGCGCACCTCGGCGGCCACCGGCGGCACCAGAGACAGCCCGCGGGTCAGCGCCTTGAAATACAGCCCGGTGCCGCCGATGAAGATCGGCAGCCGGCCCGAAGCGCGGGCCTCGGCCAGCGCGCCTGACGCAGCCTCGACGAAGGCGCCGGCGGAGAAATTCACCGCCGCATCGACCGTGCCATAAAGGAGATGGCGGACCAGCGCCTCCTCTTCCGGCGTCGGCCGGGCGGTGATGATCCGCAGATCGCGATACATCTGCATCGAATCGGTATTGATGACGACGCCGCCGTGCATCTGCGCAAGCCGCAAGGCGAGCGCCGACTTGCCGCTGGCGGTCGGCCCTGCGATAAGCACGGCCGCCGGCCTTTGCCTCTGCTCCGGAACCGTTTTTCCCATGTCGCTCGTCGCCACGCTCATCTGCAATCCGAACAGTCCCGCGCTGGACTCCACCGTGCTCGAAGGCGCGCGCACGGTGCTGCCGCAGCCGAACGCCGCGATCTGGCTGCACGACGAGATCGCCGCCGACATCAGCTTCAGCAGCGACGAAGACACCCTGGTGCTCGCCGACCGGCTGCGCGAAGCGCGCGGCGATCTGCCGATCGACGTCGTGGTGCAGCCTCTCGCCACACGGCGCAAGAAGCTTTTTCTCGCCGACATGGATTCGACCATGATCGGCCAGGAGTGCATCGACGAACTCGCCGACTTCGTCGGGCTGAAGAGCCACGTCGCCGCGATCACCGAGCGCGCGATGCGCGGCGAGATCGAATTCGAGCCGGCGCTGCGCGAGCGCGTGGCGCTGCTGAAGGGGCTTTCGCTCGACATCATCGACAAGGTGCTGGCGACGCGGATCACGCTGACGCCCGGCGGCCGCGCGCTGGTGCAGACGATGCGCGCGCACGGCGCCTATACGTGTCTGGTCTCCGGCGGCTTCACCCAGTTCACCCGCGCGGTGGCGGAGCGGCTCGGCTTCGCCGAACACCGCGCCAACGAACTGCTGAGCGAGGACGGCAAGCTCACCGGCCGCGTCGCCGAGCCGATCCTCGGCCGCGAAGCCAAGCTCGCGACGCTGCTCGAATTGCGCGAGGCCGACGACCTCGACGCCATCGACACGCTGGCGATCGGCGACGGCGCCAACGACCTCGGCATGATCCAGGCCGCCGGCCTCGGCATCGCCTACCACGCCAAGCCCGCGGTCGCCGCCAGCGCCCACGGCCGCATCGACCACGCCGACCTCACCGCGCTACTCTACGCGCAAGGCTACAAGCGCAGCGACTTCGTCGGCGATTAGGTCGTCCGACGCGTCGGACGTCGAACGCTGTCGTCCATAGCGTGGGCAAGTCGGCGCAGCGACGTGCCCACGCGCAACAGGCACGCTCTTTCCTGTCCGAGGGCCCGGCGCGCCTCCTCTCTCGTCATTCCGGGGCGCGAGCGCAACTCGCGAACCCGGAATCCATAACCCCGGTCGACGCGTTGAGGCACGGCCTGACAGGCGGCCTGCCGACTACGCGACGACGGTGGCTATAGATTCCGGGTTCGCGCCGACGCGCGTGACCGCGCGTCGGCGCGCCCCGGAATGACGAACGCGAAGGCATGGGTGGATCGGCGAGCGCCGCAAAAATCCTTCGTCTCGCCTCTTGACAATAATCCTATTAAGATTATAATCCGCCACGTCCTGTCCGTGAGGGGCGCTTCGCGAGGCGTCGGATAGCGGGACAGATCGGACGGGCCGGGTAACCGGCCCCGATGATAGTTTGGCAATGCCAGCTTTGCTGGCGAAGCCGGACGGACGCGGCGTCCTGCGCGTCGTGCCTCGCAAGCACGCGTCCGGGAGGCAGAGGTCACCGTCCGCCGCTACTACGAGCGGCTGCCGCTTTCGTGGCTGGACGGGCGCAGCAAGGCCGGGGAGATCCCGCACCGCTGTGTTCCCGGAAGAACGGTCCCGATGCCCAAAATCGCCGCGGTGGGCGCGCCGATCAGGCGTTGCGCGATGGTCCGCAAAGCCATCGCGACACTCACCACTTTTGCGCCTTTCGGCGCGCCCCCACCCCTCGCTTTGCAGCGACGGGTGCACAGCTCGGACGCATCATGCGCCGCGAGAGCGCTTCGCCATGGCGGTTGTGATGGTCAACGGGACGTTAATCGTCCTGCACGAACCGTTCGTCAGATGATCATCGAAAGCAAAACCGGCGATGCGGTTCCAGCTCTGTGACGTCCGCCACTTAACAGTTTCTCAGCAACGCGCCCGCATAGTCGCCGCACGAATACCAGAATCGTGTGAGTTCCAGACAATGGCAGAAGCTGTTCCCGCGCCGACGTTCGGCAAGATCATCTCGGTGCGCGGGTCGATGGCGCGCGCGGGGCTGATGCCCGAAAGCCGGCTGTCGCCGGCGGCGGTGCGCGCCACGGTCGGGCGCTTCATCAGCATCCGCACCGCGACCTCAACCATCATCGCGATGATCACCGAGGCGACGAGCGAGAACATCTCGCCGAACGAGCCCCATATCGCGATCGCGTCGGTCGATCTGCTCGGCGAAATCCTGCCCGGTCCGCTGCGCGCGAAGTTCCAGCGCGGCGTCACCAACTATCCGACGATCGGCGACGCGGTCGAACTGATCAGCAGCGAAGACCTGCGCATCGTCTACGCGCCGACCGGCTCCGACCAGATCAATGTCGGCACGCTGCAGCAGGACCCGTCGGTGATCGCCTATGTCGACATCGAGGAAATGCTGTCGAAGCACTTCGCCGTGCTGGGCTCCACCGGCGTCGGCAAATCGACCGGCGTGTCGCTGCTGCTCAACGAGATCCTGAAATCGCGACCGGCGCTGCGCATATTCCTGCTCGACGTCCACAACGAATACGGCCGCTGCTTCGGCGACAAGGCGCTGGTGCTCAATCCGCGCAATCTGAAACTGCCGTTCTGGCTGTTCAATTTCGACGAGATCGTCGACGTGCTGTTCGCGGGTCGTCCCGGCGTGCCGGAAGAACTCGACGTGCTCGCCGAAGTGATCCCGATCGCCAAGGGCCTCTACGTGCAATACACCAGCGCCGACCGGCTCGGGCTGAAGCGGGTCGATCCGAAATCGGTCGGCTACACCGCCGACACGCCGGTGCCGTATCGCCTCGTCGACCTGATCTCGCTGATCGACGAGCGCATGGGCAAGCTGGAGAACCGCTCGTCGCGCATCATCTATCACAAGCTGATCTCGCGGATCGAGACGGTGCGCAACGACCCGCGCTACGCCTTCATGTTCGACAACGCCAATGTCGGCGGCGACACCATGGCGGAGGTGATCAGCCATCTGTTCCGGCTGCCGGCCAATGGCCGCCCGATGACGATCATGCAGCTCGCCGGCTTCCCGGCCGAAGTCGTCGATTCGGTGGTGTCGGTGCTGTGCCGGATGGCGTTCGACTTCGGGCTGTGGAGCGACGGCGTCTCGCCGCTGCTGTTCGTCTGCGAAGAGGCGCATCGCTACGCCAGCGCCGATCGCGCGATCGGCTTCGGCCCGACCCGCAAGGCGGTGTCGCGGATCGCGAAGGAAGGCCGCAAATACGGCGTCTATCTCGGCCTGGTGACGCAGCGTCCGGCCGAGCTCGACGCCACCATCCTGTCGCAATGCAATACGCTGTTCGCGATGCGGCTCGCCAACGACCGCGATCAGTCGCTGCTGCGCTCGGCGGTGTCGGACGCAGCCGCCAATCTGTTGTCGTTCGTGCCCTCGCTCGGCACCCGCGAGGTGCTGGCATTCGGCGAGGGCGTCGCGCTGCCGACGCGGCTGCGCTTCAAGGAAGTGCCGCCGCAGCAGTTGCCGCGATCGGAAGCCGCGACCTCGACGGTGCCGTCGACCGCCGCGGGGCACGACATGCACTTCGTCAGCGCCGTGCTCGAACGCTGGCGCGGCGCCACCTCGCACCGCGACGTGCCGAACGATCCCGGCACGATCGAACGCCCGCTGGCCCGCACGGTCGAAGCGCCGATGTTGCAGCCTTCGCTCGGGCTCGACCCCGACCGTTTCTCGCTGCTGAAGAAGCCGTTGCGCTGAAACACGCTCTCCGTCATTGCGAGCGCAGCGAAGCAATCCAGCCCAGTGCATGGCGCTGGATTGCTTCGTCGCTGCGCTCCTCGCAATGACGGCACGGCAGCGTTTCACGCCGGCACGTTGGCACGCATCGCGGATCTCTTTTCATCGATATGATTGACTGCAATCGACTTGTCTCTAAGGTTCGCGCATCACTCAGCCCGGATCTCATCAATGACCTCGCCTGCCGTCTCCCGCTTTCCCGTGCCGTCTCTCGCCGAGATGCCCGAAGACATCCGCAGCCGGATCGAGGGCGTGCAGGAGAAGTCCGGCTTCGTGCCGAACGTATTTCTGGCGCTGGCCGGCCGGCCAGATGAGTTCCGGGCGTTCTTCGCCTATCACGACGCGCTGATGGAGAAGGACAGCGGGCTGTCGAAGGCCGAGCGCGAGATGATCGTGGTCGCGACCTCGGCGGCCAATCAGTGCCAGTATTGCGTGATCGCGCACGGCGCGATCCTGCGCATCCGCGCCAAGAACCCGCAGATCGCCGACCAGATCGCCGTCAACTATCGCAAGGCCGAGATCACCGAACGGCAGCGTGCGATGCTCGACTTCGCCATGAAGGTGAGCCGCGACGCCGAGCGGGTCGGCGACGCCGACTTCGATGCGCTCAAGGAACACGGCTTCGGCGACGACGACATCTGGGACATCGCGGCCGTCGCGGCGTTCTTTGCGCTGTCCAACCGCATGGCCAATGTCACCGGCATGCGGCCGAACGACGAATTCTATCTGATGGGACGGCTGCCGAAGTGATGACGCTGATCGTAGCGGGAGGCTGATGCGGTGCTGCCGTGGTGGGAAATCCTGTTGCGCCTCGCTGTCGCCGCGATCGCGGGCGGCCTGATCGGCCTCAATCGCGACCTCCAGGGCAAGCCGATCGGGATGCGCACGCTGGCGCTGGTCGGCGTCGCTTCGGCCCTGCTGGTCGCTATCGCCGACCAGAGCGCCCAGTTCGACCACATCTCCGACCCGACCAGCCGCGTGATCCAGGGCATTCTCACCGGCATCGGCTTTCTCGGCGCCGGCGTGATCGTCCACACCGGCGGCCGGCACGACGTGCACGGTCTGACGACGGCGGCCTGCACCTGGCTGACCGCCTGCATCGGCATCGCCTGCGGCGCCGGACAATGGCCGGGCGTGCTGGTGGCGATGGCGATCACGCTGGCGGTGCTGATCGGCGGCCACCGGCTCGAGGGGCTGCTGCATCGCCTGCTCGGCGGCAAGGACTCGGATGACGACGGCAACGAGACGAAAAGCAAGGGCTCGCCCGCGGTGGAAGACTAGACGTGAGCTCTCAGTCTCACTTCCGTCAAGTTGCGGAGTTTGCCTCGGCCCGGGCTTCGAATAGGATCGAGCGACTGACGCAATCGGCTATAGCCGCCGCAGGCCGGCCATCATGAAGAACCACCGCCTCAGCATTCCCGATGACGAGCACCGCGTGCTGCCGTTCCGGCCACGGAGGACGGGCCCCACCGCCGATGTCGGGAAACTCCCCCCGGTTCAGAACGATCTGGCCGCCTACGAGCGCGGCCGCGACGAATTGCAGGACGATTTCCGCCACCGGATGCTGACCAACATCGCCGCGCTGGCTTTCACCGCCGCGCTGACAGTCGTCGGCTTCTGGCTCGCCACCAGCATCGCCGACCTGCGCAGGACACAGGATTGCGTATTGATGGGCCGGCGCGATTGCGCGCAGATTGCGATTCCGCAGGGTTGATTCTCCGCACCGGCGTGGAAACTCGGCCAGGCAGCGCTTAAAGGGCTGTGGCCCACGTGCCATTGAACTCGGGGCAGCGCTCCGATATACGGGCATTCACCTGTCGTCACGACCACGCCCGCGCTCGACGCGGGCGGCCATTTCCGACACAATTTCAAAGGCTTAATGATGACTTCCACATTCGATCGGGTGGCCACCATCATCGCGGAAACCTGCGACATCCCGCGCGACACGATCACCCCGGAAAGCCACGCGATCGATGATCTGGGGATCGACAGCCTGGACTTCCTCGACATCGCCTTCGCGATCGACAAGGCGTTCGGTATCAAACTGCCGCTCGAGAAGTGGACCCAGGAGGTCAACGACGGCAAGGCGACCACCGAACAATATTTCGTCCTGAGCAACCTCGCCGCCCGCATCGACGAACTGGTCGCCGCCAAGGGCGCGTAGTGGCGGTTCGAAAGCCGCCCGCGCCATGAACCTCGAATACTTCCATCTGATCGATCGGATCGCCGAGCTTCGTATCGAGCAACGCAGCATCACGGTCGAAGCGCTGGTGCCGCAGACGAGCACGATCTTCGAAGGTCATTTCCCCGGCTATCCGCTGATGCCGGGCGTGCTGCTGATCGAGACGATGGCGCAGACATCGGGCTGGCTGCTGATCGCGCTGATGCAGTTCCAGCGCATGCCGTTTCTCGCCGCGGTCAAGGAAGCCAAGATGCGCAGCTTCATCACGCCCGGCGAGACGCTGTCCGTCGAGGCCAGTGTGATCCACGAGGGCTCGGGCTACACCATGACCGAGGCGAACATCAAAAGCGGCGGCAAGCTGGCGTGCAACGCGACGCTGACCTTCCGCCACGTGCCCTTCCCTCATCCGGATCTGCGCGGGCACATGGAAGTGATGGCCAGACAGATCGGATTTCCGGAGCAGATGATCCATGGCTGAGACGTCGCACAAACAACCTGTGGAAGCCTGGATCACCGGCATCGGTCTCGCGACCTCGTTGGCCGAAGGCCTCGACGCGCATTGGGACGCGCTGGCGCAGCGCCGCGTCAACGTCGACACCACCGGCTTTGCGCCCTACATCGTCCATCCGCTGGCCCCGCTGAGCTTCGACCAGCAGATCCCCAAGAAGGGCGATCAGCGCCAGATGGAAGCCTGGCAGCGGATCGGCACCTATGCGGCCGGCCTCGCGCTGGATTCGGCGGGCATCAAGGGCAACAGCGAGATCCTGTCCCGAACGGACATGATCGTCGCCGCCGGCGGCGGCGAGCGCGACCTCGCGGTCGACTCCGCGGTGCTCAACTCCGAGGCCCACGGCGATTCTCCGCCCGGCGCACTCAATGAGCGGCTGATGAACGACCTGCGGCCGACGCTGTTTCTGGCGCAGCTTTCCAACCTGCTCGCCGGCAACATCGCCATCGTCCACGGCGTCACCGGCTCGTCGCGCACCTTCATGGGCGAGGAAGAAGCCGGCGTCGACGCAGCAAGGATCGCGCTGGCGCGCATCGCCGCCGGCCAGAGCGACATCGCGCTGATCGGCGCCGCGCAGAACGGCGAGCGCAAAGATCTGCTGATGCTCTACGAATTCGGCGACTTCAATCTCAAGGACAACTACGCGCCGGTGTTTTCGCGCGGCCCCAAAGGCGGCTTCGCGCTCGGCTCCGGTGGCGCCTTCCTGGTGATCGAGTCGAAGGCGCATGCGCAGGCGCGCGGCGCCAGGCCCTATGCGCGGCTGACCAATGTCGTCGCCGACATGTCGCGCCGGCGCGCGCCGGGCGACGTCACCGCTTCGATGGACAAGCTGTGGACGCAGCTCGGCCCGTTGCACGACGACGCCGCGATCATCACCGGCGCGACCGGCGCGGAGCCGGCGACCGCGGAAGAAGCCGCGTTCCTGCGCGCGCATGGCGCTCATCCGGTCCGCGCGACGGGCACGGCGTTCGGGCACGTCATGGAAGCGCAGTTTCCGCTCGGCATTGCGCTGGCGGCGCTGTCGCTGTCGCGCGGCGCGCTGTTTCCAGCCAACGATCCGAGCGGGCTGGAGATTGAAACCGCGACGGCCCCGGACCAGATTGTGGTGGTCGGCGCCGGCCATTGGCGCGGCGAAGGCATGGCGCTGGTCGAGGCCATTCGGTGAGCTCGACCGACCGAGCGAGGGGAACGCGATGACCGCGACGCACGACAAATTCGGCAGGCCGATCGTGGTCGTCACCGGCATGGGCGTGGTGACGTCGCTCGGCGCCGGCAAAACCGACAATTGGGCCAGGCTGACCGCCGGCGAGTCCGGCATCCGCACCATCACGCGGTTTCCGATCGAAGGCCTGAAAACCACCATGGCCGGCACCGTGGATTTCGTCCCGGTGGAGCCGTTCTCCTCCACCGTGCTCGGCGAAAAGCTCGCCGACATCGCCACCGAGGAAGCGATCGCGCAGGCCGGCATCGGCCGCAAGGGCGACTTCCCCGGCCCGCTGTTTCTCGCCGTGGCGCCGGTCGAACTGGAGTGGCAGCCGCGGCAGGAACTGGCGCGCGCCACCGGCGCCAACACCGCGATCGACTACGACGCCCTGCTCCGCGTCAGCGGCGGTGGACGGTTCACGAACTATCACCACCGCTTCCAGTTCGGCTCGGTCGCCGATCATCTCGCCGAGACGTTCGGCACCAAGGGCTCGCCGATTTCGCTGTCGACCGCCTGCGCCTCGGGCGCGAGCGCGATCCAGCTCGGCGTCGAGGCGATCCGCCGCGGCGAAGCGGACGCCGCTTTGTGCGTCGCCACCGACGGCTCGGTCAACGCCGAGGCCCTGATCCGGTTCTCGCTGCTGTCGGCGCTGTCGACCCAGAACGACCCGCCGCAGGCCTCGGCCAAGCCGTTCGCCAAGAACCGCGACGGCTTCGTGATGGCGGAAGGCGCCGGCGCGCTGGTGCTCGAAAGCTACGAATCCGCGGTGGCGCGCGGCGCGGCCATTCTCGGCGTCGTCGCCGGTTGCGGCGAACTCGCCGACTCGTTCCACCGCACCCGCTCGAGCCCGGACGGCAAGCCGATCATCGGCTGCATCAAGAAGACGCTCGCCGACGCCGGCCTCGGCGTCGAGCAGATCGACTACATCAATGCCCACGGCACCGGCACGCCCGAAAACGACAAGATGGAATACAACGGCATCTCCGCGATGTTCGGCGAACGCGCCTCGACGATTCCGGTGTCGTCGAACAAGTCGATGGTCGGCCACACACTGTCCGCCGCCGGTGCGGTCGAGGCGATCTTCTCGCTGCTGACGCTCGAGCATCAACGGATTCCGCCGACCATCAATTACGACGTGCCGGATCCGCTGATCCCGCTCGACGTCGTGCCGAACAAGGCGCGCGACGCCCGCGTCACCGCGGTGATGTCGAACTCGTTCGGGTTCGGCGGCCAGAACGCTTCCCTGATCCTGACGCGCGAGCCGGTCTAGCCGCGCCAGGACGCAACTTCTTCGGACACGATTCATGCGCGCGCTCACTCTCGTTGCCGATCGCGATCTCGCGGTCTCCGATCTGCCGCCTCCCCCGCCGCCCGCGGCCGGCGAGGTGCAGATCCGCGTCGCCGCGGTCGCGCTCAACCACATCGACGTCTGGGGCTATCGCGGCATGGCCTTCGTCAAGCGCAAGCTGCCTATCGTGGTCGGCGCCGAAGCGTCGGGCACGATCGAGGCGGTCGGCGACAGCGTCACGCGCTTTGCACCCGGTCAGAGAGTCGTGATGTATGGCGCGCTGACCTGCGGTCACTGCAAGGCCTGCCTCGAAGGCCGCGATAATTTCTGTGAGAATGTCGGCGGACTGATCGGCTTCCACGTCGACGGCTTCGCGCGCGAACTGATGAACATCCCGGCTCGGCTGGTGATCCCGGTGCCGGACGGCGTGAGCCTGCGCGACGCCGCCTGCGCGCCGATCGCGTTCTCCACCGTGCAGCACATGCTGTTCGACAACGCCAAACTGCAGCCGGGCGAGACCATTCTGGTGCATGCCGGCGGCTCGGGCATCGGCACCGTCGCGATCATGATGGCGAAGGCGATCGGCTGCACCGTGATCACCACGGTCGGCGACGACAGCAAGATCGAAGGCGTCAAGAAGCTCGGCGCGGACTACGTCATCAACTACCGCAACGACCGCTTCGAGCACGAGACGCGAAAGATCACCAAGAAGAAGGGCGTCGACGTCGTGTTCGAACACGTCGGCGCCGACACCTTCAACGGCTCGCTGCTGGTGATGAAGCGCGGCGGCCGGCTCGTGACCTGCGGCTCGACCTCGGGCCCGACCGCGACCATCAATCTGATGCAGCTGTTCCAGCAGCAATACCGGATCTTCGGCTCGTTCGGCGCGACGATGAAGAACATCGCCGAGAGCCTCGACAAGATGGCCGCGGGGATGCTGCCGGTGATCGACACCGAAGTGCCGCTCGACGATGTCGGCGCCGCGCTGAAGCGGATGGAAAGCCGCCAGGTGTTCGGCAAGATCATCGTCCACTTCTGATGAAACTACACCTGCTCCGCGCCAAGCTGCGTGCGCAACGCGCAGCCAAGACCGCGCTCGGCAATGTCGCGGGCTCGGCGGCGATCGGCGCACTGCATCTGGCGCGGAAGTTCGATCCGACCAAGACCGCCGACTTCTTCGGCGCCCTGGTGCGCAAGCTCGGCCCGCGGCTGCCCGAGCAGCGCATCGGCCGCGCCAATCTCACCGCCGCCTTCCCCGAGAAGTCGCCCGAGGCGATCGAGGCGATCCTCGCCGGCGTCTGGGACAATCTCGGCCGCGCCGGGGCGGAGTTCGCGCATCTGGATTCGGTGTGGGACTACGACCCCGATCATCCGGAACAAAGCCGCATCGAAGTCACACCGCGCTCGCTCGAACTATTCGAGAAATTGCGCACCGACGGAAAGCCGGCGCTGATCTTCGCCAGCCATCTCGGCAATTGGGAACTGCCGGCGGTCGCCGCAGTCGCGCATGGGCTCGACACCGCCGTGCTGTATCGACGTCCGAACATCGAGGCGGCCGATCGCATCGTCGAGGAAATCCGCTCGGTCAAGATGGGCCAGCTCATCGCCGCCGGCGGCACCGCGCCGTTCAAGCTGGCGCAGGCCCTGCAAGAGGGCAAGCACGTCGGCATGCTGATCGATCAGCACTACACCAGGGGCGTCGACGTCACCTTCTTCGGCCGCACCTGCAAGGCGAATCCGATGCTCGCGCGACTGCTGCGCCAGATCGACTGCCCGCTGCACGGCGCCCGCGTCATCCGCCTGCCCGGCCACCGCTTCCGTGCCGAACTCACCGACGAGATCCAGCCCGTGCGCGACGCCGACGGCCAGATCGACATCCAGGGCACGATGCAGGCGGCGACCTCGGTGATCGAAGGCTGGATCCGCGAGACACCGGAGCAGTGGCTGTGGCTGCATCGCAGGTGGCGTTAGTCGGTCGGGTCGACGCCTGAGTTAGCCGTGCATTAACTACCTACTCCGAATTTCGCTCGCCCATCTACAGGTTGTTGTCGGTCGCCACACAACCGATAGTGTATTGATCGATGCGCGTCGCGGAGGCGATCACCATGCAGAGTGGTCAAGGACCGGTGGGGGAAACCGAAGGGTCGAACGGATCGAACGCGGATCCGGCAGGATTCGCGCGCCTGAAGCGCGAGCTGACCGAAGCCAAACAGGCCCTCGAGACGCTCTACAGCGCCCTCGACAACGTCGATAGCGGCCTGCTGATCCTCGACCGAGACCTCCGGGCGATCTACAGCAACCCAGTGCTTCACGTCATGTTCAGGGCCAACAGCACGGAGGAGATCCGGACGGAGCGGCCGCGGTATGCGGACATGCTCGGTGCCGCTGCCAAAGCGGTCGCGGTGAACCTCGATGACTACGTCGAGCGGCGCCTGGCATGGGTCCGGTCCGGCGATCCGAGACCGATGGATCTGACGATGGCGGACGGGACGACGCTGCGCTGTCATCTGGCCGTCCTGCCCGGCGGAGGGCGAATGCTGATCTACAGCAACGTCACCGACATCGTGCGAAATGCGCAGGAGCTCGAGCGGCTGGCGACGACGGACGGCATGACGGGCGTCTACAATCGCCGCCACTTTATGACCCTGGCGAACCGTGAGTGGGCCAGAGCTCGTCACCATGGATGGCCGGTGTCGTTCCTGATGATCGACATCGATTACTTCAAATCGATCAACGACGGTTTCGGCCACCAGGTGGGCGACGACGTCATCGTGCACCTGGCCAACCTCGCGCGCGGCTGCAAGCGTGAATACGACATTCTCGCGCGGATCGGCGGCGAAGAGTTCGCTCTGCTGATGCCGGAAACGGATATGCAACAGGCACGCAGCGTCGCGGAGCGATTGCGGCGAGAGGTCGCCGCGAACGCAATGGTGGTGGCCTCGCGCCCGGTTTCAGCCACCGTCAGCATCGGCGTGGCGACGTCTACGCCCGCGATGCACGAGGTATCCGATCTGGTCACGGCGGCAGATCGAGCGCTCTACGACGCGAAGCACGCCGGCCGCAATCGGGTGATCTGCCGCGTTCAGCGCGAATGCGCTCCGAGCGTCGCGGTGTTCCATTCTGATCCGCTGTTCGAACAGGCGGGCATCGGTGTGGAAGACGATTGCAGCCGAACCCATCCGGCACCCCGGCTGCCGGAGAGCGGTCACCTCACCGCGCCGTCCTCACCCGCATCCACAGCCGGTTGATGATGCGCTGCGTTGTCGCTTCGCGGGCGGCGATCCGGGCGATACAGCAAGCTGATCAGTTCGTGCAACGCCGCGACCGATCGCGTAGCGGATCTCGACGCCGGTGTTCGCCCCATCACGCCGGCCTGCTTGATATCGCCGGCCCAATCGACCGCTGAGGGCATTTCGGCGACCGAGACGCAAAGTAGCGCCTGCAACGCGTGTGCGCTGGGAACGCTTAGGGCGACTCATGCCCCACGGACCGAGCCAGGCGGCCGTCAACTTGACCCGCGCGCGTATTAACTTCAAACTGATACGATAAATAGGTCGGCGAGGAACGAGGCCTGACATGGAACTTCCAAGGCGTACCCGTGGTGACGAACTGCTGGTCCCTGGCAAGATGACGGCCTTGCGAGAGCGGCTGCGCCATTTTTCCGGGAAGCACGACCTGACGACCGTCATCGCCAGCGCCTTTGATCATAGGACCCGTGTCCTCCCCTTCATTCTTGCCGATACGCGCATGGCCCCGGGTGGCGTGCGGGCGATCGGTTCGGCGCTTGTAGATGTCGGCTTCGACAAGACCCGGATCGTCCTCCAGCAGTGGAACCGGAATTTCAGCCCGCTGCACATGCGCCTCGATGGCCGCATCCCGGACCTTTTCCTGGTGTCGAGCATGCATCTGCATTCGGCGGAATGCGACCGGCTGATCCAGGAAGCCTGCCGGATCGAGCCGGACAAGCGTCCGCTGATCATGGTGGGCGGTCCGCGGATCAGGTACGAACCCTGGCACGTCTTCGGTGCAGATCCGAACGCGAACTGGGCCGCGGACGTCGCCGTCACCGGCGAGGAATATGTCTTTCTCGAATTGCTGGACGTCCTGCTGTCGATGCGGGCGGACGGCGAATCGATGCGGTCGGTGTTCGCGCGCGCGCGCGACAGCGGCGCACTCGATGAAATTCCGGGGATCGTCTACGCGCGCAGAGCGCCACGCGGCGGACCGATCGAGGAGTTGGTCGACACCGGCGTTCAGCGCCTGCTCGGCGATCTCGATGAACTGCCGAGCTCGGTCCACGGCTACAAGCTGCTGGAACCACCCAGCAACGAGATGACGCTGGCGAGCCATGCGTTGCCCGCCAATCGTGTGAGGAAGCACAGCCCGATCGCCGGGATCGTCATGACGGCCGGCTGCAAGTTCCGTTGCTCCTACTGTCCGATCCCCGCCTACAACCAGTCGCAGTTTCGCGCCAAGAGCGGCGAGCGCATCGCGGAAGAGATCGGGCAGATCGCCGAGACCTTCGGCCTCTATCACTTCTTCGGGGCCGACGACAATTTCTTCAACAACACCAAACGCGCGCTCGATATCGCGGGGACCTTGGCCCGCAAGGCCCGGGCCGGCAGGCCGCATTGCAAGATCCGGCTCGGAACCGAGGTCACGGTGCACGACACGGTCGGCATGCGCGATCACCTGCCGCTGATCCGCGACGCCGGCTTCGCAGCGGTGTGGCTCGGCGTCGAGGACATGACCGCGACGCTGGTCAAGAAGGCGCAGGACAAGGACAAGACCGAACTCGCATTCCGGCTGCTGCGGGAGAACAACATTCTGCCGATGCCGATGATGATGCATCACGACAGCCAGCCGCTGGTGACCTGGAAGTCGAACTACGGTCTCATTAACCAGATCAGGTTGCTGCGAAAGGCGGGATCGATCACCACGCAGGTGATGATGCTGACGCCGGCCCCCGGATCCAAATGGTACGAGAACGTGTTCGATTCAGGGATGGCTTTCAGCAAAGCGGGCGACGTCGCGGTCGAGCCGCATATCATGGACGGCAACTACGTCGTCGCCTCGAAGCATGCCCGCCCCTGGCTCAAGCAGGTCAATCTGCTGATCGCCTACACCTATTTCTTCAATCCGGTTCGCTTTTTAAGCGCGCTGATATTCTCGAAGTCGGCGGGGGTGTTCTCGAGCGCCGAGACCAGGCCGGCGGAAGAGGTCAAGGATTACCCGGTCTCCAAGAAGATGCTTCGCCGCGCCGAGCTCCGGGTGCGGGCCCATCTGATCGATGCCGGCGCGCAGATCTACGGCATGATCGGACTGGTCCAGACCTACCGCCGAACGGCGGGATGGGCATGGCGGCTGTTTCGGCAAGATATCCAACGATATGACCGCACGCCCGTCAGTCCGATTCCGATGCGCGGCGTCGGCGGCAAGCCCTCCGATCACGCGCTCCCCGGCACGATCAATTTCAGCGATCTCGGAAAGCCCGCCGTTCGCGAAGCGTCCGCGCGGGACCTGGCGGGGACTGCCTGACCAGGGGCGATTTCACCGTCCCGTCTTGACCCGCGTCCACAACCGGTTGATCACCCGCTGCGTCGCCGCGTCGCGCGCGGTGATCACGAACAGGCGCGACTGCATCGCCTCGTCCGGATAGATCGTCTTGTCGTTCAGCACGCGGGCGTTGACGAATTCCTGGCTCGCCTTGTTGCCGTTGGCGTAGGACAGGAAGTCGGAATTGCGCGCGGCGATCTCCGGACGATACAGGAAGTTGATCAGTTCGTGCGCTTCGGCGACGTTCCGGGCGTCGGCGGGAATCGCCAGATTGTCGAAGAACATCTGCGCGCCCTCCTTCGGGATCGCGTAGCCGATCTCGACGCCGTTGTTGGCTTCGGTGGCGCGCGCCTGCGCCTGCTTGATGTCGCCGGACCAGCCGACCACGAGGCAGATCTCTCCGGTCGCAAGCGCGTTGAGATATTCGGACGAGTGAAACTTGCGCACCGACGGCCGCACCTTGGCGACGGCGTCGGCAGCTTTGTCGAGATCGGCCTGCCTGGTCGAATTCGGATCGAGGCCGAGATAAGTCAGCGCCGCCGGCAGGATATCGTCGGCCGAGTCCAGCATCTGCACGCCGCAGTCCTTGAACTTCGCCAGATTCTCCGGCTTGAACACGATGTCCCAGCTGTCGATCGCCGCACCCTCGCCGAGAATGCGCTTCACCGCTGCGGCGTTGTAGCCGATCCCGGTGGTGCCCCACATGTAGTTCGCGGCGTATTGATTGCCGGGATCGTACAGCGCGAGCTTCTTCGTGACGACGTCCCAGGCGTTCTTCAGGTTCGGCAGCTTCGATGCATCGAGCTTCTGGAACACCTTCGCGCCGATCTGGCGCTGCAGAAAATACGCGGTCGGCACCACGACGTCGTAGCCCGACTTGCCGGCGAGCAGCTTGGTCTCCAGCGTCTCGTTGCCGTCGAAGGTATCGTAGATCACCTTGATCCCGGTCTCGCGGGTGAACTCCTCCAGCACGCCGGGCGCGACGTAGTTCGACCAGTTGTAGAAATTGACCACGCGATCCTGCGCCACCGCCGGCGCAGAGAGGCCTGCGAACAGTGCCAACGTCAGACCGACAAACCGCGTCCGCCGGAAGAATCCGTGTTCCATTCTCGAGCCCTAGCGCCTGTGCACCGCGTCCGACAGCCGCTCGAGAGCGGTGTCGAGCGTCTGATCCTTCTTGGCGAAACAGAACCGCACCACCGAAGTGACCGGCTCTTCCTCGTAGAACGCCGACACCGGAATCGCTGCGACCTTATAGTCGTTGACGATCCGCTTGCAGAACGCCTCGTCGGTCTCATTGAGGCCGAGCGGCGACAGATCGACGGTGAGGAAATAGGTGCCCTGCGACTGGATCACCGGGAAGCCGATGCTCGACAGCCCCTGCGCCAGCCGGTCGCGGCTCTTGGCGAGGTCCTTGCGCATCTGCAGGAAGTAATCGTCGCTCTTGCCGAGTCCGTAGGCGACGGCGACCTGCAAATTCGGCGCCGTGGTGAAAGCGAGGAACTGATGCACCTTGGCTGCCACCCGCAGCAGTTGTGGCGATGCGCAGACGAAGCCGATCTTCCAGCCGGTCAGCGAGAAGATCTTGCCGGCCGAGCCGATCTTGATGGTGCGGTCGCGCATCCCCTCGATCGCGATCAGCGGGATGTGGCCGAGGCCGTCGAAGGTGACGTGCTCCCACACCTCGTCGCAGATCGCCACCGCGTCGAACTCCTGGCAAAACCGCGCCAGCAATTCGAGATCCTCGCGCGGATAGACCACCGCGGCGGGATTGAGCGGATTGTTGAACACGATCGCCTTGGTCTTGTGACTGAAGACCTCGCGCAGCGCCTCCTCGGTGATGCGCCAGTGCGGCGGCTCGAGCCGGACCAGCCGCGGAATGCCGCCGGCCTGCCGGATGATCGGGAGATAGGAATCGTACACCGGCTGGAACACGATGACTTCGTCGCCGGGCGAGACCACCGACAGGATCGCACTCGCCAGCGCCTCGGTCGCGCCCGAGGTCACCATCACCTCGGTCATCGGGTCGAGATTGACGCCGTGCCAATGCGCGTAATGGGCCGCGATCGCCTGCCGCAGTTCGGGGATCCCCATCATCGAGGGATATTGGTTGTAGCCGTTGAGCACGGCATCCGCGGCGGCGCGGCGGATGTCCTCCGGGCCCGGATCGTCCGGGAACCCCTGACCGAGATTGATCGCGTTGTTGTCGCGCGCGAGCTGCGACATCGCCTCGAACACGGTGACGGGCAGATCGGCGAAGATCCTGTTCATCGCGCCATCAGCCGCCCGGCTTGGTCGGCAGACCTGCCGCCTTCCAGCCGAGGATGCCGCCGGCGAGATGCTTGTTGTAGGCGAGCCCGGCCATCTGCGCCGCCTGCGACGCGGTCACCGAGCGCTTGCCGGAACGGCAGGCGAACACGACCTGCTTGCCGGACGGATCGGGGATCAGCTTCGGGTCGAAGCTGGACAGCGGAACCACCACCGCGTCCGGATAGGCTTCCGCGGCCACTTCGTTCGGCTCGCGCACGTCCACCAGCAGATAGCGCCCCTCTGCGATGCCTTTGGCGACGTCCTGCGGCGTCAAATCCTCAACCTGGCCAATCACTCTCGTCTCTCCCGCGATTGCACTTGCTGGACCCAATCGTGCAACAACGAGAACGACGCTCGGCCATTGCATCGCCAAAGTCGCGCCTAGCGCGAGGAAAATCAAGCTTCGGAAAACGGGTGCGGTCATGCTGGCTGGATAGTATGCCGGCGCCCGAAATGCACCGCCCAATTGGTCGAACGCGACCGTCGGATCATGGACCGGCTCTGCCGCCGGGCACTCCCGCCTGGTTCGCGGTTACGGCTTGAGCCCCGGCGGCAGCGCCGGGCTTTCGCGCATCAGCGTGATGGTCACCCGGCGGTTGGCGGCTATCGCGGGGTCCTCGGGGAACAGCGGTTGGGTGTCTGAGCGGCCGGTGACCGCAAAGAAGTGCGAGGTCGGAACGCCTTCGCGTTCGAGAATCTGGCGCACCGCATTGGCGCGGTCCGCGGACAGGTCGAAGCCGTTGTAGTCGCTTCGCGGCGACATCAGCCCCGCCGAGGTGTGGCCGGCGATGGTGAGCCGCAGCGGACTGGCGCGCAGCGGCCCGGCGAGCCGCTGCAGCAGGCGCCGCGTGCGCTCGAACGGTGCCTTGGAGCCGTCGGCGAACATCGCGCGTCCGTCCTGGTCCATGATTTCGAGGTTGAGGCCCTGTTTGGTCTCTTCGAACATCACATTCTTCGAGAGCTCGGCGATTTCGGGCATGTCCTGCAGCGCCTGCCGCAGCGACGCCGAGGCGAGTGCGAACTCGCGATCTTCCTTGGTCTGGATGCCCTCGTCACGCGTCACTTCGCCGGGCGCGGGCTTGCTGGTCGACAATTCGGGATTGACGTGCTCGGTGTTCTTGACCTTGCCGCGGGTCGGCAGGCCGTCGTTTTCGATGATGCCGGAATAGCGGGCGTCGGACTGGACGCCGAAGGCTTCGCGCATCGAGCCTGCGACGACCTTCAGCTTGTCCTTGTCCTGCGTCGAGAACGCCGTCAGCATGACGAAGAACGCAAGCAGCAGCGCCATCAGATCGGCGAAGGTCACGAACCAGCCGTGACCGCCGTGTGCCTCCTCCCGCTTCTTCTTGGCCATGGCGCGCTTTCCGGCTGTTCTCGTCTCCGACTAAGCGGGCACGCCTTCGTCTTCTTCGTGGCGGTGCTTTTCCGGCAGATAAGCGAGTAGCATTTCCCTGACGAGGGTCGGACTCTTGGAGTCCCTGATCATCAGGATTCCGTCGATGATCAGCGTGCGGTTGGTTTCCTCGTCGACCAGCTTGCCATGCAGCTTGTCGGCGATCGGCAGACAGACCAGGTTCGCCACCACCGCGCCGTACAGCGTCGCCAGCAGCGCGACCGCCATGAACGGCCCGAGCTTCGACGGGTCCTGCATGTTGGAGAACATCTGCACCATGCCCAGCAGCGTGCCGATCATGCCGAAGGCCGGCGCGCAGTCGCCGATCGCGCGATAGATCTTCGAACCCTCGTTGAGGTGCAGCAGGAAGTTGTCGCGATCGCGCTCGAGATTGTCGCGGATGAATTCGAGGTCGTAACCGTCGGCGACGTAACGGATGCCCTTCGCCAGAAAGGGATCGTCGGCTTCGACCTTTTCGAGGCCCACCGGCCCGGATTTGCGGGCGATCTCGGCGATCCGGGCCAGTTCGTCGACCAGGTCGCGGGCCGACAGATTGCTCATGGTGAAGGCGAATTTGGCGCCGAGCGGCAGTCCGTGCAACATCGCCGACAACGGAAAGCGGATCAGGGTCGCTGCAAACGAACCGCCGAAAATGACGATGACCGCATGGACGTCGTAGAACATCCCGAAATTGCCGCCCATCAGGATGAGGGACGACACGACGGCAGCGCCGGCGACCAGGCCGACAAGTGTGGCGATATCCATCTTGTACTCCGACACGCGCACGCACGCGCCAGCCCGCGCTGACGGCGGCGCAACGCATTCTGCGCTGCGCGGCCTCACCCTAAGCAACCGCCATTAAAGACGCGTAAAGGTTAAGCGTCGGGGGGAACGCTTGCTGCAACAAACGATATCGCCGGCGCTGCCGCGTGCCGCGCCGTACTACGTCAACCTTCTGATAACCATTGCAGGTCGATCGAGTGACTCAGTGAATCTCTCCGGACCGGATCAGCGCCTCGCGCAGCCGCTGCAGCGAAAACGAAGGATCGCGCGCGATCGCGAGTATCGGCACCTCGCGCCGGGCGCAGAGTTCGGCGGCTGCCGGCAGTTTCTCGGCGAGGTGATGCGGGATCACGATCGCGCCGTGACTGTCGGCGTGGATCAGGTCGCCGTCATGCACGGTCATGCCGGCGACACGAACCTCGGCGGCAAAGCCGGTGACGTGGACGTGGCCATGTGACGGACCGATCGAGCCGGCGAGCGCCTGGAAGCCCGGTGCCCATTGCGGGATATCGCGGACGGAGCCGTCGGTGATCACGCCCAGACACCCCAGCGCCTGATGCACCGCGCTGTTGACCTCGCCCCAGAATGCGCCGAAGCCGACGTCCGGGCCGTCGATGTCCTGGATCACGCTGATCCGCGGACCGTGCCCGGAGCCGACATACTCGTAATACGCCATCCGTTGCGCCTGCTGCTCGGCCGCGGGCAGACCCGAGGCGACCGTGGCGCGGATGGTCGCGGTGCGGGCATAGCCGACGATCGGCGGCAATTGCGGAAACGGACACACCAGCGGGCGCGTCGTGAAGCCGATGGCGCGGCGCTCCGGCGCAACGATTTCCATCGCATTGCAGATCGTCGGCGTGTCGTACCGCGTGAGCGCTTCGAGCACGGCAGCGGGCACAGATCCGGAGTCGGATTGGGGCACGGGCTTCCTCCAGCGTCGCCGCACCCGGCCGTCTCGTTCCGGATGCCGTTCAGAGCGATGAACGCTCATGCCCTATAGCGAATATTGTGAAAGCGCCCAAGGCGCGCCGCCGCATGGCAGCGCTAGCGGCGCGGCCGACCTGCTCAGTTCAGCCGGGTCGGCCGATCGTCCTTGGCGGCCGCTTCCGGAATCACCAGCGTCGGCTTGCTGCCTGCGGGAGATGCCGGCGGAGATTCCTGCGCGGCGGCAGCGCGCTGGTGATCGCGATAGGACCGCCAGCCGAGCGGCAGGCCGAGCAGATACAGCACCGAACATGCCGACAGAATGTGCCACGGGTAGCCGATCAGCAGTGCGATGAACAGAACCACCGAGACGAACAGCGGCAGCACCATTTCCGGCGCCACCCGCATCTTCACCGTCTTGCCGGAGAACACGGGCAACCGCGATACCATCAGGAATGCGATCAGCAGCGTGTACAGCGCCGTCAACACCGCAGGCGGCGTCGGCGCGCCGAGGAACGCCATGTACACCGGCAACAGAACCGTGATGGCGCCGGCGGGCGCCGGCACGCCGGTGAAGAAATTGGCCGCGAAGGCCGGCTTGTTGGGATCGTCCATGGTGGCGTTGAAGCGCGCCAGCCGCAGGCCGCCGCTGATCGCAAACACCATCGCGGCGATCCAGCCGACATTGTTGAGATCGTGGAGCTGCCAGAAATACAGGATCAGCCCCGGCGCCACGCCGAAATTGACGAAATCAGCCAGGCTGTCGAGTTCGGCGCCGAATTTCGACTGCCCCTTGATCATCCGCGCGACGCGGCCGTCGATGCCGTCGAGCACCGCGGCGAACACGATCGCCGCCACCGCGAGTTCCATCCGGCCTTCGGTCGACAGCCGGATCGCCGTCAGGCCGGCGCAGATCGCCAGCAGGGTGATGACGTTGGGCACCAGCAGCCGCACCGGAATCGGACCGAACCGGCGGCGCGGCATCTCGGGTGGGGTCTCGTCATATTGCATCGGCATCGCCCTGATCTCGCAATCTCATCCTCGGCCGCCATCATGGCAGCCTTCGGGCCGACGCTCCGACAGCGTCAATCGGCCCGATAGGTGCGGCCGCCGTCGCCGAGACTGAAGTCCGCCAGCACGGTCTCGCCGGCGATCGCCGTCTGCCCTTCGGACACTAGCGGCTTGGCGCCTTCCGGCAGGTAAACGTCGAGCCGCGAACCGAACCGGATCAGGCCGAACCGCTCGCCGGCGGCCAGCGGCTGGCCTTCGCGGACGAACGAGACGATCCGCCGCGCCACCAGCCCGGCGATCTGAACCACACCGATCTGTCCGGCCGGGGTCGAGATCACCAGCGAGTTGCGCTCGTTGTCCTCGCTCGCCTTGTCGAGTTCGGCGTTGATGAACTTGCCCGGCGAATAGATGATGCGCTCGACCCGGCCGGCGACCGGGCTGCGGTTCACGTGGCAGTTGAACACGCTCATGAAGATCGAGACGCGCGGCAGCGGCTTGTCGCCGAGCCCGAGCGCCGGCGGCGGGATGATCTGCACCACCATCGACACCCGGCCGTCGGCCGGGGCCACCACCAGACCTTCGCGCACCGGCGTCACACGCACCGGATCGCGGAAGAAAAGCAGGCACCAGATCGTCAGCACGGTCCCGATCCAGCCGAGCGGGGCCCAGATCAGGAACAGCACCAGGGTCGCGAGCGCGAACGCGCCGATGAACGGATAGCCTTCCCGATGAATCGGCGGGATCTGGGCACGGATGGAATTGACGACGGACATGGAAAGTCCCCTACTTCAAAAACGGGTGGCCGAAAGCTGCAACACGATTACTCCGCCGCCGCGGAAGTTGCCAGATCGTCGTCGATCGCGGGCGAACGAACCGGTGAATCGTTCGGGACGACGTCGTCGCCGATCATCGCCAGACGCTCACGCGCCTCTTCCGCCTCGCGCTGCCTGTTCCACATGCTGGCATAAAGCCCGCCATGCTCGAGCAGTTGCGCATGCGTGCCGCGCTCGGAGATCCGGCCCTGATCGAGCACGATGATCTCGTCGGCGCCGACGATGGTCGACAGCCGATGCGCGATCACCAGCGAGGTGCGGTTCTGTGACACACGCTCCAGCGCGCCCTGGATTTCGTGCTCGGTGTGGCTGTCGAGCGCCGAGGTGGCTTCGTCCAGCACCAGGATCGGCGGCGACTTGAGAACGGTTCGCGCAATCGCGACACGCTGCTTTTCGCCGCCCGACAGCTTGAGCCCGCGCTCGCCGACCTCGGTCTCGTAGCCCTTCGGCGACGCCTTGATGAACGCGTCGATCTGTGCCGTCCTCGCGGCTTCCTCGACCTCGTCGTCTGTGGCGTCCCAGCGGCCGTAGCGGATGTTGTAGCGGATGGTGTCGTTGAACAGGACGGTATCCTGCGGCACCATGCCGATCGCAGCCCGCAACGAGTTCTGGGTCACGTCGCGGATGTCCTGGCCGTCGATCCGGATGTGGCCGGCAGAGACGTCGTAGAGCCGGAACAAGAGCCGCGAGATCGTCGACTTGCCGGCGCCCGACGGGCCGACGATCGCCACCGTCTTGCCGGCCGGCACCTCGAAGCTGAGGCCCTTCAGGATCGGCCGCGCCGGATCGTAGGCGAAACGGACGTCGTCGAACTGCACGGTGCCGGCGGTCACGAGCAGCGGCTCGGCGCCCGGCTTGTCCTTGACCTCGGGATTGCGCGACAGCACCGCGAACATCTTCTCGATGTCGATGATTGCCTGCTTGATCTCGCGATACACCATGCCCATGAAGTTCAACGGCTGATAGAACTGAATCATCATCGCGTTGATCATGACGAAATCGCCGACGGTGTTGGTGCCATTGCGGATCCCGACGGCGCACATCAGCATCGTCCCGGTCAGGCCGAAGGTGAAGATCACCGCCTGCCCCGCATTGAGAACCGCGAGCGAGGTGTAAGTGCTGACGCTGGCGTCCTCGTAGCGCCGCATTGACTTGTCGTAGCGCCGCGCCTCGCGTTCTTCGGCGCCGAAATACTTCACGGTTTCGTAGTTGAGCAGCGAGTCGATCGCCTTCTGGTTGGCGTCGCTGTCGGAATCGTTCATCCGGCGACGGATCTCGATCCGCCACTCGGTCGCCTTGTAGGTGTAGAACATGTAGACGACGACGGTCGCCATGATCACCGCGACGTAGCGCCAGTCGAACTGCCACAGCAGCACGGCCATCACCAGCGTCAGCTCGATGATCGTCGGCACCAGTTGCAGGATCACCATCCGCACGATGACTTCGATGCCGAGCCGGCCGCGCTCCAGCACCCGCGTCAGGCCGCCGGTCTTGCGCTCGAGATGAAACCGCAGCGACAATTCGTGCATATGCACGAAGGTCCGATAGGCGAGCTTGCGCACCGCATGCATCGCCACCTGGGCGAACATGCCGTCGCGCCATTGCGTCAGCACCGCCATCAGCACCCGCGTCAGGCCGTAGCTCAGCGTCAGCGCCAGCGGCGACGCCAGCAGCCACAACGTCCAGTTCGAAGGCTCGACCGGTGCGGTGTCGGCGCCGGTCAGCGCGTCGGTCGCCCATTTGAACGTGAACGGAACAACCAGCGTCGCCGCCTTGGCGACGAGCAGCAGCACTACCGACCAAGCCACCCGCATCTTCAGGTCGAACCGGTCGCCCGGCCAGATGTACGGCCACAAATGCACCAGCGTCGCGCCCAGCGTCGCCTTCTGCGCTACGGCGTCCTCTGGAGTCGCAACGGGACTGCCGCTTTGCGAATGCGAATGTGGGTGAGCCATCAAGTGTGCCTGAAACAGACCGCAGCCGGGACGCGGCCGCGGACAGATGATCCGTCGGGTCCGCCTTCATATAGTGTTTCGTTCGCGGCGTGCACCCTGAGACGACGATTCTTTGCGTCATAACAGGCTGTTGCGCGGCGCAAGGCAGCCGACTGTCTTGACGCTGTAATCCCGCGGTGCCACATCGCTCACCATGAGCGAAATCAAAACCGTCTGCGTTTATTGCGGCTCCGGAGCCGGCACCAATCCCCTGTTCATCGAGGCGGCCCGCGCTTTCGGCAAGGAACTCGCCGAGAACGGCGTGACGCTGGTCTATGGCGGCGGCGCGATCGGGCTGATGGGCGCGGTCGCCAACGCCGTGCTGGATCATGGCGGTGCCGTCACCGGGATCATCCCCGGGTTCCTACGCACCAAAGAAATCGCGCTCGACCGCGTGCAGGACCTGATCGTCACCGACGACATGCACGAGCGCAAGCGGCTGATGTTCGAACGCTCCGACGCCTTCGTGGCGCTGCCCGGCGGGATCGGCACGCTGGAGGAACTCGTCGAGCAGATGACCTGGCAGCAGCTCGGCCGCCACAGAAAGCCGATCCTGATCGCCAACATCGACGGGTTCTGGGACCCGCTGCTCGGACTGCTGGCGCATATGACCGAAACCGCCTTCATCCGCGCGCAGCTCTCGGTCAAAGTCCTTACTGCAGATTCAGTCGCCGAGATTCTGCCGAAGCTGCGCGCCGCCGCGGCGCCCGAGCAGGCCAAGACGATGCCCCCCGAGATCGCGCGCAGGCTTTAATTGCCGCGTTTGAGGCGGCGCGCGCCGATCGGTTGCCTGTGAGACGCCTTCCGCAGGCATCCGTTCGGGCCGCCTTCGTTCGATTATTGCTCGCCTCGATACGTAGATCGGTGACCCTCGATAGAGTTTGGATATAGGGGCTTGTCCTGAGTTGCTCCCCTTTCCGGCGATGCCTAGCCTCGCGCCGAAAAACACCTGAATCGAGCAACTGATGACTACGAATAACGGCCGCCTCAAACGCTTCGGAATCATCGCGGCCATCGCCGTCGTTGCGATCGGCGGCGCCGCCGCCTGGATCGTGCAACCGCCGCCGATCGAGCAAAATGATCCGGGCTTCGGCGCCAATGTCGATCCCGCGATGGTCGCGCGCGGCGAATACATCGCGCGGCTGGGCGACTGCGTCGCCTGCCACACCGCCGAGGGCGGCGCTCTCATGGCCGGCGGCCGGGCGCTCGAGACGCCGTTCGGCACGGTGTTTTCGACCAATGTGACACCCGATCCGAAAACCGGACTCGGGCAATGGTCGTTCGGCGCGTTCGATCGCGCGATGCGCAAGGGCGTGTCGGCGGACGGCCACAATTTGTATCCGGCGATGCCCTACCCGTCTTACGCAAAGATGACCGACGACGACATGAAGGCGCTGTGGGCCTATCTCGCCAAGGGCCTCGCGCCGGTCGAGCAGGCCAATCGCCCGCTGGACATGCAGTTTCCGTTCAACATGCGCATCGCGCTCGCTGCCTGGAATTTCGCCTTCCTCGATGCGACGCCGTTCAAGCCCGATCCGGCGAGGGACCCGGTGTGGAATCGCGGCGCCTATCTGGTCCAGGGTCTCGGCCATTGCGGCGCCTGTCACACTCCCCGCGGCATCGGCTTCCAGGAAAAGGCGATGAACGACGCCGGACCGGCGGGCCATTTCTATCTCGCCGGCGCCAAGGTCGAGAACTGGAATGCGATCGAGCTGCGCGATCTGTGGACCGTCGAGGACACGGTTCTGCTCTTGAAGACCGGCCAGAATCGTTTCGCCACCGCCTCCGGCAGCATGACCGACGTCATCCTGCATTCGACGCAGGGGCTCTCCGACGGGGACCTGACCGCGATCGCGACCTATCTCAAGGCGCTGCCGTCCGATCGGCCGAAGGCCGAGCCGCGGATCGCCTCGACCGAGGCGCCTGCGGCCACCTTCACCACCCGCGGCGGGCTCGGCTACGCACAGTTCTGCACCGACTGTCACCGGGCCGACGGCGCCGGCGTGAAGGGCATCTTCCCGCCGCTCGCCGGCAACCCGACCGTCACCGCGAAAGATCCGGCGACGCTGGTGCATATCGCGCTGACCGGCTGGAAGACCACCGCGACCGCCGCCCATCCGAGGGTCTGGACGATGCCGGCCTTCGCCCGCCTCGCCGATCGCGAGATCGCCGAGATCCTGTCCTTCGTGCGCGAGAGCTGGGGCGAAGGCGCCCGCGCCGTCAGCGAGGCCGAGGTCGCCGCGGCGCGCGCCGCGCTCGACCCGAAGATCGACAAGTCGCTGTTCGAGACGCCACGCCTCGCCGACCTGCTGGCGCAGCCCAACGCGCCGCAACTGGTCCGCGGCATGCGGCTCAATGCCGAAACCCGCGCGCTGCTGCCGAACCATGTCGGCGACGAACTCAACTGCGCCTCCTGCCATCTCAACGCCGGAACGGTCGCGGACGGCAGCCCCTATGTCGGCGTCTCCGCGTTCTTCCCCAGCTACGCGCCGCGCGCCGGCCGCGAGATCACGCTGGAGGACCGCATCAACGGCTGTTTCCTGCGCTCGATGAACGGCAAGCCGCTGCCGGTCGACGGCGCCGACATGCAGGCGATGGTGGCGTATTTCAACTGGATGAAGGGCGCGACCAAACCATCCGACAAGGTGGCCGGACGCGGCGTCGGCAAGGTCGACACCAATTTGAAGCCCGATCCGGAGAACGGCAAGGCGATCTACGTGGCGCAATGCGTGGCCTGCCACGGCCAGAACGGCGAAGGCCTGAAAGACGCCGCCGGCCGGCTGGTCTATCCGCCGCTGTGGGGCGAGCGTTCCTTCAACATCGGCGCCGGCATGGCGCGGACCTACACCGCCGCCGCCTTCGTCAAGCGCAACATGCCGATCGGCACCCACGAGAAATTCCCGCTCGGACAAGGCAGCCTGACCGACCAGGAGGCGATCGACGTGGCGGAGTATTTCAGCCACATGGAGCGGCCCGACTTCGCCGGCAAGGTCAAGGACTGGCCGAACGGCAACAGGCCGAAGGACGCGCGCTACTGATCGCGTCGCTCACGATGCAGCCGATCCCGTGACCGGCGATGCCGTGCCAGCCGCAGGATCGAGGTTGAAAATCTTGCCCGGGTTGAGAATGCCCTTGGGGTCGAGCGCGGTCTTCAGCGTGCGCATCAATGCGACCTCGGCGGCGCTGCGGCTGACATAGAGATACGGCTTCTTCTCCAGCCCGATGCCGTGCTCGGCCGAGACCGAGCCGCGGCAGGTGGCGAGCGGGCGATACACCAGCGCTTCGATCCTGGGCCGGAGCGCGAGATAGTCCATCGGCTTGACCTGCACCACGACGTGCAGATTGCCGTCGCCGAGATGGCCGAACACCCACAATCTGTGCTCGCCGATCTCATTGGTCAGCGTCTCGGCGAGCGTGTCGACGTAGCCCTCCATCGCGGCGATCGGCAGCGACACATCGAACACCACCGGCATGCCGCCCTGCACCACCTGCCCGACATCGTCACGGAGTGCCCAGAAGGCGCGGCAATCCTGCTCGGATTGCGCGATCGCCGCGTCCGCGATCAGGCCGGATTCCAGCGCAGCTTCCATCGCGTCGCCGAACCGCTGACCGTCGAGCTGCTGGTCGGAGCCCTGGCTCTCGACCAGCACGTAGTACGCATAGTCCTGCCCGATCGGCGGCTGCCCCTTGGCCGGCGGGCTGGTGACCAGCCGATAGAACGACGGCCACATCACCTCGTAGGCCGACAGCGTGCCGCCGAGTGCGCGGTCGCAGTGCTTGAGGAAGGCCGCCACCGCGTCGAAGCTGTCGAGTCCGGCGAACGCCATGTTGGTGGCGAGCGGCTTTTCGCGTAGCCGCAGCACCAGCCGCGTGATCACGCCGAGCGTTCCCTCCGAGCCGATGAACAATTGCTTGAGATCGTAGCCGGCGTTGTTCTTGATCAGATTGTTCAGCGACGACACCACGGTGCCGTCGGCGAGCACGACTTCGAGGCCGAGGATCATGTCGCGGGTCATGCCGTAGCGGATCACGCGATTGCCGCCGGCATTGGTCGCCGCGTTGCCGCCGAGCGTCGCGCTGCCGCGCGAGCCGAGATCGAGCGGAAACGCCAGATCGTGCTGGTCGACGGCCTCCTGCAGCGCCTGCAGCGGCACCCCGGCCTGCACCGTGGCGGTACGCTGCCGCGGGTCGATGGCCTCGATCGCGCGCATCCTTTCCAGGGAGAGGATCACCTCGCTCGGCGCAGCGTCGGCGCCGTGCACGAGGCCGGTGAGTCCGCCCTGGGTGACCACGGTGACCTTGTTGGCGTGGCACCAGCGCAGGATCTCGGAGACCTGCTGCGTCGAGGTCGGCCGCACCAATGCGCCCGCCTTCAGCGTATCGAACCGATAGGCGCCGGCCGAGCGTTTGCCGAGCTCGGCGGCGTCGAGTACGCCGCCGTCGCCGACGATGGTGTGGAGGGCATCGACCAGAGCTGCGGACATCACCTGCTCCCTCAGATCAGCGCTTCGATCAGGCGCGGACCGCGCTGATCCATCGCGGAGGCATATTGCGCGGCGAACTCTTCGGCGGTGGAAGCGCGGCTGGCTTCGACGCCGAGGCCTTCGGCGATCTTCATCCAGTTCATTTCCGGATTGTGCAGGTCGAGCATCGACAGCGCTTTCGATCCGGCGCCCGACGCGCCGACGCGCTGCAGCTCGACATTGAGGATCGCATAGGAGCGGTTGGCGTAGATCACCACAGTGACGTCGAGCTGCTCGCGCGCCATCGTCCACAGCGCCTGCATCGTGTAGGCGGCGCCGCCGTCGCCGTGCGGGCAGACCACCTTGCGATCCGGCGCGGCGATCGCTGCGCCGATCGCCAGCGGCAGCCCCTGCCCGATCGAGCCGCCGGTCAGCGGCAGATGCGTATGCGGACGCGCCTTCGGCAAGATCATCTGGAACGGCAACCCCGAGGTCGCGGCCTCCTCGGCATAGATCGCGTTGTCGGGCGTCAGATGCGCGATCGCCTGCGCCACTCCGAGCGAATTCAGCTTTCCTTTCGGCAGCGCCGGCAAAGCGAGCTGCGTGCGCGTGGCGGGCTCGGCCGGCGCATCGAGCGCAGCGGCGAGATCCTTCAGCGCCTGCACGCCGTCCTCGTGCGGCTGCGCCAGATACGCGAAATGACATCCCTCAGGCGAGCCCCAGCTCGGCTTTCCGGGATAGGCGAAGAACGACACTGGCGGCTTGGCGCCGATCAGGATCATCTGCTCGACGTCTTTCAGGAACGCGGTGATCTGTTCCGAGAAATACGGGATGCGCTCCAGCGGCACGCGGCCGGCGCCGAGTTCGGTGTGCGGCGCGAAGGTGTCGCACAGCAGCCGCACGCCGGTCTTCGCCGCGATGCGGCCGGCGGCTTCCAGCCCCTCGCCCAGCAACGCACCGCCGCGCATCAGCAGCGCGGACGTCTTGCCGTTCGATAGCAGCTTCGCGACCGCCTCCACCGTATCGGCGTCGACCCGCGCGGGCCCGGGATCGGCGAGCGGCTGTGCGGCGCGGGCGGCGGGATTCCAGGCGACGTCGGCCGGCATGATCAGCGTCGCGATCGCGCCCGGCGCGCTGTTCGCGGCCTGCACCGCGCGGGCAACGTCGCTGGCGACGGAGCCAGCGCTTGTCGCCTCGTGAATCCAGCCGGACACCGGGCGGGCGAAGTCGACGATGTCGGAGGTCAGCGGCGCGTCGTATTGCAGATGGTGCGCGGCGTGGTCGCCGACGATATTGACGATCGGCGTCGCGGCGCGGCGGGCGTTGTGCAGGTTGGCGAGGCCGTTGGCGAGACCCGGGCCGAGATGCAGCAGCGTCACCGCCGGCTTGCCGGTGATCCGGCCATAGCCGTCGGCGGCGCCGGTTACCACGCCTTCGAACAGGCACAGCACCGGCCGCAATCCGCCGACGCTGTCCAGCGCCGCGACGAAATGCATCTCGGAGGTGCCGGGATTGGCGAAACAGACCTCGACGCCGCAATTGACCAGCGTCTGCACGACCGATTGTGCACCATTGATGGCGTCGCCCACTGAACCGTCTCCCCTGCCGCACCAGTCGTGTGCTTGATTGCACACATGTTGTCAGCGCAACCGCGCGATGACAACAACGATGATGCGGCAGCACGCGGCGATCGAGCGGTACGTGCTTACGGGGATGTTCGGACCGGAGCGCCGGTCGCGGCGACGGTTACTCCGCCGCGGCGCTCACACCGGCGCCTTCGACTTCACCAGTTTGTAGACGACCGAATCCATCAGCGCCTGGAACGAGGCGTCGATGATATTCGGCGACACGCCGATCGTGGTCCAGCGCTCGCCGAGTTCATCCTCGCTCTCGATCAGGACCCGGGTCACGGCCTCGGTGCCGCCATTGAGGATACGGACGCGGTAGTCGACCAGCCTCAGGCCCTCGATGTACTTCTGATACTTGCCGAGGTCCTTGCGCAGCGCGACGTCGAGCGCGTTGACAGGGCCGTTGCCTTCGGCGGCCGAGATCAGCGTCTCGCCATCGACCACGACCTTGACCACCGCCATCGCCACAGTGACGCGCTGGCCGTGCGAATTGTAGCGCTGCTCGACGTTCACATCGAACTGCTCGACGTGGAAGAACTCCGGCACCTGGCCGAGCGTGCCGCGCGCCAGCAGATCGAAGGAGGCGTTGGCTGACTCGTAGGCATAGCCCGCCGCCTCGCGCTCCTTCATCTTTTCGATCAGACGGCCGAGCTTCGGATCGTCGCGGTCGAACTCGATCGTGGTGCGCGACAGCTCCGCGACCACATTCGACTTGCCGGCCTGATCCGACACCAGCACCTTGCGATGGTTGCCGACCGATTCCGGCGTGACGTGCTCGTAAGTGTGCGGGTCCTTCATCACCGCCGAAGCGTGGATGCCCGTTTTCGTAACGAAAGCGCTGCCGCCGACATAGGGCGCGTGCGGATTGGGCGCGCGGTCGAGAATATTATCGAGCGCGCGCGACACTTGCACCAAGCTCGCCAGCTTGTCGTCGGAGACGCCGATCTCGAACTTGTCGGCGAATTCCTTCTTCAGCTTCAACGTCGGGATCATCGACACCAGATTGGCGTTGCCGCAGCGCTCGCCGAGCCCGTTCAGCGTGCCCTGGATCTGCCGCGCGCCGGCGCGGACAGCCGCGAACGACACCGCCACCGCCTGCTCGGTGTCGTTGTGGGCGTGGATGCCGAGATGGCTGCCGGGGATGTGCTTCACCACCTCGCCGACGATCGCCTCGACCTCGTCGGGCATGGTGCCGCCATTGGTGTCGCACAGCACCACCCAGCGCGCGCCGGACTCGTAGGCCGCCTTGGCGCAGTCCAGCGCAAATGCAGGATTCGCCTTGTAGCCGTCGAAGAAGTGCTCGCAATCGACCAGCACTTCACGGCTGGCGGCCTTGGCGATCGCGACGCTGTCGCGGATCGAGGCGATGTTCTCCTCATTGGTGGTCTCGAGCGCGACGCGGACCTGATACTCGCTCGATTTCGCGACGTAGCAGATTGCATCCGCCTTGGCGTCCAGCAGCAGCGCGATGCCCGGATCGTTCGAGGCCGATCGGCCCGGCCGCCGCGTCATGCCGAAGGCGGCGAAGGTCGCGCGCTCGAGCTTCTGCTCGGTGGCGAAGAATTCGGTGTCGAGCGGGTTGGCGCCGGGATAGCCGCCCTCGACATAATCGATGCCGAGGTCGTCGAGCAGGCCGGCGATCAGCCGCTTGTCGTGCAGCGTGAAGTCGACGCCGTTGGTCTGCGCGCCGTCGCGTAGCGTGGTGTCGTAGAGATACAGCCGTTCCCGACTCATTGGTCTGCTCCCGGCGCCGCGGGGTCCGCGAGCGTCTTTTTCATCGAGGTGTTGGCGAGCCATTCGCCGTTGATCGTGACGGTGTTGCGCTGCGTGGCGACATAGCCGCGCTTGGCGAAGAATTCGGCGGCGTTGTCGCTGGCGTCGACCGTCAGCGCCTGCGCGCCGCGGGCGCCGGCGAGCTTTTCCAGCGCGTCGATCAGCGTCGCACCGACGCGCTGGCCGACGAAATCCGGATGCACGAACAGCATGTCGATATGACCGGCCCCCTCGAGCGACGCGAAGCCCACCGGCGCGCCTCCCAGCGTCGCGATCAGCGTGAGCTGCGACGCGAGCTTTGCGGCGAATTTTTCCTCGTCGTCGGCCGCCGAGACCCAGGCTTCCTGCTGCGCCTCGCTGTAGTCGTCGGACGTGAGCTGCTCGATCGAGGCCACGAAGATCGCAGCCGCGATCTGGGCATCCTCGGGCAGATACGGCCGCAGCGCCGGTTTGGGATTCGTATTCATCACTCACCAGAAATTGTAGAGCTTCAACACCAGCGCCGTCGCGCCCGCGAGCAGCGCGATCTTGATCGCGATGTAGTACAGCCAGTGCTTCGGAAACGGCGTGTCGGGGCGCGAAATCGGCTTCTGATCGGTCATTGGATGATCCTCGTTGGCTGATTGCAGATGGCCACAGCCGTCATCCTGAGGTGCGCGGCGCGCCAGCGCGGCGGGCGAGCCTCGAAGGATGACCTTCCGGGCACAGCGGGGCCGACGCCGTGCCGGTCGCCCATCCTTCGAGGCGCGCGCAACAGCGCGCGCACCTCAGGATGACGCAGCGACGCGGCACCGCTCATCGCGCGATCTCCCACGTCGTCACCGGCTTGCCGTCGGCGTCCTTGCCGTCCTTCAGCACCACGCCCATCGCGGCGAGTTCGTCGCGGATGCGGTCGGATTCCTTGAAGTCTTTGCGGGCACGGGCGGCTGTGCGGGCCTCGATCAAGGACTTCGCAGCGGCGTCCAGATCGACCGGAGCGCGGACCACCTGCGCGATGCCGAGCAACTGCATGGCGCCGCACAATTCATCCGCCCTGCCCGCACGTCTCAGCGCGTGCAGCTCTGCGATCATCTTGGGCGTATTCAGGTCATCCGTCAGCGCCGCGATGACGTCGTCGCAAGCCGCCGGCGTGGCGTCCTTGATGAAGTCCGACCAATCGAAGATCGCCCTCTCCGCCTCTTGCAATGCATCTGCGGTCCAATCGATCGGCTGCCGATAATGCGTCTTCAACATCGCGAGACGTAGCGTAGCGCCGTCCCACTTCCGCCCCCCGAATTTGTCCGTCTCCAGCAACTCCCGGATCGTGACGAAATTCCCCAAACTCTTCGACATCTTCTCGCCTTCGACCTGCAGGAAGCCGTTGTGCATCCAGGTCTGGGCCATGCGGTCGGTGTGGAAGGCGCAGCAGGACTGCGCGACTTCGTTTTCGTGATGCGGAAACACCAGATCGATGCCGCCGCCGTGGATGTCGAAGGTCTCGCCGAGATGCTTCCACGACATCGCGGAGCATTCGATGTGCCAGCCCGGCCGTCCCTGCGTGGCGATGCCGGCCGGCGACGGCCAGGACGGCTCGCCGGGTTTCGACGGCTTCCACAGCACGAAGTCGGTGACGTCGCGCTTGTAGGGGGCGACGTCGACGCGGGCGCCGGCGATCATCTCGTCGAGCGAGCGGTTGGCGAGCGCGCCGTAGCGCGGCAGCACGCTGTTCGCAGCGTTCATCGCCGCCGGCGAGAACAGCACGTGGTCCGCGGCGACATAGGCGAAGCCGCCGGCGACCAGCCGGTCGATGATCGTCTGCATCTCGCCGATGTGTTCGGTGGCGCGCGGCTCGACGGTCGGCCGCAGGCAGCCGAGCGCATCGACGTCGTCGTGGAATTGCTTTTCGGTCTGCTCGGTGACCTTGCGGATCGCCTCGTTCAGCGGCAGGCCGGGATAGTCGCGCGCGGCGCGGTCGTTGATCTTATCGTCGACGTCCGTGATGTTGCGGACGTAGGTGACTTGGGTTTCACCCTTGCCACCATCCCAAGTCCCCTGCTTCGCTAGATGCCGCAGCAGCCGGAACAGCACGTCGAATACGATGACGGGTCGGGCATTGCCGATATGGGCGAAGTCGTAGACCGTCGGCCCGCAGACATACATCCGCACGTTGTGCGGATCGATCGGCGCGAAGTCGCGCTTCTCCTTGGTCAGCGTATCGTAGAGGCGCAAAGCCATGGATTCCCGTCCCCTGCGGCCGGGCGTCCAGTGATCTCATGAGAGAAAAGACGGCCTCAGCCAGCGTTGAGCTAGCTCGTAATCTCGCGGCAGATGCCACAAATCGAGAAAAGACCGTTCATCGGCGCACCATGGCCAGCCGCCGGAACGGCGTCAAGCCCGTCGAATGCCCTAAGGGAACGGGACCGACCGATTTCCGATGGGAGCCCTTCCCCGGCTCCGCGCCGGCCGGGTTCCCGCCCATGGTTAACCAATCTTTACCCTTTGTCGGCTATCGGTCGGAGGCCGCTGCTCTGGTCCACTGGTGTCCCATGAAACTGATTCCAGCCCTTGTTGCCTGCCTGGTGCTGCTCCCGGCTTCTGCCGCCTCGGCCGACAGCCGCGTCTTCATCATCGCCAACCAGCCGGACGGCAACGGCGTCGACCAGTGCCTGGCCAAGAGCGAGCGATGCGGCGCCCATGCGGCGCTGGCTTATTGCAAGGAGCGGGATTTCGTCCAGGCGACCGCCTTTCGTCGGGTCGATCCCGACGAGATCACCGGCGCCGTGCCGAAGACCGCCGGCATCGGCTGCACGCGGGGCGGCTGCGACGAATATGTCGCCATCACCTGCCGGCGTTAGGCTGCGCGAAATCGCCTGTGGCTCCGCCACAGAGACGCCCCGGAAACGACGTGACGATGCCGCGAGAAGCCGTTAAGAGGTGCTTTACCGTCGCGGTTTCAACGGATTGCCCGGCGGATTCGATCGCGCGGGTTTGCTGAGACGGTTCGGCGGATCGCCGATCTCACCATCCGCTCGGAATCCCTGAATGCCGGAATTGTTCGAGACCGCGAAGTGCTTCCGCCGCCGCTTGCCGGCCGGCGCAGTGCCGTTCGCCGCAGCGCTGTTGGTCATGGCCGCGCTCGGTTCCGGCGCCAATGCGCAGCAGGGCTATCCGCCCCCCGGCGGGGCACAGCAGGGCGCGGTCAATCCGGTCTGCCCGCGTCTCGAAGCGCAACTCGCCTCGATCGACCGCGGCGGCGCAGATCCGGCGCGCGCCGAGCAGATCCGCCGCTACGAGGACGCCGTCAACCGCCAGCAGGGCGAGCTCGACCGCGTCACCATGCAGGCCAAGCGGATGGGCTGCGACAGCTCCGGTTTCTTCTCGCTGTTCAACGGCCAGTCGGCGCAATGCGGCCCGGTCAACAACCAGATCCAGCAGATGCGCGGCAATCTCGACCAGATGACCTCGGGCCTCGAGCGGCTGCGCACCGGCGGCCCCGGCGGCGGCGACCGCGACAATCAGCGCCGCTCGGTGCTGATGGCGCTGGCGCAGAACAATTGCGGCCCGCAATACGCCGCGGCCGCGCAGCAAGGCAGCGGCAATTTCCTCGACAATCTGTTCCGCGGCAACTCGCCGAACGCCCCCGGCGCGCCGCTGCCGGATTTCAACACCGATTCCGGCACGTTCCGAACGGTCTGCGTCCGTACCTGCGACGGCTACTACTTCCCGATCTCCTTCGCCACCGTTCCGGGACGCTTCGCCGACGACGAGAAGACCTGCAAGAGCCTGTGCCCGGCATCCGACGCGGCGCTCTACGCCTATCGCAATCCCGGCCAGGACATGAACTCCGCGGTGTCGATCAACGGCCAGCCCTATACCTCGCTGCCGGCCGCCTTCCGCTATCGTCAGGAATTCAACCCGGCGTGCGCGTGCAAGGCCGCGAACCAGAGCTGGGCCGACGCGCTGAAAGGCGTCGACGACACCTCTGCGCGCGAACACGGCGACATCATCGTCACCGAGGAGAGCGCCAAGCGGATGGCGCTGCCGCCGGCGCAGCGCGCCGCCGCGCGCAAGGGCAATGCCGCCGCCCCCCCGGCCACGCCGGCGAATGGCGACGCCAAACCACCGGCCACCACGAGTTCGTCCGATCCGGGCACGATCCGTTCGGTCGGCCCGACCTTCATCCCGGCGCGGTAAGCGCTCAGCGGAGGCGCGCGCAGCGCCGATTTGCTTGCAGCAAACCTGTGACAAACCGAGGGCGAAATGTGGCGACGGCGTTTGCGCGCCGGCGATGCATCCTGGGCGCCGATAACAGTCTCCAGATACCGCTATGCCGACGGCGACCCCGGCGGCACCGCCCTCGCCCAACCCGCATAGCCCATCCGGGCCATAGCCGGCGGCGCGTCGACCATCCTATTTTCCCCGCTTCGCCGACACGAACGGAGATGGTCGATGCGAGTCATTGTGGTCGGCGGCGGCATCGCCGGAATGGGCGCGGCCTATCGGTTGCGGGAGGACGGCCACGAGGTCGTGCTCCTCGAACAGGACACCGAACCCGGCGGACGCTGCCGCTCCGTGCTGTGGCACGGCGTCTGGGCGGTCACCGGGGCGTTCGCCTTTCTGGGCGCCGAGACCAATCTCACCGACCTCGCCCGCAAGCTCGACATCGATCAGCCGGACGGCATCGCCGATCTGACTGCGGCGCATCGCTGGAACGTCCTGGTGAAGCGCCAGCAGAACGTCGGCTTCGGCGCGTTCGATCTGATCAGCGCCGCCAAGCACCCGTTCATCCCGCTGATCGAGAAGGCACGATTGCTGGCGACGCTGCCGAAGCTCGCCCAGATCGCCGTCGCCGGCGATCCGCGCGACATCACCAGCGCCGTGGCGCTCGACGACGTCAACGCCTGCGAGTACTTCCGGCGCTACTCGCCGACCTTCGTCGATTACTTCCTCGAGCCCTGCGTGGCGATGTTCTGCGGCTATGGCGAGGACGACTACTCGCTCGCCTGGACGGCGTGGAGCACGGCCGGCCGATTGTCGTGGTCGGGCGACCGGATCTGGAGCTTCAAGGAGCGCGGCGCCGGGCGGATCACCTGGGAGCTCGGCCGTCAGTTGGAAGCGGACCCGCAGGTCGATCTCCGGCTCGGCCGCCACGCCACCGAAATCCGCACCGAAGGCTCCGGCGTCGCGGTCGACGCCGCTTTCGAGGGAGGCACCGAGACCGTGCGGGGCGACGCCGTGATCGTGGCGGTGCCCGGCAACAAGGTGTCGGCGCTGATGCCGGCGCTGGACGCGGAGCGCCGGGCGTTCTTCGACAGCGTCGACTACGCCGGCCATCACATCGTGTACTATCTGCTCGACCGCCCCAAAGGGGATCTGTTGGACACCTACGTGCTGCCCGCCGCCGACGGCTTCCGCCGCACCGGCAATCTGCGCTTCACCGATATGGGCAACGGCACCACCTTCGCGCATTCGCAATGGAAGGATTTTGGCTGCCGGCAGCACGCCGACGCCAGCACCGCGGACCTGCTGACCATCGCCTGGGGCGACGTCGTCGACGCCCTGCCGCAACTGGCCGAGACGCGCGTGATCGACAGCTTCATCTCGCGCCAACCGGACGCGATCTGCAAGCGGCCGAAGGGCTATATCGGCGGCCTGCGCCGGTTTTTGGATCTCGGGCCGATGCCGCGCGTCGCATTCTGCGGCGACTACCTCACCAACAGCACCGTCGGTCAGGCGCATTGGTCGGGGCTGAAGGCGGCCGAGGATTTGATTAGTCGCGGTTGCTAGCTGACGCGGGCGCTCCGCCCGCGCTGCGATGCGAGCAGCGCGCTGAGTTCGGTGCGGTTGCGCATGCCGGTCTTGGTCAGCACCGCGCGCATGTGGTTCTTGATCGTCCACGGGCTGGCATCGAGCAGCCGCGCGATCGACTTGTTCGGATGGCCGGCCGCGGCCAGCGCGGCGACTTCGCGTTCGCGCGGAGTCAGCGCGCGCAGCGGGTCGTCGCCGGGCGGCGCTTCCTCCGTCGCGACGCGCGCAGTCGCGGCGTGATACGCCATTTCCAGCAGCGGCAGCAGCGACAGCGCCAGCGCGCGGTCGCGCTCGTCGAAATCGCCGCGGCCGGCGTCGCGCACCAGGCTGAAGGCGCCGACGATGCGGCTCTGCTGGCGGAGCGCCAGGGTCAGCACGAAGCCGGCGCCGCTCTCGGCGAGCAGCGGCTCGCCGGGCGGCAGGGCGGCAGGCGCATCCGGCGACAGATCTGACAGCCGGGCCACGCGGTGATCGTCGCAGCCCTCGGCGCCGTCCAGCCAGAGCCGGATCGGATCGCGCGCCCTCACCTCGGCGCAATAATGCGCCTGGCACCAGGACGGCCAGTTGACGAAGTGCATCTCGCCGGGCCGCCCGCGCTGCCGGTCGGACAGCACCGCGCGGGTCGCCCCGAACAACGGCCGCAGCGAGAGCATCGCGGCCTCGGCGAACGCCGCGGGCGTGGCGCGGCGCGCCAGATCGGGAAGCGTGACGGCAGGATCGTGGATCGGCATTCGCGGCTCGCTGTGATCGAAGGCGTGGCGTGCCGGACGCGGGACGACGGCGGCACTGCCCGGTAGCGGTGCGCCTATCAAACCGGGTGGCGGCGAAAGGGACAAGCGCATAGATGCGGGATGCGTTGCACGGGCGACCAGCCTTCGAGCGAACGCCAATTCGTGATATCCATGCTGATGCATTTCACGACATGGAGGCCGCCATGACATCTCGGACCGCCAAGATTGTCACCACCGGCCGCGGCCAGTTCGTCAGGCTCCCGGCCGAGCTCAGCTTCGAGGGCAGCGAAGTCTACGTGCACCGCGATCCCAGAACCGGCGACGTCATCCTGTCCCGCAAGCCGGATTCCTGGGACGGTCTGATCGCACTCTACGATCAGGATCAGGTGCCCGACGATTTCATGAGCCCGGCCGACCGGAGTGGGCCATCGCAGGATCGCGATCCGGTCTAGCGCAGGAGCAAGCTCCGGCTCGATCTCGAGCTTGATCTCGCCAGCCAGTTCCGGCTCCGTGTCGACGTACTGCCTTGAGACCACGACGTGACCAAGCTCTACGGCGACATCCGGGCTGCGTGCGAAGCCAAAGGCGTGACGCTCGCGCCCCTCGACATGATGATCGCTGCCCACGCCGCGGCGACGGACGCAACCCTGGTTACGCGCGACAAGGCGTTCGCCCATGTGCCTCGCTGAGGATCGAGGATCGGGCGGAGGCGGGCTAAAGAGAGCCCGCAGCGAGGATGAAGCGCAGCGAAATCCGGGAGCGGCATGGTCGATCCAGAGACCCGGATTGCGGGACGCTTCATCCGGGCTACTTGCTGACCAACTTGAGGCAACGGCTCTCAAACTGCAGCGAACAAACTCGCGCTCGTCCCATGGCCTTGCGAGCTAGCTTGCCCTTCTGCCTTGTCACATCGTTTTCAATGTCTTGTGCTTCGCAATGGCCGCTTCCAGGCGATTGATAGATCCGGAAAAATTACTAATGTACCATTTGTATCGACTGAGTGAGTACCGCTCATTGAGCCAGCGTTCTGCGTTCCATCCGCAGCTGCACAATTCGGAAACACCGAAGACGAATTCCAGTGTATCGGTGAAGAAGGACGAAAGCTCGTAGACCGATTCGGTTGCCATGGGCGTAGGGCTACCATGAACAAAAAAGTTACGCGCGCGAATACTATGCGCGATGGCTTCCGGCATTTCTGGAACGAGCGATGAGATGCAGGAAGGGACCGTGGCCCAGCGCTGCAGCACCTTTGATCGGAGATTGAGACTCCGCACCAAGCTGAGATTGTTCAGAATCCGCTCTCTGTACTCCTGTACATTTGCGCTTGTTTTCGAGGCCGTCCTCACCTGAGTCTCGAATTTTTCCAGCAAAAGCTCGACCTCGTCGGGCAGCGCCCCCGCTTTCGTAAAGTCAGATGCTGGTAGCAGATCGAAAGCGTTTGCCGCACCGATGAGGCGTTCGGTCCGATAGCGGAAATTGCGACGAAAACCATCGATGAAGCGCTGGCGAGCGGCGCCACGGGGCTGTTCGGCATCCATCCATTGAGTGAGGACCGTCTTAAATTCTTCCTCATGCAGACCGCCGTTGACGAGGACATCCGTTGGCATCACACTCTTCACTTCCTCAGACTCGCGGTGAATGAATCGCAGATCTAAATAGGAGTGCTCTGGCGCGTCCTTGTGTTCGAGCGTCACGTCTTCGACATTCTGGCATGACTGCGTCACGAGTTCGAATAGTGACATGATCTGCCAAACCGAACGCAGAGCGGCTTCAAGATTACAAGGCGAAATGAAGGAGACCGTAACCCTCGCGCGATTCCGCACCTCAAAACCATCTGACGACGGAGAACGTTCACTCGTCGCGTTCCAGATCGTTATGATACCTACCTTACAACAGGATTCGATTATCGCCCCCCGATCCCATCGATAATAAAGGTCAATGCGTCCACCACGGCGCCGATGCTTGGGTGCACGCCTTACTCCGCGCAAGATTTCTCGCAACTGCCCAAATGAGAACCGGTGCCTGCGAACGATGTGGCCAAAAGTGCCGAGTTCGTAGAAGAGATGATTGGCCTCGGTGAACGTAAACGAGATAGATGTAACAACGTCTGCTTCAGGTTCGAGATGATGCGCACCTATTACCACATAATTGGGCTGCAGCGTCATGTGGCTACCTGAGATAGTGAGCGGCACGCAATAAATGGCGGAGATGCTGAAGCCTTCCTTGGACACGCCGCGCACACAATTCATCTCCTCATCCTTAAGATGAAGGAAATCCTTCGAAAAAATATCGAGCTTGGTATTCATGCCGTCGAGATTGAGGACTCCGGCATGCTCCGTTCCCTGGACGGCGAAATGCGCGAGAAACTGCTTCTGTCCAGAATTGTCTAACACGCGTCGCCTCCGCTACGCCTCTCGTGCTTCTGACACCTTCGCGGAGCGAATCTCAGAACCGGCGCGATCATTGGCCCTTCGATGCGTTCAACTAGACCGGTTTGCCAAACTCATTACTACCCCTCGAACGCCTCGCTCGACGCCCGCCCTGCCCGCATCACCAGCGACTCGTCCGGCTCGGCCAGCGCCTCGGCCCTGTCGCGAAAACGGTTGGTGATCGGGTAGCGGCGGTCGCGGCCGAAATTTTTGCGCGTGACTTTCACGCCGGGCGCAGCCTGACGGCGCTTGTATTCGGCGATGTTCAGGAGGCGGTCGATACGGACCACGGTGTCCTTGTCGAAGCCTTCGGCGACGATCGACGCCAGCGGCTGCTCGCGTTCGACCAGCCGCTCGAGGATGCCGTCGAGCACCTCGTAGGGCGGCAGCGAATCCTGGTCGGTCTGGTCTTCGCGCAGCTCCGCGGTCGGCGGGCGGACGATGATGCTTTCGGGGATCACCTCGCCGTCGGGGCCGCGCGCGCCGTCCGGCTTCCAGCGGTTGCGCAGGCTGCAGAGCCTGAACACCTGCGTCTTGTAGATGTCCTTGATCGGGTTGAAGCCGCCGTTCATGTCGCCATACAGCGTGGCGTAGCCGACGCTCATTTCCGACTTGTTACCAGTGGTGACGACCATCGCGCCGGTCTTGTTGGAGATCGCCATCAACAGCGTGCCGCGGGTGCGCGCCTGCAGATTCTCCTCGGTGATGTCGCGTTCGAGGCCTTCGAACGGCTTCGCCAGAATCTCCTCGAAGCCGTTGACCGCGGCCGCAATCGGCAACACCTCGTAGCCGAAGCCCAGCGCGCTCGCGAGCCTGCCGGCATCGTCGAGCGAGATCTGCGCGGTGTAGCGGAACGGCAGCATCACGCCGCGGACCTTGTCGGCGCCGAGCGCATCGACGGCGATCGCGGCGCACAGCGCCGAATCGATGCCGCCCGAAATGCCGAGCAGCACGCCGGGGAAACCGTTCTTGCGGACGTAGTCGCGTAGCCCCAGCACGCAGGCGGCATAGTCGCCCTCGTCGCCGTCCGGCACCGGCGCCACCGCGCCATCGCAGCGCCAGCCGGAAGCGCCCTTGTGCCAGTGCAGCGTGGTGATGCACTCGGCGAAGGCGGGTAGTTGCGCGGCGAGCGAGCGGTCGGCGTTGAGCGCAAAGGATGCGCCGTCGAACACCAGTTCGTCCTGGCCGCCGACCTGGTTGAGATAGACCAGCGGCAGATCGCTCTCGGTGACGCGCGCGACCTGCACCGACAGCCGCAGGTCGCCCTTGCCGCGCGCATAGGGCGAACCGTTCGGCACGATCAGGATCTCGGCGCCGGTCTCGGCGAGACATTCGACGACGTTCTCGTAGTCCTCGGATTCCTCCAGCCAGGTGTCCTCGCAGATCGGCACGCCGACGCGGACGCCGCGGATCGTCACCGGACCCGCCACCGGGCCGCGTGCGAACACGCGCTTCTCGTCGAACACGCCGTAGTTCGGCAGATTGACCTTGAAGCGGATCGCCGCGATGCGGCCGCCGTCGAGCAAGGCGCAGGCGTTGTACAGTTTGCCGCCGTCGACCCAGGGCGAACCGATCAGCACCGCCGGCCCGCCATCGGCGGTCTCGCGCGCCAACTCCTCGACCGCAGCCCGACAGGCCGCCTGGAACGCCGGCTTCAGCACCAGATCTTCCGGCGGATAGCCGGAAATGAACAGCTCCGGAAAAACGATGACGTCGGCATGCTCGGCCGCGGCCTGCGCGCGCGCCGTGCGCGCCATCGCGGCGTTGCCGGTGATGTCGCCGACCGTCGGGTTGAGCTGGGCGAGCGAGATCGTGAAACGGGCGGCTGTCTGGGTCATAATCGAGATTTAGCCGCCCGCTGCCCGCTTCGCAATCGCGGGAACTAGAACAGCCCCATGCGCTCGCCGAGCGCGAACAGCCAGACCATCCCGGCAATTGCGAGGGCGACCCCGACCGCCGCGGAGCCCATGTCCTTGACCCGCCCGATCTGCGGGTCGTGCTCGGTGGTGAGGCGATCGGCGAGCTTCTCGATCGCGGTGTTGAGCAGTTCGACCACGATCACCAGAGCGACCACGGCGATGAGTTCGACGCGGCGGGACGGCGTTGTGCCGATCAGCCAGGCGGCAGGAACGGCGAGGACGAGCGCAACCAGTTCCTCGCGGATCGCCTGCTCGGAGCGGATCGCGAATTTGAGCCCGCGCCACGAATTGATCGTGGCGCGCCAGAACCTCAGCACATCAGAGCCCCGCTGCCACCGGCAGCGGGCTGACCTTGCCGGCGCGGCCCTGCTTCAGCAGGTCCGCGATCAGGAACGCCATGTCGATCGACTGCTCGGCGTTGAGACGCGGATCGCAGGCGGTGTGATAGCGGTTGTTGAGGTCCTCGTCGGTGATCGCGCGCGCGCCGCCGATGCATTCGGTGACGTTCTGCCCGGTCATCTCCAGATGCACGCCGCCGGCATGGGTGCCTTCCGCGGTGTGGATGGTGAAGAACGAGCGCACCTCGGAGAGGATGCGGTCGAACGGCCGGGTCTTGTAGCCGGAGTTCGAGGTGATGGTGTTGCCGTGCATCGGATCGCACGACCACACCACGTTGCGGCCCTCGCGCTGCACGGCGCGGATCATCGCCGGCAGGTGATCGCCGATCTTCTCATGGCCGAACCGGCCGATCAGCGTCAGCCGGCCGGCTTCGTTCTCGGGGTTGAGCACGTCGATCAGCTTGAGCAACTCGTCGGTCTTCAGCGACGGGCCGCATTTCAGGCCGATCGGATTCTTGATGCCGCGGAAGTATTCGACATGAGCGTGGTCGAGCTGGCGGGTGCGGTCGCCGATCCACAGCATGTGGCCGGAGGTCGCGTACCAGTCGCCCGTCGTGGAGTCGACGCGAGTCATCGCCTGCTCGTAGCCGAGCAGCAGCGCTTCGTGGCTGGTGTAGAAGTCCGTGGTGCCGAGCGAACTGTCGACCGCGAAGGTCAGGCCGCAGGCACGCATGAAATCCAGCGCGCCGGACACCCGATCGGCGAGATCGGCATAGGCCTTCGATTGCGGACTGTCGCTGACCGACTGCAGCATCCAGCGATGCACGTTCTCGACGCTGGCGTAGCCGCCTTTGGCGAAGGCGCGCAGCAGGTTGAGCGTCGCCGCCGACTGCCGATACGCCTCGAGCTGCCGGCGCGGATCGGGCACGCGCGCGAGCTCGGTGAAGCCGATGTCGTTGACGATGTCGCCGCGATAGCTCGGCAGTTCGACGCCGTCGCGCTTCTCGACCGGGGCCGAGCGCGGCTTGGCGAACTGCCCGGCGATGCGGCCGACCTTCACCACCGGCGAGGCGCCCGCATAGGTCAGCACGATCGCCATCTGCAGGAAGACGCGGAACAGGTCGCGGATGTTGTTGGCGCCGTGCTCGGCGAAGCTCTCGGCGCAATCGCCGCCCTGAAGCAGGAAAGCCTCGCCGGCGGCGACGCTCGCCAGCGCCTTCTTCAGGTTGCGGGCCTCGCCTGCAAAAACCAGCGGCGGAAAGGTCGACAGCTGCGCCTCGACATCGCCCAGCGCCTTGGCGTCCGGGTAGTCCGGCATCTGCTGAACCGGCTTGCTGCGCCAGCTATCGGGTGTCCAACGTTCGGACATGAGACCAACTCCTGAGGACCTGCCGCCCTATATATGTTCGCGGAGGCCGCGTTATACACAGGCTCCCCCCCGGCCGCCAGCCGGATTTCCGCGCAGCGTGACAACCCGTTGCGAAAACTACTGAAATTGCTTCCAGGCGCCTCCCTTCAACGGTTGCGGCAAACCCGGGGCAAACCACGGGCAAACCCGGGCGGGCTCACTCGGCCGCTTGGCGGACGTGACGGGCGGTCGGCGTCCGCATCGTCACCAGTTCTTCGGCCGCGGTCGGGTGCAGCGCCATGGTGGAATCGAAGTCGACCTTGGTCGCCTTCACCTTCACCGCGATCGCGATCAGCTGGACCAGTTCGGCGGCCTCCGGGCCGACGATGTGGCAGCCGAGCACGCGATCGCTGTCGCCGTCGACGATCAGCTTCATCAGCGTGCGGATCTGACTGCCCGACATCGTCGCCTTCATCGGGCGGAAATCGGTCTTGTAGATATCGACGCGGTCGTACAGCGCGCGCGCCTGGGACTCAGTCAGTCCGACCGTGCCGACCTCCGGCTGCGAGAACACCGCGGTCGGGATGTTGGTGTAGTCGACCTGCGCGGGCCGATTGCCGAACACGGTGTCGGCGAAGGCGTGGCCCTCGCGGATCGCCACCGGCGTGAGGTTGGTGCGATGGGTGACGTCGCCGATCGCGTAGATGTGCGGCACCGAGGTCTGGCAGTACTCGTTGACGGCGATGCCGCCATTGTCCGGATTGATCGCGATGTTGGCCTTTTCCAGGCCGAGATTGGCGACGTTGGGATGCCGGCCGATCGCGAACATCACCTGATCCGAGGCGATGCTGGAGCCGCTCGACAGATGCGAGGTGTATTCGTCGCCGAGCTTCTCGACCCGGGCCACGGTGCAGCCGGTGAGAATGCTGATGCCCGCCCGCTCCATCTCGGTACGGACATGGGTGCGGACGTCCTCGTCGAAGCCGCGCAGGATGTTGTCGCCGCGATAGACGACGGTGACGTCGCAACCGAGCCCGGCGAAGATGCAGGCGAATTCCAGCGCGATGTAGCCGCCGCCCTGGATCAGGATCCGTTTCGGCAGCTCCGGCAGATGAAACACTTCGTTCGACGAGATGACGTGCTCGATGCCGGGAATCATCGTGCCGTGGTTGGGCGCGCCGCCGGTCGCGATCAGGATGTATCTGGCGCGAACCGTCTCGCCGGTCGACAGCCGCACGGTGTGCGGGTCCTCGAACACCGCGCGCGCCTTGACGGTGCGGGCGCCCGACTTCTCGACATTGGTCGCGTAGATCGCCTCGAGCCGCGCGATCTCCCTGTCCTTGTTGGCGATCAACGTCGGCCAGTCGAAATGCGCCTGCGGAATCGTCCAGCCGAACCCCGCGGCGTCGCGGATGTCCTGGTGGATGTGGGAGGCGTAGACCATCAGCTTCTTGGGCACGCAGCCGCGGATCACGCAGGTGCCACCGAAGCGATATTCCTCGGCGACGGTGACGCGGGCGCCATGGCCGGCGGCGATCCGGGCGGCGCGCACGCCGCCGGACCCGCCACCGATGACGAACAGATCCGTATCGAAGTCGGTCATGACGTAATCGCCCTGAGAATGGTGGCTCGAACGCAATAGTCCGTCATTGCGGGGAGCACCCGGATCGGCGCATCGCGCCGTCCGAGTGAAGGCTCCGCGACGAAGCAATCCGGCTCATGGCATGGCCTCTGGATTGCTTCGCTTCGCTCGCAATGACGAGATAATGGCCGGTCAGATCGCCTTGCCGCGCTTGCGCATCTCGGCACGGAACTGGCCGTTGACTTCCTCGGAGAAGGTCTGCGCCCATTGCTGCATGTACGCCATGCTCTGCTGGATCGCCTTCGGCTCTTCGTTCAGCAGCTTCTGCCCGAGCGGCGTCTTGTAGAACACCACCAGGTCCTTGAGCTCCTGCTCGGTGAAATCCTGGGCGTAGATCTTCGCCATGCCGTCGCCGATTTCCTTCTCGCGGCCCGCCATATTCTTGGCGATCACCATGGCGACTTCCTTCAGGTCCTGCTGATAGTTCAGGTTGGTCTGCATCAGCGTGTCCATGGTGCGCTGGACGATGTTCGGCACCGCGCTGGCATAGATCGTATTGGCGCGCTTCAGCTCCAGAATCTCCTTGGCCGCAGCGATCGCCGCCGGCGTCGGAGGCTTGGTCTGGGCCTGCGCGTGGCCGGCCGACAACGCCAAGCCGAGCGCCAGCGCAACGGCCGGCAGAGCTTTCGACAGATACTTCATTTCCAATTCTCCTGGATTTGGCGCTACGCCCGTTCGACAGTTCGAATTCCGTCGGTCCCCGCGAGCACGACGGTGCCGGCGATGCCGATAAACAACCCATGCTCGACTACGCCCGGAATCTCGGACAATAAATGGGCCAGGCGAGGAGCATCCGGGATCCGCCCGAGGTGGGCATCGACGATCCAGTGGCCACCATCGGTGACGAAAGCATGGCCGTCCTTGCCTTTGCGAAGCTGCAATTGGCCGGACGCGCCGACTTTCACGCACGCCTGTTCGATCGCGCGCCGGGTCGCGGCCAGCCCGAACGGAATCACCTCCACCGGCAGCGGAAACTTGCCGAGGCAGTCGACCCATTTGGTCTCGTCGGCAATCACGATCATGCGATCGGATGCGGCCGCGACGATCTTCTCGCGCAGCAGCGCGCCGCCGCCGCCCTTGATCAGCTCGAGCCGGGTATCGATCTCGTCTGCGCCGTCGACCGTCAGGTCGAGCCGGTCGATCTCGTCGAGCGTAGTCAGTGGAATACCACAGCGCTCGGCATCGGCCCGGGTCACCTCGGAGGTCGGCACGCCGATGACATCGAGACCGGCGCGGACCTTTTCGCCCAGCAGCTCGACGAAATGCTTTGCGGTCGAGCCGGTGCCGAGGCCGAGTTTCATCCCGCTGCGGACCTCGTCCAGCGCGCGCGCTGCGGCCTGCCGCTTCAAATCTTCCTTGTTCATCGGATACCGACCCCTGCTCCCAGCCGACCGTCCCCGGCGCAGCGCGGCATATCTAGCGACGTTTGCGGGATAACAACAGGGTGGATTCCGTCTCCTCCACGGCATCGGATGGTTGCGGAAATCCGCCGGGACCGCTAGCGCTTGCCGCATGAGCACATCCCGCACCGTTGTCTTCGACCTGGACGGCACGCTGATCGACACCGCGCCGGACCTGATCAACGCCCTCAATTACATCCTGGTCCGCGAAGGCATGCCCGCGGTGCCGCTCGCAACGGCCCGCAACATGATCGGGCAAGGCGCGCGTCGGCTGCTGGAGCGCGGACTCGAGCTGGACGGCCGCGTCATCAGCCCGGAGGACGTCAACCGCCTCGCGGTCGATTTCATCGACTATTACGCGGCCAATATCGCTGTCGAGTCGCGGCCGTTCGAGGGGCTGGAACAGACGCTCGACGTGCTCGCCGGCCAGGGCTACCGGTTCGCGGTGTGCACCAACAAGCTGGAATGGCTGTCGAAGCTGCTGCTCGACCAGCTCGGCCTGAGCTCCCGCTTCGCCGCGATCTGCGGCGCAGACACGTTCGGCGTCGCCAAGCCCGACCCTGCGATCCTGCGCGAGACCATCGTCAGGGCCGGTGGCCATCTGGCTTCGGCGGTGATGGTCGGCGACGCCGGTCCGGACGTCGGCGTCGCTCGGCGCGCCGGAATTCCGGTGATCGGGGTAGAGTTCGGCTATACCGAGGTTCCGATCGCGGAACTCAAGCCTGACGTCCTGGTCGGCCACATGCGGGACCTGCCGGATGCCGTCGCGCGATTGCTGCCACCGGTTTAATGTCCGGCGGTACCTGATTGATCAGCCTACACAATAGGCGCGCGGCCAATCGTTAACCAATACTTAAGATTGCACCCGACCCGGTTGCAAGCGCACCTCCGGGCGATTATGGTCCGCGGGGGCCTGTGGCTGATAGCCGCACCAAGGGTGGACATTCCAGATGCGCCGTTTCGTAGTCGTTGCTGCCGCGGGCCTGAGCCTCGCCGGCTGTTCGTCGTTGTCGCTCGACGCGTTCAAGTCGGCGCCGCCGACCGCCACCGTTCAGCTCGAATCCGCACCCGCCGGAGCCAATGCGGTTGCCTCCAGCGGCGAGAGCTGCAGGACGCCGTGTTCGATCACGGTCGCGGCCGCTGACTTCAGCGTCACCTTCAGCATGGACAAGTTCCAGCCGGTCACAGTGCCGGTTCAGGTCGTGGTGACGCCCGGCGACTTCACGACATCCGCAACGGCAGCAGCGACTCCCAACCCTGTGATCGCCGAGTTGCAGCCTATCAAACCTGTCCGCAAACCTGCGAAGCGGATCAGGAAGCCGAAGCCCGCCGCTGCTGCGCCGGCAGCAGCGCCGGCGCCGGCGGCAGAGTCCTCGCCGTTCCCTGATCCGGCCGCCGCTCCGCGCTGAGCTACTGCAACGCAACATGACTCGCGATTGTGTCAGGCGGTAATCCTGCATAGATATAAAGGTGAGCTCCTTGCCGCCGCGGCGGCGCTTGTGACAGGGCCGCCGTATGATCGATGCTGACCTGACCGCCCCGCCGACCGTCGGCGCTTCGACAATGATCGATCCGTTCGGCCGGACGATCGATTATCTGAGGGTCTCGATCACCGACCGCTGCGATTTTCGCTGCGCGTACTGCATGTCCGAAGACATGACCTTCCTCCCGCGCGCCGATCTGCTCACGCTGGAGGAACTCGACCGGCTGTGCTCGGCGTTCATTGCCCGGGGCGTACGCAAGCTCCGGCTGACCGGCGGCGAGCCGCTGGTCCGGCGCAACATGATGTCGCTGGTGCGCGCGCTGTCCCGCCATCTCGAAACCGGCGCGCTCAACGAACTCACCCTCACCACCAACGGCTCGCAGCTCGCCCGCTTCGCCGCCGAACTACGCGACTGCGGCGTTCGGCGCATCAACGTCTCGCTCGACACCCTCGATCCGGCGAAGTTCCGCGCGATCACCCGCTGGGGCGAACTCGATCGGGTGCTGGCCGGAATCGAGGCCGCGCGCGCAGCCGGCCTCGCCGTCAAGATCAACGCGGTGGCGCTGAAAGGGACCAATGAGGACGAGATCCCGTCGCTGATGCAATGGGCCCACGGGCTCGGCATGGGGCTGACGCTGATCGAGGTGATGCCGCTCGGCGAGGTCGGCGAAGGCCGGATCGATCAGTACGTGCCACTGTCGCTGGTTCGCGCCCGGCTGTCGAACAACTACACCTTGACGGATTTGCCGGACTCGACCGGCGGACCGGCCCGCTACGTCCGGGTCGAGGAGACCGGCGGCAGGCTCGGTTTCATCACCCCCCTCACCCACAATTTCTGCGAATCCTGCAACCGGGTGCGGATCACCTGCACCGGCACGCTGCACACCTGCCTCGGCCAGGAAGACGCATCCGACCTGCGCCGCCCGCTCCGTGCCTCGCCGGACGACGATCTGCTCAACGCGGCGATTGATCGCGCCATCGGCCACAAGCCCAAGGGTCACGACTTCATCATCGACCGCAAGCACGACCGACCGAGCGTCAGCCGGCATATGAGCGTCACCGGCGGCTGATTCCGTCGAATCCGCTAATCAGCTCGTCCGCGTATCAACCGTTTGATCTATCACTGGAATGCCATTTTCCAATTGACGGCACGGTTGCGCGCTGAAATGGTGCCCCCGCTTCGCGCCTCCGGCTGTGAGAGCTACTTCGCATATCACGAAGACCGGGCGGAAACGGGAGGAGACCGAGCGTTGCAGGCCTTGCTGGGACTGAGCAGGAAGATCGACGCCTTCAACACGCTGATCGGGCGCTGGTTGTCGTGGATGATCGTCGTCGCGGTGATCATTTCGGCGGGCAACGCGGTCATCCGCAAGGTCTTCGATATGTCGTCGAATTCCTTCCTCGAGGCGCAATGGGTGCTGTTCAGCGTCGTGTTCCTGCTGTGCTCGCCCTGGACCCTTCTCAAGAACGAACACATCCGGATCGACATCATCAATCATTCCCTGCCGCTGAAAGTCCGCGGCTGGATCGACATGATCGGCCATGTGTTCTTCCTGATGCCGTTCGCGATCATCCTGCTGTGGTGGTCGATCCCGTTCTTCCTGGTCTCGTACCATCAGAACGAACAATCGTTCAGCGCCGGCGGCCTGCCGCAATGGCCGGCGAAGTCGCTGATCATGATCGCCTGCGTTCTGCTGATCGTTCAGGGCATCTCGGAAATCATCAAGCGCGCTGCGATGATGGCGGGGGTGATCCCCGACAGCAACGTGCTGCAGGGGTCGGCGCATGCGGCGGAACTCGAAGCCGAAAGGCTGGTGATGCATATCGCCGGCGAGAAGAATCCTCGAGCCGAATAGTGGTCATTGTGTTGGGGGACTGTTTCGAATGACCGCTATTTTTATCCACTACATGGCGCCGATCATGTTCGGCTCCCTGGTGATCTTCCTGTTGCTCGGCTATCCGGTCGCGTTCTCGCTGGCCGCCAACGGCCTGATGTTCGCGTTCATCGGCATCGAGCTCGGGCTGTTCCGCCCCGACTTCATGCAGGCGCTGCCCGAACGCGTCTACGGCGTGATGAACAACGACACGCTGCTGGCGATTCCGTTCTTCACCTTCATGGGGCTGGTGCTGGAAAGATCCGGCATGGCCGAGGACCTGCTCGAAACCATCGGGCAGTTGTTCGGCTCGATACGCGGCGGCATCGCCTACGCGGTGGTGTTCGTCGGCGCGCTGCTCGCGGCCACCACCGGCGTGGTCGCCGCCTCGGTGATCTCGATGGGCCTGATCTCGCTGCCGATCATGCTGCGCTACGGCTACGACCGCCGCGTCGCCACCGGCGTCATCGCCGCGTCGGGCACGCTGGCGCAGATCATTCCGCCGTCGCTGGTGCTGATCGTGATGGCCGACCAGCTCGGCCGCTCGGTCGGCGACATGTACGAAGGCGCGTTCATTCCCGGCATCGTGCTGTCGCTGCTGTATGCCGGCTACATCTTCCTGGTGACGGTGTTCGCCCCGAAGGCGGCGCCCGGCCTGCCGCTGGAAGCGCAGACCCTGCGCGAACACGACACCCTGCAGAACCCGATGATCGTGCCGCTGGCGGCGATCTCGGCGGCCGCGACCGCCTATTTCTTCGCGGTGCATCTCGACGGATTCGGCTGGAGCATGCCGGCGTTCGACAAGATCGGCCTGCCCGCGATGGCGATGCAGGGCTTCTGGTTCGTGGTGCTGCTCGCCGTGCTGTTCCGGCCGTTCATCGGCGTGATCCGCACCATGACCCTGTCGCTGTATCTGGTCGTGGTGCTGTCGACCACGATCGGCATCGTGGCGATGCGCTACACCGATGTGAAGGGCGGCGCGGACTACGTCGTGCTGACGATGTCGGTGACCGTCGGGCTGTCGTTCGTCATCGCCGTGCTCAACCGCCTGCTCCGCCTGAAGCTGCTGTCGAAGCTCGCCGAGCAGGTGGTGTTCGTGATGGTGCCGCCGCTCGGGCTGATCTTCCTGGTGCTGGGCACGATCTTCATCGGCGTCGCGACCCCGACCGAGGGCGGCGCGATGGGCGCCGCGGGCGCGGTGATTCTGGCGCTGATGAAAGGCCGGCTGACCTTCGACCTCACCCGCCAGGCCACCGAGGCGACCGCCAAGCTGTCGGCCTTCGTGGTGATGATCCTGGTCGGCGCCCGGGTGTTCTCGCTGACCTTCTACGGCGTCGACGGCCATCGCTGGGTCGAGGAGCTGCTGACCTCGCTGCCCGGCGGGCAGCTCGGCTTCCTGGTCTTCGTCAACGCCCTGGTGTTCGTGCTGGCGTTCTTCCTCGACTTCTTCGAGCTCGCCTTCATCATCATCCCGCTGCTCGGCCCCGCGGCGGAGAAGCTCGGCATCGACCTGATCTGGTTCGGCATCATCCTCGCGGTCAACATGCAGACCTCGTTCATGCATCCGCCGTTCGGATTCGCGCTGTTCTATCTGCGCTCGGTGGCGCCCAAGGAATCCTATATCGACCGGATCACCGGCAAGCGGATGGCGCCGATCACCACCGGGCAGATCTATTGGGGTGCGGTGCCGTTCGTCGTGATCCAGCTGATCATGGTCGCGCTGGTGATCGCGTTCCCGGCGATGGTGATGCACTACAAGGGCATCGCCAGCACGGTCGATCCCTCGAAGATCGAATTCGACATCCCGCAGATGGAAACGCCGCAGCTCGATTTCGGCCCGCCGAAGTTCTAGCCGGGCTGTTGTTCGGACGTCATCCTGAGGCGCGAGCGAAGCGAGCCTCGAAGGATGAGAGACGGGCATTGCGGCTCATCCTTCGAGGCACGCCGGGCGCTGCCCGGCATGCACCTCAGGATGACGCTGCGGTCCACTGACGGCCGCATTGCTCCACGACAAAAAGCCCGGCCCCCTCGCGGAGGCCGGGCTGATTGTTTGTTGCGATGCTTGTTTGATCAGCCGCGGGTGCGGGAGCGGATCATGAAGCTGTCGTAGGTGTATTCGGCGACCTGCCACCACAGATACTGATCGGAGCGATACGCCTGCATCGCGTCGATCGCCTTCTTGAAGTCGGGGTTCTTCGCCGAGATCTCGCCCCACAGCTCGTTGGTGGATTTGAGGCAGGCGTCGAGGATTTCGTTGGAGAACGGACGCAGCTGGGTGCCGCTCGCCACCAGCCGCTTCAGCGCGGTCGGGTTGAGCATGTCGTAGCGCGCGTTCATCCAGGTGTTGGTATTCACCGCCGCGTTGGCGAGGATCGTCTGATAGTTCTTCGGCAGCGCGTTGAACTTCTCGATATTGGTGAAGGCGTGCACGGTCGGGCCGCCTTCCCAGAAACCCGGATAGTAGTAATACTTCGCGACCTTCTGGAAGCCGAGCTTCTCGTCGTCATAGGGCCCGACCCATTCGGCGGCGTCGATGGTGCCCTTTTCCAGCGCCGGGTAGATGTCGCCGCCGGCGATCTGCTGCGGCACCACGCCGACCTTCTGCAGCACCTGACCGGCGATGCCGCCGATCCGCATCTTCAGGCCGCTCATGTCGGCGACGGTCTTGATCTCCTTGCGGAACCAGCCGCCCATCTGGGTGCCGGTGTTGCCGCAGGGGAAGCCGACCACGTTGTGCTTCTTGTAGAACTCGTTGGCGAGCTCGTTGCCGCCGCCCTGATACAGCCACGAATTCTGCTGGCGGGCGTTGAGGCCGAACGGGACCGCGGCGAACACCGCGAAGGTCGGGTCCTTGCCGACATAGTAGTACGACACAGTGTGGCACATCTCGACGGTGCCGTTCGAGGTGGCGTCGAGCGCCTGCAGACCGGGGACCACTTCGCCGGCGGCGAACACCTGAATCTGAAACTTGTTGTCGGTCATCTCGGCGACCTGCTTGGAGAGATACTCCGCGCCGCCATAGATGGTGTCGAGCGACTTCGGGAAGCTCGAGGTCAACCGCCACTTCACCTCGGGGGACGACTGCGCAATCGCCGGCGAAGCCACCGCCGCGACCGCGGCGCCGGTTGCTGATACTTTCAGAAAGTCACGACGTTTCATAAGGCATCTCCTTGTTGCCGGCGTTTCCCGGATTCCTTGGCTTGCGTTTCGCGGTCAAGAATGTCCGGTACGAAGCCGATTGGTGGATGCGTCTCTATCACGGATGGTCCGCGGCGGAAACGCTACGTCGGGCTGATATTCGAAATTCAACCAAAGTCGAAGGCCGCGGCGCAGGCTCCGGGCGCGGTCCGCTGCCGCAGCGCGGCGACCCCGGCGTCAGATCGCGGCGACGGCTTTCAGGCGGTCCCGCACCTGCGCCGCGATCGCGCGATAGATCGCCGCATGCGGACCGTCCGGTTCGCTCTCGACCACCGGCGTGCCGGCATCGGAGGTCGCGCGGATGTCCATATGCAACGGGACCTCGCCGAGGAACGCAACGCCCAGCCGTTCGGCCTCGTGCCGCGCGCCGCCATGGCCGAAGATATCGGACCGCGTGCCGCATTCCGGGCAGAGGAAGTAGCTCATGTTCTCGATGATACCGAGCACCGGGACGTTCACTTTGGTGAACATCGCCAGCCCGCGCCGCGCATCGATCAGCGCGAGGTCCTGTGGCGTCGAAACGATCACTGCCCCTTTCAGCGGCACGTTCTGCGCCAGCGTCAGTTGGGCGTCGCCGGTCCCCGGCGGCATGTCGACGACCAGCAGATCGAGCTGCCCCCAGTCGACGTCGCGCAGCATCTGGGTGATCGCCGACATCACCATCGGCCCGCGCCAGATCATCGGCGCTTCCTCGTCGACCAGGAAGCCGATCGACATGATCGACAGCCCGAAGCGACGAATCGGAATCATCCGGCGGCTGTCGTCGAGCTGCGGCTTCTCCTGAATGCCGGTCAGGCGCGGCACCGAGGGTCCGTAGATATCGGCGTCGAGCAAGCCGACCCGCAGGCCGAGGTCGCGCAGCCCCAGCGCCAGGTTGAGCGCCGTGGTCGATTTGCCGACGCCGCCCTTGCCGGAGGCCACCGCGATCACCGCGCGTACGCCGGGAATCTCGGCCTGCTTCGACATCGGCGACTGCGCGCCGCCGGCCGGCGCCGACCGATGCGACGCGGCCGGCGCGACGCCCGATCGTGCCGGTTGCGCCGCACCCGGGCGGCGTTCCGCAGTCAGCGCGGCGAGCGCGCTGGTGACGCCGGGAACCGCGCGCGCCGCCGCCTCGGCCGCGGCCCGCACGCTCTCCCAGGATCGCGCCTCGGCGGCGTCGACATTGATCGAGAAATACACCTTGCCGTCAGTCACGGCGATTTCCGACAGCACGTCGGCCTGCGTCAGCGCGACGCCGCGCGGCGTCATCACCTTGGCCAGGCTGTCGCGAATCTGTTGCTGCGTCACGCTCAATGGATATCTCCTGCGATATGCGTCGCGCCGAAATGCGCCGCACCGGTTGGGCCCCACCGAACACATGGCATCGCCCGGTTCAAGGTCGGAATCCGCCGTCGCAGCTTTCGCCTTCGTCGTCGCGGCCGGTCTACAGCAGTCGCCGAGTCGAGCGAACGCTCTTTTGCACCGCAAGAGGGTCACCCGCACTGCGGATATCGGATCGACGGACAATTCCCCGCGCCGGCCCTTGCCCGTCGGGCGTCGCAGCCTATGCTGGCGCACCTGCCGCCGCCGGCCTGTCCCGGGGCTGCATGCAATCCTCCACGTCCATCGGCCGGCCTCCGCCGGGCCGCGCAATCCTGAAGGGTACAGACATGGCCAAAGTCGCTTTCCTCGGTCTCGGCGTGATGGGTTTTCCGATGGCCGGACATCTCGTCAAGAAGGGGGGCCACGAGGTCACGGTCTATAATCGCACCTCGGCCAAGGCGAAGGCGTGGGCCGAGCAGTTCGGCGGCCGCATCGCGGCGACGCCGGCCGAGGCGGCGACGGATCAGGATTTCGTCATGGCCTGCGTCGGCAACGACAACGATCTGCGCGCGGTGACCACCGCCGCCGACGGCGCGTTCGCCGCGATGAGAGCGGGCGCGATTTTCGTCGACCACACCACCGCCTCCGCCGAAGTGGCGCGCGAGCTCGATGCCGCCGCGACCAAGGCCGGCTTCGCCTTCATCGATGCGCCGGTGTCGGGCGGCCAGGCCGGCGCCGAGAACGGCGTGCTGACGGTGATGTGCGGCGGCAGCGACGCGGATTATGCGAAGGCCGAGCCGGTGATCGCGGCCTATGCGCGGATGTGCAAGCTGCTGGGCCCGGCGGGCTCCGGCCAGCTCACCAAGATGGTCAACCAGATCTGCATCGCCGGTCTGGTGCAGGGGCTGTCGGAAGGCATCCATTTCGCCAAGAAGGCGGGGCTCGACGTCAACGCCGTGATCGACACCATCTCCAAGGGCGCCGCGCAGTCGTGGCAGATGGAGAACCGCCACAAGACCATGATCGAGGGCAAATACGATTTCGGCTTCGCGGTCGAATGGATGCGCAAGGACCTGTCGATCTGCCTCGCCGAATCCCGGCGCAACGGCGCCAGCCTGCCGGTCACCGCACTGGTCGACGCCTTCTATGCCGAAGTCGAGAAGCTCGGCGGCCGCCGCTGGGACACCTCCAGCCTGCTGGCGCGGCTCGAACGTTGAGACGCAGGGTCTACGGATTCGCCCGAGGATTGCGGTTTTCACGCGGCGATAACCGCGATTATTAGCCAGCTGTTAACCGGAATATCATTCCCTCATAGGCTACTCTCGACGATATGAGCGATGTCTAGGCTGATGTAGCTGCGCGCGTTTTTGCGCTGGAATTGTGCTGGTGATGAGTGAGTCCGCCGAAAAGCCCGAAGTCTTCCAGCTTCCGGCTGAGAGCCCGGTGGTCGCGCCGGCACGCAACCGGCGCGCTGCAGCGCAACGCGTCCGCGAAGCGCGCGACCGGCTGACATCGACCAGCGGCACCCGCCCCGCCTTCGACCACGAACTCGTCAGGCAATTCGCGCAGACAAGGCTGTCGGCGTCCTTCGTCATCATGCTGCTGGTGGTGGTCACCGGCATCCTGTTCGCGTTCTGGTTCGATCCGGTCACCGCCGGCGCCTGGACGGTCGGGATGCTGTGCATCCACGCCGTCATGATCCGCAACTGCAGCCGCTTCCTGCAGGAGCCCGCCACACCGGCCCGCACACGGACCTGGCGACGCCGCTTCGTCGCGCTCGACCTGCTCTACGGCCTCGCCTGGACCACGATCCTGGTCCACCCGCTCGGGCTGACCGTGGTCTCCAACACGCTGCTGATGTTCCTGATGCTGCTGGTGGTGGCGGTGTCGAGCATGCTGGCGGCCAGCCTGCCGATCGCCGCGCTGGCGGCGACCGTCCCGGTCACCGCGGCGATTACGCTGAACTTCGTGCTCGGCGGCACCTTCGACAGCTACGTGCTGGCGGCGCTCACGGTCGCGGCGGAAGGTTACTTCGCGCTGCTGGCGCATCGCCTGCATTCGACGACGCTGGCGACGCTGGAAGCGCGCGCCGAGAAGGACGCGCTGATCGGCGAGCTCGAACAGGCCAAGGCGATCTCCGACGAGGCGCGGCATCGCGCCGAGGCCGCCAATGTCGCCAAGTCGCGCTTCCTCGCGCAGATGAGCCACGAGCTGCGCACGCCGCTCAACGCCATCCTCGGCTTTTCCGAAGTGATGAAGAGCGAGATCTTCGGCGCGCATGCGGTGCCGGTGTACAAGGAATACTCGGCGGACATCCACAATTCCGGCGTCCACCTGCTCAACCTGATCAACGAAATCCTCGATCTGTCGCGGATCGAGGCCGGCCGCTACGAACTCAACGAGGAAGCGATCTCGCTGGTCCATGTGGTGACGGATTGTCATCACCTGCTCAAGCTGCGCGCCTCCAGCCGCGGCATCACCATCCACGAAGTGTTCGAACAGGGGATGCCGCGGATCTGGGGCGACGAGCGCGCGGTGCGTCAGGTCGTGCTCAACCTGCTGTCGAACTCGATCAAGTTCACGCCGCAGGGCGGCGAGATCTGGCTCAAGGTCGGCTGGACCGCGTCGGGCGGCCAGTATCTCAGCGTCAAGGACACCGGCTCGGGCATCCCGGAGGAAGAGATCCCGGTCGTGCTGGCCTCGTTCGGCCAGGGCTCCAATTCGATCAAATCCGCCGAACAGGGCGCCGGCCTCGGCCTGCCGATCGCCAAGAGCCTGGTCGACATGCACGGCGGCACCTTCACGCTGAAATCGAAGCTGCGGATCGGCACCGAAGTGATCGTCACCTTCCCGCCCGAGCGGGTGATGTCGGCGCTGGCGCCGATGGCCGACGAGGCGCCGCTGCAGCCGAGCCTCGGCGACATCGACGAACGCAGCCGCGCGCGCGGCAAGCCGATCATGAACGCCGGCACCGGGCTGTAGCGATGAGGGCTTGCGAACATCACCCGATGTCATTCACGATCCGGCATGAGCATCGAAACGCCCTGCATCGCGGTCTGCCTGATCGATCCGCAAACCGGCCTGTGCTTCGGCTGCGGCCGTACCCTGCCCGAGATCGCGCGCTGGCACCGGCTCGCCAGCGACGAGCGCCTCGCCATCATGGACGCATTGCCGCAGCGGATGGCCGAGGCCGGCCTGGAGCCGCCCAGGCCACGCACGGACCGCGCCAGCTGACGGGTGCCCCGTGAGCAGGATCCTGCTGGTTCTCGCGGTGCTGCTGGGGACCGCGGGGGCGGTGGTCGCCTATGGCGACCCGAAGCGCATCTCGGAGGCCGGCGATGCGATGTCGACGATGCTGAAGAAGGGCGTCGCGGCCGCGACCGCAACGACGGGCGCCGGGCACGGCCGCGTCGTCCAGATCCCGCGCGGCACCGGCGGCGAATTCGCCGTGCGCGCCAAGGTCAACGGCGTCAACGCGCCGATGGTGATCGACACCGGCGCGACCTCGGTCGTCCTCACTTATGAGACCGCAAAGGCCGCCGGGCTGCCGCTCGAATTACTGAATTTCGACGTCGAGGTCGAAACCGCCGGCGGGCGCACCCGCGCCGCCAAGCTGTCGCTCGACAGCATCGCGATCGGCAAACTGGTGGAGCGTTCGGTGCCGGCGCTGGTGGTGCCGCGCGGCCAGATGAAGACCAACCTGCTCGGCATGAGTTTCCTCGACCGGCTGGAAAGCTGGGAGGTTCGCGCCGACCGGTTGCGGCTGCACGGCTATCCGTAGTCGCCGGTCGCCGGCCCCGATCGTTTCGGGGCCTGTCGACATTCGAATCGAATGCGCCGGACCACGCGTTCGACGTTCGCTGCCCCGATGCCGATCGCTGGTCGTCGTCGGCGGTTTGATGGACAGCAATGCGCGTGGACCGAGCGGGCGCATTTGATCGGGCGAGAGGCCGAGCATGATCCGAAGCCTGGACGACCGGGTTTCGGAGACGATCATGCAACAACGGGTTGTTCGATGAAATTCACCACGCGATTGATCCTGCTCGTCACCGTGCTGACGGTCGGCGCGACGCTCGTCACCGCCGCGCTACTCACCTGGACGACACGCCAGGCCATCATCACGGAGGCGGAAGCATCGGGCGAGAAGGTCGCGCGGCTGCTGGCGCGCAGCGCCAGCCTCGCCAACTCGATTCCGGCCGAGGTGGAATCGATGATCGCCGACGAGATGGTCGCGCAAGGCACCATTCTGGCGCAATTCGTCGAGGCGGCCGAACGCGCGGGCACGACGCCAGACGAGATCAATCGCCGGCTGAAGAGCATCACCGACGCGACCGTGTTGGACGAAATCTGGATCACCGACGACAAAGGCCATGCCTATCTGCACAGCATGCCGGGAATCGACTTCACCTTCAGCCCTTCGCCGCAGGTGCAGCCGCAGGCGTTCGCGTTCTACGATCTTTTGACCGGCAAGCGGAAGGTAGTCGACCAGGACGCGCGCAAGCGCGAGATCGACAATCAGCATTTCAAATATGTCGGCGTGGGCGGCATCGACAAGCCGAGGATCATTCAGGTCGGGCGCAGCGCGAAACTGCTCGAGATGTTGACGATGAAAGTCGGGCTGCCGCGGACCGTGGAGAACCTGCTGGCGGACGGCGACATCGACGCGGTGTGGGTGTTCGACCGCAAGCTCGACGCGATCGTGGGCCCGGGCGTCTACGGTGTGGACCGGCACGATGGCCCCAACAAGCAGGAGCTGGGGCCGGTCGGACTGGTGATCGCCGACGGCCGGACCCGGCACATCGAGACCCGGGAGAACCTGAGCGTGATCGCGCCGGTTCACAACGACAAGAAGGAGGTCGTCGGCGCCGCCTTGGTCCGCCTGCCGATGAACCGGGTGTGGGCGACGGTGCAGAGTCAGGCCGAGATCGCCGCGGCGACGGCGTCCGCGATCGCGCTGCTCGGCATTCTACTGTCGATCGGCGTCGCACGGCACCAATCCGCGCCGCTGCGCCAGATCACCCGCGCCGCAACGGCGCTGGAATCCCAGACCTTCGAGCCCGCGATGCTCACGGCCGTCGCCGACCGCCGCGACGAACTCGGGCAGTTGGCGCGGGTGTTCACCGGGATGGCCGGTCAGGTCGCGGCGCGCGAGGAGTACCTCGATTCGATGGTGAAGCAGCGCACCGCCGAACTCGAAGCCCGCACCCGCAGCCTCGAAGGCCTGTCGGCGGCGCTGTCGAAATATCTGTCGCCGCAGGTCTACTCCTCGATCTTCAGCGGCCATCAGGTCGCCGAGATCGCCTCGAAGCGCAAGAAGCTGACGATCTTCCTGTCGGACATCGCCGACTTCACCGCCACCACCGACAAGCTCGAATCCGAAGACCTGACGGCGATGCTCAACCGCTATCTCGCCGAGATGGCGCAGATCGCGCTGAAGCACGGCGCCACCATCGACAAATATGTCGGCGACGCCGTGCTCGCCTTCTTCGGCGATCCGGAGAGCCGCGGCGTCAAGGACGACGCCGTCGCCTGCGTGACGATGGCGATCGAGATGCAGACCAAGCTCAAGGAGCTGGAGACCGAGTGGATGGCTGCGGGCGCGCAGCGGCCGTTCCGGGTGCGGATCGGCATCAACACCGGCTATTGCACCGTCGGCAATTTCGGCAGCCCCGACCGGATGGACTACACCATCGTCGGCGGCGAGGTGAACCTCACCTCCCGGCTCGAACAGGCCTGCGAGCCCGGTTCGATCCTGATTTCCCACGTCACCTGGTCGCTGGTGAACGAATTCATCGACGCGGAGGAGCGGCCGGCACTGACCGTGAAGGGATTCGGCGAACCGGTCCGCTCCTACGCGGTACGCGGCCTCAAGGCCGCTACGCCGGCCGAGATCATTCGCAAGGAATTGCCCGGGATGCGGCTGTTCATCGACACCACCGCCGCCGATCGCGCCGAAGTGCGCGAGACGCTCGCCAGGGTGGTGGCGGAGCTCAACGAAGCGTGAGGATCACCCTCCCCTGGAGGGTGAGGGTCGCTCGCGTCAGCGAGCGGGGTGGGGTGGCGAAGAGTTCATCCGCCGTGCCCGCGGCCCACCCCACCCAAGCAAAACGCCGTCGAACTACTTATCGCCGTTCACGCCGCCTCGGCGGCGACCTTGTCGCGGACCGCCACCATCGCGTTGCGCAGCACGCTGGCATCGGCATCGGGCCTGACGCCGAATTCCGACAGATAGCGTCGGAACGCGCGCGCGCCGGGCACGCCCTGATACGCGCCGATGACGTGCCGGGTGAACGCATGCAGCCGCACGCCCTGCGCGAGCTGGTCCTCGATGAACGGGATCAGCGCCTCGAGCGCGTCCTTCATCGTGGCGTGGGGCGCGGCTTCGCCGAACAATTCCGGATCGACATCGAGCAGCCGCCACGGCTCCTGATACGCGGCGCGGCCGAGCATCACGCCGTCGACATGCGCCAGATGCTGCTTCGCCTCGGCGATACTGCCGATGCCGCCATTGATGACGACCGGCAGATCGGGCATCGCCCGCTTCAGCCGGTACACGCGATCGTAGTCGAGCGGCGGGATGTGGCGATTTTCCTTCGGCGACAGACCGTTGAGCCACGCCTTGCGGGCATGCACGATCAGCGCATCGACGCCGGCCGCGACCACGCTGCGCGCCAGCGTATCGAGCGCCTCCTCCGGATCCTGATCGTCGATCCCAATCCGGCACTTCACCGTCACCGGAATGCGCACCGCGCGCTTCATCGCCGCGACGCAGTCCGCGACCAGTTCAGGCTCCGCCATCAGGCAGGCGCCGAACCGGCCCTCCTTCACCCGATCCGACGGGCAGCCGACATTGAGGTTGATCTCGTCATAGCCGAAGTCTTCACCGATCCGCGCCGCGGTCGCGAGGTCGGCCGGACTGGAACCGCCGAGCTGCAGCGCCACCGGATGTTCGGACGCATCGAAACCGAGCAGCCGCGCCCGGTCGCCGTGGATCACCGCGGCTGCCGTCAGCATCTCGGTATACAACAGCGCGCGCCGCGTCAGCAGCCGATGGAACACGCGGCACCGTGAATCGGTCCACTCCATCATAGGTGCAACGGCAAACTTATGTGATTGATTTATTTGCATTTTTTGAGTAACTTCAAGTCGTCAGGTCGCATCATGTGCACTCCATTCTACGCTATGACGCGAAGTTCTTTCCGGTTTCTCGACGCTTCCGTGCACACGGAGCGCACCCGCGTGGCGACCATCACCAGACTAAAATCAGCTCCTGGCGCGTCCAATTTCGACGAAAGGGAAAGTATGTCAATGAGACCCTTCCTTCGCCGAAGGATGCTGAGGAATGGGCCGGCGACCGGGCACAAGGATTGGAAAAAGCTGCGTCGTGCTGGACCACACCCCTGATCTATATCTTTGGCACTTCGATGCCGTGACGCCGGAGCGCGTAACGCACCTGTCTGGAGGTCAGCCCCAGCAGACGACCTGCCTTAGCCTGTGACCAGCCCACATCGCGCATCGCTTCGACAAGGCGATCGCGATCGAGAATTCGATTTCGAGCCGGTCTGCGCGGCCCCCCCTGCTCTTCCACGGCTATCCGACCCCGGATGCCGGACTGTGGCCTGTGACGATCGACCGCCCGGCGCAACTGATCTGTCGTGCAACCTTCGCCGCGGCAGGCGAGATCCCCGGCTCCGATGACAGGACCTTTTGCCAATATCGCCGTGCGCCGTATACAGTTCTCCAGCTCGCGCACGTTGCCCGGGAACGAGCAACCGCTCATGACCGCGATGGCTTCCGGTGCGAATGTCAGTTCGGTAGCGTTCTCTCGGTTGAACTGACCAAGGATCCTCGTCGCGAGCAACGGAATCTGATCGCGCCGATCGCGTAGTGCCGGCAGCCTGATGGGAACCATGTTCAGGCGGAAAAAGAGATCGCTGCGGAATCGTCCAGCAGCAACGGCCGCCTCCAGGTCCGAATTGGTCGCGGCGATGATTCTGACGTCGACCCGGACGGTCATCGCACCGCCGACGCGCTCGAACTCCCGTTCCTGCAGGACGCGCAGCAGCTTGGCCTGGAAGACCGGCGAAATTTCGCCGATCTCATCAAGGAACAGGGTGCCGCCATCGGCCAGCTCGAAGCGGCCCTTACGCTGCGTCATCGCACCCGTGAAGGCACCCTTCTCGTGCCCGAACAACTCGCTCTCGAGCAGGCTTTCCGGCAGTGCCGCGCAATTGACGTGGACAAACCGACCGCTCCGTCGCGGCGAGCGATCGTGAATCAACCTTGCGAACAGGCCCTTGCCGGTACCGCTTTCGCCCAGCAACAGCACGGACAATGACGTCGGCGCGACCCGCTCCAATTTCGTCATGGCGGCCAGCATTGCACGGCTTTCGCCAATGATGCAGCCGGGTGCCTCGCTACGATCCGATGCCGCGGCATTGGACTGTGGAGGGACGACGGGCGCGCCATGATGCGGGGTGCCGATCAGCCGATTGACGACGGCGCTGACGTCCGCAAGACGCTCCGCCGCCGACCCCGGTTTCGCCAGCAGCTTCGCAATTTCGCCGAGCGCGCGCGTCGTTTCTGTGGCCTCGGTATCGGAGATGGCGCCATCTGATCGGCTCAGCATGTTCATCGCACATTCCGCCCGCTACGGCCTTGTCTCGCTGTGTCGCCCATCTCCGCGTCAACACGCGCACGAGGTCCCCGCGAGGACGGGGAGACATTCTGCGGGACGCCGCGGGACGGCGTAGCGGGCCTCGCTCGTCTTCGTCTGCCGCAACAGATCGACATAGACCTCCGGCAGACCGTGCAACACCGCACCTGCAACGATGAAATCGAGATAGCCCCGGCTCGGGCAGGACACTTCCCGCAAGACGTCTCGCTTGTGGAGCACGACGTCGAACCGGCGGCCGTCGGTTCCGATCACTTTGGCAGGGTAATGGAAGTAGTTGCCGGTCCCGTTCAGCCGAACGCCTTGTGCTGCGTCGAGACGATCGGCGTCGGTCGGCGACAGCCGATAGACCACGCCATACAGGTCTTCGCCAGGTCTCGGCACGGCCGCCTCCTCTCCACCGTCCCATGTCGCGGAGTGACCGTGGAACGACAACGCGTAGTCCGGCAATCGCGCCACGGCGACGACCCTGGCGCAGGAACAGCGCTCCGCAATCTGGCGCGGATTCATGTCGGCACCATAGGCGAAATGCAGGATGGATTCCCGCTTCTTGTGCTCTGCCATATCACCTGTTCCTAACCGCAACGCACGCCGCTCGACACGATCGCCTTGATACCCTGGCCCGCCTCCAGCGGCACAACGTCGACCTTCAGATTCATCTCGCCCAGCTTGGCCTCGAACCATCTCGGCAAGTGATCGCATATGATGTCCAGTCGCTCGAATGCCGCGCCTTCGAGGATCGGCAGCAGGACCTGCCGCGAATTCAGCTTCGCGGCGGCACGCATCGCCGCGACCAGATCGATCCGAAGATGTCCGCCACCGAGATCTTCCGCCGCCATCGCCGTACTTTCGACAGCGATACCGGCCGGCGCCGCGGCCACCCGCCGCGATCGCCCGCCCCCGCATGCGCCGCTGGCACAGCCGGCCGCGACAGCGCACGCCGACGAACTACGCTGCTGTTCGGCCCGTTCGCGCTCGTGCTGCTCGACGCCCGCCAGCTGTTCGGCAAGCGGCCCCTCCGATTTCCAGATCCGAAACCCGAATTCCTCCTGCAGATATGCGTAAGGGAACCCCTTGATGCCGCCGGACAGCAGCACCTCGCAACCATCGAACTTCGCAACCGCCGACGCCAAGGCGGTCTTGATCGCGGCCAGCGACAGCGACTCGTCGAGCGTGAACGCAGTTGTCTGCACCATCGTCCAGTCGGCGCCGCTGCCCTCGTAGATGCAAAACTGCCCAGGCTGATAGAGGCTGACCAACTGGTCCTGACCGTCGATATAGGCTGCGATTTTCATGACGACCTCTCACAGGATGTCCGGTTTCGAGGGTGTCGGACCCGGTGGCCTGCGTCCGACACCCTTGTGCGCATCCACCGTCTTGTCGGCTTCACCAGACGTTGAGCAGCCACTCCTTGTTCTTCTTGTGCTCCATGTCGGTGAACAGCGCGTTGGCCATCTGCTCGGCGAGCCAGGTCGCGCCGCCATAGCCGACCACCGGATAGCGATACAGCCCGGCGCGGTCGTAGGTCGGGAAGCCCACACGCACCATTGGAATATTGTAATCGATTGAAATGAAGCGGCCCTTGGAATGACCGAGGATCAGGTCGAGCTCGAGGCCCTTGTTCTTGATCCGGTCCTCCAGCTCCCAGAAATCGGCGTTGGTGACGATCTCCATCGGATAGTCGACGTTCTCCTGCAGCGCCTTGATCCGGGGATCGTTCGCATAGTTGGAATTATCGTCGCCGAGCAGCAGCAATTGCGGCTTCATCTCGAGATCGAGACAGAACTCGGCCAGACCGATCACGAGGTCGGCGTTGCCGTAGATCGCGACCTTCTTGTCGGCGAGGAACATGTGCGCCACGTCGCTGATGGCGTCGAGCGCGATGCCGCGTTCCTTGACGAGGCTCGAAGGGATCGGCTTGCCGGTGACCTGCGAGAGCTTCTTCAACAGTGCGTCGGTGTTGCGGATGCCGATCGGCGTCGGCCCGATGGTGGACGGGATCTTGAACTTCTTCTCCAGATATTGCGCCGCCTTGCCGCCCTCGTAGCGGTTCAGCGCGAAAGTGTGGATCGCCGACCCCGTCGCCTCCAGATCGGCAATGGTGGTGTTGCCGTGCGAAACCGCATCCCCCTCCGGCATCAGCGGGCTGTCGAAACCCTCGATCTCGAACAGCACGTTGGCTTCGATGCCCAATTCCGAGACGAGGTGCTTGAGCTCCTTGACGTCACCCGGATTCACCCAACCGGTCAGCAGATTGATCCTGCCCGACGGCTCGCCTTTCTTGGCGAACTTCTTGACGAAATCGCGCACCGCGACGTCGTAGCCAGACACCATGGAGCCGACGAAGCTCGGCGAATGGATCGCGAGCAGATGCACCTCGCGGTCGGCGTATTTCTCGGCGAGCAGCCCCTCCTCGAGCTTGTTGATCAGGCCGTCGACGTCGTCACCAATGACTTCTGTCGAGCAGGTGGTGATGATCGGCACCACCTTCACATGCGGGTAGCGCATCAGAAGCACGTCGACGGCGGTCTCGACGCGGTCGAGCGCGCCGAACACCGCGCCATCCTCGTGCACCGAAGACGAGGCGATCTCGAAGCTCTCCTTGAGATGCTGGGAGATCAGCAGGCGGACGAACATCACGCAGCCCTGCCCGCCATGGACGATGCCGATGCAGTCCTTGATGCCGATCGAGGCGAACTGGGCGCCCGCCGGCTGGCAGGTGAAGATCGGGTTGATGGTGCCGACGCGGTCCTTGGCTTTGACTTCGCAATTCATGGGGTGTTCCTTAGTAGTTCTGGACCGTCAACTCTTCATTGAGCGAGCCGTCGATGGTGAGCCAGTCGATGCGGGCGTGCAGCTTGGCGATCAGGGCTTGGATCTCGTCCTTGCCCATGTCGGCGAGCCAGCCACAGCGCTCGGTGAAATTCCGGGCGAGCAGAACCGCGTCGACCCAGTAGCATTTGTCGAGCGGGGTCGGGTTTTCGACCTCCTCGCCAACGAGAAGCTGGGCGGTCTTGCCGAGGATGCCGGCATTCTGCTTGCGCCGATCCCAGCCGCGCGAGTTGAACTGCCAGAGGCAGTTCTTCATGATGTAGTTCTCCAGCTCGGAAACCTTCGTCCTGGTCTCGGCGTCCACATCCGCGAGCGGATCGTGGTCGTAGAGCTTCGGATAGCTGGCGCGCGCGACGTCCTTCTTCTCTTTCTTGGCCATTTGTCCCTCCCTTACTCGGCGGCTGCAGCAACGCTTCGACGCGGAAATACCGGATAGTCGGCGTCGGTCTTGGCTCGGATGGCGGCGATCGGATCAAACTTGCCGGTGTAGCCCGTGATCGGCGACGCCTTGGCCTCGTCGGACAGATCGACATCGGACAGCATGCGCCTGGTGACGAAGCCCTTGTCGGTCGCGTAGTCGTCCCTGGAGATGTCGATCGCCGACAACTGGTGGATCGGCGAATAGACCGCGTTGTAGATGTCGCGGGCAAACCGCACCCAGCCCTCCCAGCCCTTGTAGGGGCCGTTGTGATAGGCGTGGGCGTTGAGATAGGGCACGCGCATCTTCTTGGCGACTTCGCCCGGCCGCTTGCCGGTGAAGATGACGTCGGGCTTCAGGTTGCGCAGCGCTTCCTGGTTCTCGAGTTCGTTGGGGTCATCGATCGCCAGAGCCCCCTCGCCGCAGCGCGAGACGCCCTTCTCCATATCACCCTGATGGCCGAATTTCGTGTAGACCGAGACGACCTTGACGCCCATCTCTTCCTGGATCGCATGCGCCCAGTGCCACAGCTTGGAGCCGCCCGGCCACAGGCACACCTTCTTGCCCTGCAGACGTTCCTTGTACCAGGCGAGTTCGGGCCCCCATTTCGCGGTTTCCTCGGCGATGATCGCCTCGGCGCGCTCCTCGATGCCGAAGAACAGCCCGATCTTGCGCAAGCTGTCGCCGAGCGCCTTGTGGCCGAAGCCGTCGATGTCGAGCCGCGGAATGCCGTAGCGCACCCGCAATTCGTCGCAGATGTATTCGGCCGAACGCGCGCATTCCAGCACGTTGAGGTGGGCGCCATGCATGGCGCGCAGATCGTCATAGGAGCCGTTGCCGGTGAAGGTCGACAGCACCTGGATGCCCATGCGCCTGAAATAATCGAGCATGACCTCCTGGTCGCCCTGGATATTGTATTCGCCGACATAGTTGATGACATAGTCGCCCGTGATCTTCGGCTCGACCGTGCCGACTTTCTGGTTGATCCAGGCGATGTTGATCTTGTGGTGGCCGCCGGATTGGCTGGGACCGGCGAACCCCGGCGAGTTGCAGACGAAGATGTCGACGTCGGGCATCTCCTCCTTCACTTCGGCGGCGATGGCGTCGACGTCGTCACCGATCAGCGCGGTGGCGCAGGTCTGGTAGATGGTCATCCGCTTGATCTCGGGGAACGCCTTGAACGCCTCGATCATGTTCTGCTTCAACAGCTTCTCGGCGCCGAACACGATGTGCTTTTCCTTCACGTCGGACGCGAAGGTGTATTTCAGCTGAAAGTCGTTGTTGTCGCTGATGTAGCGCTTGGTCTGCCAGGTGTCGTAGGTGCAGCCGACCGGTCCGTGGCTGAGATGGATGACATCCTTCATCGGCGTGCCGATCACGTGCTTGGCGCCGCAATAGGCGCAGCCGCGTTCGGAGATCGTTCCGGGGATGGTGTTGAGATATCCCTTCGGCAGGCAGGAGGTCAGATCCTCGCCCGGCCCCTTGACGACCGCGTGCTGCTTGCGCTCGGGGATGCACTTGCTGACTTCGAACTCGTGGTAGGGCATGGGCCTCGCTCCATGGAAAGGGTGGGGAGCGCGCCGTGACGCCGGCGCGCGGGTTGGGCTCAGTCCATCAGGCCGTATTTCACGACCATCGATTCGAGTTCGTCCATGGCCAGCGGCTTCGGAATCACGAAGTTATCGTTTTCGATGATCTTGCGGCCCAGCTCGCAGTATTCGAGCGCCTGGTTGGCGTCGGGCTGGAATTCGGTCACCGTCTTCTTGTTGAACTCGGCCTTCTGCACGATGTTGTCGCGTGGCACGAAGTGGATCATCTTCGTGCCGATGGCGGCCGTGAACTCTGCGAGGAATTCCTTTTCGCCGTCGACATTGCGGCTGTTGCAGATGATGCCGCCGAGCCGGACGCCGCTCTGCTTGGCGTATTTGGTCAGCCCTTTGCAGATGTTGTTGGCGGCATAGATCGCCATCATCTCGCCGGACGCGACGATGTAGACCTCCTGCGCCTTGCCGTCCCGGATCGGCATCGCGAAGCCGCCGCACACCACGTCGCCGAGCACGTCGAAGAACACGAAATCGAGATCTTCGGTGTAGGCGTCGTTCTCTTCCATCAAATCGATGGCGGTGATGACGCCGCGACCCGCACAGCCGACGCCCGGCTCGGGGCCGCCGGATTCGACGCAGCGGATGTCCTTGAAGCCAGCCTTGACCACCTTGTCGAGCGTGACCTTCTCGGCGCCCTCGATACGCAGCGTGTCCATCACCGTGGCCTGCGGCAGGCCGCCGAGGATCAGACGGGTGGAGTCCGCCTTGGGATCGCAGCCATGGATGAACACGTTCTTGTCGTGGAAATGAGCGAGCGCCGCCGCTGTGTTTTGGGTCGTCGTCGATTTGCCGATGCCGCCCTTGCCGTAGATCGCAATCTTGCGCGTCATAGTGAGTGCTCCTGTGAGTAGACCGCGACAGCCGCGTGCCACCGCCTTCGTCACCTGATTAGCAACCGGTGTGCCAGCCGCCGGAGCCATGCAACGCCGGCGGCAATTTCCGGCTCCAAGGAGCTGATATGTCTGCCGAACCGGACTTTCCGACTGAGATATCCAGCTGCGACAGAGTTCGTTTCCGGCAATTCGCGTGCGAACATCGCTTCGCCGAAGTACCTGAACGTCAATTTCCGGGCCGCAATTTCCGCTTCGGTAAATTTGGCGAGATTGCAGAGAGGCGTGCGGTCGCACGCTGTTGGGCGTCCCAAATCAGCCGGCATACGATCGAGAGCGTCGCGAGGCTGCCGCCGACCCTGACAATTCCGGAGCGCCGCCGGGCGATTCCGCGTCGTCGCGCAGCTGCGCGCATCCGCAATGATGATCTTGCAAGGAGCTGGAGAGGCGCACGAGCCGCGTGCGCGGCCGGCTCAGCCGTGACCGCGCGCAGCCGGCGTGCGGAACGTCTTGTAGTTGATGCCGTGGCGATCCAGCCGGATGCCGAGCATGCGACGGGTCAGGCCCAGTTCCGCAGCGGCCTCGCCGACATTGCCATTGCTGTTCTTCAGCGCCTCGACGATCATTTCGTACTCGACCGCGCGCGTCTTCTCCTCGAGGCTCAACCCGAACTGCGTACCGCTTTCCTTCGGCGTCTGCAGCGAGGGCGGCAGATCGTAGCCGTGGATTACGTCGTCGTCGGACAGGATCACGGCCCGCTCGATCACGTTCTCGAGTTCGCGCACATTGCCGGGCCAATGGTAGCTCATCAACATGTTGAGCGCCGGCGTCGAGATCCGTTTGATGGTCTTTCCGTTCGCCGTGCTGGAGCGGCAGACGAAGTGGTCGGCGAGCAGGATCACGTCGCTGCCGCGGTCGCGCAGCGGTGGGACGGTGATTGGCACGACGTTGAGGCGATAGAACAGGTCCTCGCGAAACTCGCCGCTCGCCACCCGCTCGGCAAGATTGCGGTTGGTGGCGGCGATGACGCGGACATCGATCTTGATCGGCTTGCCGCTGCCGATCCGCTCGATGGTCCGCTCCTGCAACACCCTCAACAGCTTGGCCTGCACCGACGGGCTCAGTTCGCCGACTTCGTCGAGGAAGATGGTGCCGCCGTCGGCCTGTTCGAAACTGCCCTTGTGGGTAGCGAATGCCCCGGTGAACGAGCCCTTTTCGTGGCCGAACAATTCGCTTTCGGCGAGGTTTTCCGGAATTGCCGCGCAGTTGAATTTGACGAATGGCCCTTCGGCACTCGCCGAGCTGTAGTGGATGGCATTGGCAACCAGCTCCTTGCCGACGCCGCTCTCGCCCAGAATCAGCACGGTGGCACGAGTCGAGGCCACCTTGCCGATCACATCATAGACGTCCTCCATCATCGGCTTGGAACTGCCGATGATATTGGCCGGCTTGTATCGCTCCTTGAGTGCATCCTTCAGGCGATGGTTCTCGTTCTCGAGGCGGACCTTGTCGATATTCGCGATCAGGTACAGTTCGACAGCCGGCGCGATCATCAGGGCGATCGCCGCCAGGAACTCGGCATCCTGTTTCAACAGGCTTCGATTCATGTAGACGCGCTCGGCGCCGATCGTCCCCAGCACCTTTTGGCCGAGCATGATCGGCACGCAGAAGAATGCGGTGTTTTGCCGTTTGTGCTCCGCGCCGGTGCGATCGAGGAAGTCAGGGCTTTCGGCCAGCCGCGGTACGATGATCACCTTGCCGCTCTCGACCACCTTGCCGGTGATGCCCTCACCCAGCGCGTAGATTCCACGTCTTTTCTCTTCGTCGGTCAGGCCGAAGCTCTCGTGGATGAAGATAGTCTCGGAGCGCCGGTCATAGAGCGTGATGACGCCGCGGACCATCTTCAGGTTTCGTTGCATGATATCGAGAATGATACGCAACGGCTCCGCCAGATCGGCGCTGACGGAGATGACCTGATTGAGCTTGTAGAGGATCGGCAGCACGTTCACCCGGCACTCGCCGGTAAAACAGTGCGAAAAATCTTCGACCGGCATGCCGACGTCGAGATCGATGACCAGGGCGTCCAACGAATCTGCCTCGTTATATTCCTATCTATATAGCGCTTTAAGCAAGAAATAGGCCAGCGGTGCCGGAGGAATAACTCGGCCTTGCATTGCGACCAGCGGCGGAAGTCAGCAGGCCGGTATGTACTATCCCTCGTCTCTTTAGACGGCGACCATGTCCAGCGGGCCGCTGCGAGCATCGAAGCCGGAAGGTTCGTGGTCGCCTCGAAGCTCGCGGCTTAGGCAGCGGTTGCCCGCGCTGCCGGCACCGTCGCCGGAATGTACCAGCCGCGGTGCCGACACCTCACGGAATGCAATGGCCAGCCGACCTCGCCGGGAACCGATCAGCCGATTTTGAAATCTTGCACTTCGGCCGGCATCTCGACATCCGGCAGGTTGCGCGGATCGGGAATCGGCGCGCCGATCTGGAGCTGGATCGGTAGCGTGCCCGCCCATACTGCGAAATTGTAGTCGTCATCATTGTCTTCCGGTGGCCCGGCGCGCACCTTGGCAGACGCCTCCGTCAGCGACATCGAATGCAGCGCCGTCACGCCGAGCTCGTTGGGCGTCGGCGGGCGCAACCGGTCCCATTGTCCAGGGACGAAGCCATCCACGAACCGTTTGAGCTGCCTGTATTTCTCGTCCGGATCGGTGACCGGATGGGCGATGCCGAACACCATGACGGAACGGTGGTTGACGTTGAAGTTGAATGCCGAGCGCGCCATCACCAGCCCGTCGAGGATCGACACGCACAGGCACACTTCGTGCCCCTGCGTGGTGTTCATCATCCGTCCGCCGGCAGCGCCGTGCCAATAGATCCGATCCCCATCCCGCCACTGCAGCGTGGGCGTGACAACCGGCTTGCCCTCATGGACATAGGCGACATGACAAAGCGGCATGGCATCGAGAATTCCGTAGACAGTATCTACATCGTACTTCGCCAGCCAGCGATAGCGGTTGACTTTGGTGCGTGCGCTGGGAGCCTCGGTCATAAGCAGTACCTCTCTCGAATTGAAACGACGATCTGTTACATTCGCGAGCGTGTCACCGAGGGCACGCTGCCGCCCAACGCGTCGGGATTTACAGCCTCGCGGTCAGCGGCATCCATGCCGGCAAGACCGACACGTCGCGATCGCCTAACGCCAAGCCCCGGTCGGGTTCGAGGCTCCCACCATAGGCGGAAGCCGCGACTCAATTTGCCCCCCTCAGAACGTCGCCTTCGCCCCGATGTAGTAGGTCCTCCCGGCGTCGGGATAACCCCATGCCAGCGCGTATTCCTGATCGAAGATGTTCTTCACCCCCGCGGACCAGGTCAAATTCTCCCTCATCCGGTATTCAGCCGTCATGTTCGCCAACATGTAGCTGCCGGTCTTGACGTAACTGGAGACTGACTTGTTGGCGATCACTTCGTTCTTTGCCGACCAGCGATCGTCGGCGAATTGCAGGCTCGGCGTGAGCGTCACCGATTCGATCGGACTGTAGCTCGCATACAGCATCCCCTTCACAGTCGGGATGCCGGTCTGCTGCACGGTCGGGTCGGACGGATTGGTGAGGACGTTGCGAATGTAGGAGACGTTGCCGCCCAGCAACAACGATGCGCTGACGGCATAGTCGACGGCGAAGTCGATGCCGTACCTGTAGCCATCGCCGACGTTCTGGTTTTGCGTGATGGCGGACACTTTTCCGGAAATCGGATCGGTGAAACTCCTGCCCGTCGCGACCGACTGGATCATGTCGGTGACGTCGGCATAGTAGACCAGAACCGAAACCTGGCTCTTTGGCGCAAAGGCATTGGTCCATCCGAGCTGATAGTTGACCGCCCGTTCCGGGCGCAGATCGGGGTTCGACGCCGCGGTGCCGAACCTGGAGCTGTATCGCTCGAACAACGTCGGAAAGCGGGTCCGGTCGGAGATGTTCAGGAACAATTTGGCCGTTTCCGAATAGCGCCAGATCGCCGCCGACTGCCAATTGAAGGCCGAATCATTGGTCAGCTGATAGTTGACCCAGTAAGGCTGATAGTAGGTGCCGGATTTGTACTGGCCGAGCACGTAATCCTCGGCCCTGTTGAGATGCCGCAGATCATAACCGACGCCCTGCACCCAGTCGACACTGGGGGTGATGTGGACGGTGTTTTCCGCGGCCACCGAATAGGTGTCCTCGGTCGAGGTCTGGGTGGGCTCGATGAAACAGGTCGAACTCGAGGTGATACTGGTGGCGCAGGACGAACTCTTCGGTGAAGTCGTCGCATTCAGGCCGTAGCGGTCGGTGAACAGTTCGCTCCATTCGGAGTGGCTGTCGCGTCGAACGTGCGTGGCGAGCTTGAGCGTGTCGAAAGTCCCGAACTCCTTGCCGAATTCCAGCGCGTTGCCGACCGCCCAGTCCTGATAGATCGACCGCGCCGCACTGGTGGAGTATCGCTGCGTCTGCGCCGCGTTGTCCCACATGTCGATCGCGTTGTCGAAGGTCTCCCAGAACGTCCGGGTCTTGATATAGGCATCGTCGCCGATCTCCGTCCTGGTCGCGGCCGACAGGATCTGCACGTTCCAATAGGGCCACGACCAGTATTTTTGCGACGCGGTCGGTTCGACATTGTACGGCGCGTTTTTCGAGCCGTTCTGCTTGATGAAGTTGATCGAATACTCGTCGGTCGGGTTCGGAGTCCAGCCGGCCTTCAGGTTGACGCTCCAGTCCTTCGAATCGGAGAAGTCGCGGCGGCCGCCGTTCTCGATGGCGGTGGGCGTGAAGCTCGACGGCAGCTCCCAGCCTTCGACCTTGCGCCAGGTGCCGCTGGCCTGGAAGTAGTAGTCGTCCTGCCTGGAGCCGACGCGCGCGTAATTCTTGAAGCCGTCGAACTTGCCGTTGTTGCCGAACTCGGCCTGGCTGCGCCACTCGCCCTCGAACGGCCTGACGGGCTTCTTGGTCACGAGATTGATCGCGCCGCCGAGACCGCCTGATCCGTCGAGCACGGAGACGTACCCCTTGGCGATCTGGATCTGCGCGATGTCGTCGGTGAGAAAGCGTGAGAAATCCAGGCGATTGTCGGCCGGCAGATAGATGCGCACGCCGTCGATCGAGAGCGGCACCTGCAGGCGATCGAAGCCATGGATGTAGATGTTGGTCTCGTTGCGCTGGTTGCCGCTCGGCGCGGCGACCACGCCGGGCACCAGATCGACGGCCTTGTCGAGCGTGTTCTTGTTGAAGGTCTCGGTCTGCGCGTTGGAAATCGTGCTGCCGCCGAACTCGCCGAATTCCGAACCATCGCCGGGCGGCGCGGTCACGTGAATCATGCCGAGTTCGTAAGCCCCCTCATTCCCTGCCCGCGCCACCGCGATCGAAGAGACCGTCGCGGCACCCGCCAGCAGAATCGTCACGCGCCTTATCCGTTTCATAGTGCCCCTCTGTCCAGTTCACGCGCGTTGAAGCGAGAACCACCGCTGCCCGCGCGCGGGCCCTCGGTGGAAGATCGAATGTCTTTTTGGCGGCGACGTCCGGGTTGCCTGAAGCGCCCCTCACGACCTGAAGGACGCGGGTTCAGCTTTCGGCGGCACGCCTATTTATATAGATCAATTACCGAAATTACTTGTCGAACGAAGCAAAGTTCCCACACAATGTCATTCCGCGTGTATTCCGATTGGAGACCCGCATTACGGGAAACAGTGGTGTTAATGTACTCTTTTGCACGATATTTAACCGCCAGCGGCTGAATTCAGACCCAACTGTGGCAGAACAACAACTACTCCAAGTCCAATGGATGGTTCTCAAGGGACAGACCACCGCATTGACCGACAGTTCCAATCATGTAATTCGAGGTTACATATCCGACATCTCTGCCTCAGGCTCGGGCACGGACCGGCCTCGGCGAACGAGAACTGGACAACGCATGAACATGGACAACGAAATCAGAGACGGCGAAGTGGCCACGGACTGGTCCGGCGAAACCGATGCCGGGCTGGTCTTCATCGGCCGGATTCACACGCCGTGGTCCGAGCTCGGCAGGTGCCCGCGCGCCGGCCGTGCCGACGGACCGCTTTGCCGCATCGAGATGTTCGACCCCTGGCTGCCGGCGCTCGCCGGCATTGCGGATGGCGCGATGCTCGAAGTGTTCTATTGGTTGCATCGTTCGCGGCGGGATCTTCTGCTGCAATGCCCCCGCAATGACGGCGTCACGCGCGGCACTTTTTCACTTCGCTCACCGATCCGCCCAAACCCGATCGGAACCTCGATCGTCCGCCTCGATGGCCGTGACGGCGCCAGTCTGCTGGTCCGCGGGCTGGATTGCCTGGACGGCACGCCTCTGATCGATCTGAAGCCCGATCGTTCTGAATTCACACCGATGGCACTGCCCAAGCCTGGAGACTTTCAGGTGGGAGGGGCGCACTCGTGATCGGTCTCGCAGGGCGCAGCATCGTGCTGGTCGTCCTCCTCTTGTTCGCCCAGTTGCTCGCGTCGTCGTCGTCCGCGGAAGCTCGCACCGTCGTCGATTCCGCCGGCCGTCGCGTCGAGGTCCCCGACACCATCAATCGCGTCTTCGCATCGGGCCCGCCGGCGGGCGTGCTTCTCTACGTTGTCGCGCCGGAAAAGATGATCGGCTGGGGCCGCACGCCCCGCGACATCGACAAGCCCTTCCTGCTCCCGGCGACGCGCGAACTTCCAGAACTCGGACGGCTGACCGGCCGCGGCGACACCATCAATACGGAGCGCCTGATGGCGAGCCGGCCCGACGTGATCATCGATTTCGGCGCGACCAGCGACACCTACCGATCGATCGCCGAGCGCATCCAGGCGCAGACCGGAATTCCCTATCTGCTGATCGACGGGCGATTCGAGAACACGCCCGCAGCACTGCGGCTGCTCGCCGACATTCTGGGCGTCAGTGAACGCGGCGAAGCCCTGGCCCGCGCCAGCGAAGCGATCTTCGCCGAGGTCGACCGCGCCGTCGCGGCGGTGCCGCCGGCGGTGCGGCCCCGGATCTACCTCGCCCGCGGCCTCGACGGATTCGAAACCGGATCCCGCGGGTCGATCAACACCGAGATCATCGAACGCGTCGGAGCCGTCAATGTCGTCGAAGGCGTCCGCGAGGCGGGCGGCCTCGCACGCGTTTCGCCGGAGCAAGTCATCGCATGGGCGCCGGACACGATCATCACCATCGATCCCGCCGTTCGGCGCATGATCCTGGAACGTCCCGAATGGCAAGTCGTCCCGGCTGTGCGGAGCCGACGCGTCTTTCTGCTTCCGAACCAGCCATTCGGCACCATCGATCTGCCGCCGTCGGTCAATCGCCTGATCGGATTGCCGCTCCTGGTCCATACCCTCTATCCCGACCGCGCACGGACAAACCTCGAGGCCGACCTGCGTGGCTTCTATCGGCTGTTCTATCAGGTCGACCTCCCCGACGCAGAGATCGAGAATTTTCTCGAAGGTCTCGGCCACTAACGTGATGCATTTTCGGGTCACGCCGGTCGCGCTCGGCCTCACCGTTCTGCTGACTCTCGTCGTCATTCTCGCCGCAGGGACCGGGCCTTACCAGATTCCGCCAGGCGAAGTTGTGACCACCATCCTCGATCGGGTGGCCGGCAACCATGACCAGGGCCAGACCGCGACCGTGCTGTTCCAGATTCGTCTTCCGCGGATCGCCGCCGCGATCTGCGTCGGGGCCGCGCTATCCGCTGCGGGCGCGGCCTATCAGAATCTGTTCCGAAATCCGCTGGTGTCACCCGACATTCTCGGCGTATCGCACGGCGCCGGATTGGGCGCGGTGATCGGAATCCTGTTCGGCCTCCCGGTTGCCGTCATCGAACTGATGGGCTTCGTCACCGGGTCATTGACGGTCGTGCTGGTCTCCGCCCTGGCCTGGTCGCTGCGCGAACGCGGCGACATTCTCATGCTGGTTCTCGCCGGCATCGTGGTGGGCGCACTGGCGGCGGCGGCGATCTCGCTGGTCAAGATCATCGCCGATCCCTACTCCCAACTGCCGATGATCACCTACTGGCTGCTCGGCAGCCTCGCCAGCATCCGCCCCGACGATCTCGCAGTGGTGGTTCCGACCGTCGCCATCGGGCTGATCCCGCTGTTCCTGCTGCGCTGGCGGATCGCCGTGCTGTCGCTCGGCGACGACGACGCCCGCGCGCTCGGCGTCGACGCGCGACGAACCCGGCAGGTGGTGATCGCCGCCGCGACGCTCATCACCGCGAGCGTCGTCGCGGTGTCCGGGGTGATCGGCTGGGTCGGCCTGATGGTGCCGCATCTGGCGCGCCTGCTGGTCGGCCCGCGTTTCGATCGGCTGTTGCCGGTGTCGATCCTGCTCGGCGCGTCCTTCATGGTGGTGGTCGATACGCTGGCGCGGACCATTGCGCCCATCGAAATTCCGATCGGCGTATTGACGGCGCTGGTCGGCGGCGGCCTGTTCGTGTGGCTGATCACCCGGCACGGCGCGCGCGCGTTGTGGAGGCGCGAATGACGCCCCGCCTCTCTTTGCGGAATGTCACGATCGGCTATGACGGTTTGGCGCTGGCCGGCGGCATCGACCTCGACCTGTCGGGCAGCAGCACGACCTGCCTGATGGGCCCCAACGGCGTCGGCAAGACCACGCTGTTCAAAACGATCCTCGGTCTGCTGCCGCCGCTGAGCGGCCAGATCCTGATCGGCGGCCGCGACATCGCGACAATGAGCCGCGAACAAATCGCCCGCCACATCGCGTTCGTCCCGCAGGCCTACCAGGGCGATCCGAGCCACACGGTGATCGACATCGTGGTGATGGGCCGCACCGCGCGGCTCGGATTGTTCGAGACGCCGAGCCGCGACGACGTTGCCGCGGCCCGACGCGCGCTCGACACACTGGGTATCGCCGGCATCGCCGAACGCTCCGCCGATCGGATCTCGGGCGGTCAGCGGCAATTGATGCTGATCGCGCGCGCGCTCGCCCAGGACACCGACATCATCGTGATGGACGAACCGACCGCCAGCCTCGATCTTGGCAACCGGCTGGCCCTGCTCGATCAGGTCCGCGCCCTGGCATCGCGGGGACTGGCGCTGCTGGTCTCGACCCACGAACCGGAGCACGCTTTTGCCATCGCCGATCGCGTCGCCGTCATCGGCCCGGCGCAGCGCTTCGACGCAGGCGCGGTCGACGATATTCTGACCGCCGCTCGTCTCCGCAGCCTCTACGGAGTCGAGCTGGCTCTCGAGGTGACCCCCTCGGGGCGGCGCGTGGTGTCGCGATCCCCGCTTTCCCATCCTGCAACGACAAAGGTGTAACGCATGTCTTGCGATGCTCGAAACCACTGCCTTGATCACCACGACGACGATGGCGGCCGCGCGATCAAGACCGGCGCGGGGAATCGAGCGGCTGGCCCGCTGCCTCTCGCCGTGGTGGTGTATCGCCCCGGCGATCCGCTCGAACAGACGCTCGGCGCGGTCCGCGACCGCCTCCTCGCCCGTCCCGCGACCCGAATCGCCGGCCTCGTGCCCCGCTATGGTTCGCCCCACGCGAATGGCCGCGCCTCGCTTTGGCTCGATGACGTGGTGCGGGGCGACTCCATCGCCTTGTCGCAGGATCTCGGCGCCGGATCGACTTCGTGCATCCTCAGCGCCGACGGGCTCGCGATGGCGCAGGTGCGGCTCGCTGAAGCGATCGCCACCCGGCCGCAGCTCGTTCTGTTCGGACGGTTCGCGAAAGAGGAAATCGCCGGGCGAGGCATTCGCGAGGAAGTCGGACTCGCCGTCGCCGGCGACATTCCCGCTCTCGTTGCGGTGGACCGATCGATGCTGCCGGGCTGGATCGAATTCGCGGGCGACGACTGGACAGAGTTGCCCGTGAGTCCGGACGCGATCGTCGACTGGTTCGACTCGCTCGCGGCGCAACGCGGCACGACCGGCAGCTGAACTCGGCCTGCGCAACAAGCCGTGCCGCTGAAGTGGTGTTCTGGGCGCTGCGCATCGCTGCGCCGCGCTTTCCCCTCGCAGCGCGATCGCCTAGGGTGGCACCCCCAAACCAATCACGCGACACCATGCGATGGCCGACGACAAGATCGACGCATATCTCGAGCTTCGGAGTGGGGGACGTCTCCTGGTCGGTCGCGACCGTATCCGTCTGCTCGAGGCCGTCGCCGAACACGGCAGCATCAGCAAGGCCGCGAAGGCGATGGGGATCAGCTACAAGACGGCGTGGGAAGCCGTCGACGCCATCAACAACCTGCTGCCGACGCCCGCGTTCGTGACGCGGACCAGCGGTCGCGTCGGCGGCGCCGCCGAGATGACCGAAGAAGGCCGCCGGCTGATCACCGCATTCCATCGTCTCGAAGATCATCTGGCGAGGATCTCTTCGCTGATCGCCGCAGAAGGCCTCGAAGACGTCGGCGACGCCCTGCTGTGGGCGACCGGATTCAAAATATCGGCGCGCAACATCTTCCGTACCGAGGTGGTGAGCGTTCGACGATGGCCGGTCGACGTCGAAGTCGTCCTCAAAGTGTCGGACGAACACGCGATTCACGCGATCATCACCAATGCCGCCACGGAACAGCTCGACCTCGCCCCCGGCCGAAAGGCGCTGGCGCTGGTGAAAGCTCCGTTCGTGCGTCTGGTATCACCGGCCGACGCATCGCGGCTGCGGCGCAATCTGTTTCGCGGCACGGTGGTGCGACGCATCGATGCAGAGGTTCATTCGGAGGTTCATCTCGACCTCGGCAAAGGCAAGACGCTCGTCGCGGTGGTGCCGCGTCATCAGGTCGAGGATCTCGGACTCGTCGAAGGCTCGACCGCTGCGGCGACGTTCGAACCCGATCACGTCATCATCGCTGCTGATTGAGTTTCTTTCACCCACGATGTGGCGTCATTGGCGCTCCAGTCGAGCCACACCAATAGCTTGGTCGGCACGATTTCGACATAGCCAGACGTCGGATTGGGCGCGGTCGGCACATAGACTGCCGCGAGTTCTTCGCCAGTATCGATCGCCTCGAACACGGCCGTGACGAAACCGACAGTCCGCATATTCGGGTTCGGAAATGGAATGAGTACGACCCGCTGGCCGTTCCCTCCCTGCGGGCCGCGTTGCACAGAGTCGATCAGCGTGCGGGTCGCCCCGTAGATCGTCTTGACCAGCGGCAGCCGCTCGATCAGGCGATCGAGCATCCGGATGTAGCGACGCCCCACTACCACGTTCGTGGCCGCGCCGATAGAAAACAGGAATCCGACACCGACGACGGCCGCGAGCAGCGACTGAAACCAGTCGCGGGTCAGCAGGTCGGCGGCATCGGGGGCGTAGGGTTGAATCCCGCGCGACAGGCCAAGGACCAGTGGACGTCCCAGGCGGGTGATCTGCTCAAGTACGAACCCGACTACCAACACGGTGATCCAGAGCGGCACGATCGTCAGCAGGCCGGTCAGAACGTTGCGACGGATACTCTCGAACATCTGCACCCCTTGCCCGGCATGGCCGGTTTTCCAACGATCGGGTGGCAGGCGCATTGCCAATCGCTAAGCGCAACCTTCCGCGGAACCGTGCGTTTGGCTCGTTCGGCTAACGGCATTCGGGCGCAAAGTGGCCGGTGCTGCCCCAAAATCGCTGCGGCGACCCGATGTCGCATGGTGACGAACATGATCGCCCTCATGACCAAACTCATGATTGCCCTGAAACGCTTCGTGCTCCTCGGTGCACTCTGGGTGGCGCTCACTTCGAACGATCCGGCGGCATGGCCCGTCGGGTTGCTGACCGTGGCAGCGGCAACGCTGCTGAGCCTGCGCCTGTTGCCGCCGGCAGCGCACCGGGTCCGGCTCGTTACGCTGGTCGGTCTCGTCCCAGGTTTCCTGGCCGGATCGCTGCGCGGCGGCATCGACGTGGCACGCCGCGCATTCGATCCGCGCATGCCGCTCTCGCCCGGCTGGCTTGCGTATTTGGTGCGGCTGCCTTCCGGCGCGCCGCGCGCCGCGCTCGGCGGCGAACTCAGCCTAATGCCCGGAACACTCGCGGCCGGCGAAGACGGGCGTGCGATGTACGTGCATTGCCTCGACCTCGACCAGCCGCACGACGAGGCGATCGCCGCTGAGGAGCGTCGGATCGGCGCCGGCCTCGGCCTCACGCTGGACGACGCTGGGAGGCCGCCGTCGTGACTGATCTGCTGTTCATGACGGCCGCCGCGCTGTTGCTGACCGTTGCGGCGAGCCTGGTGCGAGTGCTGCGCGGCCCCACCCGGCCCGACCGCATGATGGGCGCCCAACTAGCCGCCACGGCGGGCGTGGGGATCCTGCTGCTGTTGTCGGTAGCTACTGGCAGCCCTGCGATCCTCGATGTCGCGCTGGTCCTGGCGCTGCTCGCCGCCTTCGCGGCAGTTGCCTTCGTCAAAGCGGCCAGTCCGGACGGCGTCGGCGATCCCGAGGAGGAAACCCCATGAGCTGGGATCTCGACATTGGTTCGGTTGTCGACGCAGCAACCATCGCCCTGCTCGCCGCCGGAATCGTGTTCTTCGTCGCCGGCACCGTCGGCCTGCTGCGCTTTCCGGATGTTCACAGCCGGCTGCACGCCCTGACCAAGGCCGACAATCTGGGCCTCGGCTTCATCACGGTGGCCCTCCTGCTCCAGGCACCCGATGCATGGAAGGCGGTTAAGATGCTGGTCGTCTGGCTGCTGACGATGCTCGCCGCCGCCACCGTCGCACAGCTCTTCGCCCGCTCCGCCCTCGTCGCGCGCCCGTCGCAGGATCGCCGGCCATGACGGCGCCGCTCGTCTTCGACCTCGTACTATGCCTCCTCCTCATCGGTGTCGGCCTCGCCGCCGTGTTGGCGCGCGACCTGTTCGCCGCCATCGTGCTGTTCATCGTCTACGGCCTGTTCGTCGCGATCGCCTGGGTGCGGCTCGACGCCGTCGATGTCGCACTTGCCGAGGCCGCCATCGGGGCGGGCCTGAGCGGCGTGCTGCTGCTGCGGGCCGCCGGGCTTCTCGTGCAGCGGAGCGAAGCCGCGGCGCAACCACCCCACAGGGGCCATCTCGGTTCTGCGCTTCCCTGTGCGGCCATCGCCTCCGTGCTCGCCCTGCTGTCGCTGTCGCTGCCGGATGCGATCGCCGGGCTGCGCGGACCGGTCGGCGAAAACCTGGTCGCGACCGGCGTTGGCAATGCGGTGACGGCGGTGCTGCTCGACTTCCGCGGCTACGACACCCTGCTCGAAACCATCGTGCTGTTCGCGGCGCTGGTTGGCGTGTGGTCGTTGACCCCCGATCCTTTCTGGGGCGGCCGCCCCGGCCTGAAGGAGCACGCTCGGATCGACGGCGTGCTGGCGTCGTTTGGCCGGCTGTTGCCGCCTGTCGGCCTGATGATCGGCGTGTATCTGGTCTGGATCGGGGCCGATGCGCCGGGCGGCGCGTTCCAGGCTGGCACCGTGCTGGCTGCGGTGTGGATGCTCGGCATCATGGCGGGGCTGGTCGACGCGCCGCCCGTATCGCGGCTGCGGCTGCGGCTCGCCGTCGCGGTCGGACCGCTGCTGTTCCTCGCGGTCGCCAGCGCCGGCCTGTTCGTCGGCGGCTTCCTCGTGATTCCGGCGGCGCAGGCCAAAGCCATCATTCTCGCGATCGAGGCGGCGCTGACACTGTCGATCGCAGTCACGCTGGCGCTGCTGGTGATGGGACGCCCGAGGCGGCTCGCATGACCGCACCCATGCTCTATGGCCTGTGCGGTGCTGCCTTGGTGGGCATAGGCCTCTACGGCCTTGTCGCCGGCGCCGGCCTGCTCCGCCGCATCCTCGGCTTCAACGTGGTCGGCAGCGGGGTCTTCCTGTACTTCGGCAGCCTCGCGGCGCGTCATCCGACGCTTGCCGTCGATCCGGTGCCGCAAGCGATGATCATCACCGGCATCGTCGTTGCCCTCGCCGGCACGGCGCTCGCTGTTGCCCTGGCGATCCGGCTCCACGAGGAGACGGCAACGACGCGCCCGCCGGGCGATGCGGAGAACCGCGATGCCCGCGATCTTCGTTGACCTCGTTGCCCCGGCGGTGCCGTGGGCCGCGATCAGCGTCGTGCTGCCGCTCGCGGCGGCGTTGATCGCTTCCCTCCTCGGCCGCCATGCCCACCGCGTCGCCATCCCGATGGCGCTCGCCGGGCTTGCCGTCGCTGCACTCGCGACCGCGCAGGTCGCCCGCCATGGCGTGATCGAGATCGCGGTCGGCGGCTGGATGCCGCCGCTCGGCATCGCGCTTCGGCTCGACGGCCTCGGCTGCGCGTTCCTGCTGGTGATCGCACTGGTCAGCGCAGGCGTCATGCTGTTTGCCCGCGCCAGCTTCGGCGCCGCGCCGGACGGCACCGAGACCCGGCGCGGCTACGTGTTCTGGCCATTGGTGTTCTGCACGATCGGCGGGCTTGCCGCGATCGCGGTCTCGGGCGATCTGTTCAACCTCTATGTCGGGCTGGAAATGCTGACCATGACGGCGGTGGCGATGGTCGCGCTCGACGGCAAGCCCGCGGCGCTCGCGGCCGCGATCCGCTACCTGCTATTCGCCCTGCTCGGCTCACTGCTCTATCTGCTGGGGACGGCGATCCTCTATTTGGTCCACGGCACACTCGATATCCGCCTACTCGCCCAAGCCGCCAGCACGGACGGCGCCACGCTCACCGCGGTCGCGCTGATGACGGCGGGGCTGATGGCGAAGGCCGCGCTATTCCCGTTACACGGCTGGCTGCCGCCTGCGCATGCCTCGGCACCGGCGCCGGCAAGCGCGTTGCTGTCGGCGCTGGTCGTCAAAGGGCCTTTCATCATCATGCTGCGGCTGTGGTTCGAAATCGCTCCGGCGATCGCAACTCCATTCGTAGCGCAAGGATTAGGCGCACTCGGTGCCGCCGGGATTTTGATCGGGTCGCTGCTCGCGCTGCGCCAGCGCCGCTTGAAACTGGTGATCGCCTATTCGACGGTGGCGCAGCTCGGCTATCTGCTGCTGGTGTTTCCGCTCGCCGGCGGATCCGGGGAGCAACAACCCTGGACTGCGGGCGCCTGGACCGGCATCATCTTCCACGCATTGTCCCACGCGCTCGCCAAGAGCGCGATGTTCCTCGCCGCCGGTGCCATGATCGAGGCGGCTGGCGACGACCGGATGGATCGTCTCGACGGACTTGCGCAGCACCTGCCGATCGCCGCCTTTGCATTCGGGCTCGCAGCGTTGTCGCTGATGGGGCTACCGCCCAGCGGCGGCTTCATCGGCAAGTACCTCCTGCTCAGCGCCGCCTTTGCGAGCGGGCAATGGTGGTGGGGCGTGGTGATGATCGCCGGTGGCTTGCTAGCCGCCGGCTACCTGTTTCGCCCGCTCGGGCGCCTGCTCGCCAAGCGGGAGCAGCCGGGCCGCCTCGTCGTGGTCGCGCCATCACGGCAGGCGATCGCGCTCGGCCTAGCGGCCTTGTCCGTGCTGCTCGGCATCCTCTCGCTCGGCCCCTATCGGCTGCTGCAGATCGGCCGTCCGGGCGCCGCCGTGGAGGGGCTGTCGTGAACGCGCTGCTGCCGGTACTGACACTCGCCACCTCGCTGCTCGCGGCCGCAGTGATCTTCCTTCTACCGGAGACCAGCAAAACCTCCCGCACTGCCGTCAATCTGGTGGCGGCGATCAGCAAGCTCGGGCTCGCCGTACTGATGATCATCGGCGTTGCCGAAGGCGAGACTTATGAGGCGACGCTCACATTGCTTCCCGGGCTGGAGCTGATCCTCCGGGTCGACGCGTTGGCGCTGTTGTTCCTCACTTTGTCCGCCTTCCTGTGGCTGCTGACCACGGTCTACGCCATCAGCTATCTCGGTGACGGGCCGCATCTGTCGCGCTTCTTCGGTTTCTTCAGCCTGTGCGTCGCTGCCACCACCGGCGTCGCACTGTCCGGGTCGCTGATCACCTTCTTCGTGTTCTACGAACTGCTGACGCTGTCGACCTGGCCGCTGGTCGTCCACAAGGGCGACGGCGCCTCGCTCGCTGCCGGGCGCCGCTATCTCGCTTACACCATGAGCGGCAGCGCCGCGCTGCTCGCCGGCATCCTGTGGCTCGAGGGTGGGATCGGGCCGATCGAGTTCTCCCGCCACGGCAGCCTCTCGGCCGGCGATCCGTTGGTGCTCACTGGCGCTTTCGTGCTGATGGTGGCGGGCCTCGGCGTCAAGGCCGCGCTGGTGCCGCTGCACGGATGGCTGCCGAGCGCCATGGTGGCGCCGGCGCCGGTCAGCGCGTTGCTGCATGCGGTGGCGGTGGTGAAGGCCGGCGCCTTCGGCATCGTCCGGGTGGTGTACGACGTCTACGGCGTCGCGCTGGTCAATGAGCTGGGCGTCGGGCTGCCGCTGGCGATCATCGCCGCGGTGACCATCGTCTACGGCTCGCTGCGCGCGCTGCAGCAGCATGACATCAAACGGCGGCTCGCCTACTCGACGGTAAGTCAGGTCGCCTACATCGTGCTCGGCACCGGATTGTTCGGTCCCTACGCGACCATCGGTGGCGTGGTCCATCTCGTCCACCAGGGGCTGATGAAGATCACGCTGTTCTTCTGCGCCGGCGCGCTCGCCGAGCGGATCGGTGCGACCCGCATCGAGCATCTCGACGGCGCCGGGCGGCGCATGCCGCTCACCATGGCGGCGTTCAGCGTGGCGGCGCTCGGCATGATCGGCGTGCCGCCGCTCGCGGGCTTCGTCAGCAAATGGTATCTCGGCATCGGCGGCCTGCAGGCAGGCCAGCACTGGGTGCTCGCGGTACTCGCCGTCTCCAGCCTGCTCAACGCCGCCTATTTCCTGCCGCTGCTGTACCGCGCCTGGTTCGCGGCGCCGCCCGCCGATGCGCGGCCAGCGGTCGCCTTCCGGGAAGGCCCGGCCTGGCTGATCGGCCCCGGCCTGGTCACCGCGGCGGCGGTGGTGGCAGCCGGCGTGTTCGCTGGAATGCCGTTCAGCCCGCTCGGCTGGTCGACGCTCATCGTCACTCGGAATTACACCCCATGACCATGAGCGAGTCCTTCAACCTCCTGCTGCCGCTGGCCCCGACGCTGCCGCTGGCCCTGGCGCTACTCGGTCTGCTGCTGCGGCGGCCGACCTCGCTGCTGCCGCTGGCGGCACTGCCCGGACTTGCCGCGGCCCTTGTGTCGCCCACCGGCGAACTGATCAGTCTGCCTTGGCTGCTGCTCGGCGTCAGTTTCCGGCTTGACCCGCTCGGTGCGGTGTTTCTCGGCTTCGCCTCGTTGCTGTGGACCCTCGCCGGCTTCTACGCTTACGCTTATCTCGGTGGCAAACAGGGCGAGGTCCGGTTCTGCCTGTTCTGGAATCTGACGCTGGCTGGCACATCGGGAACGTTCGTCGCCGCCGACGCGGCGACCTTCTATCTGTCGTTCGCATTACTGTCGCTAGCAGCCTACGGCCTTGTGGTACACGAACGCAGCGCGGCGGCGTGGCGAGCCGGGCTGGTCTATATCGTGCTCGCGATCTTCGGCGAGACCTGCCTGCTGCTCGGTCTGCTGCTCGGCGCCAACGCCGCCGACAGCCTGATGATCGACGATGTGCGCGCCGCGCTCGCCGCCTCGCCGTGGCGCGATGCCGCGATCCTCGCTTTGCTGATGGGCTTCGGCCTGAAGGCGGGGCTGGTGCCGCTGCACGTCTGGCTGCCGCTCGCCCATTCGGCTGCGCCAGTGCCCGCCTCCGCGGTGCTGAGCGGTGTTATCGTCAAGGCCGGACTGATCGGCCTGATCCGCTTCCTGCCGGTCGACGTTCTGCCGGCCTGGGCCGACGTGCTCGTCTGGCTCGGCCTCGTCACCGCCTGGAGCGGAATCCTGCTCGGCTTGCCGCAGCGCCAGCCGAAAGCCGTGCTGGCCTATTCGACGATGAGCCAGATGGGGCTGATGGTCGCGGTGCTGGGCGCCGGGTTCGGGGCCGGCGTCGCCGACACCGCGATGGCCACGGCGCTCTACGCGACCCATCACGGGCTGGCCAAGGGCGCGCTGTTCCTCGCCGTCGGCGTGCTCGCCGCGGCGGGTTCCAAGCGAGTGACGATCCCGGTGCTCCTCATAACGACAATTCTCGGCGCAGCAATCGCCGGCATGCCGTTCACCGGCGGCGCGCTTGCAAAACTCGCCATCAAGGACCCGCTCGGCAGCGGCCCGGTCGGCCTCCTCGCCTCGCTCTCGGCGATCGGAACCATGCTGCTGATGCTGCGGACGCTGGTGCTCCTCGTCGCGCAACGGCCGCCCGCCGCAGAAGCGCATGCATCAGCCGGCCTGATCGTGCCGTTCGCCGCGACGGCGGCCGCTGCCCTGATCGTGCCCTGGATATTGTTCCCGATCTTGACCGGACGTCCCCTCGCCTATGCGTTCGCCTCCCCGGTGATCTGGGATGCGCTGTGGCCGATCCTGGTGGCGGTCGTCATCGGCGGCCTGGCTTTGTTGCGCCCGATCAGGGTTGCCGTGCCCGTCGGCGACATCGCTGGCCCTGTCGAGGCCTTGGTGCGCCGGGTCGGCGGCGCCTGGACAGCCTGGCACCTTCCGCAACCCGCGATCGACCTGACGCGCCTGCTCGCCGGGTTGGCTTGGCCGGCGCAATCGGTGGAGACGTGGCTCGCCGGATCGGCGGCGAGCGGGAGCGCACTGCTGCTGGTCGCCATTCTGCTCGGCCTCTCGGCGCTCGTCTGAACTGCCTCCAACGATGGCAGCGAGATACGTACTTCACGAGCATCACAACGGGGAGGTCATTATGACATGGTCGTGGGCGGATTGCTCTCGGTCGTTGCAATCACTTCCGCTTTCGGCCTGCTCCGGGTCAGCAGGCGAAAGAACAGCGGCACAAAGATGATGGCGAGAGCGGTGGCGGCGATCATGCCGCCGATCACGCCGGTGCCGATCGAGTGCTGACTGGCGGAGCCGGCGCCGCTCGCGATCGCCAGCGGCATCACGCCGAGAATGAACGTCAGCGACGTCATGATGATGGGCCGAAAGCGCAGACGCGCGGCTTCCAGTGCCGCATCGATCACCGACAGTCCATCGCGGTGTCGCCGCGCGGCGAATTCGACGATCAGGATCGCGTTCTTGGCGGAAAGGCCGATCAACGTCACCAGTCCGATCTGGAAATAGATGTTGTTCTCCAACCCGCGCAGCCAGATTGCGACGATGGCACCGAACAGCGCGAACGGCACCGCCGTCAGTACCGCCAATGGCAGCGACCAGCGCTCGTATTGCGCGGCCAGGATCAGAAAAACCATCAGCAGGCCGAACAGAAATCCCTGATAGCCGGTGCCCTCGGTCGAGATTTCCTGATAGGCCGAGCCGGTCCAGCCGATCGAATAGTCGGAGCCGAGCGTGTTGCCGACCACCTCCCGCATCGCGGCCAGCGCCTGCCCTGATGAAAATCCCGGCGCCGGATTGCCGAGGATCTTAGCGGAGGGGAAGATGTTGAAGCGATCGACCGAATCCGGGCCGAGCACGCGCTTCACCGAGACCAGCGCATCCAACGGAATCATCGCGCCGGTCTCCGAGCGGGCGTAGATGAACCGCAGGTCGCCTGGCGCGCTACGGAAGTCGGATTCCGACGACAGGCTGACGCGGTAGGTGCGTCCGAACAACGTGAAATCGTTGACGTAGAGACTGCCGAACCCGCTCTGCATGGTTTGGAAAATGCTGTCGATCGGCACCCCGAGCGTCTTCGCCTTGTCGCGATCGACGTCGACCCGGTATTGCGGAATCGAGGTCGAGAACTGCGAGCGCACCCCGGCCAGTTCGGGACGCTTGGCGGCCTCGGCGACCACCCGGTCGGCGGCGTCGGCCAATTCCTGCAGCGCGACGCCGGAACGGTTCTGCAGATACAGTTCGAAGCCGCCGGTGGTGCTGATGCCTTGGATCGCCGGCGGATTGAAGCCGACCACGACGCCGTCACGGAACAGGGCATTGAGCCGGCTCAGCGCCGGCGCGAACTGCCGGGCATCCGACTCCGGCGTGGTGCGCTCCGCCCAATCCTTCAGGGTGATGAAGGAGACGCCGGCATTGGTCTTCTGCGCGCTCGACAGGATGTCGAAGCCCGACATCGTGACCACGCCTGATACTTCGGGCATGTCCTTGATGGCGTTGGCTGTGATCTGCCCGATCTCGCGGGTCCGGCTGAGCGCCGCTGCCGGCGGCAGCGACGTCACCATCAGCACGCGCCCCTGGTCCTCCTCCGGCACCAGACTGCCAGGCACGGTGTTGAACAGCACCGCGGTGGCAGCGAGCATCACGCCGACGACGGCCAGCGAGACCACCACCCGCCGCATGAAGAACGCCACCACGGCGCCGTATCTGTCGGTCAACCATTCGAAGCCGCGGTTGAAGATCCGGAACGGCCGCGCCGGCTCCTGGTGCTGCGGCTTCAGGATCAACGCCGCCAGCGCCGGCGTCAGCGTCAGCGCCACGATGCTCGAAATCACCACCGACACCGCGATCGTCACTGCGAACTGGCGATACAGTTCGCCGGCAAGCCCGCCGAGAAACGAAACCGGAATGAACACCGCGCACAGCGAAAGCGAGGTCGCGACCACCGGCCCGCTGACCTCGTCCATCGCCTTGATCGCCGCGTCGCGCGGCGATTTCTTCTCGGTGCGCATGATGCGCTCGATGTTCTCCAATACGACGATGGCGTCGTCGACGACGATGCCGATCGACAGCACCAGCCCGAACAGCGTCAGCAGGTTGATCGAGAACCCCAGCGCGTACATGCCGGCAAAAGTGCCAATCACCGAAACCGGCACGGCGATCACCGGGATCAGCGTCGCTCGCAGGTTCTGCATGAACAGGAACACCACCGAGGTCACCAGGATGATCGCCTCGATAAAGGTCCTGACGACCCGTTCGATCGATGCCTCGACGAAGCGCGTGGTGTTGAACGGGTTGCGATACTCGAGACCTTCCGGGAACCGGGCCTGCAGCCGGTCCATCGTGGCCAGCACGTTGGCCGAGACCTCAAGGGCATTGGCCCCCGGCTGCAGATAGACCCCGATCGGCACCGTCGGCGCACCGTTATAGGTCGCTGCGAAACTGTAGTTCAGCGCGCCGAGTTCGACCCGGGCGACATCCTTGACCCGCAACGCACCGCCGAATTCGTCGGATCGGATGATGATGTTTTCGAATTCGCTGGGATCGGCGAACCGTCCCTGGGTCGTCACCGAATAGGTGAAGGCGTTGGGATCCTTCTGCGGCTCTTCGCCGAAGCGGCCGGCGGCGAACTGGGCGTTCTGCTCGCGGATCGCGGCGGCGATGTCGCCCGGCGTCAGGCTGAACTGCGCGAGCTTGTCGGGGCGCAACCAAATCCGCATCGAATAGTCGGACGCGCCGAATAGCGTCGCATCGCCGACGCCGGGCGTGCGGCGCAATTCGTCGATGATGTTGATCAGCGCGTAGTTGCTGATGAAGATGGTGTCGTAGCGCCCGCTCGGCGACGACATCGTCAGCACCTGCAGAATATCGCTGGAGCGCTTCTGCACGACGACGCCCTGACGCGCCACTTCGGCGGGCAACAGCGGGGTGCCGCGCTGCACCCGGTTGTTGACGTTGATCGTGGCCTGGTCCGGATCGGTGCCGATCGCAAACGTCACCGAGATCGATAGGGTGCCCGACCCCGTCGAGGTCGAGCGCATATAGAGCATGTTCTCGACGCCGTTGATCTGCTGCTCCAGCGGCGCGGCCACCGTCTCGGCGATGGTTTCGGCGGAAGCTCCGGGATAGGTCGCGCTGATCCGCACCTCGGGTGGCACGATCGCCGGATATTGCGCTATCGGCAATGCGCGCATCGAGATCAATCCGACCAGGACGATCCCGATCGAGATGACCGCGGCGAACACCGGCCGGTCTATGAAGAAGCGCGAAAACATTACTTCGCCTGGCCGGACGACACGGCCGGCCCCGCCGCTTCAGCCCGAGTCCTTGCATTGGCCTCGCCGTCGGGATTCACCGGCACCGGCTTCACCCTCGCGCCAGGGTGAATTCGCAGCAATCCGTCGACCACCAGCTTCTCGCCGTCGTTGAGCCCCTCCTTCACCGCCCAGCCGCCTTCGACCTTGCGGTCGAGCTTGATCGGCCGTGACATGACGCTGTCATTGCCGGAATTGAGCACGTAGACGAAGGCACCTTGCGGACCTTGCGACACTGCTTGTTCGGGCACCACGAAGACGCCCTGCAGCACCACGCCGGTGAGCTTCACACGGACGAACTGGTTCGGTAGCAGCGCGCCGTCCGGATTGGGGAAGATCACCCGTATCTGCAGGGTGCCGGTTCGCGGATCGACCACCGAGGCGGCCTCGTTGATCTGGCCTTTCGCCGGGTAGAAGGAGCCGTCGCCGAATTGCAACGTCACGTCGATGTCGGAGCGTTTCAGCGGCTGGTCGCGCGCCTGATTGATGCCGCGCAGCGCGACGAATTCGGATTCGCTTAGCGAAAAATTCACATAGGCCGGATCGAGCTGGGTGATGGTGGTCAGCACGGTCTGCTGCGCCTGCGCCAGCGCGCCTTCCGGCGGCGACGTCAGGCTGGTCGGCCCGGACACCGGCGCGGTCACGGTGGTGAATTCGAGATTGAGTTTGGCGGTCTCGATGTCAGCCTGCGCGCTCTGCAGCGCGGCACGGGCGAGATCGCGCGCGGCGCGTGCGTCCTCCAGCTGCTTGTCAGTCGCGACCTGGCGCTGCGCCAGTTGCTCGATGCGGATGAAATTCTCCTCGGCTTGCACCAGGGTTGCGCGGGCCTGCAATGCCTGTGCATTGGCGCGGTCCAGTGCAGCCTGATAGCTGCGTGGATCGATCCGGAACAGCACCGCGCCCTGCTGCACCGTGGCGCCTTCAACGAATTCGCGCTTCAGGATGGTGCCGCCAACCTGCGCCCGAACCTCGACATTGCGAAATCCGGCGACGCGGCCGGCATTTGTCAGCGGCAAGGGCACGTCTGCGCGGCGCAAATCGATAACCCCGACATCGACCGGCGGGGGGGTGGTCGTTTGCGCGACTTGCTGCGGGTCGCCGAAATAGAAATAGGTTGCGGCGCCGAGTGCAAGGGCAACGATGAAGGCGAAGACAAAGCCGGCTGATCTCATTCGCACCAATGACCTTCGACCTGCCCGGCTTCAACCTGACCAACAAAAAACGACGCAACGGATTGGCGCGGCGCGTGTAGCGGCGTTCGCGGGAAGCACGCGCGATACATCAAGCAACCTGAACTGTTAGCTTCGGTTCCAACACTATTGTGCGAATGTCACGGCGATTGCCATTGTGCCAAGCGTTACGCCGGGCGGTCGCTCCCCGCGCGGGAGCGTGGATCGAATAGCGCGAGATCGCGCAGTGAAAAAATAGAATGAGGTCCACACCGGAGGAACGGATCGTGAAAGATCGAACAACATTCGTGCACAAGATTTGCACACGCCCCACCTCTAACTATTTGATTTCATGAAATTCTCTACCCATTCCATCATAGGGGCCACACAGAAGCGACGGGATTGATTAGTCAGCATGGTTCGTTTCAATCAATCATCGGGACGTCATGCACCGATCTGTTCGACACATACGACTTGCTACTTGGGCCTGCTTCAGCCGGCCCGGCAGGCCGCTCGTCATCGGGACCCGAGGAAATGGGCGAATGCCTTCAGGGTCGCATCCGAGACGTGGTGCTCCATTCCCTCGGCATCGGCCTCGGCGGCTTCGGCGGGAACCCCGACCGCAATCAGCAGGTCGACCACCAGCCGATGGCGGGTATGGACTTTTTCGGCGAGCGCATGTCCGTTCTCGGTGAGAAAGACGCCCCGATAAGGGCGCGAGGTCGCCAATCCGGCCCGCTTCAGGCGCGCGATGGCCTTGATCGCGGTCGCATGGGACACCCCGAGCCGTCGCGCGATATCCGTCGGCCGCGCCTCGCCGACGCCCGTCAGCAGATCGGCGATCAGCTCGACATAATCTTCGAACAACGCGGTCGACTGAGCTGACCGCGTCTTGCCGAAGCGCCGCGCCTGGGTGAGCTCCGAAGGCAGTTCGGTGCTGATGCTGTCGGTCGGGGGTGGCTTCTGGTGAGCCGTCACCGGCATGGGCGCCTATCCTAAGCCATTGAGATTGCGAGACAGAGAGATCACGTTTCACTGGCCGGGTCAAAATGTAGCCTTGGCTACATATTGCAGCGTTGACATCTGCGAACCATTCCTTACTCTGTAGCCTGTGCTACACCATGTATGATTGGCTAGGATTTGGAGATGTTGATGCGTGAGGTCTGGTCGCGGGCGGGCATTCCGGCCGGCCGTCAGCAGCCCAAGCGGGCGCTCGTCGCCGTGGCCGCGGCGACCGGAATCGGCGCGCTTGCGCAAGTCGGGCCCGCAATGGCGCAGGATCGGCCATCATGGCTCGCCGCTGTCGCCCCCTCGTCGGCGAGCGGCTCCCCCGGCGCAAAGCCGACCGTGCCGGATCATCAAGCCAAGGACATCGATACCGAGCACATTTTCGGCTTCACCATGGGATCGGACATCGGCCGGCGCGGCGACATTGAAATCGAGATGGAAAATGTCGGCGCATTCGGCAAGCGAAGCGGCAGCTACGCCACGCTCGCGACGCTCAACCAGGTCAAATACACGGTCACCGATCGATTCCGCATCGCACCCGGCTTCGGCCTCGGCGCCCAGCGGATCGATGGCGCACCGGGCTACGGCGATCGGCGCCACGTCACCTTCAATGGTGCGACGATGGAATTCCGCTACAAGCTGATCGACAGGACCACCGCGCCGTTCGGACTGACGTTGCACGCCCAGCCGGGCTGGAGCCGCGTCGATGAAGGCAGCGGTATGCGGATCGAGCACTACGGCGCCGAATTCGCCGCGCTGTTCGACCGCGAGCTGATCCCGGACAGATTGTTTGCCGCCTTCAACGTCTGGTACGGCACAGGCACGACCCGCGAGCGCGCGTCGAGACTGTGGAGCCACGATTCCGGCCTCGAACTGCACGGCGCGCTGTCCTACGCGTTCGTGCCCGAATTCGTCGCGGGCATCGCGCTGCGCTATCTGCGGGCCTATGACGGCGGTGGCCTCGACCGCTTCGCCGGCGACGCGGTGTTTGTCGGTCCGACCTTCTCCTACAGCATCACGAACAGTCTCGGGGTGTCGGGCACCTGGCAAATGCAGGTGGCCGGCGAAGCGCCGGGCGACAGCCGCCGTCTCGACCTCGACAATTTCGAGCGCCACCAGGCGATGCTGCGCCTCAATGTGCATTTCTAGATCGTCACAGGAACAGGACAATGGCAATGATCGCCGATCGGGGAGCCGACAGATGAAGCCGGAGGCAAACGCGCGACGCCTGGTCACGACGGCCTTCGCAATCGCCTTCGCAATCGCCTTGGCGACTGCCCTCGCTGGCCTGCTGCTGGCCGGGCCGTCCCAAGCGGAAACGCGCAAGCCGCTTCGCGTGGTGACGACCTTCACGATCATCCAGGACATCGCGCAGAACGTCGCCGGCGACAGGGCCGTGGTGGAATCGATCACCAAGCCGGGCGCGGAGATCCACGACTACCAGCCGACACCGCGCGACATCGTCCGTGCGCAGTCCGCCGACCTGGTGCTGTGGAACGGATTCAACCTCGAACGCTGGTTCGAGCGGTTCTTCCAGAGCGTCAAGCAGGTGCCGAGCATCGTCGTCACCGAAGGTATCGAGCCGATGGGGATTGCCGAAGGGCCCTATGCCGGCAAGCCGAATCCGCACGCCTGGATGTCGCCCTCGAACGCCCTGATCTATGTCGAGAACATCCGCAAGGCGCTGGTCACGCACGATCCCGCCAACAAGGACGCGTATGATCGCAACGCCGCCGAATATGCCGCGCGGATCAAGGCACTCGACGAGCCGCTGCGAATGCGGCTCGCCGCCATCCCCCGGGACAAGCGCTGGCTGGTGTCGAGCGAAGGCGCCTTCAGCTATCTCGCGCGCGACTACGACATGAAGGAGGCCTTCCTCTGGCCGATCAACGCCGACGAACAAGGCACGCCGCAGCAGGTGCGCAAGGTGATCGACCTCGTGCGCGACAACAATATCCCGGTGGTGTTCAGCGAGAGCACGATCTCGGACCGCGCCGCGAAGCAGGTGGCCCGCGAGGCCGGCGCGCGCTACGGCGGAATGCTCTACGTCGACTCGCTCAGCGCCGCAGGTGGCCCGGTCCCCACCTATCTGGATCTGCTGAAGGTGACCGTCGAGACCATCGCGAAAGGGTTTGGCGCTTGACCGCGCCACGTCACGCACATGGCTAGATCGGAATTCAGCGCGGCGCCCGCCGCCAGCATCACGGTGCAAAACCTCACCGTCACCTATCCGAACGGCTTCACCGCCGTCAGCGACGCCTCGTTCGCGCTCGACGCCGGCACGATCTGCGCGCTGGTCGGCGTCAACGGCAGCGGCAAGTCGACGATCTTCAAGGCGATCATGGGCTTCGTGCGGCCCACCGCCGGCGTGGTGAAGCTATGCGGTCTGCCGGTCTCGGAGGCGCTGAAGAAGAACATCGTCGCCTATGTGCCGCAGAGCGAGGATGTCGACTGGAATTTCCCGGTGCTGGTCGAAACCGTGGTGCTGATGGGCCGCTACGGCCACATGAACTTCCTGCGGATTCCGTCGCGGCTGGATCGCCGCAAGGTCGACGAGGCGCTGGAGCGCGTCGGCATGAGCGCCTACCGCCACCGCCAGATCGGCGAACTGAGCGGCGGCCAGAAGAAACGTGTGTTCCTCGCTCGCTCGCTGGCGCAGGGCGGCCGCATCATCCTGCTCGACGAGCCGTTCACCGGCGTCGACGTCAAGACCGAAGCGGCGATTGTCGACCTGTTGCGCGAATTGCGGGACTCCGGGCATCTGATGCTGGTCTCGACCCACGACCTCGGCAGCGTTCCGGAATTCTGCGACCAGGTCGTGCTGATCAACCGCTCCGTTCTCGCCGCCGGCCCGACCGCCGAGACCTTCACGCGAGACAACCTCGAACGAACGTTCGGCGGCGTGTTGCGCAACCTGCAGTTCGGCGACACCGGACCGGATATCGCCGCCGACCGCCGGCAGTTCACGGTGATCACCGACGACGAGCGGCCGCTCGTGCTGTATGGCGAGCGCCGCAGCGAGCGGCACGAAGAGGAGACCTGAGATGGCCGAGGGCTCGCTGCTCGCCGAGATGCTGGTGCCGTTCGGCTACGACTACATGCTCAAGGCGATGTGGGTCAGCGCGCTGGTCGGCGGCGTCTGTGCCTTTCTGTCGGCCTATCTGATGCTGAAAGGCTGGTCGCTGATGGGCGACGCCCTGGCGCATTCGATCGTGCCCGGCGTCGCAGCCGCCTATATCATCGGCGTGCCGTTCGCGCTCGGCGCCTTCCTCGCCGGCATCCTCGCCGCGGCCGGCATGCAGTTCGTCAAGCTGAACTCGCGCCTGCGCGAGGACGCGGTGATCGGCCTGGTGTTCACCACGCTGTTCGCGCTCGGCCTGCTGATGGCCTCGATCTGGCCGGCCTCGGTCAGCGTCCAGACCATCGTGCTCGGCAACATCCTGGCGATCTCCGACGGGGACGTCGTCCAGGTGGCGCTGATCTCGGGAGTCTCGCTCGGCATCCTGGCCCTGCTGTGGAAGGACCTGATGGTGACCTTCTTCGACGAGAACCACGCGCGCAGCATCGGCCTCAATCCCCGCGCGCTCAGGATCGTGTTCTTCACCCTGCTCAGCGCCTGCACCGTCGCGGCGCTGCAGACGGTCGGCGCCTGCCTCGTCATCGCGATGGTGGTCACGCCCGGCGCCACCGCCTATCTCCTCACCGACCGCTTCGGCCGACTGATCCTGATCAGCATCTCGATCGGCGCGATCACGAGTTTCGTCGGTGCCTATATCAGCTACTTCCTCGACGGCGCGACCGGCGGCGTGATCGTCACGCTGCAGACGCTGGTGTTTCTGACGGCGTTCTATCTCGCGCCGAAGCATGGTCTGCTGGCGGCACGCCGTCGCCGGCTCGCCGCCGCGGAGGTTGCGTCGTGACCGAACTGTTCGACTGGTTCGCCGGGCCGCTGGCCTATCCCTTCATGCAGCGCGCGCTGATGATATCGGTGATGGTCGCGGCGGTCTGCGCCGTGCTGTCGTGCTACCTGGTGCTCAAGGGCTGGTCGCTGATGGGCGACGCCGTCTCCCACGCGGTGCTGCCGGGTATCGTGCTCGCGCATGTGCTGAACCTGCCCTACGCGGTCGGCGCGTTCGCGGCCGGGCTGTCCTGCGCCGTGTTCACCGGATATTTGAGCGCCAACAGCCGCGTGAAGGAAGACACGGTGATGGGCATCGTGTTCTCCGGCATGTTCGGCATCGGCCTCGTGATGTTCACCAAGATCGATACCGACCAGCATTTGAACCACATCCTGTTCGGCAACGTTCTCGGCGTCACGCCGCGCGACCTGATCGAAACCGCCATCGTCGCCGGAGGCACCCTGCTCGTCGTGCTGCTGAAAGGCCGCGATCTGCTGCTGTACTGCTTCGATCCCAACCACGCCCGCTCGATCGGCCTGCCGGTGATGTGGCTGCATTACGGGCTGCTGGTGCTGCTCGCGCTGACCATCGTGGCGTCGCTGAAGGCGGTCGGGATCATCCTGGTCGTGGCGATGCTGGTCGCGCCCGGCGCAACCGCCTATCTGCTGACCGACAGCTTCGACCGGATGCTGGTGATCGCCACGGTGGTCGCGACCAGTTCGGCCGCGCTCGGGACGCTGGTCAGCTTCCATATCGACGGCGCGACCGGCGCCTGTATCGTGCTGACCCAGGCGGTCGTTTTCGTTCTGGCATTTCTGTTTGCGCCGAAGCGGGGTCTCCTGCGACAGACCGGCGAAATTGGCAGCCGGCCGTGAGGACGATCCGCGGCTCAGGAGGGCGCGCGGCTGACGGAATCGGCGGGTTGGTACTCCGTCCCGCGCCTCCCGCGGCGCTTCAGGCTCTCGGGACGGATCACGATTTCCTTCAGCGCACCGCCTGATACGACCACCACCACGAACACCAGTTTCCCGCCGGTGTGGTGAAGGCCGGCGCTGATCGCCCTGCCCGGCCCGTATTTCTCGGCGATTTCGATCGCTTCGGCCAGCGCCATGTTCGATCGCCTGAATTCGTCGATGCTGCGCTGGTCCTCGCCATGCAGATCGGAGGCCGGCATCACCATGGCGGAGCGAACGATCCGGCGCGTCGCGGCATCGACGACCGTGTTCCAGATCTTGTCGTCGCGATACGATTTGACCTCGAAGGCCGGCGCCGCGCCGTCACCGTTGAAGCTCAGATCGTAAACTCTGGCGCCGGTCAGGCTGGTCTCCACCATCCGGACGAGATCCGCACCGGAGCCGGCGGCGATCGGCGCGGATCCGGCTTCGTCGCCAGATCCCGGCGTCGCGCCGACGTCGAGTTCGTGAGGTTCGCGCGCGGACTGGACCGCCGAGGTCAGACCGAGCAACAGCGACGCCGCCGCAAGCACGGACAGGACGATACGTGCAGACATGTCCGCCTCGCTCTCTTCGGGACGCGGTGGAAGGCCGCGTCGACGGCGTCACGATCAGTTGGCGCCGGCCACACGCCGGACGGGGGTGGCCTGGGCGACCGGCACGGCGGTCGGCGAATCCGCAGGCGGCGACTTCGACCATGCATGGCCCGACCTCGCCCGGTCATAGCCGTACTGAAACAGGTCCCGCATGTAAGCGGTGTCGAAGCCCGCGGACGGCGACGGCGGCCGATCGCTTTCGATGTAGGTCAGGTTGAAGCCGTATTTGTTGCGGCGGGCGGCATCATAGGTGCTGTAGAGGATCGACCTCGTCTGCGCCTTGACCAGCGTCGACGACGACCGCGCAGCGATCTCCAGCGTCCTGTTCTGGACCACCTGGAATTCCGGCTCGATCTTGTTGTTCATCAGGATGTAGAGCTGCAGATCGAGCGACTTGCCCCATGACGCGTTGCGCAGCAGATAGGCCTCCGGCAGCGTCAGAACCGGCGCGGTGACGCCACCATCGACGTGCATCTCCTGGAACCGGACGCCGTTGGCCTCGGCGTTCACCAGCATCGGCGGGAAGACCGCCGGAAGGCTCGCCGATGCCGCCACCACGTCCCGGAACAGGTTGAGCGCCTGCATCGAGCGCAGCGATGCGATCCGGCCCATGTTCCAGATCACGGCGCGCTGGGAATCCAGATTGGTCGTCGCCACGAACAGCATCCGGCCCCGGGCGTGCTCGTCTGCGACCGCGGCCATGAAATCCGCATTGATGTACTGGGCGACGAGTTCGCGCAGGCGGGTATTGCCGAACAAGCCCGAGCCGAAGATGGCGTTGAAGGGGTTCGGCGAGTCGAGCAGGCTCTCGGCGATGCCGCTGGTGTAGAACTCGCGCAGGGTCGGGTCGTATTGCGGCCCGAGGAACGCGAACGGCGCAATCAGCGCGCCGGTGCTGACACCCGAGACGATCGAGAACGACGGACGGGTCCCGGCGTCGGTCCATCCGTTGAGCACGCCCGCCCCATAGGCGCCGTCGGCACCGCCGCCCGACAGCGCCAGATAGGTGCGCGGCCCCGCGATGATTTTGTCGTCCCGGAATGCCGATGCCGGCTCGTCGGCGTAGCGCCGCAGATCCCTGAGGTCGAGCACACGGGCCGCGGAGGCTTCCGCGGCGGTGTACGGCACCCGCGGCTTGGACGCGCAAGCCGCCAGCAGCGAACTCAACGCGATCACCAGAGGCACGACCAACGGCCGGGGAATGTGACGCATGACCATACCGGAGGATCGAGGAAAAGGTTTAAGGATTCGATGAGGCGTCGCGATGCCGACCCGTTATCGCGTCCGAGGATTGGGCCGGCTGGGCCGAGCGCGGAACCCGTTCGAGGTAGTCCTGATGGATCGCCTGGATGGTCTTGCGGTCGTCGAATTTGACCCGCCAGCTGCTTGGGGAACCCTGGCCGACGATCAATCCCTCGCGCTCGCCGTATTTAGGATGACGCTCACGGCCGAGCCGGCTCATTCGGACGCGGGCGCCGCGACACAATGGCGGCACAGTGGGTTCGAGATCTGTCGTTTTCATGCTGAGGTGCCTTCTTCCGGCATCTTGATACGGAACCACGCCACATAGAGCGCGGGGAGGAACAGCAGCGTCAGCACCGTTCCAACGATGATGCCGCCCATCATGGCGTAGGCCATCGGCCCCCAGAACACCTCGCGGGCGATCGGGATCAGCGCGAGGCTGGCCGCGGCGGCGGTCAGCAGGATCGGCCGCATCCGGTGTTCGGTGGCTTCGACCACGGCGTCCCAGGGTGGCTTGTTCTCGCTTCGCAGATGTTCGATCTGCACGATCAGGATGACCGAGTTGCGGATCAGGATTCCGATCAGCGCCAGCACGCCGAGGATCGCGACGAATCCGAGCGGCGCGCCGCTCGGCAACAGTGCCGCGACCACACCGATCAGCGCCAGCGGCGCGACGGCGAACACCAGGAACAGCCGGCTGAAGCTCTGCAGCTGGATCATCAGAATGGTCGCCATCGCGAACAACATCACCGGCACCACCGCAATGATCGGCGACTGCGACTTTCCGCTCTCCTCGACGCTGCCGCCGACGGCGACGGAATAGCCGACCGGAAGTTTCGCGCTGAACTCCGCGATCGGCGCTTTCAACTGCTCGACGACGGTCGCCGGCTGAACGCCGTCCCGGATGTCCGCCTTGAGGGTGATGGTCGGCAGGCGCGAGCGGCGCCAGATCGTCGGCTGCTCGAGCTCGTAGCGGAAGTTCGCCACCGCCGCGAGCGGCACCGACTGCCCGTTGCTGCCCGACAATTGCAGATTGCGAAGGGTTTCGATCGAACCACGCTCCGCCGCATTGGCGCGGCCGAGAACCTTGACGAGGTAGATATCGTCACGAACTTGCGTGACCGACGAGCCGTCGACAACGCCGTTCAGGGTGGAGGCGATGTCTTCCGAGGTGACGCCGAGCTGGCGCGCCTTGTCCTGCAGCACGTCGACCTTGACGACCCGCGCGGGCTCCATCCAGTCGTACACCACGTCGCCGAGATGCGGGTTTCCGGCGACGATGCCCGCGAGCTGACGGGACAAGGCGCGGACCTCGCCGATGTCGGGCCCGCTGACGCGATACTGCACCGGCCGTCCGACCGGCGGGCCGATATCCAGCAGCTTCACCAGGGCGTCGGTGCCGGGGAACGTCTTCTTCAGATAGGCCTGCAACTCGGCCTTCAGCCGGTCACGATCCGCCAGGCTCTTGGTGACGATCACCATCTGGCCGAACGTGGCGTTGGCCGGCTGAACGTCGAACGACAGCAGGAAGCGCGGCGCGCCCTGCCCGACATAAGTCGACCAGTGATCGATCCCGGCCTGGCCCTTCAGCGCCTCCCGCTCGAACTGCGCCATCTGCGCGCTGGTCTCGGCGATCGAACTGTTCTGCGGCAGGCTCCAGTCGACGATCAGCTCCTTGCGATCCGACGACGGGAAGAACTGCTGCTGGACGAACCCCATGCCGACGATCGACAGCGCGAACGCCGCGAGCGTCACGGCGATCGTGAGCCAGCGCCAGCGCATGCAGAACAGCAGCGCGCGGCTGAACGCGGTGGAGAACCATCCCTTGTTGTCGTGATGGCTCTTCATTTTGTCCGGCAGAATGGTGACGCCGAGCAGCGGCGTGAACAGCACCGCGACGATCCAGGAGGTCAGCAGCGACACCGCGATCACGACGAACAGCGTGAAGGTGAATTCGCCCGCCGCGCTGTTGTTGAGGCCGATCGGAATGAAGCCGGCGACCGTCACCAGCGTGCCTGTCAGCATCGGAAAGGCGGTCGACGTGTAGACGTAGGTCGCGGCCTTGTTGAGCGAGTCGCCCAGTTCCAGGCGCGCCACCATCATCTCGACCGCGATCATCGCGTCGTCGACCAGCAGGCCGAGCGCGATGATCAGCGCGCCCAGTGAAATCCGCTGCAGCGAGATGCCGCTGTAGGACATCACCAGGAAGGTGATCGCCAGCACCAGCGGAATCGAGATGGCGACCACCAGGCCGGCGCGCATGCCGAGGCTGATGAAACTGATCGCCAGCACGATGACGACGGCCTCGAACAGGGCCCGCGTGAACCCGGACACCGCCTCGTCGACGATCTCCGGCTGGTCCGAGACCAGATGCACCTCTGCGCCGACCGGCAGGTCGGCGGCGATGCGCGTCATCTCCTTTTTCAGTGCTTCGCCGAACTCGAGCAGATTGGCGCCGGCCTTCATGCCGATCGTCAGGCCGATCGCCGGCTCGCCCTTGTACCGGAACAGCGACGTCGGCGGATCGGTGTAGCCGCGGCGGATCGTGGCGATATCGGTGAGCGGAAAGAACCGGTCGTTGACGCGCAGATTGATCGCCTTGAGGCTTTCCTCCGAGGTGAACTGCCCGCTGACCCGGACGCTGATCCGTTCCGGCCCGGCCTGCAGCACGCCCGAGGGCGTGATCGCATTCTGCGCCTGCAGCGACGTCATGATCGAACGCTGGTCGAGCCCGAGTGCCGCGACCTTGCGGGTCGAGAATTCCAGATAGATCACCTCGTCCTGTGCACCGACGATGTCGACGCGGCCGACATTGGGCACCTGCAGAACCTTGGCGCGAACGTCCTCAACCCTGTCGCGCAACTGCCGCTGCGTCAGCCCGTCGCTAGTGAAAGCGTAGATGTTGCCGAACACGTCGCCGAAGCGGTCGTTGAAGAACGGTCCGACGACGCCGTTCGGAAATTCGCTCTTGATGTCGTTGACCATGTTGCGGACGCGCACCCAGGTCGGGACGACGTCGCGCGCCTTGGTGGTGTCGCGCAGATTCACGAACACCGTCGTCTGGCCCGAAGTCGTGATGCTCTTGGTGTAGTCGAGCGACTCCAGCTCTTCGAGCTTCTTCTCGATCCGGTCGGTGACCTGACGGGTCGTCTCCTCGGCCGAGGCTCCCGGCCATTGGGCCTGGATCACCATGGTCTTGATGGTGAAGGCCGGATCCTCTTCGCGTCCGAGTTCGAGATACGACAACAGCCCCGCGGCCATGAACGCGATCATGAAGTACCAGACCAGCGAGCGGTGCTGCAGGGCCCAGTCGGAAAGGTTGAAGGACTTCACAGCGAGCTTCCCTCTCCGAACCGGACCATCTGGCCTTCCTTGAGATGATGCACGCCAGCCGTCACGATACGTGCGCCGGCCGCAATTCCCTCGACCACGTCGACCGAACCGTCGTCGTTGGTGACGATCTGCACTTTGCGTTTGGTCACCGATCCGGCGGCAGGATCGATCATCCAGACGCTCGGCTGACCACCCTCGGTCAGGATCGCCGTGGCCGGCAATCGTAGTCCACGCGTCGGTTTGCCCGGAATCAGCGTCGTGATGGTGGAGCCGAGCCGAAACGTCTCCGGCGGATTCTCGAGCGTGATCCGGACCCTTCGGGTGCGGGTCAGCTGATCGGCCTGCGGCGACACCTCACGCACTTTGCCCTCGACACGGATCCGCGGATCGAGCTGCAGCGCGACCTTCAGCGGCATGTCGATCTGCAGGGCGCCGGCGAGGTCGTCGGCGACGTCGATCACCGCCTCGCGGACATCCGGTCGTGCGACCGTCACCACGGTCTGGCCGGGACTGACGATCTGGCCGACCTGCGCGCCGACAGCGGTGACGACACCGGCATATTCGGTGGCGATCTTGGTGTAGCTGAGTTGCTCGCGCGCTTTGGTCAGGCTCGATTGGGCGCGAATGACCGAGGCCTGCGCGGCGGAATTTCCCTGCTCCGCCGAGTCGAGCGTGGCCTTGGTCACGGCGCCGGTCTCGATCAGCGTGCGCTGGCGGGCAACGTTGCTGCTGGCGTTCACCAGCTGCGCCTGCGCCGATGCAACATCCGCGACGGCGGACCTGACGGCCAGTTCCGCCGCGAACGGATCGATGGCCGCGAGGGCCTGCCCCTTCGCGACGGTGTCACCGACATAAACGGGCCGCGCGATCATGCGCCCGAGCACGCGAAAACCGTAGTCCGTCTTGTACCGGGGCTCGATCGTGCCGACGACGCCCATGCTGGTCGCTTCGGGAGGGGCGACCACAGTCGACAACACCGGCCGGATCGGCTCCGGCTGGCTGGCTTTCTCCTGGCATCCCGCGATCAACACGCAAGCCGCCATCACTCCTATGATCCGCGACGCCGTCATGCGTTTTCCCCGTCATAGGTGACGATTTCCGCGGGCCGCAGCATCTTGCCGCCATCGACGACGACGCGCTCGCCGGGCTTCAGGCCGCTGGCCACGACGATCGAACTGGTCTCGTAGGTTTCCACCACGATGCTCCTGAGCGATACGGCGCGCGTCTCGGGGTCGACCACCCAGACGGCCGGCCCTTTCTGATCGGAGGTCAGGACACTCCAAGGCAGCACGATCTTGTCGACGGACCGGCTGCGCCCCTCGCCTGTGACGGCGCTCCCGAGTGTCATCGCGGCCGGCGGATTCTCGATCGACAGCTTGACCCGAACGGTCCCGCTCTTCGGGTCGACGGTCGGGGAGATTTCCCGGGGACGCGCGATCGCAGTGACCGACGGATCCGACACCAGCGTCAGCTTGATGGTGCCGCCCTCGATCGGCTTCAGAAACACCGATTCGTTGACGTCGAACACGGCGTCGCGCGCGCCGTCCTCGGCGAGCGTGTAGGCCGACTGGGCGGACTGCGCGACCTGCCCCACCTCGATATTCCGCGCCGTGATGATGCCCGACGCGCTGGCTCGAAGCTCGGTATAGGTCAGGGCATCCTTGGCGATCCCGAGCTGGGCCCTGGCGTTGTCGAGCGAGCCTTCGGCGGTCCGCAAGCCTTCCTGCGCCTGGTCGAACGAACCCCGGGTGGTGAAGCCGCTGGCCATCAGCGACTTCTGCCGCTCGAAGGTCGCGGTGGCGAGGCGCAACTGCGCCTCCGCCGAGGCGACGGCTGCCTGAGACCCGACGAGGTCGGCCTGTTGCTCGGTCGGATCGATCCGCGCCAGCACGTCGCCGGCCTTCACATGGTCGCCGACATCGACCAGCCGCTCGGTCACCCGACCGCTGACGCGGAACGACAACTCACTCGTCACGCGCGCCTGAACGTCACCGGTGAGACGAACCACCGTCTGCCGGGGCTGAAGGTGAACGATCTCGGTTTTCACCAGATTCGCCGGCCGGCCCTGCTGAGCCTTTTCGTTGCAGGCCGCCAGCGGCAGCGCCAGGAGCAACAACAGGATCGTTCGAAGCGGCGGTAACATGATGGGCTGGCTCATATGATCGACCATGCTGCTCTGCAATAATATTGACTGACTCGAAAGTCAATAGTATGCTGCGAATGATTGGAGCTCCCGCCATGCCTGCCGAAACCAAGAAGCGCGCCCGGCGCAAAGCCGAACGTCCGGCCGAGATCCTCGATGCAGCGTTCGAGGAGTTTGTGAAGCATGGTTATTCAGCCACGCGACTGGAAGACGTCGCTGCGTTGGCCGGCGTGACAAAGGGGACGATTTATTTCTACTTCGACACCAAGGAGCGGGTGTTCGAGGAAATGGTCCGACGCAAATCCAAGGATTTCCTGCCGCAATTGGGAGACTACGCCGCCGCCCTGACCGGCTCGCACCCCGACCGGCTGCGTGCCCTGATCGTCTTCACCTATGATCACATCGCGGAGAACAGGGCCTCCCGCGAAGTCCTGCGCTTCCTGATCTCCGAAGGCGGGCGTTTCCCGGATCTGGTCGATCGGCATTATGACGAGTTCATCATGCCGATGATGGAGCAGTTCAAGAAAGTGATCGACGCGGGCGTTGCAGCCGGCGAATTCCGTGACGCTCCCGCATCGAGATTCGCCGAACTGATCATGAGTCCCTCGCTGCTGATCTGCCTTTGGTCGTTGCTGTTCGGAACACGCAAACAATTCGATATGGCTGAGTTCGCGGAAGCCAGCACCGACCTCGTGCTGAAAGGTCTGACCCGCTGAGCACGTCACTCTACGCGTGCGCCAGCGCCCGGCCAGCCTGAGGCTGCTCCGAGGGAACATTCCGGCAACCACCCGTGCATAACGGTCAGCCATGGGTTCACAGCGCTCGACGCGGTGCGGTCGGATTGTTAAGCCCCTCCCCCGAAAGGAGCATCGAGCGAAGTCATGACCGTTGTGATCGAGATGGGGCAGACCACGACCAACGGACCGGCGACGCTCGACCTCGAGGAACTGCTGGCGACCCGGCTGCTGGTGCAGGGCAATTCCGGCTCCGGCAAGTCGCATCTGCTGCGCCGGCTGCTCGAGCAGAGCGCGCCCTGGGTGCAGCAGTCGATCATCGACCCCGAAGGCGATTTCGTCACCCTGGCCGAGAAGTTCGGCCACCTCGTCATCGACGCCGAGGACCACACCGAGCGCGGCTTGCAGGTCGCGGGCGAGCGCGCGCGCATCCACCGGGTCTCGACCGTGCTCAATCTCGAAGGGCTGGACGCCGAAAATCAGATGCGCCGCGCCGCGGCTTTCCTCGGCGGCATGTTCGACGTCGCGCGCGACCATTGGTACCCGATGCTCGTGGTGGTCGACGAAGCGCAATTGTTCGCGCCGGCCGTCGCCGGCGAAGTCTCCGACGAGGCGCGCAAGCTGTCGCTCGGCGCGATGACGAATTTGATGTGCCGCGGCCGCAAGCGCGGCCTCGCCGGCGTGATCGCAACGCAGCGGCTCGCCAAGCTCGCCAAGAACGTCGCCGCCGAAGCGTCGAACTTCCTGATGGGCCGGACCTTCCTCGACATCGACATGGCGCGCGCCGCCGATCTGCTCGGCATGGAGCGGCGGCAGGCGGATGCGTTCCGCGATCTCGAGCGCGGACAGTTCATGGCGCTGGGCCCTGCTTTGTCGCGGCGACCGCTGGCGCTGCGGATCGGGCCGACCGATACGCATCCGCGCAACGCCACGCCGCGGCTGATGCCGCTGCCTGAAGAAGCGTTGCAGAACGCCCGCTCGATCATCCTCGCCGAACCGCCGCCGGAGACATCGACGCGGCCGCAGCGGCGCTCGGCGCCGGATCTGCTCAGTCAGTTGATGGCGGCGAAGTCGGCGGCGCTGGAGGCGCGGCCCGAACCCGAGGAGAAGCCGCTCAGCGCCGAGGAACTGGCCGCACGGCGCGAGCGGCTCGACCGCATCCTGCGCGCGATCCTGGCCGAGCCGGACGCAGGCTTTCGCGCGATCGGCGTGTTGTATCAGGAGTTCGTCGTGCGCTGTCGCATCGAAGGCCTGGCCGCGACGATCCCCGACATGCCGAATTTCCGCCGGATGCTGACCCACGCCCGCGCCGGACTGACGACCGAAGCGATCGCGCAGGATGACGGCTGGCAGGACGTCTCGCTGCGCGCCGGGACGCTGCCCGAGGACATGCAGGGCGTGTTCATGATGATCGCGCGCGCCGCCAAGGAAGGCTGGCCCTGCCCCGGCGACGCCGCGATCGCCCGCGCCTACGGCACCCACTCGCTGCGCCGCGCACGGCGGCTGCTGACCTATATCGAGGAACAGGGCCTGATCGTCTGCCAGTTCGACGGCACCGGCCGCCGCACCGTGACGCTGGTCGAACTCGCCTGGGCGACCGCGCCGGGCGACCCGAATGCGGCCGAAGAGATGCCCGCCGAGGCGGCATGCGACGCGTCGTCGGCCTGAGCGGCGGCCCCGCGCTGTTCAGAAACGCTCGCGAGAAAACGGTTCCGGTGACGCCGCCGATTTGCGATACCGCACGCCATTCGCAGTGACGCCGATGCAGGGAGATTCGCCATGAAGACACGGGCCGCCGTCGCGTTCGAGGCCAAGAGGCCGCTCGAAATCGTCGAACTCGATCTCGAGGGACCGAAGGCCGGCGAGGTGCTGGTCGAGATCAAGGCGACCGGCATCTGCCACACCGACGCCTATACGCTCGACGGCCTCGACTCCGAAGGCATCTTCCCGTCGATCCTCGGCCATGAAGGCGCGGGCATCGTCCGCGAGATCGGCGCCGGCGTCACCTCGGTGAAGCCCGGCGATCACGTCATCCCGCTGTACACGCCGGAATGCCGGCAGTGCAAAAGCTGCCTCAGCCAGAAGACCAATCTCTGCACCTCGATCCGCGCCACCCAGGGCAAGGGCGTGATGCCGGACGGCACCTCGCGCTTCAGCTATCAGGGCAAGCCGATCTATCACTACATGGGCTGCTCGACGTTCTCGAACTTCACCGTGCTGCCGGAAATCGCGCTGGCGAAGATCCGCGACGACGCGCCGTTCGACAAGAGCTGCTACATCGGCTGCGGCGTCACCACCGGCGTCGGCGCGGTGGTCAACACCGCGAAGGTCGAGCCCGGCGCCAACGTCGTGGTGTTCGGCCTCGGCGGCATCGGCCTCAACGTCATCCAGGGCGCCAGGATGGTGGGCGCCGACAAGATCGTCGGCGTCGACATCAACGACGACAAGGAAGAATGGGGCCGCCGCTTCGGCATGACGCATTTCGTCAATCCGAAGACAATCGACGGCGACATCGTCCAGCATCTGGTCGGCCTGACCGACGGCGGCGCCGACTACACCTTCGACTGCACCGGCAACACCACCGTCATGCGCCAGGCGCTGGAAGCCTGCCATCGCGGCTGGGGCGTCTCGGTGGTGATCGGCGTGGCGGAAGCCGGCAAGGAAATCTCGACCCGCCCGTTCCAGCTCGTCACCGGCCGCGTCTGGAAAGGCTCAGCCTTCGGCGGCGCCCGCGGCCGCACCGACGTGCCGAAGATCGTCGACTGGTACATGAACGGCAAGATCGAGATCGACCCGATGATCACCCACGTGCTGACGCTCGAGGAGATCAACAAGGGCTTCGAGCTGATGCACGAGGGCAAGTCGATCAGGTCGGTGGTGGTGTTCTAGGCCAAAGCGTCGGCCTTTCTCTTCGTCATTGCGAGCGAAGCGAAGCAATCCAGCTCCGAGCACTGAGCTTCTGGATTGCTTCGTCGCTTCGCTCCTCGCAATGACGAACGCAGCGGTCATTCCGGGGCGCGCGCATCGCGCGCGACCCCGGAATCTCGACAGGTGCACCCCCCTCTCAACGTCATTCCGGGATGCGCTGCGCAGCAGCGCAGGCCCGGAATCCATACTCCCTGTGCCTGCGTTTGAGTCCAGTCGTTGTCAGGCCGAAGAAAAGCATCGACTCCAGGGGCTATGGATTCCGGGTTCGCCGCTGCGCGGCGCCCCGGAATGACAACGAGGGGATGTATCGCGAAGAGATTCCGGGTTCGCGCTGCGCGCGCCCCGGAATGACGTGGTGAGGTGGTGCTACGCACCCTCCGCCGTGCCGCCGGCGAAATTGCGATACACGAACTTGTCGCCGCCGGCCTCCGCCTCCGCCTCGGCCGTCCTGAAGATCCGCTCGTGCAGCGGCGACAGGGCGCAGGCCGGATCGGTTGCGGTGGCGTCGCCGGCGAGCGCGAAGGCCTGGCAGCGGCAGCCGCCGAAATCAATCTCCTTGAAGGCGCAGCTCGCGCAGGGCTGCTGCATCCACGAGGTGCCGCGATAGCGGTTCAGCGCCTCGGAATCGCGCCAGATCTCCGCGATCGAGCGCCCGCCGCGCACCGAGTCGAAGGCGAGCCCGGTGATGGTCTCGGCGGCGTGGCACGGCAGCACCTTGCCGCTCGGCGAGATGTTGAAGAACTGCCGGCCCCAGCCGCCCATGCATGTCTTCGGTCGCAGCGCGTAGTAGTCCGGCACGACGTAGTCGATCGCGAGCTGCCCCTTCAACCGCGACTGCGCGGCCTCCACGATCGCCGTGCAATCCTCGATCTGCTGCAGCGTCGGCATCAGCGCGGCGCGGTTCTTCAGCGCCCAGCCGTAATACTGCACATTGGCGACTTCGAGCCGGTCGGCGTCGAGCGCCACCGCCATCGCGATGATGTCCGGCAATTGATGCAGGTTCTGCCGGTGCATCACCGCGTTGACGGTGAGCGGCAGATCGAGCTCGCGGGTCCAGCGGGCGACCTCGAGCTTCCTGGCATGGCCGCCGGCAAATCCGCCGACCCGGTCCGCAACGGCCGGCTCATTTCCCTGGAAGCTGATCTGGACGTGGCACAGCCCGGCATCCGCCAGCGCCGCGAGGCGCTCGCGCGGCAGCAGCACCGCCGAGGTGATCAGATTGGTGTAGAGCCCGACGTCGGTCGCGTGCCGCACCAGTTCGACGAGGTCCTTCCGCGCCGTGGGCTCGCCGCCGGAGAAATGCACCTGCAGCACGCCGATGGTGGCGAGTTCGCTCAGCACGCGCTTCCATTCGTCGGTCGTAAGCTCCGCGCCGCCGCGCTCGAGCTCGACGGGATTGGAGCAATACGGACATTGCAGCGGGCAGCGATGCGTCACTTCCAGCAGCACCGCGAGCGGAATCCCGAAGCTCTCGGCGACGGAGCCGCGCGACTCCAGCGCCGCGACGCCATCGACTTGGTGATGGGTCTCGTTCACGGCGCTCATGGCGCAGCCTCCCGCGCCTCGGTGAGAAACCCCTTGTCGGCGAGGTCCTGCAGCATCGCGACGACGTCGGCGCCGATCTCGGCGCGGTCGGCGGTGTAGTTCGCCGCCAACGCATTGATGATCGCCGCGACGTCACGCGTGCCGTCGCAGAGCTGCAGGATCTCCACCGCGATATCGTCCGGCGCCAGCACGCGTTCGGGCGCGAGGATCACCCAGCGCTGCCTTGTTTCATCGAAACGCAATTTGGCGTGGCGCGGCAGCACCGGCCGGCTCTGTTCGTTGACGCTGATGTGGCGCGACGCCATCGCCCTGCCCTCACCCGCCCTGCGGCACGAAGGCGCCGGGCGGGACGTGGCCGTCGACATAGGCGTGATGCAGCGCGTCGAGCTGCGCCCACAGCACGTTGGTCTTGAAGATCAGCGCATTGCACACCGCTTCGCGTTCCGCCGGCGTGGTGGCGTGGCGCTTGACGTAGTCGAGCGCGAACTCGGCGTCGCGCGGCGCCTGCGTCAGCCGGCGCTTGAAGTAGCTCATGATCTCCGGATTGACGAAGTCGTAATGCGCCAGCATGCCGGCGATCCGCTCCTCGTGCAGGTTCGGCGCGAACAGCTCGGTCAGCGACGACGCGATCGCCTCCAGCGGCGTGCGGTCGCGGACGAAATGCACATAGGCATCCACCGCGAACCGCGTCGCCGGCAGAATGCCTTGCGTCGATTCGACATACTCGCTGTCGAGGCCGAGCCCCTCGGTGAGTTTCAGCCAGCGCTCGATGCCGCCCTCGCTGCCGATGTCTCCGTCGTGATCCTCGATCCGGTGCCGCCATTCGACCCGCGTGGCGCGGTCGCGGAAGCGCGAGATCACCACCGCGTCTTTGATCGGGATCGTGCTCTGGTAGTAGTAGCGATTCAGCGCCCAGGCCTGCACCTGCCCCTTGTTCAGCTTGCCGCCGTGCAGCAGCCGGTGAAACGGATGCAGATTGTGATAGCGCGCGACACCGATCTGCCGCAGGGCGGCTTCCAGTTCGTCGGCATTCGCGAGCGGCGCTGCGCTGTTGATCGAAAACGCGGTCATCGCATTCACAGCGCCACCTCCGTGCCGTCGGCCGGGATCTGCCAGCCCGCGCGCTCCACCGCCGCGCGCTCGGCGGAGTCGCAGAGCAGCGCCGGATTGGAGTTATTGATATGCACGAACAGTTTTTGCGCAATGCCGAGGCAGTCGAGTGCGGCGATGGCGCCGTCTGCGCCCGACATCGCAATGTGGCCCATCGCCTGCCCGGTTTTGGCGCCGAGGCCGGCGGCGATCAGTTCGTCGTCGCGCCACACCGTGCCGTCGAACAGCAGCAGCGGCGCGCCGGCGAGCCGTGCCTTCAGGTCGTCGGTGACCCGCGCACAGGCGGTGAGGACGTGGATGGATTGTCGCGTGGACTTGTCGGTGATGGTCAGGCCGAGCGTATCGCCGTCCGCCGCCTCGCCGCCCGGATGCGGTCGCCCTTCGAGATACCACGCGCCCTTGCCGGGCACGGCGAACGCAACCACTTCGAGGCCCGATGGCGTCGCATCCGGCAGCATCGGCTCGAACGGCCGACCGGTCTCGATCGGTCGGCGCGGAACCAGTTTCTCGTCGAGCACGTTGAAGATGCTGTTGGCCTGCAGGATCGCGAGCACCTTGGCGTGGGCGTAGATCGCGAACGGCGAGCCTTCGCGCATCGACAGCAGCCCCGCCACCGCATCGACCTCGCCATTGGTGAGGATCACGCCCGCGATCGGGCTGTGGCGCAGCGCTCCGGGCTTCGGATGGAGCTGCGGCGTCGCGACAATCTGCTGGCGCAGATCCGGCGAAGCATTGATCAGGAACCAGTTCACGCCATCGGCGCTGAGGGCGATCGACGCCTGGGTGCGTCGAAGCGCTGGATCGGCAAATGCCGCGCGGCAGACCGCGCAGCCGCAGTTCCACTGCGGGACCCCGCCTCCAGCCGCCGCCCCGAGAACGACGACGCGCATGGGGTTCCTCCAATGTCCGCTGAGATTGAGATCTTGCGGCCTCTTGCCGTCGACTCCGCGACCCCAGGCCGTCGGTGCCGGACTAAACGAAAGCAGCCGGCGTCGATGCGCCGGCCGCCCACGCTCGTTGCGGATCGATTACTTGCGCACCGCGCAGGCGTACATGTTGATTTCCATGCCGACGGAAACTTCAACGATCGCAGGCTTCTTCCAGGCCATGAGGTCCTCCCGAGGATTGCAGCTGTCGTCACGCCTTGAAGATTAAGGCTGCACTGGAACGCACGCAAGCATCGGATGGTTTCGCCGCCGGCCATCAACACAAGGTGAGCACCGCAACATGAAATCTGTGCGGCGCAACAATTCCGCGGCGCTGTTTCGTCATTCCCACCACGCCGGCGCGGCCGCCGGCACTGGAATGCGCACATCGGTCAGGCGGAGCAATGCGACCTGCTTGTCGCCGGTCTGCGAAAACAGATCGAGCAGAAACTCCAGCCGCGCGCCGCGGTCGCTCGGGGCGACCTCGGCGTGCCACTGCGTCAATGCGCCGACCAGATCGCGCTTGAACTGGTCGAAGCTCGCCGGGTCCGCGGGCGTCACCGTCAAGCTGATGTCGCGATCGCCGAGGAAGATCGCCGAGCGGCTGAGCAACGTCTGATCCGTGCCGCCCTGCGCCAGTGTGTAGGCGTAGTTGGCGTTGACCAGCAGCCGCATCGTCGTCGCATCCACACCGGGAACGGCCGGACCTGCGACGAAGGGCTGCAGCATCTGATCGATCGCGGCGGAGAGATTTGTCGCACCGCTGCCGACGACGATCGGCGACGTCACCGTTTGCGCGGGGCCGACCGGATCTTTGAGTTCGGTCCATGGCGTGGTGTAGACGAAACCCGGCTCGACGGTAGTGCCGGCCGGCATGCCGTCGGGTACCAGATTGGCATTGCGCACGACATTGGCCATCACATGTGCGGTCTGCGCCGCCAGCATGAACAGATCCGGGAACGTCACGCGCAATTCGCCGGGCGCATCGCTGCGCTGCTGCAACGCGTAGATGTCGGTCGGCTTGCTGCTCGGGGGTGGCGTGACAAAGCCGTCGATATGCGGCCACGGCGGCAATGTCGTCGTGGTCTGATCAATCGCGCGGGTGACCTTCAGGTCGGGCTGGCTGCTGAAATCGATCACGTAGCGCCAGGTCGCGCGCGGCACGCCGGCGACGCCTTGCGACCGCTGCAGGCGAGCAGCCAATCGCTCGTCCCTCACCTGCTGCGGATGCTGCACCCACGCTGCCCAGGTCGACGCCGCGCCTGCGATCAGCGCGTCGAAACGCTGCAGCGCCTTGCGTGGCGCCTCCGGTGGCGCGCCGTCGAACGCGGCGGCCGGCACCTGCGCGAGGAACGGCGCGATCTGCGGATATTCGAACGAGAACCGCGCCAGCGCCTCGAACAGATCGGTCGGCGGCGGCCGCGGCGGATCGTCGCCGGCGGCCTCCGCATGCGCGGTGCGTTGCAGCCGGCGACCGAGGCCCGGCGCCGGCGGATCGTTCAGCAGCACCAGCAGCGTCAATTCGTCCTGCGCCGCGCTTGGCGCCGACACGGTGAAGCTGTAGCTCCACAGCAGCGCCTCGGCGATCGAGGTGATCGTCGCCGGTAGCACGCTGGCCTGGGTGGCGATCGCCGGCATCGCCGGGAACAGCCGCAGCGGCACCGGGATGGCGTTGCGGCCCATCGGCATATTCAGCACCGGCCGGCCGCCGGCCGGCGCGAAGGCCGGCACGATGAAGCTCAACCACGCCGACGGCTCGTAGCCGAAGCGCCTGTGGTCCGGATCGAAATCGTGCTCGAGGAAGGCGACGTCGAATTCCGGGCGCAGATCGAGCCAGGCATGCGCCGCCGGATTGCGCGCCGAGGCGAGATAGATCAGCGGCTCGTCGCCCTCGGCGAGCGCGAGGTCCGCGGACGTCAGCGTGAACGCCTGCGCGGCCGCCGCCGACAGGCTGGGATCGCGCACCTTGCCGAACAATTGCGGCGGCGCGTCGGGCTCGTCCTGCCCCGCGAGCGTCACCGCGGCCGGCACCTGCACCACCGCGGCGAGCGCGTAGTCGGCGCTCAGGCTCTGCAGCAACGCCTGCCGGAACCGCTCGGTCACGTCGGCGAGGTCGACGCTCTGGCCGGGAATGCGCAGCACCGCGGCTAGGCCGGTCGCAATCTGGTCGGCCAGCGTTTCCTTGTTCGCCGCAAGATCGGCGTAGCAGGCCGGATCGAGCGTCGCCGCAGCACTCGACATCAGCGGCGCGAACAGGCTGTCCGCCGCGGACAGGAACTGCCCGGCCCACACGTCCATGTCGATGGCGGAGAACACCACGTCCTGATCGGCCTTGACGCCGCCGTTGGCGTCGTAGACGCGAACCGAGACGGTGGCAGTAATCAGGCTGGTGGAGAGTGGCAGCGGGGCACAGCTCAGCGGCAGTTGCGCCGCCGACGGCGATGCGCCGGCATTGGGGAACTGGACGGCGATGCCGGCGGAGCGCGCGAACCGCACGCACCAAAGCGGCGCCTGCGCAGTCTGGCCGGCCGCCGCAGTGGTGAGCGCCGCCCGCACCGCGCCGAGCCGCGCCTGCCGCCGCTTCTGCGCCAGCGCATTGTTGGCCTGGATGCCCTGCGCCAGCTTCAGCACGCCGTCGCTGCCATCGAAGCCGGCCCACGCCGCTTCGAACGCCTGCGCGAACGCCAGGAGCTGCAGATCTGGGCCGTCGCCGGCACCGGTCGGCGCCAGCGACACCGCCGCCGCGATCCACGACCGGGTGATCTGCACCGCCGGCAGCGCCGCGGCGATCGCGGGATCGACCGTCTCGGGTGCGCGCGCGAACACCAGTTCGACGGTGAGTTCGAAGATGTCCGACGGCAGCTCGGCGACCCAGCTTTTGTCGAGCGCGAACGGCGCCTGCAGCGGCGGCGGCGGCGCCGGAGTCTGGCCGGCGAGCAGCGCTTCGAGAAAAGCGATGATCGACCGGACGAAGGCCGTCAGCACCGCGCGCAGGCTGTCGCCGCCGGTCGTGGTGATCAGCGGCGACGCCGCCAGCACGGTCTCGATCTGGATTGCCGCACCCGGGCTCGCGAGCTGCAAAGGATCGGTGAGCTGGTCGAGCAGGAGCCTGTAGCTGCCGATCGCGCTGGCGATTGTCACCGGATCGTCGGGCGACAGCGCGCCGCCGCCGAGATTGGCCGGATCGAACACCAGCATCAGCGTCAGTTCGACGGCGCTGCCTGATGCACCGAACGCGTAGTAGGAGCGGATCGCCGGCCACGCTTCCACCGCGACCAGCACGTCGTTGTAGACGAACGGCACCGACACGGTTGATGGCTTCGGCAGCGCATTGCCGTAGATGTCGAGGAGCTGGATCGAGAAGCTGACCGAGCAGCCGATCCCGGCGTAGCGATTGCTCTGGCCGAGCAGCGCCGCGACGGCGACGCTGTTGCTGAAGATCCAGTCGGCGCCGCGCTCGGCCTGGTTGGGGCCGACCGGCATGCTCCAGTTGGTCGGCAGCGTCACGCCTGCGCCGATCGCCGCGGCGACGCGCGGCGACGGCGCGACGATCTGGTCGATCCGATATTGCAGCAGGCTGTACAGCGCCTCGGCATAGGCCGCCTTTTCGGCTGGCGTCGGATTGGCGCCGAGGCCGGGCGTCGCCGGCGGCGCCGGCCAGTCGATCGAGAAGCCGACGCTGCCGCCGAGGCTGCCCGGCGTCGTCGTCTGCCACGCGCCGCTGGAATCCGACACGGTCGCGGCGACCGGTCCCTTGCTATCCTCGGGCACGCTGTCGAGCACGAAGCAATTGGCCCACGGCGTCAACGGCGTCGCGACGTCCGGCGCGCCGGCGGAGATCAGCAACGCGATCTGGGCATCGCCGGTGCTGAAGGCGCTGTCGGGGACGCCGTCGATGTGCAGATAGAAGCCGTCGGCATTGACCACCGAGACTTCCCATACCAGCAGCGCGAACGCGGCGGCATCCGCGAGCCGTGCCGACACCGGCGGCTGCTGCGCCGCCGCGCGCAGCGCCGGCTGGCCGGTGGCCATCAGCGCCGGCGGCTCGTTCAGGGTCGAGAGATTGGCCTTGGTCAGCACCACCGCCTCGGGCTTGGCGCAGGACGCATAGCTGCTCGACCCGTTGGCGATCAGCAGCGACAGCGTCGTTCCCGTCCACGCATCGGCGGTGATCAGCCGGTCGAGCAGATCGCGCGTGCCGGTGTCGGCGCCGATCAGGCGGAACACGGTCGCGAGCGGCTTGTCCTGCCCCGGCGGAATGATCCGGCGCAGGCTCATCCCGACGATCAGCCCGGCGATCGCCTTCAATGCTGTTGGCAACGCGTCGCCCGGCTCTTGCGCCAGCCGCGCCACCGCGCCGCTTCCGCCCAGCGCATAGAACTGCCGCATCCGGGTGAGCAGCGCATCGGCCATCGGCCGGACATTGGCGATGTGGCCGTCATTGCGGGTCCAGAGATAGGACCGCGCGATGTAATACGGGCACGGCTGGGTCTTCAGCGGCGGCATCGGCACGAAGCCGCCGCCGGCGCCCAGCCAGGACGGCTGCACCATCGTGTCCAGCACCAGCCCGGCGCCGAGATCGTCGGTCACCGACGACGCCTTGCCGTCGGCGCCGAACACGATCCAGCCGGAGACGTCTTCGCCCGGCGCGACGCCGAGCGTGAAGCTGGTGACCCATTGGCCGTGCTGCGCCAGAGCCACCTGCTGGCCGGTGAGCTGATAGATCGCCGTCAGCGCGCTGCCGAACGGCTCGCTGCCCGGCACCGGCAGCCGCAACCCGTACAGCGCGAAGCGCGACATGTAGCCGGCGAGCTGCGCGAAGCCGGCCGGGCCGAGCGCGGACAGCGCCTGATCGAAGCTCAGATCGGGATCGGCCGTGGCGATGTCCTGCAGATTGGCGACGAGCTGCTTGGCGAGCAGCACGATCATGTCGGTGCAGATCAGCCCGGCCGCCGATGTCGGGAACGCGCTGTCTGCAACCGCCTCGCGCGCCAGCGGCTGGCGCGGCATTCCCTGCGCGAGCTGATCGAAATAGCGCTTCAGCGCCTCGGCGTAACCGGGCGGCAGTGGCGGCGCATCGAACAGATTCTGGCTGCCGTTGTAGCTCAGCGCCAGTTGCGGCAGCATCGGGAAGAACGCGAAGTCTGCCGCCGTGGTCAGGCTCGCCTGCGGCAGGATGGTGAATTTCAGGCCGGACAGGAAGCTGCCGACCGCGCCGTCGAAGGCGCCGTCCTCCAGCTTCGCCGCGATCGCGGCGAGCTGCTCGGTCAGCGTGGCACCTTTCGCGTAGTTCACCTGCAGAAAATGGCCGAGCGCGGTCGACAGATTGGAGAAATCGTCCGGCGCCGTCGACGCCGGCTTCAGGTTGATCGCCAGCCCCGCGACCGCCTGCGGCATCGCCGCGGTGGTGCTGTCGATCACCGCGGGCTGCAGCGTGAAGTACAGCGTGATCGCGATCGCATCGCCCGGCGAGCCGGTCGCGAAGCGCCCGGTGATGGCTGGATGCAGCTCCTTGCGGATGCGGAACGAAGGCGCCGGCACGCGCGGCGGCCGCGCCTCGATGCGACGCGCGGTCGGCGGCGTCGGGCCGATCATCAGCGCCGGCGGACCGCTGCCGATATGGATCGGCGGGAACACGTCGAGGTCGGCGTCGAAGCTGAACGAGATCCGGATGAAGACGATACGGAATTCGACGTAGATCGACACCTTGAAGGCGAGCCGGATCACCGTCGAATGCGCGGTCTCGTAGGCGACCTGCAGCACCAGCGTGGCGCTGATCGAGATCGCCGCCGAGATGATCCGCAGATCGACCGCGCCGGTGAAGTAGGCCTCGACGCCGAGCTGGCCGGCGAACCATTTGTAGTCGACGCCCTGCTCGGTCATCTTGCCGTGCGTCGAGGCCAGAAAGCCCTCGAAGGTGGCGAAGGCGATCAGCCCCGCGCTCAGGAACATCGGGCCCTTGTGGATCTCCTTGGCGATGCCGAACGACAGGCCGAGCCCGAACCGCCAGATCACCGCGAAGTCGGTGCCGAGTTCTTCGGGTGCGTCGGCCGAACGCAGCTTGGCGAAGTACAAGCCGCCGGCGGCCTCGACCGGCACGCCCTCGATCGAGAACGACACCGAGAACGGCTGCGCCAGCCCCGCCCCGTCCGGCGCGAAGGGCCAGCCGATATCGACCCGGAAATCGCTGTTGGTGTAGACGATCAGTCCGACCGTCGGCAGCATGATGTTGTAGTCGTCGGTGCCGATCGGCTGGGTCCAGGTGAACGACCCGCTCCAGGCGCCGAGATTGTCGCTGATCTTGCGATAGGCGATTTCCAGCACGAAGCCGCGCAGGCTGGAGAGGATGCCTTTTTTCTTTTCGGGTGGCGCAGCGAGGTTCGCTGCGACCAAGTCCACCGGCCCAGACGTGCGCTCCTTCGGATCGGGCGGCGCCGCGCCGATCGACAGCCGCGCGCCGTAGACATAGGGATCGGAGAACACGAACTGGAAGGTCACCGGAGTGAATTCGAGATCGACCGCGACGGTGACGCCGGCGGAGGGATCGTAGGACACCGGGATCTGCGCCGAACCGTCCGCGATGTCGTCGAGCGCCGCCTTGGTCGACAGCGGCACTTCCGACAGCATCGAGATGATGATCGGAATGACGTCGTTGGACTGGATGTCGTATTCGACCTTGAGGCCTGCCACGACGTAGACCGTCGGGGTGACGCTGAGGTGCTGTTCATTGGCGGCCAATGGCGGAGGCGCGGATGACGCTCCGGCGCCGGCCAGATCCGGCTCGCCGAGGAACCACGCGAGGTTGATGCCGCCGTCCTCGTCATCGCCCGCGTCGCGGCCTTCACCGCCGTCCGCCGGCAGGCCGAAGAAGGTCAGCGAACGCTCGCCGGTCGAAGGGATGTAGAGCGGAAACGCGCCGAGCGCGAACAGTACGTCGCGCAGCATCAGCACGTAGACGTCGTCGCCTGCGAGCTTGGGACGCAACAGCTCGACCGCGCCGTATTGCGTCGGCAGCACGCCCTGGAGCTGGAAGCTGCCATCCTTCATCGACGGCGGTGGCGCCAGCAGCAGCCCGACCTGGTCGGCGGCCGCTTGCGTCTTGCCGGGCACCCAGCCGAGCAGCAGCACGCCTTCCACCGGCGCCTGTGACGTCAGGCCGCCCATCGTGCCCATCATCACCTGCAGCGCCAGCGCATAGACCGGCCTGACGCTGTCGAGGCCGACGCCGGTGACAGTGACGGTTTTCAGGGCGGCGAACTCCGCCTGCGGCCGGAAGCCGAGCAGCTTCAGCGGCAGCGTCGCCATCAGGCTGTGGTCGCGCGGCGCGCTGGCCTCGGCGTCGAGCAGCACGCCGCCGAGATCGGTCACGATCGTCGGCGGCGGGGTGAGGCCTTGATCCGGCACCACGCTCGTCATCGTGAACGCATAGCCGGAATAGCCGAGCCCGCCGGAATAGTCGTCGTCGAGCCCGTAGGAGAACAGATCGATCGGCGCGGGATCGTCACCTCGCGGCGCAGTCGCCGACACGGTGTTGAAGCCGAGCGCGCCGTCGAGCGTGAACGCGGCCCACACCGTTCGCCCCGCGTCGCCGCCGACGCCGTCGCTCGCCTCCGTCAGCGGCGCGAGCCCGGCGCTGGTGACGGTCTGCGCCGCGAGGGCGCGATAGCGATCGCCATCGACCGGGAAGGTGAAGACGCGCTGCTCGCTGGTCACGAACACCACCGAGGTCTCGCCGTCGCGCTGCTGCAGCGCGCCGTCGATGACAATGGTGTTGGTGGCGGGGAAATCGTTCTGGCCGGCAACGGACAATGTCACCGGATCGTCGAACAGCGTCGCGATCGAGTAAGCGATCTGCGACTCGAAATGCGCCAGCAGGCTGTTGGCGAACAGCGCCTTCAGCGACAATGTCTGGAAATCGACCGGTGTGGTCGGGGTCTGGAACGCGTCGTCGTAGTAGATCAGCCCGAACAGCGAGCTGTGCTTCAGGGCGCCGTCCGCCGACGCCGCCCGCTTCGGCGCGTTGGTGGTGATGCCGAAATGATGACAGCGCAGCGGCTTGTCGGACCGCATCCCGCACAACAGCATCGCGATGTCGGCCGGCAGCTCGGGCAATCGCAACGGCGCGTCGAGCGCGATGATTCCGGTCCAGTTCGGATCGTTCATGCGCGCGACGAAATCGCCGAAATAATCGTAAGCCCCCGCGGCGCGCGCCGCGTCGCTCGCGAGCTTGGCCTGATGGATGTAGTCGACGATCTGGCGCGAGATCGTTTCGGCCCGGCCGGCGCCGGCGAACAGCTCGGGATCGGTCCAGCCCGACGGCTCCGCGGCGAGGTCGGCGAAGGAGCGCCCCGCCGCGAGCTTGAACACCAGCACGCAATTGACGTCGAGCGACGGCCCGTCGTCGGCATTCGACACCGCGATCTCGATCGGATATTCGCCGAGCTGCAGCAGATTGTCGAAGGCGCCGAGGTGAGCGGGATCGGCGATCACCAGAAATGCCGCCGGATTCATCAGCGCTGTCGACAGATACGGGCTGACCACATCGAACGGCCCGATGCCGCCGCTGCAGCCCGACGGCGTCGTGCCGTGCCGGAAGCGCAGCCATTGCTCCGGCCGCTGCGGGCTGCGCGCCAGCAGCAATTGCTGCCAGCTCCCGGCCGGCGTCGACGACGTCATCGCCCCGCTGTTGAGGCCGACCAGCAGACCCTGCGGGGTCTGGACGTAGCCGCCGCTCAGCGGCTCCAGCGTCGCCATGTCGAAGAACAGCGGCCCGAGGCAGCGATCCGCCGCGATCGCCGCGAACCGCGCCGGCGACAGCACTGCAGTCTCGAAGCTGGTGAGCGCGTCGGCGCTGACGGCCGGGTTCGGATTGCTGATCGTCCGGTCGGAGAAATACACATAGCCATAGGGCGCCAGCGGCAGCACCTGCCCTGCGTCCGGGTCCGACAGATCGGCGATCCGCGCGCCGACCGCGATCGGAAACGGCTCGCCGCCCGACGGCGCGCTCTGGAAATACACTGTGTCGACCGCCTGCGCACAGAAGCTCTGCTTGATGGTGCCGGGAAAGGTCTTGTCGCTGTTCGCGCCCTGGATCACCTGCACCCAGTTGGTCGAGTAGACCTCGGACAATGGCCCGGCTGCATCCCAGGCGCGGGCGATATGCATCTCGGGCGGATAGTGCGCGGCGAAGCCCGGCCGCTCGCCCTGGAAATCGAGCAGGTCGCTCTGCGCGATCAGCAGGAACTCGCTGCCGAACAGACCGCACATCAGGGCAATCGGATCATTGGCGATCGGCGCGCCTGCCCTGGTCTTCGGCAACGTCGCAACCAGATATCGGCCGGCCGGCGTGAGGTATGCCGTCTGCGGCGCAGCGCCGGGCTTGCGCGCGAGGCTGAAGCCGGCACCGGATTGCGGCGTCAGACGAAACGTCGCACCCGCGGTGCTGCGCATCGCCTCGCTGAGCGGCAGCACCGGCTTGCCGTCGCCGTATTTGTCGAGATCGAACGCGAAACGGCTGCGCGCCGCATTCGTCGGCTGCAGCGGATCGATCGTCACCCGCAGCGGCAGTTGCGCCGCCACCGGCGCGCGCGGATCCGGAAAGGCGCCGAGCAAGAGCGGAAACCGCATCGCAATCGGCATTTCCACCGGCCCCGCGAAGAACCGGATCTCCGCCGACGCCGGCGGCGTTTCGCTGTCGTCCTCGGGCGCGAACAGCGCGAAGAAGCTGCCGCGATCCGGCGCGAAGGCGAAGCTGAACGTGCCCAGCGACGGCCCGGCCATCGGCATCGCCACCGGCTGATCGCTCGGCAGCGGCAGCGACGCCTGGCCCGCGCCCTGGCGTTGCAGCACCAGGCCGCTGCTGCCGCTGGCTGCGAGTTGCAGCGCCGGCGGATCGGCGCTCAACGCGGGCGCGACGATCACCTCGGCGCTGATCTGCAACGCCAGATCGCAGAACGTGATCGCGCAGCCTGGTTTGACCCGACCGCTACCGCCGCCGGCGGATTTGGCGATGGCAATGAATTGCGCCGCGGCGATCCGCTGCGGCGTGAGGTCGCTCGACCACACCACCCATTGCCGCATCGGCGCCTGCGGCTGCAGCCGCACGTTCAGCGCCGCAACGACGTCCTTCGGATCGGCGACCGCCGCGCCCGCTCCGACGAAGACGAAGCCGCCGGACCAGTCCGCCCAGGCGTCGTCCAACGGCAGTATGTCGGGGAATGATTCGGGATCGCCGACCAGCGCGTAGTACACGCTGGGCGCGGTCTTCGGCGTCGCGCCCGCGGCGAGATACAGCGGGACGCCGGGCACCACCAGTTCGAACTGCAATGACGAGGTCTGGGCACGCGTTCGATTCGCCATGATGCACCTTTGCCACGCCGGCCGATGCCGCGATCCCGGCGCTATCGCGCCGTCAACTGCATCGCCCCGCTCTCGATGAGAACGCCGACCGAATCGATCAGGTAGTAGTTGCCGCGAAACACGTAGAGCGCGAGGTCCTCGAGCAGCGGATGTTGGGCGCCGTCGATCGGCACCGTGCAGGCGCCGATCTCGCCGGACCAGTTCACCTTGATGTCGTTACTGCCGTTGAAGAACTTCCCGGGCCCGTCGCTCGGATTGAGCGTTCGCGGCACCTGCAGGCAACCCGGCGTGTACTTCGCCGGCGTCGGCCCCGCACTCCATGCCGCGATCGCCGGATTGCCGCCGACCTGCGTGCCGTTGGCGCTGAAGCGGTCCATGTCCTCGCTGAACACGTTGAACACGAACACGCTCCCTGCGGGCGTCTGCAGGGCGCCGGGCGATGTCATGCTCTGGCCATGAGATCGGACATGGCGCCTCTGCTCACGCCTTGACGAGGCCGCCGGCCAGTTCGCCGAGAGCCGCCGCGCCGATCACCTGGCCGGTATCCTTCTCGACGCCGTATTCGTTGACGAGCTGCCATTTGTTGCGATCGATGAACAGCAGCAGGTCCTGGATCAGCGGAAACGCGGCGCCGTCGATCGCCACCGAGGCTCCGAACAGGCCGTCGGCCCATTGGATCGTCAGCCGGTTGGTGCCGTTGAAGAACTTGCCGGGCCCGTCGCTGGCGTTCAGCACCCGCGGCACCGCCACGGCATTCGGCCGATATTTCGGCGTCGCGTCGGCGAACCAGCCGGGGATATCACCGTCTTTCACCGTGACGCCGTTGGTGCTGAGCGTCAGCGTCTCGCTGAAGACGTTGAAGACGTAGACCGATCCGTTGTTATCCTTCGTCGCCATGGTGACGATCTCCTGTGGGTTGACGTCGCGAAGCGCTTTCGTCCCGGCCGGGATGAAAGTGAGGGTCGTCGAATTCGATCGGACCGGTGGTGCAGTCCGCGCCGAATTCGTCGAACAGGTACCAGCGGTCGCGCATCAGATAGAGCAGCAGATCCTGCACCAGCGGGAATTTCCTGCCGTCGACATTCAGCGTGAACGTGCCGATGGTCTCGGTGGTGACGGTGATGGCGTTGGCACCGTCGAAGATCTTGCCCTTGGCATCGCTCTTGTTGAGCACGCGCGCGACCGCGAGGGTGTTCGGCGTGTAGATCGCCGCACCGCTTTTGCCGTCGCTCCAGGCCGGGATGTCGCCGGCCCTGCCGCCGTTCGACATGAATCCGAGGCCTTCGCTGAACAGATTGAAGACGTAGACCCGGCCCGCCTCCGTGTCCCGGTTCGCCATCGCGGGTGCGGGCGTGCTTTGCCGACGAGGGGCTTGCGGCCTGCCCGAACAGGATTCGAGGAAGATGCCGCTGCTCGCGAGCAGCACGATCTGGCTGCGAAACAGATAGGCGATCAGGTCGCCCGGATAGTCACCAATGTCGAACTGGTAGGTCCAGGACACATCGTTGGTGATCAGCAGCGCGTTGCGATCCACGAACGCATTGCCGGACGGCAACGAGCCCGGCGCCCGCGCCCCGGAGGTCGAGAACGGCACATAGTCGATCTGCGGCGAGGTGTTCTTGATCACGTAAGGCGCGCTGCCGTCGGAATTGACGACCACGGACTGGGACGGGCCGTAGGTGCCGCTCACCAAGGGATTGAACATGAACACACGCCCGATCCCGTTCGTCATGCCCGCTCTCCGCATGGGGCAACCCCATGCCGAAATACTCGTATAAGTTGTATTTTCGCGCAAGCACTATTTTCGGATCGCTCTGCTCGCGAACGCCTCTGTGCTGGCATCCCAACCCATAAGCGCAGCGCAGCACAGTTCGCGTGATCGGACGCCCACCTTGACGACTTGGCATTTGGCATGCCAGTAGCGAACAGACATTCCCGTTACGGTATGGAAGATCGATGACTGCTCGCGCCAGGACCAGACCGATGGACTTGATCGCCGAGCCCGATCTCGCGATGACGCCGCTCGCGCCCGAAGCGAGCTACAAGGCCAAGGCCTATCAGGCGCTGAAGCAGGCCATCCTGAAGATGGACATCTACACCACGCCCGAGCCGGTAATGCTCGACGAGCGCGCGCTGTCGGACAAGCTCGGCGTCAGCCGCACGCCGATCCGCGAGGCGATCGCGATGCTCGAGCAGGACGGGCTGGTGAAAGCCGTGCCGCGCCGCGGCATCATGGTGGTGCGCCGGACCAAGGCGGAAATCGTCGACATGATCCGCGCCTGGGCGGCGCTGGAGAGCATGGCGGCGCGGCTGATCACCACGATGGCGCGCAAACGCGACATCACCGCGCTACGCGACGTGTTTCAGGCGTTCGGCCCCGATCATCTGCCGCAGGATCACATCGAGGAATATTCCCGCGCCAACATCGTGTTCCACCAGGCGCTGATCTCGCTCAGCGAGTCGCAGGTGCTGGTCGACATGACGGACGACATCCTGATCCACGTGCGCGGCTATCGCCAGCTCACGATCGGCCGCAAGGAACGCATCGCCGCATCATTGCCCGAACATCTGGCGATGATCGAAGCCATGGAAGAACGCGACACCGAACGCGCCGAGAAGCTGGCGCGCGAGCACACGCTGCGGCTCGCCGCCTATGTCGAGGCGCATGGCCAGGAGCTGTTCGCCTGACCGCGCGTCGGGCGTGCGGACGACGAGACTGACAGACAATTCCCGGTGCACAACGATGCGCCGGGGGAACACAACACCGGAGCAATGCCGCCTCGCGCGCGCATCGAAGTAACAGACGGAGCACGACCATGACCAAGGCGCTCGACGGCGTTCGCATTCTCGATTTCACCCACGTCCAGTCCGGGCCGACCTGCACCCAGTTGCTGGCGTGGTTCGGCGCCGACGTCATCAAGGTCGAACGCCCCGGCACCGGCGACATCACCCGCGGGCAGTTGCAGGACATCCCGAAGGTCGACAGCCTGTATTTCACCATGCTGAACCACAACAAGCGCTCGATCACGCTCGACACCAAGAACCCGAAGGGCAAGGAAGTGCTCACCGCGCTGATCCGCTCCTGCGACGTGCTGGTGGAGAATTTCGGCCCCGGCGTGCTCGACCGCATGGGATTCACCTGGGACAAGATCCAGGAGATCAACCCGCGGATGATCGTCGCCTCGATCAAGGGCTTCGGCCCGGGTCCGTATGAAGACTGCAAGGTCTACGAGAACGTCGCGCAGTGCACTGGCGGCGCCGCCTCCACCACCGGCTTCCGCGACGGGCCGCCGCTGGTCACCGGCGCGCAGATCGGCGACAGCGGCACCGGCCTGCATCTCGCGCTCGGCATCGTCACGGCCTTGTATCAGCGCCATCACACCGGCCGCGGCCAGCGCGTCACCGCAGCGATGCAGGACGGCGTGCTCAATCTGTCGCGCGTCAAGCTGCGCGACCAGCAGCGCCTCGCGCACGGCCCGCTCAAGGAATACAGCCAGTTCGGCGAAGGCATTCCGTTCGGCGAGGCGGTGCCGCGCGCCGGCAATGATTCCGGCGGCGGCCAGCCCGGCCGCATCCTGAAATGCAAGGGCTGGGAGACCGACCCCAACGCCTACATCTACTTCATCACCCAGGCGCCGGTGTGGGAGAAGATCTGCGACGTGATCGGCGAAACCGGCTGGAAGACCCACCCGGACTACGCGACGCCGGCGGCGCGGCTGAAGCACCTCAACGACATCTTCGCCCGCATCGAACAATGGACCATGACCAAGACCAAATTCGAAGCGATGGACATCCTCAACAGGGACGACATCCCCTGCGGGCCGATCCTGTCGATGAAGGAACTCGCCGAGGACGCCTCGCTGCGCGCCACCGGCACGATCGTCGAGGTCGATCATCCGACCCGCGGCAAATATCTGTCGGTCGGCAACCCGATCAAACTGTCGGACTCGCCGACCCACGTCGAGCGCTCGCCGCTGCTCGGCGAGCACACCGACGAAATTCTGCGCGACGTCCTCGGCTTCAACGATCATCAGGTCGCTGAAATCCACGATTCCGGCGCACTCGCTCCGCCGCGCAAGCAGGCCGCGGAATAGCGGCTGCTGCAACGCCGCTCGACGACGGGTCGGCCGGAACCGCCGGCGGCCTCGTCGCGCCTTCGAACGACCGATAACTACGCGTCACTTATTTGATCGAAGACGGCGATTTTTCAGCAATTTCGTTTGCAAGCTTTGTCAGGTTGATGGAACATCCGATGTAAAGCAAACTGACCAGTGCACCGAAGCCGACGCAAGATCGGCGTTCAATTCCGAGGGAGAACGCGACATGAAGAGTGGAGTGACTCGTCTTGTGTTCGGCGCCATCGCAACGGTCGGCGTCGCCGGCCTCACAGTTCCCGCCGGCGCGGCCTGGCAGCCGACACGTCCGGTGGAGTTCATCGTCCCCGCCGGCACCGGTGGCGGCGCCGACCAGATGGCGCGCACGCTGCAGGGGATCGTCACCAAGTACAATCTGATGAAGCAGCCGCTCGTCGTCGTCAACAAGTCGGGCGGCGCCGGCGGCGAAGGCTTCCTCGACGTCAAGGCGGCGGCGAACAATCCGCACAAGATCATCATCACGCTGTCGAACCTGTTCACCACGCCGCTCGCCACCGGCATCCCGTTCAACTGGAAGGATCTCACGCCGGTCGCGATGCTCGCGCTCGACGAATTCGTGCTCTGGGTCAACGCCGACAAGCCCTACAAGACCGCCAAGGACTTCGTCGACGCCGTGAAGGCGGCCCCGCCCGGCAGCATGAAGATGGGCGGCACCGGCTCGAAGCAGGAAGACCAGATCATTACCGTGGCGCTCGAAAAGGCCGCCGGAACCAAGCTCACCTACATTCCCTACAAGGGCGGCGGCGAAGTCGCGGTGCAGCTCGTCGGCAATCACATCGACTCCACCGTCAACAATCCGATCGAGGCGGTCGCGCAATGGCGGGGCGGCAAGCTGCGCCCGCTCTGCGTGTTCGACGGCAAACCGATGGACTACGGCGATCCGATCGCCGACGGCAAGGCGTGGAAGGACGTGCCGACCTGCAAGTCGCAGGGCCTCGACATCGAATACCTGATGCTGCGCGGCATCTTCATGGGGCCGAAGGCGACCCCGGATCAGGTCGCCTACTACATCGACCTCCTCAACAAGGTGCGCGACACGCCGGAGTGGAAGGACTTCATGAAGAGCGGTGCGTTCAACACCACCTTCATGACCGGACCCGAATTCACCAAATGGGTCGAGACCGAGGACAAGCGGCACGAGACCCTGATGCGGGACGCCGGCTTCCTGGCGCAGGGCAACTGACGACGCTCAACCAAGCATGCAACTGACGAAGGCTCCGGCGCGGAGCGACCGCCCGCGCCGCCTCTCCTGTCGGGGACACTCTCATGTCTGCATCGACTGACGGCAACCTCGGTCCCTCGCACAAGCTCGTCGAGGCCGGCGTCGCATTGCTGATTGGCGCCACAGGGATCGTGGTGATCGTCGGCAGCATCAGGGCCGGGATCGGCTGGGGCGCCGAAGGCCCGCGCGCCGGCTTCTTCCCGTTCTACATCGGGCTGTTCATCGTGCTCGCCAGCGTGATCAACCTGATCTCCGCGCTGCGCGCCCGCCATCATCATCTGTTCGCCGAATGGAGCCAGCTCGGCCACGTCATGAGCGTGCTGATCCCGAGCGCGCTGTTCGTCGGCGCGATGCCGTTCATCGGCCTCTACGTCTCGTCGGCGCTGTTCATCGGCTGGTTCATGCGCTGGCTCGGCAAATATCGCTGGCTCACCGTGTTTGCCGTCGCGATCGGCGCGCCGGTGGTCACCTATCTGGTGTTCGAGCGCTGGTTCCTGGTGCCTCTGCCGAAGGGGCCGCTCGAGGAGTTGCTCGGTCTCTAGTTTTTCGCTCCGCCTGTCTTCTCCACGTGGACCGGCGCTGACTCAGTTTTCGAAAGCAATCGATACCCTCGCAGTTCAGGACCCGTCCGGATGGAAGAGCTCACCAACCTGTTCCACGGCTTCGCCGTCGCGCTGATGCCGTTCAACATCCTGGTGATGGTGATCGGAATCGTGCTCGGCGTCATCATCGGCGTGCTGCCCGGCCTCGGCGGCGCCAACGGCGTCGCGATCCTGCTGCCGCTGACCTTCAGCATGCCGCCGACCTCGGCGATCATCATGCTGTCCTGCATCTACTGGGGCGCGCTGTTCGGCGGGGCGATCACCTCGATCCTGTTCAACATCCCCGGCGAACCATGGTCGGTCGCGACCACCTTCGACGGCTACCCGATGGCGCAGCAGGGCAAGGCCGGCGAAGCGCTGACCGCGGCTTTCACCTCGTCCTTCGTCGGCGCGCTGTTCGCGATCATCATGATCACGCTGGTCGCGCCGCTGGTGGCGCGGTTCGCGCTGGAATTCGGGCCGCCCGAGAAATTCGCGGTGTACTTCCTCGCCTTCTGCAGTTTCATCGGCCTGTCGAAAGAGCCCGCCTTCAAGACGGTCGCGGCGATGATGCTCGGCTTCGCGCTGGCCGCCGTGGGCCTGGATTCGATGACCGGCCAGCTTCGGCTGACCTTCGGCTTCACCGAAATGCTGAACGGCTTCGACTTCCTGATCGCGGTGATCGGCCTGTTCGGCATCGGCGAAATCCTGCTGACGATGGAGGACGGACTGAGCTTCCGCGGCAGCAAGGCGAAGATCAATCTCCGCGTCGTGCTGCAGACCTGGAAGGAACTGCCACGCTACTGGATGACGTCGCTGCGCTCGAGCATGATCGGCTGCTGGATGGGGATCACGCCGGCCGGCGCCACGCCGGCCTCGTTCATGAGCTACGGCATCGCCAAGCGCGTCTCCAAGAACGGCAAGAATTTCGGCCACGGCGAGATCGAGGGCGTGATCGCGCCGGAGACCGCGGCCCACGCCGCCGGCACCGCGGCGCTGCTGCCGATGCTGTCGCTCGGCGTGCCGGGATCGCCGACCGCCGCGGTGCTGCTCGGCGGCCTGCTGATCTGGGGCCTGCAGCCCGGCCCGATGCTGTTCGTCGAGCAGAAGGAGTTCGTCTGGGGCCTGATCGCCTCGATGTATCTCGGCAACATCGTCGGCCTCTTGATCGTGCTGACCTGCGTGCCGTTGTTCGCCGCGATCCTGCGGATTCCGTTCAGCATCGTCGCGCCGCTGATCCTGGTGCTATGCGCGATCGGCGCCTATTCGGTGCACAACTCGACCTTCGACGTGATGCTGATGATGGTGTTCGGGGTGATCGGCTATCTGTTGAAGAAGTGCAATTACCCGCTGGCGCCGCTGGTGCTGGCGATCGTGCTCGGCGACAAGGCGGAGGAAGCGTTCCGGCAGTCGCTGCTGGCCTCGCAGGGCGCGCTCGGCGTGTTCTTCTCCAATGGCCTGGTCGCCACCATCATGACCCTCGGGCTGATCGCGCTGTTCTGGTCGCCGATCAACGCCGGCTACGCCAGGCTGCGATCCGCGGCGACCGGGCGGCCGCGGCCGGCCGGCCCCGATTACGAATAGCGCCATGAGCATCGCATGCTTGAACGAGGCGCCGATCTGACCGATAAACCGCCGCACCGCATCATTCGCGGCTGCAACTTCCACGATCGCCAGGCGTTCTGGCGTTGAGCCCAGGAAATTCGATGAAAGTCTGTATCTACGGCGCCGGCGCGATCGGCGGTTATCTCGGCGTGCAGCTCGCGCAATCCGGCGCCGACGTCAGCCTGGTGGCGCGCGGCGCGCATCTGGCGGCGATGCAGCAGAACGGCCTCAAGCTGTTGATCGGCGACGAGGAGCGCGTGGTGAAAGTCCGCGCCACCGACAAGCCGTCGGAACTGGGCCAGCAGGACTTCATCATCATCTGCCTCAAGGCGCATTCGATCACCGGTGCGATCGACGCGATGAAGCCGCTGCTCGGCTCGCACACCCGCATCGTCACCGCGGTCAACGGCGTGCCGTATTGGTACTTCTACAAGCACGGCAATCAGTTCGAGGGCCGGACGCTGGAGAGCATCGATCCCGGCGCGCGGCAGTGGAACGAACTCGGCCCGGAGCGCGGCATCGGCTGCATCGTCTATCCGGCGACCGAGCTGGAAGGCCCGGGCGTGATCCGCCATGTCTATGGCGACAAGTTCCCGGTCGGCGAAGCCTCGGGCGAGACCACCACCGACGTGCAGAATCTGTCGAAGTTGCTGGAGGCCGCCGGGCTGAAGGCGCCGATCCTCGACCGCATCCGCGACGAGATCTGGCTGAAGCTGTGGGGCAATGTCTGCTTCAACCCGATCAGTGCGCTGACCCACGCCACGCTCGACGTGATCGCGTCCGATCCGGCGACGCGGGCGCTGGCAAAGGCGATGATGCTGGAGGCGCAGGCGATCGGCGAGACCTTCGGCGTCAAGTTCCGCGTCGACGTCGAACGCCGCATCGAGGGCGCCCGCAAGGTCGGCGCGCACAAGACCTCGATGCTGCAGGACCTCGAACGCGGCCGGCCGATGGAGATCGATCCCCTGGTCACCGTGGTGCAGGAAATGGGCCGCATGACCGGCATCCCGACGCCGGCGATCGACAGCGTCCTCGGCCTGGTGATCCAGCGCGCCAAGGTGGCCGGGCTGTACTAACAGTCTACGTTCGTCATTCCGGGGCGCGAACGCAGTTCGCGAACCCGGAATCCAGAGGTTATTAGCACGTCCATCGCATCGGGATTCCGGGTTCGCGCGTTTCACGCGCGCCCCGGAATGACTCCCGGATCTGAGAGGAGACCCGCCATGACCAAATGGGTTCGCTTCCGCGCCGATGGCGCGATCGGCTTCGGCACCATCGCGCATTCCGACATCGCCGTGCATGACGGCGAGATGTTCGGCGCCAACAAGCCGACCGGGCAGACGCTGCAGCTCGGCGATGTCGAATTGCTGGCGCCCTGCGCGCCGGGCAAGATCATCGGGTTGTGGAACAATTTTCACGCGCTGGCGGCCAAGCTCAATCAGTCGATCCCACCCGAGCCGTTGTACTTCCTGAAAGCGACCACCAGCGTCGCCGCGCACGGCGCGGTGGTGAAGCGCCCCGCCGCCTATGACGGCAAGGTGGTGTATGAAGGCGAACTCGGAATCGTCATCGGCAAACGCGCCAGCAACATCTCCGAGGCCGAGGCGGCCGCGCACATCTTCGGCTACACCTGCGTCAACGACATCACCGCCGCCGATATCCTCAATCGCGATCCGAGCTTCCCGCAATGGGCGCGGGCGAAGAGCTTCGACGGCTTCGGACCGTTCGGCCCCGCGATCGCCACCGGTCTCGATCCCGCGACGCTGTCGATCCGCACCATCCTCAACGGCGCCGAGCGGCAGAACTACCCGGTCGCCGACATGGTGTTTCAGCCCCACAAGCTCGTCAGCCTGCTGTCGCACGACATGACGCTCGAGCCCGGCGACCTGATCTGCTGCGGCACCTCGGTCGGCGTGGGCGTGATGAAGGAGGCCGTCAACAGCGTCACCATCGCGATCGAGGGCATCGGCGAACTGCACAACGAGTTTCATCAGGCGGCGAAAGCGTAGCCTCCTGCACCGTCATTCCGGGGCGCGCCGTCAGGCGCGAACCCGGAATGCGGAGGTTTTGGCGCGGCAGAGATTCCGGGTTCTCGCCTACGGCGAGCCCCGGAATGACGCGCTGAGAGGAAGTCGCCCAGCTCTATGCGCGGCCCGATGTGAGCCCCACACACGTCATTCCGGGGCGCGAACGAAGTTCGCGAACCCGGAATCTCGAAGTTGTTGCGCACTCGTCGTCGTTCACGTCGAGATTCCGGGTTCGCTCGCTTGCGCGAGCGCCCCGGAATGACTCGTTGAGAGGGTGCCCCTTCCCCCGCGCATTGGACATTTCCTCCCGGCTTCGGCAATCTGCGGCCGAACCACAACAGCAACAGGCGCGCGAGGCGCCGGTCCATGGGGCACAGCATGATCAAGACGCGATTCACCGAAACCTTCGGCATCGAGCATCCGATCGTTCAGGGCGGGATGCAGTGGGTCGGCCGCGCCGAGCTGGTCGCCGCGGTAGCCAATGCTGGCGCGCTCGGCATGATCACCGCATTGACGCAGCCGACGCCGGAGGATCTCACCAAGGAAATCGCGCGCTGCCGTGATCTCACCGACAAGCCGTTCGGCGTCAATCTCACGATCCTGCCGGCGATCAAGCCGCCGCCTTATGCCGAATATCGCCAGGCGATCATCGAGAGCGGCGTGCGGATCGTCGAGACCGCGGGCAACAAGCCGCAGGAGCACGTCGAGGAATTCAGGAAGCACGGCGTCAAGGTGCTTCACAAATGCACCAGCGTCCGCCACGCGCTGTCGGCGGAGCGGATGGGCGTCGACGGGATTTCGATCGACGGCTTCGAATGCGCCGGCCATCCCGGCGAGGACGACACGCCGGGCCTGATCCTGATCCCGGCCGCGGCCGACAAGATCAAGATTCCGATGATCGCCTCCGGCGGCTTCGCCGATGGCCGCGGCCTGGTCGCCGCGCTGTCGCTCGGCGCCGACGGCATCAATATGGGCACGCGCTTCATGTGCACCAAGGAGAGCCCGATCCACGAAGCGGTCAAACAGAAGATCGTCGACAATGACGAACGCGCAACCGACCTGATCTTCCGCACTTTGCGAAATACCTCGCGCGTCGCGAAAAACGCGATCAGCCAGCAGGTCCTCGAACTGGAAAAGCAGGGCGCGACCTTCGAACAGGTCAAGGAGCTGGTCGCCGGCTCCCGCGGCAAGATGGTCTACGTCACCGGCGACACCGACGAAGGCGTGTGGTCGGCCGGCCAGGTCCAGGGCCTGATCCACGACATTCCGAGCTGCGCCGAGCTGGTGTCGCGGATCGTGCGCGATGCCGAGGCGATCATTCGCGGCCGGCTCGAAACGATGCTATCGGGGAGCGCGCGCCAGGCGGCGGAGTAGCCGCGGCATCCATACGGGAAGCGTTGAGATGAAGGCCTATATCTACGGCGCCGATGGCGTCGCGATCACCGACGTCGAGAAGCCCGCCCCGAAGGGACCGCAGGTCCTGGTCCGCGTCCGCGCCTGCGGGCTCAATCGCGCCGATCTCGGCATGACCAAGGGCCATGCCCACGGCGCGGCCGGCGGCGTCGGCGCGGTGCTCGGCATGGAATGGGCCGGCGAGATCGAGGCGGTCGGCGACGAGGCCTATGGCTGCGAGATCGGCCAGCGGGTGATGGGCTCGGGCACAGCAGCCTTCGCCGAGTACACCCTCGCCGATCACGGCCGGCTGTTTCCCATTCCGGACAGCATCAGCTTCGAGGAAGCTGCCACCCTGCCCGTCGCGCTCACCACGATGCACAATGCGCTGATCGCGGTCGGCAGGCTGCGCCCCGGCGAGACCGTCCTGATTCAGGGCGCGAGCTCGGGTGTCGGCCTGATGGCGCTGCAGATCGCGCGGTTGAAGGGCGCGAGACTCGTGATCGGCTCGTCGACCGACCAAAGCCGCCGCGACCGGTTGAGCGAATTCGGCGCCGACCTCGCGATCGATTCTTCGGCCGAAGGCTGGGTCGATCAGGTGCTCGCCGCCACCGGCGGCGCCGGCGTCGATCTGATCATCGACCAGATCTCCGGCAAGGTCGCCAACCAGAACCTCGCCGCGGCGCGCGTGCTCGGCCGCATCGTCAATGTCGGCCGGCTCGGTGGCACCCACGCCGATTTCAACTTCGACCTGCATGCGGCGCGCCGGATCGATTATGTCGGCGTCACCTTCCGCAGCCGCAGCATCGAAGAGATCCGCGAAATCTTCCGCCAGGTGCGCGGCGACATCTGGACGGCGGTCGAATCCCGCAAGCTGAGATTGCCGCTCGACCGGGTGTTCCCGTTCGCCGAGATCGACAACGCCTTCGCGCATATGGAGGCGAACCGTCACCTCGGGAAAATCGTGGTGACCCTCTGATCGGTTCCCGCGATGGCAACGTCGTAGCCGCCTGAATAAGAATTATTTGCAACAACAACACTCGCGAAATCGCGATGGCGATCCGCATGGCCCGGCTTTTATGTTCGGGACCGGGCTGCTACACCGCGCCCATGAGTAATGCCCATGAGTAATTACGCGAGCACCAAATCGCGTGTGGCTGCGGTGTCCGTGCTGGCGAGCGCCAGCATGGCGGCGGCCAAATTCGCCGTCGGCATCGCCATCGGATCGCTGGCGCTGATCTCCGAAGCCTTGCATAGTTCGATCGATCTGGTCGCGACCATCATCACCTGGTTCGTGGTTCGCGTCTCCGACCGCCCGGCCGACGACGTCCATCACTATGGACACGGCAAGATCGAAAGCCTGTCGGCGCTCGGCGTCATCGCGCTGCTGTATGTGCTCGCCGGCGGCATCCTGGTCGAGGCCACCAGCCGGCTGCGCGAGGGCGCTCCCGCGCCGGTCTTCTCGTGGCTCGCCTTCGGCGTCCTCGGCGTCGACATCCTGGTCAATACCTGGCGCGCCTGGGCGCTGCACCGCACCGCCGTGGCCACGAAGAGTCAGGCGCTGGCCGCCGACGCGCTGCACTTCGCCTCCGACGTGCTCGGCTCGTTCGCGGTGATCGCCGGACTGTCGCTGTCGGCGCTGGGCTTCGCCTGGGGCGACGCCGCCGCTGCGATCGGCGTCGCGGTGATGATCTCGATCCTCGGCCTGCGGCTCGGCCGCTCGACGATCCAGACCCTGCTCGACCGCGCGCCGGAAGGCGTCTCGGACAAGGCCCGCGACGTGATCAGCGCGGTGCCCGGCGTCGTCGGCATCGAACGCCTGCGCACGCGCATGGTCGGCCCGACCCACTTCATCGACGCGCTGGTCGAGGTGCCGCGGACCTATCCGATCGACCGGATCGACGAGATCAAGCGACGCGCCGACGACGCGCTCAAGCTCGCCTTCGAGGACGCCGACCTCACCTTCACGGCGATTCCGGTGGCGCGCGACAACGAGACCGTGCGCGAGCGCATCATGGTGATCGCGCGTAATTCCGGCCTCGCCGTCCACCATGTCACCGTCCACGATCTCGGCTGCAAGATCACCGTCAGCATCGATCTCGAGGTCGACGGCAACATGCCGCTGGTCGAGGCGCACGACATCGCGCACGAGCTGGAGCGGCACATCCGCGACGATTTCGGAACCGACGTCGAGGTCGACACCCATATCGAGCCGCTCGAGCCGGAAATGCCGCACGGCTACGAAGCCGCGCCGGAACGGGTCGAGGAGATTCGCGCCGCGCTGATCGGCTTCGCAAGCAACGGGGCGATCCACGACATCCACAGCGTCAGGGTCCGCGACACCGAGGCCGGCGAGATCGTCAACTTCCACTGTTATGCCGAGCCGACGCTCAGCGTCATCGCGGTGCACGACCACGTCGACGAGATCGAGCGCCACATGCGCCGCGCGTTTCCGAGCGTGAAGCGGGTGATCAGCCACGCCGAGCCGCCGAATGCGGATTGAGGCGCGGCGCCTGAGACTCCTACGCGTATTCGTTCCCGTTTCGGACTCGGCTCACGCATAAATGTACGTGCGATTCATCTTTGGATAAGAAATTTTCCGATCCGTCGAATCGTTGACTCTCGACAGCCCGACAAAAGTGGATTCAAATCAGCGCATGATTCGAATGGCGATACGTCGTTCGAACGGGGTGCTAACAGACATTTTGGTGGGGGCCGCGTATGGCGCGCGTGCAGGGCGCGAGCGCCTGCGCTCAATCCGATTCGATCAAAGGATTGGCGCAGTCGATCGCTAAACCGGCCTACCATCGGCTATTGACGGCCGAGCCGGTGCTCCGCCGAGCCGTCCCGATACTCATCATCGCCTTCCTCATCACGATCTGCTTCGGCGCCGCGGTTCAGTTCATCGACCAGAGCCGGCAGAAGCGCGCTGCGCTCAATCGCGATCTCTGCGCGCTCGCCGACCTGCTCGCCGAGCGGCTCGAACATATCGGCGTTGTGCGGCTCGATCGCCCGGCCTCGATCGAACGCCTGCAGAATCTGCTGCCCGGCCTGATCCCGTCCTGGGGCATCGCAGCCGGACGCCATGTGATCGTCACCGGCGCCGATCAGCGCGTGCTGGCGCGCGTGCCGGGCGACGAAGGCACGAGCGCCGCCGACAAGTTTCTCGACATCATCAGCGCCACGCCGCCGCTGACCCGGTCCGCGCAGCAAGGCACCATCACCGAGATCATCCTGCCGAGCGGCGCGTCGGCCCTCGCGACACTGCACACCATCAAGTCGCTGCCCGGCCAGGTCATCGTCATTCACGAAGACACCGGCTCGATCCTGCGCTCCGATGCCGCGCTGCAGATCACGCTGTCGGCCACCACCGGCTTCGTCGTCCTGATCCTCGGCTTCGCGTTTCACTGGCAGTCGACCCGCGCGCAGGAAGGCGATCTGATCAACGACGCGGTCCGCAGCCGGATCGACACCGCGCTCAATCGCGGCCGCTGCGGCCTGTGGGACTGGGACCTGTCGCGCGGCCGTATCTTCTGGTCGCAGTCGATGTTCACGCTGCTCGGCCTGGAGAGTCGCAACGACCTGCTCACCTTCGGCGAGGTCAACGCGCTGGTGAACAGCGACGACATCGACCTGTTCGCGATCGGCGACCAGTTGATCGCCGGCAACACCGATCACATCGACCACAGCTTCCGGATGCGCCACGCCAACGGCCACTGGATCTGGCTGCGGATGCGCTGCGAACTCAGCCAGGAAACCCAATCCGACAACAAGCACCTGATCGGCATCGCGGTCGATGTCACCGAACAGAAGAGCCTCGCCGAGCGCACGGTAGAAGCCGATCTGCGACTGCGCGACGCGATCGAGACCATCCCCGAGGCGTTCGTGCTGTGGGACGCCGAAAACCGCATGGTGCTGTGCAATTCCCATTTCCAGCGGCTGCACAAGCTGCCGGACATCGCGGTTGCGCCCGGCACCTCCTACGAGACGGTGATCGAAGTCGGGCAGATGCCCGAGATCCGCACGCGGCTGTGCGGCGTCGGCGGCGGCTCGACGCCGGGCGCCCGTACCTTCGAGGCGCAGCTCGACGACGGCAGCTGGCTTCACATCAGCGAACGTCGCACCAAGGACGGCGGCTATGTCGCGGTCGGCACCGATATCACGCGGATCAAGGCCCACGAACAGAAGCTGGTCGACAACGATCTGCGGCTGCGCGCCACCGTCGCCGACCTCAAGATCTCGCAATACAAGCTGGAGCGACAGGCGGTCCAGCTCGCCGATCTCGCCCGGAAATATTCCGAAGAGAAGACCCGCGCCGAGGAGGCCAATCAGGCCAAGTCGAAATTCCTCGCCAATATGAGCCACGAGCTGCGCACGCCGCTCAACGCCATCATCGGGTTTTCGGAAATCATGGGCAGCGGCATGTTCGGCACGCTGGGCTCGGAGAAGTATCAGGAATACTGCCACGACATCATGACCAGCGGGCATTATCTGCTGGAAGTGATCAACGACATTCTCGACATGTCGAAGATCGAGGCCGGTCGGATGCGGCTCGAAATGGAGGAGCTCGATCTCGCCCACACCCTCGGCGAATCCCTCAAGGTCGTGGCCGGTCGCGCCGAGAACAAGCGGCTCGAACTGCTTTCGGAGATCGAGGACGACATTCCGATCGTGGCCGATCGCCGGGCGATCAAGCAGATCCTGATCAACCTTCTGTCGAACGCCGTGAAGTTCACCCCCGACGGCGGCCGGGTGATGGTGCGCAGCCGGACGCTGCCGAATTCGATCGTGATGATGATCGCCGATTCCGGCATCGGCATCGCCCCGCAATCGCTACGCCGTCTCGGCCAGCCGTTCGAGCAGGTCGAGAGCCAGCTCAGCAAGACCTATCACGGCTCGGGCCTTGGCCTGGCGATCGCCAAGTCGCTCACCAAGCTGCACGGCGGCTCGATGCGGCTCCGCTCGACGCTGGGCGCCGGCACGGTGGTGATGGTGACGCTGCCGCGCGACTGCCAGCGCCGCCGGATCGCGGCCTGATCGATCCTCAGCCGCCGACGGCGCTGCGAACAGCTTTGGTCCGACCGAAGCTCGGCCTCACCAGTTGAAGCGCGCCCCGGCCGAGACCTGATGGCTCGCCGCGTTGCTGCGATACTCGCCATTGTAAGCCGCGAACATCCGGAACGAGTCGCTGCGCCAGCCGGAGATCCTGGCGCCGAGCAGCGCGGCGTTGCGACCGGGCTGCGCCGCAGACACCAGGAACGGCTGGTCGAGCAACGCCGCCTGGCTGACGAACATGGTATCGCGCAGGTCGTAACCCCAGCCGAGCTTGAGTTCGGGCACCAGGGTCGTGCCGTCTGCGGCGCGCAGCCGCGCACTGATGGCAGCGCCGGTCACGGTCGTCAGCTTGTCGTAGGTCTGCGCAGCGTAGACGAGACCGATCGGAAGCTGGCTTTCGCTGTAGCCGTCGCGGCGGAAGCCCTGCCAGGTGAGGCCGGCAAACGGCTTCAGCGTCACATCGGGTGCCAGCGCGAAACGATACCCCGCCTCGAGCGCGGTGCCGAGGCCGAGGCCATTGGCGTTGCCCTGCAGGCTCGCGGGCGCCAGCACGATCTGGCGGCCGGTGGACAAATCACTCGTCCCGGCCACGACCCGGAAATCCACCACCGCAGCGCCCGGCATCCAGCTCGCATAGGCGGCGCCGGCGTAGGTATCCGATCTGCCCTGGATATCGGTGCTGCTCGCCGTGGTCCGCGCATAGCCGAAGGCGCCGCCGGCGACGAGACTGTTCGAGAACCAGCGATCGGCGCCGAGGGTGAAACCGGCGCTGACGGCCCTGGAGCCCGCGAGATCGCCATTGTCGCGCACGCGGGAGTTACGGCCGAAGCCCTGCCCCCAGAGCGACCAGCCGTCCTGGATGCGGTCCGTCGGCGCGATCGCAGCGAACGCATTCATGGCCGAACTCGTCGCGGCGCTCGTCATGTTCTGACCGGCATAGGACAGCGCAAAGGATTGCGCCGTGCCGTTCTGCCCCTGCTCGCCGCCCAGGGATATCGTCTCCTGGCGATCGCCGATCGTGCCGAGGATGCCGGTGAAGGCCTGCAGGGCCGCGCCGGAGACGGCCGGCTGGCCGGGGCCCGGCAATTGCGTCAGCGCCACGTCGTACTGCGCTTCGGTATCGAGCCCGTACAACGCATCGTACAACGCCTTTCCGCTCGCCGACGGCAGCACGCCGGCGGCCGGCCGCTGACTGTCGAGGATGCCGGCGACCAATCGCGCGTTGCCACCGAGCTGACCGCTCTCGGCGAAGGAGCTGAAACTCGCCGGCGTCACCACCAGCGTCAGGACGGTCGGGTCGTAGACCAGATCGAAGCGGCCGTTGGCCGGCAGGCCGGAGACCGGCTGCACCAGCGACGCGAAGCTGCCCGCGGTGCGCGCGCCATTCTGCGCCTGCACGATCGCGAAATCCGCGCCGAGGGCCGGCGTGTAGTTGCTGACCGTACCGACGCTGTCGCGCAGCACCGGCGTCAGCGTGCCCGCCGCATAGAACACATTGCCCGCGCCGGTGACATAGATCCTGTCATAGGTGCCGGGGCCGCCGGGCACGATCAGCGCGCCGTCGATGTCGATCCGGGTATCGGCCGTCGCGGCCAGCGTGACATTGCCGTTGAAGGTCAGCGCGCCGACCGAATTGCCGTTCAGCACGGTGCCCGCCGCCACCACATTGTTCGCCACCAGGTCCCCGATATTGGACATCTTGCCGGGCGACAGCGTGCCGGCGATCGTGCTGTCGCCGACGACGGTGCCGAATCCGGCGAGCGTCGCGGGCTGGGCGACGTCGAGCCTGTGGCCCGCCGCCATCGTCAGCGTGCCGTCCACGGCGAGCGTGCCGAGCTGCGCGAAGACGTCACCGGCGGCGTTGGTGCGGCCGGAGACCGTCAGGATGCCGCTGCCGATCTTGCTGAATGCCCCCTGGGTGTTGAGGAGCTGGCTCCAGTAGACGGTCTGATCAGCCGCAACCGTGATGGCGGCATTGGCCGCCAGCGTCGTCGGACCATCGGTCGCGCGATCCAGCCGGATCAGGCCATGACCGAAAACAGTGTCGATGCCCGCGTCTCCCAGATCTTCCGTGGTCGAAAACAGCAGATGCGCAAGATCCTGCGCGTTGTAGGTCGGATTGGCCTGGATCAGCACGGCGATCGCGCCGGAGACGGTCGGCGCCGCCATCGAGGTACCCGCCTCGAACCCGTAGGTGTTGTTCGGAATGGTCGAATAGATCTCCGGACCGGTGGTTTCGTCGCCGCCCGGGGCGGCGACGCACCAGCTTGCGGTGACGCCGCAGAGGTTCGAGTACCAGGCGGGCGCCTTGGTGATCCCGACCGACATCACGCCGATGATCTGGCCGTTCTGATGCTGCAGGTCCGTGTAGTTGAGCCGCGCGCCCTGATCATCGTACACGCCGAGGCCGGCATGGGCGGGGTTCAGGAACGGCAGCAGTGCCAGACCGGAGGGGTTGCGGGCGGCGACCGGATTGGAGCCGCGGTCGTTGCCGTTGGCTGCGACGATGATCTTGCCGGCCCGCAGCGCATTGAGCGCGGCCCCCGCCTCGTCCGCACTGGAGCCGACCGGCCATTGGGTCAGATTGGTGATGCCGTCGAAGTCCGGGCCATAGCTGGCGTTGTAAACCATCGTTCCCGACAGACTCGCGAAGTAGTTCAGCGCGTCCGCAGAGGAGTCGTTGCCCGCCGCGACGACATAGCCGGCCGCGGTCAGGATCCGGAGAGGAATGACGCGCGCATCGTAGGCCACGCCATGGGCGTCGACATTGTCGAACTTCTCTGCTGCGACGATTCCGGCGACATGGGAGCCGTGGATATCCTTGGCGTTCAGCGGCGTGAGTTGATGCGGATCGTAGGCCTCACCGGCCCGGACGACGTAATTGTAGCCGAGGCTGGTCGTGAGCTTGTTGACCAGGCCGGCATTGGTGACGTCGAAGCCGGTGTCCGCCACCGTTACGGTGACGCCGGCGCCGGTGTAGCCGCGGCTGTACGCGGTCGGCGCGCCGATCAGATCGAGGTTCCAGGTCTGCGCCTGCGCGCTCGGCAGCGGGTTGGGGAGATTCGGCGAGGTGTTGTTGGCCATCGCGACGTTCTGGTACGACGTCGCAGCGGGCCCCGAAACCGTCGCTACCGTCCTCGCCGCCAGAACCTGCGCCGCGTTCGGCGCCAGCAACATCCGCTGCCCCGAGGTCAGCACGCCGAGATCTGCAGCCGTCGTGACATGGCGCGCAACCAGCGGCGACAGACCGGCGGCGTATCCGACGACAGCATCCCGCGATCCGGGATCGCGATACGTACGATCATAGGCCTGCGCGATCAGTTCGCCTTCGCCGCGCCGCAGGGCATCGGCCAACCTTGCTTTCAACTCTGGTGGCACGGCGGATTTCGCAGCCGTTTTCGGCCTGGTGACCGCGTCCGCAGCGTGGAGCGGATCCGGACCAGGGATGCCCACGAGGAAGGTGGAGCCGAGCAACAGCATCATGAAATTGCGAAAACGTCCGCCAGTCGCCATCGATCCTCCCCCGGTCCCCGCGCATCGCGCGAGCGTCCCGATCCCCTCCAGCCCCATCGCAGACACGTTCATACACGATGCGACATCTTGCGGTACGCTTCTAGAACGGCGGAGGATCGTTGCGACAGGGCTCTGATGGCTTTGCACAAGCGCGGGCTGCGGTTTCCTTTGACTTGGCGTCTCAAGCGGATCGTTCGTTCGATGTGGGTGGCGTCTGGAACGCAGCCTGCGGGCGTGTTCGCGGTAAAACCGCCCGCGGCGCCGGTTTGTCGTTCGTTTCCCGCGGACAAGGCGCTAGGTTGGGTCGCAAATTCGGACGCGGCGGCACGCGAAACGATCCGAAGGTAACATCAGCACTATCAGACACTCGTCATGGCGCCCCTTCCCCGACTGTTCTACGTCACTTCGAATCTCGATGAGTCGACGGCTCTGGCGACCTGGCGTGCGGTGATTTCTCCACTGTTCGAACCGCGCCCGTGCGGCCCCGGCAGAAGGACGCCCACCGGATCGGCCTATGGGGTGATCATCGGCGATCTCGTCGTCGCCAAGGTCGCGTTCAATGCGCAGGACTTCGTTCGGGACGCGCAGCGCATCGCCGTGACGCCGGATCATCTCTTGCTGCATCTCTACGTGACCGGCGGATTCAACGGCGTCGTCACGGGACGGCCGACGACCATTGGACCCGGCAAGGTCGCGCTGATCGATCTGGGCCAGCCGATCGCCACGCGCGCCTTCGCCTCCGGTACCGTGTGCCTGATCGTTCCGCGCAAGCTCCTCGGCGGCCTTCCACTGGAAACGCTCCAACCGCGGCTCGACGCATTCCGGAACGATCTGCTCGCGGCGCACATGCTGTCGTTGCAGGAACGCAGCGCCCAATTGACCGAGGCTGACGTCGCCGCCACGGTCGCCGAGACCACGGGCTTCTTGAGACGACTGCTGGCACCCGCCCCCGGCCCTTCATTGGCTCAGCAGAAGGGAACGGACGAGACGGTTCTCACGCTGTCGGAAGCGCTGATCCGCGACAATCTCGCGTCGCCTCAACTGTCGCCGGATTGGCTGGCCGGCAGGCTCGACGTCTCGCGCGCGTCGCTGTATCGGCTGTTCGCGGAGCGCGGCGGCATCATGCGCTATGTCCAGGAGCGCCGGCTGCTTGCCGTCCAGGCGGCCCTGAGCGATCCGATCGAGACGCGCCGCCTGTCGCGCCTGGCCTCCGACCTCGGCTTCAAGAGCGAGGCGCATTTCAGCCGAAGCTTTCGCATACGCTTCGGCGTCACCGCCAGCGCCTATCGCAAGGCACAGCTCGACGCCTCCGCGGCGATCCAGCTCACCAGCCCGGCCGTGGTGCAGCAATGGTGGACGGCGGTCGCGCGAAGCCCTCCGGTTCGCGACCTCGCCCGCGGCTGAGGAGCGGGACCGCAATCGGGTAGCGGCCCTTCCGCTGTAGCCGAATTCCGTATTGCGCGGCTGCGTCGGCCACGTGTATGAGCCGATCGTCCGTCTGCGGAGGGATCGGCGTTGAATTTCAGTGCCCTCTTACATCAGTTTGCGACCTGGTCGTTCCGGATCGCGATCGCCGGCGGCCTTGTGGGCGTAGCGTATCTCGCGATGCGCGGCGACGCTGACATGCCGGGCGCGCGCCTCGTCGCCGCGCAGACCGCAGCGCCCGCCGTCGACTTTCCCCCGTGCCAGCCGATCGGCTACACCACGGAGGGCGAGCTGGTGTATTCGATGGATTGCGAGCAATTGCCGGTCGGGCCGGACGCGGGCGCACCGGCGCCGCCCGCAAAATAAGCCCTACTCGCCCTTACCGCCGATCAGCCGGTTGAAGATCGCCCGCACCTCGGCCTGGGTTTCCTTCACCCGCGCTTGGAGCGAGGAGAAGTCCGGCGCGTCGCCGGCGCGCACCAGCACGCGCAGCAGATCTTCGCCGGCGGCCTCGGGCTTGAACTTGTCACTGACGCACAGCCGCAGGATCTGCGTGAGGTCGTGATACAGCCGTGCCGCCGGGCGCAGCACATCGGCGTCGGGCTGCGCCAGCACGCCTAATCTGGCCGCGTTGTCGATCGCCGCCAGCGTGTTGACGGCGAGAATGTCCGGCATCGTGGCGGCGTGCACGAGTTGCAGATACTGCGCGATGAAGTCGATATCGACCATGCCGCCGGCGGCGTATTTGAGATCCCAGACGTCGGCCTCGCCCTTCTCCTGTGCGATCGCGGCGCGCATTTCGGCGACGTCATTGGCGATGATCGCGGCGTCGCGCGGCCGGGTCAGCACCGCGCGGATCACCTGCTCGATCCGCGCGCGGAACTCCGGCGACGCCGAGATCACCCGGGCCCGCGTCAGCGCCAGATGCTCCCAGGTCCAGGCTTCGACCTCCTGATACTCCGCAAAGGAGTCCAGCCGCGACGCCAGCGGGCCGGCGCGGCCCGACGGCCGCAGCCGCATGTCGACGTCGTACAACACGCCGTAATTGGTGCGCGTGGTGAAGGCCGAGATCAGCCGTTGGGTGAAGCGCGCGAAGTACTGCGCGCCCTGCAGCGAACGTTCGCCGTCGGAGTCCGGCTGCTCGTGGTCGAAATCATAGATCAGGATCAGATCGAGATCGGACGACGCCGTCATTTCGCGGCTGCCGAGCTTGCCCATCGCCAGGATCGCGGTCTCTTGATCCCTGATCTTGCCGTATTGCGACACGAACTGCTTGCTGACCAGATCGTGCACCGTGCCGACGATGCCCTCGGCGACGTCGGCGAAGGCGACGCTGGCCTGCTGCGTCGACACCGTACCGGACAGAATCCGCGTACCGATCAGGAACAGGCTCTCCTGCCCGAACAGCCGCAGCCGGTCGAGAAATTCCTCGTAGGAGCCGGCGTCCGCAAGCGTCGCCGCGAGCCGCGCCGACAATTCGGCGCGGTCGGGCATCGCGCCGAAGAACCGCGGGTCGATCAGCCCGTCCATGATCTGCGGCTGCCGCGCCAGCATGTCGCCGAGCCGCGGCGCCGCGCCGAGCACCAGCGCGACCAGCGTCAGCAAATCGCGATTCTGGCTGAGCAGCGAGATCAGCCGGCCGCCGCGATGCAGCGCCTGCAGCAGCCGGTCGAATGCGTTCACCGCGTTGTCGGGTTCCTCGGCGCGCGCCAACTCCTCGATCAGCGCCGGCACGAAATCGTGGAACGCGCGCTGCGTCGCTTCGACCTTGAGAATGCGATAGCCGCCGGCCATCCATTGCTGCAGCGCGGTCGCCACCATCAGCGGCTTCTTGTAGCCGAGCGTGCGCAGATGATCGAGCAGCACGGTGTCCTCGGGGCCACCGGCGTAGTCGACCGGCAACTTGGCGGTGCCGGTCGGATCGCCCTCGAACAGCTTGCTGTAGTGGCCCTGCACGCAATCGAGATGCGCCAGCAGATCGCGCGCGAACGCCTCACGGCTGGCATAGCCGAAGAACCGGGAGAACCGCTCCACCGCCTCGATGCTGTCCGGCAGAGTGTGGGTCTGTTCGTCCGCGATCATCTGGATGCGATGCTCGACGCGGCGCAGGAACTGATAGGCGGCGGACAATTCGTCACGCGCCTGAAACGTGATCCAGTCGCGGTTCGCCAGAATGTCGAGCGCGGCGAGCGTCGGCCGCACCCGCAATTCCGGATGCCGTCCGCCCGCGATCAGTTGCTGGGTCTGCGCGAAGAACTCGATTTCGCGGATGCCGCCGCGCCCGACCTTGACGTTGTGGCCCTCGACCGCGACCTCGGTCTGGCCGCGGAAGGTCTGCATCTGCCGCTTCATGTCGTGGACGTCGGACAAGGCGGCGAAATCGAGATGCTTGCGCCAGACGAACGGCGCGATCTCGGACAGCAGCGCATCGCCCGCGACGGGATCGCCGGCGCAGGCGCGCGCCTTGATCATCGCGGCGCGCTCCCAGGTGCGGCCCTCGCGTTCATAGTAGTTGAGCGCCGATGCGGTCGACAGCGCCACCGGCGTCGACGCCGGATCCGGGCGCAGCCGCAGATCGACGCGGAACACGTAGCCGTCGTGGCGGCGCTGCTGCAGGATGCGGCTCAGCCCCTGCGTCACCCGCACGAAGAACGGCTGCGGTTCGATGTCGGGCGCGAGCGTCGGCGCGTCGAGCTCGTAGAACACGATCAGATCGATGTCGCTGGAGTAGTTCAACTCGCCGGCGCCCATCTTGCCCATCGCCAGCACGATCAGGCCGCTGCCCTCTTCCGGCGCGTCGCTGTTCGGCGGCAGGATGCGACCGCGCGCGGCCTCCTGCCGCAGCAGGAAGCGCAGCGTCATCTGCACCGATTGCACCGCGAGGTCGGTCAGCGCCTGCGTCACCTGCATCACCGGCCACAGCCCGCCGATGTCGCACAGCGCGATCGACAACGCCGCCTCCGCCTTCATCCGGCGCAGCACCGCCATCACCTCGGCCTCGTCGGAGGCGGTGGCGACCGCGGCCGCGGTGGCGTCGAGCAGCGCCTTGAAGCCGGTCTCGGGCTCGGACCGCAGCAGCCGCAGCAGCCGGGCGGGATCGGCGCGGATCAGGTCGAACAGATAGGGCGAGGCCTCGGCGATCGAATGCAGCGCAACACGAATGTTCGGACAGCGATCGGCGACGCCGCGGATCGCATCGGCGAGATCCGCCGGAACCTCGGCGAGCCAGTCGGCGAAGCGCTTCGCCGCATCGTCGGGCGCATGCAATTGCGGCCCGGCAGCGAATCGCGCGGCCAGTGCGGCGGGTGAAATGTCCGCGTCAATCGCGGAGAAAGTCATGCGGGCGTCGGTTCTGGTGTGGTGTTGGCTGGAGCCAGTCCTTCGCCCGTGTGCGCCGGAATTGCAAGCGTGGCGCGCAAACCCGGTTGCGCGTCGGCCAGCCGCAATTCGCCGCCATGCAGCGTCGCCACCGCGGAGGCCAGGCTGAGGCCGAGCCCCGAGCCCGGCAGGGTGCGACTCGCCTCCAGCCGCACGAAGCGCTCCACCGCGTGCTTGCGGTCGGCCTCCGGTATTCCGCGACCGTGATCGGTGACGCTGAGCAGCACCTGATCGCCGTCGCGGCGCGCCTCGATCATGATCTCGGCGCCCGGCGGGACTGCTGTGGCCGGCTCGGCGCCGGGCGCCGCCAGCGCGAGTTGCGGCTGACCGTATTTGATCGCGTTCTCGACCAGATTGGCGAGCGCCTGGCTGATCAGTTCGCGATTGCCGCGGACCGGCGCCGGCGCGCTGGTGACCTGCAGCGTCAGGCCGTTGTCTTCCGCCAGCGGCTCGTACAATTCGTGGATGTCGCGCGCGATCCCGGCGGCGTCGAACGCATCCATTTCGCCGCGCGCGTGCCCGGATTCCGCGCGCGCGATCATCAAGAGCGCGTTGAAGGTGCGGATCAGGCCGTCGGATTCCTCGATGGTGCGCTCCAGCGCGGCGCGATAATCCGCCTCGCTGCCGGACAGCGCCAGCGCCTCCTCGGCGCGGTTGCGCAGCCGCGTCAGCGGCGTCTTCAGATCGTGCGCGATGTTGTCGGAGACCTCTTTGAGGCCACTCATCAGCGCCTCGATCCGCTCCAGCATGGCGTTGAGATTTTCCGCCAGCCGGTCGAGTTCGTCGCCGCTGCGGCCGACCGGCAGCCGGCCGGACAGATCGCCGGCCATGATCCGCTGCGTGGTACCGGTCATCGCGTCGATCCGGCGCAGCACGCGCCGCGCGACGAACACGCCGCCGCCGAGGCCGAGCACGACGACGATAAGCACCGACCATTGCGCCGCCGAGCGCACCACGTTGAACAGCCGCCGGCGCTCCTCGAGGTCGCGGCCGATCAGCAACCGGAAGCCGCTCGACAGTTCGGTGACGCGCACCAGCGCGCGGTGCTCGCCGCGGTCCTGATCGTCGAGCCGGCGATAGAAGGTTTCGGTCCAGCCGATCTTGCTCATCACGCCCGGCGCCAGCGCGCCGACATTGCCGGCGACCGCCTGCCCCGCCGGCGTGGTGACGAGATACAGATTGGCGCCCGGCCGCAGCGCCCGATTCTCGATCGTCAACACCAGCCCGCGCAGGCCCCGCCGCGTGTAGACGTCGTCGACCTCGCCGATCTCGGCATCCACCGTGGTGGTGATCTGATCGGTGATCAGCCGCCGCGTATTCCACGCGAAATACCCCAGCAGCGACGCCGCGAACAGCCCGAACAGGAACAGATAGACCAGCGTCAGCCGAAACGCGGTGGTTCGGATCAGTTTACCGAATGCCGTCACGGATCATATACCCCGCGCCGCGGATGGTGTGCAGCAGCGGCCGGTCGAAGCCCTTGTCGATCTTGGAACGCAGGCGGGAGATGTGGACGTCGATGACGTTGGTCTGCGGATCGAAGTGATAGTCCCAGACGTTCTCCAGCAGCATGGTGCGGGTCACCACCTGGCCGGCGTGCTTCATCAGATATTCGAGTAGCCGGAATTCGCGCGGCTGCAGCGTCAGTTCCTCGGTGCCGCGGGTGACACGGTGCGACAGCCGGTCGAGCTCGAGATCGCCGACGCGGTAGCTGGTCTCCTCCGCCGGGCCGCCATGGCGGCGCGACAGCACCTCGACGCGCGCCAGCAGTTCGGCGAAGGCGTAGGGCTTCGGCAGATAGTCGTCGCCGCCGGCGCGCAGGCCCTTGATGCGGTCGTCCACCTGGCCGAGCGCCGACAGGATCAAAGCCGGGGTTCGGTTGCCCTTGTCGCGCAGCGTGCCGATCACCGACAGGCCGTCGCGCTTGGGCAGCATGCGGTCGATCACCAGCACGTCGTAATCGCCGCTGTCGGCGAGCGCGAGCCCCTCCTCGCCGTCGCTGGCGAGATCGGCGACGTGGCCGACTTCACGAAACGCCTTGACCAGATAATCGGCGGATTCGCGGTCATCCTCGATGATCAGGAGGCGCATGTGGGAATCGGATTCGCTCGCGGGCTTCACGGTTTCTGGCACCATGGCGGGACTTCAGCCTCCATGCAAGGCGGCACGACACGCCCGCCGGACATGGAAGCGGGCGATGGAGCTGGGGGAACTCCACCGCCCGCCTGGTCCTTCCGATGGAGGGGGGCTTACTCCGGCCGGAAGGTAGAAGGTGGGGACGAGCTGTTCACCCGTCCCCCGGAAAGCGCCGTCAGCGGGGGCGACATTGCCGGCGACACTCTCCAACTCTGCGTCAGGTGGCCGATCAGCCCTTGGCCGAGATCGGCACCGCGACGAAGCGTGACGAACCACCCGAGCGGACCCGGATCAGCACGCTGTTCTTGTTGTCGTTCTTGGCGGTGTTGATGGCGTCGCGGACATCACCCGGGCTCGCGACATTCTTGCCCGCGACCTCGAGGATCACATCGCCTTCCTTGAAGCCGCGATCGGCTGCGGCACTCTTCGGATCGACATCGGTGACCACCACGCCATCCTTGCCGGCACCTGCGACCGAACTGGCCGGCGCGACCGTCAGGCCGAGCCGCGGCACTTCGGCGCCGCGGCTGGAGTGGCGGCCGCCGTCGCCGTCATCATTGGCCTTGGCTTCGACCTGGTTCGGCAACTGGCCGAGCGTCAGGCTGAGCTCGCGGTCGGCGCCCTTGTGGAACACGGTGAGCTTCACCGTGTTGCCCGGCGCGAAGCCGCCGATGGTGCGGGCAAGCTCGCGCGCGTCCTTCACCGGCGTGCCGTTGACGGCCGTGATGACGTCGCCGGATTCGATGCCGGCCTTGGCCGCAGGGCCGTTGGGCTGCGGCTCCGCAACCAGTGCGCCGTCCGCCTTCTTCAGCCCGAGGCTGTCGGCGATCTCCGGCGTGACCGGCTGGATCTGAACGCCGATCCAGCCACGGCTGACCGAACCCTTGTCCTTGAGCTGCTGCACCACCGCCTTGACGGTCGAGGCCGGGATCGAGAACGCGATGCCGACGCTGCCGCCCGAGGGCGAGTAGATCGCGGTGTTGACGCCCATCACCTCGCCATTGACGTCGAACGCCGGGCCGCCGGAATTGCCCTTGTTCACCGGAGCGTCGATCTGGATGAAATCGTCGTACGGACCGTTGCCGAGGTCGCGGCCGGAGGCCGAGACGATGCCGGCGGTGACGGTGCCGCCGAGGCCGAACGGATTGCCGACCGCGAGCACCCAGTCACCGATGCGTGGCTTGCCTTCGGACAGCTTGGCGAACGGGAAGTCGGTGCGGCCTTCGGCCTTGATCAGCGCCAGATCGGTGCGCTGATCGGTGCCGATCACCTTGGCCTTGTAGGTCTTGCCGTCGTCGGTGGTGACTTCGACCTTGTCGGCGCCGTCGACGACGTGATTGTTGGTCACGGCATAGCCGTCAGCGGTGATGAAGAAGCCCGAGCCCTGCCCGGTCATCATCCCGCCGCCGCGATGGCCGCGCAGGCCGGGCGGCATTTCACCGCCGAAGCGGCGGAAAAAGCGCTCCATCGGCGAGCCGGGCTGGAACGGCGAATCCTCGCTGCGCTCGTCGGTCTTCGCCATCTTCTCGGCGATGTTGACCTTCACCGAGATCACCGACGGCTTCACCTTCTCGACGATGTCGGCGAAGCCCACCGGCTGCTGTGCCTTGTGGACCTCGTTGCCGACCTGCGCCTGCGCCGGCGTGCTGAACAGATCGCCGGACGCCGGGTATTGCGACAGCCCGAACGCGCCCGCGCCGAGGCCGGCAACCACCGACGCCATCAGCGCGAATTTCCGCGCCGAGAACAGCGATCGGCGAACCGGCCGGCTGGACGGCTGCGAGGTGAGATCGGAAGAGCGGTCGGTCATACAGGGTCTCCAGAACCATCGAATGTCGGGGGTGCGGACGATCGCACCGGATGGTCTGAAGATGGGGGCTCGCGCCTTACAGCGCGCTGGATACGGCATTAAACTTTTGTAACTTAGCGGTATTCCGGCGCGACGGTTGGTCGCGACGGGCCCACGATCAGCTCACGGTTTGTCAATACTCGTACATTTGTGTCGGGAATCCGATCTGCGCCCGCTGCGCGAGCCGGTGCGCGCATTTGCGCAACTAACTGAAATATCAGCTCATCTCCAGTGGCCTGCTTCTTGCCAAGGCGGCACCAAGGACGCCCGTACGGCGTCGGTCCCAACCCAGCTAACAGGAGAGCGCCTTGGCTAATATTACCTTCTCTTCGCCCGTGATGGCGAAGGACGTCACCGTTTACGCCGTTGCCGGCGATCGCGGCACCATTCTCGCCGTGGCCAAGGCGCACAAGATCCCGATCCCGTTCGATTGTCAGGACGGCGAATGCGGCTCCTGCCTGGTTCAGGTCGAGCACTTCAATCCGAAGGCCAAGTCCGCAGTGGCGCTGACCGAGAAGGAAAAGGAAGTTCTGCGCCAGCTCGGCAAGATCACCAAGGACGAGATCGCCAACGCCGAGGTCAACGACATTCCGCCGCGCTACCGCCTCGCCTGCCAGTGCTTCGTGCGCAACGAGGACATCATGGTGCGGTTCGACGGCGACAAGACGGTGCCGCAGAAGCTCGCGGTGACCCACGCCGCGGCGCGCTTCAAGGGCGGCCTCGAGATCTCGACGCTGCCGGAGTTCTTCAGCTACGCCGCCAAGCTCGAGGAAGACGCCGCCCTGCACTACGACGAACTCGCCAAGGCGATGGCCGATGCCGGCAACGAGTCGGTCGCGAAGCTGTTCGGGCAGCTCGCCGAATTCTCGCGGATGCATCTCGCCGAAGTGAAGGCGCGCGCCGGCAGCATCGATGTGAGCAAATCGGTGCCGCCGGACTACGCGTGGCCCGATCACGCCACCCCGGAGCGCGCGGCGGTGTGGGCCTCGGACACCTCGATGACGCGGCTCGGCGGATTGAAGGCTGCGCTGCAGGGCGAGCGTCGCGGCTTCGAATTCTACCGTGCGATCGAAGCGACCACCAAATCGCCCGAAGTCGCCGCGGCGGCGAAGGAATTCGTCGGCGAGGAAGCCGAGCACGTCCGCATTCTCGAAGCCTGGATCACCCAGGAGGAATGGGCGCTGAAGCACGCCAAGACGGCTGAAAACGCCTGACGACAGAGTCCGACATCAGAGACGGCCGCCGTCGACCCGGCGGCGGCCGAACAGCGAAGGATCATCACATGGACACGGTCGAAGAGTTTCTGGCGCACTCCATCCGCCTCGAACAGGAAGCGGCGCTGCGGTTCGGTCAGCTTGCCGACGCGATGGATTCGTGCGGCAACAAGGAAGTCTCGAAGCTGTTCCGGCAGCTCGCGGACTACTCGCGGATGCATCAGGCCGACGCCCAGGCGCGCGCCGGCTTCCGCGACATGCCGGAGATGGAAATCGGCGATTTCAAATGGCCGGGCGACGAGAGCCCGGAGACCGCGGCGATCTGGGGTACTGATCCGTTCATCGGCCGCGACCTCGCTCTCGAAATCGCGCTGGAAGCCGAGACCGGCGCCTACGAGTGGTACAAGAACGTGCTCGACACCACCGACAATCCGGAGATCAGGGCGCTGGCGAAAGAGTTCGTCGCCGAGGAAAGCGGCCACGTCGCCGAGCTGCACCGCTGGATCGCTTTGCACAAGGCCGGCAAGCCGCTGCCGATGGAAATCGTGCCGTTCTGAGTCCGCGATCGGCTGCCGGCGCCTCCATCCACTTCGCCACCGATCACCGGCTCGAGATTTCGGCCCGCCGGAGACGATCGCCGACGCCGGCGGCCGTGATCGGCGGCGATGGTGCGCGCCGTGACCCGCGTCGGCGTCTCGGCACCCGATACGCGAGACGTTGAAGAAGCTTGATCGCCTTCAACGTCTCGAGCGACCGCCGGCCGGGAAGTCCACCGATGGGCGATCGCCGGGCAACGCCGGTTGCCTTCCCAAAGGCGGCCGAAGAGATCGCGACCCGCGATCGGCGTGAAGCTCCCGTTTCAGCACGCCCCCATCCCGAACTTGACACCTCGAAACAGCGTCATGTAAGTTGATGTAATGTTATAACATCACATTCGGTGACGACGTGGCACGCTTGCAGACAGCCGACAATCGCCTTCCAGTCACGGTCTTGTCGGGATTCCTCGGGTCCGGAAAAACCACCCTGCTGAACCACGTCCTCAACAATCGGGAGGGACGGCGGGTCGCGGTGATCGTCAACGACATGAGCGAAGTCAACATCGACGCCGATCTGGTGCGGGAAGAGACGGCGCTGAGCCGGTCCGAGGAGAAGCTGGTCGAGCTCACCAATGGCTGCATCTGCTGCACGCTGCGCGACGATCTGCTGAAGGAGGTCGGCCGCCTCGCCGAGGAGGGGCGGTTCGACTACCTGCTGATCGAAAGCACCGGCGTCTCCGAGCCGCTGCCGGTCGCCGCGACCTTCGAGTTTCGTCAGGAATCCGGAGAGAGCCTGTCGGACGTCGCCCGTCTGGACGCGATGGTCACGGTCGTCGACACCATCCATCTGCTCAAGGACTACGCGTCCACCGACTTCCTCGCCGACCGCGGCGAAACCGCCGGCGAAGGCGACCAACGCTCGCTGGTCGATCTGCTGGTCGAGCAGATCGAATTCGCCGACATCGTGGTGATGAACAAGGTGACCGATGCGACACCCGAACAGCGCGCGGCCGCCCGGGCGATCATTCGCGCGCTCAATCCGGACGCGCGCCTGATCGAGACCGACTACGGCCGCGTGCCGCCGAACGAATTGTTCGACACCGGCCTGTTCGACTTCGACCGCGCTCACCAGCATCCGATGTGGTACAAGGAACTATACGGCTTCGCCGACCATGTCCCCGAGGATGCCGAATACGGCGTCACCAGCTTCGTCTGGCACGCCCGCCGCCCGCTGATCCCGGAACGCTTCAACGCGTTCTTGCAGACGCCGCTGCCCGGCGTCATCCGTGCCAAGGGGCACTTCTGGCTGGCGACGCGGTCCGAATGGGTCGGCGAGTTCAGCCTGGCGGGCGCGCTGGCCACGACCAAACCACTGGGCTTCTGGTGGGCGGCCGTGCCGCCGTCACGCTGGCCGACCGACACCGACCTCCGCAACCAGATCACCGCGAAGTTCGATCCCGTTTACGGCGACCGACGCCAGGAGATCGTCTTCATAGGGATGCTGGGAACGATGAACCGCGCCCGCATCACCGCGGCGCTGGAGCGCTGCCTGATCGACGACGCCGGTTCCAGATCGTTCGACCCGCGGACCTATCAGGGCCTGCCCGATCCGTTCCCGGGGTGGCGCCGCACCGAAGCGGCTTGAGCGGTCGGTCATCTCGACGCGGAGATGGACGATGCGGAGACCGGATCCCGATTGATCAGGCCGGCCGATCCGACCCCTCCGCCATCAATTTCTCCAGCCTCGCCTGCTCGTCCGCGCTGAGCGGCGGCGCCGTCTCCAGCGCGCGCGGCGCGTTGCGGGCGCGCCTGCGCACGTGCAGCCACAGCCCCAGCCCGCCGCCGAACAGCACCAGCGGCGTCACCAGCCACAGCACCAGCGTGTGGGTTTCGAAGCGCGGCTTCAGCAGCACGAACTCGCCGTAGCGCGCCACCAGATAGTCCAGCACCTGATTGTTGCTGTCGCCGGCCGCGATCCGCTCGCGCACCAGGAGCCGCAGATCCTTGGCCAGCGTCGCATCGGAATCGTCGATCGACTGGTTCTGGCACACCATGCAGCGCAGCTCGCGCGACAACTCACGCGCCCGCGCCTCCTGCGCCGGATCGGCCATCACCTCGTCCGGCTGCACGGCGTGGGCCAATGGCACGGCGGAGGCCAGCATCGTCAGGGCGAGAACTATTATCGTCGCGAACTTCCGCACCGTGCTCTCCCTCATCCTGAGCAGCATCCGCAGGATGCGTCTCGAAGGATGATTGTTCTGCTACATCCTTCGAGACGCCGCTTCGCGGCTGCTCAGGATGAGGCTTGCTTCACTCCGCCGGTTGCAGCGCGCGCTGCGGCTTGGCCGGCTTCGGCGCGCCGACGCGCAGCCGTCGGTCGGACAGCGACAGCAGGCCGCCGAACGCCATCAGCAGCGGACCGATCCAGATCAGCAGCACGAAGGGCTTGTGATAGATCCGCACCGTCACCGCGCCGGCCGCGTCGATCTCGCCGAGCGAGATGTAGAGCTGGCTGACGCCGCGGGTCAGCAGCGCCGCCTCGGTCGTCGAGGTTCCGCGGGTCGAGAAGCTGCGTTTCGACGGCGTCATCACGCCGATCGGCCGCCCGCCTTCGCTGATCGAAAAATGCGTCTGCAACTCGCGATAATTCGGCCCCTGGCGCTGCATCGCGCCGTCGAATTTCAGTTCGTAGCCGGCGAGCCTGGCGGTGTCGCCTTCCTTCATCGCGGCGATGTGCTCGCTGTTCCAGGTGGTCTCGCAGACGATTCCGATCAGCGCCACACCGACGCCCGCATGCGCGAACAGCGTGCCCCACGCCGAGCGCGGCAGTCCGCGCGCGCGGCGCGACGAGATCGACAGCGGCGTGCGGAACAGACCGATGCGCTCGACGATGTCGGCGAGCGCGCCGGCGATCACGAACACCGCGAGCCCGATCGCCAGCGGCGCCAGCACCGGGCCGCCGGTGGTCCAGGCCCAGACCAAAGCGACCGCGAGCAGCGCCACGCCGCCGGCCGCGACAAGCCGCTGCGCTGCGCCGAGCAGATCGCCGCGCTTCCACGCCAGCATTGGGCCGAACGGCATCGCCAGCATCAGCGGCACCATCAGCGGCCCGAAACTGAGATTGAAGAACGGCGCGCCGACCGAGATCTTGTCGCCGGTGAGAACTTCCAGCGCCAGCGGATACAGCGTGCCGACGAACACCGTGGCGCAGGCGGTGGTGAGGAACAGATTGTTCAGCACCAGCGCGCCCTCGCGCGAGATCGGCGCGAACAGCCCGCCCTGCTTCAGCGACGAGGCGCGCCAGGCAAACAGCGACAGGCTGCCGCCGATGAACACGCACAGGATCATCAGGATGAACACGCCGCGCGACGGATCGGTGGCGAAAGCATGCACCGAGGTCAGCACGCCGGAGCGCACCAGGAAGGTGCCGAGCAGCGACAGCGAGAAGGTCAGGATCGACAACAGGATGGTCCAGACCTTCAGCGCGTTGCGCTTCTCCATCACCAGCGCGGAATGCAGCAGCGCGGTGCCGGCGAGCCACGGCATCAGCGAGGCGTTTTCGACCGGGTCCCAGAACCACCAGCCGCCCCAGCCGAGTTCGTAATAGGCCCAGTATGAGCCCATCGCGATGCCAAGCGTGAGGAAGATCCACGCCATCAGCGTCCACGGCCGCACCCAGCGCGCCCAGGCGGCATCTAGCCGGCCTTCGATCAGCGCCGCGGCGGCGAACGAGAACGAGATCGAGAACCCGACATAGCCGAGATACAGCAGCGGCGGATGCACCGCGAGGCCGATGTCCTGCAGCACCGGATTGAGATCGCGCCCCTCGATCGGCGGGTTTGGAATCCGCAGAAACGGGTTCGAAGTCATCAGGATGAACAGATAGAACGCACTCGCCACCCAGGCCTGCACCGCCAGCACATGGGCGCGCAGCGACAGCGGCAGATTGTTGCCGAAGGCCGCGACCATGCCGCCGAACAGCGCCAGGATCGCCACCCACAGCAGCATCGAGCCTTCGTGGTTTCCCCACACGCCGGTGATCTTGTAGAGCAGCGGCTTGGCCGAATGCGAGTTCTCGTAGACGTTGACGACCGAGAAGTCGGAGGTGACGTTGAGCCAGACCAGCGCGCCGAACGAGACGGCGACGAAAGCGAATTGCGCCAGCGCCGTCGAGCGCGCGACGTTCATCAGGCCGCCGTCACCCAGCCGTGCGCCGAGGATCGGCACCGTCGACTGGATCAGCGCCAGCGCCAGCGCCAGCACCAGCGCGTAGTGACCGGCCTCGGCGATCATCGCGCCGGCCCTGCGGCGTCGGCAGAGGCCGCCGCACCGGGCCCGGGCGGCTTCTTCTCGTAGTCGTCCTTCCAGTGGCCCTGCTTCTTCAGCGCGTCGGCGACTTCCTTCGGCATGTAGGTTTCGTCGTGCTTGGCGAGCACGGTATCGGCCTTGAACACGCCGGCAGTGTCGAGCGCGCCCTCGGCGATCACGCCCTGCCCCTCGCGGAACAGATCCGGAAGAATGCCCTTGAACGCCACCGGCACGGTCGCAGCGCCGTCGGACACCTTGAAGGCCACCGCGAGTTGGTCGCCGCGCGTCAGCGAGCCGGGCTCGACCACGCCGCCGAGGCGGAAGCGCTTGCCGGCCTCGATATGCTGCTCGTGCACCATCTGCGGCGTCGAAAAGAACACGATCGAGCCGCGCATCGCGTTCAGCACCAGCCCCACCGCGACGACGAGCACCACGCCCGCGCCCCCGATCATCATCAACCGCCGCTGCTTACGAGTCATGGTGAGCCTTGCTTGTTTCGGCATCCCGAGCGCCGCCGTGATGGTCGGCGCCTGATCGTTGCGTTTCGCTCTTGCGCGACATTTGCCGGACGATTTTGTCGGAAAACCGCATGAACTCCGGCCTCGTCGTCATCCATCGAGCCCCAGAGTCTTCAGGCCGTCATTGAGCTGCTTCAGCCGCTCGGCATTGCCGGCGACCGCCTGCCGCGCCTGCGCCTGCGCCTGCTTCACCTTGTCGCCGTCGCCCAGCACCATATAGGCACGCACCAGCCGCAGCCATCCCTCGACGTCGTCGCCGTTCTGCTGCAGCCGGGCGGCGAGCTTGTCGACCATGCCGCGGATCATCGCGCTGCGGTCGGCCTCGCTCATGTTCTGCGCCGAGGCGATCGTCTCGTCGGGCAGCGCCGGCAATGGCGTGCCCTCGATGCGGGCGATCTGCGCCTGCAGCATCGGCTTCCACGGCGCATCCGCCGGCGCCTTCGCCAGCATCGCGCGCCACATCGCCGCGGCGTCCTTCGGCCGTCCGTCCTGTTCGGCGGCAAGGCCCAGGAAATAGCGCGCCTTCGGGTCGTCGGCGTTCAGCTTGACCGCCCGCTCGAATTCCGATTTGGCGTCGTCGGTCACCACACCGCCCGAAGCCGCCACCAGCACCTCGCCGAGATCGGCGTGGCGGTCTGCGGTTTCGCCCGCATAGGTCAGCGAATTGCGATAGGCGCGCGCGGCGTCGTCGAACCGGCCTAGCTTGGTCAGCACCGGCGCCAGCACGGTCCAGCCGCGGCCGTCGGTCGGATTCTTCTCCAGATGCGCCTCGACCTGCGCCACCAGGTTTTCGAGCGGCTGCGAGGCCGCCGCGGTCTTGGTGCGGCTCGCCAGCGGATCGTCGCCCTGCGTCGGCGAGCCGAGCGGCAGATACACCGCCAGCGCCAGCGCCGGCAGGCCGACCAGCGCAAACACCGCCACCCCTCGTCGCAACCCGCGGCGCGTCGTCACCGGAGCCACGCTTTCGGCCTCGGCGCTGGCAAGCAGCCGGCGGCCGATTTCGACCCGGGCGGCGGAGGCTTCAGCAGGGCCGATCAGCCCGATGTCGGCGTCACGGTCGACCTCGGCGAGCTGGTCCTTGTAGACATTGGCTTCGCTGCCCTGGCGCTCGGTGCGGACGCCTCGGCCGAGCGGCCACAGCACGGCGAACACCGCGACGGCCGTCATGATCGCCAACACAAACCACAAGGCCATGCGAGGAGGGTTCCGGGGTAAGAAAGCGCAAACGCCGGCTGCGACGCGGTCGAAATCCGGCCGGGTTACACCATGGCCGGACCGCTGGCGCAATTGACATTTGCGACACCGGAGTACGGCACCGCCACGTTCAAATCTTGATATGAATCAAGGCCTCGCGGTCAGCTTGCCCGCGCCGGCTTGCGCTCCACCACGACCATCGCGCTCTCGACCGCGCGTCGCATCAGTTGCGCATAGTCGTGGCCGAACAGCACTTCGCAGAACTGGATCGCGGCGAGCGCCTGCATGTGCCGGAACGGCTTCACCCGCGGTTCGCAGCCGCGCAGCGACTGCACCAGAGATTCGGTGGACTTCTCGACATATTGCTGCAGCTCGGAATAGGTCCGCAGCGTCATTTCGTTGATCGCGAGCTCGCTGGCGTAGTTGCGGCACACCGCGACGAAATCGATCAGCGCCGCCGACTCGTCGACCTCGAGCTGGTCGATCCGGCTGTTGGCCGAGATCTCCTTGTCGGGGCGCTGCCGCAGCAGCCTTCGCACCCGGCCCGGCACGCTCTCGATCTCGGATTTCAGCGCATTGGAGATGTCGACGCGGATCGCGGCCAGCCGCTTGCCCCAGGCCGAGTCGCTGCGGATGTCGAGCTCGGTGCGCAGCCCGCGGACGCCGTCATGGACCAGCTTCAGCTTCTCGGCGACGTTGCTGTAATGGCCGCGCTTGAGCTCGTCGCGCAGATCGGCGGTGAGCTGGGCGATGTCGTGAATCGCCATGGTGACGGCGACGCCGTAAGGGGTCGCGGCGACCCTGATCTCATCGTCGGAACCCGCCACCTTGAGCGCGAGCCGGACGATCTGCCACGGTTGGGTGAGATGCTGCAGGATCATCGTCAGTGCGAACGGCAGCATGATCGGGGTCTGCAGCGCCGGGACGTTGAGCGCCGCGATCATCGAATGCACCTGCGAGTCGCCGAAGCTTCGCAGATTGGACGAGAGCTTGCTGTCGAAGGTTTCCAGCGCCTCGCGGTTGGCGAGCACGGCGCCGACGCCCGGCAGATCCTCGACCGTCGACGGCGGGCCGACCCGCGACATCGCGCGCTGCCGGTCGACGCCCTGCTCCGGGTTGATCACCTTGTCGATCGCCTCGGCCGCCGCGAGCTGCAGCTTGCGGACGAGGTCGTCGACCTGCGCCGCGGTGCCGCCGCGCAGGCTGATCAGCCCGCCCTCGAATTCGCGGACCTGCGCGGGGATCGCCTCACGCGACAGCCACTGCCAGATCGAGGTCAGCGACGCGCGGCGGACCTGGCCCGGCCTCGGCTGCTGATTGTTGTCGATCAGGAACGGTTCCAGCACGCGGAACATCAGCCGCGCCGGATCATCGGTACGCGGCGCATCGTTTTCATCGGTGCCGCGGACGATCTTGCGCAGTTCCTCGAGCACGAAGCTGGCCACCGCCACGTCCTCGCCGCGCTCCAGCGCACGCTCGAACTCGCGCATCAGCAGCGCCTGCGACTGCGGCGGCAGTTGCGCGAGGTAGTCCCTCAACCGTTCGGTCGGTGTCTGGCTCATGCGCCCGGAAATCTGCACGCTTGCGGTCGCGCCGGCCGCACGACATGCGCGCCGGGACACTGTCTCCAGAGTTAACAGCGGCGGTGTTAAGAAGGAGTTGAGGGGAGATCGCTATCGAGCGGCTTGAAGTTCCGCATCAATCGCAAGCGAGCGTTGCAAGAGATTGGGAAAGCTGAATAATCGCCTGCAGGCGCGGAGACGGGCGACCGAACGTTAGCCCGCCGCCGTCCATGGCCCGTCATTGGTCCGGCAGGCGGTGCCGCGGGCGATCTCGAGCTGGCGGCCGACCGTGACGCTGTGGGAGAAGCCGCGGCAGGTCGCCCCCTGCCTGGCGTAGGCCGGGCCCGGCACGATGTTGCCATAGCGGCCGGAGGACGGGTTCTTCCACGGCACCGGCGCACCGGACTCGCCGTGATCGAGCGCTTCGAGTTCGGCCGTATAGGCCAGCCGGCGATCTTCCGCGTTCAGCAGCGCGCCGATCTTCGGCCCGATCAGCCCCCCCATCGCGGCGTCGTCGACCGCCGCGGCGGCGCCGTCTGCGGTCCGGCCGAGATCGGGCGTGACATTGCTGGTGAAAGAGTCGACCCGCGCGGCGAGGTTGGTGGTGCGGTCGCAGCCCGCCAGCGCCAGCGCGGCGAGCACCAGCAGCGCAGCCGAAGACTTCGCCGACCGCGCCGAGTTTCTCGCGCCGCAGCCGATCTCACGCGGAGGCGTCATTCCAGTCCCCAATCCGTTCCCCGACAATGTCTTACCCCGAAATCCCTAACGCTCAAGGCAACGGAGCGAAAAAATCGGGCGACGCTGTGGCAACGGGCGGTCCGTTATGCCGCAGGCAGCACCAGTTCCGCGCGCAGGCCGCCGGTCGGGGCGTGGCCCAGTTTCAGTTCGCCGCCGTAGAGCGCTGCCAGATCGACCACAATGGCGAGGCCGAGGCCGGAGCCCGGCTTGCTCTCGTCGAGCCGCTGGCCGCGGCGGGCGACCTGCGCCTGCTCCGCCTCCGACAGGCCGCGGCCGTCATCGTCGACGATGATCCGCAGCAGCGGCGTCGGGCCGCGCTCGGCGGTGGCGGCGATCATCACCTGGCCGACCGCCCATTTGCAGGCGTTGTCGACCAGGTTGCCGACCATCTCCTCCAGATCCTGCCGCTCGCCGCGGAACTTGAGGCCGCTGGCGGTTTCGGCGCGGACCTCGATGGCGCGGTCGCGATGGATCTTCTCCATCGTCCTCCGCAACGCCTCGATCACCGGCGCGACCTCGGTGACGGTGCCGATCACCGTCAGCCGCGCGGCGATCCGCGCCCGTTCCAGATGATGCGCGACCTGGCTGCGCATGATCTCGGCCTGCTCCATCACCTTGGCGGCGAACGGGTCGCCCTGGCGCGCCGCGGCCTCGTTGACCAGCACCGACAGCGGCGTCTTGATCGCGTGCGCGAGGTTGCCGACATGGGTGCGGGCGCGTTCGACGATCTCGCGATTGGCCTCGATCAGCGCGTTGGTCTCGCGCGCCAGCGGCGCGATCTCGACCGGGAACTTGCCCTCGAGCCGCTCGGCACGGCCGGAGCGGATGTCGGCGATCGAATGCGAGATCCGGTTCAGCGGGGCGAGGCCGAACCGCACCTGGAAGATCGTGGTCAGCACCAGCCCGATCGACAACGCGATGAAGGTGCCTGCGAGGTAGTAGTCGAAGGTCCTTGTTTCCTCGAAGATTTCAGTGGCGTCGCCGGCCACCGTCACGACGAATTTGCCGTCGGCGCCGAGATCGACCGGGCGCTCGACCATACGCAGCGTCTGGCCTTCGGGCCCCTCGACATAGCCCTGGCGGACGCCGGAGGGGCCGAGCTCGATGCCGTGCTCTTCGAGCTTCGGCAGCTTGCGGTCCCACAGCGAGCGCGAGGCGCGCGGCTCGACCTTGTCGGTGTCGGTGCGGATGATCTGCCAGTACCAGCCGGACAGCGGCAGATCGAACAGCGGCTCGCCGATCGACTGGAACTGATCCGGCGCGGCGTCGGGCGTCGCGACTTCGGCGATGATGGTGCGCAGATAGAGATTGAGCCGCCGGTCGAACGCGCGCTCGGAGGCCTGGCGGTACACCGAGGACAGCACGATGCCGGTGATCGCCAGGATCACCACGACCCAGGCGGTCGCGGACAGGAACAGGCGGGTGGCCAGGGAGCTGGTGCGGCGGCGCGGCTTTGCGACGGGTGCGGCCGAGCCCGGCATCAGCCCGGCTTCTGCAGCGACGCCCTCGCCCGGTCGCTCACGAGCGGTTCGCCAGCGGGGCTTCGACCGGCGGCGGCGTCAGCAGATAGCCGAGGCCGCGCACGGTCTGGATGATGTCGACGTCGAGCTTCTTACGGATGCGGCCGACGAACACTTCGATGGTGTTGCTGTCGCGGTCGAAATCCTGGTCGTAGAGGTGCTCGACCAGCTCGGTGCGGGACACCACCCGGCCGGAATGGTGCATCAGATAGGCCAGCAGCCGGTACTCGTGCGAGGTCAGCTTGACCGGATTGCCGCGGACGCTGACGCGGCCGATGCGGGTGTCGAGCACGACCGGGCCGCAGGTCAGCTCGGACTGGGCGTGGCCGGCGCTGCGGCGCAGCAGCGCGCGGATCCGCGCCAGCACTTCCTCGAGGTGGAACGGCTTGGCGACGTAGTCGTCGGCGCCGGCGTCGAAACCCTGCACCTTGTCGCTCCAGCGGTCGCGCGCGGTGAGGATCAGCACCGGCATCGCGCGGCCGTTGCGCCGCCAGGCTTCCAGCACCGAGATGCCGTCCATCTTCGGCAGGCCGATGTCCAGCACCACCGCGTCGTAGGGTTCGGTGTCGCCGAGGAAATGCCCCTCCTCGCCGTCGAAGGCGCGGTCCACCACATAGCCGGCGTCGGTCAGCGCGGTGGTGAGCTGGCGGTTGAGATCGGGATCATCTTCGACGACGAGCAGCCGCACCTTGAACTCCGCTGTTTCGATGCACCGGCGTTGTTACCTGCGGGAAGATGAGCGGCGGCGGCGTGAATGACCGATGAACGACGCCGCCTCGCGGCCGCCTTGCGCATTACTTTTTCTTCACGACGGCCTTGACCAGCGTCTCGATGACGCCGGGGCTGTTCTGCCCGGTGGCGGCGCAGACCTTTTCGCGGGTCCGGCCGCTGACATAGACGCCTAGCACGCCGAACCGGAAAGCCCAATAGGTCGCCAGGAGCGCGGTGGCGCCGATCAGGGCGTTGATGGTCTGGATGTCGCCGGTCCAGAATTCGTGCACCAGCACGGCCCAAAGTGCGGCGCATTCCAGCGTCAGCTCCCAGGCATAAGCCGGCCGCCACCAGCGCTGGATCGGATCATTCGAGGCAATCTCGGCGCGGATTGTGGCCTGGGTCTCGCTGATCGCGATGCGCTGGGTCTCGGCCTCGGCGCGGACCGCCTCGGCCCAGCGCGCTTCGGCCTCGGCGATCCGGTCCGTGCCGGCGGCGGGCAGCGCGGCCTGCACCGCGGCCGGCGTCGGCTGGGGTACGCCCAGCACCTCGGACAGGATCTGCCCGGCCGCGCCGCCGAGCGGGCCGCCCAGCGCACTGCCGAGCAGCGGCGCGCCGAGCGTGATCACCTGTTTGGCGAGATCGCTCCACTCCATGGTCAGCTCCTCCTGAAGGCCGCGGCCAGCGCGGCGATGAAATTCCGGACCAGTGACGGCCGCGCCGTCGCGGGCGCCTGCGCCGGTTCCGGCTCCGGCTCCGGCAGCTCCGGCGCCAGCGGCGGCGATGCGACGACGACGACAGGCCCCTGCCCCAGCGCCGCCTTCCATGTCGCCAGCCACGCCTTGCGCTGCGACAGCCCGATGGTGCCGCCGTTCAGCCGCCGCGTGACGCCGGTGATGTCGTCGGCTTTGGCGTATGGCAGGCAGCCGCAGGCAATGAAATCGGCGACGCCGCAGGCGAGGAAATGCCGCGGGTCGTTGACGAGGTCGGGCCGTCGCACCAGGTCGAGCCCGGTCGCCTTCGCCAGCCGCGCATAGCCGTCGCGCCCGGTGGTCTGCACCGCACCTCGGCCGCGGAAATTCCAGCCGTCGGCGGAGCCCGGCGCGTTGCCCATCCGGCCGTTATAGACCTTGGCGGCGAGCGCCGGCGGATTGTGCGCGTAGGGCGCGGCACTCTCCAGCGTGCGGAAGCGGGACGGCCACACCTGCATCATCCGCGCCGCCGTGTAGTTCAGGTTCTCGACCACGTCGCGCCCCGCACCGCATTCGTGGCTGATCTGCGCCATCACATGCGCGACCAGCAGCGGTGTATCGATGCCGTGCCTGTCAAAAACCTCGCCGGCCGAGGCGATCATCCCGGCCCGCAGGCCGGGAATCTTCTGGTCACCGCTGGGCCACAGGCGCGTCAAAGCGTCGTCGAAAGACTGCATGATGAATGCTCCGATGATGTTGACGAGGAGTACGATCCGATGCCGGACAAGCCGTCTGCTGCTGGACTTAGCCGTGCTCCTGCCGGCTGGGTCTTGATCGGGCGCGGATCGACAATGCCGCCCGGGAGGCGGCATGAGCGGGCGCAGCAGCGTCGGCAATGCCGGTTCAGCGCAGACGTCGATCCGAAAGCCGGATCGGACCCGGGATCAAACGGCGGCGCTGACCGTCGCCGTATAGACCACGCTGTGGGCGCTGTGCGGGCTCTGGTTCTTCGTCACCTCGAATCCGGCGCGATGCAGCAGATCGAGGAAGTAGCGCTCGGTGAATGTCAGTTCCATCCAGCCGTGGTGACGGATCGACCACACGCCCTGCCCTGATGGATTCAGCCCCCAGGCGAACGGAAGCGTGTTGTCGATGGTTTCGCCGGCGAACAGGATGATGCCACCTGGATTGAGCTTCCGCTTCAGCATGGCGAGCAGCGCGACATGCTCGATGCAGTGATGGAAGCACTCGTAGAACAGGATGATGTCGAATTTTCCGTCGATCTGCTCTGCCGAAAAGAATTCGCCATTGATGCAGTTGACGTCGAGACCCTCGCGGCCGAACCGGCGCTTGACGATGTCGAGATACTTCTGCTCGATGTCGAGTACCGTCACGTCGTAACCGCACAGGCCGATCTGCAGCGCGGTGTTTCCCCAGCCCACGCCCATTTCGAGTACACGCGCCGGCGGTGGCTTGGTGATCGAATCGAGAATCGTTCCGGCGGCGATCAGGTGCAATGCCACGATCTTCGGGTCGCGGGTGTTGTAGGGATAGATCGCGACGTCGGCGCCGTCATCGAAATGATGCAGCTCATTCCTGAACGCGTAGTCGCGCTGCGCCACCTGTCGATATTGTTCGGCCCAGAAGTCCTTGTAGGCAGCCGAATGCGGATCCGCGGGAGGCTCGGGAAAGCGATAATGGAAGCTGTGGATCAGCCTCAGCATCGCATCGTGGGACTTCACCGCGGCATGGTGTGCATACCCCACCAGCGCATCGATCGAAGCCGGCGAGGTCAACGCGTCGCCTGCATTGGTGCCGCCATCGCCCGGACGGCGCGGCGCCCCCTCGATAACTTCAGCATACCGGCGCTCAATCAGAGCGACCTCTGGCGGCTCGTTACAGACCTGCTGCAGCTCTGCATCAGCCACAGTCGGCGCGACTACCACGTCGCCGCGAATTCGCATGATCGTCGGCCGCACCGCGCGCTTGAGCCCTTCAGGCACGATCGGCCAGATCGTCCGGCGAACAATCCGCTCCGCCCACGCAATCGCCGTCATTCAGGCTCCGAAATCGCCAATAAAAATCAATCTCATTTTCTTCGATGCTAGACGTTCACTCGTTGCCGAGCAATGCCGTTCACCGGGCTGGCTTCAAATGAATGTTGTCGGGGCGGTTGCAGAAAGCATCGATCAAGCGCCGGGGAGATCAAGACGAGCATGACGGCCGGCGCCCACCCCGCCCGCAGCAAACAGCGCACGGGATCGCGCTACGACCTTGCCGTGCCACCCGGCATGTCCGGGCTCAGGCAACGGACCTCTGTCACGCGCTGCACTTGAACCGGCGGCAGCGCCTGAGGTGCCTCCGCAGACCTATGCTATCGCGCTCAACCGACCTGCACCGACGCCGACAACAGGTCGCCCGCGCCCGACCAGCAGTATCGCCTTAGATTACTCTAACGGTTCGTCGCAGCCTCGCGCATCGCCCGCGAAATACTCGGAAATAATTGCCGTCTGTTGCAGAAATGTCGCTTTACCCGCGGAGGTTGCCCGCCTACTACTTGCCTGACGCGGCGTCGGGATGAGCAGGACAATGGACATACTGAGCCCTCGAATTGCAGTCCTGGTGCCCTGCTTCAATGAAGCGGCCACCGTCGCCGATGTCATCTCGGCATTTTCCAGCTCGCTGCCAACCGCAACCATTTACGTCTACGACAACAACTCTACCGATGGAACGGCAGTGATTGCCCGGGCCGCGGGCGCGATCGTTCGATCCGAGACCCGCCAAGGCAAGGGCTACGTTGTCTCGCGGATGTTCTCGGACATCGATGCAGACATCTACGTGATGGTCGATGGCGACAACACTTATGACGCAAGCGCCGCACCCCGGCTCGTCGCTCATATGATCGAGCATCGGCTCGATTTCGTGAACGGCTTGCGCCAGTCTGATGCGATCGAGGCCTATCGAAGAGGTCACCGTTTCGGAAATTGGGCCCTGAGCAGTCTGGTGCAGGCATTTTTCGGGCGGCAGTTCGCCGACATGCTGTCCGGCTACAAGGTGCTGTCGCGCCGCTTCGTAAAAACCTTCCCCGCGATGTCGAGCGGGTTCGAGACCGAAACGGAGCTGGCCATCCACTCACTACGGCTGCGCATGCCCTCGGCAGAATTGCCGACCCAATACCGCGAACGCCCCGAGGGATCGCAAAGCAAGTTGAATACCTACCGCGACGGATTCAAAATACTCCTTTTCATTGCCCGATTGGTGAAAGATGAGCGCCCCTTGATGTTCTTTGGTGGCGCAGGTCTCGTTCTGCTTGCCTTCGGCCTGCTCCTGGGAATTCCGGTGATCATCGATTTCGCCGAATTCGGCATCGTCCCCCGGCTTCCGACCGCGCTTCTGAGCGTCGGCATCGTCATCATCGGCGTCCTGAGCATGTGCATGGGGCTGCTGCTCGACATGGTCGCCAGGACACGCGTCGAAGCCAAGCGATTGGCGTATCTGGCCATACCCGCTTTTGATCTCCCGACGCTGTCATTGTCCGATCGAAAGGCAGCCTAGTGGATCAGGTCAGGCCGGAAGCCTCGACGAACACGGTTGTCGACGGCAAATACTACGAGGTCGCCAAACCAGCGAGTATCGCCGAGCGCCTTCTGATCGTCGCTCGTGACCGGATCTATTCCGACTTTCTGACGGCGATGCGGCCCACGCCGTCGTGCACGATCCTCGATGTCGGCGTGTCGGATGTGATATCCGATGGCGCCAATGTGCTGGAACGAAAATATCCTCAGCAGGCCAATCTGACGGCCTGCGGGATCGGCGAAGCAATCGAGTTTCAGGCTGAATTTCCAGCCATCCCCTACGTCAGGATCGAACCGAATGCCCGCCTGCCGTTCGCGGACGGCGCGTTCGATATCGTCACGTCCAACGCGGTTCTGGAGCACGTCGGCAGCGCCGACAATCAGCGGGCCTTCGTCAGAGAGCTGTCGCGAGTCGGGAAGAAGGCCTTCATCACCGTACCTAACCGCTATTTCCCGGTCGAGCACCATACGGCGATTCCGCTGCTGCATTTCGGCGACGGGACATTCAAGATCGCCTGCTCGATTCTCGGCAAGCAGTCATGGACCGAGCAGGAGAATCTGATCTTGATGTCGCGATCGCTCCTGAGGCGGTTGGCCGAGGGCATCGATCGATCGACCTCGGTGGGTTACACCGGTCTACGCCTCGGGCCGTTCTCCTCGAATCTGTCCTTGAGTTTGACCTGAGCGGCCAATGTCGACCGACGCATCTCTGATCTCCAAACCTCCGATCGATGCCTCGGATCTTTCGCCCCGCAGTTTCATTGCGCGTCATTCCGCAGTCGCAGCGAGCGCAATCTGCTCGATTCTGTTTCTGATCCAGTACGCCCTCTGCAAGTCGGCGCCACGTAGCGGCATTGCTGGCTGGCGCGGCTGGGCCGATCAGGGATCGTATCTCAAGAGCACCATCGATTTCGCGCATCTGGCGTTCAATCCCGCTGAACACCGATATCCGCCGCTGTATTCCGCGCTCGCCGTTCCGTTTCTCGGGATCTACCCGACAGACCCGTTCCTTTTCGTCAATATTGCCTGCGTGGCCGTGTCGGCCTACCTGCTCGTCCGGATCTTCTCGAAGGTCGCCCATCCGGTGGTTGCGGCGGCGCTCGCGATCCTGCTGCTGATGGTCGAACCGCTGATCGCGACATCCTACGTGGTGCCGTGGACCTCGACCGTCGTCAGTCCGCTGGTCATCGGCTGCATCTATCTGCTTCAGAGAGCGGAGGAGCGGCAGCCGACTTACGCCACATCGTTCCTGTTCGCGCTTCTGATCGGACTGGCGTTTCTGGCCAGACCGCTCGACGGCGTCATTCTGGGCGCTGCGCTGCTTCCGTTCTGGTGCTGGCCATTCCGCAACTCGCTGCGGCAGGCGGTGCGTCACGCTGCCTGCCTGGCGGCCGGCGGCCTGATCGGCCCCGTTCTGTTCTTCGCGAACAACCTGTTGATCTTCCGGTCTCCGATCTCACCCTACATGGTCGAAACAAACGACCGCCTCAGATTGACCGATATTCCGGAAAAGTTCGTATCGCTTTTCCTCGACAGCGGATCGCTCTATTTCGACAGCGGACAGACCATTCTGAACGCGTTCCCCTGGTTCGTCGTGTCGCTGGCGATCATCGTCAGCTTGGTCGTGTTCGGAAAACGCTGGGCTCGGGCCACGGCTGTTCTGATCCTGCTGATGTTCGCAATCTACCTGTCCTTTGACGACCTTTTTCCATCGGGCCTGCTTCACTTCGGCAATTATCATTATCTGAAGTGGGCGCTGGTGCTCGGCGGAATGCTGACGCTTCCGTTTGTCGCATTCATCCGGACGGCATCGACCTGGAGCCGGGTTGCGACCGTCGCCATTTTCATGACGGTCGCCGTGGTCGCCTGCCTCCGGCTCGAGATCGACAACATCCCCGTGGCAGCCGTGCGCAACGGCGGCGAGATCAAGCTCGATCTGTCGCGGGCGGGGTCGATCGACTTTGTCGACATCACGCACACGCGCGGCGACTGGCTCCAGAACTACCATTTCGGAGACAGCGTCGCGATCGACGGCACCCCGCTGAAATACAGCCGCGAAATGAAGACGATGCCTGCGACGCCGTTCCTGGAGCCGCTCGATGGCGGACCGCGCTCGACTGCCCGCATCCTGTTCATTCGCCCGAAACGCGGCGAACAACTGACGATGAAGCTGCAGCGACTGCAACCGACCGACAACTCTCAGATCAGCGTCGGGACCTATCGGTTCGCACTCGGATTCCCCAGATGGCTGCAATGACCTGCCATCCCTCCCGACCTCGTCTCCGCCGGGCTTCGGCCGATATCGGCTTGCGATATCCACGCTGATCGGGGCGAACACTCGCCAGGAAAGCTTGGCGCCTCACACATGACCCATGTCGCTGGGTGCCCTCTCGTCCTGCGATGGAAAGATCTGTTATGTTACCCGTTCCGCCGACCCGGATCAGCCGCCCCGGCCGATTTCAATGGAATGCCGCCGGTCGACCGCTCGCGGCTTCCGGCAAATCGGTCTAAGAGTCGCCAGAGCCCTTTGCCATCTGCCCGGTCGACAGTGCCGGGTTAACGCATCAGCCGATATGATCTCTGTGATTAGTTCGTTGATTTGCGAATTCGACGTGCGAACGACGCTCGATTTCGAGGACGTCGTCGACCTGTTTTGTGGGACCGGGGACCGCACAAACACTCTGGCATCGATCTTTCCCAATGCCGACGTTCTGGGGATTGACGTTGTTCACGCCACGACCGTTCCTGCCGATCGCGTGGTTTTCACCACAACCGACGCGTACCCTCCACTATCGATCGCTTCGGAAACTGCGGATTTCGTGTTTTCGACCTCGCCGCGTTTCTCCACTGCACCTGGGCATCGCGAGCGCAACAAGTGGCTGATCGAAATCGACCGCATCCTCGAAAAGGACGGGATCGCCATCATCGCGACCGACCTCGATCGCAACTACATCTTCGAAGAATGGTCGACGATGTTCGACGTCGCCAACGTCAGCAATGGCTACGCCTTCCTGCGATCCATCCGCGGGCGTCGAAGGTTCTATCGTTGAAGCGAGCCTCATTCCGCCGGCCCGACATTCTCGCGTGCAGATCGCAGCTATATCTCGACGAGAACGTAACGGAAGAACAATCCAAGCTCTCGCGCATCGCCGGACCGCCGTGCGCGCCATAAGAACTCTTCCAGCTTAGTGAGCCGAAAACGATTCTGATCGCCACTGGGTCATAGGCAGTTGGCGCTGCGCGGATTCATCCATACAGGCCGCGACAAAATTTCCCGGGATAAAGGGATTGTGCCCATCGTCGGTGATCCAGACAACTATCGGTTTTGCTTGCGGTCCAGACCAACTTTGGGGTGCTTCGATGGGGACCCCGCGACTGGAACAAGCAAGTTAAGGTTGATTCCGCCACGTGTTACGCTTTAGATGTTCGCGTAATTGGAGGTATTATCGTGCGCGCATTGCCCAATCCGCCCGCCGGCCGCAACATTAACATCAAGGCGCTCAGATTCCGGCTTCGGATGCGCAACCGCCTCCCATCTCCACTCCGAAGGCTCGCGCCGCTGATCGCGCCCGATCCCGATCTTTCAGGGTCGGATCCCAGCATGGAGTATATCCACTTGGACGATGTCCTGAATCGACTGGTGGGCCCGGGGAAGACCTGCGTCGATATCGGTGCGTTTTCAGGCGTCTACGCGAAAAAATTCATCCAGGCTGGCGCGACCACTACAGCTGTCGAAGGCTTCCCATCCGCCATCGAAGAGCTGCACAAACGAATCGGGCGACGCTGCACAATTGTTCCGGCGCTACTTGCCGACAGCCACAGGCACTACGCGATCACCAACAAAACCGAAGTGAGAATGATCGGCGACGCCCCTGTTTACGCGCCAGCCCCTCCGTCGTTTGCGGACATCGAATCAACTACCTACGACGATGTCTTGGGCGACGAACCTGCCGTTGATCTGGTCAAAATTTCAGGCTGCCACATCTGCGAAGCATTGCTGGGTGCGCATACGCTCCTAGATAGCGACAGTCACATTCTGTTTGTAATGGATCAGCGTTACTTGCCGGCGGTTCACCGACACGACGAATTTTGCCTGTACGATCTACTCCGTCGATCTGGACGCTACGTTTTTAGCTGCGCGGAATATATTTGCGGAAAACCGCCCCTTACCGTTTGGGAATTCAATAAACGCGCATTGCACGGCTGGAAATCCTTTATTGCAACGCGCTCGGAGCTCTCCAAATGAATGAATCGTTCGCCCACCGATTCAAGAACTACAGCCACCGCGCTCCGAAATCGGTGGAGAAATTCCGAGACGAAAACGGATATCTCGTCATTCCTTCGTTACAGATCTACGCTGCGGATCATTGCACACAACGATGCCAGTTCTGTACGACCTCCTCCCCACATCGCAAAGCACACCAAGGCGATGTTGATGCCTTCGTTAAGTACATCAACAAGATGCACGACAGGCACGTAAAGTTCGACGCTGTAAATATTCTCGGCGGCGAGCCCTTCCTACACAAAAACCTCGCCGATTTTGTCCATCGTCTCAGGGCCGGCATGGCTTACCGCGCCCGATTCGTCATTACAACAAACGGGTTTTGGCTCGGAGAGATGGACGATTATCCGTCAGGCCTGGAAGCCGGCGATGGAATTACATTCTCGCGCTATGCGGACGTAATCCACGACGTCGGCGGCGTCGATCGATACAACTCACTGATCGAAAAACTGAAGCGGACTCGCCCCGAAAACATCGACACGAACGACGCCTTTCATTTTCGCGAGTGGCAGTTTACGGAGGAACCGATGTACGGATTTCCTCTGGATTGCGAACTCGCCGACAATGTCAGCCTCGCGGACACAGGCGAGGTCCACCGCTGTTGCGTCGCGCCAGCTTCACGCTTCAGCCCCCGCGTTACAAAAGCATTCCTGGATCGCGTGGACGAACTCGAGTATCGCATTGACGCCGACGAAGGACTATCCTTGAAGGACTGGCTCAGATCGCCATTGCCAGACGCATGCGCATACTGCACCGCGCATCACGAGACGCCCTACTATCCTCTGCGAAGCCTCTCGGTTATCGGTAAGCAGTTCACGTTTTCCGGGGACGAAAATCTCAGCATGCTGTCCAGCGGATTTTCGCGGCCGGAGCCGGGAGGGGTTTGGACGGTCGGCTCCGAAGCTGTCATGAGCTTTGCTGATCTTCCCGAGGGGCGCTCGCGATCTCCTTACGTAACCTTTATTTTTATGGCGACTCCTCACCTCACCGCTCTCGTTCCGGATATGAAAGTTACAGTCGAAATTCTCGGGACAGAATGGAAGGAATTTTGGTCTGTGCCACCAAAGTCCCCAAAGGCTTTCTTCGGCAACACCACAATGCACGCGCTATTCGTTCCCAATGAAATCGCTCGATGCGCCAAACCTCTTCAGCTCAAATTCACAATTGATCGCCCGCACAGCCCGGCAGAGGCCGGAACTTCAACCGATCCTCGAGAATTGGGTCTTTTCTTCCAATACGTTTTGGTTGAACTTTGATACTTCCGCCTCGGTCGAGAACGCCACTCGAAGGATGCCAAACTTCAATAACTAAATGCGATTTCCATTTCCGTGAAGGAACATTGATACTCGATTTCAAATAGATGATTTGTTTGACCCCAAGATCTGGCCATCCAGCTCACTTCGATCTTTCTGACCCTGTAGTTGCCGTCATCTGCGTTAGTTAGCCTTCAAATCGATTCATGTATCGGGATACTCGATGTCTGCGTCGGTGGTGGACAATCGAAACGTTGGAAAGTAATCTTCCAGCTGAACCGCGGGGGGGAGTTGCCGTGAGCGCATTCGAAGGGGCCAAGGAAATCGTCCGATCAACAGTCTGGCCATTCGTTCCTGAGGCCGCAAAAAGAGGTATTCGGCGCCATATGCTTGGAATCAAAGAGGCCGGCCAGCCGGGAGATGCTCTGTCCTCATTTCTGTCGACAGATGTGCAGGAAATCGCGAGCCCGAATGAGACTAACTGGTTTCAAAGCGTGACTTTCCCTGACGGTCGGCGGGTGAAGGGGCATAACGCCGATTTCATGCTGACTAACAAAATGTGGCGGGCTCTTGGGATCGAGAATGGTTCGCTAGCCGGGAAAAGCGTACTCGACGTGGGAGCAAACGATGGCTTCTTCACTGTTGCTGCTGGGCTCGCCGGAGCTGGGGAAATTGTCTCAATCAATTCGACCGACTATCCTTCGTACCCGACAAACATAGAATATCTAACCTCGGCATGGGGCGTAAGCCCAGAGCTGATAACCCATGATTTCTTTGCGTACGAGTTTGGCAGGACCTTCGATGTCGTCTTGTTCTTAGGTGTACTTTATCATGTTGAAAATGTTTTCGCTGCAGCGAAGAAGCTGCGGTCGCTTCTCAACCCGGGCGGATACGCCTTGATTGAGACTCATATGGCAAGGTCACAATCTGACCTTCCCATATTTGAATATGCGAGCGATATTTTCCCGACTTCGGCACCAGCGTTCAAATCGAACCTCGGAGAGCTTGGCGTATCGAATTTTCTCTTTCCCAATATTCCAGCTCTACGCAATTTGGCAGATTGTTACGGATTCAAATTCGAACATGTCGGCCGCGGATCACAATATGAACGGGAAAATCCATTCCGCGCTGTGGTGAAGTTTTCCGTCTAGAAGCTTCGGCGCGCGTTGACTGGTCCATTCGTACGACTGACGCCTGCGGCGATGGAATTGCCGCAGGCGGCAATGCTCGCTGTTCCGGCATTGCTGGGATGACGATCGATATCCGCAGACTATTGCCGCTACTGCCTAGAGATAGAACGCTCCGCCCACGCAAATTACATACCCATTCCCTCCCAGAAACGCCCCGTCAAATCGCTGCACCAAACCTCCGTTCGTGGCCACTGACACGCACGCCCCATGCCCCGTCACCGCTGCTTCCCGCCCGTACCCCGAATACGAGCCGTTCGGCGTGGCCGGAAGGGAGAAGGTGATGGCGAGGGCGGCGGTGCCGATGTTGGCGATGCTGATCGTCGCGCTCCAGTCGACCTTGTTACCGGTGATGGTGTAGGTGCCGGTCGCCGACGCGGCGCCGAGCGTGCCGGAGAGCGCGGCCAGCGTCGGTGACCAGGTGCCCGTCACCGGCCGCGGGCCGGCTGCGATCGCGAGCCAGCGCGCGGCGCTGCCGTCGTAGCGCAGCAGCGCCGCCTGCTTGCCGGGGATCGCGATGTTGCCGCCCAGCGCGAAGCGGTTGGCGGCGGCCGACGCCGCGCTGTCGTCGCGCAGCGTCACCGGATGGCCGCCGACATTGATCAACGTCAGGACGCGCCCCTCGGCGCCGCCGGCCAGCCCGGTGATGCTGCGCGCCGCGGTCGCCGAGATCTGCAGCACCGACGCGGCGCCGAGCCCGGCCGGCGCGTAGTCGTGCTGATCGGCGGCGAGCGGCGGCGGCGCGACGATTCCGGTCAGCGACAGCCCGCGCGGCAGCGCGCAATTGCCGCTGACCTGATCGATCACCAGCGCCTCCGCCCAGCCGGCGCCGTCGGCCGAAACCTTGAGCTTGAACGCATCCGAGCCGACCAGGCCGAATTCCGCGCGGCCCGAATAGGCGTCGGAGAACACCACCGAGGCGGTGTCGGCCACTGCCGCCTTCGAGAGCTGGACGCGAATATCACCGCTGCCGCCGGCGGCCGGGTCGATCGCGGCGAACAAAGCGGCGTCGGATTTGACGCTGAGCAGGTTGGGCGCATCCGCCGTGGTGCCGACGCCGAGCCGCGGCGCGTTGTCGAGCGACACCCGCAGGTCGCGCAGGTCGCGCCAGTTGCCGCCGTCGAACACCAGCAGCACGTCGTCGGCGACCGACCACACGCACCAGCCTTGTCTGGGCGCGAGGAACGCCCACGCCCCGTCCTGCCAGGTCGCGATCGCATGCGCCTGCCCGCTCCAGGCGCCGGTGGCGCCCTCGGCGACGATGTGGCGCGCGCCCTCGGCCGGGCCCGGCGGCGGCGAGGTGCGGGTGCGGTCGGCGACCGCGATCTGGATCGCGGCGTCGAGAATCCGCAGCGCCTCGTTGTGCGTGACGTGCTTCTGCGCCTGGCTCGCCTCGATGAAAGGCAGCCCGAGATTGGCGGTGGCGGTCATAGCGTTTCCTTTGGTCTACAGCGCGAGGGTCGCGTCCGTGGCGAAGCCGCGGCCGACGGCGGCGGAGAGCTGGGCGATGCGGACGCGCAGGCCCGGTTGCGGCGCGCCGAAATCGGCGAGTTCGAAGGCGGCGGCATACAGCGCCTGCGGCGCGGCGCTGATGAGCGTGCGAACCGATGCGCCGTCCGGCGCGAGGATGTCGATCGCATAGGCCTCGGTCGCCTCGCCGAGCGGCACCTCGAGGCCCCAGCCGTCGCCGTCGATCCGGGTCCGCCTGATCCACGACAGATGCACGCCGTCCGCATCGCGCGACGCTTTCAGATGCACCGGCGCCAGCGGCCGCAGCGCCGTCGGCCCCGGCGTCGCGCCGAGCGCCACCGCGCTGGCATCGTCGTGGCTGCGCCCGGCCGCGACCACGCGCAGCAGCTTCGCACGCCCGAGCGCATCGAGCCCGCGCGCCAGCGGCACCAGATGCCGGTCCAGCAGCACGAACAGCGCGCCCGCCGGCAACGGGTCGCGCATCGCCTGCTCGCTCCCGGCCTGGCCGCGCAGCAGCCGCGACAGCAAGTAAGTGTTGCCGTCGACGAGTTCGGCCCCGGCGAATTGCAGGATCTCCCAGCCGCCGTCGGGGTTCTGCACCGCCGCGGCGTTGCCGCCGGCGAGCACCCGCGCCTCCGACAGCGCCGACAGCGCGCCGCCGAGAATCCGCACCCGCAGGCGCGTGGCATTGTCCCAGCGCGCCAGCGGCCCGCGCGGCAGCGGATCCTGCGTCTCGCCGATGATCGCGCGTACCAGCGCGCTCGCCAGCGGCTGATAGCTCGCGCCGTCGGCGGAGGCGTAGATCACTTCCGATCCCGGCCACGGATTGGCGAACACCGCGAGCCGCGTCAGCACGTCCGGCGCGGCGGCGTCGATCACCGGCAGGTCGAGCGCCACGACATGCGCCGGCCCCAATGCAGCCGGGATCGCCGGCGCGATCCGGCGCGGCGCGCGCAGCGGCAGCGCGAACACTTCCGGGTCGATGCTGCGCGCCTTGACCGCGCGCGACTGCGTGTCGACGATCTCGCTGATCTCGAACAGCCGCCGCCGGCCGTTCAGCGTCAGCGCCACCACGTCGCCCGGCCCCAGCGCCAACTGCTGCGGTCCGAGCGCGAAGCTCGCGGTCTCGCGCCCGGCCCACAGGTCCTGCAGGAAGATCTCGGCGCGCCGCGCCGCCGCGGCGTCGCTGGTCACCACCGCGAGATCGGTCTGCACCATGCGGTTGGCGCCGCCGACCAGCCGGCGCGAAGCCGCCGCCGCGCGGCGATAATCGGCGAGCGCGTCCGTGAAGCCGAACGCCACTTCGAGCGGCAGCTCGGTCTCCTGCGCCCGGGTCAGCCGCGACGGCGCGCCTTTGTCGGGCAGCACCAGATCGTCCTCGCCCAGTTCCGCCACCGGCGCGCCGCCGCTCTGCACGAAGCGCAAGCTCCCGTCGGCCGCGGCGGCGTCGAACGCATACGCCATCGCCAGCGGCTCGATCATCGCCCGCGGCGTCATCGGCCGGTCGACCACATAGCCGTCGCAGGTCTCGCGCAATGCACTGGTATCGACGCCGCCGACGCCGCTGTCGGCGCAGAGCCGCGCCACCAGCGCATCCAGCGGCGCACCGCCGAGCCGTCCGGTCAGCCAGTGCCCGCTCTGCCAGTTCGGCGCGTCGCTCCAGACATCCTCGGCCGCCGGAAACACCGGATAAGGCCGCGCATCCCAGGTCCACAGATGGATCGCCGACGGATCGATCATCCGCCCGCCATAGGCCGGCGACACGGGATTGCGCGCGTCGCTGGCGCCGAACGCCGGATCGAACGCGGCGAGGATGGCTTCGAGCATGCGGCGCTGGATCAGGTCGTCGCGATCGCCGCTGGAGAAATACGGCGCATAGTTCTCGCTGGATTTCGGATCGGGAAACACGCTCGGCTGGTTGGCGCCCTTGTCGACCGCGGGACAGCCGATCTCCGTCAGCCACACCGGCTTGCTCATCGGCGCCCATGCGGTCGGCGCGGCAAGCTCGACGCCGCCGACGCGTTCGTAATGCGGCTGCGACCAGAAGCTCCGGATGTCCTTGACGCGGAAGGTCCACGGCTTGCCGAGCCCGTCGGTGATCGGCACCCGGTGCTGCGCCGCGCGCGCGGCCTCGTCCGGGTAGTACCAGTCGAACGCCTCGCCGCCGAACAGGTTGCCGCCGAGATAGGCCCGATCGTAAGTCGAAGCGGCGATCGCCGCATCGAGATGTCCGGCGTCGTCGCGCCAGTCGGCGAGCGGCGCGTAGTAGTCGATCCCGATCGCGCCGATCGAAGGCTGTGCCCACAAATGATCGAGCGGAAACCGCACCTCGGAGGCGTCCGGCGTCACGACATCGGCGCCGTATTCGGTCCAGTCCGCGCCATAGGTGACGAGCGTGCCGCCGCCGACGATCGCTTTCACGTCGTTCGCCAGCGCCACCAGCTGCTGCACCGCCGGATACACGCCCGCACCGGAACGGACCCGCGTCAACCCGCGCAACTCCGAGCCGATCAGGAACGCATCGACGCCGCCCGCCTCCGCGCAAAGCCGCGCGTAGTGCAAAATCATCCGGCGATAATTCCAGCCGCCGCCGGCGAAGAAGCTCTCGACCTGCGCCGCCGCCGCCGCCGTGCCCTGCGGCGAGCCGGCCACGCCCGGCGCCGGATCGCAACTGATCCGTCCGCGCCACGGATGAGGCGGCTGCGGCGCAGTGCCGGTCCACGGATTCGGCAGGCCGTTGCCGGCCGGCACGTCCATCATCACGAACGGATAGAACGTCACCTTCAGCCCGCGCGCCTTCAGCTCGCCGATCAGATGACTGACGCTGTCGTCCGACGGCGTGCCGCCGTAAGCCGGCCTTCCGTCGACCTGCGACACCAGCCAGGCATCGCCGCGGCGCGCGCCGTCGACCGACCAGGTCGCGCCGTCGACCCATTTGTCGCGGCTTTCGACGCCCGGCCGCACGCTGCAGTGCCCGGCGCGCAGATCGGAGCCGAACCACGCCACCACGATCGCGACGCGCTCCAGCCGCGGGCACACGCCCTGCAATTCGTCGAGCGACGCGACCACGTCGGAGACCGCGTGGGCGACGTGGCGGTTCTCCGGCGCGACGCTGCCCTTGTCGACGATCTGCACCCGGGTCGCCGGCTCGTAGCCGTATTCCGTCGTGCCGGGGATCAGCGTCACCGCGCGCACCATCGCTTCGAGCCCGCCGATCGGCCGCACGATCTCGAACGACAATTGCGGAATCCGGTTGCCGTAGTCGGCCAGCGGCAGCCGCTCGAACACCACATAGGCCAGCCCGCGATAGGCCGGCGCGTTCGCCGCGCCCTCCTTGGCCACGATCAGATCGTCCGGCGCCTGGTCCTCGTCGCCGCCATGGACGCGCAGATCGAGGCCCGACAGATCGAGCGGCTTTCCGTCGGCCCAGATCCGCGCCACCCGGCCGATCGGCCCCTCGCACAGCCCGACCGCGAGATTGGCGAAGTACGTATACGTCGTGGTCGTCGTGCTCGCGCCGCCGCCGGAGCCCTTGCCGCCGCCCGACGAACTCTCTTCCGTGGTGATCACTTCTTCGAGTTCGGTCGCCCAGATCACCTGCCCCGCGAGCCGCGCCCGGCCGTAGACCCGCGGAATCGGCGCGCCTTCGGTCGAGGCCATCACCTCGAGATCCGCCAGTCGCGGCCCCTCGACCGATTTCGACCCGGAGCCGAACAGCGACTGATCGAGCGCATTGCCGATCACCGCACCCGCAATCCGCCCCGCAATCGCGCCAACCGGCCCGAACACCGCACCAGCCGCCGCACCGGCGACCGAAAGAACCAGAGCTGCCATGGCTTGTTACTTCGTTGGAGATCGGTGAGGACAATCGTTAGCCGCGCGAGTGTTGGACACGACCTCGCCCCACCCGCTGCGCGCCCCCTCTCCCGCTTGCGGGAGAGGGTTGGGGTGAGGGCGCCACGAGTCGCTGACTCTCGTCCCGTCGAAACGCCCCCTCACCCGGCACGCATCTGACGATGCGCGCCGACCTCTCCCCGCGCGCGGGGAGAGGTGAGAAAGCGCGCCCATCGACGCGCAGCGCGACGTAAGTCGAATCCCCGTGGCATTGACGCAGGCCACGGCATTTGCATCGTAGATCCTTCGCGGCGACGGCCGGAGCAGGATGAGATGATTCAGGAACTCGTGGCGAGTGCAGCGGTCGCGATCGCGGCGTGGTTTGTCGTCAACTTCGTCGGCAAGCCGGTGGTCGCCCTGCAAGAGGAGCGGATCGCGGCGCTGCAGACCGCCGAGCGCTACTACACCGTCGACGGCGGGGCGAGCGACGAGGTCCGCGACGCCGCCGAGAAGGCGCTGTTCGAGACTGGCACCACGCTGCGCGCCTATCAGCGCGGATGGTCGACCGCCGTGCGGCTGTGGTGCTGGGTGTGGGGATACGATCTGGGCCTCGCCGCCCAGGCGATGTTCGGACTCGCCGAGAGTGCGCGCGGCACCGTGCTGTTTCCTCCGGACGTCCGCAAGAACACGCTGAATGCCATCTACGTCGCGCTCGGTGCGCACAAGCATCTTGCGCCCGAAACCGTCGCGGCGATCAAACAGATGATCGTCCAGAGCCGGTCCGCGCCAAGCGCCCCCGCCCGCGCCGATGTCACGCCGTCCTGAGTTCGCACGCCGTCGTCGTGGAGACCCCGACGCCGCAACAGCCGCGGCAGGCTCCCTCGCCCCGCACTTGCGGGGAGAGGGTTGGGGTGAGGGGCTGCTGAGTCCGCGACACGGCGAGAACGACAAGTGATTCACGTCCGCTCGACCGCGGCGAGACGCCCCCTCACCCGACCGGCTTCGCTGCGCTTCGCCGGTCGACCTCTCCCCGCGCGCGGGTAGAGGTGACGACGCACGCACTCTCTCAATCCCGCACCCCCGGAAAGCAGAACGCATAGGCCAGCCGTCGCCGCCACCACGGCGCGATCGCGATCTCGCAGACCGACGCGCCGTCATGGGCGTGGATCATCGTCGTAGCCGAACTCGCGAGCGCGACGTGCTTGGCGACGCAGAGCTCGCGCCAGCGGAACAGCAGCACGTCGCCGGCGCGGAAGTCTTCGCGCGCGATCGGCACCAGGTGCCGCAGCGCCGCCTCCGCCAGCGTCTCTGCGCCCTGCGCCTCGGCCCAGTCCGGCGCGTAAGGAGGTGGCGCTTCCGGCTCGTCGCCGATGCAGCCCCGCCAGACGCCGCGCACCAACCCCAGGCAATCGCAGCCGACGCCCTTCACCGACGCCTGATGCCGATAGCGCGTGCCGATCCAGCTCCGCGCCTCGGCCACCAGCGCATCGCGGGTAACAGATCTGCTCATTGTCGCCTCTCGCGTGACAGAAGGATCGCGGCCTGTCTGCTAACCGATGCCGCCGCCGGCACCGCCGCCGCCATATCCACCGCCGATCGAGCCGCCGCCATGGCCAGGCGCGCCGGGCACCGGATAGCCGACGACGAAATCATTGCCGGGGATCTGCGGGAAGCCGCGGAAATTGACGCCATTGCCGAAGCGGTCGCGGCAGGTGGCGAACTGCTTGTCGCACCCCGCCGTGACCACGAAGCCGTCGCCGATCGCAATCGGCTCGGCCATCGCCTGCCACAGCGACAGCCGGACCCCACCTCCGACGATGCGGTGCTGCTTGACCTCGATCGCGGCGCCCGCATTGGCGCCGCTGGTCCAGCTCAGCCGGCCGGCGCTGAACAGCCCCGCCGCATAGGCCTCGAGCCCGGCCACCGCCAGCGTCGAGGTTCCGAGCGCGGCGGTGACGTGGCCGGCGCCGCGCAGCGTCGGATGGTTGATATCGACGCGGCAGCGGCCGTCGCCGAGATCGGCGCCGCAACCCGCTGTGTAGAGCCGCCCGCTTTCCTGCGACAGCAGATCGGCGAGCCCGCGCAGCTCCGCCGTGAATGCCTGCCCCTCGCGCCGCACCTCGCCCAGCGAACCGCGCGCGGTCAGCATCCGCAACGACGGATCGCTCCAGTCGACCAGCCAGCTCTCGATCGTCGCCGCGTCATAGCGACCGGCGGCGAGATCGGCCTCGCGCAGCAGATCGTCGGACAGAGCGCCGGAGATCTCCGCGCCGTCGACCGACAGATCGAACCGCTGCGCCGCCTCCGACGCCGCAAATCCGGTGCCGGCACGACAGGTGACGCCTTCGATCGGCAGATCGCGATCATGATCGGTGAAGCCGAGCACACCGCCGTCACGCCGCCGCACAATCCAGCACTGAGCGAGGGTGGTGGCGCCGGAGTCGAGTCTCGCCTGCAGGGCTGGGGAAATGGAGCGCATCGACGATCACCTGTTTTTTCCTTCTCCCCTCGTGGGAGAAGGTGGCGCGGACGAAGTCCGCGACGGATGAGGGGGCGCCGTGCCCGCGGCCCCTCACCCGGCTTCGCTTCGCGAAGCCACCCTCTCCCACAAGGGGAGAGGGTCAGTCCTCACACCCTGATCTCGATCACCGGGATCTTCGGGATCGCGCCGGCGGAGAACGCCGACAGGTCGACTTCGAGATAATCGGTGTCGAACCGCACCGGCACGTCGAACTGATAGCCCGCCGTCACCGCCGCGCCCGGCGGCGGGATGTGGCCGGCGAGGAACGTCACCACGCCGGTCGTGGTATCGACGACGAATCCGCCCATCGCCTCGACGCCGCCGACCGCGACCCGCACCGAACCCGCGACCGGCTTGGCGATCCGCCGCGCATAGGGCGCAAAACCGGCGCCATAGCTCTTCACCAGTTGGTAGTTCGCGACCACGCCGTCGCCGATGCCGATGCCCTGGTCGAGCGGCGACAGCGGTTGCCCCGGCGCGGCCGACGCATGATCGAGCCGGTCGCGCCAGCGGAAACCATAGAGCTGCCCGCGCCGTTCCTCGAAGAACGCCACCACCGCCTGCAGCGCCTCCAGCGTCTTGACGCCGTAGCCGGCGTCGAACCGCCGCCGTGACTCCGCCCAGCGCGCATTGCGCTGCTCGCGGCCGGAGCCGAACGAAACGATCTCGGTGCGCCGCTCCGGCCCGCCCGCGCTCTTCAGCGCGATGTCGAGCGGAAACAGGATTTCGTGGAATGCGGTCATGATCTTGCTCGCAACAAAGGAACCGTCATGCTGAGGTGCTCGCCCGCAGGGCGAGCCTCGAAGCAGGGCCGCGGTGTGCGTTGCCATCCTTCGAGGCGCGCAAGAGCGCGCTCCTCAGGATGACGGTCGTGCTCTCTTCACCCTCCCCCTTGCGGGGAGGGTGGACCGGCGACGCGCAGCGGCGTCGGGCCGGGTGGGGGTGGCCACGCGCGCAGTGCCCGCGGCCCCCCACCCCGCTCGCTGCGCGAGCGACCCTCCCCGCAAGGGGGAGGGTTACAATCCCCGCTGGCCGCGCGAGACGGCGCGCGCGATCTGCCCGGTGACGTAGCTCTCCGAGCGGCGGAAGCTGTCGGCGTCGGGCGTGGCGATCTGGATGTTGACCACGCTGCTGCCGCCGCCGTTGTTCGCGACGCCAAGCCGGCCATCCGGCCCGCGCTGCAGCGGCATGATCGCTTCCGGCCCCGCTTCGCCGGCGAGCCCGACACCGCCGCCGAGCATCGGGAAGTAGGTCGGCGTGCCGATCACCCCGCCGGCCGCGAACGGCTTGATCGCGCCGTCGGCCGCCTTGGTGGCGCCGCCGAACAGGCCCGAGAACAGGCCGTCGAAGCCGGTGGCGAGGCCGCTCGTCAGCGGCTTCAGCGCCGCCTTCAGCGCTAGATCGGAGACCCTCAGCACCAGCGACTTCAGCACGTCCTCGAACTGCTTGCCGCCGGTGACCGACTGCGAGAACGCGCTGGTCATCGCGCGGGCAAAACCCTTGGCCTCGCTGCTGAGCGCCTGGGTCTTGGTGGTGAGCTGGTCGACCTTCTGCGACGTCTCGTCGACGCAGTCGCAGTCGCACCGCTCGCAATCGTCATCGCCCGTCATCGCGCTTGCTCCTCGTGATCGGGAAAACGTCGCATCAGGTCGTCGAGACCACCGCGATCGAGCGGCGCCGCGATCGCGCCGCGCGCGCCGGTCAGCGCGCTGGCGAGTTCGCGCGGCGTCATCCGCCAGAACTGATCGGACGACAGCCGCAGCACGCCGAAGCCGAATTGCATCGCCTCGGCCCAGGGAAACGGCGTCACGCCGCTTCGCCGAAGGTCGCGGCGATCAGTTCGGCCGCGATCATCGCATAGCCCGTCGCGCCGCCCGCGACCGTCATCGCCGCGACCTCGTCGTCGCTCACTGCCTCTCCTGCGCCGCGCAGGCCCGCCGCGATGATCCGCAACAGATCGCGCGCCGACAGATGCCCGCTGCCGAAGCGCTGCGCCAGCGCCACCAGATCGGACGCCGCGAACGCGCTCTCCAGTTCGGCGAGCGCCCCCAGCGTCAGCACCAGCGTGCGCCGCCGGCCGCCGATCTCCGCCTCGATCTCACCGCGATGTCTGTTGGCCATGATCCCCTCACAAGGTTGCGAAGCTCAGCGCGCCGGCGCTCTCCAGCGTGACGTCGAACGTCACCTCGCCATTGTGCTCGCCGGCGAATTCGAGCGCCGCGATCTGGAACGGCCCGGAGATCGCGCCGAAATCCGGCACGATCAGCTGGCAGTCGCTGATCAGCCCGTTGAAGAACGCACTTCGCACCAAAGCGTCGGAGGCGGCATCCTTGAACAGGCCGCGGCCGGAGATCGAGGCGCGGCGCACGCCGGCGCCGGCCAGCAGCTCGCGCCAGCGCTCGGCGGATTCGGCGTGAGTGATGTCCACCAACTCGGCGTTGAACGCGATCCTGCGGCTGCGCAACCCCGCGACGGTGACGTAGTTGCCGCCGTCGCTGATCTTGACCAGCAGATCCTTGCCCTTCTGTGCGCCCATGCGTCTTCTCCTAACTGACAGGTTCGGTGACGGCGCGGAACCGCACCAATGCGTGATAGGTGCGGCCGTCGGCCTCGCGGCGGATATCGGCGAGCGCGAAGCGCAGATTGACCAGGCGGTGGCCGGCCGGCTGCAGCGGCGCGTCGTCGAGCGCCTGCAGCAGCGCGCCGGTGATGACATGCGCCTCCTTGTGCCCGCCCTGCCGCGACCAGGCGTGCAGCGTCAGCTGATGCTCCTGCATCGGCGCGTCGTCGGCGGAGGCGTCGCTGATCCGCGCCTCGCCGAGCGTGACGTAGGGCAGCGCCGCGTCGCGCGGCGGCTCGTCGTAGATGCGCGCCCCGCCGAGCGCGGCGAGAAGTCCGCTGTCGGAAGTCAGCGCCTGATGAATCGCAGCGCGCAGCGCCGCAGGTGCGGTGGGCATGGGGAACATCCTTGTTGCAGCGAAGCCGTCATCCTGAGGTGCGAGCGCAGCGAGCCTCGAAGGATGCCCACGGGTGCCTGCCGCCATCCTCGAGACGCCCGGCTAAGCCGGGCTCCTCAGGATGACGCTCAGAGCCGCGTCTCCGCGTCGATCTCGATCAGCGCGCCGCCTTCGCGCGGGCGCCACGACACGATGCGATAGATCCGCGCGCCATCGATCAGCCGATGCGCCCGGGTGAGCTGAACGCCGCCGCGCAGCGTGATGGTCACGCGCAACATCGCCCGATCGGCATCGGCATCGACGCCCTCGCGCGCCGCGTGCGGCACGACCAGCGCCCACACCACGGCCTGCGCCGCGTAGCTGCGCACCACGCCGCCCTGCCCGTCACCGCTCTCGACCGGCGCCTCCAGCGTCAGCCGCGTGCTCAGCCTGCCCGGATCGATCATAGCGCCGCCACCCGGAAGCTCGCGATCATCGCCGCCACGCTGCCCGGCAGTATCGCGACGCTGCCGCCGATCGCCGCCATGCCGCGGTTGTCGTACCAGTGCGCGACCAACGTGCGCACCGCGTGGCGCAGCAGCTCGGGCACGTCCGAGGCTTGCGTGCCGTAACCGAGCTCGACGTCGAGCGCGATGCCTGCGACGCTGCGCCCCGGCTGCGGCAGCGACCCAAACGGCGCGGCGATCGTCCCGCTTGCGGCGTCGATCACGAACCGCGCGAGGTCGACCTCATGCGCAGTGCCGTCGGCATCGAACACACGCGCCGCGCTCAGCGCCTGCAGCGGCCCGATCCGCAGCGCAATGCGGCCGTCGCGCGGCCAGGCGTCGCGCGTGATCCGCCAGCTCTGCGCCAGCAGCGCGCGCCGCGTCATCGCCTCGATCTGGCTACGCGCCGCGGCGAGCAGCGACGCGATCACCGGATCGTCGTCGTCGTGGTCGACGCGCAGAAAGGTCTTCAGTTCGGCGAGCGTCCACGGCTCCACAGCCGGCCCCGCCAGCAAAATCGCCGACATGTTCTTCCCTCCGAGATCATCCGGTTGACAGCGCGGCGGCGGCGAGGCTCTTGAAGCTCGCCATGATCCGCTCGTTGAAACTCGCACTGCTGTTCACAGCCGCGCTCGCGGCCACGCCTTGCGTCGCGATGGTCGGCGGCGCACGCGAGCGCAGCGACGGCCTCGGCCGCGCCATCGTCACCATCGTCGGCTCGCGCGGCAATTTCTGCTCCGGCGCGCTGATCGCGCCCGATCTGGTGCTGAGCGCCGCGCATTGCGTCGCGCCCGGCGCGGACTACAAGATCGTGCAGCGCGACGCGCAGGGCCAGCCGCAGCTCCGCGACATCCGCCGCCTCGCTGCGCATCCGCAATTCGATCTGCGCGCGATCAAGGCCAACCGCGCCACCGCCGACATCGCGCTGCTGCAGCTCGCGGCTCCCCTGCCCGGCAGGAGCCCGGTCGCGATCGCCGCGCCGGGCGATCCGCTCTCCGCGGGGCAGAGCTTCACCGTCGCCGGCATCGGCGTGGCGCAGCGCGGCGATGGCAAGAGCGGCGGCGTGGTGCGCGCCGCCGAACTGATCGCCACCGGCCGCCCCGGCCGGCTGCAGATCCGCCTGGTCGATCCGGCGACCAACAACGCCCGCGAGGGCCAGGGCGCCTGCACCGGCGATTCCGGCGGCCCGGCGCTGCAACAGCAGAACGGCCGCGCGGTGGTGATCGGCGTGGTGTCGTGGTCGACCGGCGCCGCCAACGCGAGCGGCTGCGGCGGCCTCACCGGCATCACGCCCTTGACGCTGTATCGCGACTGGATCGAGACCACGGCGCGGAGCTGGGGCGCGACGCTGGCGAAGTAGGCCGGCGCGAAGCCGCACCATCTGCCGCCGTCATCCTGAGGCGCCGCCGCGCAGCGGCGGCCTCGAAGGATGCGCCGCGAACGCCGTGCCCGCCTCCGCATCCTTCGAGGCGCGCAACAGCGCGCACCTCAGGATGACGGCGCTTGCGGAGACACCCGCCACGCCCACCGTCGCCCTTCAGATTTCGTTAACCATGTTGGCCCACCCTGCCGGCTCACCCGGAGCCCGTCGATGCGCCTTGCCGTCCTGCTGATCGCTCTTGCCACCGCCGCACCGGCGGTGGCCGCGGATCTGCCCGCGCACAGCAGGATCGGCCGCATCTTCGCCGAGCCCGAGCCGCGCGGCCGCATCGTCGCAATGGTGCCGCCGCCGCGCGACGTCATCAGCGCATCGCCGGTCTATGCACCGGAGATCGACGTCCGCCCCATCGTCCAGGGCTATTACGGCAAGCCGAATTCCTATCACTACTTCAACTATTACGGCACGCCGTCGGATGCGATCTTCAGCCGCCTGCCCTACGCCTGCGGCTGGTACGGCTACTGCTGAGCCGCCGGCGACCGGGTCGCCCGCGCGCTCAGCGCCGCAGCTTGCGCGTGCTGTTCGGCCTGGCCTTGCGCGGCGTGTCGACCCTCTGCCGCGGATACACCGCCGGCGGCGTCGTATAGCGCCGCTGCAACTGCTCGCGCGATTCCTTCAGCCGGAGCTGATAGCCCGGCGAATCCATGATGTTCGCCGCCCCGCCGCGGGCGAAGGCCGGGCCGATGTCGATCGCGACCAACGCGAGCGCGGCACAGGCGGCGGACAGTGTGATCGTTCGCTTCATCCGGTTTTCCCTCGCAGCGGCAAATCCCGCCGCAAGCAATTGTTCCACTCCGCGGCAAGGCGCCTTGCACCGGCTCCCCCCGTAGGGTGGGTGAGCGCGCAAGCGCGTCACCCACCGACTCGCCTCACCGCGCACGGTCCGATGGATCTCGATCAACGACCTTGGCAAAATGGGCGACCAGCTCATGAGTGCTTGCGCTCTTCAATTGATCTGCCCTCATGGAGCCAACACCTTGAACGAGCTGCACGCCTGAGGGAAGTCATGGTGCGTGTTCTCGCCGCGGTCGATCATCGGGACCCGGCTTCGATTATCAAGCGCCGAAATCGCATTTCTTCGACCTTCCAGCACGAATCTCGGCGAGCCGCGGCGTCCCGCGCGCTGAGCCTGCGCTTGCCACGGAAGCATGTTGCTGCACCGCATCCGACATCATCCTGATGTATCATTTCGGCTTGAATGTTCCATCGTCCAGAAAGGATAGGCACATACCGGCGTCGCCGGCCTGCGGATACCACTTTGTGGACGCGATAGCTTCGAGCTGTTTGCGCGCCTCCAGGGGAGCGACCGCGAGCGTCAGCTTGGCCGCCTGAAGCCGCACCTGCATATTCGGGTATTCGAAGAGGCTCAACAGCGCGACCCGCTGATCACTTTCGCGTCCCTTCAATTCGTTCGCAATATCTCGCATCATGTCGAACAAGCGTTTGAATTTCGCTCGCTGATGTCCGAGCAAGGCCTCGTCCTGTCCGACCACGACTTTCGCAAATAGAGCCACGAGCTCCGGCGTCGCCATTTGGCGAAGATCCTGTTTGCTCATGGCTCCAACACTCCAAATTTTCGCAGCGCCCTCAACCCGACTTCGCGGCGCGTCTCCCAGCTCTTGCCACGCAGGAATTCTCCCGGAGACAAACCATCAAATTCGACGCTTGGTGCTGAATACCATACCGTGATCTGATAGTTCTTCAGGCGCGGAATGCTGACAAGATTCGAAGGATCGTTGATCACCAACAGGCTATAACCATCCAGCTTTGCCGCCTTTACCTCGTTGATGTGATGGACATCGTAGCCCGGGCGAGCTTGACCAACACCGTCCATGAACTCCCTCAACGGCTTGGGACCGTCTCGCGCAGCCGAAATAACATCATGCCAATCTCGCAGCCACTCCACGGATCTCATAGAGCCTTCGTAAAGCAGTCCGGGAAGACCCGAGCTTCGTGCAAGCCAGTCGGCAGCAGCCCGAAAATATCTCGTTCGATCTGCACTATAGGCAGGTTTCTTTTGCGGAATTTCCGGCGGCTCGTTGCCGGGCACTCCAGGCGCCGGATCGCTGCCCTCCGGCAGATCGCCCGCCAACCGCACGCCGGAGCGGTCTGGCTCTTTCGACACGATTGAAAACAGATCATTGCTTTGGGCCGCGGCGTCGCCGATCGCAACGTCGCCCATCGGCTGCGCCGCGCTCGCGGGCCCGCTCCCACTGGGATCTGCAGACTCGGCGGCCCCACCCCCGCCACTCGTCCACTGCCCGCCGTCCGAATGGCCGGCCGGCACGCGCGGCTGGTTCGGGCTGAATTTGAACGCCGGCGCCGGAAAGGCCTCGACGGGTTGCTACTTGGCTTCAGAAAGCGCGCGGCGTCCGGGCGCACCCAGCGGTCGCCATCGGGCCGCAGCCATCGCATCTACTGATGGCGCAGCCAGGCCTGGTCGTGATGCGGCATACGGCAGCATCCTCGTTGCGGATGAACCGAAGGCCGCAAACGAACACGGCGCGCCGATCGGGCGCGCCGTTTGGATGTCGAGATCAGGCCGTTCCGGGCGGACCGGGCCGATCAGCTCGCCGAAAATTTCAGCAGCATGATCATCGCGTCGGTCCGCGGGCGGGCGCCGCGTGGGCCTCGACATCGTCTCTCTGTGTCATTTCGGTTTGAAAGTCCCGTCGTCCAGCAACGACAAGCACATGCCGGCGTCACCCGCTTGCGGGAACCACCTGCTAGCCACAATTGCTTCGAGCTGCTGGCGCGCTTCGAGCGGCGCGACTGCGAGCGTATGTTTGGCAGCCTTCAATCGCACTTGCATATTCGGATAGCTGAACAGCACCAGCAGCGCGCGCCGCTGATCGCCGTCACGTCGTTTCAGCGCCTCGGACACATCGGCCATTTTCTCGAAAAGCCGATTGAACTCCTTGAGCCTGAATCCGAGCAGCGCCTGATCTTGTGCGACTCCTATAGCGGAGAAGCGCTGCACCAGTTCGTCCGTCGACATGGCTTCAAGATCGATCGCTTTCACGGCTCGAGCACTCCAAATCGCCGAAGAGCGTATAGCCCCACCCGCTTACGCTCGTTCCAGTCCCGACCTGCAAGTTAATCCCGCGGCGACAAACCACCGAACTCATCGGTCCGCGTCATGTACCATCCGGTGATCTGCCAATGCTTAAGTCGCGGAATACTCACCAAATTCGACCGATCATTGACCTGCGATCGCGAAAAGCCAAAATACTCCGCCCAGGTTCTTTCAACAATGTGATGAACGTCGTAGCCCGCGCGCTTCCTGCCGACTTCATTCTGCAACTCCAGGAGGCTCTTCGGCGGATCGGTTGCTGCTCGGATGAGATCTGTCCGATCCTTGAGCCATTCAATATTCTCGATCGCACCGAACAACATCTTAGCTGGTAGACCAGCATGTCGCACTGCCCAATTTTCGACAGCTCGAAGAATGGCCGTCCGCTCTGCACTGGTTCTGGGTTTCTTGGCTGGAATTTCCGGCGGAGGCTCCGTCGGCACCTCCGGAGCCGGATCGCTGCCTTCCGGTAGATCGCCCGCAAGCCTGACACCAGTGCGCTCGGGCTGTTTCGACACGATGGAAAACAGATCGTCGCTTCCAACGGCAACGTCACCGATCGCAACGTCGCCCATGGGCAGCGCATAGCTCGGCTGCGTACTGCCGATGGGGTCCGCAAAGTCCGAGACCTCACCCCCTCCCCCGCTCGTCCACTGCCCGCCGTCCGGATGGCCGGCCGGCACGCGCGGCTGGTTTGGGCTGTATTTGAACGCCAGCGCCGGGAAGACCTCGACCAGGTTGCTACCTGGCTTCAGAAACCGCGCGGCGTCCGGGCGCACCCAGCGGTCGCCGTCGGGCCGCAACCATCGCGTCTGCTGATGGCGCAGCCAGGCATCGTCCTGGTGCGGCATGCGACGTTGTCCTCACCGAGGATCCAAAACAGGGGCTGGAATCGAAAACGGCGCGCCGATCGGGCGCGCCGCTTGGATCGTGAGTCTGGATCGTGCGTTCGGATGCTCGTTCAGCTCGCCGCGAACTTCAGCAGCTTGATCGCGTCGAAGTCCTGCACGCCGCCGCCGACCCGCTTCGTGGTGTAGAACAGCACGTAGGGCTTGGCGGAATACGGGTCGCGCAGCACGCGGACGCCGAGCCGGTCGACCACCAGATAGCCGCGGCGGAAGTCGCCGAACGCGACGCTGAGCGAATTCGCCGCGACGTCGGGCATGTCCTCGGCCTCGATCAGCGGGAACGTCATCAGCGAGGCGCGGCCGCCCGCCTGCGCCGGCGGCTGCCACAGATAGCTGCCGGACGCATCCTTGAACTTGCGGATCGTGGCCTGGGTCTTGCGGTTCATCACGAAGGCGCCGTTCTGGCGATAGCCGGCCTTCAGCGCGTAGATCAGATCGACCAGCACGTCGGACGGATCGTCCTCGGGAAACGCGCCGGCGGCGCCGGTGGCGATAGTACCGAGACTGCCCCAGCTCCACGACGCGTTCGCCACCGTGGGCGCGGCGAGAAAGCCCTTCGGCTTGTTGACGCCGTCGCCGTTGACGAACGCCGCGCCCTCCTGCACCGCGAAGGTGAGTTCGACCTCGGCGGCGATCCACTCGTCGATATTCACCGCCGAGTCGTCGAGCAGCGTCGCGGTCGCGGCCGGCATCGCGTACAGCTCCATCGCCGGGAACGACAGCGCGTCGAGCACCGGCGAGGCCGTCTGCGTCCGCACGTCGGTCTCGCCGACCCAGCCGGTGGCGGGCCCCGTGGTCATGAACGGCTTCTTGTAGACGCTGCCGGAAATCTCGCGCACCGAGGCGAGGCTCCGGATCGGCGAGATCGACGAAAGCCGCGAGGCGATCGCGTGTTCGAGCTCGACCGGCACGAGGTAACCGCCGTCCGGATTGGAGCCGACCGACAGCGCCTTGGTCTCGATCGCGCGCAGCGGCGCGGCGTCGCCGCTGCGGACGTAGGCCTCGAACGCACTCTTGTGCTCGCGGCTGCCGGCGAAGCTCTCGGCGCGGCGGCCGTCGAGCCGCGGCCGCGCCTGCTTCAGCGCGAAATCCTCGATCCGCTTCAGCCGGGTGTCGATCGCATCCGAAATCCGGTCGACCTTCTCTTCCAGCAACACGTCGCCGCGCCGCCGCTCGCGCGCGGCCAGGCGCTCGTCATTGGCCGCCTTGAATTCCTCGTGGACGCGCAGCAGCTCGTCCTGCGCATCGCGCTCGGACGAAGCGAAGCCGGCCTTGGTCTCCGGCGCGGTGGTGGTGATGTCGTAGTCCATCGGGTTCTCCTGGTGGGCGTTTCGGGATAGGCACGAACGAAAACGCCGCGGCGGGAGGCCACGGCGGGGGAGCGTTCAGTCGAGGGGATCGGTTGGTCGGCGGCTAGCGGGCGGCCAGCAATGCGTTCAGGGATGCGGGTCGGCCTCCTGGAAGCAGCGCTTCATCAATCCGGCCGAGAGCCCTTATATTGAATCTCCTGATAGGGGAGCGGCAGCGATCCGCGCTTCAGCCCGTCGATGATCTGGCCTTCGAACAGCGTGATACCCATCCGCGGCCACGTGATGCCGTGGGGCGCCACAACGGCAACGGTCATCGCGAAATCGGGATAGTCACGGAGCAGATCGCGCAGTCCGTAGATCACCGCCGGCTGCAGCAGATCGAGACTCATGATCTCGACCTGGAGAAGATAGAGGTCATAATCATCGTCGACGACCCAGAAGTCCTTGTGGCCGAGCGGATCGATCTCCTTTCCAAAGCCTTCGAGATAGGCAATGGCGCGATCTCGCAACTCGCTCCAGGTCTGCAGGAATTTCTCCCGCGTCATCGGACGATGCTCCGGCGATCACCGAGCCAACGGCCTACTCTCTGCCCATGCGCCATCGGAACACCCTCCTCAGCATCCGAATTGCCCGGTTGTAGTCACGTATTTCCGGCACGTCCGACTCCCTGATACGCGTCAGAAGCTCTTCGGCTTGATCGGGCGTCATCACTCAAGGCGTGATCCGTTGTTCTCTCATGAAGCGCTCACTCAAGTCAGACACGGCGTTGTTGTACTTGGCATGAGCACCATCCGGTCCATCCCAGTAGTGTCCTCGGAGCAAACCTTGATCCGTTTCGATATGGCTTCCCTGTGGAAGCGAGCCAGTCGTCGATCGATTGAATACCCGTTCGGTCTCGGGCTGCAAGTTCCATTTCCTGTAGACACCCCTCGGCATTTCGTGATGGCCGCCGGTTGCATAGTAGGGAAGTCCATCGGCGTCAGTGACTGAGCTCCCGACCTGAGTCAGTTGAACGCCATCGAGGAGCTGATCATCCTGTGGATCGCTGAGGAGGACATCGTCGACGGCCCAGCGAGCGCTGATGCCACCATTTGTCCACTGCCCGCCATCCGGGTTTCCGGCCGGTACCCGCGGCTGGTTAGGGCTGTACTTGCGGTCGAGCGCGGGGAAGATCGTCGCCGGATCAGTGCCCGGCGCAAGGAAGCGCGCGACATCGGGCCGGATCCAGCGATCCGCGTCTGGCCGCATCCACCGCGCCGCATCGGGCTGCATGAAGCGCGCGCGCTGATGCGCGGCGGTGCTCGCGGATGAGCTCCACATCGGTCGGGCCTCGAACGTTGTTGGATCAACTCTGGTTTGATGGAATCACTGTCGTCATCCTGAGGTTCACGCTGGGCCGCGCGATGCGCGGCGCTGCGGGCCTCGAAGGATGAGCCACAAGCGTCTTCGCCGCATCCTTCAAGGCGCGCTACGCGCGCGCCTCAGGATGACGACTCCGCACTCGAGAATGCCGCGTTGATCCTATCAGTCGATGAAGTGCTCTAGTCGATGTTGCAGAAGCGGAGAGCACCACCCCGTTCGTGTGCGGGGGCGGTCAGGGCGAGCACCCTCGCCGCGCCCCCTCACCGGCCGCGGCGACTCCCATCACCCGAGCACGACCAAAACCCGGTCCGGTTCGCTGAGATGGTTGGTCCAGACGCGAACATGGGTGAAGTGTGTTTCCACCGGACAGCGCAGGAGTATTTCGCGCTCGGAGGTCGACACCTCGATGACGCGGCTCGGCGTTTGGAGAAAACTGTCGAACGTCGGCCGTGTCGGCGGCACATCATTCGGTTGGTCCGACACGATCAGTTCGGTCTCACCATCCATCGAACAGAGCGTGCCGACGATGATACACGATGGTGTCGCCCATATGCTCACCGGGCGATCGTCGATCTTCGGCGACTTGCCGCCCGCCGGGTCTTCCAGGAAGACGATCGAATTCGGCGGCGCGCATCTCGTGGTCTGATTCATGGCGGACTACTTCTTCAGGTCGCGGACAAACGGTCCTTGCTTCCGACTACACGAAAGACATTGCGGATAGAGACGCTGTGCACGGCTGATCGGATTGATATTGGTCGGGAGTTGGTGGTCTGCGACGAAGTTACCAAGGCTGGTCCCGGGTTCCAACTTTCCACAAGTGTGGCAGCCGGTGTCGGCGCCAATTCGATTGATCTCGCGTCGTTCCGAAGCTCGAAAATCCCGATTCGGCCCTCTTGCCGAAATTGATTCGCCGGCGTACGGGCCCGGCAGGGCTCCTCCCGCTGCCAATTGATTGATTCTCGCCTGGGCGACCGCAGCGTCGGCCTCATAGGCCCGGATCATCCCCTCCGGCGTCTGGTAGTCATTGGGGGGCGGCTTCCACGAGGGTTCGGCTTCCCGCACCCGAGCGATCGCAGCGTCAGCGCGAGCTTGCACCGCTGTCAGCCGTGCTCCTTGCCCCGGCGTCAATTCGAACCGCTGGCCGTTGATGATGACCGTCCCGCCACCGCGCCGCCCGCGCGCTTGAGCGTGTTGCTGCCCAGGCTTGACGGGCTCGAGGTCAGCGTCGGAAATCACGCGCGGATCATTGCGCCCCGGGCGGGCAGACGAAGCCCCTCCTCCCAGTTCGCCATTCGTCCACTGCCCGCCATCCGGGTTTCCGGCCGGTACCCGCGGCTGGTTCGGGCTGTACTTGCGGTCGAGCGCCGGGAAGATCGTCGCGGGGTCGGTGCCGGGCGCGAGAAAGCGCGCGACATCGGGCCGGATCCATCGCTCGGCATCCGGCCGCATCCAGCGTGCCGCATCTGGTTGCATGAAGCGCGCGCGCTGATGCGCGGCGGTGCTGTCGCTGGAGCGCCACATGTGTCGACCTCGATTGATTGGTGAGTGGAGCGAAAGACCCGATGGAACGCGTGGCTGCCTTACGATCTCGCGCCGGTCCATCCGCGGCGCTGGCCGATCGCGATGACGCGAACTGCGGCGATTGCAGCGGCGTGTGTTTGACGGTGGCACGCGCGCGCCGGCGAGCAGCGGAAGCGTGACGATCGAGATCGCCCAGAGATCGACCTGATACAGCCGTCGCACCCGTGTCTTCGTATCGATCTGTCTGTACTATGGCGGGTGGGCGCCGGGAGGCGCTTCTTAGACGGGCTTGCGCATCAGCCGCCGCACCGTCGCGGCGAGCTCCTCGTTGTACTCATCGATCGTCGTCCCGAACCGCACCTGCCGCAGATGCGGTGGCAACAGATCATGCTGAAGCCGGTCGATGATACGATCGTGCGAAATATCGATCGTCATGTCGCGCCAATCCCATGTGCGCTCCCCGTCCGGGGCAGCAACCTGGATTTCAATCGACCAGTCGCGATACCCGGCGAGCAACGTCTGCAACGCAGCCAGCATCTCCGGCTGCAACAACTGGATGTCGTACAAGGTGATGAACTGAGAATAACAGCCCGGACTACGTTTCGAAGACACCCAGACCGCGCGACCAGCTTTCGCGCGCTCGCAGACATAACTGTCGATCACCTGCACGATGGCATGGTGCAACAGCCGCCATTCCCGTTTGTGGCCAGCCGCGTCGCCGCTCCTCTCATTCCCGCCCGAGCCACATTTTCGCGATGACCCTTAACATCCGCATCGCGCGGTTGAAATCTCGGATACGGTCGATCCGAGCATTCAGGACCGGCCACTCGAGCTGCTGGTTATCTTCGCTGGTCACCGTCGAAGAACGCAGTCAGGTCCCGCGACGCCGCACGGACACGGCTATTCTGGACGAGATCCCAGGTAGTGCAGATTTCGATAGGGCGGCGGCAGAAAGGAGCGCTTCAACCCGTCGATGATCTCGCCTTGAAACAGCGAGATGCCCATTCCGGGCCACTTGGCGCCACCAGGCGGCACCACCGACACGGTGATGGCGAAGCCCGGATACTCTTGCAGCAGGTCGCGCAGGGCGTAGATCACCGGCGGATCGAGCAGGTCGAGTGTCATGATCTCGACTTCCACCAGCGCGACGCCGAGGTCCTCGTCGACCACCCAGAAGTCCCTTCGACCGAAAGGATCGATGATCTTACCCGTGCTTTCGAAACAAGCGATGATACGCTCGCGCAGCGCGGTCCAAAGCGGCACGAATTCTTCGCGACTGAAACGGATCCTGGAGTTCGTCAAATTGACCTCCGCTACTCTCGACCGTATCTAAGTCGATACACCTGCCTCAACATTCGGATCGCGCGGTTGTAGTCTTTGATTTCGGGCACTTCCGACAGTCTGATCCGCGCGCACAATTCTTCCGCTTGGTGTGGCGTCATCATCTTAGGCGTAATTTTCTTCTCTTCAAGAAAGCGTTCGCTTAGTTCTTCGACAGCCTTATTGTACGCCGCGTGACGCTTATCCCAATAGTGCTCACGGAGGAGACCACCATCCAACGACTACACCCACTTACCGCTCGGTAACTTACCCGTCGTCGAATTGTCAAAGACCTTTCGCGTTTCCGGTCGAAGGTCCCACTTGGTGTACATGGCCCTGGCGGCCTCGTGATGACCGCCTGGTTCGTAATACGGCAATCCAAAGATATCAGTGATCAGCTTGCCTATTTGGGCGAGGCGAACTCGAGCCGGGGGTCGGCCTGAAAGATCGGACGGGACACCCGTCAGATCGATGGACCAGCGCGCTCCAAGCCCGCCAAGCGTCCACTCGCCGCCGTCCGGATTGCCCTTCGGCACCCGCGGTTGGTTTGGGTTGTACTTGCGATCCAGTGCAGGGAAGACATCTTCCGGCAGGGCACCCGGCGCGAGAAAACGCGCGACGTCGGGCCTGATCCAACGCTCGGCGTCCGGGCGCATCCAGAGCGTCGCATTCGGCTGCATGAAGCGCGCGCGCTGATGCGCCGCGGTGCTCTCGGTCGCGCGCCACATGTGTTGGCTCTGTCGATCGGGAAGTGAGTGAAGGGATCTGATCCTGGGCGCAGTTGCTGGACGGCCTAGCCCCGCCGGTCCGGCGAGGTCAGCGCGTCTCACCGGCTCCGGCTGATCCCTGCGAAGGCGCGCTTGCGATCGGCGCGGGAGGACAGCGTCAGGGCCGTCCGCCCGCGCCGCGCGGGCAACGCCGGTGCATCCGCGGCGCTGGCCGATTGCGATGGCGCGCTCTGCATGCTGCGCCATGCCGCTTCCGCGACGCGGCGTTGCAGCGACAGGCGCGGCGTCTGCTTGACGGTGCCGACGCGCGCGCCGTTCAGCAGCGGAAAGGTGACGATCGAGATTTCCCAGAGGTCGACCTGATACAGCCGCCGCACCCGCGTCTTCGGGTCGATCTGGCCGCGCACGGTGCGATAGCCGATCGACAGCCCGTCGATCGCGCCCTCGCGCAGCAATGCAAGGAGTTCACGTCCGCGCGCGACGTCGGGGATCAGCCGGCCGCGCGCGCGGAGGCCGCGAAAATCCTCGACGAGGTCGAGCCAGATTCCGACCGGCTCGCTCGGGTCGTGCTGGAACAGCATCGGGATTTTTCGCACACCGCGGTGCTTCAGCGTCTGCGTGAACGCGCCCGGCATCACCATGTCGCGCGCCTGGTCGATCTCGCCGAACAGGCTGGCATAGCCTTCGATGCTGCCGTCGGCAGCCAGCATCAGACGCGCCGGCGCGAGCCCGGCATCGGACAACGGGGCAAGCATCAGCGGCCTCGCAAATGAGCGGAGTGATGACGAGTTCGAGCGATTGAAGGCGACGGAAGGATTTGCAGCCGTGCCCCGGACGCGATGCGGCGCGCAGTGCCGCGTCGCAGATCCGGGGTCCCGGTTTCGCGACACGCCGCGATCGCGGAAACCGGGGTCCCGCATCTGCGGCGCAACGCTTCGCGTTGCACCGCGTGCGGGACACGGGGCCGCGTTGTTACTTCGCCCGCTTCGCCGCGCGGCGGCGCGTCGCTGTGGCCTTGAGCCGCGGGCGCTTGGCCAGCGGTTTGCGCTGCGCCTGGTCGAGGTGGTCGAGGAATTCGCGGAACACGTGGTGATGATCCCTGGCGGATTTGGTCTCGACGCGGATCGCGCTCAGCACCTGGTGCAGTCGCTCCATCGCAGCCTCCTAGTCGGTGGGATCATCGTCGTGCGCCACCGGCGCGCGGCGCCGCCGAGCCCGGCGGTTGAACAATTCCAGCGCGTGGACGAAATCGTCGAACCGCCGCGACGCCGCCGCCAGCTCGCGCAGCGCGAACCACAGCCCCGCCGACGCCGCAAAGGCCCACAGCAGCAATGCGAGATGCGCGAGATCGCCGCGCTCGGTGAACGTCCTGATCAGGTCGGACATGTTCGCGTACCTCGTCCGAGCGCCCTCACCCCAGCCGGTCGCCGCCCTCCAGCGGCGCGTAGCCGACGGCTTCGCGTTTTTCGTTGAGCGTCAGGAACCGCGCGGCGCTGACGCGTTCCCACAACGCGACGCGGTCGCTCGCCAGCGGGGCGATGGGAGAACCGTTCGCCCGCCGCTCAGCCGCGCAAGGATTTGAACGGATCACTGCCGTCCGGCGATTCGTCGTTGATGTCTTCCTCGCGCAGCACCCGCGGCTCCGGGCCCGGCCGAAAGAATCCCGGAAAGCGAAACGTATTCGGCGGCAAAGCTTCGGCGTCGACCCACTCGATGCTGGTCGGCAGCTCGCCGTCGCGCTCCATGAACTCCTTCACGGCGGGCCAGGCTTGCGCGTAGGGAATGAACAGACCGATTGGGCGCAGATCGTCATGCAGCGTCCGCAGCCATTCCCGGATGCGGCTCATGTCGCCCTTGGAGAAACAATCCTGCGACTGCATTGTTCGCCCGTCCCACTTTTCGTAGGAGAGCATGACGCCAAAATCGGGCGTGCCAGTCATCGTCAGATACACCTTGCCCTGATCGACATCGGGCAAGCCATCGGTGCCGTCCAACCCTTCGATATACAACGCCCACTCATCGTAGCCCTTCCAATAGGGCCACCTCTGATCGTCCGGGGCGAGAAACAGCGGCTCCAACTCGGTTAGTGAAGGCCAGCCATCCCAGGGAAATCTGTCGGAACTCGTTCTCTTCCTCATTTCACTTGCCAGCGCAGCCACGCTCCCTTCCAAATCCACTTGCGAGAATATCTTGGTCAGCGAAGACATCGTAGGCCGGCGCGGTTAAGCTCACTCAGCCAAGCCCAACCGTGACAATCTCCGGCCACCGAGGATGACTGTGCCAAATTCTGACTGTTGTGACGACATCGGGTGTCTCGTACGACAGGATAGGGCTATCATCGGAAACGGTGCTGATGGTGACAAGCCGGTCCGGCGTTTCGAGTAGCCCGGTGAAAACCGGGTCCGTGCCAGGGTTCACCTCCGGCGCAGCTCCCATGACGATCTTTGTCGGCCCCTCGACCTCCGGAAAGCAGGCAGTTGCGACGCAGCTCGGCGTCGACCAAATCAATTGACCATCGACAGGCAACGGAGGCGTCCACCCACGCGCGCCGTGAATGAGGACAAGCGAATTCAACGGGGCTATGTCGCATGAGACGGGCATTCTAGCGACGTCCTTTCAGATAGGAGACATATCCGCCTTGCTTCAAGCTGCACGATAGACACTGCGGGTATAGGCGCTGAGCAAGACCGATGGAATTTAGGGCAGTCGGCGGCTGATGGTCGATGACAAAATTTCCACGTGGCGTCCCTGGATCGCGGGTACCGCACGTCTGGCAACCCGTCTCCAACCCGATACGGTTGATTCCCCTATGCTCATCCGCCGTGAAGTTTCGATCTGGTCCCCGTGCAGGAAGCGACTCTGCGGCGAAAGGACCCGTTCCGATGCCCATGCGGCTCAATTCGTCGATTCGATCCCGAGCCTGTCTCGCCTCAATGCGATAAGCTTCGATCCTACCCTCGACAGTGTCATAAGTGTTTGGCGTCGGCTTCCAGGCCGGATCGAGTTGGCGAACACGAGCAAGTGCGCTATCCGCCCTCGCCTGCACAGCCTGTAGTTCTGCCTCTTGACCCGGAGTGAGTTCGAATGTTCGCCCGTTTATCCGAACGAGCGTCCCACTTCGTCTGCCACCGGCCTGAGCGAATTGCTGACCCGCTGCGACAACTGCGGGGTCGGCATCCGAAATCACCCGAGGATCGTTGCGCCCCGAGATAATGCTGCTGCCGTTTGCACCACCATCCGTCCATCGCCCACCGCCGGTTTGCCCTGCCGGAATACGCGGCTGGTTCGGATTGAATTTGCGGTCGAGCGCGGGAAAGACGTCCGACGGATCAGTCCCCGGCAGGAGATAGCGGGCGATGTCGGGCCTGATCCAGCGGGCGGCGTCGGGCCGCATGAAGCGCTGCGCATCGGATCGCATCCAGCGGTCGCGCTGATGCGCGAGCCACGCTGCTCATTGGTCGATCATGGGGATCACCCGCTTGTTTGGGATGACAACAGAGCGGCGCGATCGCGTCAGGGCTGCGCGACCGGCGTTTGCATCACGGCAGTCTCAGCCTTCCTGCCCCGCCCTCACCCCAGCCGGTCGCCGCCCTCCAGCGGCGCGTAGCCGACGGCTTCGCGTTTTTCGTTCAGCGTCAGGAACGGCGCGGCGCTGACGCGCTCCCACAGCGCGACGCGGTCGCTCGCCAGCGCGTCGATGCGGTCGGTGTCGATCACGAGGCGGATGCCGTCGCCGAATTGCGGCGCCAGCCATTGCGCCAGCGCATTGCCGATCCGGGTCGCCAGCGGCAGCACGCTCTGGCGGACGAAGCTGCGATTGGCTTCCTGATAGTTGGCAAAGGTGTTGTCGCCGGGGATGCCGAGCAGCATCGGCGGCACGCCGAAGGCGAGCGCAATCTCGCGCGCGGCGGCGTGCTTGGCTTCGAGGAAATCCATGTCCTTGGGCGACAGCGCCATCGGCTTCCAGTCGAGCCCGCCCTCCAGCAGCAGCGGCCGCCCGGCATTGGCGGCGCCCTCATAGGTCGTCTCCAGTTCGCGCTTCAGCCGGCCGAACTGCTCGTCGGAGAGCACCGCGCCCTCCGGCCCGGCATACATCAGCGCGCCGGAGGGCCGTGCCGAATTGTCCAAGAGCGCCTTGTTCCAGCGCGCCGCGGCGTTGTGGGTGTCGACCGCGACCGCGGCGGCTTCGAGCGGCGCGAGGCCGTAGTGATCGTCGAGCGGATGAAAGAACGTCAGATGCAGGATCGGCGGCAGCGGCGACGCGTGCTGATCGAACCGCACGCTGCGGCCGCCGACCGCGTAGTCGTAGGCCGCGGCCCAGCCGTCCGGCCCGGGCACCACCTTCATCCGGTCCGGCCGCAGCGCGTAGAGTTCGTGCACCGCGTCGCCGAGCGTGACGGCTTCGACATAGGCGTTGCCGGCGAGCAGCAGATGCGCCACCACCGTCTCGAACAGCGCCGCGCCGTCCTGCCGCGGATTCGGCCGCGCGATCAGTTGCGCCAGCGGATGCGCCTCCTTCTCCTGCGCGCCGTCGAACACCAGAAACGTACACGCCGCCGCGTTCTCGGCGATCAGCCGCACGCAGCGATGCACCACCGCGTTGGACACGTATCCCTGGCGTGCCAGCGCGGCGTAGTCGCGTGGCGTCCATCGCGCAACGCCCCCGGTTTCGAACGCCAGCAATTTTGCGGTGCGCGAGGCTTTGACTTCAGGCGGCGCCAGAAAGGCCTTGAGACGATCGAGCATGTTGGATTTCCGCTTCCGATTTTCCGAACTACGTTTCAGTTCAACCCCTTGCCCCGGGCGCGTCTTCACAGCATCCGCACCCGCGGCTCGGGCGCGCGCGGGGCGAGCGCGAGGTGGCTTACGGCCCAGACCAGCGCGTCGAGGCGGTCCGGCGAGCGGCCGTTGGAGAGGCCCGAGGTGCCGAAATCGGCCATCTCGTCTTCGAGCGCGGCGAAACAGCCGGCGTGCTTGACGCGGCCCTGCGCGTACAGCGTCGCGACCGGCTCGGCGCGCAGCCATTTGCCGCGGAAGGCGCGCACCGGCGTCACCGGCGCGCCGGCGTCGATCTCGTGGATCACCGCTTTCACCATGTCGCCGCCCTGGTTGATCTCGACCACCAGCGCGTCGGCGTCGAGCCGTCGCCACAGCGCGATCGCCTTGCTGGCCCACAGCGTCGGCGTCGCCGCCGCGACGCTGTCGTCGGCGAGCACATAGACGATGCCGTTCTCGGCGATGCCTGCGGCGACGATGCCGCAGGAATCCGCGCGCCTGCCCGACGACACCGGCGGATCGACCGCGACGACGATCCGCGCCAGCGAAGGCGCTTCAGCAACACGGCACGCTTCGATCAGCGCGCGCGACCACAGCGCGTCGGGTCGGTCCTCGATCAGTTCGCCGTCGAGCTCCTGCCGCCCGAGCCTTGTGCCGGCGTAGCGCGCCATCACGCCCTCGAGGAACGTCGGCGCCAGATTCAGCGCGTTGGCGCGGGTCGGCGCGTGCGTCGTCACCGCCGATCGATCGCTAAGTAATCGTTTCAGCAGCGCGGTCGGCCGCGGCGTCGTGGTGATCAGTTGCCGCGGCTGGGAGCCCAGCCGCAGCCCGAATTGCAGCATGTCGAACGCGTCCTGCGCGTAGCGCCATTTCGCCATCTCGTCCGACCAGGCGCAGGAGAATTGCGGCCCGCGCAGGCTTTCGGGGTCGTCGGCGGAGAACGCCTGCGCCACCGCGCCGTTACTCCATTCCAATCGCTTCCGCGACGGCTGCCAGCTCGGGCGCTGATCCGGCGGATGCACCGCCAGCAGGCCGGACACGCCCTCGATCATCACTTCGCGGACGTCGTGCTCGGTCTCGCCGACCAGCGCGATCCGCGCCACCGGCTCACGCGCGAACGGAGCGAGCCCGAGCGCCTGGCAGCGGATCCATTCGGCGCCGCCGCGGGTCTTGCCGGCGCCGCGGCCGCCGATCAGCAGCCAGGTCAGCCACGGCGCGCCGTTCGGCGCCAGCTCCGGCGGGCGCTGGTGATCATGCGCGAACACGTCCCACTGGGCGTCGAGAAAAGCGAGCTCCGCCTCACTCATCCCCTGGAGCAGGTAGTCGCGCTGCGCCTGCGACCAACTGTTCCAGTCGTCGCGAAAGCGCGCGCCGCAGCTCGTCGAGGTCTCGGGGAACGGCGTCGTCATCGCGCGAACTCCTGCGCTGCTCGTCGTTGCGCAGCGTGCGTAGCGCGGCGAGCGTGCGGGCGAGCGACGCCAGCGTGCGGGCGCGACGCTCCGCTTCGGTACGCTGCCCGGGCTTGATGTGGTTGCCGCCGACGATCACTTCGATCCGCTCGATCTCGCGCTCGGCGGCGCGTCCGACGCGATCGATCAGCGGCACGCCGCTCAAAGGCGGCGGGTCGTTGCAGCAATCGACCGCGGTCCGGGTCACGCCGCTCGGCCCGCGGCGGCGCGGCGGCGGTGCCGCATCGCGATCGACCGATTCGGCGATCGGCGCCGTCGCCCCGGCGCTCGCCGTCTCGACAGGGGTCTTTGCAGCAGTCTTCCGGGCGGCGCGCTTCTTCGCGGCGCCCTGCCCTGCGACATCGGTCGAGGCGGCGGCCTTGCCGGCGATCGTGGTCTTCGTCGTGGCGGTTGCCCGACCCGTCGTCTTCGCCGTCGCAGGCTTGGCTGCAGCCGGATCGACGGATTTGCTCGCCGGCGTCCTGCGCTTTGTCACCGTCTCCGGCGCAGACCTCTTCGGCGCGGGCGTCTTCGGCGCAAGCGGCTTCGCCGCCGCTGTTCGCTCGGATCGGGTCAGGATCCGGTCGACCCGGGCCCGGCCGTCCTCATCGGACGGATCGAGCCGGACGGTCGCATCGACCTTTCGCGATGTCGTCTTGATCGTGGCGAGTCGTTTCGCAGGTGCGTTGCCTGGCGCGCGCACGACGGAGCGCGCCGCCGGCTTGGTCGCCGGCGCGCGGTTACGGGTGACGGGCATGTTGAGAGGCCCTCGCTTAAGGATCGCCGGAAGCGGCGATCGGCTCAGGTGCTCGTGGGGGCCGCAATCGGCCGAGACCGGCACGATCGCAGAAGTCGAATGCGCGGCTCTATCAGCCGGCCGAACGGCGCGAGACCACGACGGCGTTCGCCGCGCGCCGGGCCTCGACCTGGAAATCGATCAGACGCGGAACCAGACGAACCAGATCACACCGAGAATCAGGATGGCCAGGCCGGTGCTGACCATCAGCAGCAGCAGCATCGAGGGGCCGCGTTCGCCCTGCCTTGCTTCGGTCGCAGTCGTTGTTTCGACGTGCCTCGGATCCTTGCCTGCCATCAAACGCCTCCTGCTGAATCATCCGCTGCCCTGAATTGGCATCTCCGACCGCCAACGCGCGACAATCTGCGATGTTCCTGCCGGCACAGCGCCGTTCCGGAGCCGTCGGCGAATCAGTTCGGTCAGGAAAGTCGAGATGAAGTTGAGGTCAGGCAACGGACCGGAGTCGCGCCGGTCGGCGCTTCGTCCCGCGAACCCAATTGTGGAGTATGCCCGAACCCTACTGCAGCAGCGTCACGCTGTCAAGGACTATTTTCCTGCGATCGATTCCGAGCCGAAGCCGCCGCCGCGCGAGGTGCGCGTCAGCCGACCAGCAGCAGCATCAGTCCGATCACCGGCGCCAGCAGCAGCGTGATCGCGGCGATCGCCAGCGCCACCATGATGTCGCGTCTGGTGAGCCGGCCGAACGGGCCGGTATGGAGTTCGATTTGCTGCATGGTGATCCCGCATTCCTGTTTGAATGGGGGCGGTGATAACCGGCGGGTCTGAAAATTGACGTCGCGAAATGCCGGGAATTGCGGGCCCGATCGTCAGCGCTGTTTAACCATCCGGCCGGTGGCCCCGCGGGTTCGCGGACGCGCAGGGAAGCCCCGCGCCGCGCGAGCCTATTTGAGGGCGGAATTCACCGCGGTGTAGTTGTTGTTGAGTTTGGCGCCGAGTCCGTTGACCGTGACGGCGATCACGATGCTGAGTCCGGCCGCAATCAGCGCATATTCGATGGCGGTGGCGCCGGAGGTGTCGGAAATGAATCGGGAAATCAGGCGTCGCACCGTCGTCTCCTGCCATGCGCCCAGGCTCGGGCTTCGCGGTTTCTTCCGCGCGGGGTGCGCCCAAACTAGAGCGCAATGATTACCGGAGCATTGACCGGTTCCATGCCGGACGCCCACCAGCGATCGGAATCACCCGCGGCTATGCGCCCGGGACGCCGAAGGCATCCGGATGCGCCGGCGCGATCCCGCCGCTCGGCATCGTCAGCGTCTTGCGCCGGTCGGCGACGGCGTGGTGAAACTGCTCGAGCACCAGGTCGAACGGCGCCAGATCATCGATCGCACCGTCGTCGTAGCACTCCAGCATGTCGCGCAGGATGCGATCGATCTCGTGCTGCATGGCGTCGAGTTCGTCGAGCGAATGCGCCTTGCGGGCCTTGGCGACCAGCGCGAGCGCGCGGTCGCGCATCCTTGCGCCGGCGGCGCGTTCGTCGCGGGTGACGTAGGAGCGAAACCACGCGCCGGCCGAGCCGAGCCCGGACAGCAGCACGACGAGACCCCAGATGTAGTCGCTGTTGCGCTCCATGAAGGTGCGCTCGGTGCCGTCGATGAACGCGGCGGCGCCGCTGTGCGCCGGCAGCGCGGCGGCCTTGTCGGTGTCGGGCGCCTCGATCTTGCCGGCGATCGGCAGCTCGCGCGCGAGCTGCTGCCGCGCGGCGAAGATCTGCCGGGTGAGCTGCGCGATGTCGAGGCTCGACAAGGCGCTCTTGGCGATGATCAGATGGTTGACGCTGACGGTGTCGACCTTGTCCTCGGGCCGCGCCGGCGCGGCCGAGAAGGTGCTGCCGGGGATCTCTTCGGAATCGTAGATCGGATACTTCTTCGAGATCGAATCCGCCACATCGACCGGCAGGAAGCGCGGCTCGCCGCGCGCCTTGGCGGTGGCGGCGATCGCCTCAGCGGTGGTCTTGCTGTCGAGCGGCCCCAGCGCGAAATAAGCGGCGAGCGATTCGTCGCGCGCCATGTCGGCGATCGCGGTGGTGGCGAATTGTTCGGTCTGCACCCTGTCGGGCGCGACGCCGGATTCGGCGAGGATGACGTGCAGCAGCTTGACGTTGGCCGGCGTCCGCCCGATCACGCCGACCTTGCGGCCGGCGAGATCGGCGATGCTCTTCACCGTGCCGGCCTTCTTGCCCTTGCCTGGCGCCGACCACAGCGTCACCACGTTCTTGCGCAGGATCGCGACCGCCTGGGCGTCGGCCGGCAGATCGAGATCGCCGCGGGTGACGGCGAGATCGGCGCGACCCTGCCGCCATGCCTCGATGCTGGGTGTCGCGCCGTCGGTCACCACCGGCGTCAGCCGCACCGCGCTGCGGTCGCGCACGAAGCTCTGCGCCAGCGCCTGGATCAGCTTGAGATCGTCGCTGCCCTGCGGCCCCACCGCGATCCGCAGCGTCTCCGGCCGCAACTGATAGGCCACCACGCCGAGCGCGCCGACGCCGAGCAGAACGACGGTCAGCACCGTCGCCAGCCGCAGCCGCGTGCGATTGCGCTGCCGCCGCTTGCGCAGCGACTCGCCGCTGCCGTCAGCCGAGGCCATCACCGCCGCCTCTCGTCGTCATTCCGTCCACGCCGTTCGTCCAGCTTGGCTGCGCCTCGCGCCATTGTCGAGCGCCCTGCGGCGCCCGCAAGGCGGTTCTGCGGCAGACTACTCGCTTTTCGAACACGGGTATCGGAATTCCGCTGAGCGGAGCCGAGGGCGGTGGCTGCGCCCGGCCGTCCCTACTCCGCCATCTCCAGCGGCGGCGGCGAGGTCTGCTCCGGCCCGGCGAGCGTGCGCTCTTCCATGATGGCGACGCAGATCGCCGAGGCGGCCAGCATCGCGGCGGCCGCGGCGAACACCCAGCGGAACGCCGCCACCATGTCGGCGGAAGCGACCGCGCCGATCGCGTGGCGATGCTCGGCGCCGCCGAGCTGGATCTCGCCGCCGAACGCGATCAGCAGCACCGCGGTGAACGCCGCCACCGTGAACGACGCCATCAGCGCGCGGAAGAAGTTCATCGCGCCGGTGGCGGTGCCGATCTGCGGCCGCGCCACCGCGTTCTGGATCGACACCACGGTGACCGGAAACACCGTGCCGAGCCCGATCGAGAACAGCGACAGCAGCGACAGGAACAGCCACAGCGGCAGCGGCGTCATCACCGCGATCGCCGCCGCCATCAGCGCCGAGAAGCCGGTGCCGAGAATCGCGATCCGCTTGTAGCGCTCGACCTTCACCATCGCCCGGCCGGTGAACGCCGCGCCCAGCACCGACACCGCCGCGATCGGGATCAGCGCCAGGCCGGACTGGCTCGCGGTCAGATGATACACTGCCTCGTAGTACAGCGGCATGTGCACCGTCAGCCCGATCATCGCGCCCATCGCGAAGCCGCCGGCCGCCATCGCCCACGGCACCACCGTGCCGCCCATGAGTTGCAGCGGCAGGAACGGCTCGGGCGCGCGCAGCGCGTGCCAGATGAAACTCACCGCCAGCAGCACCGCGCCGCCGGTCAGCGCCAGGATCGTCGGCGACAGCCATGAGAACCGCGTGCCGCCCCAGGTCAGCACCAGCATCACCGCCAGCGCCGACGCCATCAGCAACACGCCGCCCAGCCAGTCGACCTTGCGGCGGCGGTGATACGTCGGAATCTTCGCCATCTTCGGCAGCAGCATCGCCAGCGCGCCGATCGCCAGCGGCACGTTGATCCAGAAGATCATCGACCAGTGCAGATGCTCGGCGAAGGCGCCGCCGAGGATCGGCCCGCCGATCCCGGCGGAGACCCAGACGGCGGAGAAGTACGCCTGATACTGGCCACGTTCGCGCGGCGTCACCACGTCGGAAATCACCGTCTGCACGATCGGCATGATGCCGCCGCCGCCCAGCCCCTGCAGCGCGCGGCCGAGAATCAGCACCAGCAGGTTCGGCGCCAGCGCGCACATCACTGAACCGGCGATGAACAGGCTGATCGACGCAATGATCGTGGCGCGGCGGCCATAGATGTCGGCGAGGCTACCGAACACCGGCGCCACCGCGGTCGACGACAACAGATAGGCGGTGATCACCCAGGACAGATTCTCGACGTCGCCGAACTGCCGCCCGATCGTCGGCAGCGCGGTGGCGACGATGGTCTGGTCGAGCGCGGCGAGGAACATCGCCAGCAGCAGGCTCATCAGGATGGCGCGCACTTCGCCCTGCGACAGCGCATTCGCCGGCGCCAGCGGCGGCGCGTCGCCGAGCTCGATCACTTCGGTGGGAATGTGCGAGAGTTCCGCCGCCGCTTCGTCGGACAACAGATGGCCGACCGGCTCGCGGCGCTGGTGTTCGGACATGCTCATGCGGGCGCGGAATCTCGTCGGTGCTGACATCGGGGGAAATCGCTATTGAAGTTCAATAGCGTATCAACTCCGCCCGAGGCAGCGGCTTCGGCGCATGGGTGGTTCGCGTACGAAGAAGGCGCTCTGGCGCCGCCGACCGGCACTTTCCGCACTGCGAAATCAATGCCTGCCCGCGGCCACTCGAACCGTTCTGCGCCCGGCGCGATCGATCGGGACGTATCGGATAGCTCGCCCGGCCGGACTGGCTGCCGCGCCGCGTGATCGCGCCCGTCGATGTTGTCTCAACTCCGAGGCATCTGCTGAATTGATTTGTTCCGCCGACATGTCACGCTCGGCGAATGGGCGACGCATGGACCGCGTCCACGCTATCCGGCTCGACCGCCGCGGCGATCAGACCGCTTCAACCGTCATCGGAGTTACAGCCATGCTCCAGTCAAGACGTCGTTTCCTCCCCGCATCCGTCGTCGCGCTCGTGGCCGCGGGCGCCATGCTCGTGCCTGCCGCGGAAGCCTGCACCCGCCTCGTCTATCTCGGCGCCGGCGATCAGGTGATCACCGCGCGCTCGATGGACTGGGCGCGCGACATCGGCACCAATCTGTGGATCTTCCCGCGCGGCATCAAGCGCTCCGGCGAGGCCGGGCCGAATTCGACGCAATGGACCGCGCGCTACGGCAGCGTGATCGCCTCGGCCTACGACATCGCCACCTCGGACGGCGTCAACGAGGCCGGCCTGGTGGCCAACGTGCTGTGGCTGGCGGAATCGACCTATCCGAAGCTCGACGGCGGCAAGCCCGGTCTCGCGCTGTCGCTGTGGCCGCAATACGTGCTCGACAATTTCGCGACCGTGCAGGAGGCGGTCGCGGCGCTGGCGAAGGAGCCGTTCACCGTGGTCACCGCGCAGCTCCCCGACGAAAACCGGCTGGCGACCGTGCACCTGTCGCTGTCGGACAAAAGCGGCGACAGCGCCATCATCGAATATATCGACGGCAAGCAGGTGATCCATCACGGCCGGCAATATCAGGTGATGACCAATTCGCCGACCTTCGATCAGCAGCTCGCGCTCAACGCCTACTGGAAGCAGATCGGCGGCACCGTGATGCTGCCCGGCACCAACCGCGCCGCCGACCGCTTCGCCCGCGCCGCGTTCTATGTCGATGCGATTCCGAAAGCAGAGAATCCGGTCGAAGCCATCGCCAGCGTGTTCGGCGTGATCCGCAACGCCTCGGTGCCCTACGGCATCACCACGCCCGACCAGCCGAACATCTCCTCGACGCGCTGGCGCACCGTGGTCGACCACAAGCGCAAACTCTACTTCTTCGAGTCCGCGCTGACCCCGAACGTGTTCTGGGTCGACCTGACCAAAATCGACTTCTCCGCCGACAAGGGCACGGTGCAGAAGCTCGACCTCGGCCCCGGCCAGAGCAACACCTTCTCCGGCGAAGTCCACGACCGCTTCAAACCGAGCGAACCGTTCAAGTTTCTCGGGCTGTGAGGCGGGTGGGACGATCACGAAAGCGGCGGCGCGAGCCGCCGCCACGCATCGTCGCCGCGAACTAAGCCCCGGCAGGTTCGATCGGCTCGGCGACCAGCTTGACGCCGAGCGATCCCATCACCTTGCGCACTGTTTCGAACTCCGGCTTCGCCGTATCCTTGAATGTCCTGTAGAGGCTCTCGCGCGACAGGCCGGTGGCCTTGGCGATGCTGCCGATCCCTTTGGCGCGCGCAGCCGTGTCTAGCGCCGAGCAGATATAGGCCGCATCGTCGGTCTCGAATGCTTCCGTCAGATAAGCGGCGATGGCTTCCGGCGTCTTCAGATAGTCAGCCGCATCGAATTTGGAGACTTTCACTAGTTGGTTCCTTTCCTGCGAGCGGATACTCCATTGAAAGCTACTTGATCTTGTTGATCCGCCGCAGGTCCGCGTCGATGCGCGATTGCCAGCCGTCGCCGCCGGCCTTGTATTTGTCGATCACTTCGCGCGACAGCCGCAGCGACACCAGCTTCTTGGTCGGCGCCTTGTTCGGCCCGCGCCCGCGCCGGATCGAGGCCGCGAGTTCGGGCAGGACTTCGGCCAACGGACGCAACGCTGCAATCTGCTCGTCGGTCAGTTCGGGACTGTCGGCGTCGTCCCAATCCTGCTTGGTGTAACCCCGGCCAGGCTGGAAGGTTTTCAACGTCTTCTTAGCCATCGATCCCTCTCCTTTCCTTCCGGCTTGCGGGGCGCATGCTGATCACACTGACGGCTTCAGTGCCGAGCTCGACGAAAACGACGACGATGACGCCGCTTCGCAACCGTCCCACCGCAATCAATCGCCCCATGCCCGCCTTGGTGCGGCCGCCAACATCAGCCCGGCACCTTTCCGGCGCGCGCCCGGTCGGGCACGACGCGATCCTGATTGACGAAGCGCTGGTTGAAGACCCCCTGGCCGTCCCGATGGGCGCGTAACCGCGCGGATCGGCTCGAGGCCGGACGGCGCCATGGGCTGACGCGCGTCATAATCAAAAATAAAAAGGCCCGGTCGCCGATATCGGCACCCGGGCCAAGTCTAGGGAGGAAACGCCCCAAGGAAGGGGACCGCGACGCAGCGCGCCGCGGATGGGCTGTTTGTCGCACAGTCTGCGCGCGTCTACTATCTGGGATAGTCCCGAGCCGTAGTTTTACGGAGGGTGCCCCCCTGACAACCGTACTCTGCGTCACACCCCGGCCTGCGGATACGGGAACTGCAGCGGCGGTTTCAGCGTCGGGTCGACGTGCTTGCGCAGCGCCGCGTCGCAGATCGCGTAGCCCCAGTTGATCAGCCGCTCCTGCGTCGTGTCGTCGAGCCGGCTCAGCCGCGTGGCGATATCGGCGAGCCGCATCGTCCTGTCGTGCGGACACGGCAGCGCTTCGGCGAGATGATAGTCCGCGATGTCGCTGCGGATGCCCCAATACGCGCCCTTGCGCGCCTTCGCCTTGAACGAGGCGATGGTCTGCCGCTTGCGCAGCGAGCGCACCTGATTGTCGATCAGTCCGAGCACCCGATAGGCGTGGCGCGGCCAGTCGGTCTTCGGCTCCTCTTCGGGCTGCAACTTGCCGCCGGCGTCGCTGACCAGGATTGTGGTGAAACGCTTCCACGCCGTTTCCAGCCCGAGATTGTCGTAGACGCCGCCGTCGGTGAGATACACCCGGCTGGTGTAGGGCACCCGCTGCAGATCTTCGCCGGAATCCGGCGTGAACTGCGCGGGGTCGAGTTCGAGTTGCAGCGGCGACAGCACCGGCGGATAGGCCGACGATGCCGCCACCGCGAGCGCCAGCGACACCGTCGGCGACTTCACCTCGCCGACCCGCCAGTCGCGCATATACGGCCTGGCGAATCGCCACAGCGCGCCGGACTGCACATTGGTGGCGTTGATGACGAAGCGCGGCGCATCGGGCAGATCCTGCAGCGTGGCGCCGTGGAACAGGTCCTTGTCGTAGGCATGCGCCAGCTGTTCGGCGGCGCTGAAGCCCGGCAGCAGTCCGATCAGGATCGATTCCTCGTCGATGGTGTCGCGCGCGAAGGCGCGCAGCGGCGCGACGACTTTGGGCACGAAATCCGCCACGGTCGAGCCGGGCGCGAAACTCAGCATGCGCCATTTCAGGCCGAGGACACCGGCGGTGATCGAGCCGCCCGACACGCTGGAGATCTGCGTCAGCTTCTGCAGATAGCCGGTCTCGTGCAGCCGCCACAGTACGCCGAGATGAAACACCATCGCGCGATAGCCGCCGCCCGACAGGCACAGCGCGATGCCGTCATCGAGCCGATCGACCGCGGGATCGGTCGGCAGTCGCTCGACGGGAGAAACCAGCGCAGCGGGCTGATCGGTTTCGCCCGACGGGCTGGCTGCGTTCGAAATGTCGGAAGCATCGGTCATGCTGCCCTCCGCGATTGAGCCGCCGACCAGGCGTGATCAAACAATCGCCGATCAATCACTAACAACGTCAATACGGGGCAGCATAACACTGCTGCGGCGGCCGGAAAAGGAACGCAGCTTTGTTCGTAGCGCCGCACACTTCACGATCGCGATGACATCGGCGCGTTCTTCCGGGATCGGGGCACGCTCGGATGCGGCCTCCTGGCGCGTCCCGAGCAAGGATGGGGGCCTTGACGCGTGGAGCGGCAGCGGCGAACCTTGCCGACGAGCCGCCCGCGAACGCCCGCATCACCTGGAAGCCAGCGCACCATGCAAGACGTCGTTCGATCTGTCACGAGAGCCGCCCTGCTATCAGCCGCATTGACCATCGTCTGTCTTCCCGGATCGGCGGCCGCGCAATCGGGCAGCGCCGGCGGCAGCATCGGCAACACCGAGAAGTCGCTGTCCGGTTCGCGCGCGACGCCGCGGACCGTCGAGCCGGCGGCCAGGCCGGCACGGCGGAGCAAGCCGGCCGCCGCACCTGCGCGCCCGGCCGCACGCAAGAGCGGCGGTGGTGGCAGCGGCGGCGGAGGCGGCGGCAATTTCGATGGCGCCTGGTCGGTGTCGAGCGTCGGCACGCCTTGCGGCGGCGCCACCGAGGCGATCGTCATCACCAGCGGCCGGATCATCGGGCAGTACACGTCGGGCCGGGTCGCGCCGAACGGATCAACCACCGGCGCCGGCTCGGCCAATGGCATCAGTTGGACCAGCTCCGGCCGTTTCTCGGCCCGCAGCGGCTCCGGTTCGTTCCGGCGCTCCGACGGCTGCGTCGGCCGCTGGACCGCGTCGAAGCAGTAGCGATAAGCCGCGCCGCCCGCCTCAGCGGCCGGAGCCGTCGGCGCAGACCGCGCCGATGATCCGGCATGGCTTGCCGGACTTGCCGCACGCCTGCAATGCGGCATCCTTGGCCGCCTGGACGGTGTCGCGATCGACCAGCGACCACGACATCGCCGACACCGCGAAAGCGCCGCAGCGCTTGCCGTAGAAGCTCAGCTCGACCTTGCAATTCGCGTCGCCGCACTTGGCATCGGCGTCGGACACCGCCGCCTTGCGCGACGCGTGGTTCCAGGAGATGCCCCACTTCTCGTTGTCCGGATCGTACACGATCGATCCCCATGGCTTCAGATCGTCGGTCTGGCGCAACCGCGCGAGCACGCCCTCGGTCGCCTCCCCGGTCTGCGGCATCGCCGCCTTCTCCTGGAACTTGGCGATCGCCGTGCGCAGGCCGGCCTTGCCGTCCGGCACCTCCGGATCGAAATTGCGTTCGTACAGCCGCTCGCGGAGTTCGCGAAGCTCGTCGGCGTCGGTCAGCGGGGCACGGTCGGGATCGCGGCGCGCGGGCGCGGGCGCGGGCGCGGTCAGTCGCGCCTCCTGGGTCGGAGCCGGCGGCTGAGGCTGCAGCGCGGCCGGACCGGGCGCGACGAAATAGAACGTGCCGTCGATCGGCGACGACGCCACCCAGGGCTGCTGCGCGCCGGCGGTCGCGCGCATCACCGCGAGGCCGACCTGATTGAAGGTCTGGAACAGATCGAGCCCGGCGCGCCGCACGGTCGCGGCCAGCGCGCGCGTATACGGGCTGTGGCCGTCGCCGCCGTCGAGCGCGACGCTGCCGGGCTGCGTCGCGTAGGAAATCAGCGTGCCGTCGGGCGCGCGCATCTGCGCGAGGCCGCCTTCGGAGGATCGCAGTCCGCGCGTACCAAACGGGTTGTTGCGACAGGCGTCGAGGATCACGATCTTCAGCCGCGTTCCCGCCGCCTGCATCTGGCGCAGCACGACGTTGACGTCGACCATCTGGAAATCGACATCGGCCTCGCGGGTCGGATTGGCGTTGACCGGAACCAGATAGTTGGCGCCGCTGATCTGCACGCCGTGGCCGGCGTAGTAGAACAGCGCGACGTCGGCGCCCTGGATCTGCCGGCCGAAATTCTGCACGGCGGCATCGAGCGACGGCTTGTCGAGATCGAGCTGGGCGCGGCCGCCGACCAGCTTGAAGCCGATGGCACTGAGCGTCTCGGCCATCAGCACCGCGTCGTTCTGCGGGTTGTCGAGCCGCGACACGTTCTGATAGCCGGAATTGCCGATCACCAGCGCGACGCGCTTTTCGGCGCGCGCAGGGGCATGGAGAAACGCCACCACCATCGCCGCGATCGCAAGGCTGATTCCGAAACGCCTCATCCCGATTTTCGCTCAGGCTGGAGCCAGATCCGTCGCGGACACCCGCTCCCCGGAGTCTACCCGGTTTGGCCGGCCAGGGAAGTGGCGAGTCTCACACTTGCCGCAGAAACAGCCCGACCGTCAGCGCCACGCCCAGCACCACGACGCCGATCCGCAGCCATTTCTCGTTGACGCGGCGCAGAACCCAGACGCCGAGCAGATAGCCGACGGTGGACGACGCCGCCAGCACCGCGACCGCCAGCCATTTCACCTCGCTCGACAGCGCGAACATCGCCACCGCGGAGGCGTTCATCGCCGCCGCGAGCGCGTTCTTGGTGGCGCCGGCGTTGCGCGCGCTCTGGCCGGCGATCGACAAGGCCGCCATCATCAGAAAGCCGATGCCGCCGCCGAAATAGCCGCCATAGACCGAGATCAGGAACTGCGCGGCGACCAGCAGCGGCAGGCTGATCTGCCGCCCCTCCGCGGCCGGCCTGCGCAGGAAGCTGCCCCAGGCGAACACCAGCGTCGCGAACAGCACCAGCCACGGCATCATCCGGGCGAACAGCGTCGGCGGCGTGATCAGCAGCAGCAGCGCACCGAACACGCCGCCGATCAGGCTGATGATCACCAGCCAGCGAAACGACAGCCGGCCGACGCCGCGCACCATGCCGCGGCCCGCGAAGCCCGAGGCCATCTGCCCGGGAAACAGCGCCACCGTCGAGGTGATGTTGGCCGACAGCGGCGACAGCCCCGCCAGCAGCAGCGCCGGCAGCGTGACGAACGAGCCGCCGCCGGCGAGCGTGTTCTGCATGCCGGCCCACAGGCCGGCGAAGGCGAGGATGATCAGTGCGGTCATGGATTGTCTTTCGGATCCGGTCGCTGCAGCGCCGGGCGGCCACCCGGCGCGGCGACCCGTCTCACGCCGGCCGCGTTTTCAGCTTGGCCCGCCGCGGCAGCAGCGCCGGCCAGGACACGATGTGGTCCTCGAGGTCCTCGACCGGGACTTCGGTCTCCATCGCCTCGACCCGCCCGCGCACCGAGACGCCGGCGTCGTGCACCGTCTGCGGATCGCCCGAGATCAGCGGATGCCACCAGTACAGATCGCGCCCCTCGGCGACCAGCCGGTAGCCGCAGCTCGGCGGCAGCCAGCTCAGCGCCCGCACGTTCTCCGGCGTCAGCCGGACGCAGTCCGGCACCCGGTCCGAGCGATTCGCATAGTCCCGGCACGCACAGGCGTCGCCATCGAGCAGCCGGCAGCCGACATGGGTGAAATAGATCCGCCCGGAATCCTCGTCCTCGAGCTTCTCCAGGCAGCACCGCGCGCAGCCGTCACACAGGCTTTCCCATTCGGCCCCGGACATCTCTTCCAGGGTTTTGGTTTTCCAGAAGAAACCGTCCTGGGGGGAGGTCTTCTTGGGAACTGCGGTCATGCCGTGGTTGAGCCTTTCAGCCGTGGTGCGGTGCATCGATGCGGATAGGAGGCCGTTCTACAGCGTTTTCGCGCGAAGTGGACTCTGCTTCGCGTGAAGAAAACGCGTCAAAACAGGAATCCGGCGCCCGGTCCCGATTCTGTCAGAACCGGAAAATCTCTAGGGGGAGTTGCGCCGCCGGCGCAAGCGCTTCGCCCAATAGGCACGACAGACACCGCCGCAGGGGCCCCGGTCTCATTGAAAAATCCCTGCGCGGCCATTGGTTTATGGGCGACGGTCGGCTACAAGAATGCGGATTCTCCGGGATCGCGCGAGGACCGCGGCGCGCGCCTTGGGTTTGCCGTAACACTACCGCAAGACGGATTGAGGCGCCTGCCCGGCGCCGTTGAGGCGATTGGTCGAAACCGGTGCCGAAGATTCTGCCAGACAATTGGACGCAGCGGATCCGGAACTGGTTTCTGGACCTCGACGCGCGGCTCGACTCGACGCTGTTCTCGTCCGGCGCCGGTATCCGCGAATTGTGGGAGCGCTTCGCCACCTTCATGGACCGCTTCTATGTCGGTCACTGGAAGCGCTGGGTGTTCATCGAGCCGCTGTCGGAAGCCGCCACGATGGGCGCCGGCGGCCTGGTGATTCTGCTGGCGCTGGCGCAGCCGGCGTTCCGCGAGACCGGCGACGAGGACTGGCTGAAGAAATCCGATCTCGCCGTCAGCTTTCTGGATCGCTACGGCAATCCGATCGGCAACCGCGGCATCAAGCACAACGACTCGATCCCGCTCGAAGACTTCCCCGACAATCTGATCAAGGCGACGCTCGCCACCGAGGACCGCCGCTTCTACGATCATTTCGGCATCGACGTCGCCGGCACCGCGCGCGCGCTGGTCACCAATGCGCAGGCCGGCGGCGTGCGCCAGGGCGGCTCCTCGATCACCCAGCAACTCGCCAAGAACCTGTTCCTGTCGAACGAGCGCACGCTGGAGCGCAAGGTCAACGAGGCGTTTCTGGCGATCTGGCTGGAAACCCGGCTGACCAAGAACGAGATCCTCAAGCTCTATCTCGATCGCGCCTATATGGGCGGCGGCACCTTCGGCGCCGACGGTGCGGCGCATTTCTACTTCAACAAATCGGTGCGCGACGTGAACCTCGCCGAGGCCGCGATGCTGGCCGGGCTGTTCAAGGCGCCGACCAAATTCGCCCCGCACATCAACCTGCCGGCGGCGCGCGCCCGCGCCAACGTCGTGCTCGACAATCTGGTCGACGCCGGCTTCATGACCGAGGGCCAGGTGTTCGGCGCAAGGCGCAATCCGGCCTCGGTGGTCGATCGCCGCGACGAGAATTCGCCGAACTACTATCTCGACTGGGCGTTCGAGGAAGTCCGCAAGATCGTCGAGACGTTTCCGAAATCCTACACCGAGCGCGTCTTCGTGGTGCGCACCACGATCGACATGAACGTGCAGCGCGCCGCCGAGGCCGCGGTCGAGAACCAGCTCCGCCAGTTCGGCCGCGACTATCATGCGACGCAGGCCGCGGCGGTGCTGTCCGATCTCGACGGCGGCGTCCGCGCCATGGTCGGCGGCCGCGACTACGGCTCCAGCCAGTTCAACCGCGCGGTCGACGCCTATCGCCAGCCCGGCTCGTCGTTCAAGCCGTATGTCTATACGACCGCGCTGCTCAACGGCTTCAAGCCGACCTCGATCGTCGTCGACGGCCCGGTCTGCATCGGCAACTGGTGCCCGCAGAATTACGGCCACTCCTATTCGGGTTCGGTGACGCTGACGCAGGCGATCACCCGCTCGATCAACGTCGTCCCGGTGAAGCTGTCGATCACGCTCGGCGGCAAGGCCGGGCCGAAGGCCGGCCGCGCCAAGATCATCGAGGTCGCGCGCCGCTTCGGCATCAAGGCGCCGCTGATCGACACCCCGTCGCTGCCGATCGGCTCGACCGAAGTCACCGTGCTCGAACACGCGGTGGCCTATGCGACCTTCCCGAACAAGGGCAAGGCGCCGACGCCGCATGCGGTGCTCGAAGTGCGCACCGGCGCCGGCGATCTGGTGTGGCGGTTCGACCGCGACGGGCCGAAGCAGAAGCAGGCGATCCCGGCCTCGGTCGCCGCCGACATGGCCGGCATGATGAGCCACGTCGTCTCTGAGGGCACCGCGCGCCGCGCAGCGCTCGACGGCATTCCGACCGCGGGCAAGACCGGCACCACCAACGCCTATCGCGACGCCTGGTTCGTCGGCTACACCGGCAACTTCAGTTGCGCGGTGTGGTACGGCAACGACGACTACTCGCCGACCAACCGCATGACCGGCGGCTCGCTGCCGGCGCAGACCTGGCGCGACATCATGATCGCGGCGCATCAGGGCGTGGAGATCAAGGAACTCGCCGGCGTCGGCATGGGCACAAGGCTGCCGGCATCGCCGGCGCAGGCCGCGGCGCGCGCCGCCGACGAGGTCGCCAAGCCGGCGCCGCCGCCGGTGCTGACGCGGCGCGGCGCCGATATTCTGGTGCGAGTCGAAAAGATGCTCGACGACGCGACCAAGGCGATGGACAAGGCGATGGACAAGACCCCGCCGGCCAAGCCGGTGTCGTCGACCGATGCCGGATTCCCGGACAGTTTCGCCGCGGCGACGCCGAACGGGGCGCCGGCGACGGCGCCGCGCAAAAACTGACGGCCGCTTGTAGCGCAAGGACGGTTGCAACGTGCGCCTGATCTTCTTCACTCTCCTGGCGCTGATCATCGCAGCGGGCGTCGGCGTCGGCGCCACCTGGATGACGGCGACGCGCGGCACCGATTTCGGCACGCTGACGATCGGCGCCTGGACCGCGCGGCCGCGCGCCGGCACTGCCGAGGTCGACCCCTACGCCCGCGCCGCGATCGCGCGCAGCGGCGAACTGCCGATCGGCGCCGGCGACGGCATCGCCTTCACCGCCACCGCCGACGACGCCAAGCGCCCGCTCGACGGCCGCTGCGACATCGAAGTCAGCGGCGTCACCCCGCCGGCGCGGTTCTGGACGCTGACGCTGTACGATCCGCGCGGCCATCTGGTCGCCAACAATCTCGAGCGCTACGGCTTCACCAGCCAGGAGATCCTGCGCGCCGCCGACGGCGCGTTCAGGATCCGCGTCGCGGCGCGGTCGCGCGCCGGCAACTGGCTGCCGACCGGCGGCGTCGAGCGCTACATGCTGGTGCTGCGGCTGTACGATACGCCGGTCGGCGTCGCCACCCGCACCCAGCGCGACGCGCCGATGCCGTCGATCGCCACCGTGGGCTGCCCATGATCCGCTTCATCGCCACCGTCATCGCCGGCATCGTGCTCGGCGGCATCGTCCACCTCGTCAGCGTGCTGGCGCTGCCGCGGATCGCCAGCCAGGACGCCTATGCGCGGCTGGCGCCGCTGACCAGGGTCAACGAGGTCTCGCAATTGCCGCAGGCGCTGCCCGACCAGGCGCCGCTGCCGTTCCTCGACCCGGCCTTCGCCGTCGCGATCTGCCGCTACGATCTGACCAACGGCCCGCTGAAGCTGACCGTGCCGGTCAGCCAGGCCTACACCGCGGTGTCGTTCTACACCCGCAACGAGGTCGCCTACTACGCGATCAACGATCGCTCCGCCGGCCGCAAGGTGATCGAACTCGACCTGATGACCGCCGAGCAGCACGGCAACCTGCCCGAAGACGAAGACGTCACCGCCGCCGACCGCCTGATCATCGACTCCCCGACGACCACCGGCCTGATCGTGATGAAAGCGCTCGCCTCCGAACCCGGCATGATGCCGCAAGCGAGAGCCGCGCTGGGCTCGGCGAGCTGCAAGCTGCAGCCGGAGCCGGGGGCGAAGTCGTAGTTAGTTATCTTCGTAGCGACCTATCCGTAGGGTGGGCAAAGCGCAGCGTGCCCACCAATTTCCGAAGAATAAACCGTTGCGAACTCCGCGTGGGCACTGCGCTGCGCGCCTCTTGCCCACCCAACGGTGGCTCACGTCGTCATTGCGAGGAGCGCAGCGAAGCAATCCGGGCTTCGACACTCGGCGCTGGATTGCTTCGCTGCGCTCGCAATGACGAAACAGCTCGTCGAGCACCGTCCTCACCCCTTCGTCACCACCACATGCCCTCTCGCCGGCCCGCCCGAAATCGACAAATTGGCGGCCTGCGCTTCGAGTTCGGCGATCAGGCGGTCGGCGTCGGCGGCGAGCGTGTCGGGGGCCATGATCACCAGCCGCTCCAGCGCCCAGCGATAGGACGAGACGCGGCGCAGCAGGCTCTGCTGCACCCACTGCACGATCAGCGCGTTCTCCTCCATCCGGCCGATCGCGTCGGCGCGCTCGCGCGGCGACAGGTCGGAGATGTATTTCAGCGCCGCGTTGCGCTTGCGGTCGAGTTCGACCACGCGCATCGCGGTGAATTTGAACGGCTCGAACCGGGTCAGATCGTTGCGGACGTCTTCGCTGAGCGCGGAGTAGCGCGAGGTGTGCGAGCGGTGCGGCTCGTCGACCAGCATCCGGCCATAGGCGGTGCGGTCGAACGGCGGCGCCTGCCGCCAGGGTGCGGCGATCGGCTGATAGTCGCCGAACACGGTCTTCCACGCCGGCCGCTGCCGCGGCGGCTCGATCAGCGGATAGGCCATGTCGCGCAGCGTGCGCTCTTCGTCGGTGAGCTGGAAGTCGGACGGCCGCGCGCCGACGCTGCCGGTGGCCTCGATGCCGATCCAGCGATGCATGTCGTCGTTGACGAAATCGCCGCGGGTCCGGCCGAAATCGCCGCCGGCGCAGCCGCCCAGCGACAGCGCGACAAGCGCGGATAACAGACCGAGCAGCGGGGCGCGATCACCCCGGATCGGGGCCGGAGGGCTGATCGCATGCATGGCAATGGCCGGCTTCAGGAACGGGCGCGGCGACGGCGGCGGCGGCGCGGCGCATCGCCCTGCTCCGGGCCGTCGTCGTCACGCGTCTCGGCGTGGCGCTCGATCCGGATCGCCGGCAGGATCACGATCGTCGCCGGACGGTCCGGCGGAAGGACCATGGTTGAGCCCGACCTCCGCGACGCCGCGTCCGTCGGAAATTCAATGATGGTGCCCATTCTCGACCTCTCGGAGCCCTTCCTGATTTGGCATGATGCGATGTGATTAAGTCGGGTTATGGTTAACGCACTCTTAATGGCGCGGCGATCAGCGGTTGCAACCCTCGCTGGCGAAGTGCTATTTCATCCCTGTGGGTGGGGAACTTCACACGGACGCGAGGCTTTGAACGTCCATGACCGTGATTCCTCCGTCAGACTTCCGATCGCGCGCGATGGCGACGATCGGCGCACAGCCGATTGCGTTTGCGGCGGCAGCCCTGGTGCTGATCGTTTCCGGCATCGGCGCCATCTTCCTGTGGCGGGTGGCGACCGGCATGACGCCGGAGACCGAACGCGCCGCCGTGGTCGGCCGTCAGGTCCAGGCCCGCGTGGTGCAGACCTCCGAACAGATCATGGAGAAGACCAAGGGCCTGGCGATGTCGCAGCAGGAGTCGATCGACCAGTTGCAGGCGGTCCAGGATCAGTTGCACACGATCCAGCAGCTGGTCTCCGCGCAGCGCGCCGAAACCAGGAAACTGTCCGAACAGGTCGGCGAGATCGGCAACAATATCGACGGGCTGCGGCAGTCGTTCGCCTCCACCCAGCCCGGCGACGCTTCGGAGCGGCCCGCCGTCCGTTCCAAGCCGCCGGCGGTGCGGAGCAGCAGCCGCGCCAAGGCGAACAAACCCCTCCGCAAGCGAACGAAAACGCGTCGCTAGTCGGCGGCACGAACCCCGGCTTAACCATTTTCCGAGCAAGTTGATCGCGGTTGGCGGTGATCGGCTCGGGAGTTGCGGGATGCGTAGAGTTGCAATGTTGACGGCAGGGTGCAGCGCCCTGGCGGTGCTGGTCGGCCTCGGCGCCGGGCGCGCTTACTTCACGGCTCCGACCGCTCCGGCGGCTTCGGCCTCCTCGGAACTCACCACCGGCGCGATCGCGTCGCGCTGGCCGACCCCGACAGCCGAGACCTCGAAGGCTCCGGCCCCGACGGTTCAACCCGTCGTCGCCCGCGAGCCCGCGGCGATGCCCGCGCCGGCTCCGGCGCCCGCCCCGGCTCCGATGCAGCAGGCCTGCAGCAATCCCAACGCGCTCGGCATCTCGCGCACCGTCGAGATCGACAGCACCGGCGGGCCGGGCCTCGGCATGTCGCAATATCGCGACTACGACTTCCTGCAGCCCGGCGAGGTCGCACTGACCTTCGACGACGGCCCGTGGCCGGTGAACACGCCCGCCGTGCTGAACGCGCTGGCGGCGGAGTGCGTCAAGGCGGTGTTCTTCCCGATCGGCAAGCATGCGAGCTGGCATCCGGCGATCCTCAGGCAGGTGATCGCCGCCGGCCACACCGTCGGCTCGCACACCTGGTCGCACGTCAATCTCGCCGGCAAGCCGTTCGCCGAGGCGAGGACCGAGATCGAAAAAGGCATCAGCGGCGTGACGCTCGCGGCCGGTCAGCCGATCTCGCCGTTCTTCCGCTTTCCGCAGTTGCGGCAGACCGCCGAGCTCAAGGCCTATCTCGGCGAGCGCAACGTCGCGACGTTTTCGATCGACGTCGACAGCGAGGACTTCCGCATCCACAAGCCGGAGCAACTGATCACCGCGGTGATGACCAAGCTGAAGAAGACCGGCAAGGGCATCCTGCTGATGCACGACTTCCAGAAGAGCACCGCCGAAGCGCTGCCGCAACTGCTCGCCGAGCTCAAGGCCGGCGGCTACAGGATCGTGTTCATCACCGCCAGGGACAAGCTCGCGACGCTGCCGGAATACGACGCGCAGGTCGCTCCCGCGCAGCCGACCGCGAGCAATGCGCGGCCGATCGCGAGTGTGATCCGCACCGTCAAGTAATCGCCGCGGCGAGGCAATGCCGGGCGCAGCGGCGACACCGCTGCGCCTTTGCGTTTGGGCCAGCTTCATCGGTGTTAAGGAAGCCTTTTACTTAACGCGCCATTAAACCCGCCCCGCTAGGTTCGGCGGAGTTGTCCAGCTTTGCGACGCCATGACCCAACAAGCACCCTTTCCCGGTTTCGACGGACTGATGGCTCTCTCGCATCGCGAGGGCGTCGACATCCGTCCGACGCTGCTGCGGGTGCTGACCGATCTGTATGTGCAGAGCGCCTCGCACACCCGCGAGGAAGAGCAGCAGTTCGTCGAGCTGACGTCGCGGCTGATCGACCAGGTCGACGACGCGACCCGCGCGGCGGTGCGCGCGCGGCTGTCGATCTATCCGCATACGCCGCCGGCGGTTGCGATGCGGCTGGCGCTGCGCCCTTCGCCCGCGCCGCGCGCGCCGCAGGCCGCAACGATCGCGGCTGATCCGCCCGCGTCCCCGGCCCGGCCGCAGCGACCGCCGACCGAGGCCGAGCAGCGCGCGTCGAGCCTGCCGATGCAGCCCGACGACGCCGCCAAGCTCGACGAGATGTTCTTCGCCGCCACCACGCGCGAGCGCGCTCTGATCCTGCACAATCTCGCCGACGCGCCGCTGCGCCCGGCCGCCCGCATCGCTCCGCCGCGGGCGGCGCGCGCGATCGCGACGCTGCACATGGCGGCCTATGCGTCGGACGCCGAGAATTTCACCCGCGAACTCGGCGATGCGCTGATCCTGTCGGGCAGCGCCGCCGAGCGCGTGGTGTCCGACCAGGGCGGCGAGCCGCTGGCCTGCGCGATGAAGGCGCTGGGGATGCCCGGGCCGGTGTTCGAGCAGGTGCTGATGTTTCTCGATCCCGAGCTCGGCGCGTCGGTCGACCGGGTCTATCGCCTGTCGCGGCTGTATGATCGTCTCGAGGAGCGCACCGCGCTGATCATGCTGGCGGCCTGGCGCGGCGCGACCGTGGCGTCGGCGCGCGCCAAATATCGCGCGACGCTGTACGACGACGAACGCCACCGCGCCCGCGCCGCCACCCCGCAGAGCGGCCGCCCGGCGGTGCAGCCCGGCTCGGCCCTGCCGTCCCGCACCGGCACCGATCGCTCGTAGCAGCGGGCATATAGCGCGACCTGCTTCCGGGGCGTCATCCTGAGGTGCGAGCGCAGCGAGCCTCGAAGGATGAGCACGAGTCCGTGCGGCCGATCCTTCGAGGCTGCAAAGGTCCGTACACGGACCTTTGCAGCACCTCAGGATGACGCTTACCAAGTCTGACGGATCAGCCCGATTTGACGAGATCGAGAAAGTGCCGCCCGGCGCGGTCTTCGGTCTCGATGATCCAGACGTCGGGATCGAACCGGATTTCCCTGGCGAGCCGCTCGTCGACCGCGGCTTCGGGCTGCGGCTCCGTCGACACCGGCATGAACACGCGCTCGAACGGCCGGTCGTCGTCATAGGCGGTCTGCGGCGCCGGCGCGTACAGCATCGCGGTGCGGTCCGGCAGCACCACCTTGACGAACACCGCGCCCGCCTCCTCGGCGCCGCGCCGGCTCACCGCGCCGAACACGCCCTCGGACTGGCAGCGGCGCAGATAGGCCGACACCCAGATTGCACTCTTGAGTCTCATGGCGTGAGGTGTAGGCCGCCGGCCGCCGCAAAGCCAGAGCAAGCTACTCGATCGGGCGACCGGTCACCACGCCGAGCTCGCGGATCAGCCGCTCCGAGATCTGCCCCGTGACCGGCAGGCGGCGCGCGCGCTCGAAGCGCTGGATCGCGGCCTGGGTGTCGGAGCCGACGGTGCCGGTCGGCTTGAGCTGGCCGTAGCCGTATTGGGTCAGCGCGCGCTGCACCGACGCGACGCGCCGCGACGATGTGATCATGTCGCCGAGCGGATCGCGCGACGCGGTCGGAATTCCCGCCGGCGGACGCGGCACGCCGGGCGCCGCGGACGGCGCAGCAGCCGTTGCCGGCGCCGAGGCAGTGCGGGACGGCGCGGTGGTGCGCACGAGATGGCCGAGCGGATCGTTCGGATCGGCATCGGCGGCGCGAACGCGCGGATGCGGATCGGCGCGCTTGGCCTCCGCGGGGCGGGTCTCCGCGGGACGAGACTCGGCGGGGCGAGTCTCGGCGGGCCTGATCTCGATGTGTTTCGGCTCGGCCGCTCTGGATTCGGCCGGCTTCGGCTCGGCGGCCTTCACGCCGGTGGCGGTCGGCTCCAGCAGTGCGGCGTCGAACGCCTTGCTCTCGGCGCGCGTATCGACCGGGCGCGGACGCGGCAGCGTCACCACCGACACCGAGGACGACGCGGCCACGCTGCGCCCGAACATCGGCGACGGGTGATGGCCGGCCTGCATGAACATCGCATTGGAGACGATGGCGATCACCGCGGCGGTCGCGAACATCGCGGCGACGACGTCCTTCGGGCTGCGCGTCAACAGGCGCATCGCAAAGCTCCGCTCGTCGCTGTCCGCGACGACGGCCGCAGCGGCGCCACGGCGTCGCCGCGGCGCGTCGTCGTCCTTCCGGGTCTTAGGCACTCTTCTTCACCTGATAGTCTGGCAGTTTCGGCTCGGGCGGCTGCGGCGGCGCGAGCGGCGTGACGTTGTTGGGCACCGGCTGCGCCAGCGGCAGCGATACCGTGACGGTCGTGCCGAGATCAACCTCGCTCTTCACCTCGATGTCGCCGCCGTGCAATCCGACCAGGCTCTTGACGATCGACAGGCCGAGGCCGGTGCCTTCGTGACGGCGCTGATAGGTCTTGCCGGCCTGAAAGAACGGATCGCCGATCCGCTTCAGATCCTCCGCCGCGATTCCGACGCCGGTGTCGCTGACGCGCAGCACCAGCCGCGCGCCTTCCACCGCGGCGTCGACCGACACGGTGCCGCCGCGCTCGGTGAACTTGATCGCGTTCGACACCAGGTTGAGCAGGATCTGCTTGAACGCGCGCGGATCGCCGACGATCTCCGGCAGGTTTTCCGGCGCGCGCGTCACCAGGTCGATGCCGTTCTCGCGCGCTTTCAGCGCCAGCAGGTTGCAGCAATTCAGCAGCGCCGGTCGCGGCGCGAACGGCTCCGGCGCGATCTCGAAATTGCCGGACTCGATCTTCGACATGTCGAGGATGCCGTTGACCACCGACAGCAGATGCTGGCCGGAATCGTTGATGAGCTGCGCATATTCCTTGCGTCGCTCGGGCGCGAGCATCAGCTCGTCCTCGTGCAGGATCATGTCGGAGAAGCCGATCACCGCGTTCAGCGGCGTACGCAATTCGTGACTCATGGTGGCGAGGAAGCGGCTCTTGGTGGCGTCGGCGCGGCCGGCCTCGGCGCGCGCCTCCTCCAGCGCCTGCTCCTGCTGCTTGCGGTCCGTGACGTCGCGCATCACCGCGACCACGTCGGCCTCGCCCGCCGCGCGCACGGCCCCCGCCTCGAACGGCCGGCACCGCATCTCCAGCCAGATGAATTCCGGCGCGCTCGGCCGGCCGCGATCGTCGCGCGCCACCTCGCGGCGAACGCGGAACTCGACGCTGCGCGCCTCGCCGCCGCGGCCGGCGTCCGACAGCGCCTTCAGATAGGCCGGACGGTCGGCGACATGGACGCGATCGAACAGCCCGTGCCCGGACAGAGACGACGCCGGCACGCCGATCAGCGCTTCCACCGCCGGCGAAATGAACTGCACCGCGCCGTTGCGGCCGTGGCGCGAGATGACGTCGCTCATATGCCGGGCGAGCAGCCGGTAGCGCTCCTCCTCGACGCTGAGCAGCGTGTCGCTGGTACGCGTCAGGGATTCGGATCCGAATGCGAGGCCGGCCGCGTAGAGCGTCGCCGACGCGACGCTGACCGCCATCAGCGCGGCGTGCGACAGGTCGCCGGCCGGCGCCGCGGGCAGCCAGCCGAACTGGCCCATCGCGATCAGCGCCGCCGCGGCGCCGAGCGCCAGCATCGCCGCAAAGGTGACGACGCGGCGCGACGCCGACAATGCCGATTCGAGCGGCACCAGGATCAACCAGATCGCGGCGAACGACGCGATCCCGCCGGTGAGCGAGGCGATCACCAGGATCAGGCTCGTCAGCGACAGCGACGACAGCACATGCGCGCTTTCGTAGCGGCCGGTGCGCGACAGGAACCACGACAGCAGAATCGGCGCGATCAGCCAGGCGAAGGCGAGCGCCTCGAGCGCGGTCGGCGCGCCGCGCATCGCGAGGTAGATCGGAAACGCGGCGAATGCAGCGAGGCTGCCGAGCAGGCGCGGCGCGATGAAGGCGCGATGCCGCGCGCTTGCCAGCGCGTCGAATCGCGCCGACGGATGCAGCAATGCATCGAGACTGTCGCTGATGATTTTAGATATTGCCACGCCGGCCGCGCTCGCTATCGCCTCATGGCGGGAGGTAGTTCTCCCGCTTCTGGTTGGCTCAACGTGTCAGAGCGACCTTAAACGAACGCTAAGGCAAACCAACACCGCGCGGCGTCGCCGGATTTGCGCGGCGTTCGTCGCCGCATTCGGCACGGATGGTGAATGCATCGTTTCGAAACCGGCGGCGATATGGTTTCGAATTGGTGGACGCGCAAATCGTGTGATCCCGAAACCCGAGTTCCATCAATCGAATATTTACGCCGAATCGCTTCGCCGCTTGGTCTTTACCGATTTTCCTCGAATTGTAAGTAACCAAAACACTCCGGATTCATCGGCGAAAGCTAGGGAAGGATTCGATTGCGAGGACAATCGCAACGGGAATTGGACGACGGGGTCGCGAGATGTTTTTTCTGCTTCGATTGACGTTCTGGCTCGGGCTCGTTCTGGTGCTGCTGCCGCGGGAGCAGACGCCGGAGTCCGAAAACCTGCCGCAGGTCGGCGCGTCCGAAGCGGTGTCGGCCGCGAGCGCGGCGGTGTCGGATTTCAGTCAATTCTGCAAGCGCCAGCCGGCCGCCTGCGAGATCGGCGAACACGCCGCCAGCGTGATCGGCCATCGCGCGCAGGAGGGCGCGCGCAAGATCTACCGGATCATCATCGACAAGCGCTCGAGCGACGAGACCGGATCGATCGACGACGTCGAAGGCGGCGACGATATCGCGACCGGCATTGCGCCGCGCGATACGCTGACCCCCGGCGACCTGCAGGTCGAATGGCGCCCGCCCGGCGCGGACACCACCACGAACTGACGCCGCGTTCCGACTTTCAGACGACGGCCTTTCAGACGGCCGCCGCCGATATCGCTTTCGAGCGGTCGCAATACCATATATCTGTACGACGAGGTCCGCTGCGGGCCGCGACGAACAGATACGGGTCATGATGACGATCGACGAAATCCGGGACAATTTCGCGCTGCTGGACGATTGGGACGATCGTTATCGCTACGTGATCGAACTCGGCCGGATGCTCGATCCGATGCCCGAGGACGAGCACTCCACGGCCAACAAGGTCAATGGCTGCGCCAGCCAGGTCTGGCTGTCGCGCCGGCTGACACACAACGCCGACAACGAGCCGGTGCTGAACTATCTCGGCGACAGCGACGCCCACATCGTGCGCGGGCTGATCGCGATCCTGCTGTCGATGGTGTCGGGCCGCACGCCGAAACAGATTCTGGCGGCCGAGCCGATCGCGGTGTTCGACGAACTCGGCTTCCGCGAGCATTTGACGCCGCAGCGCTCCAACGGGCTGCGCGCGATGATCGAACGCATCAAGGCCGACGCCCACGCGACACTGGCGGCGTCGAGCTGATCCGCAAAGCGGCTTGGTTTCGACGTGTCGCAGTGAACCCGCGTTCGTCATTCCGGGGCGCGCCACCGGGTCCGGCCTTCGGCCGGCCCGATGACAGGCTCCGCGCGAACCCGGAATCCATATGCACGGACCGAAAATGCAGGCAGCAGAATCGGTCGCTTAATTCGCAATTCACGCCGTCATGGCCGGGCTTGTCCCGGCCATCCACGCCTTGCTTGCAGCTTCCGCTGCAGAACGTGGATGTCCGGCACAACGCCGGGCATGACGAGTTGAAGCGAAAGTGCCTGATTTCATAGGCCGTATTTGCTCGGGGGCGCGCTACCCAACCACGAACTCCGCCCCCTCGGCCAGCCAGCTCCGCAGCTTCGGCCGCGCCGTCCCGGACGGCGGCGCGAGGCCGTAGTGCCGCGCCAGGCGATCGAGCGCGAGCTGCAGCACCACCTTGGCCGAGCGCGCCGGCCAGCCGCGTTCGCGCTCGACGTCCTCGAGCCCGCGCAGGAAGCAGCAGACGTCGAGCAGGATGCCGGCAAATTCCGGCCCGCAGGCCTCCACCGCGTGCTGCACGCGCTGGCGCGACGCCACCACCAGATCGGTCATCTCGCCGGCCCCGCCGCCGCCACCGGTCGGCGCGGCCCAGCTCGAGGTCACCCGCGGCGTCAGCTGGCCGCGGGTGAAATCGGCGCGCAGCCGCTCGCCGGCGACGAACTGGTGATTGCTGATCAGGCTGCGGCCGTCGCGGCCCTTGCGCCGCGCCAGCCACGCCAGCGGGCTTTCGCCGTCGTCGATGGTGACGCAGGCCAGGCCGTCGTCGGTCATGATGGCGCGCTCCGCCAGCGTCAGATGCTGGGCGCGGAACGCATCGATCTCCGCCTTGCCGGCGTCGCGCGTACTCGCATGGCGGCTGCGGCGCTTCATCGTGCGGCTCCCTTGCGTCGGGAAACCGCCGGAGCGCTGGCGCACGGAACAGAAGTGGGAGCGGGGGGGGAGGCGGAGGCGGAGTTCCGCCGCAGAATCGCAATCAACATGGTGCCGACCTCTTCGAGAATATCCATGAAAGGAATATATTCTCATTAGACCGGCGCCGCAATCCCCCGCCCACAAATTATCGGACTTTTTTCCTCGCCGGGCAAGCCCCCAGATTCGTCATTCCGGGGCGGGCGAAGCGCGAACATGCAATTGGCCATTTCAAATGGGCAGCGTGGCAACTTCAAATGTCACCCCTTCCGGAAGGCTGCGGCGCTAGGTGTGCCTAGGCGAAATGGTTGGCGATCCAGCGGATCAGGGATGTCGAGCGGTAAACCACCAACCTGTCCCGCACCTTCGCGATGACGTCGAGACCTCCATCACTCGTCACAGACATCGAGTTGACGTCTCCGACGTAGCGTGTCCGGAGCGTCTGGTTGGCAGCGATTGCTTCACGTTGGATGACGCCCGGTGCAGACGTTTCGACTGTTAACAAAGGCCACGGCGGAACCCACCAGGTTTCGATCAGATTGCCAAACTGCACGTAGCGAACGTCGCTGACGCCTTCAAAATTCAGCGTGAACCCATCCGGCCGGGTGGTCATGACGTAGTCTTTGGGGGCCACGGCTTCGACCCGCGTGAGGTCCACAAACGCGACCAGGATCAAGCCAGCCAGGGCCGCGGAGATTCGATTGTTCTTCAGCAACGAAATAGCCATCAGAAGAATAAGTCCGGCGGAGCCGATCATCCAAAATGCAATCGCGCGGCTCGTCGTTGCGTCGGTCACTTCCACCGGGATGAGCAGGCCGGGATGGAAATGGCCGACAGCGTCGAACATCGCCTGCCAAGTGATGGGGGCCTGCCGGTTATTGAGCATCGCGTTCGGAGCCGCGATGAACACGACCGTATTCGCCAGCGTCGCCACTGTCAGCGCGACGAGAACCACCCGCTGCAGGACTGATCGGCCACACTCGATCACGATCGTCAATCCCACCGTCAGCATCGGGATCGAGAGTATCCAGAACCGCGCCGGCCAGCATTCGCCGGGGTTGATACCCATTCCAGTAATCGCCGCAATCACCGCCAGCGCCAGCCCTTGCCTCGATCCGTTGATGCCCTTCCACGCACCCACGATCAGCCCGACATAACCGAGCAGCCAAACTGGAGCGTAAACGATCAGGCCGTGCCTGACGTTGAAAAGCTGCATCGAGATCACGGAGTACCACGCCGAGGGCGGCATCGGCCGCACCGTAAGAACGGGTCCGAAGATCCCGCCATAGATGGCGATATTCAGTGCAAAGAAAATTGCGCCGGCTAGCGACGCCGCCAAAAGCATATACACGACAAGTGACCGCTTGCCCTGCTGGTAAAGCTGCCAAAGCAGCCAGAGGAACAGAGCGGCGGCCACGACGCACCCGCGCATCTGAATGAACGGGATCGCCATCAGGATCGCAGCCGTGAGCGCGTGACCGCCAGTCGTCCTCGAAGGAGTCTGCAGCCGATCCCACGCGCAGCACACCGCCGCGAAAAGGAACGACTCCATGTAGAAGAGATGCAAGTAGGGCAGCAGCGGAATGGACAGTCCCGCCAAAGCCACCGCAATCAGTGCCGCCCGATCCTCGGCAGCGCGGGCGCAAATACGAAACAGGCACAGCAGTCCGAATAACCCCACCAGCAACGAACAAGCGCGCAGGCCTGCAAGTCCGAAAACACTCGCGACCGGGGACAGGACGGCGGGCACGTAAACGGAATTGAACAGGGGCGTTCCGGGCGGAACAGGCAACCAGTTGGCCGCGACGCCAGTCGCGCGCATATGCAGATCGCTCCACTCTGGAAGTGCCATTGTGAATCTGCCGTCGAGAGCTGCCGTCGCGTACATCAGATAGCGAGGCTCATCGCCGGTGAGGGCTTGAAACGGCGAGAGCAGGACGGCCGCGCAGATCAAAACGAGAGAAAAGAACAGCGCGAAACTTCGTCGGCCAAAATCGACCTCAGCAGCAAACGTTGACATAGTGCATTCCAAACTACGTGAATGATGTCGCATGCCACAACACGAGCGCGAAAGTGGCCCGAGGTCGCTAACTACCTAACGCGAGTGTAATACACCGTACTGTGCGCGCTGCGCGGTTTTGGCTTTTCATCGTGACGAAGCCGGCGCGATCAAGGAGATCGAAGTAACACCCTGCATAAAAATCATTCCCAAAAAATATCCAAAATCTCTCGGCGTTGCATATACTGTGCGTTGCATTCCCGCAACGCATGGACAACCCAACTGAGTACCGTTGATGCGGAAATTTTGGAGAAAGATGGACTACGACATCGACTGGCGCGAGATCGCGGATGCCGAGTGGATCAAAGCCGAACGGCTATCAGGGGCTTCGCACTCCACACTTGCACCCCGCTGAACTGGGCTACATGACCCCATTCTCGAAGGCAGGCTTTTGCGGAACGGTATTGCCAGCCGCCACGGGGTAAATCGACCGACCCGACGTCTGCCAGAAGGTATATTCTGCGGCGCGACCGACAAAGCCATTGGAGAACCGGGAACCGGGAGCGAAGCCGGTCGCGGTGACATTGCCAATACCAGCGGAAGAGATCACAGAAGTTGCCCCGGATCCCATGACCTGAGATCTAACGTTTGGCACTGAGTTGTGCGGGTTGGCGAAGGTGACGTTTGCATCAGCCGACGCGTCACCTGCGACCTTGCACCGCGGAAGCATCGTCAAGAAGCAATTGGCCAAGAGTTAGCCAACACGATGATCGCGTCTCTGGCGCCGAAGGCCGGATCATCAACTATCGGTCGGGCGACGTCGCAACGTTCGTCCGGTGCTGCAACGGGATTACGTGCCGCTGACGGAGAGGCCGCGGTGGCATTTCACCGGTCGGCAGGAGTTCGAGCGGACCCGCGTCGACGACATTCGTCGCGGTCCCTACTCCCGCTTACTTGCTGCGCCGACGCCGCTGTTGTCCGAGGCCCATCTTCTTGGCGAGTTGCGAGCGCTCGACCGCGTAGTTCGGCGCGACCATCGGGTAGTCGGCCGGCAGGCCCCATTTCTCGCGGTACTGCTCGGGGGTCATCTTGTACTGCGTGCGCAGGTGCCGCTTCAGCGACTTGAAGCGTTTGCCGTCCTCGAGACAGATCAGATATTCCGGCGTCATCGACTTCTTCAGCGGAACCGCGGGCTTGGCCGGCTCCAGCGCCGGCGCTTCCGCGCGGCCGCTCGACAGCCGCTGCAGGGCGGCGTGCACCTGCCCGAGCAGGCCCGGAACATCGCCCGCCGGCGTCGGATTGTTGCTGACATAGGCCGACACGATGGTCGCGGTCAGTTCGATCAAGCTCTTGCCCGCGGCGTCGCTCATCAAGGTTTGTCCAATTGCTGATGGCCGGCCGCGGGTGCTCCGCGCCTCGCCAGTCGAATCTTGTCGGTTTGCTCGACGATGATCGGAACGCTGCGTTCGAAACGCAACGAAGACTTGCCGGGAGAAGAATTGCCGGGAGAACAATTGCCGGGAGAAGAATTGCCCAGAGACTTGGCTGGCCAGGACTTTATTTCGCGCCGTTCAGCCGACGCAAGGTAGACCAACAGCTTACGCGCGCTGGTCGAGATGCTCGCGCAGTTCGTCGATCGAGGCGAACCTCATCATGCCTTCGGGCATCTGCGCCTCGATCGAGCCGTCGGAATACAGCGAATAGGCCATGCCATCGACGACGCCCGATTTGAGCACCGTCACCTCGGTCATCTCCTCGCTGCGCGGCGGCGGCGAACGTTCCGGCAAGGCCGGGCGTTCCGGCACGCCGATCGGCGGCTCCTGCCCGTCGTCGTCGCCGACCGGCGGCCGGCTCCGGCGCACACCGGCGTCGCCGCGCGGCCGCTCGGATTCCGGCCAGGCCTCCTCGAAGGTCCGCGGCGGGAAAGCCGGCGGTGCGGCCGCGGGCCCGGCCGAAGCGCCGTCGGCCTCGGCCGTGCCGCCCGACCGGGCGGCGGCGCGCTCGCGCTCTTTCCGCGAACTCGAGAACAGCAGGTTCCGCTTCTTGGGCGTCGATTCGTCCTCGGGCGGCGGCGGTGCCGCGACCGGCTCGCGCAGGCGCGGGCGGAGTCGGTCCCGCGTCGACGCTTCGTCCTGCCACGGCATCGAGGCGGCCCGGCCCGCTTCCGGCGGCGGGGCCGGTGGCGTCTCCAGTTCGGGCCCGGAACGATCGCCGGCAAACAGCGGGCCGTCCTGGCCGTCGGCCGGACTGGACGACGCCGGCGGCGGCGGGAACAATGGCCGCAGCTTCGCCGGCGCGCGCTCGCCCGGAATCCGCTCCGCCGCAGCCTCGTCCCCGGCTCCCAGCGCCCGCATTTCGCGCAAGACGGCATACAGGCCGAGCAGAATCGCGCCGGTGCAGCCACCGATGACGCCCGACATGATCAGGGTATTGCCGAAGCTGAATTCCTTGACCGGCACGCCGAACACGATCGACACCAGGCCGGCCAACAGGAAGCCAATTCCGGCCACCAGCAGAAAAATCATCCCAAACTCCCGTCCGCCGCAGCTCGCGCGGCGGTCGCCTGTGGCACGATAACGTCATATGAACCGCAACGGCAATCGCCGTTCCGGCTTGCAAACAACTTGTTGGGTGTGGTTTCGGACGATTTCGCCGCCCGCGAGCGGGCCGAGGGCCGTTCCAGGCCCTGCCCGTCCGGGTTCGCCGGCGCCGCCAAATCATGACTGCTGCGCGTGCCGCGACTTGCTGCGAAGCATTCGCACGACTAACCTCGCCGGCAACAAGATCGTCGAGCAACCAGAGGGAACGCCATGTCGCCAGCGGAAGCACGCCTGAGAGAAGTCCCGTCGGATATGACGGAGGCCGAGTGGGAGCAGCGGGTCAATCTCGCCGCCTGCTATCGCCTGGTCGCCTATTACGGCTGGGACGATCTGGTCGACACCCACATCTCGGCGCGGGTTCCGGGGCCGGAGCATCACTTCCTGATCAATCCCTACGGCCTGATGTTCGACGAGATCACCGCCTCCAGCCTGGTCAAGGTCGACCTCGACGGCAACCAGCTCACCCAGAGCCAGTACAAGATCAACCCGGCCGGCTTCACCATCCATTCGGCGGTCCACGAGGTCCGCGAGGACGCCGGCTGCGTGATGCATCTGCACACCGCGGACGGCACCGCGGTGGCGAGCTGCATGGAGGGCCTGCTGCCCTTGAACCAGACCGCGCATTTCGTCACCGGCGACCTCGCCTATCACGACTACGAAGGCGTCGCGCTCGATCACGACGAGCGCCCACGGCTGCAGCGCGACCTCGGCAAGAAGAACCACATGCTGCTGCGCAATCACGGCACCCTCACCGTCGGCCGCTCGGTCGCCTCGGCGTTCGAGCGGATGTATCACCTCGAGCGCGCCTGCACGATGCAGGTCCGCACAAGGATGCTGGGCCCGACCGCCTATCCGGTCGAGAACGTCGTGATCGACAAGAACCACACGCTGATCGCCAATCAGGACGCGATGGAGCTGCGCTCCACCAAGCTGGTCTGGCCGCCGCTGCTACGCAAGCTCGACCGCATGGACCCGAGCTACCGCAATTGAAATCGCAGCGCATCTGATGTAGACTTTGGTCACACCCCTCTACGCGATTGAAGACAAACGCCGCCCAATTCCGGGCGGCGTTTTTGCGTTGGGCGGCGTCGCGTCGAGATAGATGACAGGACGATGACGTAATTATTTCGCCGCTTGTTTCATCACCGCCTCGTGCGTGCAGACGATGCACCGCGCGGCACTCATCAGTTCGCATCATATCGATCCTGTTTCCGACAAGTCAGCATTGTGTGTTTACCGAATTTTGTTTTCTGCCGACCATTGGTGGCGCCGCCACTCGAACTAACGAGTGACGATCGCGCGAAACCACAGCGTTCGCAGAATTCGTCAACAATTCCCGGTCACTTGATGCGTCTGTCGTTTTCCGTCTTGAAAATTCAATTGAAGTCGCTGTTCGGTCGCATCAGGATCGGCCTCAGAATTCAGATCGCATTGCTGGGATTGACCGGCGTCGCGCTGGTCGGCACGGCCTGCCTCGTCGGGCTGCGCTACGCAGCGCAATCCGAGCAACAATCCGAGGCGAGCGTCATGCTACGCTTCAATGTCATGCAGTTGTCATCCGACTATCTGCAGGCCGGCTTGATCGCCAACGATTTCCTTCGCAGATCGGACGAAAAGCTGATCGCGCAGCACGACGTCGTCGCCGGGGCTGCCAGGCAGCGGCTGCAGGAGATCGAACGCAGTCTCAGCGAGGCCGCCGGCGACGAGGCCGCCAAGCAGTCGGCCGCATTGCTCACCGGGCTGAACCTGTATCTCACCCGCTTTCAGAATCTGATGTCGGCGAAACGGGTGCTGGGGCTGACCGAGGCCGAGGGGCTGCAAGGCAGACTGCGCGACGCGACCCGAAACATCGAAGCCGCGCTCGCCGAGGTCGACGATCCCCGGCTGTCGGTGCTGATGCTGACCATGCGGCGGCTCGAGAAGGACTTCATCCAGAAGGGCAGCGAGAAATACGGCGACGATCTGATCGAGCGGGCGTCGGACTTCGCCGACACGCTGAAGGCCGGCGCGCTTCCGGCGGACCGGAAGAAAGAGCTCGCCACGTTGATCGCGGCCTACAAATCCAGTTTCCTCGCCTTCATGGTCAGCCAGCAGAGCCTGAACGAGGAGATCGAGGATTTCGCCTCCGTCTTCGCCCGCAACCGTCCGACGCTGGACGCGCTGATCAGGACGGCGGAGCAGCGCTATCAGGCGTCGCAGGCGAGCGCGGTGCGCGTCAAGGCGCTGCTGGAATGGATCGTCGGCGGGGTCACCCTGGCGATGGGGCTGGTCGCCCTGCTGGTCGGGCAGCGCATCGCCGGCTCGATCGCGCGGACCACCGCCGCGATGCAGCGGCTCGCCGCCGGAGACTTCGACGCGGTGCTGCCGGGGCTGCATCGCAACGATGAAATCGGCGCCATGGCGCGCGCCGTGGAAACCTTCAAGGTCGGCTCGAAACAGGCCGCCCTCGCGGAGGCCGATGCGACGCTGGCGCGACAGCAGATCGAAGCGGAGCGGCGCAAGACCGAGATGAACACGCTCGCCGACGAATTCGAGGTCGCCGTCGGCAAGGTGATCGAGACGGTGTTCCAGGCGTCCTCCTCGCTCGAAACCTCGGCCGGCTCGTTGACCGAGACCGCCGAATCCTCCCGGCAGCTCACCATCGCGACCGCGGCCGTCTCGTCCGACGTCAGTGCCTATGTGCGCACGGTCGCGGCTTCGGCCGAGCATCTGCTGGTCTCGGTCGACGACATCGGCCAGCGGATCGTCGAGTCCACCAGGATCACCGACGAGGCGGTGCAGCAGACCCGGCAGACCAACGCGCACGTGCTGCAACTCGCGCGCGCCGGCGATCGCATCGGCGACATCGTCGGCATCATCGAATCGATCGCCAGGCAGACCAATCTTCTGGCCCTGAACGCCACCATCGAAGCCGCCCGCGCCGGCGACGCCGGTCGCGGCTTCGCCGTCGTCGCGTTCGAAGTCAAAGCCCTCGCCGAGCAGACCGCGAAGGCGACCCAGGATATCCAGCGGCAGGTGGCGGACATCCAGCAGGCGACCAGATCATCGGCCGGCTCGATCGAACAGATCGTCGGCACGATCGGGCGCATCTCCGAAACCATCGCGACGATCGCCGCGGCGATCGAACGGCAGGGCCACGAGACCCGGGCGATCTCCGGCAACGTCAAGAAGGCCGCCGACGAAACCACCCAGGTCGGGACCAGCATCGAAGGCGTTCAGCGCGGCGCCGAAATCGTCGGGATCGCATCCCGCGAGGTGTTCGCTGCGGCGACATCGCTGTCCAGCGACAGCAACGCGCTGCGGCGCCAGGTCGCCGAATTCCTCGTCTCGGTTCGCTCGGCGTAGCGCGTATTCGCGCCGAGCGGACAGCGTCCGCCCGGGCACTACGCGTCGGTCACCGCTGCCCCGCCTTCCGCGCCGCCATCCGCACACGCCCGATCAGCGCGCAATACACGATCGCCGCCGCCAGCGTGGTATGGCCGCTGAACATCACCAGCCCAAGTCCCCAGCCCTGCCAGCCGACGAGAACGCCGAGCGCGAGCATCAGCGCGGCAGCGCCGGCGATGCGCAGCCCGCGCACCGGGCCGCGCGGCAGCGAGCGGCCGATCACCTCGTGCTGCTGGCGGCGCGTGGCCAGCGCCAGCGCAACGAAGCCGGCGAGGCACAGAGCGAAGGCGAGCGCGTGCATCATTCCGCGGCCTCGCCGGACGCCACCGCGACCGGCGCGCGCCGGCCGGCCTTGCGCCCGGTTTGAACGCCCGCGGGTTGCCGCGCCGCGCGCATCGCCAGCACGGCGTGCAAAGCCGCCAGCGCCCAGCACATCAGCTCGACGCCGGCGAACACCCAGTCGCCCTCGGCCAGGCTGCGCCACAGCGGCCGCTGCGTGGTCAGCGCGTTGAGCACCGGCAGCAGCGCCAGCAGCGCCGTGGCCGCCCACAATTGCTCGATCCAGGCCGCCTTTGCCGGCCGCAGCAGGGCGTGCAGCAGCGTCAGCGCCCACACCGCGAAGAACAGATGGACCTCGAGCTGCGCCCGCGCCTCCAGCGGATGCGGCAGCAGCCTGTTGCCCCACAGATACGCCGTCATCGCGATCGACAGCCCGGCGATGCTGGCGATGTTGAGCCGCTCGACGAGGCGGAAGCCGAAATACGGCCGCTCCGGATCGGGCAGCCTGGCGCGCCGCTTGACGATCCACATCACCAGCCCGGTGCCGACCATCGCGGTGCCCATCAGGCTGACGATGAAGTACAGCCAGCGCGTTTCGATGTCGCTGAAGCGGCCGAGATGCAGCGCATAGAGCACGCCGCGCGTCTCCGCCGCCGCGCCGAAGCTGTCGTGCACCGCCAGCAATTTGCCGGTGACGCCGTCGAATTCCATATACTGCGGACTCATCGACACGCGACCGACGTCGCCGCGCGTCACCGCCACGCGCGCCGCCGCGTCGCCCGCATGGGTGGCGTTGACGCGCCCGACATGGTCGCTGCCCCAGCGCTGCTGCGCCTGCCGCACCATGTCCTCGATCGAGGCCAGCGGCGCCTTCTCGCCGCTCGGCTTGCCGGGCGGGAGGAACGCACTGAGTTGCGCCGTCAATTGCTGGCGCTCGGCCGGGGTCTTGAACGCCGCACGGTCGCCCCACGGCATGTACAGCGCCATCAGCGTCACCAGCCCGGTATAGGTGATCATCAGATGGAACGGCAGCCCGAACACCGACAGCGCATTGTGCGCGTCGAGCCACGAGCGCTGTCCCTTGCCCCAGCGGAAGGTGAAGAAGTCGGTGAAGATCTTCTTGTGGGTGATGACGCCGGCGATGATCGCGACCAGCATGAACATCGCGGCGATGCCGGCGAGCCACCGGCCCCACAGCGGCGGCATGTAGTAGAACTGGAAGTGGAAGCGATAGAAGAAGTCGCCGCCGAGCGTGCCGCGCGCCGCGATCTTGTGCCCGGTGGCCGGATCGAAATGGCCGTCGTCGAAGCCGCGCTGACCCGGGCCACGCGCCGACGTGCGCCAGAACGCATAGACGCTGTTGTGGCGCGCGTCGGGGAGCTGCAGGCTCCATTGCGTGGTGCCGGGCGCGATCACGCCGATTTCGTCGGCGACGCGCTTGGCGACCGCCGCCTGATCCGGAAGCTGCACCAGGCGCGGCGCCTCGGGCCGCATCCATTGCGACAGCTCGTCCTTGAAGTACGACACCGTGCCGGTGAGGAACATCGCATACAGCACCCAGCCGAGCAGCAGCCCGGCCCAGGTGTGCAGGCCCGACATGCTCTGCCGGATGCCCCGGCCCGCCACGCGCTGATCGTTGTCCGGCTTCACGCGCGGTCCTTGTTCGTCAGGAGACAGACCACGCCAGCGGCGCCAGCGTCGCGGCGACGATGAGAAGCCCGATCCAGGCTTTCAGCGCGCTGCGCACCGCGAACACCCAGATCACCGCGCCGGTGTAGATCGCGAAGCTGGCGAGCTGGCCGGTGAGCACCGCCTGCGGCCTGCTGATCGGCAGCGCCAGCACGGCGACGCTGAACAGCGCCGCCAGCGCGTAGCCGCCGAGCAAGGCTGCGACGATCCGCGAGACGATCGGGCCGGTGGTCCGCGCCCGCCGCAGCAGCGCTGTCATTTCGGCGCGGCCGGCGTCGCCGCCGGGCCCGCGGGGATCGGCGGCAGGCCGTCGGCCTTCACATAGGTCAGCGTGGTAGCGTAGCTGACGGCGTCGTATTTCTCACCCGCCCGCTCGCCCGGCGTGCGATCGGCGTAGCTGACCTCGGCGACATAGACGCCCTGCCACGGCATCTCGAAATTGACGAGGCCCTGCGCGTCGGTGTGGGCTTCCTTGGACCAGCCGGATTGCGTCGTCAGCGTCACCTTGGCCTTCGGCTTCGGCTGCCCCTTGAAGACGAGTTTGAATTCCCCGGTCTTGCCGGTCGGCACCAGGTCGAGCGCGAGCTTCGGCTCGAGCGCGGCGAAGCCGGTGATCAGCCGCGCGGCCGGGTGAAACCAGTTGCGGACCTCCTTGTCCTGCTGCTTCCAGGTGTAGAGCGGGTAGTTCGCATCCTCGGCGACGATGCCCTCGCCCGCCTTGGCGGCGAACGGCAGCGTGAAGCCGGTCGCGGTCTTGGCGGCGTCGACGGTCTGCTCGCCCTTGGCGGAGACCAGCGTCGCGGTCGGCTTGCTGAACTTGTCGAGCAATCCGGGCGAGGCTTCGCGCAGATTGTCGCCGAACTCGCCGAAGCGGACGATCGCATTCTGCCCGTCGGCCTGCTCGATCCAGATCTGGTGCGCCTGCGCGGAATTCATCGCGCCGAGCAGGGCCAGCATCGCGAAAGAGAGCTTGTTCATGTCAGATACCTTCGGGTTTCATTGCATCGCTCGACCAAATCCAACGCATCCTCGCCTCTCGGCGGAAATGCACATCGCTCGGCGCGGCGCCGGTGAGCGACTTGGGCACCGCTTGTCCGCATGTCGTCCCCGCGCAGGCGGGGACCCATACGCCGCAGCCTCTCGGTTGAACTCCGGCAGCAGAGACCTTCCTTCGGTCGAGAAGCCAGGGGGTATGGGTCCCCGCCTGCGCGGGGACGACGCGTTGTTGCCTCCGCTCAGAAATCGAACGCGGCGGAGAGGATGTAGGTGCGCGGCGCGCCGACGGTGACGTAGGTGCCGGTGGTCAGCCAGTAGTTCTCGCCGGTGACGTTCTCGATATTGGCGCGGAACGTGACGGGCTTGCCGGTGAGCGCCGTCGTGGTGTAGCGCGCGCCGATGTCGAGCCGGGTCCAGTCCGGGAACTTCACCGTGTTGGCGGTCGTGAGATAGGAGCTGCCGGTGTAGATCACGCGGCCGTTGAGCGCGAGACCCTGCACCCACGGCGTATCCCAGTCGAGGCTCGCCGAGAACGTCTTGTCCGGCACGCCGGCAGCGTCGTTGCCGCGTTGCGAGGCGATGCTCGGATTGGTCAGCTCGGGCTTGACGAAGGTCGCACTGACCATGCCGCGCAGGTTCGGCAGGATTAGGCCATAGGCGTTCAGCTCGACGCCGCGATTGCGCTGCTCGCCGTCGTACAGCCGCTCGTTAGACGCCGTGGTGATCAGGCTCGGACGGGTGATCTCGAACACCGCTGCGGTGGTGGTGATCAGTCCCCAGTCGACCTTGATGCCGGCTTCCTGCTGCTTCGACTTGTACGGCGCCAGCACCGTGCCGGTGTTAGCAAAGGTGCCGGTGACGATCGTGCCCTGGCTGAGACCTTCGGCGTAGTTGGCGTACAGCGACACGTTGTGCCACGGCTTGACGACGATGCCGGCGAGCGGCGACGTCGCGCTGGCGTCGTAGCCGCTGGTGAGCGCGCCCGTGGTGATGCTGAAGCTGTCCTGCTTGACGTTCTGCTGGCGGACGCCGGCGGTCAGCAGCACGGACTCGTTCAGGAACGACATCGTGTCGACCACCGCCACGCTCTGCAGCGTGGTGTCGGCCGAGTGCTGCGGCGCGGTCCGGGCCGCGGTGATGCTCGGCAGCGGCGACGGATTGTAGATGTTCGACGCCGCCCTGTTGCCGATGATATAGGCGTAGCCGTATTCCTGCTGATAGCCGGAGTAGACGAAGTTCAGCTTGTGGCCGATGAAGCCGGTGTCGAACTGCGAGCGGAAGCCGACATTGCCGCTCACCGTCTTGCTGTAGGAATCGTAATAGTTGTTCTGCACCGTGAAGTTGCCGAGCGCGTCGACCGCCGTCGCCGAGGACGGGAAGGTCTGGTAGTTCGAGCCCTCGCGATAACCGACGCCGGCATAGGCGGTCAGCCAGTCGGTCAGGTCGTATTCCGCCGCGGTGGCGACGGTGTTGTCCTTCTGCCGCAGCTTCGTGCCGGGGTACCAGTTGCTGCGCGCGTCCGGCGCCGCCGGAATGACGTTGCCGATCGACGACAGGCTGACCTGCGGACGGAAATTGTCGGTGTCGTCGTTCTGCGAGAACGCGTCGAGCGTCCAGCGGAAGCGCTCACCGCGATAGTCGATCGCCAGCGCGCCGAGACCGCTGCGGAAATTGCCGTCGTCGATCGAGGCCTCGCCATTGCGGCCGACGCCGTTGAAACGGACGCCCCACTCCTTGTTGGCGCCGAAGCGCCGGCTGGTCTCCAGATGCAGGCCGTAACTGGCCGCGCTCATGAAGAACGGCGTCAGCCGCGCAAAATCGGTCTCCGTGGCGCGCTTGGTGACGACGTTGATGCCGCCGCCGATGCTGTTGCCGGGCGCGATGCCGTTGATCAATGCACCGGGCCCCTTGAGCAGCTCGATCCGCTCGATGATCTGCGCCGGCACGCGCTGCGACGAAGCGAGGCCATACAACCCGTTGAGACCGACGTCGGTGGCGGCGACGGGGAAGCCGCGGATCTGGAAGGTGTCGTCGAAGCCGTTTGCACCGGTCGTGGTGCGCACCGAGGAATCGTTGATCAGCGTGTCGGCGGCGGTGCGCGCCTGTTGGTTCTCGATCAGTTGCGAGGTGAAGTTCACCACCGAGAACGGCGTGTTCATCGCGCTGGTGGAGCCGAGCAGGCCGAGCGTGCCGCCCTGCGCCACCTGCCCGCCCGCATAGGCCGGCGCCGGCGCGCCGATCGCGCGCGTGGTGCCCATGGTCGGCGGCGCCACCGGGGCCGGCGGCCGCTCGGCGGTCTGTCGCGGCGTCACCCGCGCAGCGCGCGGCGCAGCGGCGCGCTGCGGCGTAACGCGAGTGGCGCGTGCGCGCTGTTGCGGCGCATCGACCGACACCGGCGGCAGCACCCGCGGTTCCGTGCTCTGTGCGCGGCCTTCCGAGATCCCCGCACCAGTCAGGCACATCGACACGACGCTCGTCGCCACGCCGACACACCAACGATTCTTGCTGTTCTTGAAGTAACTCACCTGACGCCCCCAGTTCACGTAGTCGATCCGTGACTAGGGGAATGAGGATGGTGAGACAATCGATGCGATTTAGAATGACTTTACGCTTGCGCGCTGCTGCGCCGTGAACCGCAGAACTTAGAACGAATCCAGTCGAGTCTCGGCGACGCGCGGACGTCGCGGCCGCGACGGATCGCTTCAACGAAATGTTAGCAAATGCGTGGGTCGGCGAGGCGTCATCGCCGTTTGCACAGGCCGGACGAATCCGGGAACTCACTGTCCACGAGATTAGAAAATGTCCAGCATTGCGCGCTTGCCGACACGGGACGAACGGTAACTCGCGTAAAGCGAGGTGACGTTGTGACGCGGGAGGGGTTTTATTTCGGCGCCTCGGCGAGCGCGCCGAGAATCCGCACCCAGGAGCGGATGCCCTTCTGGAAGCTGCGCAGATCGTACTTCTCGTTGGGCGAATGGATGTTGTCGTCGTCGAGTCCGAAGCCGACCAGCAGCGTGTCGACGCCGAGCGTGCGCTTGAAATCCGCCACGATGGGAATCGACGCGCCGGAGCCGATCAGCAGCGCGTCCTTGCCCCATTCCTGCGTCAGCGCCTGCTTCGCCGCCGCCAGCGGCTTCATGGTCCAGTCGAGCGCGATCGCCGGCGCGTTGGAGTGATCGAGGAACTCGGCGCTGCAATCCGCCGGCAGCCGCGCGGTGACGTAGGCGCGGAACGCATCGCGGATCTTCGCCGGGTCCTGCCCTTCGACGATCCGGAACGAGACCTTCGCCGAGGCCTCCGCGGCGATCACCGTCTTGGAGCCCTCGCCGGTGTAGCCGCCGACGATGCCGTTGATGTCGCAGGTCGGCCGCGACGAGATCTGTTCGATCAGCAGCCTGTCGTCCTCGCCGGCCGGCAGCGACAGCCCGATCGGCTTGAGGAACGTCTCGGCCGTCAGCCCCAGCCCCTTCCACTGTTCGAGGATCTCCGGCGGCAGATCCTTCACGCCGTCGTAGAAGCCCGGAATGGTGATGCGGCCGTGCTCGTCGTGCAGCCCGCCGAGAATCCGCGTCAGCACTCGGATCGGATTCTGCGCGCCGCCGCCATAGATGCCGGAATGCAGGTCGCGGTTGGCGGCCTTGATCTTCACCTCTTCGTAGACGAGGCCGCGCAGCGCGGTGGTGATCGCCGGCGTATTCGGGTCCCACATCCCGGTGTCGCAGACCAGCGCGAAATCGGCGGCGAGATCGTTCTTGTTGGCCTCGAGGAACGCCACGAAATTCTTCGAGCCGACTTCTTCTTCACCTTCGATCACGATGGTGAGGTCGATCGGCAATTCGCCGGTCGCGGCCTTCCAGGCGCGGCAGGCCTCGACGAAGGTCGAGAGCTGGCCCTTGTCGTCCTGCGCGCCGCGCGCCACGATGATCTTGCGGCCGTCGGCATGTTCGGCGATCGCCGGCTCGAACGGCGGCCGGTGCCACAGCTCCAGCGGGTCGACCGGCTGCACGTCGTAGTGCCCGTAGAACAGCGCGTGCGGCCGCGCGCCGGTGTTGCCTTTAGCCTTGGCGACGATCGCCGGATGCCCCGCGGTCGGCCGCACCTCGGCGTCGAAGCCGAGCGAGGCGATGTCGGCGCACAGATGCTCGGCCGCCGCCTTGCAGTCCGCGGCGTAAGCCGGATCGGCCGAGATCGACTTGATCCGCAGCAGCGCGAACAGCCGCGCCAGCGCGGCCTCGAAATCGGCATCGGCGCGCGCGAGCGCGGCCTGGGTCTGCGAAGCGACGGACATGGTGGCTTTTCCTTGCGTGTCTCGCGCGACAGGCGAGCGACATCGGGCACGTGGTATCAACGACTCGTGCCCGGGCTGGTCCCGGGCACGGCGGATCATAGGGCAATTGCCCGGCTTATGAAGCCGTCTGACTGCAGCACACGCCTGCAGTCAAGCAGGTGGCCTCACCGCCGCAGCATGCCGCCGAGCGTGCCGCGCACGATCGAGCGGCCGACCGAGCCGCCCATCGCGCCGCCGACCTTCTTGCCGAGCTGCGCGGCGATGCCGCCGACCACCGTGGTGGCGACGGTGCGGGCGACGTTGCGCGCCACGACTTGACCCGTCGTGAGCTTGCCGCGCGGCGTATTGGTGCCGAACACGGTGGAGACCAGGCTGCCGAGCTGGCCGAACAGCCCGCCTTCCGCCGGCGCGGCCTCGGCGCCGGCGGCCGTGCCGTCCAACCGGTCGCGCAGCTTCTCGTAGGCGGATTCGGAATCGATCGCGGTGTCGTAGCGGCCCTTCATCGGGCTCGCCTTGATGATCGCGGCGCGCTCCTCCGGCGTGATCGTGCCGATCCGCGCCGACGGCGGGCGGATCATCACCCGCTCGACCATCGCCGGCGTGCCGTTGCCTTCGAGGAACGACACCAGCGCCTCGCCCTTGCCGAGCTCGGTGATCGCCTTCGTCGTATCGAGCTTCGGATTGGGCCGGAACGTTTCCGCCGCCGCCGCCACCGCCTTCTGGTCGCGCGGCGTGAACGCGCGCAGCGCGTGCTGCACGCGATTGCCGAGCTGCGCCAGCACGCGGTCCGGCACGTCGACCGGATTCTGCGTCACGAAGTAGACGCCGACGCCCTTGGAGCGGATTAGTCGCACGACCTGTTCAATTTTATCCATCAGTGATTTCGGCGCGTCGTTAAACAACAAATGCGCCTCGTCGAAGAAGAACACCAGCTTCGGCTTGTCGGGATCGCCGAGTTCGGGCAGTTCCTCGAACAGCTCGGACAGCATCCACAGCAGGAACGTCGCATACAACCGCGGATTGGTCATGAGCTTGTCGGCGACCAGGATGTTGACCAGGCCGCGGCCATGATTGTCGGTGCGGATGAAATCCTTGAGCTGCAGCGCGGGCTCGCCGAAGAAGCTGGCGCCGCCCTGATTTTCCAGCACCAGCAATTGCCGCTGGATGGTGCCGACGGTCTGCTTGGTGACGTTGCCGAGCGACGCCGCGGCCTGGCGGATGTCGGCATTGACGTCGCCGTTCTCGGCGACCTTGGCGGTGATCGGCGCGATCGCATCGAGCATCGCGCGCAGGTCCTTCATGTCGACCAGCGGCAGGCCCATGTCGTCGGCGACGCGGAACGCGACGTTGAGCACGCCCTCCTGCACGTCGTTGAGATCGAGCATCCGCGACAGCAGCAGCGGCCCCATCTCCGAGACGGTGGCGCGCACCGGATGGCCCTGCTCGCCGAACACGTCCCAGAACACCGTGCTGAATTGATCCGGCTGGAAGGCGAGTCCCATCGCCTTGGCGCGCTTCAAAATAAAGTCCTTGGCCTCGCCCACTTCGGCGATGCCGGACAGATCGCCCTTGATGTCGGCGGCGAACACCGGCACGCCGGCGCGCGCGAAGCCCTCGGCCATCACCTGCAGCGACACCGTCTTGCCGGTGCCGGTGGCGCCAGTGACGAGGCCGTGGCGATTGGCGAGGCCGAGCGTCAGCCAGGCCGGCTGCTCGCCCTTGCCGATGAAGATCCTGCCATCGGTATCGTCGCTACCGGTCTCGCTCGCCGTCATCGTGCCGTTTCCCCGCGCGCAGATCAAGAGAGCCGTCGGCGGCTCATTGCGCTGCATATCCTGCATATCGATGAGAACTGTTCAACGACCAATCATTGCCGACCGGCGGCCGCAACGTCGCGCGTGGCGATGCGGCGCGCAAATCGCTCCGACCTTAATCTGTTGTAAGGGGCCGCTCGGGCAACACCCCGTGCAATGTTGCAACACTCGCGAATCGAATCCGGCGGAACAGCGGCTTCTCGCGCGGGCGTTGCTTGTTTTTCGGAACGTGGAAGATCAGGATGACACGACAAGTACAATCCGGCGGACAACCGGCGGCGGGGGCGTAATGGACGAGTTGATTGAACGGCTGGCCGACAAGGCCGGCCTCGAGAAAGCTGTTGCCGGAAAGAGCGTCGGCATCATCCTCGGCTTTCTCCGCAGCGAGGGTCCGCAAGAGCCCGTCCAGGCCCTGATCGACACCATCCCCGGCGCCGAAGACGCGATCGCCACCGCCAATGAATCGCGCGGCGGCCTCGGCCGGCTGATGGGCGCGAATCTTATGGGCGGCGGCGTGATGGCGATGGGCGCGCGGCTGATGGGCCTCGGCCTCGGCATCGGCGACATCAAGAAGCTGGCGCACGAGCTGTTTCACATCGGCCGCGAAAAGATCGGAGCCGATCGGATGAAGACCATCATTGCCGAGACGCCGGGCCTTCGCCAATTCACCTGAACATCGCATTTCGCACGCGTAGTCCCGAGTATCATGACATATCCCATCACCCAGATTGACGGCATCACAGTCGCCGCCGCCGGCAAGCTGAAATCCGCCGGCATCCGCACCACCGAAGCGCTGCTCGAAGCCGCCCGCACCATGCGCGGCCGCAAGGCGCTCGCCGCAAAAACAGGAATCAGCGAACAGCAATTGCTGGAATGGGCCAACATCGCCGACTGCATGCGCATCCCCGGCATGGGCAAAGCCAAAGCCGAACTGCTGCGCGCCGCCGGCGTCAACACCCTGCGCGAATTCACCCACCGCAACCCGGCACGGCTGGCGCAGAACATGAAAGAAGCCAACCTCAAACGCAAACTCGTCCGCGCGCTGCCGTCGGAGAAAGAGGTCGGGCAGTTGATCGAGGAGGCGCGGAAGCTGCCGCTGAAGATTAGTTATTGAGGGGGTTGCACGGACTGCCCTTGAAGCAATCGCAACGTCTAGTCGCGCTGGCTATTGCGATCAGTTACGGGTTTTGCCGCCTCGACCAGGCGCTCGCGCTCAACCGAGGGAGTAAGGCTGACTGCAATTCCCACTTTCTCGCTGACTTCACCCGCCAAATCGGCCGACTGTAAGATTAGAAGCGCAGAATGCGCAGTCGTTTCATCTTCGGCGTCGTCTCTCCCAAGGATGGTGCCGATAGACTTGATCGTCCGCTCCGCTTTCGAACGGCTAGCTTCGAGAGAAATGAACTTCGTGAGAATGTCAGGGCCAAGCTTTGCAGCAAGCTGAAGAACATCGGGCCGCAATTGCGCAGTATCGATTGAGATGTGATGATCAAACATCTGGTTGCAATTGATGTTGTCATAGAAAATTTCCTCAAGTGATTGTTCAAACCTACTAAGACAATCAATCAACAATCCAGCTGCAAGCAACTGGTCTTGTCGAATCCCAGAAGTGTGCTGCCTCCTACTCTCACGTGAGGTGGATTTAGCGGCATTGGCGGCCCATAGACTGGTGGCAATCGTGACGACGAACCCTACTGCTTGGCCGCCCGTCAATCCAATATGGGTTAAGAGAACAGATAGATCACTCAATATCGCACTCTTCCAAATGGGCATTTCTTAAAGCGCCGACAGATCACTCGGCACCTCCCCAAATGCCTTGATCAGCACCGCACCCTGAAACTCGCCGATCGACGGATCACCCGTCCGGCTGACGCCACCGCGCCGTCATTCTCATCCAACCGCGAAAGCGCCTTCGCCCTGCGGATCGCCCCGCTCGCACCCTCCACTCCGCCAGCTCCCCCGCCACGACGCCGTCGTCCGACGCCCAAAACGGCAGCGCGACGTAGTAGGTGACATCGGCCATTGAGGTGCTCTCCGGGCTTGACCTTCAATCGCAAACGTTCTCATTATGTTCTTCTAGAGTCAAGCGCGGCTTCAGATTCGGGCTTCCTGTGAGGAGACTCAACTGCGAAGTCGGAGTTAGTAATTCGCAATGACTTTGAAGGAACGCATAAACGCCAGCAAATCGTGATCAAACTAGAGAAGCCCTTTCGTAGAGAGCGCCAACTCTTATGGTATCTGCATAATGTCCATTCATGTTGAGCGAACGGGCGGCCCTCCTGATCTGCCAAGCTCATTGTCGCGTTTCGTGGTCCACTACCTTGGCGGACGATCGCTTGACGACCAGAAAGAGGAAGAAGCCAAACTCGGAAAATTCCCAGACTTTGCCTGCTATCGCGATCTCGTGCTCATCGAGATGAAACACCTCGAGGACGAGCAGAACGAAAGGATCAACGAAGCTTACAAGAGCCGCGTTCCTGCCGACGAAAAACCGATGCACTTCGGGACTAGGCGCATCGACTTGAGCGCGTTCAACAATGGGAAAGAGATCGCATCAGTCATTCTCAGCAAGCTTGCGAGAACCATCGAGACACATCTCCGAAAAGCCAATCAGCAATTCGAAGATTATCGAAAGCGCAATCCTCGTAAGAACTCGCTTTCCATTTGCATACTCCTCAATTCAAAGATCGATGAATTCAGCCCGGACGTTGTAATGTATGCCGTGCATCGCAAGATGCAGCCAAATGAGTCAGGAATCCGATTTCCGCATATCGACGCAATCCTCTACTTCTCTGAAAAGCATGTCCAACGGCTTCCTGACGGACGCCTCGCTTTTGCCATTGTGCAAGTTGTCGGCGTTCCTGCCGAAAGGCAGCGCTGGAAAAGGGAGGTGATCGAGCACCTAATGCAGCGCTGGTCCGAATTTCGAACGGGCAGTACCGCAGTAATTGGCAACCCCGATCAATTCGTCAGCATCGAGGACGTTCCACCCACCATGAAGCGTCATGAAGCGTGGAAGCTAGACTACCGACGTAATCCTTACTTGCGTAGCAAGACGAACCAGCAACTCAAAGTCCACTTTCATCGATGTATCGGCCGAAATTCGCTCACGCTTCTAATAGGTGCCTGGGCCAAACCACCGCAAGAAGAGGCTATGGACCATATGAGAGATTTCGGAGACGCTGTAGAAGAGATCAATCACCGCGGTATCGACCTCCGACAGTTGGATTCACGCGATCTAACCATGGAAGAACGTGCGACCGCCTATTCCGGCCTACCCAAAGAACTCATCGACATTCTCTCGGGCAAAATTCCGTAGTTGTGCATGCAAGACGGCTTGGGCACTTCTAGCGCTTAGCCAGTCTCAACTCCGCTTCGATAGCCGCTGCTGGGTCTGGGGAGACTACAGAAATGGTCCCGATATCTTTCGGAAGATCGGCGCGGTAGAATCCTCAAAGAGCCTGATCCGATCTTCGGAAAAGATCGCGCTCGATCGAACCGCTGCAGGGTTAGCAAACCGGACAGCATCCCCCGCTTGACTCCCCGCCGCTTCCCGCGCAAAGCGCTGGCATGAGCGCAGTGCCGCAAACCCCAACGACACAGGCCGAACCCACCGGCGCCGCCGCGTTGCGCGCGCTGCTCGCGCGCCCGGTGCCCGCGGTGATGGGCATTCTCAACGTCACCCCCGATTCCTTCTCCGACGGCGGCGACTTTCTCAGCCCGGAGCGCGCCCGCGCGCACGCCGCGGCGATGATCGAACAGGGCGCCGACATCATCGACATCGGCGCCGAGAGCACCCGCCCCTACGGGTCGACGCCGGTCTCGGCCGACGAGGAGCGGCGGCGGCTGGCGCCGGTGCTGGCGGCGGTCGCAGCACTCGGCGCGCCGGTGTCGATCGACAGCATGAAGGCCGAGGTGGTGGCGTGGGCGCTCGACCATGGCGCTAGCATCGCCAACGACGTCTGGGGGCTGCAGCGCGATCCGCAGATGGCTCGCGTCGTCGCCGCGCGCGGCGCGCCGGTGATCGTGATGCATAATCGCGACGCCGCTGATCCCGCGATCGACATCGTCGATGATATCAACGCCTTCTTCGCGCGCTCGCTCGACATCGCCGCCCGCGCCGGCATCGCGCGTGCAAACATCGTGCTCGATCCCGGCATCGGCTTCGGCAAGACGCCGCAGCAGAGCATGATCACGCTGGCGCGGCTCGACGCCTTCGCGCATTTCGGCCTGCCCGTGCTGGTCGGCGCCTCGCGCAAGCGCTTCATCAGCACGGTGTCGCCGTCGGAACCGAAGCAGCGGCTCGGCGGTTCGATCGCCGCGCATCTGATCGCCGTGCACAACGGCGCGCGCATCATCCGCGCCCACGACGTCGCCGAAACCGCGCAGGCGCTGCGAGTCGCCCACGCCATCACGACCAGCAGCAAGGACTTGCCATGACCGACACCATCTTCATCACCGGCCTGGTGCTGCATGCGCGGCACGGCGTGATGGATCACGAGACCGAAGTCGGCCAGCGCTTCGTCATCGACCTCGAACTCGCCGCCGACCTCACCGAATCCTCGCGCACCGACCGCCTGTCCGACACCGTGTCCTATTCCAACGTGGTGGCCTGCGCCACCGCCGCCTTCAAGGACGCCAACTACAAACTGCTCGAACGCGCCGCCGGCGCGGTCGCCGATGCGATCCTCACCGCGTTCGACAAGATCACCGCGGTGAAGATCACCGTGCACAAGCCGCATGCGCCGATCGCCGCGATCTTCGACGACGTCGGCGTGATCATCACGCGGCAGCGGCAGCCCTCGCATGGCTGAGGCACTGATCGCGCTCGGCGGCAATGTCGGCGACGTCCGCGCGACGTTCGACAAGGCGATCGCCAATATCTGCGGCATGACGCAGGGCGAACTCCTCGCGCGCTCGTCGGACTACGCGACGCCGCCCTGGGGCGACGAGCAGCAAGAGCGCTTCGTCAATTCCTGCGTGGCGATCGACACCGCGCTCGATCCGCACGCGCTGTTATTTACGCTGCACAAGATCGAGAAGCGCTTCGGCCGCGACCGCGCCAGCGAACGACGCTGGGGTCCGCGCACGCTCGACCTCGACCTGCTGAGCTACGACGATGCGGTGATCAATCAGCCCGGCCTGACGCTGCCGCATCCGCGGCTGTTCGAGCGCGCCTTCGTGCTGGTGCCGCTGCTCGAGATCCGGCCGGACGGAGTGATCGGCGGACGCTCGCTGCAAGACGCCCTCGCCGGCCTCTCCACGGCCGGGATCGAGCGGCTGCCGGACCGCGTCTGAGCGGTTTTGCGCTGCCGCGGGTTTGTCACCGGTTTGCCGCAAGCGTTTTCTCGTTCCTTTGGCCCGAAACAACCGTTTGGCAGGACGGGCCGGGCGTGGCATTTTCCGGCCAAATCAAATTTGTACCGGGAGCCGGATTTCCAAAATGTCGTCTGCAATCAAGGACCTGCCGCTCGCCGCCGATTTCGCTCCGGCCGGCTATGACGACTGGCGCAAGCTGGCCCTCGGCGTGCTGAAGGGCGCGCCGTTCGAGAAACTGGTCGGCAAGACCGCCGACGGGATCCCCCTCGGTCCGATTTATCCGCGCGCGATCAATGCCTTACCCATCGCCGGCCGCGCCCTCGGCGCGCCCTGGCAGATCATCCAGCGGGTCGACCATCCGGACGCTGCCGAGGCCAACAGGCAGGCGCTGCACGATCTCGAAAACGGCGCCACCGGCCTCGCGCTGGTGTTCGCCGGCAGCCTCGGCGCGCGCGGCTTCGGCCTGCCGCCGACGAAGGACGCGATCGAAAAAGCGCTGCAGGACGTGCATTTGGACGCCGGTATCGGCATCGAACTGCAGTTCGCGCCGCAGTCCTGCGACGTCGTTCGCCACCTCGTCGAACTGATCGCGCGCCGCGGCACCGACCCGGCCGCCTGCGACATCCGCTTCGGCATCGACCCGCTCGGCGCCCGCGCCGTGCAGGGATCGAGCGCCACCGACTGGAGCGAGATCGCGCGCGGCATCGCCGAAGTTGCAAGAAACCTCTGTGCCGCAGGCTTCAAAGGCCCGTTCCTCGCCGCCGACGGCCGCGTGATCCACGACGCCGGCGGCTCGGAAGCGCAGGAACTGGCGTTCGTCCTCGCCTGCGCAATCGCGTATCTGCGCGCGCTGGAAGCCGCCGGCGTACCGCTCGACCAGGCGCGCGGCATGATCTATGCGCGACTCAGCGCCGACGCCGACCAGTTCCTGACGCTGGCGAAATTCCGCGCGCTGCGCGTGCTGTGGGCGCGCATCGAACAGAGCTGCAGCCTCGCGCCGAAGCCGCTGTTCGTCGCGGCCGAAACCGCGTGGCGGATGCTGACCCAGCGCGATCCCTCGGTGAACATGCTGCGCGCCACGGTCGCGACCTTCTCGGCCGCGCTCGGCGGCGCCAATTCGCTCGCGGTGCTGCCGCACACGCTGGCGCTCGGCCTGCCCGACGCATTGGCGCGCCGCATCGCCCGCAACACCCAATTGGTGCTGCTCGAAGAGTCCAATCTCGAAAAGGTCGCCGATCCCGCCGCAGGATCGGGCGGCATCGAGGCGCTGACTCACGAACTCTGCGAAGCCGCGTGGACGCAATTTCAGGAGATCGAACAGGCCGGCGGCGTGTTCGCCGCGCTCGGCGCCAACGCGATCCAGCCCAAGGTCGCGGCGACCCGCGCCGCGCGCGACAAGGCCATCGCCAAGCGCCGCGACGTGCTGACCGGCGCCAGCGAATTCCCCAATCTGCACGAGGCCCGCGCCGCCGTGCTCGACGCCGAGCCGGTCGCGATCCCCGCTCACGAAGCCAAAATCAGCTTCGCGCCGCTCGCGCCGATGCGGATCGCGACGCCGTTCGAAACGCTGCGCGACAAGTCCGACGCCGTGCTGGCGCGCAAGGCGGCGCGGCCCAAGGTGTTCCTCGCCAACCTCGGCAGCGCGGCGGATTTCACCGCGCGCGCGACGTTCGCGAAGAGCTTCTTCGAGACCGGCGGCATCGAGGCGATCGACACCGAGGGCTTCACCGATGCCGCGGCGCTGGCGTCGGCGTTCAAGGCCTCGGGCGCGGCGTTCGCCTGCCTGTGCTCGTCGGACAAGGCCTATGCGGCCCACGCCGCCGCGGCCGCGCAGGCGCTGCGCGACGCCGGCTGCGCGCGGATCTATCTGGCTGGCCGGCCGGCCCAGTTGGAAGCGAGCCTGCGCGAGTCCGGCGTGCAGGAGTTCATCTTCGCGGGCAGCGACGCGCTGGCGCTGCTGAACGACGCCTGGCAACGCATCGAGGCGGCATGACCGCGACCGGGAAAACGACGCTCACCGGCGGCTGCCAATGCGGCGCGATCCGCTACGCGCTGTCGGCCCCGCCGCTGCGGATTACGCTGTGCCACTGCCGGATGTGCCAGAAGGCCACCGGCGCGCCGTTCGCATCGATGGCCGAAGTGGCGCGCGAGCATTTCGCCTGGACCCGCGGCAGGCCGGCGTCGTTCCGCTCGTCGTCGCTGGCGGAGCGCGATTTCTGCAAGGCCTGCGGCACGCCGCTGAGCTATCGCCAGAACGAGGGCGCCAGCATCGAGATCATGACCGGAACCTTCGACCGCCCCGACCGCGTGGTTCCGACCGTGCAACTCGGCGCCGAATCCCGGCTCGGCTGGGTCGGCGCGATCGCGAACCTGCCAAGCAAGACGACGTTGCAGATCTACGGCCAAGAGAAGCTGTCGCAGGTGTTCAGCTATCAGCAGCCGGATCACGATTGAGCCTCGAATGACGCGCATGGCGGGCCGTGCTATAAGAACGCCTCAGCGGCCGATCGAATTGAGTAGATTGCGATCTATCCGAGGTCATCATGATAGGCGTGCTCTGGGATCTGATCACTTGGTGGTTTTGGGACAAGTGGACCGCGAGCCTGTCGAAGGATCATCGAGACGATCCCACCTACAAAAAGAATGTTCGGGACTTGATCGAACGACATCGGGAATTTGAGAAGACAAAATGAGCAAGATTCCGAACTTCGCCGAGATCGCGTTCCAGCCCACCGCCGCTCCTGCGCCCGCAGGCGAGGCCCAGCCGTGGCTGACGCCCGAGGGCATTCTGGTCAAGCCGGGCTACACCGAGGCCGATCTCGACGGCATCGATTTCCTCGAGACCTGGCCCGGCCTCGCGCCGTTCCTGCGCGGCCCCTACCCGACCATGTATGTCAACCAGCCCTGGACGATCCGGCAATATGCCGGCTTCTCGACCGCGGAAGATTCCAACGCTTTCTATCGCCGCAACCTCGCCGCGGGGCAAAAGGGCCTGTCGGTGGCGTTCGATCTCGCCACCCATCGCGGCTACGACTCGGACCATCCCCGCGTCGCCGGCGACGTCGGCATGGCGGGCGTGGCGATCGACAGTATCTACGACATGCGCACGCTGTTCGCCGGCATCCCGCTCGACCAGATGAGCGTGTCGATGACCATGAACGGCGCGGTGCTGCCGATCCTGGCGCTGTTCGTCGCCGCCGCCGAGGAACAGGGCGTGCCGCCGGAGAAGCTGTCGGGCACCATTCAGAACGACATTCTGAAAGAATTCATGGTGCGCAACACCTACATCTATCCGCCGACGCCGTCGATGCGGGTGATCTCCGACATCTTCGCCTACACCTCGCAGAAGATGCCGAAGTACAACTCCATCTCGATCTCCGGCTATCACATGCAGGAGGCCGGCGCGACGCAGGATCTCGAACTCGCTTATACGCTGGCCGACGGCGTCGAATATCTGCGCGCCGGCATCGCCGCCGGCCTCGATGTCGACAAGTTCGCGCCGCGGCTGTCGTTCTTCTGGGCGATCGGCATGAACTTCTTCATGGAAGTCGCCAAGATGCGCGCGGCGCGGTTGCTGTGGGCCAAGCTGTTGACTCAGTTCAACCCGAAGGACCCGAAGTCGCTCAGCCTGCGCACGCATTGCCAGACCTCCGGCTGGTCGCTGACCGCGCAGGACGTCTACAACAACGTGATGCGCACCACGATCGAGGCGATGGCGGCGACGCAGGGCCACACCCAGTCGCTGCACACCAACGCGCTCGACGAAGCGCTGGCGCTGCCGACCGATTTCTCCGCACGGATCGCGCGCAACACGCAGTTGTTCCTGCAGCAGGAAAGCGGCACCAATCGGATCATCGATCCGTGGGGCGGCTCGTACTACGTCGAGCGGCTGACCCACGATCTCGCGGTCAAGGCGTGGGGACACATCCAGGAAGTCGAGGCGCTCGGCGGCATGGCCAAGGCGATCGAGGCCGGCGTGCCGAAGCTGCGCATCGAGGAGGCCTCCGCCAAGACCCAGGCGCGGATCGACACCGGCCGGCAATCGGTGATCGGCGTCAACAAGTACAAGCCGGTCGACGAAGCGCCACTCGACGTGCTGAAGGTCGAGAACTCGACCGTGCGCCGGCTGCAGATCGACAAGCTGAAGCGGCTGCGCAGCGACCGCAATCAGGCCGACGTCGACGCAGCACTCGCGGCGCTGACGCGCTCGGCCGCGGACGGCAACGGCAATCTGTTGGCGCTGGCGATCGACGCGGCGCGGGCCAAGGCCACCGTCGGCGAAATCTCCGACGCGCTGGAGAAGGTCTATGGCCGGCATCGCGCCGAGATCCGGTCGATCACCGGCGTCTACAAGCGGGAGGTCGCGAGCATGCCGAACCGGATGGAGAAGGTGCAGGCGCTGATCGACGCGTTCGAGGACGCCGAGGGCCGCCGGCCGCGCATCCTCGTCGCCAAGATCGGCCAGGACGGCCACGACCGCGGCCAGAAGGTGATCGCCTCGGCGTTCGCCGACATCGGCTTCGACGTCGACATCGGACCGCTGTTCGCCACCGCCGACGAGGCCGCACGGCAGGCGGTCGAGAACGACGTCCACATTCTCGGCGTGTCGTCGCTCGCAGCCGCGCATCTCACCGCGGTGCCGGAGCTGAAGGCCGCGCTGAAGAAGCAGGGCCGCGAGGACATCATGATCATCATCGGCGGCGTGGTGCCGCCGCAGGACTACGACGCGCTGATCAAATCCGGCGCCGAGGCGATTTTCCCGCCCGGCACCGTGATCGCCGACGCCGCCGAGGAACTGATCCACAAGCTCAACGCACGGCTCGGTCACGCGAGCCAGGCGGCGGAGTAGCTGCAGGCGCGGCGGCGATGTGCTAGGATAGCGGCATGACCACCGTCGTCGACATGCCGCTGGACACGATCCTCGCGAAGCTGCGCGAGCACTCCGATGCGCTGAGGCGCGAAGGCGTCTCGAAGTTGTTCGTGTTCGGCTCGCGCGCCCGCGGCGACGCGCGACCGGACAGCGACCTCGACGTGCTGGTGGAGGTGTCGCCAGATGCTCGCCTCTCGCTGCTTGATTTGATTGGCGTCGGGCACATCATCGAAGACGCCACCGGACTCAAGGTGCAGGCCACGATGCGCCGCTCTATCCCGCCGGCTTTCGCTGAGCGAATCGGCGATAATCTCGTCGAGGTCTTTTGACGTGCCTCCAAACCTCGGAGATAGACTAACTCACATCGCGACAGCGATTCAGAACATCCGGGACGCGTTGTCCGACCGCAACTTCTCCGATCTGCAGTCCAATCCTGTGTTACTTGCAGCGGTCGAGCGATTCCTCGAAAGGATCAGCGAAGCATCGCGGCACATTCCCGAGGACTTCAAACGCGGCGAACCGACCATCAACTGGCGGCGCCTTGCCGATCTCGGCAATTGGCTTCGCCACGGCTATCACGCAACCGACGCTGGCTTGTTGTGGGAGATGGTCCAGCGCGACCTCGAGCCGCTGCAGCAGTTCGTTACACGCGTCAGCAAGGAAACCGACCGTTGAACATGATCAACCTTTGGCGACATGCACTGGCTTGTCTATTGGCCCTGCTCCTCCTCTCCCCGGCCCTCGCCGAGCCGGCGAAACCCAAGCCCGACTTCGCGGTCAAGACCAAGGCGATCGACGGCCAAGTCCTGCTCGATGCGCCGATCAGGGCCGATCCGAAGCTCGCGGAGAATTGCCTCGCCGAAGGAAAGAAGTGGATCGCCGAGAACCGCACCGAGGCCGAGCAGGAATTCAAGAGCGATCCGGAGCTGTTCCGCAACGGCGCCTGGACCTATGAGCGCAGCTACACGGTCTCGTCGCTGGTCGCCGACCGTTATGTCAGCATCGTGCGGACGGATTACAGCTACACCGGCGGCGCTCACCCCAATACGGACATCAACACCATCCTGTGGGACAAGGCGCAGGGCAAGCGCATCAGCATCCGGCCGTTCTTCACCGAGACCGCCGATGGCGGGCCGGCGATGAAGGCGATGGTGACGGGCGTGCTGGCGTCGCTGAAGACCGAGAAGAAGGCGCGCGGCGCCGACGACAGCGACACCGACTACGTCAAGAGCATCGCGCCGAACCTGCTGAAGATCGGTGCGGTGACCCTGACGCCGTCGACCGAAGCCGGCAAGAGCGCCGGGCTCACCTTCCATTATCCGCCCTATGCGGTCGGCGCCTATGCGGAGGGCGCATACAACGCTTACGTGCCGTGGCAGACGCTGACGCCGCATCTGTCGGCCGAGGGCGCGGCGATCTTCAGCGGCGAGCGGCCGAAGGGCGACGATGACCGCGCCAGGTAAGAAGCCGCTCGACCTGCCGTCGCTGGCGAGCGACGTCCGCGCCGGCAATCGCGCAGCGCTGGCCCGCGCGATCACGCTGGTCGAGAGCCGCCGCGCCGATCATCAGGCCGCCGCGCGCGCGCTGGTGCAGGAGCTGCTGCCGCAGACCGGCCGCGCGATCCGGGTCGGCATCACCGGCTCGCCCGGCGTCGGCAAGTCGACCACGATCGACGAACTCGGGATGTATCTGATCGCGCAGGGCCACAAGGTCGCGGTGCTCGCCGTCGATCCCTCGTCCGCGCGCACCGGCGGCTCGATCCTCGGCGACAAGACGCGGATGGCGCGGCTCTCGGCCGAGCCCAACGCCTTCATCCGCCCCTCGCCGTCATCCGGCACGCTCGGCGGCGTCGCGGCGAAGACGCGCGAGGCGATGCTGCTGTGCGAGGCGGCGGGTTTCGACGTGGTTCTGGTCGAGACCGTCGGCATCGGCCAGTCCGAGACCGCCGTCTGCGACATGACCGATTTCTTTCTGGCGCTGATGCTGCCCGGCGCCGGCGACGAGTTGCAGGGTATCAAGAAGGGTCTGGTCGAACTCGCCGACATGATCGCGATCAACAAGGCCGACGGCGACAACATCGCCCGCGCCAATCTCGCCGCCGGCGAGTATCGCGCCGCGCTGCACATCCTCACCCCGCGCTCGACGCATTGGCAGCCGCCGGTGCAGACCTATTCGGCGATCACCGGCAAGGGCATTGCCGAGCTGTGGCAGAGCGTGCTGGACCACCGCACGGCCACGACTGCGCCCGGCGAATTCGACGCGCGGCGGCGCGAGCAGCAGGTGAAGTGGATGTGGACCATGCTCGAGGACCGCTGGAAGTCGCGCCTGAAGAGCGACCCCGCGATCCGCGCCAAGGTGAAGTCCACCGAAGCCGCCGTCGCCGAAGGCCGCGTTACGCCGGCGATCGGCGCCGACCAGATCGCGGAGTTGCTGGCATGAGCGCGCTGCGCATCCTGATCACCGGCTTCGGCCCGTTTCCAGGCGCGCCGTTCAATCCGACGCCGGCGCTGGTCGAGCGCCTCGTCAGATTGCGCCGCCCCGCCTTCGACGGCATCGAGCGCATCGGTCACGTGTTTCCGGTGAGTTATCGCGCGGTGGATGCCGAGTTGCCCGAGCTCCTGACGATGCATCGCCCCGACGCGCTGCTGATGTTCGGGCTCGCCGCGCGCACGCGGCATTTGCGGATCGAGACCCGCGCCCGCAACGCGGTCACCACGCTGTGGCCCGACGCCGACCGCATCAAGCTGCGGACGGGCTCGATCGCGCCCGGCGCAGACGCGCGGTCGTTCGGGCCGCATTGCGGCAAGCTCCTGCGCGCCGCACGCAACACCGGGATCGACGCGCGGGCCTCGCGCGATGCCGGCCGCTATCTCTGCAACTATCTCGGCTGGCGCGCGATCGAAGCCACGACCGCGCCGCATGGGCCCCGCCTCGCCGCCTTCGTCCACGTGCCGCTGACGGCGCGCGACGGGCGCGCCTGGCCGGGCAGCGCAATCACCGCCGACCATCTGGTCGATGCCGGCGAGGCGGTCCTGTTCGAACTGACGAAGCTGGCGCGGCAGACCGAGCCGCGTTCGGCCTGATCCGGGTTAACCCTACCGCCAAACATCGTCGCCCTTCGACACCACCGCGGGCGCTGCTGCGGCGAATTCTGCGTTACTTCAAACAGCGAATTCGCTCAGCGAGGGATGCGCCCATGACTCTCGACCGGCGTCGTTTGATCGGACTCACAGCCGGCGCGCTGGCGCTGTCGGCGGCGCCACTCGCCGCGCAGCCGCTCACCTCGAAGCGCGGCCGCGACGCAACGCAGTCCGGCATCCGCCCCGACAGTTCCGACGACCAGACCGCGGCGCTGCAGCGCGCGATCGACAATGCCGCCCGCGCCCGCGTCCCGCTGGCGCTGCCGCCGGGACATTATCGCACCGGCCCGTTGCGGCTGCCGTCGGGCGCGCAGCTCAGCGGCGTGCGCGGCGCGACCCGGCTGATCTTCACCGGCGGCGTCTCGCTGTTCGACAGCGCCGGCGCCGAGACGCCGACGCTCTCCGGCCTGGTGCTCGACGGCGGCGCGATCCCGCTGCCGGCGCGGCGCGGCCTGGTGCATTGCGTCGGCGCCCGCGATTTGCGCATCACCGATTGCGAGATCACCGCCAGCGGCGGCTGCGGCATCTGGCTGGAAACCACCTCCGGCATGATCAGCGACAACACGCTGACGGCGATCGCGGTCACCGGCGTGGTGTCGTTCGACGCCAAGGGCCTGAACGTCTCGCGCAACACCATCATCGGCGCAAATTCCAACGGCGTCGAGATCCTGCGCACGTCGGTCGGCGACGACGGCACGCTGGTCACCGGCAACCGGATCGAGAACATCACGGCCGGCCCCGGCGGCTCGGGGCAGTACGGCAACGCCATCAACGCGTTCCGCGCCGGCAACGTCATCGTCAGCGGCAACCGCATCAGGAATTGCGATTACTCCGCGGTGCGCGGCAATTCGGCGTCGAACATCCACATCGCCGACAACAGCGTCAGCGATGTCCGCGAGGTTGCGCTGTATTCGGAGTTCGCATTCGAGGGCGCGATCATCTCCGGCAACACCGTCGACGGCGCGGCGCTCGGCGTCTCGGTTTGCAATTTCAACGAGGGCGGCAGGCTCTCGGTCGTGCAGGGCAACATCATCCGCAACCTCAGGCCGAAGCGGCCGATCGGCACCGCGCCGGATGACGACGCCGGCATCGGCATCTATGTCGAGGCCGACACCGCGGTGACCGGTAATGTGATCGAGAACGCGCCGTCGTTCGGCATCGTCGCCGGATGGGGCAAGTACCTGCGCGATGTCGCCATCACCGGCAATGTCGTGCGCAAGGCGTTCATCGGCATCGGCGTGTCGGTGATGGAGGGCGCCGGCACCGCCGCGATCAACGGCAACGTCATCGCCGAAGCGCCGCGCGGCGCGGTGGTCGGGCTCGACCACGCCCGGCCGGTGACGCCGGATCTCACCGCGCCGGGCGCGGCCAGGTTCGCGCAGATCGCGCTCGGCAGCAACTCGGTGCGGTGACCTACGCGATCCTGCCGGATCGTTTGGCCAGCGCCACCACCTCGCCCGGAGTCGGCGGATTGGCCGGATGATAGCTCAGGCACAGCGGCGTCCGCACCTTGCCGGGTTTGCCCGACCCTTCGGTGGCGAAGTAGAATTCACCGGCTTTCAGCTTGCCGATGTCGTCGGCCCGCCCGCCGCTGGCGGCGATGATGCCCTGGGCTGCGGCGATGGTCGCCGGCGCGCTCTGCTTGCCGATGAACTGCGTCGTGCAGTTCGACACGACCTGATTGTGCACGCCGCGCGGCACCTGCGTCGCCACGATCATGCCGAGCCCGTATTTGCGCGCCTGGGCGACCAGTTTGACCCCGCTGCCGAGACTGAGCGCCGGCTTCTGCGACGGAAGGAACGTCTGCGCCTCGTCGATAACGTAGAGCAGACCTGTCTTCGACGGATGTCGCTTGATCCAGCTGAACAGCGTCATCTGCAGCCGGTTGACGAAATCCTCCCGCGCCGCCTCCGTCGCCAGGCCCGACAGGTTGATCACCGACAGCCGCACGCGGGCCGGATCCGGGCCGAAGAACAGCAGCCTCGGATCGAGCACCGGCCCGTCGGCGCGCAGCAGCGGATTGGTCGCGACGGCGGCATGGAGCTGGTCGGCCATGCCAGCCGCCAATTTGGCGGCGTTGCCGATCGGACTGAGGCCGTCGGGCAGCTCTGTCAGTAGTTCGATGAAGCGTTTCAGATCGCCGCCTCCGCCGGCCGCGAAGTGACGCAGCGCCTCGACGAGGACACCTTTCTGCAACGCGCTTTTCGCGCCGGCGAGAGGACCGAGCGTTTCGGCCGCCATCTCGGTCGCCTGCTGGCGCTCGTCCTTGTCGTCGCCGAGCCCGGCGAAATCCGGCATCACCGGCAGGAACAGCGGATTGCCGCCGTGCACACCCGGCGTCCACACCACCACCTCGACCTTGCTGGAATAGCGGCGGGCCTTGTCGTCGTCCGCGCCGGTGAACGTCTCCGGCCGGACCGGCCACTGATCGCCGAGTCGGGACAGATCGTTGTTCGGATCGATCACGATCGCCGGAATCCCGGCAAGCGCCGCCTCCTCCACGATCCGCCGCAACAGCACGGTCTTGCCCGAGCCCGAGCCGGCGATGATCGCGGTGTGGCGCGGCAGCAGCCGGAGCGGCAGACTAATGGGTTCATCGCCCACTCCGATGCGCCGTCCGACCGGGATGGAGTGCTGGATCTCCGCAGCCGGCGCTGCGGGTGATGGTGAGGCGTTGAGCGGTGGCGCGGGCTCCGGCGCTGGAGGCTCTGGCGCATCCGTCCGAGCGTCCGAGCCACCCGGTCCGGTCTCCGGCGCCTGCGCACCATCCGTCGGCGTCGGCGCGGCCGGCGGCGGGCTGAGGCCGGCCCGCTTGAAGAACTGCGTCGCAAACAGCGGCTTGTCGGCGCGCAGCCAGGATTCGAACTCGGCGGCTCTGCCGCCCGCGGCTGCCTGCCTGTTCATCTGCCGCAGCGCGACGAACACCCGCAAATCCGCCTCCAGCGGATCGACGACGATGCCGCCGGCCTTCTCGAACAACTCGAACAATTGCCGCGTCTTGGCGCCGCCCGGAACTGGACTACGCCGCACCAGAATGAGATGCCGGTCGGCGATCCTGGCATTGATGCCGGATGCGGTCAGCGCCGCGCGCAGCCGGGCCTGAAACGAGATCGCATGGGTGTGTTCGAGCGCGCGAAAGCAGAAGTGCCGTTCGCGGTCGTTCTGGGCATGGTATGTGAACGTCAGCCGGCCATGCAGCGGCGGCGTTCTCTGCGCCGGGTCGCCGCGGCTCTCCAGATCGACGGCTTCATCGGCGGCGAATTCACGGGCGTAGAGATCGAACACCTCGCGAAGCAGCGCGGCGAGTTCGCCGTCGTCGTCCGGGACGACGAGGCCGCCGACCTCGGCCGTCGCGCTCAACTGCTGAAACGCTTGCGCAAAACCATTGCGCGCGAGCGGCGTTTCGGGCGTAGTGACGGCGTCGGTCAGCCGATCGCATTCGGTGACCTCGCCCGCCTCGATGCAGCGGCGACGAAAGGCATCGCAGCGCATCAGGATAGTGCGCGGAGTTGTGATTACACCGGCGGCACCGGCGATCGCATCGTCGCTGAACGGCCAGCTTTCGTAAGGCGGCTTGAAGTTCACCGACTGGTAGGCCGGTGCAAGCCGGCTGACGATCAGATTGCGAATATCGGCGGAGTCTTTCATCTCGCGAAGGATCAGCGGCTCGCGAAAGCGCTGGCTGAAAGGGGTCAGGCCTCGCTTCTGAAGAGCCTGCCAGGAGTTGAACAGGCAAGTAACGACCGTCATGCTGCGATGGCCGACGTCGTAGAGCTCGAGTAGTCCGGCCGCCAGCGCTTCGCCCAGGCCCTGGTTTGGCGCATCGTCGTTGATATGCGCGCTGACGATGCTCGGATTGACGACGCCGTCGATCTGGTCGATCGCGACCATCGTCGGCCCGGCGAGGCTCATGATCCAGGACATTCCCTTCACCAGATCGACCGGCGGCGGCGGGGGCTTCAGGAAGCCGAGCGCGGCGCGCGCCTGTTCATCGGCGTCGTAGCCCTGCAGCCAGGCATGGGCGAGCCCGGCGCTGTTGATGTCGTTGGATCGCAGCAGACACATCGCGCGAAACACGTCCTGATGCCGGAGCGTGTTCTGCATGTCGTGGCGCATCAGCCCCTTGACCAGCACGTCCACGATCTTGCGTGCCTCGATGTTCGGAATGTTGAAGGCGGTTTCCACCTCCTTCTCGACCTTGAAGCGCCGAGCGACGCCGGCCAAAACGGCTTCGAGCTGGCGGCGGCCATCGGACATCGGCTGCAGCAAGGAGGTGATGTAGCTCAATGCGGCGTTGCGCCAGAAATCGGTCAAGCCCATCACTTCGAGCAACACGAACCAGCCGCCATCCTCCCAGACCTGCCGGCGGAGCTGGCTGACGAAGTGAGTCTTGCCGATGCCTGCGTGCCCGGTCAGCGCGATGCCCGGCGCACGCGATACGGGCCCCAGCGTTTCCCGGAGGAATTCCTGCGAGACGTGAGCGACAATGTCCGCGTTCGGCCCGGCGCTCTTGGTCGCGCTTTCATCGAACCAAATGCTATCCAAAGAACGAACCCAGTTGAAATCGACGACGCGAAGCGCCTGAAGAGCCTGACTCATGATTGAAACCAGATGAAATGATAAGGATCGCCGCCGGAGCTGAAGGCAGCTTCGGACTCTTCGGCCGAGATGTCTTTGGGATCGTCGTTACGTCCGAACCCGGCCTTGATTTCAGTCTTGTGGATCCGCAGCAGCCCGCCATCCACCGTCGCCCGATCGAGGTCTGACAGTTGCGCGCGGAGTTTGCTCAAGGCGACAGGCTCGCCTTTTCGTCCATTGGTAATCGTCAGATAGGCTTGCTCGATCCGTGCGCGTAGTTGCTCCGGCGACGGCGGCGTCGAAGCCGGATCGTCCGGTTTGCCCTTCTTTCCTTTTCTCTTCTTCGGTCCGGCTGGCGCTTTCCTGCGCTTCGGTTTCGGCTCTTTGGCGGGCGCGGCCGGCGGCCATTCGGGGGCCGGACCGATGAAATCGGCCAGCGTCTCGCCGCTCTTCTCGAGATGCCGCTGCAACATCGCCAGCCATTGCTGCAGCACCTGATAATTCTTCGGCAATTCGTCGCCGAGATGCTGGCCGGCCCAGTTCCACCCCTTGTCCTCCAGCTCGATTCCGATCGCGCGGCCGATCTTGGCGCTCGAGATCAGCCCTTCGGCAATCAGCGCCTCGCGGTCCTGCTTCTCGAATTTCGGGACGATCTCGCTCTGCATCGCCTGCCCCTTGCGGCCGAGCAGGCACCACATGATCAAGGTCTGTTTCGGAGTCATCGTCGTCACCGCATGCTGGTCGTTGATTGTCGGAAGCGGACCACCGCGCGGATCTTCTCCACGGCGGCCTGCAGGTCGGTCGTGACCTGATGGTTGGTGATACGCAGCACCAGATAGCCGGCCATCAGGAGCTCGTAGTCGCGGTGACGGTCGTTGGCGAAATTCGGGTCGCCCTGGTGCTCGGGACCGTCGAGTTCGACGACGACACGCCCTTCGCGCCACAGCAGATCGACACGCGGGTTGCCATAGCCGTCGATTGCGACCGTTTGGTTACAGGCGAACAGCGGCGCAAGCTCGCAGTCGTGGCGCAATGCCGCCTCGACCCGCTGCTCGACGAGGCTTGCGTGATGTGCGCGACCGCTCGGGGCAATGAAGCGTAGTTGCAGCGGCTCGGCTGTCGGCACCGCCTCGACGGCGTCATACAGCAGGCGCTCGAACGGCGGGACCGGGGCCGGCCTGCTCGGGAACAGCGCCACAACTGACGCGCCCTGTCCTGCGCACCATTCCAGCACCTGGATGACCGGCGCGGCACGGCGTGCGTCGACTGGATCGGCAGGCGCGAGCAATACCAGGTCGGGCGGACCGATCGCCTGCATCAATTGAGTGAACTCGATCGATCTCGCTGTCCGGCGGAATCGTGGCCGGTAGCCTGTTGCGGCGCGCCTGGCAGCTGCACGAAACCACGGCGCAGAGACGTCCGGCTGGTCTTGGGGCAGGATATGCAGCCCATCCGCCGTCGAGCAATCGCGGCCATACCAACGCGGCCAGCAGGTGAGAGCCAGCTCGGCCAGATCGTCGATCAATTCCTGCAGGATCGCTTCGGTACTGCCGCCTCCCTGCGGCAGAATCAGCGCGGGGCGTTGCGCCTCGACCGTCGTGAGCGCTTGTCGAACCTCGTCGATGCCAAGACCGGTGACCGTCAGCCGCTCGCCACGCGCAAGCCGCACCACCCGCTCTCCCAACTCCCGCACACCAGTGAGGGTCGACGACCGAGATTGCACCCCTGTCTTCATGCAACTGCGAGAATGACAAACTGGCCGGCGCCGCGCAACAGTGACGTTGCCGCGGAGCGATGCACGCGCTGTCGCCTGCTCCGGCAGTTCGAGTCCGGGACTGACCAAGTGTCGACGCGACGAACTACGCCGGCGGCGGCAGGCTGCACGCGGTGACGGTTTTGCGCCGCCCGGACAGAATGGCCGATCCGGTCGGTGACGATCCAAACGCCTGCGCCCCGGACCGACCGGGGCGCGCTGTGAAGGATGGCGAAGGGGGCGGCGCTGTCGGCAGCGCCGCGACCCGGGTCTATGCCGCCCGCACGGTTTCGACGAAGCGGCTGACTTCGTCGCGCAGGCGATTGCTGTCGCGCGACAGCGACTGCGCGGCGGCCAGCACCTGCGACGATGCCGCGCCGGTTTCGGTGGCGCCGCGCTGCACGTCGGTGATGTTGGCCGAGACCTGCTGCGTGCCCTGCGCCGCCTGCTGCACGTTGCGGGCGATCTCCTGGGTCGCAGCACCCTGCTCTTCCACCGCGGAGGCGATGGTCGAAGCAATTTCCGACATCCGCTCGATGGTGCCGCCGATCTCGCGGATGGCGCCGACCGACTCCTGCGTCGCCGTCTGCATGCCGCTGATCTGCTGGCTGATCTCGCCGGTCGCCTTCGAGGTCTGTTCTGCCAGCGCCTTGACCTCCTGCGCCACCACAGCGAAGCCGCGGCCGGCGTCGCCGGCGCGCGCCGCCTCGATCGTGGCGTTGAGCGCCAGCAGATTGGTCTGGCCGGCAATGGTGGTGATCAGGTCGACGACCGCGCCGATCCGGCTCGCCGCTTCGGCGAGTTCGCCGATCCGGCCGTTGGTCTTGCGCGCCTGATCGACGGCGTCGCCGGCGATCCGCGCCGACTGCTGCACCTGACGGCTGATCTCGGAGATCGACGACGACATCTGCTCGGTCGCGGACGCCACTGACTGCACATTCGCCGAGGCCTGCTCGGACGCCGCCGCGACAGAGGTCGCAAGCTCCTGCGAGCGATCAGCGGTCGAAGTCAGCGTGCCGGCGGACGCTTCGAGTTCGGTCGAGGCCGAGGTCACGGTCTGGATGATCTCGCCGACCGCGCCTTCGAAATCGTCGGCCAGCCGCCGCATCTCGGCCCTGTGCTCCTCGGCGACGCGACGCTCGGCTTCCTCCTGCTCCTGCTTCAGCCGCTGCACGTCGATCGCATGCGACTTGAACACTTCGACGGTGCAGGCCATCAGACCGATCTCGTCCATGCGGCCCGAGCCGGCGACGGCGACGTCGAGCTTGCCGGCGGCGAGTTCACGCATCGTTTCTGAGATCGCAATGATCGGGCGCGACACCGCGCGGCCGATCAGCCAGGCCAGAACCACGCCGATCAGTTGCGCCGTGATGGTGATGATCAGGGTCTGGCTCCTGGTATCGGAGACCAATGCCTGGGTCTCTTGGCCGATCTGCTTCTGCTCGGCGCCGCCGATCTGGTTGATCCGCGCGGCCGCTGCAGCCAAAGCATCCGCCACCTTGGCCATCTCACCGATCTTCGTCTCGACCGCGTTGACGTCGGCCAATGCCTTGCGGAAGGCCTCGGTGTAGCTGGCGAGGTCGGCGCCGATCGCGACGAGCTGGCTCTGCTCGCCGGCCGTGTCGAGCGAAATCTTCAGGGCCGACAACGTGGTCTTGAGTTCAGCAATCGCCTTCTCGGCCGCGGTCGAGGCTTCACGCTCCAGGTGAATCCCCAGCACCTTGCTGGCGGCGAGCCGCAGCGTCAGAAGCTGCTTCATGGCCTGTCCGATCAGCAGCGCGTCGTCGCTACGACCGTCGCCGGTCATCGCCGAACTCTGCAACTGTTCCAGCCGGCTCATCACGCGCTGCCCGACCGGTCCGAGCACCTCGAGCGTCAGTTGATTCTGCTCCTGGCGGAGCTTGACGACCTCGCCGAACCCCTTGCCATAGACGTCGAACTGGCGATTGATGTCGGCCATCACGTCCTTCGTCTCGGGATTCTGAAGCTGCCGCGAGCCCTGCGCGATGTTGTCCGCGAGTTTCTGCTTGCGCTGATCGGCTTCGCCGAGCAACCCGTCGTCGCCGGTCATGCCGTATTCGCGCACGATGCCGCGAAAGGCGGTGAAGCTGCGGTCGATCTCCTGGGCGATGCCGACCACCTCGACGCGTTGCCCGAACGAGGTGAACGCCGCGCCGATCGTACCGAAGCTCGAATAGTTCATCACCGCGAGCACGGCCATCAGCACCTGAATGGCGGCGAAGCCGATGGCGATCTTGGTGCCGATCTTGCGGTTGGTGAACATCGCGAGGGGACCGGAGGATTTTGGTGCGTCAATCGAGGGAGCGGTGCGGGTCATGATCTGACTTTCATTCTCGAGCGCGAATTCGGCGGCTCGGCTGCAACCTATGCGGGGCCACATCAGGCTCGGATCCGCAGCAACGCTACGCAACACAGTCGTAGCAGCGGATCCCCTGGCGTGATTGTTTGAAACGGACGACGACGTCCCGCAGCGAGGAATGCGCCGAAATCATTTGAAAAGTTTAAAGAGGAAAAACGCACAGCCGCTCAAATACAAGGATCAGTTAGCTGCGCTTTGAAACAAACGCTTCGGCCGACGAATTGATCGAGATCAAACGGACAATACAACCCCCCTATTTCAATCATGAAAGTCGCATGACACGCCTTCCCCGATCGATCGCAGTCGTGCTGTCCAGTTCGGTTCAAGGGGTGTTTCCTTTCACCGAAGGTCTAGCGACGGCCGCCTGCTCCCAACAGAAACAGGCGTCGATTGGAACGACTTGGACGTCGATGCGTCATCTCCGAGCTCCCTGCGGTCGGAGGTATTTTCGCGTGCTGAAACCCCTGTTCGTCGCCGCTGCCGTGCTGATGCCGCTCCCCGCTGCGGTCGCGGAGCCTGCGCCGCGCGAGCCTTATGGAATCAATCTCGAAGGCTTCGCCTATCCGTATCCGGTCCACGCCTTCGGTGTCGCCGCGGGTCGTGAGCAGCTTTCCATGGCGTATATGGACATCGCGCCCGCGCAGGCGAACGGCCGCACCGTGGTACTGCTTCATGGTCGGAATTTTCCGTCCAGCTACTGGGCGCCGGTCATCCGGATGCTGAGCGAGGCTGGCTACCGCGTGGTGGTGCCCGACCAGATCGGCTTCGGCAAATCGTCCAAGCCCGCCGGCGACCTGCATTTCGACGACCTGGCGCGCAACACCATCGCGCTGCTCGACGAGCTCGGCATCGCCAAGGCCGATGTCGTCGCCCATTCGCTGGGCGGCATGCTCGGTGTGCGGATCGCCCGCGCCTATCCCGAGCGCGTCGACCATCTCGTCCTCACCGCCCCGATCGGACTGGAGGATTACCGGCTCTACGTACCGCCGACGCCGACGGAGAAGATCATCCAGAACGAGGACCGTCTGACGCCGGAGGCCTATCGCAAGCAGCTCGAGACCAACTACGCTCTGAAGCTGCCAGCCGAACAGATCACCCCTTTCATCGACGCGCGATTCAACATCAAGGGCAGCCCGGACTATCCTCGCTGGCTGCGCGCCTTCGTCGCCTCCGCGCAGATGATCTACCGCGAGCCGGTGGCCCACGAAATCCCGCTGATCGACCGGCCGACGTTGTTCGTCATGGGCGCGGACGATCACAATGCACCGGGCAAGCCGAATGCACCCGAGGCGCTGCGCGCGAAGATGGGGAAGAATGCGCAGCTTGCCGAACAGCTCGCCGCCGAAATGCCGAACGGTCGGGCGGAGGTGATCGCCGGCACCGGACACCTGGTGTTCCTGGAGGCACCCGAGCGCTACAAACAGCTCGTGCTGGATTTCCTGGCGAATTGAGCCGTCTGGTGTCTAACCTGCTTTGCGTAGCAGCGAGTAACGCTGCGCGAGTTGGCCGAGATCAAGCGCATGCTGCCAGGCGGGCGGCTCCGCGCTCTCGATCGGTTCGACCATGTCCGGCGGGAGGTCACCCTCGGGCTCGGGCGACGGCACGATGCTCAATCGCGGCACGCTCGACAGTTCATCACCGGTCGCGGCCGGCGCCTGTTCGAGAGCCGGCGTCACGGGAGTCGATGCGAAGCGGAGCGTCTGAACCGAATCGGAGGCCGTCTCGTCGCTGAGATAGAAGATCGGGCGCGGCGGCAGGTTCTTGTTGTGCCCCAGCCAGGACAGGTCGATCGGCTGGTTGTCGATCGTGGCTTCGCGATAGAGCAGATCGCGCCAGGTTTCGACCGCGGCCTTGGCTTCCTGAATATTTTCCAAAAACGCGGTTTCGCTGAAGAAACGCCGCCAGCGGCCGCTTTCGAACAGTTCGGTCAGGTATTCCAGCCGCTGTTCCGCGAGCACACACCAGCGCTCGATGATCGCGCGGCCACGCGCTGCGTCGGTTGGTTCCATGATCAATCCGCCGGAAAAGGGGGAAACGGACGCGACGCAACTTACGAATCAACGCAAGCATAAGAGTCAGTTTGTTAACAAAAATTTACCATGTCCAGCCGCGGTGGTGCCCCCGTAATGACATGAAGTCGAAAACGGTCGGTTGACTCGTTCGCCAATGCGCCGCGCCCCGGTCAGAGACCCGCGGGAGCGTGATGTCGCACGCGGGGGCGGAGGCGTCGCGTCGGGCTGGAACGAAATGACCCGCCCGGGGGGACAACCGGGCGGGTCAAGCCATATTGGCGCTGGGGTGGATGGGCGCTCGCGCCGAATACAGCCTTTTGGGGAGGGGCTTTCCGCTCCCACACCGATTGGTCATCGAGACACCGCCGAACGTTCAAAGCGGCTGCCGCTTTTTTTTCGAACGTGAGCCGGCCGATCTATCGGCCCGGCAGTTCGGCCTGCGCCGGAGCGACGACCTTCTCGTCGACGTCGGACGGCATCTCGATCGCATCGCCGGGTATGGCCGGTTGCGCTGTCGCGACGGCGGGCGGCTCAACTGCAGGTTCGGCCACGGGCGGAGCAGCAAGGGGAGCTGCAATGCGCTCCACCCGCGACACGGCGGCGAACGCATCCGCCTCGCCTGCGCCGAACAGATCGTCGCGACCAGGCGGACCGCGATCACGCGCGGTCTGCGTCAGAATGGCGCGCACCTGATCGGGCGCGAGCGTGGGATTGCGCTCGATCATCAGCGCGACGATGCCGCTCACGAACGCCGCAGCGAACGAGGTCCCCGTCATCATCTCGTATTTGCCGCCCGGTGCCGGCAGCAGGATATCCACGCCCGGTGCAGCCAAGGCGATCTGCGGGCCGCGGCTCGACGCCGAAAACAGCGTATCGCCCGGGCTCGTCGCGCTGACGGCGATCACCCCCGGCAAGGCCGCAGGGTGGAGCGGCGGCGACTTCGGGCCGGCGTTGCCGGCGGCCGCGACCATCACGATCCCCCGCGCTGCAGCAGACGCAACGCCGCGGGCGATCAGCGGGTCCCGCGGCCCGGCAAAGCTCATATTGACGATTCGCGCGCCATGGCCGGCGGCGTAATCAAGGCTCTTCAGGATCAGAAACGATGTGCTGTTCTGGCGTCCGGCTTTGCTTTCCCCGAACGCCCGGATCGCCAGGATCTGCGCTGCCGGCGCGCCGCCGGTGAGTTTGGCGCGCGCGACGATCGCCCCGGCGATGCCGGTGCCGTGCTGATGCGGCGTTTCCTTGCGACCGAGCGGGTCGAACGAGCCGGCGATTGCGCCGGAAAGCTCGGGGTGGTCGATATCGACGCCGGAATCGATCACCGCTGCCGCGGCCGCGCGCCAGCGCATGCGCCTCGGGCAACCGAAGCCGGGCATGCGGATACAGCATCGCATTGTCCGCGGCAGCCGGCGCGGCATCGTTCTGCAGCGTGTAGATGAAATTAGCCTGAGCCCCGCGCACCCGATTGTCGCCGGCGACCGCGCGCGCCACCGCTTGCGGCGAACGGCGGTCGTTGATCCGGAACAGGCCGATGCTGCTCCCGACCAGCGCGATGTCATCGCGGCCGATTCGCGTAAGCCGGTGCCGGCGCGCCAGCGCGCGGAGCTGCACTTCGGACAGGCTGCCGTCGAATTCGATCAGCACTTCGCCCGGGACATGGTCGCGATCAGCGACGGCCGGGCGCTGGCTTTTCGCCGCAACGTTTCGCGACGGAGCCCCGCGGGCGCGTTCGGCCCGGGCCTTGCCGCGCTTGTGCTTGCTCACGGTCCGCCAATCGTCGATCACCCATAGCTTGGCGCAGGTCCGGCCATTGTCGAGATAGTTGCAGTTCGACGGCGGCAGCCGCGCATCGCGCAGTCGCCGGTATTCGCGCTCGACCGAGGGCAGCACGTCCGGCCCCGGCGGGCGGAGCGCGGGAATGACGGCGCCGACCGACGGCGTGACGATCGGTGCCGTGCTGACCGGAGGCGTGCTGACCGGAGGCGTGATCGGCGCCGTGACGACCGGTGGAAGGTTGGTCGAAGTTGGAGGCGCCAGCGATTGTGCAAGCGCGAAGCCGGCCGTCACCACCAGCGCCGTCGCCGCGACTATCGCAATCCATGCCGGCCTTTGCCATGCTCGATCGCTCATCGCAGCCTCCGGTTCATATCTGCTAAGGCGCGGGCAGCACCATCGTGACGATCGCCTCGTTCTGCAGGCGCGCGATCAGCCTGTCCTGATCCTGTTTCGACATTGCGCCGGCCCCGACTTTCAGCCGAAATATGCCGCCCTTGCTGCTGTCGATCACCGAGGCCTGATACGCGTCGAGCAGCGCCGTGATCTCGGACGCGCGGGCGTCCGGCGCGAAACGCACGAATACGCGTGGGCCGCTGTCGGCGCCCAGGCTACGGGTCAGCGGCGCAACGCGTTGCTCGGTCGCGGCGGGCGGCGCAGCGGGCGCGGCCGGTCGCGCCGTTTCGGCGCGCGGCGCCGGAGCAACATCGGCCTGCGGCTGGTACGACGCGGTCTCGAACACGCTGCCCGGGCTCCACGCCACCATCGCACCGATCAGCCCGGCCTGCAGCACCAGCGCGACGCCTGCGACCGACGCCGACCACGCCAGCACCTTCGGCGACAGACCGGCGACGTATCCGGCGAACCGAGCGCCGAATCCTTGCTGCATTTGCGGCGATGCGCTGCGGGCAGAACGCACCGGCTCGGCGTCGATCGCGGCGAACAGTTTCTGCATCGCTTTGGCCGAAGGCGCGCCGAGACTTTCGTTCAGTTCGATCGTCGAGGCATATTCCTCGAGCACTGCAGCATATTGCTTGGCAAGCTCAGGATCGCGATCCAGCGCTTCGGCGACGCGTCGGCTGTCGCGGGGGGGCAGCGTGCCCGCGGCATACCAAGGCAGCAGCGCCTCGATGTCACCCGGCTCCTGATGCTCCAGCATCGATTTGCTCATCGCCATCATGGCCAGCCTCGCTGCACGCCGGCTGCCTGCAGCAGATCGGCCAGTTTCTTGCGCGCATAGAACAGTCGGGTCTTCACGGTATTCTCCGGAATTCCGACAATATGAGCGACCTCTTCCAACGATTTCTCATGGTAGTAGACGAGATCGATGATTTCCCGATGGTCCGTCGAAAGCCCCCCGAGGCACTTTCGCAGCACATCGCTCGTGTCCTTTTTCTGGACCGCCACTTCCGGATTGTCGGACGGATCCTCGATCGCGGCGGCAGCCTCGTCGTCCAATTCGGCATCCTTGCGGCGTCGAAGCGCGGACAGCGCCTTGAACCGCGTGATCGCCAACAGCCAGGTGGAAACAGATGACCGACCTTCGAACTTCCCCGCCTGGCGCCAGACGTCGAGGAAGACCTCGCTAATAAGGTCCTCCGCGATCTGTTCGTTCCGCACCAGCCTGAGCCCGAAGCGAAACACCCGTACATGATGCCTGCCATAGAGGACCTGCATCGCTGAACGGTCGCCTTGAGCAATCCGGGCGATCAGAATTTCGTCCGCAGTCGCCTGCTTATTACTCACTGTCCGTCTCGCAGATAGGTCGGCTGAAACCCGCGGAAGGTTCGACAGTCAAAGGCAAATTTATCACCGTAGCTAGGTGCCACACCACGTCTGTGAGGTCGAGCACAGAAGTGCAAAAGCCTGTCCAACTCTTCCAAACCGGCAATCCCGGCTTGCTTCATCTCGACTCGGCAGCCCGAAGCCTGCCCGAAACGTCTTACCAAGCCGCCGACCGAATTGCGCAACTTGTCGACGGCCCGGTCGACGACCAGGAGGCGAGCCGTTACCCAATACCATTCTAAAAAATGTCTAGACATCAAACATTTAATCGGGCCGGCCGGCGAGTTCCCGGCGGATACGAAACCTAAAGGCTTTGCCCGTAGATTCCGGCAACTCACACGCGTTGAAGCAGGCGATGGGATCAACTGCCGTCATTTCGGGCATGCCAGCGGGCAATGCGGACGGGGCCGAACGGGCCCGGACGTTCGCTGTCCGTGCGCGGAGAATGAAGCAACGCCGGCAGATGTTCGATCTGATCGCGGCGAGCTACCTCACCGACGCCGCCCTGCTGCTGATCTACAGCTCCACGGGCACGATTCCCGACATCGTCGTTCCGGCCTACATCGCCTGCGGCTTCGGCATCATCGTCGGCAGCATCGCATTGTCCGAACTCGGCTTCCACGACCGTTTCAAGGACCATTATCTGGTTCTGCCGACCGCTGCGCTCAACGTGGCGCTGGTGATGGGCTTCTGCTTCTGGGTGCCGCAAGTCGCGTTCCTGTTCCTGTGCTCGCTGTTCATCATCTTCAGCTTTGCGTCGCTGCGCGCCAGCACCAGTCAGAGCTTGATCTGCTGGGCGGCGATGACCGGCGCGCTAGTGGTGCTGTTCGTCTTCACCGACACGCCGATCGCGATGCCGAACGGAACGCTGCTCGAGCGGACCGCGACCATGCTGGTGCTGGTGCTGACCATCGGCCGCTGCATGTTTGTCGGGATGTATTCCAGCGCAATGCGGCAGTCACTCTACAAGCGCGGCGTCCAGCTGCGCGAGGCGTATCGACGGATCGAGGAACTCGCAGAGCTCGACGAACTCACCGGCACGTTCAATCGCCGCTGCATCATGCGGATGCTCGACGAGGAGATCGCCCGCGCCGAACGCAGCGCGACGCCGCTGTCGCTCGCTCTGATCGACCTCGACTGGTTCAAGCGGATCAACGACAGCTTCGGCCACCCCACCGGCGACGAGGTGCTGCGGACCTTCGCGATCACCATCTTCGCCAACATCCGAAGCTTCGACCGGTTCGGCCGCTACGGCGGCGAGGAATTTCTGCTGCTGCTGCCGAACACGCCGCGCGAGGAGGCCCACGCGCTGCTGGACCGCCTGCGCAAAATCGTCGGAGAGCTCGACTGGTCGGCATTCTCGTCGGGGATGCGGGTGACGCTGTCGGCCGGCGTCACGACGATGTCCCCGGACGAAACCGCCGAAGCCGTACTGGCCCGCGCCGACAGTGCGCTCTATGCCGCCAAGGAAGAGGGACGCGACAGAATTGCCACGACCTGAGGAACTCAGGTTCTTCCCGTCACTCCAGGACAGAGTAATGAGCTCGAAATCGGCCCTTTCCGCCGCCACCCTTCTCGATGAACTGCAATCCACGCTGGCGCACGGCACCGTTGCGCGCCGCGTCGAGACGTTGCGCCGCGTCACCGACCTCTATCTCGACAGCGAGGTCGACTACAACGACAACCAGATCGCGGTGTTCGACGACGTCTTCAATTGTCTGGTCAAAAGCATCGAGACGAATGCAAAGGTGCTGCTGGCCAAACGCCTGGCGCCCGTCAAGGCGCCACCGCGAATCATTCATCATCTCGCCTTCGAGGACATGATCGAGATCGCGGCGCCGGTGCTGTCGCAGTCGGATCAGCTCGACGATGCCACGCTGATCGCCAATGCCCGCACCAAAGGGCAGAGCCACATGATGGCGATCTCGACCCGCAAATCGCTCAGCGGCGCGGTGACCGATGTGCTGGTCGAACTCGGCAATCAGCAGGTGGTGCAGAGCACCCTCAAGAATCCCGGCGCCGAATTCTCGGACAACGGCTATTCGGTGCTGGTCAAGCGCGCCGAGGTGGACGACGACCTCGCCACCGAGCTCGGCCGACGGGCGATCCCGCGCGCGCAATATTTGAAGCTGATCGCCATCGCGTCGGCCTCGGTGCGGGCGAAGCTCAAGGCCGCGAACCCGAACGCGGCCTCGGAGGTCACGACCGCCGTGAAGCAGGCGACGCGGCTGGCGCGCTCCGCGCCGGCGGCGATCACCCATCAGACCAGCATTGCCCACGGGCTGGTGAGGTCGCTGTTCGAAGACGGCCGCATCACCGAAGAGCAGGTCCACACCTTCGCTCACGAGCGCAAATTCGACGAGATCAACCAGGCGCTCGCCTGCCTCGCCGGCACGTCGGTCGAGACCGCCGAGGCGATGATGATCGAATCCCGCGACGAGGGTCTGCTGATCCTCGCCAAGGTCTGCAAACTGTCGTGGCCGACCGTCAAGGCCATCATCAGGATGCGCGACGAGGCGACCGGCGCCATGTCCACCGATCTCGACGAATGTCGCTTCACCTACGAGCGGCTGCGCATCGCAACCGCGCAGCAGGTGCTCCGCTTCCACCACATGCAGCAATCGAGCGCCGCGACCAAGTCGCCGGCCGCCTGAGCGAGCGCTACCAAGCCGCCATTGCGCCGGCGATCGCATGCCCGCCGGAGACGACCACCGGCGCGACCTCGAGAGTCACGCCGGGCCTATCGAACATCGCATGCAGTCTCGCGGTGCTCGCCGCAGCCTCGCCGAATTCCGCTCGAGTGCCGGCGATCGGCAGCAGCGCTGCCGCAGCGAGCGACCATCGCAGACGGCGGTGCATCACCATCGCGTCCTCATGCCGACATAGATCGCCCGGCCCATGCCCGGATTGAACAGTGCCGACGCGGCCGACGCCGTCTCGACGGCGATCGCGGTCGAGATGTAGCGTTTGTCGAGCAGGTTGCGACCTTCGATATAGCCGGACCAACCGGTGCCGCGGTCGTAGCCGAGCTTGAAGTTCAGCAGCGCGTAAGGGTCGACCGTCAGCGTGTTGGCATTGTCGGCGAAGAACGCCTGCGGCATCCATTCGACGTTCGGTCCCGCGTAGAACCCGCTGAGATGTTTGTAGAGCACTTCGGCGCGAAGATAGTGCGCCGGCACCGCCGGCAGGCGATTGTTGCCCCAGGTCGCGTCGCCGTCGAAGCGGAAGTCGCTGTAGGTGTAGGCGACGTTGAACCAGAACCGGTCGTCCTGCGCGAAACTCGACTTCAGGAATGCGACCCCGAGCCCGGCCTCGACGCCCTGATGCACGGTGCGATCCGCATTGCGGATCGTGCAGGCGCCGGGCGTCGCGGGACTCGTCAGGCATTGCAGCTCGTTGCGGATGTCGGCGCGGTACAGCGCGACGTCCCAGGTGAGGTCGGGCCGCCGGCCGCGGGTGCCGATCTCGTAGGTGGTCGCTGTCTGGGCGTTGATGTCGGTGCTCGCCGGCGACGCGAACGTCGTGACGTCGTAGGTCGGCACCTCGGCGCTGCGCGAGATATTGCCGAAAACCTGCCAGGTCGGATCGACGTCCCACAACAGCCCGATCTTCGGACTGAGCGGATTGTAGCTGCGGCGCCCGGATTGGTCGCCGTTGGAGAGAAACCTGTCCTGCTGGTCGCGGACCGCATGCAGGAACTGTGCGCCCGTCACTAGCGCGACGTTCGGCAGGACATAGAACGAGTTCTCGCCATAGGCGGAGACGTTCTGCGATTTCCACAAGTACGACGCCGCGAGCGGTCCCTTCACGGCCGCGCCGACGTTCCAGTACTGATTGATGTCGATGGTGCCGTTCTGGATGTTGACGCCGGTGACCAGGCGATTGCGGAAGCCGTCGACCAACCGGTCGTCGGTGGCGCGGGCGAAGCCGCCGTAGTCGTGGACATGGAAATCGAGCCACTGATAGATCGGATGCATGACGTGGCGCTCGAGCACGAAGGCGCCGAAATCGACCGTCGTCTCGCCGAATCGCAACGTCGTCTTGTTGGCGACGCGCACCGAATCGATGTTGCGCTGCTGGTCCTGCTGCACCCAGATCGGGTTCGCGGCGCGCGGCGAAGTCAGTGCCGCGTCCTTGGTGACCTCGCCGGGAATTTCCGAGCGCCATCGACCGGCATTCAAATAGAACCGCGTCTCGGCATCCGGCGAGAACTGATAGCCGAAATTGGCGTTGAGACGTTCCGAATCCGTCTTGCTGTGCTCGCGATAACCGTCCTCGCGCTGCGCCGACATGGTCATGTACCAGTCGAACGGGCCGACGGCGCCGCCGGTGCTGGTCGCGGATTTCAGATAGCCGAAGCTGCCGCCGTCGACGCGTGCTTCGAATTCGGGCGCATCGCGCCCGGTCGGCATCACGAAGTTGATCGCGCCGCCGAGCGAATTGGCGCCGAACCGCAGCGCGTTGGCGCCCTTGTAGACTTCAATATAGCGATATGCGGTCGGGTCGATCTCGAACAGATCGAACAGCCCGTCCGCGGTGCTGATCGGAATGCCGTCCATATAGGGGTTGATGCCGCGATTGCCGTAGGCGCGCGACAATCCAGAGCCGCGGATCGATACCCGGCCGTCCGGGCCCCAACGCGTCTGGATCAACACGCCCGGCACCCAGCCGAGCGCGTCCTTGATGGTGTTCGCCGGCGAGTTCTTGAACTCGGTATCGGCAACGAGCGCGACCGCGCCGGGCGTGCGCTGGATCTCCTGCCGCGCCTGCGCGGTGGTCGGCACGGTGAGGCTCGGAGGACCACTCGCCCCTTGGGGCGTCGCCGGCCCGCCGGCGACCGGCGTTGCCGCCGCAACGCCGCGATTTGATGCGCGAACCGCGCGGGTCCCGCTCCCCGCGCGACGCGGCCTGGGCCGCGCCGCGGAACGCGCCGCCTGATCGGGCGCCTGCACCGTCACCGGAGGCAACGGTGCGTCGGCCCCGCGCTGAGCGATCGCGGGCGGCGTGGACAAAACCAGCGCGGCGGCGGACGCCAGCAGGATGCTGCGCGACCCCGGGAACACCCGAGACATCACGGACTCGATCGAACAAGAGCATGAAGGACCGCACATCACCAGCGCGCCTTGAAGCCGGCATAGACGGCGCGGCCGGCGCCGGGTTCGAACAGCGGCGACGAGGCGGTGGCCTTGTCGATGATGCTGGCCGAGGCGATGTAGGCCTTGTTGGTGAGGTTGCGGCCTTCGATGTAGATCGAGTACGGCCCGCCATTGTCGATGCCGGCCTTGAGGCCGAGCAGCGCGTAGGGTTCGGTCGTCAGCGTATTGGCGCTGTCGACGTAGTAGGCCTGCGGCACCCACTCCACATTCGGGCCGAGATAGAAGCCGTTCGGGTTCTTGTAGAGCAGTTCGGCGCGCAGATAGTGCCGCGGCGCGCCGGGCAGCAGATTGTTGCCGAACCTGGCGTCGTTGTCGAAACGGAAGTCGTTCAGCGTGTAGGCCATGTTCAGCCACAGCCGATCAGGTATCGGCCCACGCTCGAACAGGTTGTGGAGGAACGCGACGCCAAGTCCGGCCTCGATGCCCTGATGCACGCTGCGATCGGCGTTGGTGACGTTGCAATTGCCGAATGCGCTGTAGATGCAGAGCAGTTCGTCCTTGATCTCGGCGCGATAGCCGGTCAGTTCCCAGACCAGATCAGGCCGGCGGCCGCGGGTGCCGAGTTCAAAGGTCGTGGCGCGCTGCGGCCGGATGCTGGTGAACGGGATCGTGGGAATCCCCATGCCAGACGCGCTTTCGCCGAAGCTCGGCACCTCGGCGCTGCGCGAGATGTTGCCGAACGCCTGCCAGGTCGGATCGATGTCCCACAACAGGCCCGCCTTCGGGCTCCACAGATCGAATTTGGTCGATCCGGAGCCGTCGCCGTCGCTCAGAAATCGATCTTTCCGGTCGCGGGTCGCGTGCAAATACTGCGTGCCGGCGACCAGCGCGACGTTGCGCAGGAAGTAGAACGAATTCTCGATGTAGAACGTGGTGTTGGTCGACTTGTCGAGCGAGGACGACGCCAGCGCGCCCTTCTGCCCGGCGAAATTGACGTACTGCTTGTTGTCGAGCCGGCCGTTGAGCAGATTGACGCCGGCGACCAGCCGGTTGCGGTAGCCACCGATGAAGCGATCATCCGTGACCTTGGCGAAGCCGCCGTAATCCTGATAGCGATAGTCGAGCCACTGGAAGATCGGGTGCATCAGGTGGCGATCGACGCCGAACGCGCCGAAATCGACCACCGTGTTGTCGAACCGGATCGTGGTCTTGTTGGCGAGCCGCACCGTGTCGATGTTGCGCTGCTGGTCGAGCGCGACGTTGTTGGCCGCCGCCGTCTCCGGCGACGTCAGCGCCGAGGTCTTGGTGACGCTGCCGGGGATCCGCTGCCGGACGTGATTGGCGTTGAGATAGAACCGGGTCTCGATGTCCGGCGTGATCTGGTAGCCGATATTGGCGCTGAGCCGGTGCGCCTCGCCGTCGCTGTGATTGCGGAAACCCTCCGCCGCCTGGGTCGAGGCGGTGACGTAGCCGTCCCACGGACCGTTGACGCCACCGGCATTGGCCTGCAGCCGGCGATAGCCGAACGCCCCGGCATCGACGCTGACACCGTTCGGGAACGGATCACGGCCGGTCGCGGTGACGAAATTGATCGCGCCGCCGAGCGAATTGGCGCCGAACTGCAGCGCGTTGGCGCCCTTGTAGACCGCGACGTATTTGTACGCGGTGGGGTCGATCTCCTGAAAATCGCCGTAGCCGTCGGCGGTGTTGATCGGGATGCCGTCCATATAGAGCTGCACGCCGCGGAGGTGGAAATTGCGCGACAGCCCGGAGCCGCGGATCGACAGCCTGGTGTCGTCGCCCCATTTCGGCTGCGCGAACACGCCGGGCACGTAGTCGAGAATGTCCTTGATCGTGTTGGCGACCGTCGAGTTGCGATAGGCGTTGGCCGGCACCAGCGCGACGCCGCCCGGCGTCTGCTGGATGTCGGTAAGCGCCTGCTGCACTGTGAGCACGGTCAAAGCCGGCCCGCGCGCGGCCGCGCTGTCGACCGGCGCGGCGGCCGGCAGCGGCGCCGGGGGCGCGCTACGCACCGCACGCGTCGCGCGCGCGGTGCTGCGCTGCCGGGCGCGCGGCGTGGCCGGGCGCATCTGATCGGGCGCCTGCACCGTCACCGGCGGCAATGTGCTGTCGCGAGGGCTCTGTGCCATCGCCGGCATTGAAACAAGACAAGTGGAAACCAGCGCAGTGGCCTGCAGCAGCACGAGGCCGCGCGACCGCGGACGAGCGGACGACATGGATAGACTCCGGAAACTGAGGTGACGAGAACAATGAGCGCCGAAAGGCGCAGGTCGTCAGCTCAGGGCCGGGGGTCCGCGTGGCTGGTGATCGCGGCTCTGCGTCAGCGCGACGAACGGCGTGACGCGCGGCAGGTCATAGGCGATGCCGAATGCCAGCCGGATCGCGATCGACGGCGCCACCGGCGGCGGTGCGGCAGCGACGTGCTGCCCGATGCACAGCGGGCAATGGATCGCCGCGGGTTTCGCCTTGCCGGGTTCGACCGGCGCGGCCTGGTGGTCGGTGGTCGCGTTGCAGAACTGATCGCCAGCCAGCAACAGAACCGGCGATTGCGCCGCGAGCAAAGCGCTGGCGAGGATGACGTTGAGCACGAGCGCGTAGGCGGCGGCCCAAATGGCCCCCAACGCAGTTGCCCGCATTTTTGAAATTTTGCCCAACAGAAGCTCCCCGGCTGTTTTGCTAGCACAGCCGAAAAGCGAGTCACACTCGCTCGCAACTAGAAACTTCCGCAGTGTGACTGATTTACCTCAGTACCGCAGCACTCGGCTGCCCGCGACCGCGCCGATCGCGGCGACGATCCCTGTCGCCAGCGTGTACCAGGTCGCGACGAACAGCGGCGAATCGTCGACGCAATGCGCCGCGTACAACGTCGCGGCGAGGCCCGCCGCGATCATGCCGGCCAGCGCACCTGCCAGCGTCGGATTGGCAGGCGCACCGCGGCGCAAGCCGATCAGCGCCGCGATCAGCAACGGCAGCGACACCACCGGAATGGCGGTCAGGCACTGCATCGCATTGTGGCCGACCAGCCGCGTCATCATCGACGTGCGGTGCGGCAGCATCGCCTCGCCGCCGATCGCAAGACCGAGGATCGCGAGCGGCGCCAGCAGCAACAAACGCCAGCTTCGTGCCGTTGCCTCCGGCCGCGACAGGTGCAGCGCAACCGTGATCGCCGACAGCACCAGCGCCAGCGTCACCACGAATTTCAGATTGAAGAACGGATTGCCGAACGCGGTCGCGATATCCGAGCGTAGCCCGAGCGTCGACAGCAACATCGCGGCCGACACCGGCAGCGCCACCAGCAGCGCCGCGGCCAGCACCTGTCCCACCGGCCGCTCGCGCTGGGCGGAATCGGCGGCGAGCGTGTTGATGAACTGATCCGTATCCATCGTCAGACCGATCTCATTTTGGCGGCGAGCGCCGACAAACCGCGATGCAGCGCAACGCGCACTGCGCCCTCGCTCATCGACAGCTTCTGCGCAGTATCCCTGATCGAGGCGCTGTCGACCGCGATCGCTTGCAGCACGTCCCGCTGTCGCTGTGGCAGCGCCTCGAGATGACGCGCCACCTCGCCGGCCGGCAGCGTCTCGGCTGCGGCTTCGCTGGGGATCGTCTCGGCGAAATCGTCGATATTGACGAACACCCGCCGGCCGCGGCGGCGCAGCGTGTCGATCAGCTTGTTGCGCGCGATCGCAAACAGCCAGGGCGCGAACGGCGCGTCCGGGTCCCAGGTGTGTCGCTTCAGATGCACGGCCAACAGAATATCCTGCACGATGTCCTCGGATTGATCGATCGGCTGCCCTGCCCGCGCCAGACCCCGGCGCGCGCCGGCCCGCAACACCGGCGTGACGGCCTTGAGCAGCCGCTGATACGCGACGCTATCGCCGGCATTGGCCGACCGCATCAGGTCGGTCCATTCGTCGTCACGTCCGCGCACACGCGCTCCCAAAAGACAATTCGAATTCAAACTCAGTTTGTTACGGGCGAAAATGCGCATTCACGGCGTCGTGAACGTCACGGGTTGGCCTGCCGCTTCGCACCTCGATCGCGAAACTCCTTATCACCATTGCCGGTGACGATGCCATTTAAGGCGTCCGCCACAAGTGTTGCCAAATTATTGCCGCGGCTCCGCGCCGATTTCCCATGTTTTGGCCCCGGTGGCGCCATTGCCGCAGGGGCATTCTGCCGCCCGGGGCTGGAAACTGGGGAGATTGCCATGAAAAGCAAGGCCATCGGGCGCTCGGGATTGATCATCGCCGCCGGCTTGTGTGCGTGTCTTTGGGGACCGCTGCAGCCCCGGCCGGCAGCCGCGGCGCCGGCCGCCTCGCAGGATAGCGCCGCTCAGCAGAGCACGCCGGCTGCCGTGAAGAAAAAGAAGCCGACGCGTTCCACCCGACAGGTGAAGAAGAAGTCGCCCCCGGCCAAGGCCGCAAAGCCGACCGCCGAAAACGAAACGGACAACAACGAACGCGCCACCGCGTCGACCGACGCGAAGCCGGACGGCACCGCCCGGACCGGCCCGCAAGCCGGTGGCACGGCGCCATCGGAGGCGCTGCCGCCTTCGGTCGCCAATGCCAATGCACAGCTTCCGCCAGTCGCAGGCGCAGCCGGCGCGACGGCGGGGTCCACCGTCGCCCCGCAGCAGACGCCGGCCGCGCCCGATGGCGCGACGAACGCCGAGGTGGTGCCACCCGAAGAGGTCAACGAACTCGACCGTGCCGCAGCGGACACCCCCCCGGCTGTGATGGCGGCAACGATTCCCGCTTCGACGGGGGCCATTCCCGTCGCGGGGACCTCGGATCCAGTCACCCTCGGCGCGGCGCAGATGTCGTCGGCGACCAGTAACGACGGCGCATGGGACAAGGCGTCGCTGATCGGCAAGATCTTCATCGCTGCCGGCGGGCTCCTGACGCTCGCCTCGGCCGCACGGATGTTCATGGCCTGACGGATGTTCATGGCCTGAACGCCTCCCCTTGAAGCCGGAGCCGCCAGCGGGCAGATTGCCCGCGGCCGCGACCGGCCCTCGAGCGGGAATCCATTATGAGCACTTTCGAATTCATCATCGTCGAACGCCAGAACGCCGTCGGCATCATCAGGCTCAACCGTCCGAAGCTGCTGAACGCGCTGTCCTTCGGCGTGTTCGGCGAGATCGGCGCGGCGGTCGAGGACCTCGAAGCCGACGACGCGATCGGGTGCATTCTGATCACCGGCAGCGACAAGGCGTTCGCCGCCGGCGCCGACATCAGGGAGATGCAGCCGAAGGGCTTCATCGACATGTTCAACGAGGACTTCACCTCGATCGGCGGCGACCGCCTCGCGCGCTGCCGCAAGCCGACCATCGCGGCGGTCGCCGGCTACGCGCTCGGCGGCGGGTGCGAGTTGGCAATGATGTGCGACATCATCATTGCCGCCGACACTGCGAAGTTCGGCCAGCCGGAGATCACCCTGGGCACCATTCCGGGAATTGGTGGTACGCAGCGTCTGACGCGCGCCATCGGCAAGTCGAAGGCGATGGATCTGTGCTTGACCGGACGGATGATGGACGCGCAGGAGGCCGAACGCGCCGGCCTCGTCAGCCGCCTCGTGCCCGCCGACAAGCTGATGGAAGAGGCGCTCGCCGCCGCCGAGAAGATCGCGTCGATGTCGCGTCCTGCGGCCGCAATGGCGAAAAGCGCGGTGAACCGTGCGCTGGAAACCACGCTGGCTGAAGGCCTCGCTGTCGAGCGCGATCTGTTTCGCTCGAGTTTCGCGCTGGAGGACCGCTCCGAGGGGATGGCGGCCTTCATCGAAAAGCGCAAGCCGAACAACAAGCATCGCTGACAGCGAGCTGACGGACGCGCGCCCGGGGCGGCTGGAAGCCGCATCATGCCGCGCGCCCGATCGCCGCAGCGTTGCCCCATGACCACAGTCGCGGCGGCAACCGCCGTCCGCGCGCCCCGATGATTTGCGTCACGCTGCAGCGCGTTCTAAACATGCGGTGGCGTCGGCGGGGGCGGATGTCGAAGGGTTGTTGCGGGACAGATGGCTTGGTGGACAGGATTGAATAGCAGCGTCGCAAAGACAGCACGTCGTTCGCTCGCGGGCGCTTGCGCAGCCGCGTTCAGTGTCGCGATGACGTTTCCCGTATCCGCCGAGGGACTGCCCGAAGCACTCGCCAAAGCCTATCGGACCAATCCGCAGCTCAATGCCGAACGCGCCCGGCAGCGCGCGACCGACGAGAATGTGCCGGCGGCGCTGTCTGGTTACCGGCCGCAAATCATCGCCAGTCTCGGCGTCGGCATGCAGGCGGTCCGGAACCTGCTGCCCGACAATACCATCCAGACCGCAACGCTGAAGCCGTGGACGATCGGCGTCACCGTGACGCAGAACCTGTTCAACGGGTTCAGGACTGCAAACAGCGTGCGCGTCGCCGAGTTTCAGGTGAAGTCCGGTCGCGAAGCATTGCGCAATGTCGGACAGGGCGTGCTGCTCGACGCGGTCACCGCCTACACCAACGTGCTCGCCAACCAGGCGCTGGTCGCAGCCCAGAAAGCCAACGTCGACTTTCTCAGCCAGACACTGGATATCACCAACAAGCGCTTGAACGCCGGCGATGTGACGCCGACGGATACGGCGCAGGCCGAAGCGCGGCTCAGCCGCGGCCGCGCCGACCTCAACGCTGCCGAAGTGAACCTCGCCGTCAGCGAGGCGACCTACGCGCAGGTGATCGGCAATCCGCCGTCGCGGCTCAGCCCCGCCTCTCCGGTCGACCGGCTGCTGCCGCGGAGCCGCGAGGATGCGATTTCGCTGGCGATGCAAGGCAACCCGGCAGTGCTGGCGGCGAGCTACGACGTCGACGTCGCCACCACAACGATCAAGGTGGCCGAAGGCAGCCTGCTGCCGAGCGTGACGCTGCAGGGCAACGCCAGTCGCAGCCGGGACACCGATTCGACGCTCGGCACCAAAGGCACCGACCAAGCCTCGATCCTCGGCCAGATCTCCGCGCCGATCTACGACGGCGGACTCGCCGCCGCGGAGACCCGGCAATCCAAGGAAATCGCCGCGCAGAGCCGGCTGGTGCTCGACCAGATCCGCAATCAGTCCCGCACGGCGGCGGTCGGCGCGTGGGTCAGCAACGAGGGCGCCAAAATCGCCGTCAGCGCGTCGGAAGCCGAAGTGCGGGCCGCCGAGATCGCGCTGAAAGGCGTCGGCCGCGAAGCGCAAGGCGGCCAGCGCACCACCGTCGATGTGCTGAATTCGCAGCAGGATCTCACGCTCGCCCGCGCGCGCCTGATCGGCGCGCAGCGCGATCGGGTGATCGCGTCCTACACGCTGCTCAGCGCCATCGGCCGGCTCGACGTCAAGACGCTGAAGCTCAACACGCCGGACTATCTGCCGGACGTTCACTATCATCAGGTGCGCGACGCCTGGCACGGCCTGCGTACGCCGTCCGGTCAGTAGCGCCGACCGCGTCGCCGGCCGAACGCGGCCGCAAGATCCGTGGATGTGCCGGGTATTGCCCCACACGTCCGGAGCAGCCTCCTGCAGGATCCACCAACACGGCGCGCGGTTTTTGTTCAGCGCGCCATTATTTCATTGGCGACTTGGCTTGGTTTTCATCGGCGACTTGGCTTGTTCAGTGCGCCTCGGCTGCTCAGTGCGCCTTGGCGTGATCCGCGACCGGTGCGGGAATCGCCCGCGCGCTGAACGCATCTGCCGTCTCACGCGGGCTGCCGAGGCGCGCCTTGGCCTGCCCCGGCGGAAACGTCGGGCCATGGGTCGCAGTCACCGCCTCGACGCGGTCGCCGAGCGCACGGCCGGTCTCGACGCAGATGAAATGCTGCTGCGAGCAGGCGAGACAAAAGACCGGCTCGTAGGTCAGCCGATCTCTGCCCGCCACTTCATCGGCGAGCCAGGTCTGAGTCATCAGACCGTTTTGCGGACATCGGTATACCAATAGTCTAGCCATGGTTGCATCGTGTCACGCCGTGCACGCTCGCAGCTTGACCCAAGTCAATCGGCGGATGCGTTTAAATGACGCGACGCTCGGCGAGCGCCGTGTCATCGCAATGCAACAAACATCCTGCTGATTTTGCTGCTGTTGCGAAGGCTGCGGACGCGGACGCTCGCACAACTACGAGGCCGGCTAAGTAATCATCCGAGGCGGCGGCGCGAGAAGTAGGAAATCAGCACCGGCAATGTGACGAGGATCACTACCGGGGCGAGCATCATCCCGGTGACGACCACGATCGCCAGCGGCTTCTGAACCTGCGAGCCGATGCCGCTCGACACCGCGGCGGGCAACAGCCCGACGCCGGCCACCACGCAGGTCATCAGCACCGGCCGTAACTGCAGCTCGCCGGTGCGGAGGATCGCCCGGACCCGGTCGAGGCCCTGATCGATCAGCTGGTTGTATTGGGACAGAATGATGATGCCGTCCATCACCGCGATGCCGAACAGCGCGATGAAGCCGATCGCGGCCGACACGCTGAACGGGATGCCGGTCACCAGCAGCCCGAGCACGCCGCCGAAGATCGCCATCGGGATTACGCTCATCGCCAGCAAGGTATCGGTGAACGATCCGAAATTGAAGAACAGCAGCACGCCGATCAGCACCAGACTGATCGGCACGACGATCGACAGCCGCTTGATCGCGTCCTGCAGATTGCCGAACTCGCCGACCCATTCGGCGCGCGCGCCCGGCGGCAACTGGACCTGCGCCGCGACCTTGTCCTGCGCCTCCTTGATGGCGCTGCCGAGATCGCGCTCGCGCACCGAGAACTTGATCGGCAGATAACGCTCCTGATTCTCGCGATAGATGTAGGCCGCGCCGGAGACGAGCTGGATCGAGGCGACCTCGCTGAGCGGAATCTGCGTGATGCCGTTCGGGCCCTGCACGCCGATCCGCAGATTGTGGATCGCCTCGGCGCTCTTGCGATACTCCGGCGCCAGACGGACGATGATCGGGAAATGCCGGTCGCTGCCAGGCTCGTAGAGATCGCCGGCGCTGTCGCCACCGATCGCGACGCGGATGGTGGCATTGATGTCGCCCGGCGTCAGCCCGTAGCGCGCGGCGCGGGCGCGGTCGACGTCGATCTGGATGGTCGGCTGGCCGAGCGAGGTGAACACCGCCAGATCGGTGACGCCCTGCACCGTCGCCAGCACCGACTTGATCTTGTTGGCGGTGTCTGTGAGCGCCTGCAGGTCGTTGCCGTAAAGCTTGATCGAATTCTCGCCCTTCACGCCGGACACCGCTTCCGAGACGTTGTCCTGCAGATACTGCGAGAAATTGAACTCGACGCCGGGGAATCTCTCCTGGAGCTGCTTCAGCATCCGCGCGGTGAGATCGTCCTTGTCCTTCGACCCCGGCCATTGCGACGCCGGCTTGAGCGGCGCGAAGAATTCGGCGTTGAACAGGCCGGCGGCGTCGGTGCCGTCGTCAGGACGGCCGTGCTGCGACACCACCGATTCGACCTCGGGGAAGGTCGCGATCAGCTTGCGCATCTGGTTGACGTAGCCGTGGCCCTCGGCGAGCGAGATCGTCGGCGGCAGGGTCGCCCGCACCCACAGATTGCCCTCCTCCAGCTTGGGCAGGAATTCGAGGCCGAGGAAGCGCGTCGCGATCGCCGTCAGCAGCACCAGGCCGACGGCGCCGGCCATCACCAGCCGCCGGTTCGCCACCGCCCAGGCGAGCAAGGGCGTGTAGAAGCGATGCAGCCAGCGCATCAGCAAGGTCTCGGTCTCCTTCACATGCGCCGGCAGGATGATCGCGGACAGCGCCGGCGTCACGGTGAAGGTGGCGAGCAGGCCGCCGGCCAGCGCGTAGGCATAGGTCCGCGCCATCGGGCTGAAGATGTTGCCCTCGACGCCGGACAGCGTGAACAGCGGCAGGAACGCCGCGATGATGATCGCCGCGGCGAAGAAGATCGAACGCGACACGTCGGCCGCCGCCGACAGGATGGCGTGGCTCTTCATGCCCATCACCGTCTCGGCGGAGATCTGGCTGAGCTCCTCCGGCGACAATACGGTCGTATGCGACAGCCGCCGGAAGATCGCCTCGACCATGATCACCGTGGCGTCGACGATCAGGCCGAAATCGATCGCGCCGACCGACAGCAGATTGGCGGATTCGCCGCGCAGCACCAGAATGATCACCGCGAAGAACAGCGCGAACGGAATCGTCGCGCCGACGATCAGCGCGCTGCGCAGATCGCCGAGAAACACCCATTGCAGGAACACGATCAGCAGGATGCCGACCACCATGTTGTGCAGCACCGTGTGGGTGGTGGTGTCGATCAGGTCCTTGCGGTCGTAGATCCGCTCGATTCGCACGCCCGGCGGCAGCACGCCGGAGGCGTTGATCGCCTTCACCGTCTGCTCGACCCGCGCGATCGTCGGCGAACTCTTTTCGCCACGCCGCATCAGCACGATGCCCTGGACGATGTCGTCGTCCTGGTTCATGCCGGCGATGCCGAGCCGCGGCTTCTCGCCGACGCTGACCTTGGCGATGTCCCTGATCAGCACCGGATTGCCGCCGCTCGAGGCCACCATGGTGCTGCCGAGATCGTCGATCGAGCGGATCAGGCCGACGCCGCGCACCACCGCGGACTGCGCGCCGATATCGACGGTGTTGCCGCCGACATTGATGTTGGAATTGGACACCGCCTGCAGCACCTGCGGCAGGGTCAGGCCGTTGGCGACCAGCTTGTTGAAGTCGACCTGAACTTCATAGGTCTTGGTCTTGCCGCCCCAGCCGGTGACGTCGATCACGCCCGGCACGGCGCGGAAGCGACGCTGCAGCACCCAGTCCTGCAGCGTCTTGAGATCGAGCACGCTGTAGCCGGGCGGGCCGACCAGCCGGTAGCGGAAAACCTCGCCGATCGGGCTCAGCGGCGAGATTCCCGGCTGCGCGTTGCCCGGCAATGGCGCCAGTTGCGACAGCCGGTTCAGGACCTGCTGCAGAGCTTCGTCATAGGTGTAGTCGAACGAGAACTGCAGTTTCACGTCGGACAGGCCGTACAGTGAAATGGTGCGGATGGTCTTCAGGTTCTTGATGCCGGCGACCTGGGCCTCGATCGGAATCGTGATGTAGCGCTCGACCTCCTCTGCCGACAGCCCGGCGCTCTGCGTGACGATGTCGACCATCGGCGGCGTCGGATCGGGATAGGCCTCGATGTTGAGCTGCCTGAAGGCGACCGTGCCGCCGGCGATCACCAGCAGGAACATCGCGACCATCAGAAAACGGCGGTTGACAGCAAGGGCAACGAGGCGACCCATCCGGATCGGACCTTTCAGGCAGGCAGGCGAGCGCGAAGCGCGGCGGGTCGTGCGACCTTCCTCTCCCCCATCGTCACGCGCCGTTCAAATGAACTCTGTGACAGGTGGCGCAGAAGATTGTTCTCGGGCCGGGAAGACGAAGGATCGAGCAAGGAAGGGAACGGAGAGAAGCAGTCGTCGTATCGTCGCGCGAGTAGCACCCGCGAACCTCAACCGGTGGCGGCGCGGTCGATGAACAGGGCGCCCTTGGTGACGATCTTTTCGCCCGGCTGCAGATTGCCGATCACTTCGACGAGACCTCCGGCGGTGAGTCCCGGCTTGATCGTGCGCAGTTCGATCGAGCGGTCGTCGCGCGCGACCCAGACCCGGACCTGGTCGCCCTCGTAGATCAGCGCGGTGCGCGGCACGCCGACCGCGGGATGGTCGGACGCCGAGTAGATCGTGACATTGGCGAACATTTCGGGCTTCAGCGCGCCGTCGGGATTGTCCATGGTGGCGCGAACCATCAGCCGGCGCGTGGCCGGATCGATCGCGGCGGCGACGTAGTTGACACGCCCGGTCAGCGTGCGGCCGGGCAACGCCAGCACCTGGAAGCTGATGTCCTGGCCGACCTCGACGTCGGCGGCCTCGGATTCGCGGACGAAAGCGGTGAGCCACACCGTCGACAGGTCGCCGATCACGAACACCGGGTCGCTGGCGCCGGCATTGACGTATTGCCCGGGTCCGATCTTGCGCTGCACCACGGTGCCGGCGATCGGCGCATGGATGGTGGTCTCGGGGTTGATCCTGCCCTTGTCCTGGAAGGCGGTGATGGCGCTCTCGCTGAGGCCGAGGATGCGCAGCCGGTTGCGCGCGGCTTCGAGCGCCGTGGTCGCCGACTGCATGTCGTTCTGCGCACTGGTCAGCGTCGCCTGCGCCTGCTGATAATCCTTCAGCGGCACCGCCTTGCCGTCGAACAGATCGCGCGCGCGCTTGTCCTGAAACTGCGCCAGTTCGAGCTGCGACTTCGCCTTGTTCAGCGCGGTGGCGGCGACGATGAAATCGTTCTGCGCCTGCACCGTGTCCGGCGCCTCGATCGTGAACAGCGGCTGACCCTGCACGACGTGGTCGCCGGGGCGCGCCAGCAGTTTCGTCACCCGCCCCGCATAGGGCGAGAACACCGGCGTCGAACGGTCCTCGTCGATCGCGATCTTTCCCTCGGTGATATGTTCGGCGCGGAAGCTGAAATCGCTTACCTTCTCGATCGTCAGGCTCGCCCACTCAGATGCGCTCGGCGTGTAGCGATCGGCGCTGCGGCGCGACTGGCTGGAGATCTCCGAATGGACCTCGGTGGCTGCGTAGCGGTCCGCGACGATGGAGCCGGCCACGGCGACACCGACGACCAGGCAGCCGGTCAGCACCAGCCGCTTCCGCGTCACACGTCGCAGTCTTCGCGTAACGTGCTTCAACATGGGCCTGATCACCGCGTTGCCTCCCGGCGACTGATAGTGCCGAACTATGACACGCTTACCACAAAGGTGGATCGACGTAAGGGCAGATGAGTTCCGTAGCGCAACATTCCGTTAGCGGCCGTTGGCGGCGGACGGTCAGGATATCCGGTTGGTTAGAGGCCAGAACCTGAACGCAGCATTAATGACCGACTTGCCGAGGGCGATATCCTTGGTGAGTGAGGTAGCCGAGTTGCGGTTGATCGATTACTCCTGCTCAACTCCGGAGACAGGCTGGTGGATGGTTTCCATATCTTGATCATCCCCGGGCGGGCCAGCGCGGAGGATCGCTGCCGAGCGGCACCGCAGGTCGCGCCCAATACGCCGGCGTCGCGGACAGGATCGCGGCGTGACGCACGGCCGTCAGCGTCCCAAATCCAGAAGGAACGTCCTCGAGTACCGCAGCCGCCAGATCCGGCGTGATGTCCGGCGCGGCGAGGCCTTGCGCGAGACGCCCCATGTCCCACAACCATTCGCCGGTGCGGGCGAGCGACACCTGAACGTGCCAGCTCCCGCCGTCGCGCGCCTGCCGCGCCTTGGCGATCATCGCGCCGAGCGCCATCAGATAGCCGGTGGCGTGATCGAGGATCTGCATCGGCAATTCCTTCGGTCCCGCAACCCCGGCCGCCTGCCCTTCGGCATGGTTGAAGCCGGTCGTGCATTGCACCAGCGAGTCGAAGCCGCGCCGCGTCGCCCAAGGTCCGTTGCGGCCGTAGGCCGACAGCGAGACGTAGACGATGCCCGGATTGATCGCAGCGGCATCCTCCGGCGAGAAGCCGAGCGCCGCCAGCGATTGCGGGCGATAGCCCTGCGAGAAGATATCCGCCTCGGCCAGCAGACCGCGCAGCGCGGCGTGCCCCTCCGCCGTCGTCAGTTCGGCGTAGCTCGACAGCTTGCCGCGGCCGGTGTCGATCACCAGCCAGGGGATCGACGGCAGCTCGGGACTCGACACCAGCATCACGTCTGCGCCGTGCGCCGCCAGCGTGCGGCCTGCGACCGGGCCGGCGATCACCCGCGAGAGATCGAGCACGCGCAGGCCCGCGAGCGGCCGCTCGCCCGCCGGCCATGGTTTTGGGGCGGCGTCGCCGATCCGCATGATGTCCACGAGCGGCAGCGCATCGACCGCCGCGGCCTGCGGCAGCGCCTGCCATTCGTCGCGCGACCGCATCAGCGCGACGACGCCGCCGGCCTGGTAGGCCGCAGTCTCGAACGTCTCGCCGTCCCATTGCAGCAGCGCCGCCTGCACCGCCGCGCGCTCCGGCGCGCAGGCGAGCACCTTGCAGACGGCATCGCGATGATGCGGAAAATTGGTGTGCAGCCGGACGAAGCGGCCGTTCTTCACCTGGTACACGCCGGCGATCGGATCCCACATCGGCGGCGGCGGTTCGCCGTCGCGGCGCAGATAGCGTTCGGAGCGGCACTCGATCGCGGCGTGGCGCATTTCGACGCTGACACTCTGTGATTGTCCGCTGCGCATCCGCCAGATCTCCGCCGCAGCAAGCCCGCTCGCGGCGATCGACACCTGCGCCGCCGCGCCGACCCGAAATGACGACGGCAATTGCGGCTCGTCGCCGGTGAGCGTGACGGCGTCGAGCGCGGCAGCATCGCCGCCGACGGAGGTCCACAGTTCGGCGAGCAGATCGCGGGGAGATTGCATCGTGTGATTTCCTCCGGCTTACTGAGAGCGACGCTGAAACGATCGCTCTCCACACGGGCAGCGTCATACGCGGGCTTGACCCGCGTATCCATCGTCTTCGGAATGATGGATTGCCGGTCAAGCCCGGCAATGACGAAGGACAGCCAAGCAACACATAGCCCCATCTCGCAGCGTCATCCTGAGCGTCATCCTGAGCGTCATCCCGAGGCGCCGCCGCGCAGCGGCGGCCTCGAAGGATGGGCCGCCTGGTGGTCGTCAGCATCCTTCGGGGCGCGCTGCGCTCGCGTTGCGAGTCCTCAATGGAAATCCCGCGACGGCGGCAGGATGCGGACGTCGCGGGGGTGGCGCAGGCGCTGGGCGGGCGCGTCGGGATGGTCGCGGCGGTCGCCGTTGAGCGGTTCGTAAGTGAGCGGCTCGTAAAGTTCGGCACCGGGCGGCAGCGCCGGGCGAACTAGGCCATCCGCCAGCCGCGCCATCTCGGCGCTGCGATCGACCAGACGGTCGGCCACCAGATGCACGACGCCCTCCGGGCTGGCCTGGACCTTGCCTTCGACCAGAACCAGCCGGGCGCCCATCACTTCTTTCCGAAATTTCTCCATCACCGCCGGCCACACCACGATGTTGGCGATGCCGGTCTCGTCCTCGATCGTCATGAAGATCACGCCGTTGGCGCTGCCCGGCCGCTGCCGCACCAGCACCACGCCGGCGCAGCGCAGCCGCCGGCCGCTGCTGCGCATCTCCGAGACATTGCGGCAGGTGACGACGCGCTCCGCCGCGAACAAGGCCCGCAAAAATTCCATCGGGTGGCCCTTCAGCGACAGCCGCACCGTCTGATAGTCGGCGACCACGTGCTCGGCCATCGGCATCTGCGGCAACGGCGCAGCCTGTTCATCCTGCTGCTCCTGCGCGCGCGCCGCTTCGAACAGCGGCAGCGGCACGTCGTCGGGCAGCCGCCGCACCGCCCACAGCGCGGCGCGGCGATCGAGCCCGAGCGAGCGGAACGCGTCGGCATCGGCCAACAGGATCAGCGCCCGCTTCGGCAGCGCGGTGATCCGCGCGAATTGTTCGAGCGAACTGAACGGTCCCCGCGCTCGCGCCGCGACGATGCGCGCCGCCCAGTCGTCGCTCGGCGCTTCGCCGGCTTCCAGCCGCACCCGCTCCTCGTCCGGATCGGCCCAGCGGAAGCCGTCGATCTGGCGGAAGCCGAGCCGCACCGCGTGATACGCGCCGCAGCGTTCCTCCAGCGTGCATTGGCCGTCGCTGAACGACACGTCGACCGGCCGCACCTCGACCTTGTTGGCACGCGCGTCGCCGACGATCTGCGCCGGCGCGTAGAAACCCATCGGCTGCGAATTCAGCAGCGCACAACAGAACGCGTCCGGGTGTTCGCATTTCATCCAGGCCGAGACATAGACCAGCTTGGCGAAGCTCGCCGCGTGGCTTTCCGGAAAGCCGTAGGAGCCGAAGCCCTTGATCTGCTCGAAGCAGTTCTTGGCGAACGTCGCGTCGTAGCCGCGCGCCATCAGGTTGCCGACCATCTTGGCCTCGAACTTGCCGATGGTGCCGACATTGCGGAACGTCGCCATCGCGCGGCGCAGCTGATTGGCCTCGTCCGGGGTGAAATGTGCCGCCTCGATCGCGATCCGCATCGCCTGCTCCTGGAACAGCGGCACGCCGAGCGTCTTGCCGAGGATCTGCTGCAGTTCGTTCCTGTCGCCGGCCTCGCCGGACGGCGATGGATACACCACCGGCTCCCGGCCGCTGCGCCGGCGCAGATACGGATGCACCATGTCGCCCTGGATCGGCCCCGGCCGCACGATCGCGACCTCGATGACGAGGTCGTAGAAGCAGCGCGGCTTCAGCCGCGGCAGCATGTTCATCTGCGCCCGGCTTTCGACCTGGAACACGCCGATCGACTCGCCGCGCTGGAGCATTTGGTAGACATTGTTGTCGTCCTCCGACTTGATGTCGGAGAGCTGAAACCGCACGCCCTTGTGCCGGTCGATCAGATCGAAGCCCTTACGGATGCAGGTCAGCATGCCGAGCGCCAGCACGTCGACCTTCATCATCTGCACCGCGTCGATGTCGTCCTTGTCCCATTCGATGAAAGTACGGTCGTCCATCGCGGCGTTGCCGATCGGCACGTAGCTGTCGAGCCGGTCCTGGGTCAGCACATAGCCGCCGACATGTTGCGACAGATGCCGCGGAAAACCGATCAGTTCGGTCGCGAGCTCGACCGCGCGGACGATCATCGGATTGGCGGGATCGAGCCCCGCCTGACGCACCTGCATCTCGCTCAGGCCCTTGCCCCAGCTACCCCACACCGTGTCGGCGAGCGCCGCGGTGACGTCTTCGGAGAGCCCCAGCGCCTTGCCGACGTCGCGGATCGCCGAGCGCGGTCGATAATGGATCACGGTGGCGACGATCGCGGCGCGGTGGCGGCCGTAGCGGCGATAGATGTACTGCATCACCTCTTCGCGGCGCGAATGCTCGAAATCGACGTCGATGTCCGGCGGCTCGTCGCGTTCCTCGGAGACGAAGCGTTCGAACAGCAGGTCGATCTCGGTGGGATCGACACAGGTGATTCCGAGCACGTAGCACACCGCGGAGTTGGCCGCCGAGCCGCGCCCCTGGCACAGGATCTGCTGCGAGCGGGCATAGCAGACAATGTCGTGCACGGTGAGAAAGTAATGCGCGTAGTCGCGCCGGGCGATAAGTGTCAGCTCCTTGTCGATGGTGGCGCGCAGTCTGTCGCTGATCCCGTTCGGGAAATATTCGGTGATGCCCTGCTCGGTCAGGTCCCGCAGATGCTGCTGCGCGGTCTTGCCGGGCGGGATCGGCTCGTCGGGATAGTGATATTTCAATTCGTCGAGCGTGAAAGTGACGCGATCGGCGAAGCGCAGCGTCTCGGCGATCGCGTTCGGATCATTGCGGAACAGCCGCGCCATCTCGTCGGCGGGCTTGAGATGCCGCTCGGCATTGCCTTCCAGCCGCCGGCCGATCTTGTCGATCGTGGTCTTGGCGCGCACGCAGGTCAGCACGTCCTGCAGCGCGCGCCGCGACGGGTGGTGATAGAGCACGTCGTTGGTGGCGATGCCGGGCACTTTGGTCGCCGCCGCGATCCGCCGTAGCCGGGCGAGCCGGCGCTTGTCGTCGCCGCGATAATACGGCGCGAGGCCGAGCCAGACACTGCCGCTGTTCAGCGCCGTCAGCCGCGCCAGAGCGGCCGCAATCGCGTTCGCCTGAAAGCGATACGGCGGCATCAGGACCAGCAGAATTTCGGAGCTACCGGCCTTGCGTTTTGCACCGTCATGCCCGGGCTTGACCCGGGCATCCACGGACACCAGCACGGCCCTGCTTGAAGACGTGGATGGCCGGGTCAAGCCCGGCCATGACGGAGTGGGGAGTTGGTGGATTGAGGACGAAGACGACGTTGAAGGTTCGTGGATGAAAGCCTCCAGATCCGCAAACGTCAGATGGCACTCGCCCTTCTCGGCGCGCAGCTTGCAGGCGCTGAGCAGCCGGCACAGCCGGCCATAGGCGGCGCGGTCGGTCGGATAGGCCAGCAGGTCGGGGGTGCCGTCGGCGAAGCACAGCCGCGCGCCGATCAGCAGTTTCGGCTTATAAGCGAGGTCCTCATTGTCGAGCTCGCTATAGGCGCGGACCACGCCGGCCAGCGTGTTGCGGTCGGCGATGCCGATCGCGTCGAGGCCGAGCCGACTCGCCTGATGCACGTAGTCCTGCGGATGCGAGCCGCCTTCGAGGAACGAGAAATTGGTGGTGACGCCGATCTCGGCGTAGAGCGGGGCGGTCATTGGCGTCTCGTCTTAGAAATTAAGTGACAGCTCCGTCATTGCGAGCGAAGCGAAGCAATCCAGAAGCCCCGTGCACTGAGCCCCTGGATTGCTTCGTCGGCTTCGCCTCCTCGCAATGACGGGGAGAGGCTGTGCACACACACTCGCCTGTCCCTCATGCGAACAGCCCGTGCATGTACCAGCGCGGCTGGCCGCTGCCGTCCGGCGCCGGCACCACCTCGCTGCCGTAAAGTCCGTCGCGATACAGCCAGAATCGCGATCCGGATTCGTCCTCGATCCGGAAATAATCGCGCGTCAGCCCGGGCTCTGCCGCGCGCCACCACTCCATCGCGATCCGCTCCGGCCCCTCGGCGCGCGCGACCCGATGGGTGACGCGCCGCCAGGTGAATTGCGCCGGCGGGCCGTCCGGCACGCCCGCCAGCACCTCGATCGGCTCCGGCGGCTGCAGCAGGCGCAGCGGCCGCAGCGGCGGCTCGTCGGCGCGCGCCGGCCACGGCGCCTCGTCACCGTCCGGCGGGCAATGCTGCACCGGCACCGCGAGCGCCGCGCGCTCGGGGATGTGGGTATTCTGCGGCAGATAACGCACCACCCGCCGCGCGCCGAGCCGCGCCGACAAGGTATCGGCCAGCGCAACCACGTCCTCGGCCTGATGCGCAGTGGTGTCGAAGCCGCGCTGCGCCTCGGCGATGGCAACGCACTGACTCGCGGCGAGTCGGATCAGGTCGTAGCCGAAGCCGGGATCGAGCGGGTCCGCCAGCGCATCGAGCCGTTCCGCAAACAGCCGCTGCACCACCTCGACACGCGTCACCGGCTGCCCGGCCTCCACGACAAGGCTGCGCACCGCGCCATCGCTGCGGAAGAACGAGGCGGTGAGCTGCCGCGCGCCCTTGCCGCTCCGCTCCATCGCGGCGATCAGCAGCCGCGCCAGCGCCAGCAGCGTCGGCAGGATCACCTCGGTGGTCGCGACCGGCTCGGCAAAACGCTTGTCGACGACATAGTCGGGCGCCGGCTTGCGCGGCGAAATCGGCGCGTCGTCATCGCCGGTGGCCTGACGCAGCACCGCGACGAAGGCTTCGCCGAACCGCGCCGCGAGTTCGGACGGCTGCCGCGCCAGCACATCGCCGATCGTCGTCAGGCCGGCGCGGCGCAGCCCGCGCACGATCGCGTCGTCGACGCCGAGCGCCGCCACCGGCAACGGCGCAACCGCGGCGGCTTCCTCGCCCGGCGGGACGATCCTGCCCGGCGCGCCGCGGGTCAGCGCCCGCGCCGCGACGGCCGTGCCGGCGACCGCCGCGCTGACCGCAAAGCCCTGCCGCGTCAATGCCGTGGTCAGCAGCCGCATCAGCGCGGCCTCGTCGCCGAACAGATGCGCGCAGCCGGTGATATCGAGCAGCAGCCCGTCGGCGCCGTCGAGCGCCACCAGCGGCGTGAAGCGGTCGCACCAGTCGGCGACGGCCGCGAGCAGCGCGGCGTCGGCATGAGGATCGTGATCGATCACGTCGAGCGCCGGATGCATCGCCCGCGCGGTGGCGAGCGGCATCCCCGGCATCAGTCCGCCCTGCGTCGCGTACGCATCGCAGGCGATCACCGCCATCGCGTTGTCGCGTTTGGCGGCGACTACCCGGGGCGCGCGTGACGCTTCACCCGGCGAGCCGCCGCCCGGCGGCGATTTCCGTTCGATACGATCGGTCGGCAGCCGCGGCAGCCAGAGGCCGAGGATGCGTCTGCGGTTCACGGAAGCGGCACGCATCACAATTCCATTCCATGATCCAGCGGCCGGTCTGGCCGTGACGATTGCGAATGAGCGAGGTCTCGAGCACCGGCGCGCCCCACCCCTCGATCGGCGGCGAATGCGCCGCGCGCACCACCCAGCGCGTCTCCGCGGTCGAGGCTTGCGGCTGTGCTGCAATCCGCAGCATCAGTGCGGTGACGCCGGACTGCTGCGCCGCCAGCGTCAGCTTGCGCGAGGCGACCAGATCGAAGGCGCGGGTCTCGCCCCACAATTCGGTCACCACCGCGCCGAGCCCGTTGCAGGCGAGCGCATCGGCGGCGGCGCGCAGCGCGCTGTCGGCGTCGTGCGCCCGCACCATCACGATGCGGCGCGGATCGAGTCCGAGTTCCGCAAAACCTTCCATCGCCAGCTCGCCGTTTTCGCGCGCGGAAAAATCCGACCGGATCCACAGCAGGAAACGCTGCTCGGCCAGCCGCCGCGCCAGCCCCGCGACGAAGCCGGTCGCTGCCGCGCTGTGACGGCCTTCCGCGAACACCTCATGCAGCGCGCCGAGCGCCAGGCCGCCCTGCAGCACGGCGTCGGCACCGGAATGTCCAAGTGAAACGCGCCGGACGAGTTCGGTCGTCCCGGTTTCGAGCCGGTCGATCTCGCCCTGCAGGCGCGCAAGCGTATCGAGGCGCGCGCCGTCCATGCGCTGCTCCTTTTCTGTGTTGCCGTGCCGAGATTCAGTGAACCCGTTGCCGGCCCATTTGTTCATGATATGTTCTAATAAAGCCCCAGCGCCCAAGGGAGTCAATCGGGATCGCAGCGAGGTCCCGCGCCAAATTTTTTCGTGAGTTGAATCAAGGAGATTCCAAGCATGGACGTGCAGCGCAAGCTGGCCATTCTGGCCGATGCGGCGAAATACGACGCCTCCTGCGCCTCGAGCGGGACGGAGCAACGCGACAGCCGCGACGGCCGTGGGCTGGGCTCGACCGCGCCCGGCATGGGGATCTGCCACTCTTATGCGCCGGACGGCCGCTGCATCTCGCTCTTGAAGGTGCTGCTCACCAATGCTTGCGCCTACGACTGCCTGTATTGTGTCAACCGCGCCTCGTCGAACGTGCCGCGCGCCCGCTTCACCGTCGACGAAGTGGTGCGGCTCACGCTCGATTTCTATCGCCGCAACTACATCGAGGGGCTGTTCCTGTCCTCGGGCATCATCCGCAGCGCCGACTACACGATGGAGCAGATCGTCGAGGTCGCACGCCGCTTGCGGGAAGAGCACCACTTCCGCGGCTACATCCACCTCAAGACCATCCCCGAAGCCGACGATGCGCTGATCGCCAAAGCCGGCCGCTATGCCGACCGGCTCAGCATCAACATCGAGGTGCCGGAAGAGCAAAGCCTCGCCGCATTGGCGCCGGAGAAGAACGTCCGCGCCATCCGCCGCACCATGGGGCGGCTGCGGCTGAAGCTCGACGAGGCGCAAGAGGCCAAAGCGGAGGCGCGCAAGGCGCCGGCCCGGGCGAAACCGCCGCGCTTCGCGCCCGCCGGACAGAGCACGCAGATGATCGTCGGTGCGGATGCCGCGACCGATCAAACCATCCTGAACACCAGCGCCAATCTCTACGGCTCCTACAATCTGAAGCGGGTGTACTACTCGGCGTTCAGCCCGATCCCGGATTCCAGCCGCGCGCTGCCGCTGGCGGCGCCACCGCTGATCCGCGAGCACCGGCTGTATCAGGCCGACTGGCTGATGCGGTTCTACGGCTTCGATGCGCAGGAGATCATCGACCCCGCCGCCGGCATGCTGTCGCTGGAGATGGACCCGAAGCTGGCCTGGGCGCTGCGGCATCGCGAGCGCTTCCCGCTCGACGTCAACCGCGCCAGCCGCGAGGATCTGCTGCGCGTCCCCGGCTTCGGCCGCAAGGCGGTCGACCGCATCATCGACACCCGCCGCCACAGCGCGATCCGCGCCGCCGACCTGGCGAAGCTGCACATCCCAAGGAACAAGGCGCTACCGTTCATCGTTCTCCCCGACCACCGTCCGCCGCCGCATTTGCTCGACGGCGCGCGGCTGGCCGAGCGGTTTAGGCCAAAGGCGCAGCAACTGGGATTTGGGTTTTGATGCAAGCACAGACCGTCATCCTGAGAGCCTGCCCCGGACTTGATCCGGGGTGCGAGCGCAGCGAGCCTCGAAGGATGACAGAGTCAAGTGCAAGCGGCCCATCCTTCGAGGCCGCCGCTTCGCGACGGCGCCTCAGGACGACGAACTAATAAGTTGCGAGGCCAAGAAGGCGCAAAGGGAGAGACGTAATAACAACCATGCATCACATCCGGCTCGACAGCGACACCGATTTCGACGGCTGGCGCAAGGCGGCGCGGGAGCTGGTGCTGGCGGACGTCGCGCCGGCGGATGTGACCTGGACGGTGGTGGGCGACGAGCCGGAGCTGTTCGACGCGCCGGCGCCGCAAGCTGGAGCCGGGACGACGCCGACCTCCTCACCACCGGGCGCGTCGAAGCAGCCCGCGTCGTCCGCCCCGGCGCAAACCTTCAACGTCCCCGCCCGCTTCGTCGAACTGGCGCGGACGACGATCCTGCATCGCGATCCGCAGCGTTTCGCCTGGCTGTACCAATTGCTGTGGCGGCTGCGCGCCAATCCCGAGCTGATGTCGATCGCGACCGATCCGGACGTCGCGCGGCTGCAGGCGATGGCGAAAGCCGTGCGGCGCGACGAGCACAAGATGCACGCCTTCGTGCGTTTCCGGGAGATCGGCCGCGAGCCGAAATCGCGCTACGTCGCCTGGTTCGAGCCGGAGCATCACATCGTCGAGGCCGCCGCGCCGTTCTTCGCCCGTCGTTTCGCCGATATGGAATGGTCGATTCTCACGCCCGACGCTTGCGCGCATTGGGACGGCCACGCCGTCGCGATCACGCCCGGCGTGGCCAAAGCGATGGCGCCGTCGGAGGACCGGCTGGAGGAAACCTGGCTGACTTACTACGCCAGCATCTTCAATCCGGCGCGGCTGAAGACCAAGGCGATGCGGGCCGAGATGCCGAAGAAATACTGGCGCAACCTGCCCGAGGCGGCGCTGATCAAGCCGCTGATCGCCGACGCCGAGCGCAGCGCGCAGGCGATGATCGCAGCGGACGCGTCCGCGCCGAAGAAGCCACAACGGCAGGAGCCGCCCATGACCAAGTCCGATCATGCCGCCGACAGCATCGCCCGGCTGCGTGACGAAGCGCGCGACTGCCGCGCCTGCGACCTGTGGAAACCGGCGACCCAGACCGTGTTCGGCGAAGGCCCGCAGCGTGCGCGGGTGATGCTGGTCGGCGAGCAGCCCGGCGACAAGGAAGACCTCGCCGGCCACCCGTTCGTCGGCCCCGCCGGGCAGATGCTCGATCGCGCGCTTGCGGAAGCCGGGATCGATCGCGCCGAGACCTACGTCACCAATGCGGTGAAGCACTTCAAATTCGTGCCGCGCGGCAAGATCCGCCTGCATCAGAAGCCGAACACGTCGGAAATCAAGGCCTGCCGCCAGTGGTACGAGCGCGAACTGGCGTCGGTGCAGCCGCAGCTCGTGGTGGCGATGGGCGCCACTGCGGCGCACAGCGTGCTCGGCAAGATCACGCCGATCAACAAGAACCGCGGCCATCTGATCGACCGCGACGACGGCCCGCAGCTGCTGCTGACGGTGCATCCCTCCTATCTGCTCCGCCTCCCGGACGCCGACGCCAGGCAACGCGAATACGCCCGCTTCGTCGACGATCTCAAGCTGGTCGCAGCGCATCTGAAGAAGCCGCACGCGGCGTAGCTGCACGGCGCGCTCCCTCGTCCAGCGCTTGCGGGGAGAGGTGAACGCCACCGCGCCGTCGCGCGCGCCGCGCATATCCTGCTCAATTGCTCAGGACGTATGCAACACGCCGGTGACACTTTCCATTCGACGGAACGCGCGAGAATTTCGGTAACCGTCGCAACCTCTGCGGGTTGAGCAACGCCCGCGAACCGGCTAACCCATTCCCGCACTGCTGCACTGCAGAGCAGCGCCTGCAGCAAGACCAACAACAACCAACGAGGAATCCAGATGTCGGCCCTCTCCCGTACGATCGCCACCCTGGCGGCCGCCGCCCTGCTGTCCGCCGCGAGCGGCCAGGCCATGGCGCAGAAGAAATACGGCCCCGGCGCCAGCGACACCGAAGTCAAGATCGGCAATATCGTGCCTTACTCGGGCCCGGCGTCGGCCTATGGCAGCGTCGGCAAGGCGCAAGAAGCCTATTTCAAGATGATCAACGACAAGGGCGGCATCAACGGCCGCAAGATCGTCTACATCTCCTATGACGACGCCTATTCGCCGCCGAAATCGGTCGAGCAGACCCGCAAGCTGGTCGAGAGCGACGAGGTGCTGTTCATGTTCAGCCCGCTCGGTACGCCGTCGAACACCGCGATCCAGAAATATCTCAACGCCAAGAAGGTGCCGCATCTGTTCCTCGCGTCGGGCGCGACCAAGTGGAACGATCCGAAGCACTTCCCGTGGACGATGGGCTGGCTGCCGAGCTACCAGAGCGAGGGCCGGATCTACGCCAAGTATCTCCTGAAGGAGAAGCCGGACGCCAAGATCGCCGTGCTGTATCAGGGCGACGATTTCGGCAAGGACTATCTCAAGGGCCTCAAGGACGGTCTCGGCGACAAGGCCTCGCAGGTCGTGATCGAGGACAGCTACGAGCTGACCGAGCCGACCGTCGATTCCCACATCGTCAACATCAAGGCCAAGGCGCCCGACGTGCTGGTGATCTTCGCCACGCCGAAATTCGCGGCGCAGACCATCAAGAAGGTCGCCGAACTGGCGTGGAAGCCGATGATGATCGTGCCGAACGTCTCGGCCTCGACCGGGAGCGTGATGAAGCCCGCCGGCTTCGAAAACGCCCAGGGCATCATCTCGGCCTCCTACGCCAAGGATGCCACCGACAAGCAGTGGGAAAACGACCCCGGCATGAAGGCGTATTACGAGTTCATGGCGAAATACGCGCCGCAGGCCAGCCGCGCCGACAGCTCCTTCACCACCGGCTACAACATCGCCGAGACGGTCGCGGTGCTGATCAAGCAATGCGGCGACGACCTCACCCGCGCCAACGTCATGAAGCAGGCGGCCAGCCTCAAGGACGTCCAGCTCGGCGTGCTGCTTCCCGGCATCAAGCTCAACACCAGCGCGACCGATTTCGCGCCGATCGAGCAATTGCAGCTGATGAAGTTCGAAGGCGAGAACTGGAAGCTGTTCGGCGACGTGATCGAAGGCGAAGTCGCCGCACCCGCCGGCGGCTAGTCGCTGCCTCCCTCGTCGTTCCGGGGCACGCGCGCAAACGCATGACCCCGGAATCTCGGGCTGATTTGCGACAGAGATTCCGGGTCTGCGCCCCTCGCGGGGCGCACCCCGGAATGACTGCCTCCGGCGCCCGGCCACTTGCCGCCCCGAGGCACGCCTGCCACAACGGGCGCATGAGCGACAAACGCGCACTCCTCCGCGCCATCTTCGACGCCGCCGTCGCGGCGGCGCATCCCGACAGGATTCTCGCTGCCCATCTGCCGTCGCTGCCGCGCGGCCGGATCATCTGCCTCGCCGCCGGCAAGGGCGCCGCCGCGATGGCCGCCGCCGCCGAACGGCACTATCTCGACACGTTGGGCCTCGCGCCCTCACGCCTGACCGGCATCGCCACCACCCGCCACGGCCATCGCGTGCCGACCCGCGCCATTGACGTGATCGAGGCCGGCCATCCGATGCCCGACGCCGAGGGCCTGCGCGGCGCCGAAGCCAGCCTGAAGCTGGCGGCGACTGCCACCGCCGACGACCTGCTGCTGGTGCTGCTGTCGGGCGGCGGCTCGGCGAACTGGATCCTGCCGGCCGCGGGCGTCACGCTCGCGCAGAAGCAGCGGACCACGCGCGCGCTGCTGCGCTCCGGCGCGCCGATCGGCGAGGTCAATACCGTCCGCAAGCATCTGTCGCGGATCAAGGGCGGCCGCCTCGCTGGCGCTGGCAGCAACGCCGCCGAGATCGTGACGCTGGCGATCTCCGACGTCCCCCGCGACGAGCCGTCCGCGATTGCTTCCGGGCCGACGGTGCCCGATCCGACCACGCTGGCCGACGCCCGCGCCTTGGTCGCGCGCTATCAACTCGACATCGACGACGCCGTGCGCACGGCGCTCGACGATCCGCACAATGAAAGCTGCAAGCCGGGCGACACGGCGTTCACGCGCGCGCGCTTCGCGATCATCGCACGGCCGCGGCAGTCGCTCGACGCAGCGATCAAGGTCGCGCGGGATGCCGGCTACGCAATTGCCGATCTCGGCGCCGATCTCGAAGGCGAAGCCCGCGACGTCGCCGCCGCCCACGCTCGGCTCGCGCGTGAGGCGCACGCCGCCGGCAAGCGGCTCGCGATCCTGTCCGGCGGCGAACTCACCGTCACCGTACGCGGCAACGGCCGCGGCGGCCCCAATCAGGAATACGCGCTGGCGCTGGCGCAGCACCTGCGCGATCTGCCGGACATCGCAGCACTCGCCGCCGATACCGACGGCGCCGACGGCGGCGCCGGCAACGCCGACGATCCGGCCGGCGCGCTGATCGACGCGACCACATTCGCGAAGATCGCCCCGCTGCAACTCGACCCCGCCGCCTATCTGACCAACAACGACGCCACCACATTCTTCGAAAAGACCGACGACCTGCTCGTGACGGGCCCGACGCTGACCAACGTCAACGACATCCGGGTGATCCTGGTGTAGTCGGCCCCTCCCCGTCATTGCGAGCGCAAGCGAAGCAATCCAGAGGCTCCGCGCACCGATCCCCTGGATTGCTTCGTCGCTTCGCTCCTCGCAATGACGGTTGAAGGGCCAAGGACCGCAACGCGGCGTCATCCTTCGAAGACGATGGATCGCCGGATCAAGTCCGGCGATGACGTGATGCTTGTCGAGATCGCCCCGACACGACCAGCACGAGAACGCACCTACTCCGCCGCCTTCTCCTCCCGCCGCTCCAGCGACGACAGCGCCTGCAGCAGCACGGCGCGAACCTTGTCGCTGTCGGCGGGCGTCACCGCCGCGGCGTCGAGATAGAACTCCAGGCCCGGCATCTTCTCGATCACCACGTTCGACGCCTCGCTGCCGTCGCGCAGATGGTCGACCGCGTAGGGCACGACCTCGCGGCTGATGCCCTTCATGGTGATCGACGGCAGCGTATGTGCGGCGATGATGTCGCTGACCAGCGCGTAGGTCTCATAGCTGATGACGATGCCGCCCGGTTCGGCGATCGCCTGCAACCGCGCGGCGAGGTTCGCTTCCGCGCCGATGATGGTGTAGTCCATCCGGTCCGCGCTGCCGAAATTGCCGACATTGCAATAGCCGGAATTGATCCCGATCCGCGCCCGGAACGGCTGCTCGATCCCGGCGGCGCGCCATTTGGCGTTGAGCTCGGCCAGGCGCCGCTGCATCGCCCAGGCCATCCGCAGACAGGCCTGCGCGTCGGCGCGGTCGCCTTTGCTCTCCGGATCGCCGAAGAAGATCAGCATCGCGTCGCCGATGAACTTGTCGATCGTGCCGCCGTGGCGATGCGCGATCTCCGACATCTCGGTGAAATACTCGTTGAGCAACTGCGTGATCAGCTCGGGCTGCAGCCGCTCGGTGGTCGCCGTGAAGTTCTGGATGTCCGAGAAGAAGATCGTCAGCTTCTTGCGCTCGGTGTGGATCACGACGTCCTTCTGGCCGGAGAAGATGCTCTTGTAGATCTGTGGCGGGATGTAGCGCGAGATCTTCATCGACAGCGTGGCGAGGAAGTCGTTGTTGGTCTCCAGTTCCTTGTTCATCGCCACGATCTTCAGCGACTGCCGACGCTGCATCGCGACGAACGACACGCCGGAGACTGCGGCGAGCACCAGATAGGCCAGCAGGAACTTGAACGAGAACAGATTGGCGGCGATCGGCTGGGTGATCGAGACTTCCTGAATGCCGCGGACGTCGCCGACCTTCCAGTCGCGCTTCGGACTCTCGGGATGCACGTTGTGGCAGGCGACGCAGGCCGGCGCCATCACCACCGGCGACACCAGCCGGACGCTGTCGCTGAACAGGTCGGCCTTGCCGGAGACGATGTTGTTGCTGGCGTCGTTGCGCAGCGCTTCGAGCGCATCCTGTTCGAAGGCATCGAGCTGATGCGGCGCACGGTTCTTGAAGGGGTAGTCGGAGACGAACCGATAGGTGATGTTGCTCTGCTGCTCGCCGATCACCTTGCCGAGCTCCAGCGACAGCGTCGCCGGAATCGGGATCGCACCCGGCACATTCTCATAATCGTGGATGACCTGAACCTGGCCGGGATGCGCCAGAATGCGGCCGACGACATTGGCCGAATAATAGTGCCGGACGCTCTTGATCACCGAATTGAGATCGGACGCCTGCCGCCGCAGTGCCGCATCGGACAGGCTAGTGAGATCGAGCCACACCGCAACCGGCAGCGCCGCCAGCAAGAGCGCAATCAGGCAGCCGGTCAGCAAGGCGCGCGACCGCAAATTCTCGTTGTCGTTCTGGTCTTTTTCCACGCCCTGCCCACCCTCTCGGCGACCGGCGCAAGCTAAAGGGCGCGGTGGCGGATGAGAAGTGTCAACGGTGCAAAGCTACCAGTTTTCTCTGCGCATGAACGCGCGCCGAACGCGCCGCGAGCGGCCTGCGCGACGGGTCAGTCCTTGCCGATGACCCGGATCGGGCGCCCCAGGGAAATGAAGGCGTAATGCCCGCTGGCGAAGCTGCCGAGCATCAGCGCTTCCATCACCGGCTCGGCGATCTCGCCGGAGGCCGCCCAGTCGACGACGAAATTGGCCCCGGTGCCGGCGCGGGCGTCGATGTTGGGGACGAACGCCTCGATCGTGGCGAACGGCTTCAGCGCCACCGGCGCCTTGAGATAGCTCTCGATCATCTTGCCCGAGCCGTCGAAATAGGCGACCCGGCGGATCACCAGCGGCCTGGTCTCCGACGCATTGTGAATGCTGAGCGTCACCGAGAAGTCGGCGCGCACCTTGCCCCGGCTCATCGACACGCTCGAATAGGCCGGCACATAGAACGACCCGCCGGCATTCCAGGGCTCCGGCGGCACCGCGGTCAGCGACGCCGCAAAGGTCTGCTCGATGCCCGGCCCGGCGCCGACCGCCTCAGCCAGTCCCGGACCGGCCGACAGCAGGATCACCCCGGCCACCGCCATGGCGACCCGTCGCCCAATGCAAAGGCCGGTCGGCCAGAGGCTTGGACTCCAGAGGCTTGGACTCCAGAGGCTCGGACTTATGTCTTTCGGACGCATGACATTACCTTTAGAATGCGGCCCTGCAATTCAACGGCGGCCGAGGGCATGCACGAACTGATTCGCGACATCACGCTGTGCATCCTGTTCGCCTGGATGCTCGGACTGTCGGCGCATTTCTTCCGTCAGCCGCTGATCCTCGCCTACCTTATCGCCGGCTTCGCGATCGGTCCATTCGGCCTCGGTCTGGTGCAGTCGCAGGACTCGATCTCGGTGATTTCCGAGCTCGGCCTGATCTTCATGCTGTTCATGATCGGGCTGGAGATCGACCTGAAGAAGGTCGCGCGCGCCGGCAGCGTGATTCTGGTCGCGGCCGGCGGGCAGCTGATCGGCGGCTGTCTGCTCGGCTTCGCGTTCTTCGTCGCCATCGGCCTGTCGTTCGGCGGCGGCCGGTTCGACGCGGTGTATCTCACCGTCGCCTGCGCGCTGTCCTCCACCGTCATCATCGTCAAGGTGCTGTACGAAAAACGCGAGCTCGACACCCTGCCCGGCCGTCTCACGCTCGGCGTGCTGGTGCTGCAGGACATCTTCGCGATCCTGTTCCTCGCGGTGCAGCCGAGCCTCGCCGATCTGCAGATCAGCGTGCTGCTGCTGTCGATCGGCCGCGTCGGCGCGCTGGTTGCGACCGCCCTGGTGCTCAGCCGCTACGTGCTGCCCTGGCTGTTCCACCGCATCGCGCGAACTCCCGAACTGGTGTTGCTCGGCGCGCTGGCATGGTGCTTCCTGATCGGCGAGATCGCCGAGCGGCTGCATCTGTCGCGCGAGATGGGTTCGCTGGTCGCCGGCGTGTCGCTGTCGACCTTCCCCTATGCGCTCGACGTCACCGCCAAGGTGACGACGCTGCGGGACTTCTTCATCACGCTGTTCTTCGTCGCGGTCGGCATGACGATCCCGATCCCGAACGGGTCGGTGATCATGCTGGCGCTGGCGATCGCCGCCTTCACGGTGGTCAGCCGGGTCGTGACAACCTTCGTCCCGCTGTATCTGATGCGGCAAGGACTGCGCGCCAGCCTGCTGCCGGCGCTGAATCTGGCGCAGATCAGCGAGTTCTCGCTGGTGGTGATCCAGACCGGCATCGTCGCCGGCCACATCCGCACCGAAACCGCCAGCGCCGCATCGTTCGCCTTCGTGCTGCTGGCGGTGCTGTCGACCTTCGTGATGGTGCGCAGCGATCCGATCACACGCCGCGCCATTCGTCTGCTCAAAGGGCTCGGCCTGCGCGATCTCGACCACAGCGCCGAACCTGCGGATGACGAGGCCGGCCATGGCGCGGCGCGGCGCATCGTGATCCTCGGCTTCTTCCGCGCCGCCAGCGCGCTGATCAGCGAGATCGAGCGGCAGACCCCGGAGCTTTTGAAGCAGATCAGCGTGATCGACTTCAACCCGATGGTGTATCGCACCCTGGTCGATCGCGGCATGCACGTGATCTACGGCGACATCAGCAATGTCGACACGCTGCTGCACGCCGGCGTCGGCAAGGCCGAGATGATCATCCTCAGCGTGCCGGACTCGCTGCTGAAGGGCGCCAACAACGAACGCCTGGTGCGCCACGTCCGCGCGCTCAATCCGACGGCGAAGATCGTCGCCACCGCGGATCTGCTCGCCGATGTCGCGGCGCTGTATGCGGCCGGCGCCGACTACGTCACGGTGACGCGGATCAGCGACGCGCAGGAACTGTTCGGCGTGATCGAGGCGGTCGAATGCGGCCTGCTGGATGACAAGCGCACCGAACTCGACGCCCGGCTCGCCGAGCGGCGAGAAGTGCTGCCGTAAGAGTTCAACACTCTACGATATGCCCGTCGCGGACAGCATTTGCTTCTTAGGTAGCAGCGCGCGGGTGAGATTCATCTGATAGATTAACCTTCGGTCGCCGCGAGGCGGCCGCTATAGTATGTTACTGTATTTTGAGCTCAACAATGAACGAACAATCACGACCTCGCGAAAGCACTCCGCAAGAACCCAGCGATCGCGAAAGAATGGAGACCGAACTAGCAACAAGGCTACCACCCCTGCTGTTCACGGTGGCAGTATTCTCATTGAGCATTTTGTCAAATCTGGAGTCCCAGAACACGACAGTCGACGAATTCCTGGCGATTTTTGCCGCGCTATGCCTCATCAGCGCCGCCCTACTAGTCGATTCGCTACTTGATAAATTGAAACTCACCTTCAATGATCGCTTCTTTCTGCTTCATGGTGGATATCTACTATTTTCAGCCTCCGTTAGCTCGGCGATACCCCTTCTGGCGGTATTGTATCTGTATGGGTCGGATTTTTTGAGTGCATCGTCAGCTGAAAACTCAACCAACTTGACAATCACGTTCGCAGTCTTTGGCGCGACCGCGGCCTCGATGTTCTGGAAAATGATGACTCTCGATATTCGCAACATCTCCTTCATGGCTCTATTAACCTCTGCATTTGCCAGCATAGCATGGCTATATCATCTGAGACTTATTTGCGTCGCAGGAGGAGCCACTTCCTGACGTACCCCTCTTGACGCGACAGTGCGGCTTGAGAGCACGAGCTCCCATATCTAAGAATCAGACGATTGGAGTCTAAATTCGAGACAACAGCGCCAAAATGAGCGATCGTTCCTCCAGCCCTCAGAACTCGTGCGCGATCTTGCCGAGCATCGCCAGCAGCGCGACGCGATTGTCCTCGCCGAGCAGTTCGCTGAGCCGCGCCTCGTGGCGGGTCGCGACCAGCTTCTTGGCACGCGCCAGCGTGGCGCGCCCCTTGTCGGTCAGGATCAGAATGTGCGAGCGGCGATCGCTCGGCGACCGCGTCCGCTGGCACAGCCCGCGCCCCTCCAGCGCGTCGAGCATCGCCACGAAATTCGGCCGCAGGATGCCGAGCGTGTTGGCGATTTCGGTCTGGTTGCGGCCGGGATTGTTGTCGAGCAGCAGCAGCACCGAGAACTGCGCCGGGGTGAGCTGCACCGGCGCGACGCATTGCAGGAAGTCCTCGAACACCCGGAGCTGGGCCCGCTTCAGCGCGTAGCCGAGCAGCTCCGACAGTTCGCCCATCATCAGTTCGCCGGGATCGGTAGCCGGCGCAGCCGGCGCCTCCTTGCGCGCGGCGCGCGCCGGCTTGGCGACGGCGGATTTCGGAGCGGTCATCGCCTGGCTCGCGGTTCTTTCGATTTCACAGCGCCCGCTCACGCGCGGGCCTTGAGCTTATAATCGATAATTGTTATGAACTATATCAAATAGCCCGTGCAGAATTCAACTGCCGGCTGGCGAGCGCGGCGGAGACCGCCGCTCGCAGGTGAGGGGAGCGTCCGCTTGAACACGACAATACTGCTGTTCCTGCTGCAGGACGGCATCACCAACGGTGCGATCTACGCGTTGCTCGGGCTGGCGCTGGTGCTGGTGTTCGCGGTGACGCGGGTGATCCTGATTCCGCAGGGCGAGTTCATCACTTTCGGCGCGCTGACCTACGCGACGCTGTCGGCGGGCGGCGTGCCGGGCACCGCCGGACTTGCGATGGCGATGGGCATCGTCGCCTTCGGCTTCGAACTGTTCAGCACGCGGAAATCGCTGCGCGCCGCCAGGGTGCTTCGCGCCGCTCTGATCTATCTGGTGTTTCCGGCGATCGTGTTCGCGCTGGCGACGCTGCTGCCCGGCTACAGGCCGGGCGTCGCGGTCAACATCGCGCTGTCGCTGGCGATCGTCGCGGCGATCGGCCTGTTTCTGTATCGCATCGCATTCCAGCCGCTGGCGCACACCTCCGTGCTGGTGCTGCTGATCGCCTCGGTCGGCGTGCACCTCGCGCTGCAGGGCTTCGGCCTGGTATTCTTCGGCGCCGAGGGCCTGCGCGGTCCGCCTCTGTCCGACGCCGCGGTGACGATCGGGCCGTTGCTGTTCACCGGCCAGAGCATCGCCGTCTACGCCATCACCATCGCGCTGATGGTGGCGCTGTGGCTGTTCTTCGGCTTCACCCGTTATGGCAAGGCGCTGCGCGCCACCGCGGTGAACCGGCTCGGCGCACGCCTGGTCGGCATCCGCACCTCGCTGTCCGGCCAGCTCGCCTTCCTGCTCGCCTCGGTGATCGGCGCGATCTCCGGCATCCTGATCGTTCCGATCACGACGCTGTATTACGACACCGGCTTCCTGATCGGCCTCAAGGGCTTCGTCGCCGCGATCATCGGCGGCCTGATCAGCTATCCGCTCACCGCCTTCGCGGCGATCGTGGTCGGCGTGGTCGAGGCATTCTCCTCGTTCTACGCCTCGAACTACAAGGAGGTCATCGTCTTCACGCTGATCCTGCCGGTGCTGGTGCTGCGTTCGCTCGCGGCGCCCGCGGTCGACGAAGAGAAGGATTGAGCGCGATGCCGCGTTGGCTTCCCATTCTCCTGTTCGCCGCCGTGATGACGGCGCTGCCGCTGATCCCGGGCATGCCGCCGTTCTGGATCGTACTGCTGGACAATATCGGCCTCGCCGCATTGGTGGCGATGGGCCTCGTGCTGCTGACCGGCGTCGGCGGCCTCACCTCGTTCGGCCAGGCCGCGTTCTGCGGCTTCGGCGCCTACACCACCGCCTATCTCACCACGGTCTACGGCGTGTCGCCGTGGCTGACGCTGCCGCTCTCGCTGCTGGTCGCCGGCACGGCCGCGGTGCTGCTCGGCCTGATGACGGTGCGGCTCAGCGGACACTATCTGCCGCTCGGCACCATCGCCTGGGGCATTTCGCTGTACTATCTGTTCAGCAAGCTGGACTTTCTCGGCCGCAATGACGGCATCTCGCAGGTGCCGCCGCTGTCGATCGGATCGCTGCAGATGTTCGATCCGGAGACGATCTACTTCGTGATCTGGGGCATGGTGCTGATCAGCGCATTGCTGACCATGAACCTGCTCGACAGCCGCACCGGCCGCGCCATCCGGGCGCTGCGGCGCGGCCATATCGCCGCCGAAGCGTTCGGCGTGCAGACCGCGCGGGCGAAGCTTCTCGTCTTCATCTACGCCGCGGTGCTGGCCGGCCTGTCCGGCTGGCTCTACGCGCACTTCCAGCGCAACGTCAACCCGACCCCGTTCGGCCCGCAGGCCGGCATCGAATATCTGTTCATCGCCGTGGTCGGCGGCGCCGGCTACGTCTGGGGCGGCGTGCTGGGTGCGGCGATCGTGATCGTGCTGAAGGAAGTGCTGCAGGGCTATCTGCCGATGCTGTTCGGCGGCCAGGGCCAGCTCGAGATCATCGTGTTCGGCATCCTGCTGGTGCTGCTGCTGCAGCTCGCGCCCGGCGGAGTCTGGCCGTGGCTGAGCAATCTGATCCCGATCAAAATCCACCGGCCGCGCATCGACGCAAGCGCAGCACTCGCGCCTCGTGAGCGGACAAGCGACGAAACCGGCCCGCTGCTGAAAGTCGAACGCGCGCGAAAACAGTTCGGCGGCGTGGTTGCGGTCAACGACGTGTCGTTCGAGGTCCATGCCCGCGAGATCGTCGCGCTGATCGGGCCGAACGGCGCCGGCAAGTCGACCACCTTCAACCTGATCACCGGCATCCTCACCACCACCGGCGGCAGGATCGAGCTGCACGGCAAGCCGATCGACAACGCGCCGCCGCAGGACGTGGTGCAGCTCGGCATCGCCCGCACCTTCCAGCACGTCAAGCTGGTGCCGGACATGACCGTGCTGGAGAACGTCGCGATCGGCGCGCATCTGCGCGGCAATGCCGGCGCGCTGACCAGCATGCTGCGGCTCGACCGCGCCGACGAGGCCAGGCTGCTCGCCGAAGCCACGCGGCAGATCGAGCGCGTCGGCCTCGGCGCCGAGATCGATCAGCTCGCGGGCTCGCTGTCGCTCGGCCAGCAGCGCATCGTCGAGATCGCGCGCGCGCTGTGCGCCGATCCGATGCTGCTGCTGCTCGACGAGCCCGCCGCCGGCCTGCGCCACATGGAGAAGCAGCGCCTCGCCGCCCTCCTCCGGCAATTGCGCGACGGCGGCATGTCGGTGCTGCTGGTCGAGCACGACATGGGCTTCGTGATGGATCTCGCCGACCGCATCGTCGTGCTGGATTTCGGCACGCGGATCGCCGAGGGCACGCCCGACGCGATCAAGACCAACCCCGAAGTCATCAAGGCCTATCTCGGAGCCCTGGCATGAGCGCGCTGCTGCAGGTGTCCGACGTCTCGGTGTCTTATGGCAAAGTCGAGGCGGTGCGCGCGGTGACGCTCGAGGTGCGGGCGCGCGAGATCGTCACCGTGATCGGCGCCAATGGCGCCGGCAAGACCACGCTGCTGAACGCCACCATGGGCATTTTCCCGCTCAAGGGCGCCGTCGTTTTCGACGGCGTCGACATCGCCCGCCTCGACATCGAGGACCGCGTCGCCGCCGGCCTCTCGCTGGTCCCTGAACATCGCGAGCTGTTCGCCACCATGACGGTCGAGGACAATCTCGAACTCGGCGCCTTCCGCATCGCCAAGGCGACCGCGGCGAACTCGCAGGAGCGGGTCTACAATCTGTTTCCGCGGCTGAAGGAGCGGCGCAAGCAACTCGCCGGCACGCTTTCCGGCGGCGAGCAGCAGATGCTGGCGATGGGTCGCGCGCTGATGGGCGCGCCGAAATTGCTGATGCTCGACGAGCCGAGCCTCGGCCTCGCCCCGATCATCGTCGCCGACATCTTCCGCATCGTCGGCGAATTGCGCGAGGCCGGCGTCTCGGTGCTGCTGGTCGAGCAGAACGCCAAGGCGGCCTTGCAGATCGCCGACCGCGCCTATGTCATGGAGCTCGGCGAATTCGTGCTCGACGGCCCGGCCTCCGAAATCGCGAAGAACGAACAGGTGGTGGCGAGCTATCTCGGCTTCTCGCACCCGGCCTGAGACCGCAACGCGACGGCGGCACCAGAGCCTTTCATCGAATGATTGAAGCAACGCGGCATTCTCGCGTGCGGAGTCGTCATCCTGAGGTGCGAGCGCAGCGAGCCTCGAAGGATGCGGCAAGGCACTTGCGGCTCATCCTTCGAGGCCCGCTGGCCGCGCATGGCGCGGCCCAGCGGGCACCTCAGGATGACGGCGGTGATTCCATCAAAATCAGAGCTGCTCTAGCAGGCCGCCACGGCTTCCATCCGGTCGATCTGCACCACGCAATTGCGGCCGAGATCCTTGGCGCGATACAGCGCCTGATCCGCCCGGCGCATCAGCGCGGCGAGATCGCCGCCCGGCAGATGCGCGGCGAGCCCGAAGCTCATCGTCACCGGCACCTCGACGTCGTTTCCTGCCACATCGGTCGAGCACAGCTTGCACAGGGCCAGCGCGTAGCGGGTGGCCTCCTCGTCGCTGACGCCGACCAGCAGGCCGGCGAATTCCTCGCCGCCATGGCGGGCGATCACCGCACCGTTGGCTTCGGCGAAGTCGCGCAGGATGGCGCCGATCCGGGCGAGCACGCGATCGCCCGCGTCGTGCCCGTAGCGGTCGTTGATCGCCTTGAAGCGGTCGATGTCGCACATCAGCGCGACCACGCGTTGACCGGCAGTGGCGGCCCGCGCCAGCAAGGGCGCAGCCGCGTCGTCGAAGCCGCGCCGGTTGAGCAGCCCTGTCAGCGGGTCGGTGCACGAGATCCGCAGCAGTTCGGCGCGGGTCAGCGTCAACTGCCGCATCAGAATCGCCGAACGGTAGCTCAGCGCCCCGGACAGCAGGGTCGATACGCCGACCGCAATCAGCAGGGATGAATGCGCCACCGTGCCGACCGGCACCAGCGCGCTCGCATCGGTGCCGAGATCGGAAAAAATGAAGGTCAGCGTCACGATCGCGGTCAGGCCGCCCGCCAGCGCCATTCGCCCGATGGTGTAGCTGATCGCGTCCCGATGCGTGACGATCGGCCTCGGCATCTCTTCACCGCCAATGCGGACGCGGCAAGCCCGCGCGCAATCGCCACGGCCCCCGTCCCCACCCAAATTGATCGACGCGGTGTGTGCCGCGCGCACTCCATCGTGCCTCGTAATCTTACCAGACAGCTATTTGGCGAGCACATTAAATCCCTGCAATTCGATCGGTCAGGCTTAACGCATCGCTAACGCAACTTCCCGGCGTCGGGACACCGGAGCACCGGAATGGCTGTTGGAGAAATCGCCTTGAAGCCGGCTTCTCTTCGCATATGCGAGTTCTCGTGACGAAAAAGCCGGCCTCGCGGGAGGCCGGCTCGATCGCAGCGTGGCACGGGCGGCTGCAGCCGCCTGCGCTTACTTGACGATGACGTACTTGCCGTTCTTCACCGTCAGCAGGATGCGCGACCGGTCGTCGAGACCATAGCGATCCGTTTCGGTGAAATTGTAGACGCCCTGGCTCGCCGCGATGTCCTTCTCGGTGAGCAGCGCCTTGCGGATCGCGTCGCGGAATTCCTGCGTGCCGGGCTTGGCGGTCTTCAGCGCCACCGGGATCACGCGCTCCAGCACCTTGAAGGCGTCGTAGGAATGGCCGGCGAACTGGCTGCGGCTGTTGGGGCCGTACTTCTCCTCGTAGACCTTCACCAGCGCCATGCCGGGCTTCTTGGTCAGCGCGCTGTCGTCCTGGCCTTCCGGATCCATCACCGGACCCGACGCCATCAGCACGCCCTCGGCGGATTTGCCGGCGATCCGGATGAAGTCCATCGAGGCCGCGCCGTGGGTCTGATAGATCAGTCCCTTGTAGCCGCGCTCGCGCAGCGCCGTCTGCGGCAGCGCCGCGGCAGTGCCGGACGCACCGACCAGGATCGCGTCGGGATTGGCGGCGACCAGTTTCAGCACCTGGCCCGCGACCGAAGTATCAGGTCGCGCGAAGCGCTCCTCGGCGACGACCTTGAGGCCCATCGCCTCGCCCTGCTTCTTCAGGTCGTTGAACCACAGATCGCCATAGCTGTCGGAATAGCCGATGTAGCCGACGGACTTGATGTTGTTCTTCTTCATGTGCTCGTAGAGCACCTTGCCCATGATCGGGATCGGCTGCGGCATCACCACCGACCACTTCGCCCGCTCCGGCGTGACCGGCAGCGGCGCCAGCGCGATATGCGGCACCTGCGCCTCGTTGGCGACGTTGGAGACCGCCACGGTCGGCGGCGTCACCGACGAGCCCATGATCACGTCGGCCTTGGATTCCGTGACGAAGCGTCGCGCGTTGGTGGTCGCCGCGGTCGGATCGCCGCCGTCGTCGAGCACGATCATCTTGATCGGGTGACCGCCGATTTCCTTGGCCACGAATTCCAGCGCGTTGCGCTCCGGAATGCCGAGCGCCGCGGCAGGGCCCGTCGTGGTGACGGTGATGCCCACGGTGATTTCATTGGTTTCGGCGAGCGCAGCGCCGGACATCGCCGGCAGCGCGATCGCCACGGCGAACGCAGCAGCGGATAGCTTGAACCTGTTCATGTGCTTCTCCTCCCTCTTGTTGTGCAGCCGGCCCTTCGGCCTGATCTTGCCGCGTCTTCTTTACGGCATACCGGGCCGCGAGTCAGCCCCGCATGAATTTCTCGATGATCTCCGCCGGCACCGCCGTGGACTTCAGCCTGGCCGGATCGGCCGGATCGCGGCCGACCAACACCCGCGTCTCGAACGCCTCGATCGCCAGCGCCTCGCCCTTGGTGACCTTATGGGTGACCTCGAAGCTCGAGCGATTGAACTTCTCGATCCGGCTCTCGATCGTGATCCAGTCGCCATAGCTCGACGGAACGTAGAACTTGGCGCGGGTGTCGACCATCGGTATGCCGACCAGCCCGTAGACGTTGATGATGTCCCGCTTCGAACAGCCCGCGGCCTCGAACAGGCTCGACGTCGAATCGTCGAACATCGCGAAATAGCGCGGGTAGTAGACGATGTTCGCCGGGTCGCAATCGCCCCACTGGATCTGAACGTCACGGCGGTTGGTGAGCATCATTGTCGGCACCCGGCTCAATATTCATACGCAAACTTTACGTTCGTCATTCCGGGACGCACCTCTTGGTGCGGGCCCGGAATCCATACTCCCTGCTGGGGTTATGGATTCCGGGTTCGCGCTGCGCGCGCCCCGGAATGGCAACCACTGAGGTCATGCGGCCCGCCCTACCCCACCGCGATCACATGCGCCGGCGGCGGGTCGGCGTAGAGGTCGGCGATCAGCGCGGCGCGATGCTCGAGCACCGCGCGCTGGTTGACCGAGCCCTTGTCGGTGACCTCGCCCTTGTCGATCGACAACGGCTCGTCCAGCAGGATTGCCCGGGTGATCCGCGTCGACGAGCCGGTCGCCTGCGTCAGCAGCCGTTGCAGCCGCGCGCGAAACGCATCGCGGATCAGTTCGTCCGACGCCATGCCGGCGAGGTCGTCGAGCTGCAGCGTCGGATTGATCAGCTTGCAGCCGTCGGCGTCGAGGATCGCCAGCGCCGACACCGTGTCGCGGTCGAGCCCGGCGATCACCACGTCGCGGACCAGCGGCGCGCAGGCGGCGATGAACTTCGCGCGCAGCGGACCGACGCTGACCCAGGTGCCCGAGGCGAGCTTGAAATCCTCCGATATGCGGCCGTCGAAATCGAAGCCCGCGGTGAGATCGTTGGGGTCGACCGGCTTCAGCGCGTCGTTGAGCTTGTAGAATCCCTCCTCGTCGAACGCCTTGGCGGTGAGTTCGGGCGCGCGCCAATAGCCGGGCGTGATGTTCGGGCCGCGGGCGCGGACTTCCAGCTTGCCGTTGTTCGGCACCAGCTTGGCCTCGTTGCCGGGCACCGGCAGGCCGACGTGACCCGAGCGGCTCGTCTGCGGCGTCACCGACATGAAGAACGGCGCGGTCTCGGTGGCGCCGAGGCCGGTCAGCATCGGCACCCGCGCGCCGGTCTCCTGCGCGCCGACCTCGTCGAGCCCCTTCCAGACATGGGCGGCCAGGCTGGCCCCGGAGAAGAACATCGCATGCAGTTTGCTGAAAAACATCTTCCGCAACTGCGCGTCCTCGCGCAGCACCGGCAGCAGCGATTCGTAACCTTTGGGGACGTTGAAATACACCGTGGGCGCGATCTCGCGCAGGTTGCGGATCGTCGCCGCGATGCCGGCCGGCGTCGGCTTGCCGTCGTCGATATACATCGAGCCGCCGTTGAACAGCGTCAGCCCGATATTGTGATTGCCGCCGAAGGTGTGGTTCCACGGCAGCCAGTCGACGATCACCGGCGGCTCGTCCTTCAGGAACGCCATCGCCTCGCGGATCATCACCTGGTTGGCGCAGATCATCCGCTGGGTGTTGATCACTGCCTTGGGATTGCCGGTGGAGCCCGACGTCAGCAGGAATTTGGCGATGGTGTCGTGGCCGATCGCATCATGCGCGGCGGCAAGCCCCGGATGCTCCGGCGTGTTCAGCAATTCGTCGAGCGAGGTGACGCGCCGCCCTTCCACCTCGCCGCGCGTCGCCGCGATCTCGACATTGCTCGGCACCGTGGCGAGGATCGCCGGCGCGAACGGCGTCACGTCGTCGGCGAAGATCAGACCGGGCGTCAGCAATCCGACGATGTAGCGCAGCTTGCCGAAATCCTTCGACACCAGCGAATAGGGCGGCGACACCGGACACACCGCGACGCCGGCATACAGCGCGCCGAACATCACCTGCGCGTGGTCGATCGAATTGCCGGACAGGATCATCACCGGCCGTTCCGCCGACAACCCGCGCGCCAGCAGCGCCGAGGCGATCTTCTTTGCGGCGCTGAGCATCCCGGCGTAGCTGATCCTGCGCCAGCCGCCGTCGGCGTCGCGCTCGGCCATGAACACGCGATCGGGCGCGGTTTCGGCGAAATGATGCAAGCGGTCGGTGATCCGCACCGGATAGTCCGACAGCGTCGTCGTCGAGCGGACGTAGATGGTGCCGTCGGGGCGGCGATCGGTGGCGATCCCGATGTCGCCGAACGAAATGTCGCGCAGCGGATGAGGATCGAGGTGCCCCACCTCTCCGGCGCGTCCAGTCGGGTTGGTCATGGCCGAGTTGTTCATGGCGCCCATCTCAGGTCGGTTTAACCTTTGCGGTCTTGTGATCGAGAAAGTCGCGAATCCGGTTCTTGGCTTCCTGATCGCTCTGCGCCACCGTCGCCATCAGCGATTCCATCAGCAGCCCGGTCTGCGGATTGGCCTCGGCGATCATCGGCAGCGCCTGCAGCACCGCGAAATTGGTCAGTGGCGCGTTCTGGGCGACGCGATCAGCGAGTTCGATCGCCTTGTCGTAGGCGGAGCCGCCGTCGGTGAGATATTGCGAGAAGCCGTGGACGACGCCTTCGGCGGCGGAATACACCCGGCCGGTCAGCATCATGTCGGCCATCCGCGCCACGCCGATCAGCCGCGGCAGCCGCACCGATCCGCCGCCGCCGACGAAGATGCCGCGGCTGCCTTCCGGCAGCGCGTAGTAGGCCGACGGCTCGGCGACGCGGATATGCGCGGCGCAGGCGAGCTCGAGCCCGCCGCCGATCACCGCGCCCTTCAGCGCCGCGATCACCGGCACGCGGCAATACTGAATCCTGTCGAACACCCGGTGCCAGGTCTGCGAATGCACCAGCCCTTCGGTGGCGTCGCGCACGCGCAATTCGGAGAGATCGAGCCCGGCGGAGAAGTGATCGCCGATGCCGTGAATCACCACGGCGCGGATCTCGTCGGGAATGTCTGTGAAGCAATCCTTCAGCGCGGCCATCAGGCCGTCGTTGAGCGCGTTGCGTTTCCTGGCGCGGTTGAGGCCGATCGTCAGCACCTGGCCGACGGTATCGACGACAAGCGTCGAGGGGTCCGCGAGCGTTGCGGCGGGGGCGTTTCCTGTGAGCACTTATTACGTCCTGTGCAGAATAGTTATAGACTATAACGAAATCGGCGGGAGTCAATGCGGTCGGACGCGATCGCAAATGAAACTTGCAGCGACCGATGCTGATCGCCCTCCCCTGGAGGGGGAGGGTCGGAGAACGCAGTTCGCCGGGGTGGAGTGCGGCCACAGGCGCGGCGTCTTCCTTCTCCCCACGTGGGAGACGGTTGGTTGGCGCAAAGAGTGGCCGCGATCGTCCTCTCCTTCTCCCCTCGTGGGAGAAGGTGGCGCGGACGCAGTCCGCGCCGGATGAGGGGGCGCCGCGAACGCCGTGCCCGCGGCCCCCTCACCCGGCTTCGCTGCGCGAAGCCACCCTCTCCCACGAGGGGAGAGGGTTATTTGTAGAATTTCACAGCACCTGATGCACGTCGACCACGACGCGGTCGGCGTGGCGGGCGGCGGATCCGATGAACAGATGCGTGGTCAGCCACTGATAGTTCGGATGCCCGGTCTCGAATCGCGGCCGGGTCCGGAAATAGATCAGCTTCGGGTCGACCGGCTCGCCGCGCTTCAGCTTCTGCAGCAAGTCGACCGGCCCGAAACGGATGCCGACATTCTCGACATAGACCACGGCGCCGTCGTCGGTCTCGAACGCGTATTTGGCCTCGAGCTCGATCAACTCGTTCGGCCGGATGATCTGGAAGTCGGCGCCGGACGCCAGCACACGGCCGCTGATGCCCTCGCCCTTGACCTCGCCGCCGATCACCGGAATCACCCGGCGCACGCCGGCGCCGGTGTCGCCGGCCGAGATCACCTCGCCGATCCGCGCCGTGATGGTGAAGACGTAACGGGTCTCGAGCACGGGTTTCATCGGGTCATCCTACCATGCGTTGCGGCAGCCAGGTCGCCAGCAGCGGAAACATGATCAGAATGATCAGCCGGATCACGTCGGTGACCACGAACGGCGCCACGCCCTTGAACACGGTGCCCATGCTGACGTCCTTGATCACGCTCTTGATCACGAACACGTTCATCCCGACCGGCGGCGAGATCAGTCCGAGCTCGACCGTCACCACCACGATCACGCCGAACCAGATCGGATCGAAGCCGAGTGCGGTGACCACCGGAAACACGATCGGCACGGTGAGGATCACCATCGCCATCGCGTCCATCACGCAGCCGAGCACCAGATACATCACCAGGATCAGCGCCAGCACGCCGTAGGGCCCCAGCCCGAGCCCGGTAAGGAATTCGGTGATTGCCTGCGGGGTCTGGGTGATGGTGAGGAAATAGCCGAAGCACAAGGCGCCGATCAGCACGGTGAACACCGCGGCCGCGGTGCGCGTCGCCTGCAACAGCGATTGCAGGATGCCGTCGCGGGTCAGTTTGCCGCGCGCGATGCCGATCAGGAAGGCGCCGACGGCGCCGACCGCGCCGGCTTCAGTCGGGATGAAGAACCCGCCATACAGCCCGCCGATCACGAAGATGAACAGTAGCAGCGGCGACCAGACGTCGCGAAATGCCAGCAACCGGTCGCGCCACGAACTGCGCGGGCCGGTCGGCAGATAGCCCGGCCGCGCCAGGCCGATCACCGCGATGGTGATCATGTGCATCATGATCGCGAGCAGCCCGGGGACGATGCCGGCCATGAACAATTTGCCGATGTCCTGCTGGGTGATGATGCCGTAGACCGCGAGCACCGTCGATGGCGGCAGCATCGCGCCGAGCGTGCCGCCGACCGCGATCACGCCGGTCGAGAACGACTGCGGATAGTTGTAGCGGCGCATCTCCGGATAGGCGACCGAGGAGAACGTCGCCGCGGTCGCCACCGACGAACCGGAAATCGCCGCGAAGCCGCCGCAGGCCGCGATGGTGGCGATGCCGAGGCCGCCGCGCCAATGCCCGACGAAGGTGTAGCCGGCGCGGAACAGCTCGCGGCTGATGCCGGACACCGAGACGAAGGCGCCCATCAGCAGGAACATCGGGATCACCCCGAAGGAATAATCGGTGACCGTGCGCATCGTGGTCTGGCCGACCAGCTTCAGCGCCGGCTCGAAGCCGGTGAGATAGCCGAAGCCGGTGATGCCGACGAGCCCCATCGCCATGCCGATCGGCACGCGCAGCAGCATCAGGGCGAACAGGCTGACGAAACCGATCAGCGCCACCGCATCGTTGTCCATCGTCATTCCACCGGCTTGAATTTGGGATCGTGCAGTTCATCCGGATGGAAGATCAGCCGCCAGGTGCGGATCGCGATCAGCACCACCGCCGCGACGTCGCCGAGCCAGGCGACGAGGAAGAACGGCCAGATCGGCATTTGCAGGTCCATGGTGACGATGCCGTCGGCCCTGGTCGTCACCACCTTGTCGAACAGCGTGTAGGTCTGCACCGTGACCACGAACAGCAGCACCAGCGTCGCGAACACGTCGATCCAGCGCTGCGCCCGGGCGCCGACATTGCCCCACAGCAGGTCGACGGTGATGTGGGTGCCGCGATAGCTGGTGGCCGCGATGCCCCAGAAGATCAGAATGCCGAGCAGGAACTGGCCGACATTGTAGTAGTCCGGGATCGTCACCGAAAAGAACTTGCGCATGAACACCGCGAGGAAGGTGTTCAGGGCCACGACGCCGACGAAGAACGCCGCGATCCATTCGATCACGTCGATGAAGCGATCCATGCCGTTCTTCGGAAACCGCCGCGTCGGCAGCGCGCCGGGCAGACGATTCGTCAGTCTGTCGAAATCGGAGGTCATGGGGCGTTCATGGCCAGCGTGGTCGTCACGGAGGGGAAGTCATTCCGGGGCGCGCCGTCGGGCGCGAACCCGGAATCTCAAGGTGCCCCGAACGTCTGGATTCCGGGTTCGCGAGCTGCGCCCGCGCCCCGGAATGACGACAGTTCGGCGTATCACAGCCCGGCGTCGTATTTCTTCAGCGCCGCCTTGAGCTCGCCGTCGATCGCGGCTGCGTCGCCGCCGGCCTTCTTCACCGCCTCGGCCCAGCTCTGGTGCAAGGGCTCGGTCGCCTTCTTCCATTCGGCGAGCTGCTCGGGCGTCAGCGGATAGACCTCGTGGCCTTCCAGCGCCTTCATCTTGGTGCGGCCGTTGGCCTCGAAGTCGACCCACGGGTCGGTGACCTTGGAGGCCCATTCCGGCGTGCAATGGTCGTCGATGATCTTCTTCTGGCCCGGCGACAGCGCGTTATAGGCCTTCAGGCCGATATTGTAGGTGAACACCGTCGAGTACAGCGGCACGTCCATGTGATACTTGACCACCTTGTCGATGCCGAACAGGAACACCGATCCCCACGGGAAGGTGATCTCGTCGGCGACGCCGCGCTCCAGCGCGTCGCGCGATTCCGGCGCCGAGGCCTGGACGTTGGTGCCGCCGAACAGCTTCACCATCTCGCCGATGGTCGACTGCGCCGGGCGCACCTTGAGGCCCTTCATGTCGGCCGGCAGCACCACCTTCTTCTTGCCGTGCAGCGCGCCCGGATCGTGAATGAAGGCGAAGCACAGCTTGGTGTCCTTCATCTCGGTCGGCGCATATTTCTGGTACCACTCGTTGAACGCCAGCGTTCCCTTCTTGCCGTCCTTGAACACGAACGGAAGCTGCCCCGCCGAGACGATCGGGAAGCGGCCGGGCTGGTAGCCGGGATTGACGTAGGTGACGTCGGCGATGCCGTCGCGCGCCATGTCGTAATGGTCGAACGCCTTGCCGAGCTGCTCGGAGGGGAACACCGCCATCTTGATGGTGCCGCCCGAGGCCTTCTCGATGTCGGCAGCCCAATCCTTGGTCGCCGGCACCAGCGGATGCGCCGGCGGCACCCACAACGAGACCTTCCAGTTGACGGTCTTGTCCTGCGCCGAGGCGGCCTGCGCCAGGACAGGCGTCACGCCCGCTGCGAGCAGCAGCGCGAGCAGAGTCTTTCTCATCGTGTCTTCTCCCTTGGGCGGCTCTATCGGCCATTTCCTTGCATTGTTATCGGTTACAACCCCCAATGCAAGTGACCGCCTTGTAATAGCTGGTAGACAGCGGACGACAACTGGACGCCGCCGCCCCGGTCCCTTAACCAAGCGACAAACCAACCTGCGGGGAACGCGCATGCGGACGCAAGTCGCCATCATCGGCGCCGGACCATCGGGTCTGCTGCTCGGCCAGTTGCTGCACACTTACGGCATCGACGCCGTGATTCTCGAGCGCAAGGACCCCGACTATGTGCTGTCGCGGATCCGCGCCGGGGTGCTGGAACAGGGCCTGGTCGGCATGCTCGACGAAGCCGGGGTCGGCGCGCGGCTGCATCAGGAAGGGCTGGTGCACGACGGCTTCGAGATCGCATTCTCCGGCAAGCGCCACCGCATCGATCTCGCCGGCAACACCGGCGGAAAGCACGTCACCGTCTACGGCCAGACCGAGGTGACGCGCGACCTGATGGCGGCACGCAAGGCAGCCGGCCTCACCACCATCTACGACGCCGCCGATGTCAGCCTGCACGATTTCGACGGCGACGGGCCGAAGGTGCGCTGGGTCAAGGACGGCGTCAGCCACGAACTCGCCTGCGATTTCATCGCCGGCTGCGACGGCTTCCACGGCGTGTCGCGCCAGAGCGCGGCCGGCGCGGTGCAGTGCTTCGAGCGGGTGTATCCGTTCGGCTGGCTCGGCGTGCTGTCGGATACGCCGCCGGTGTCGCACGAGCTGATCTACGTCAACCACGACCGCGGCTTCGCGCTGTGCTCGATGCGCTCGACGCAGCGCAGCCGCTATTACGTGCAGTGCCCGCTCTCCGACGACGTCGCGCAATGGAGCGACGAGCGGTTCTGGGACGAGCTGAAGCACAGGCTCGATCCGGAAGCCGCCGGCAGGCTGGTCACCGGGCCGTCGATCGAGAAGAGCATCGCGCCGCTGCGCTCCTTCGTCGCCGAGCCGATGCGGTTCGGCCGGCTGTTTCTCGCCGGCGACGCCGCCCACATCGTGCCGCCGACCGGCGCCAAGGGCCTCAACCTCGCAGCCAGCGATGTCTACTATCTGTCGCGCGCCTTCCGCGAATTCTACGGCGAGAAATCCGAAGCCGGGATCGACGCGTATTCGGCCAACGCGCTGCGGCGGGTGTGGAAGGCCGAGCGGTTCTCGTGGTGGATGACCTCGATGCTGCACCGCTTCCCCGACAGCGACGCCTTCTCCCAGCGCATTCAGACCGCAGAGCTCGACTACCTGATCAGCTCGCAGGCCGCGACCACCTCGCTGGCCGAGAACTACGTCGGGCTGCCGTACTGATTAGGTACCACGTAAGCATCCCCCTCACGCACGTCATTCCGGGGCGCTCACGAAGTGAGCGAACCCGGAATCCCGAGATGCCATGAACGTCTGGATTCCGGGTTCGCGCGCTGCGCGCGCGCCCCGGAATGACGTTTGTTGTTGTACGTCTATGACCGGCGAAGTTTCAAACACCCTTTCAAACCACGCTTCAAACTTTGTCGGCGTTGCAGCGGCGATGCGCGTGCGGTCAAATGCGCTTGTTCAACGCGAGCGCTTGCATGACCGAAGCCGACCACGCCGAAACGCCCGACATCCCCGCGGGCTTCGCCCGCCACACCCGGCCGAGTCCCCTCACCGCGCCGTGGGAGCCGATCTACTCGAGGACCACGGCTGACGCGGTGATGCTCGGCCTGCGCATCCGCGATGCCCACACCAATTCGCGCGGCCTCGCCCATGGCGGGCTGATCGCCGCGCTGGCCGATGCCGCGATGGGCTACAGCTGCGCCCACAGGCTCGGCGGCGGCGAGCGGCTGCTCACCGCATCGCTGGCGATCGACTTCCTCGGCTCGGCGAAGATAGGGCAATGGCTGCAGTTCGAACCCGAGGTGATCAAGCTCGGCGCATCGCTCTGCGTCGTGCAATGTTTCGTCACCGCCGACGGCGCCCGCTGCGCCCGCGCCAATGCGACGTTCAGCGTGGCGAAGGCGAAGGTGTGAGGCGTCGCATGATGCCCGCTTAGCACTGTCGTTCCGGGGCGCGCGTAGCGCGAACCCGGAACCTCAGGCTGTTCTGCACCGTTGGCGTTCGTCCCAACCTCTGGATTCCGGGTTCGCCGCTGCGCGGCGCCCCGGAATGACGTGCACTGGCGAAGGACGTGCCACGCGCACGCGCCTCAGCGTCTCACCCCAGAATCGGCAGCTCGACGACGTCGTAGCCGTGCCGGATCACACGCCCCAGCACCGGGTCGTCGATCTCGAACTCGAACCGCGACGCCGGGCGGATGCCGCCCTTGGCCGCGAAGGTGCCGCCGAACATCGCGGTGCCGTCCGGCAGGCCGCCGTCGCCGAAGCCGCGCGAAACCAGGTCGCGGGCCGGCAGCATGTGGTCGAGCGTGCCTTCCTGATAGAGCACGCGTTCGCCGCCGATGGTGGCGAAGGCGCGCAGCACGATGCGGTCCCAATGCGCTTCGAGCTCGGCGAAGTCCCACAGCTCCGGCGCGACCGGCTTGTCGCACATCTGCTTCGACACCGTCACGCCATAGGCCTCGACCTTGCGGTCGGTGTGGTCGGAGCCGACGCCGACCAGGATGCGGCCGCCATGGCCGATCAGCACGAACTCGACTTCGCCGGACGAATCGCTGCCCGACACTTCGATCGCGCCCGCGGTGGTGAGCCGCGCGGCGGCGACCCGGTAATAGATCGGCGTCGAGGCCGGCCGCGCGATGCCGAGCGCTTCGAGCTCGACGATATGCCTGTCGCGCGCCACCGGATCGCGGCCGGTCCAGCCGGCGATCACCGCCTGGGTGATCGGCAGCGACAGCGGCGCGCGCTTGCCCGAAGCTTCGAGCGTGAAAGCGAGTTCAGCCATTGATCACCGCCTCGACGCCCGCCGCCACTTCGAACACGTCGCGATCGGCGCCGTTGACGCCGGCGATCATCAGTCCGACCGGCGGCTCGTCGCCCTGATGACACGGCAGCGAGATCGCGCAGCCGTCGATCATGTTGATCAGCGTGCAGTTGCGCAGCGCCAGAAGATTGGCCTTGGTGAACGCCTTGTCGTCGGCGAGCTCGGCGATGCTCGGCGCGAGATTAGCCGTGGTCGGCATCACCATTGCGTCGTAAGGCGCGAGCCGCGCGGTCGCGCGAGCGATCAGCGATTTGCGCGCGAGGATCGTGTCGACGTACTCCGCTGCCGACTGCGTTTCGCCGCGCAAAATGCGCTCGCGCACCCGCGGGTCGTAGACGTCGCCTTGCGCCACGATCAGATAGCGATGCCAGGCGTAGCTCTCCGCCGCGGTGAGGCCGCCCTTGGCGCTGAGCGGCGCCACGTCGTTGAACTCCGGCACCTCGATCTTCTCGATGATCGCGCCGTGGCCCGCGAGCGTCTTCAGCGCGCGCTCGAACGCGAGTCTCACTGCTTCATCGAGTTCGTCGAGCGCCACCGTGGTCGGCACCGCGAGCCGCAGGCCCTTCAGCGGCCGCGGCACCAGCGGCAGGATCGGCTCGTCGGCGAGCACGGCGTCGATTGCCGCGCAGCAGGCGACGCTGCGCGCCAGCGGCCCGATGCTGTCGAGCGAAAACGACAGCGGCACCGCGCCGTCGCGCGGCACGCGTTGCTGCGACGGCTTGTAGCCGACGATGCCGTTGAACGCCGCCGGAATCCGGCACGAGCCGCCGGTGTCGGTGCCGAGGCCCGCATGCGCCATGCCGTCGGCGACCGAGACCGCGGCGCCCGAGGACGAGCCGCCCGGCACAAAGCCGACGTCGCGGCCATAGGCCGCTTTCGGCGTGCCGTAATGCGGATTGATGCCGATGCCGGAATAGGCGAACTCGGTCATGTTGGTGCGGCCGATCACCACGAAGCCGGCGCGCCGCAGCCGCGCCACTGCCGGCGCGTCGGCCTCCGCCGGCGGGTTGTCGTCGAGCGCGCGCGAGCCGGCGCGGGTGACCTGGCCCCTGATATCGAACAGGTCCTTGATCGAAACCGGAATGCCGGCATAGGGCGACGGCGCCGCCTTGATCGCGCGCAGCTTGTCCATCGCCTCCGCGGCCTCGCACGCCGCATCGCGATCGACATGGATGAAGGCGCGCGCGCCCTCCCCGGCCGCGTCGTCGATCCGCGCCAGGCAGTCCTCGACCAGTTTGCGCGCGGTGATGCGGCCGGCGTCGAGATCGGCGGCGAGGGCTGCGAGCGTGGGCAGTTTCGTCATGGCGTCTGTTCCGCTGGAAGGCCGGCCGACCGCGTCGGTCAGCACGCGCCGGCTTCGCCGAATTGAGGTCTGATTTGCATCTCCTGTAGCGCGGAGTCCGAGGTTTGGCCATGCGCAACAGCGCTGATTGTTCGCGCGCCGGAATACGTTTTGCGCACACGGGCACGCGCCGGGCGCGTGTTGACGCTGGCCGGTCGATGTCGCATCAAGGCCCGGAACCGATCGGCTCACAAGCCGAATGCTCAGGGAGAGAACAAAAGACGATGGCCGAACCAGCGCGCGCACGCCCGAAGATCACCCCGGAAACCCAGCATTATTGGGACGGCGCCAGGCAGGGCGAACTGCGCCTGCAGCGCTGCGATTCCTGCGAGCATGCGTATTTCCCGCCGCGGCCGTTCTGCCCGAAATGCGGCTCGCGCGGCGTCAGCGTTTTCAAGGCCTCCGGCAAGGGCACGCTATACAGTTACGTCATCAATCACCGCCCGCTGGCGCCCGGCTTCACCGAACCCCACGCCATCGCGGTGGTGGAGCTGGAAGAAGGCCCGCGGATGATGAGCAACATCCTCGATTGTCCGCAGACCCCGGAGGCGCTCGAGCTCGACATGAAGCTCGAAGTCACCTTCCAGAAAATCGACGACAATCTCACCCTTCCGCAATTCCGTCCGGCGAAGGGGTAAGCACCATGCGTCGCAATCAGGTCGCCATCGTCGGCGCCGCCGAGACCACCAAGCTCGGCGTCATTCCCGACATGTCGCAGATCCAGCTCCACGCCGACGCCGCGCTCAACGCGATGGCGGATTGCGGGCTGAAGCCGTCAGACATCGACGGCATCGCCACCGCGGTCGAGAGCCCGCAGCAGATCGCGCATTATCTCGGCATCACACCGACATGGGTCGACGGCACCTCGGTCGGCGGCTGCTCGTTCATGCTGCACGTCCGCCACGCCGCCGCGGCGATCGAAGCCGGGCTGTGCAAGACCGTGCTGATCACCCACGCCGAGAGCGGCAAGTCGATGATCGGCAAATTGCCGCGCTCGATCCCCGCCGACAGCCTGCAGGGCCAGTTCGAGGCGCCCTACGGCATCTACGGGCCGCCGAGCCAGTTCCCGATCCCGGTGCTGCGCTTCATGAAGACCCATGGCATCACCCACGAGCAGCTCGCGATGGTCGCCGTGGTGCAGCGCGAATGGGCCGCGAAGAATCCGCGCGCGATGATGAAGGACCCGATCACCGTCGCGGACGTACTGAACTCGCGGATGATCGCCTACCCGTTCCGGCTGCTGCAATGCTGCCTCGTCACCGACGGCGGCGGCGCGCTGATCATGACCTCGGCCGACCGCGCCAAGGACTTTCCGCACAAGCCGGTCTATGTGCTCGGCACCGGCGAGAGCGTCGAGACGCCGATGGTCAGCCAGATGGAGAGCTTCAACTCGTCGCGCGCCTTCAAGGTCGCGGGGCCGACCGCGTTCCGCGAGGCTGGTATCAGCCATGCCGACGTCGATCATCTGATGATCTACGACGCCTTCGCGCATCTGCCGCTGTTCGGCCTCGGCGACCTCGGCTTCATGCCCTATGAGGAGACCGGCCAGTTCATCGCCGACGGCAACACCCGCCCCGGCGGCAAGCTGCCGCTCAACACCAACGGCGGCGGCCTCAGCTACATGCACTCCGGCATGTACGGCATGTACGCGCTGCAGGAGAGCGTGAGGCAGATGCGCGGCATCGCGCCGGCGCAGGTGGAAGGCGCAAAAATCTCGGTCTGCCACGGCGTCGGCGGCATGTTCGCCGCGTCCGGCACGATCATCTTCACGAACGAGAAGTAACACCGGCGTCGCGTAGTTGTTGTCGTCATTGCCGGGCTCGACCCGGCAATCCATCTTCCGAAAGAGATGGATGCGCAGGTCAAGCCCGCGCATGACGACAACAAAACAACGAAGCGTCATTCCGGGGCGCTCACGCAGTGAGCGAACCCGGAATCTCTCTTCGTCACAATTTCGGGATTCCGGGTTCGCGCTGCGCGCGCCCCGGAATGACCGCCAAGTCGCAACCAACAAACAAAAAGGAGACACATCACATGGCCAAGGCACTGGACGGCAAAGTCATCATCGTCACCGGCGCGGGGCGCGGCATCGGGCGCGAGATCGCGCTGCTCGCGGCGCGCGAAGGCGCCAAGGTCGTCGTCAACGATCCGGGCGTCGCCTCCGACGGCTCGGGCACCGACGCCGCGCCGGCCGAGCAGGTGGTCGAGGAGATCAAGAAGGAAGGCGGCATTGCGGTCGCGAATTTCGAGAGCGTCGCGGAAGCGGTGCCGGCCAGCAAGATCGTCAAGCAGGCGGTCGACACCTGGGGCAAGCTCGACGGCGTGGTGAACAACGCCGGCATCCTGCGCGACGCGATCTTCCACCGCATGAGCATCGACGCCTTCGAGCAGGTCATCAAGGTGCATCTGATGGGCTCGTTCTACGTGTCGCATGCGGCCGCGCGCTTGTTCCGCGAGCAGGAGAGCGGCTCGTTCGTGCACTTCACCTCGACCTCGGGGTTGATCGGCAATTTCGGCCAGGCCAACTACGCGGCCGCCAAGCTCGGCATCGTCGGCCTGTCGAAGTCGATCGCGCTCGACATGCAGCGCTTCAACGTCCGCTCCAACTGCGTGTCGCCGTTCGCCTGGTCGCGGCTGATCGGCACCATTCCGACCGAGACCGAGGCCGAAAAGGCCCGCGTCGCGCGGATGCAGCAGATGGGCCCCGAGAAGATCGCGCCGCTGTCGGTGTTCCTGCTCGGCGATGCGGCGAAGGACGTCACCGGCCAGATCTTCGCGGTGCGGATGAACGAGATCTTCCTGATGGGCCAGTCGCGCCCGATCCGCTCGGTGCACCGCGACGGCGGCTGGACCTGCGAGACGCTGGCCGAGCACGGCATGCCGGCGCTGAAGGGCTCGTTCTACAAGCTCGACCGCTCCGCCGACATCTTCAACTGGGACGCGATCTAGTACGACTTGGGCTGGACCAGGGATCGCTCTAGCAAATCCGCCGCGCCGCGCGGCTGCTGACCTCTCCCCGCCCTTTGCGGGGAGAGGTCGACGCGGCGTCGCGAAGCGAGGCCGCGTCGGGTGAGGGGCCTGGCACGGACGTGCTACACCCGCGCCCTCTCCGGTCGCGCTGTTCTCTCCCGATCAACATCGACAGATGTGGAAAGGCCCTGCCCGGCCCCTCACCCCACCCCTCTCCCCGCGCAGAGCGGGGAGAGGGAGCAAGGGCGTCGTTACTTCACCACGAACTCGATCCGCCGGTTGGTCGCGCGTCCTTCCGCGGAGGCGTTGCTCGCGAGCGGCTTCGACGCGCCGTAGCCGACCGCGATCAGGCTGGCCGAGCCGATCCCGGCCTTGGTGAGATTTTCGGCGACCGCTTCGGCGCGGCGCTTCGACAGCGCGTCGTTGGCCGCCTTCTTGCCGGCGGAGTCGGTGTGGCCGCCGACTTCGATCGTCGCCGCCGGGCAATGCGCGATCACCTCCGCGAGTTGCTTCAGCACCGGCAATGAGGCCTGCGCGATCTCGGCGCTGCCGCGCGCGAAATTGATCTTCTCCGCCGCGGCCAGCGTCGACAATTTGCTCTGGCAGGATTCCAGCGACGGCATCGATGCGGTGCCGGCGGCGTCGGCGGTCTTGATCGGCGCCGGCGCGACCGTCGCCGGCGGCGCCACCGCGGCCGGCCTGGCGGATTGCTCGGCCGCTTCCTTGGCAGCCGCTTCCTTGGCAGCGGCTTCCGTGGCCGCGGCTTCCTTGGCCGCAGCTTCCTTCAAAGCGGCAACCTCTGCGGCGGCCTTCGCCGCGGCTTCCATCGCGTCGGCTTCGGCCTTCGCCTCGGCGTCCGCCTTTGCCTTGGCGGCAGCCTGTTTTGCCGTCGCATCACGGGCGGCGATCGCCTTGGCGGCGGCCTCCCGCGCGGCTCCCTCGGCGGCCGCCTTCTCCACCGCCTCGCGCGCCTCGGCTTCCGCCTTAGCCTTTGCTTCGGCCTTGGCTTCAGCCTGCGCGGCGGCTTCGATCTGCAGCTTCGCCACCGTCTTCGCCGCCAGCGCCGCGCCGCTCAGCTCCTCGACCTCGGACACCAGCCGCACGCCATTGACCTGCCCGATCTGCTCGCTCAGCACCGCGCGCTTCGCGCCGAGATCGTCCGGCAGCAACACGTCGCGGCCGCTGACGTCGAAATTCAGCGGATCGGCGCCGGCGCTCTTCACCACCTCGGCGACGCGCTCGCGCAGATCCGGCTCGATCTTCGGCATCGTGGTGATGCCGAACAGCAGCAGAATCACCCCGGTCGCGAACAGCCCGACCCACCAGCCCTCGAACCGCGCCGGCAGCAGCCCCGGCGCAATGCCGCCGGCAATGCCACCGACGATATAGGCCGCGACCAGTCCGACGCCCGCCTCCAGCATCAATTCGGGCCTGCCCGACACGAGCCGTGCCACGATCAGCACCACGGCGATCGCGAACACCACACCGATCCGCTGCAGCCAGTAGTTTTCCAGATCGGCCGACCAACCGAGTTTCTCGGCCAGCAACGGCGTGACAACGCCGACAGCGAATGCGGCTGCAAGCCAGATCCAGTAATGAGTCAGGAGATACAACATCGGGGCGCATCCTTCTCCGCCGCGATCGACGCCACCTCGGTGCCCCACTGATCGGCAGGGTCGCTCCGGCAGCTGCCGGGCGAGCGCGCGCGCTTGAATTGAAGCCGCTACTGCGACCGCTCGCGCGGTCGCCGGGATCGGCCCTCGTTCAATAGCGCCGTCGGCGCGCTCGCCACCATCCTGACTAAAGTTTGATCGCCCCCGAGCCCTGATTAGTTAGTAGCCACTCGGCTGAAAATCGCAGCACGCGCCAACTACCCACCTACCAATTCGCAGCAATCATTGTGTTCACGGTATCTGAGTGCAAGTCGGCTTGCTGTCAGGTGGAGCGGCGATCGCCCGCTGAAAAAGCCGACCGTTGCGAAGCTGCGTGGCGGCGCAGGTACAGCGCAAGAAAAAGGGCGGCCCGAAGGCCGCCCAGTTCCCGTTCCCCGTTCTCAGGTCAACAGAATGATGAGGATGATGAGCGGAATCGGAATTCCGACGAGCCACAATAGAATTGGCATGAGTTCACTCCTTAGGTTGCAGTTGAACGACGACGAAACACAGGCTGTTTGCCCCAGGTGCCGTCGCGTGTTCCGCCGCCTTCCATCGCGGCGAGGCAGGCGCTCAACGCGCCGATGAAGAGAGACAATGTCAGCCAGATCGAGATCTGCTGGCCGGCCTTGCGTGCGGACTCGAGGCTGGATTTCAGACTGGCGACTACCTGATCGACGCGCTGCTCGGCATCGGCCTGGCTGAGGCCGGTTCTGTTCGCGATCAGTTTTGCGACATAGCTGCGATCGGCGGCGGACAGCCCGTCGCCGCTCTCGACCGACGAGGTCAGCAGTCGCGTCAATTCAGAACGCGAGTCTGCAGGATTGGCCTGCGCCTGGCCCGACGAGTCGGCCCGCAGCAACTGATCGACATAACCGTCCATCGCTCCGGAAGATTGCGCGGCCGAGGCGACGCTCGATGTCGCCGCCGATGTCGCAGCGCCGACCCCGCCGATCAGCGCGCTGGCTGGAGCGGCGAGAAGCGCGGCGCCTACCACAGTCGCGAGCGCCCACGCCAGCAGCCCATGGGCGGTGTCGCGGAAGGTGATCTCGGTCGAGGCGACCCCGACCCATGTTGCACGCAACCGACCCGCCAGATAGCCGCCGACCGCCGAAGAGATCATCGCGATGACGATGAAATACAGGCCTGTACCGATCTTGAAAGTCGTCGCGGATACGCCGGACGAGCCCCACGGCGAAACCACCGAGAACCCCACGCCGGCACCAAATGCCAGCAGCACCAGCGTCAGCGCGCAGGACACGACGGCCCCTGCAACCACCGCGGCCCACGACACACCGGGCGTCACTGACACGTCGCCGCGCGCGCCGGTTGCCAAAGATTGTTCCATTGAATTCTCCACGAGCCAAAGAGCTATCGTCGGGAGAATGTGGAAGCGTAGTGTTGGTTCCTGGAAGAAGCCGATGATGATCGGGAAAGCGCAGCGATCCGTGATCGCCTAGCCGCTGTTCCGCAACCCCGCCGAGATGCCGTTGATCGTCAGCTGAATCCCGCGCAGAATCTGCTCGTCCGGATCATGCGTGCGGTGCTCGCGAAGGAGCTGCACCTGGACGTGGTTGAGCGGGTCGAGATACGGGAAGCGGTGGCGGATCGAGCGGTCGAGCAGCGGGTTGCCTTGCAGCAGCTTGTCGTGGCCCATGATCGCCAGCAGGCTGTCGACCGAGGCGTGCCATTCGGTGCGGATGCGGCCGAAGATCTCCTGCCGCAGCTTTTCGTCCGGCACCAGCTCGGCGTAGCGCGAGGCGATGCCGAGCGAGCTCTTCGACAGCACCATGTCCATGTTCGACAGCAGCGTGCGGAAGAACGGCCATTCCTGATACATCGCGTTCAGGAACGAAACACCCTTGTCGGGATGCTGCGCGACCCAGGCCTCGACCGCGCTGCCGAAGCCGTACCAGCCCGGCAGCATCAGGCGGCATTGCGCCCATGAGAACACCCAGGGGATCGCCCGCAGATCCTCGATCGCGCGGGTCTTCTTGCGCGACGCCGGGCGGCTGCCGATGTTCAGCGTGGCGATCTCGTTGATCACCGTCGACGCCCAGAAATACTCGACGAAACCGTCGGTCTCGTAGACTAGGCCGCGATAGGCCTTGAACGCCAGCGCCGAGAGCTGCTCCATCGCTTCGAGATAATCGTGCTGCGGCGCGACGCGCTTGGGCTGCAGCAGGCTCGCCTCCAGCGTCGCCGCGGTGAGGATCTCCAGATTGTTGCGGCCGACCTCGCGGTTGGAATATTTGCTGGTGATGATCTCGCCCTGCTCGGTGATGCGGATCTGGCCGTTCACCGCGCCGCCGGGCTGCGCCACGATGGCGTCGTAGCTCGGCCCGCCGCCGCGGCCGACAGAACCGCCGCGGCCGTGGAACAGCCGCAGCCTGATGCCGTGATGTTCGAAGATCTCGATCAGCCCGATCTCGGCCTTGTACAGCTCCCAGCCCGAGGTGACGAAGCCGCCGTCCTTGTTGCTGTCCGAATAGCCGAGCATCACCTCCTGCACGCCGCCGCGGCTGTCGACCAGCCGGCGATATTCCGGGATCGACAGCAGCCGGTCCATGATCGCGGAGGAGGCCTGCAGATCCTCGATGGTCTCGAACAGCGGCACGATGTTGATCGCGCTGCGCCCGGACGGATCGATCAGCCCGACTTCCTTCAGCAGCACCGCGACTTCGAGCAGGTCGGAGACGCCCTTGGTCATCGAGATGATGCATTGCGGGATGGTGGCTGCGCCGTAGATCGCGTGCGCGCGCGCCGCCTCGTGCAGCACCGCGAGTTCGCCGACGGTCTCGTCGCTGTATTTCACGAAGATCGAGGTCAGCGGCCGGGCGCTGCGCAGCTCGGCGGTCAGCAGCGCGATCCGCGCGTCCTCGCCGATTTCCAGATAGGCGCTGGCCGGCCGGGCCGCTTCCATCAGTTCGGCCATGGTGCGCTCGTGCACCGCCGAGTTCTGCCGCATGTCGAGGCTGGCGAGATGGAAGCCGAAGCAATCGGCGGCGCGGCGGAGCTGCCGCAGGCGGCCACGCGCGATCACGCCGGCATTGTACTTGGTGAGCGAAGCGTGGATGGCGTCGAGATCGGCCTTGAAATCCTGCACGCTCGCGTAAGCCTCGGCCTCGCCGACCGGGGCGCGGACGCTGTCGATCTTCAGCTTCGCCGCGGTCGCGGCCAGCCGCGCATAGATCCCCGACACCGCCAGCCGATAAGGCTCGTGGCGGCGATGCGGCGACTGATCGGGAGAGCGCTCGGCCAGCGCCCGCACCTCGTCGCTGATCGACACCAGATGCGAGGCCAGCGACAGTTCGGAGCCGAGTTCGTGAAGTTCGTCGAGATAGAACCGCAGCACCCGCGCGCTCTGCAACTGCAGCGTGCCGTGCAGCACCTCCGCGGTCACGAACGGATTGCCGTCGCGGTCGCCGCCGATCCAGCTTCCCATCCGCAGGAAGCTCGCCAGTTCGTCCTCGGGCCCGCCGCCCTCGCCGCCGCCGAGCTGATCCTCCACCGAGCAATGCAGCCGCGGCACCTCGCGCAGAAACGAATAGTCGTAGAACGACAGCCCGTTGGTGACTTCGTCGAGCACCGTCAGCTTGGTCCGGCGCAGCAGGTTGGTCTTCCACAGCGTCACCACCGCGCGGCGCAGCTGCTCCTCGTTCTGCTCCCATTCCTCCGGCGTGAGCTGGACGCGCTCGCGCTCGTCGAGCAGCGCCGCGATCTGCATTTCGCGGTCCATCGTGCTCTTGCGGCGCACCTCGGTCGGATGCGCGGTCAGCACCGGGCTCACCAGAGCGGTCCTGAAGAAGTCGCGCAGTTCGCGCGCGCCGATCCCCTCTTCGCGCGCATGCGCCAGCGTCTTTGCCAGCATGCCCGCGCGCGGCGCCGAGCCGGCAGTCGAGCCGGCGCGCATCTGGCGGATGTTGTTCTGGTCTTCGGCGATGTTGGCGAGATGCGAGAAATAACTGAAGGCGCGGACGATCTTCACCGTGTCCGAGGCGGACATGCCGTCGAGAATCGCTTCGAGCTCGCGCCGCGCGGTCTTGTCGTCGTCGCGGTGAAACCGGATCGAGGTCTGGCGGATGCCCTCGACCAGATCGAACACCGCGTCGCCTTCCTGGTCGCGGACGGTGTCGCCGAGGATCCGGCCGAGCAGCCGGATATCGTTGCGCAGCCGGGTTTCCGCCTCCAGCGCGGCGCCGTCGTCTGCGCGGTTCGGCAGCGCTTCGGGCTCGGTGGGCATGATCATGGACGACATCGCGATGCTGCTCCAGGATGTTGCCGGCATCCCGAGACGTCGCAATTTTTTGCGCTGCACGCAAGGTCAAGAAACGGGCGACGCCTCAACGCCGCCACTGCCCGCCCCGGTCAGCGTCCGGCGAACATATTGCGGACGTTGTCGGGACGCGGCTCGCCGTCGTCGGGCGGCGTCGCGTCGGGCCCGGCGCGGTCGGGCTGGCCCGGCTCGATCTTCATCGGTGCGTTGGCCGGGTCGCATTCGTCGGCGGCAGAGGCCGGCGCGACGCGGGTCGGCGGCGGCACCGGCTCGAACAGCGGCGGCTGCGGGAACGGCGTGGTCGCAGCCGGCGGCTCGAACAGCGGGGTCTGCGACACCGGCGCGGCCGGCGGCGCCGCGACCGGCTCGGATTTCGTCGCGGGTGCGTGGTGAAGCTGATGCGATGCGGCGGCCGGCTCGCGCATGCGCGCCCAGAAGAACGGCACCGCGATCGCGACCAGCACCGCGACGACCAGCAGAATCAGCAGCGCGGATTGCTGCATCAGCGCCACCGCCGGCACGCTGATGCCGAGAATGGCGCCGACCACGCAGACCTTCCACGACCGGATATGCAGTCCGGCCGTGAAGGTGCCGAGCGCCAGCAGCGTCAGCACGCTGAGCGGCGATGCGATGCCGGTGACCTGCCGCAGCACCTGCAGCGACATCAGCTCCATCGCGACCAGCACCGCGGCCCAATGCAGCGCCTGCGACACCACCAGGTGGATGTGCTCGTCGCGCCCCTCGACCTGCGGCCAGCGCGTGATCACGCACACCAGGCCGATCAGCGGCGTCAGCAGCACCCAGTACAATCCGGTTTCGGTGAAGCTGGTGTAGGCGATGCCGCCGAGCGACAGCAGCAGCATCAGCACATAGGGCCAGTCCCGCAGCAGGAAGCCGCCGAATCCGGAAAGCCATTTGCGCGACTGAACCGTGTCGTCATCCAGCATGGTCATGAGCGTGCTCCGCTTGGATCTCGCATGCGCGTGCAGAGACAGCGCGGCAGCACGCCATGCGGGAGGGCAACGAACCCCGGCCAAGCCGGTTCCCGCGATTTTGCACTTCCCCGAGGCGGCACAAAAACCGAGCTATCGATCGATTACATCGATTGATATCAGAAAAATAATCCGTTTGAATGATTGATCGGCGGAGCCTGAGATGGGCCCGAAAGGAGCCCCGCCCCATGAGTCCGACCTCGCACAGCCTGACCTCGCCCTCCGAAGCGCAGCACCCGCGCTCCCGCCCCTCCCGGATCGGCCCGCATCTGGCGGCGGTCGCGCCGGGCGTGTTGCTGACGGCCGCGATCGCCGCGGCGGCGCTGACGCTGCGCGCGATCCCGGCAATCAGCGGCGCCAGCCCGATGCTGCTGGCGATCCTGATCGGCATCGTGGCGCATAATGTCGTCGGCACGCCGCAATGGGCGGTGCCGGGGGTCAAGTTCAGCCTGCGCCGGGTGCTGCGCTTCGCCATCATCCTGCTCGGGCTGCAGCTCACCACCGCGCAACTGCTCGAGGTCGGCGGCGAAGGGGTGGCGATCATCGCCGCGACGCTGCTCGCGACCTTCGGCTTCACGGTGTGGTTCGGGCGCATGCTCGGGGTCGACCGCAAGCTCGCCGAGCTGATCGCCGCCGGCACCTCGATCTGCGGCGCCTCCGCCATCATCGCCACCAACACCGTGACCCGCGCCGACGACGAGGACGTCGCCTACGGGGTCGCCTGCGTCACCGTATTCGGCTCGCTTGCGATGCTCGGCACGCCGCTGCTGCAGAACATGCTCGGCCTCGACGCCCGCGCCTTCGGACTGTGGACCGGCGCCTCGATCCACGAGATCGCCCAGGTCGTCGCCGCGAGCTTCCAGGCCGGCCACGATGCCGGCGAGTTCGGCACCATCGCCAAGCTGTCGCGGGTGATGATGCTGGCGCCGCTGGTGATCGGTCTCGGACTGCTGGCGCGCGCCCGCGCCCGGCATCAGCCCTCCGCGACCGGCAGGGCCGCGCCACCGATGCCGTGGTTCGTGCTCGGCTTCGTCGCGATGATCGGCGTCAACGAGGTGATCGCGATCCCGCACGAGGCCAAAACCTGGATCGTCGCCGCGACCGGCTTCCTGCTGTCGATGGCGCTGGCCGCGATGGGGCTCGAAACCGATCTGCGCAAGCTGGCCGCGCGCGGCCTGCGCCCGGCGCTGCTCGGCCTGTGCGCAGCCCTGTTCATCTCGGGCCTCTCGCTGGGCCTGATCAAACTCACAGGATGGCATGGATGACACTGGAACAGCTCCGCATCTTCATCGCGGTCGCCGAGCAGCAGCACATGACCCGCGCCGCGAGCGGACTGAACCTCACCCAGTCGGCCACCAGCGCGGCGATCGCCGCGCTGGAAGCGCGTTACGACGTCAAGCTGTTCGATCGAGTCGGCCGCGGCATCGTGTTGACCCAGGCCGGTCGCGATTTCCTCGGCGAAGCCCGCGCCGTGGTCGCCCGCGCCCGTGCCGCCGCGCAGGCGCTCGACGATATCGCCGGGCTGCGGCGCGGCGCGCTCAACCTCGCCGCGAGTCAGACCATCGGCAACTACTGGCTGCCGCCGCGGCTGCTCGCGTTCCAGCGCGCCTATCCGGGGATCGCGCTGCAGGTGACGATCGCCAATACCGAGCAGGTCGCACTGGCGGTGCGCGAAGGCCGCGCCGATCTCGGCCTGGTCGAAGGCGAGGTCGACGATCCGCTGCTGTCCGGCGACCGCATCGACGGCGACAGCCTCGCGATCGTGGTCGGCAGGCGGCATCCATGGGCCGGTGCAACGCGGATTTCGGCGAGCGGGCTGACGACCACCGGCTGGGTGTTGCGCGAGCGCGGCTCGGGGACGCGATCGATGTTCGAGGCCGCGCTGCGCGGCGCCGGCGTCGAGCCGTCGAGCCTCGACGTGAAGCTCGAACTCCCGTCCAACGAGGCGCTTCGGGCTGCCGTCGAAAGCTCGGACTACGCCACCGCAATCTCCGATCTGGTGATTGCGCCGTCACTTGCAGCAGGCGCCCTGCACCAGGTGCAGTTCGAACTGCCGCGTCGGTCGTTCTGTGTGCTTCGTCACAGAGAGCACGGCGGCGGCCAGGCCGAAACGGCGATGCTCGCGGCATTGCGGGACAACTAACACCCGATGGTCCGCGCCACGCTCGGCCAGAACGTCCACGTCCCGACCGGGATCGCAGCCGTCTCGCCGCGCGCCAGCGCTGCCCGCTAGATCACCCGCCCCGCTTTGGCCCAATACGGATCGCGCAGCCGGCGCTTGAAGATCTTGCCGGAATCTTCGCGCGGCAATTGCGCCATGATCTCGATGTGCTTGGGAATCTTGTAGCCCGCGAGGACGTGTTTGAGCTGATCGCGGAGATATCCCTCGTCGAGCGTCACGCCGGGCTGCGGTTCCAGCATCGCCATCAGCGCCTCGCCGAATTCGGCGTCGGGAATCCCGAACACCGCGCAATCATGCACGCCGGGAATCGCGTGCAGCGCCGCCTCGATCTCGGCCGGATAGATATTGACGCCGCCGGAGATCACCATGTCGCGCTTGCGGTCGCAGATGAAGACGTAGCCGTCGGCGTCGAGATAACCGACGTCGCCGGAGGTGATGTAACCGCCCCGGTCGATCTCGGCGCGCTTCTCGGGCTTGTTGTGATAGGTGAAATCCGGATTGCCGGGGATCCGCGAGAAGATCTCGCCGATCTCGCCCTGCGGCACTTCGTTGTTGTCGTCGTCGACGAACACCAGCTCCGCCCCCGGAGCGATCCTGCCGACGGTGCCGGGCTTGTTCAGCGCGTCGTCGGAGCTCGCGAAGGTCACCGCGCCGGATTCGGTCGAGCCGTAGAATTCGTAGATCACCGGCCCCCACCAGTCGATCATCGCGCGCTTGACGTCCGCCGGGCACGGCGCCGCCGCGTGGATCACATGGCGCAGCGAGGAGACGTCGTACGTCTTCCGCACCTCCTCGGGTAGCTTCATCAGCCGGATGAACATCGTCGGCACCATGAAGATGGTATCGATCCTGTGCCGCTCGATCAGTTGCAGCAGCGCCTCCGGCTCGAACCGCGGCATCAGCACCAGCACGCCGCCGAGCCGGCCGGCGCGGATGCCGAACGAATTCGGCGCCGAGTGATACAGCGGTCCGGGGCACAGCGCGCGCGCCCCCGGCTTCAGCCCATAGATCAGCGCGCGCATCGCCTCGGCGTTCTTCGCCTGGTCCGGCGTCGGCGCGAAGCGCTTGACGCCCTTCGGATGGCCGGTGGTGCCCGAGGTGTAGATCATGTTCTGCGGCTGCGGCAGCACGGGACCATCATACGGCTCCTGCTGCGCCAGCCAGCCGTCGAAATCGATCGCGCCCTGCGGCGCGGCGCGATGGTCGGGATCGATCTTGTAGTTAGCGCCAACCTCCGGCGGCGTCGGCACGCTCAGCATCGTCACGCTCGCCGGCACCACGCCGGCCGACTGATGCAGCAGATCGGCGTGGCCGATCAGCACGCGGGTGCCGGAATCGCCCAGCACATACGCCACCTCCTCCGGCTTGAAGTGCCAGTTCACCGGCACCATGTAGGCGCCCAGCATCATCACCGCATAGGCGGATTCCAGAAACGCGATGTCGTTGCGCATCAGCACGCAGACGCAGTCGCCCGGCTTGACGCCGAGCTTCTGCAGCCCGCCCGCGATCAGCGCCACGCGCGCGTCGACCTCGTCGAACGAGCGATGGCGATCGCCGCTAATGATGCCGTAAGTGAGTTGGTGATTCATGGTCTTCTTCTTGTTGTGAGGAGGAACCGTCATCCTGAGGTGCGAGCGAAGCGAGCCTCGAAGGATGAGCCGCAAGTAAACGTCTCGCATCCTTCGAGGCTCGCCCTTGCGGGCGAGCACCTCAGGATGACGGTCGAACGTGTAACTACCCGTCGACGAAATTCGGCGCGCGCTTCTCCATGTTGGCGCGGACCGCTTCGGTCTGATTGGGCGAGCCGATCAGCTTCTGCTGCTCGACGCTTTCGGCCATCAGCGCCGGTCCCGGATCGACCGAGAGGTTGTTGAGCATCCGCTTGGCGGCGCGGATCGCGTCCGGGCTCTTGCCGGCGATCTCGCGCGCCATCTCCAGCGCCGCGGCGCGCGGATCGTCGACGATCCTGGTCGCCAGACCGTAAGACAGCGCCTCCTGCGCCGAGAAGATCCGCCCGGTATAGGTCAGCTCGCGCAGGATGTCGTCGCGCACCAGCGAGGCCAGCACCGGCGTGCCGGCCATGTCGGGCACCAGGCCCCATTTGATTTCCATGATCGACATCCGCGCGTCCGGCGCCATCAGGCGAATATCGGCGCCGAGCGCGAGCTGGAAGCCACCGCCGAACGCGACGCCGTGGATCGCGGCGATCACCGGCACCGGCAGCATCCGCCAGCCCCACACCGCCTGCTGCGGCGCGTTGGCGAGGCCGTGGGTGCGCCTGGTGAGATCGCGAAATTCGCCTCCCGGAATTCCATTGCCGCCGCCTTCTTTCATCGCGGCAAAACGCCCCATGTCGAGGCCGGCGCAGAACGCCTTGCCCTCGCCCGACAGCACCACGACGCGGACGCCCTTCTCGTGCGCCAGCTGCTCGGTGGCGGCCACCAGCGCCTCGAACATCGCGGCGTCGAGCGCATTCATCTTGTCCGCCCGCACCAGCCTGACGTCGGCCACGCCGTCCGTCACCGATATCGAAACGCGATCATTCATCGGGCCATTTCCCCTGCATGTGTTGTGGCTTGTGTTTCGGCGCTACAGAAAAGCGTTGTCGGAATTTAGTCAATCGCCTAATTAACGAACACCTTCCACTTTTCCGGGCACCTGACATGTTCACCGATCAGCTCCTCGCAGGCCGTCGCATCCTCGTCACCGGCGGCGGCACCGGGCTCGGCAAATCGATGGCCGCGCGCTTCCTGCAGCTCGGCGCCGAGGTCCATATCTGCGGCCGCCGCAAGGGCGTCTGCGACGACACCGCGACCGAACTGATGGACCAGTTCGGCGGCAAGGTGATGACTTACGGCGTCGACATCCGCGACTCGGCCGCGGTCGACCACATGGTCGAGACCATCTGGGCCGATGGCCCGCTCACCGATCTGATCAACAACGCCGCGGGAAATTTCATCTCGCGGACGGAAGAGCTGTCGCCGCGCGGCTTCGACGCCGTCGCCAACATCGTGATGCACGGCACGTTCTACGTGACGCACGCGGTCGGCAAGCGCTGGATCGAAGGCGGCCATCGCGGCAATGTGGTGTCGATCACCACCACCTGGGTACGCAACGGCAGCCCCTATGTGGTGCCCTCGGCGATGAGCAAATCGGCGATCCACGCCATGACGATGTCACTCGCCACCGAATGGGGCCGCTACGGCATCCGCCTCAACACCATCGCGCCCGGCGAAATTCCGACCGAAGGCATGAGCAAGCGGATCAAGCCCGGCGACGAGGCCGGCGCCCGCACCGTGAAGATGAATCCGATGGGCCGGGTCGGCACCATGGAGGAACTGCAGAACGTCGCGGTGTTCCTGATCTCCGGCGGTTGCGACTGGATCAACGGCGAAACCATCGCCATGGACGGCGCCCAGGGCCTGGCGATGGGCGGCAATTTCTACCAGCTCCGCGACTGGAGCAACGACGACTGGGAACAGGCCAGGGCCTCGATCAAGGCCCAGAACGAAAAGGACCGCGCGCAGCGGGGGTGATACGTTCACGGCCGTCATCCTGAGAGCCTGCCCCGGACTTGATCCGGGGTGCGCGCTCTTGCGCGCCTCGAAGGATGACAGCAGCGAGCGCCTGCGGCCCATCCTTCGAGGCCGTCGCAGATGCGACGGCACCTCAGGATGACGTCGTGCGAGCGGACGGGCCGAGCAATTCGGCTCGCGCGCACGAGCCAACTAACGACGTCATCCCCCGCGCATGCGCGGGATCCAGTATCCCAGAGCGCTGGTGGCGATCACAATCGCTCTGGCGATTGTGCTCTGCAACGGCCTTGCGCTCCCTCCCGCGACATTCCCTCCCGCTTGTGTTTGCCTGCGAAGCGCGGCAGACTTTGCGCAACCACAAGTAACTAAAAAATCATCCAGGGAGTGATCATGTCCGAGCTTCAGGAGCAGACACGCACAGCCGCGCCCAACGCGTCGTCCGAGCCGAATACGCTGGCCGATGTCGTCCGCGCGCAGGCCAAGACCCGCGGCGACGATATCCTGTTCGAGTTCGAAGGCCGCATCACCAGCTTCGCGCAGTTCGATGCCCACACCAACCAGATCGCCCGCGCGCTGGCGGCCAGCGGCGTCAAGCCGAACGAGCGCATCGCCTATCTCGGCAAGAACAGCGACGTGTATTTCGAGCTGTGGGCCGGCGCCATGAAGGCCAAGGTGGTGATGGCGCCGGTGAACTGGCGACTGGCCGGACCGGAGATCGCCTACATCGTCGAGGACTGCAAGGCCGCGATCCTGTTCGTCGGCCCGGAATTCATCGATCAGGTCCGCGGCCTGAAAGACCAGATTCCGAGCGTCCGCCACATCATCACCACCGAAGGCGGCGCGCCGGAATGGCAGGACTTCACAAGTTGGCGCGACGCGCAGCCGGGCGACGATCCGCAGGTCGCGGTGGCGCCGAGCGACATCGCGATCCAGCTCTACACGTCGGGCACCACCGGCAAGCCGAAGGGCGCGATGCTCAGCCACGCCAATTTCCTGTCGCTGGTCCGCGCCGGGCGCGACAACACGCCGGAGTGGAACATCTGGTCGACCGACGACGTCTCGCTGATCGCCATGCCGGTGTTCCACATCGGCGGCTCCGGCTGGGGCATGATGAGCGTCTATCACGGCGCCAGGGGCGTCATCGCGCGCGAATTCGATCCGACCAGGGTGCTGGACTTCTTCGAGCAGTCCGGCATCACCAAGCTGTTCATGGTGCCGGCCGCGATGCAGTTCGTGGTGCGGCAGCCGCGCGCCCGCGAGGTCGATTTCTCGCGGCTGAAATACATGCTGTACGGCGCCTCGCCGATTCCGGCGGCGCTGCTGAAGGAATGCATCGACGTGTTCAAATGCGGCTTCGTGCAGATGTACGGCATGACCGAGACCACCGGCACCATCGTGGCGCTGCCGCCGGAGGATCACGTCGAGGGGCTGGAGCGGATGCGCTCGGCCGGCAAGGCGCTGCCCGGCGTCGAGATCGCGATCCTCGATCATGACGGCAACCGCCTGCCGCCGCGCGCCGTCGGCGAGATCGCCACCCGCTCCGGTTCGAACATGGCCGGCTACTGGAACCTGCCCGAGGCGACGAAGAAGACGATCGACGCCGACAACTGGCTGCGCACCGGCGACGCCGGCTACATGGACGAGGACGGCTACGTCTACATCCACGACCGCATCAAGGACATGATCATCTCCGGCGGCGAGAACATCTATCCGGCCGAAGTCGAGAGCGCGATCTGCGATCATCCGGATGTCGCCGAAGTCGCCGTCGTCGGCGTGCCGGACGATCAGTGGGGCGAGGCGGTGAAAGCCGTGGTGGTGATGAAGCCCGGCAAGGAAGCCACTGCGCAGGACATCATCGGCTTCACCCGCACCCGCATCGCCGGCTTCAAGACGCCGAAGTCGATCGACTTCATCCCGGCCCTGCCCCGCAACGCCTCCGGCAAGATCTTGCGCCGGCATCTGCGCGATCCGTATTGGACCGGGAAAGACCGCCAGGTGAACTGAGCGCAATCACCTCGGACGCGACGCTGCACAGTCAAGGCGCGGCGCACGTCCCTCGCGTTCGTCATTCCGAGGCGCGAGCGCAGCTCGCGAACCCGGAATCCATAGCCCCTGGACTCTCGTTCAGCCGTAACGTTGCCGGTCACTTCATCTCGGCCGCGGTGGTCATGGATTCCGGGTTCACGCCAACGCGCGTGACCGCGTCGGCGTGCGCCGGAATGACGACGAGGTGACGCGGCGTGTGTTCCTCATGCCGAATAAATCTGTCCACGGCCCCTTGACAATAATCCTATTATGATTATAGTCCGCATCGTCCTGTCCGTGAGGGGCGCTTCGCGAGGCGTCGGATAGCGGGACAGATCGCGAAGGCCGGGCAACCGGCGGGAGTGATAGTCCGGCGTAGCCAGCTTTGCTGGCGAAGCCGGGCGGACGCGGCGTCCTGCGCGTCGTGCCTCGCAAGCACGCGTCCGGGAGGCAGAGGTCACCGTCCGCCGCTACTACGAGCGGCTGCCGCTTTCGTGGCTGGACGGGCGCAGCAAGGCCGGGGAGATCCCGCACCGCTGTGCTCCCGGAAGAACGGTCCCGATGCCCAAAATCGCCGCGGTGGGCGCGCCGGAACGGCGTTGCGCGATGGTCCGCAAAGCCATCGCGACACTCACCACTTTTGCGCCTTTCGGCGCGCCCCCGCCCCTCGCTGTGAAGCGACGGGTGCAAACCTCGGACGCTTCGGCGCCGCGAGAGCGAATGGACGTGGCTGTTTGACAGGGCCGTTTGAATTAGAATCTATCGCCGCGTGCAGGTCCTCAACTCGCACTCCGTCATCCTGAGAGCCTGCCCCGGACTTGATCCGGGGTGCGAGCGCAGCGAGCCTCGAAGGATGGGCCGCAAGGCACCGGCTGTGCGCGTCTCCGCATCCTTCGAGGCTCGCCCTCGCGGGCGAGCACCTCAGGATGACGGCGCCGGGATGGTAGCAGCGCTTGCACCATGCTCCTCACCGCTTGTTCACACCCATATAGCCGAACAGGAATCCCGCGACCTTGCGCATCTGGATTTCCTCGCTGCCTTCGGTGATGCGGTAGCGGCGGTGATGGCGGTAGATGTGCTCGAACTGTTTGTGGCGCGAATAGCCGATGCCGCCATGCACCTGGATCGCACGGTCCGCCGCCTGGCCGCACAGCCGGTTCGCCCAGTAGTTGCACATCGACACCTTGTCGGACAGCGTGTGCTCGACCTGCGCCTGGGTCATCTGGTCCATCTCCCACGCGGTCTTGCGGATCAGCAGCCGCAGCATTTCGGCCTGGGTCGCGAGTTCGACCAGCGGAAACTGGATCGCCTGGTTGCGCGCCAGTTCCTCGCCGAACGGCTTTCGCTCACGCGCGTATTTGACGCTTTCATTGATGCAGAACACCGCCGCGCCGAGCGAACTCGCCGCCTGCCGGATGCGGTTCTCGTGCACGAAGCACTGCGCCAGCGACAGGCCGCGGCCGACCTCGCCGAACAACGCCTCCTCGGTGACGAACACGTCGGTGAAGCTCACCCGCGGATGGTCGGTCGGCATGTTGAAGGTCCACAAGTACTCTTCGACCTTCACGCCCGGCGCATCGGCCGGCACCAGAAAGCAGGTGATGCCGCGCGCGTCGCCGTCTTGGCCGGAGGTGCGGGCGAACAGCGCGCAATGCGTGGCGACGTGCATGCCGGTCGTCCACATCTTCTCGCCGTTGATCAGAAAACCCTTCTTGCCGTCGCGCACCGCCTCGACCGCACGGGTCTCCATATGGGTCGCGTCGGAGCCGTGATCGGGCTCCGTCAAACCAAACGTGATGCGATATTTGCCGGTGATCGAGCCGTCGATCATCGCCTTCTGATCGTCGCGGCCGTACAGATCGAGCATCTTCACGATCGGAAAATTGCCGACGATCGAATGCTCGTTCTGCAGATCGTTGTGCAGGCCGAGGCCCTTGGCTGCGAAGTGCTCGCGGATCACCGCCATCCACAAATTCGTGCCGTCCTGCCCGCCATAGCGCTTCGGAATCGCGAAGCGCAGATGCCCGGCATCGTCGGCGATGTTCTTCGCCTTGCGCAGCAGCTCTTCCCATTCGTGCCGCGGCAGCCCGCCGCCCTCGAAATCGGTACGCGCCCATTCGCGGCGATGATCGAAGAAGCGGATGTTGTCGTCCGCCTGTTCCAGCGGCTTGATCTTGGCGTCGATGAAGCGATCGAGCTCGGCGAGATAGGCGACCAGATCCGGCGGCAGGGAAAAATCCAAGGCGTGCTCCCACGGTGTTCGTGTTGTTGTTGATCTTGTTAAGCGAGTGATTAACATGCGCCGCACACGACAAGTCAAGCGCGCTTCAGCCGCACCAATTCTGCCCAACGAAAAAAGGAAACGTCGATGGCGCTGCAATTCTCCAATGTGACGCGCAAGGGCCCGATCACCATCGTCACGCTGTCGCGGCCGGAGGTCTACAACGCGCTGCACACCGACGCGCATTTCGAACTCGAAGGCGTGTTCAACGACTTCTCCGCCGACCCCGAGCAATGGGTCGCGATCGTCACCGGCGCCGGCGACAAGGCGTTCTGCGCAGGCAACGATCTGAAGTGGCAGGCCTCGGGCGGCAAGCGCGGCTGGGGCGAGACCGGATTCGCCGGGCTCACGTCGCGGTTCGATTGCGACAAGCCGATCATCGCCGCGGTCAACGGCGTGGCGATGGGCGGCGGCTTCGAGATCGCGCTCGCCTGCGACTTGATCATCGCCGCCGAGAACGCCACCTTCGCCCTGCCCGAGCCGCGCGTCGGCCTCGCCGCGCTCGCCGGCGGCCTGCACCGCCTGCCCCGCCAGATCGGCCTGAAGCGCGCGATGGGCATGATCCTCACCGCCCGCCACGTCTCGGCGAAAGAAGGCCACGAGCTCGGCTTCGTCAACGAGGTGGTGCCCCCGGGGGAGGCCCTCGCCGCCGCCGAGCGCTGGGCCGAAACCATCTGCGCCGTCTCCCCGATGTCGATCCGCGCCTCGAAACAGACACTGTCGCGCGGCCTCGACGTCTCACTGCCGCAAGCTATCGCCGAGCAGCGCGACTATCCGGCGGTGAAAGCAATGGTCGCGTCGCAGGACTATGTCGAAGGTCCGAAGGCGTTTGCGGAGAAGCGCAAGCCGAACTGGCAGGGCAAGTAGTCCGTCAGCACGACCTCTCCACGTCATTGCGAGCGAAGCGAAGCAATCCAGAAGCTCGCGGCGCAGCGCTGGATTGCTTCGCCGCGGAGCCTGTACTCGGACGGCGCAAAGCGCCGATCCGGGTGCTCCTCGCAATGACGGGAAACCAACGTCGGTCATTCCGGGGCGCGAGCGCAGCTCGCGAACCCGGAATCCTGAGGTGATGAACTCTTCGAGATTTCGGGTTCGCGCTACGCGCGCCCCGGAATGACAACTGAGAAATTCCTCGGATGAAAACTGCTGAGTCGTCATCCTGAGGCGCGAGCGCAGCGAGCCTCGAAGGATGCGGCGACGAGCCGCTGACGTCGATTGCCTGCGGCTCATCCTTCGAGGCGCGCAAGAGCGCGCTCCTCAGGATGACGGAGTGTTTGTTGGAAGGCCTTGTTCACCGCCTTCCATCTCGCGCCGATAGCTCGCGTAGTTCGGCTGATCGACCGCGAGCTTGGCGAGCGTGGTGCGCCACAGATGATCCTTCAGGCCGGGCGTCGACAGGCTGGCGGCGCCGGACGCGACGCGGTCGGCGAGTTCGGCGTTGAGGTTGAACAGCGAGCCGTCGTGGCCGAGCAGCGCCTTCAGGCTGGCGTGTTCTGCGGCGTCGCTTTCGCCGGACAGCGCCAGTTGCCGCGACACCAGATCGAGCGCGTTGATGCCGACGCGGAGCTTGAATGCGGCGTGGCCGGAGATCTGCGGCGCGATGTGGTCGCGCAGGAAGTCGGCGACCGCCTTGATCAGTTCGTCGGGCCTCGGTTCGTCCTGCATCGCTGCCTCGTTGAATGATTAGCCGCGCGGCGCCAGCAGCCGCAGCAGATCGATCTCGGTTTCCGACGAGCGGCGCCCGATCATCGCGCGCTCCATCGAGTGATCGGGACCTTGCCTGAACCGCTGCATCATGCCGCAACACATGATGCCCCAGCGCAGCGTGCCCATCACTTCCCAGAATTTCACGCGCGCTGCATCGACGTGCCCGCCCGCGGCTTCGTAGCCGGCGAACATCTCCTCGCGCGAGCCGAGCCCGCCGACCGGTCTGTCGATCTCGCCGAACCGCCAGGAATTGACGCAGATCCAGCCGAGGTCTTCCATCGGATCGCCGAGATGCGCGAGCTCCCAATCCAGCACGGCGCGCACGCCGTCCGGTCCGACGATCAGATTGCCGTGGCGGAAATCACCGTGCACCAGCGTGATCTGCTTGGAGACGCCGGGGTCGTGATCGGCGAGCCAGCGCAACGCCAGTTCGAACACCGGCCGCGGCCAATCGTAGGCGCGATAGTCGTCGCGCAGCAGCCCGATCTCCTGCGTCGAACTGATTGTCCGCAAGCCCGGCAGCGCGGCGCTGTCGATGCCGTGCAGGCCGGCGAGGATGGTGCCGATCTGCCGCGCCAGTTTAGGCCGTGCGGCGGCGAATAGTTCGTCGCGCAGGATCTTGCGCGGGATGGTTTCGCCCTCCACCTTCTGCATCAAAAAACCGTCGCCCAGCCCGTCGCGCTCGGTGAGCACGTGCAGGACGCGCGGCGACGGCACCCCGGCGTCGTAGGCCAGCCGCATCAGCTCAGCCTCCGCGTCGAGACCGGCGGCGCGGCCCGACACGCTGCCATAGCCCGGCGGCGAGCGGCGCAGGATCGCCGCGACGTCGCCGTCCGGCCGTTCGATCACGAACGACCAGGTTTCCTGGCTGGCGCCGCCGGAGAGCTGCGCCACGTCGCGGACGCCGGTCGCGCCGGCGCACCACGATCGCACGCTGCGCGCCAGCGCCTCGACAAAAGCCGTTGCGGCCATCGCGCGCTTATTTGCCCTGGAACTTCGCGGGGCGCTTTTCGAGAAACGCGCCGACGCCTTCCTTGAAGTCGTCGGTCGAGCCTGCGATGCGCTGGGATTCGAATTCGAGGTTGAGCTGCTCCTCGAACGAATTCTCCGGCGAATCCCAATACAGCTTGCGGATCAGCGACAGCGCGATGGTCGGGCCGTTGGCGAGTTCCTGCGCGAGCTTCATGGTTTCGGCCCACAGCTCGGAATCGTCGTAGACGCGATTGACGAGACCCCATTCCAGCGCCTTCTCGGCCGGCAGCTTCTCGCCGAGCAGCGACAATTCGACCGAGCGCGCCTTGCCGATCACGCGCGGCAGCAGCCAGGTCGAGCCGCAATCCGGCACCAGACCGATGCGACGGAACGCCTGTAGGAAGTAGGACGACTTCGCGCACAGGATCATGTCGCCCATCAGCGCGAAGCTCATGCCGGCGCCTGCGGCCGGCCCGTTGACCGAGGTGACGATCGGGCAATGCAGCTTGCGCAGCCGGCGCAGGAACGGATGGAAGGCGGTCTCGAGCGCGGCGCCGGCGCCCTTGCCGCTCTGGCTCATGTTGTTGCTCGAGCTGCGCCCCTGCAGATTGGCGCCGGTGCAGAACGCGCGGCCGGCGCCGGTGATGACGAGGCAGCGCACTTCGGCGCGCTTGTCCTCGATCGCATCCAGCGCCTCGCCGAGGCCGCCGAGCATGTCGATCGAAACCGCGTTCATCACCTCCTGATGATCGAGCTTCAGGATCGCGACCGGGCCATCGAAATCGAGCGTGACGTGTTTGAACTGCATCTGTTTCCTCGCGCTTGCTCCGCGTTATTCCGCGGTGTGGAAGGCTCTCGGACCTGGAGCCATATTTGATTTTTGCGGCGCGCTTGTCCATGGTCGGGCGACGATAACAGCGCGCAGCCGTGGTGAACGGTTTAGCGCGCGACAAACAAAAATGGAAACGCTGTATGAGCATTTTCGATCTGAGCGGACGCGTTGCGGTCATCACCGGTGGCAATGGCGGCATCGGGCTCGGCATGGCGCAGGCGCTGGCCGCCGCCGGCTGCAACGTCTCGATCTGGGGCCGCAATCCCGAGAAGAACAAGGCGGCGGTGGAGAGCCTCGCCGGCGCGCGCGGCAAGGCGGAAGCGCGGGTCTGTGACGTCACCGATCCGGCGTCGGTCAAGGCCGCGATGGAGGCGACGCTGCAATCCTTCGGCCGGGTCGACGGCTGCTTCGCCAATGCCGGCATCGGCGGCGGCGGACGACAGCCGTTCATCGAACGTACCGAAGAGCAATGGCGCACGATGTTCGCCACCAATCTCGACGGCGTCTTCCACGCCTTTCAGGCCGCGGCCCGGCACATGACCGACCGCGCCGCGAACGGCGATCCGTTCGGCCGGCTGGTCGCGACCTCGAGCCTCGCCTCGATCTTCGGCACCGCGCGCAACGAGCACTATGCCGCGACCAAGGCGGCGATCAACGCGCTGGTCCGCGCGCTCGCGGTCGAGTTGGCGCGCAACGGCATCACCGCCAATGCGATCCTGCCCGGCTGGATCAAGAGCGACATGACCGCGGGCATCATGGGCAACGACAAATTCGTCGCCAATGTGATGCCGCGGATTCCGGTGCGCCGGTTCGGCGAGCCGGAGGATTTCGGCGGCATCGCGGTGTATCTGATGAGCAAGGCGTCGTCCTATCACACCGCCGACACCTTCGTGATCGACGGTGGCTACACGGCGTTCTGACGATCGCGATCCTCCATCAACAAGAAGAACAAGAGATGGCCAGCGAACTTCCGCCCGAGCGCATTCCCGTCATCGTCGGCGTCGGCGAAATCGCCGACCATCCGATCGACCTCGCGCAAGGGCTGGAGCCGCTGGCGCTGCTGGAAGCCGCGGTGCGGCGCGCCGGCGACGACAGCGCCACGAGCCTCGTCGGCGACATCGACTCGCTCGACGTCGTCAACTTCCTGAGCTGGCGCTATCACGCGCCGGAGCAGCAGCTCGCCGCAAGGCTCGGTGTCGCGCCGCGGCATTGTTACTATGGTCCGGTCGGTGGCGAGAGCCCGATCCGCTTCATCCACGAGGCGGCGCTGCGGATCGCGCGCGGCGAGGCCAATGTCGCCGTGGTCTGCGGCGCCGAGGCGCAATCGACCGCCACCAAGGCGGCGCGCACGAAGCTCGATCTGCCGTGGACGCCGTTCGCGAGCGACGTCCCCGAGCCGAAGCGCGGCGCGGCGTTCCAGAAGCCGATCGCCACGCAGCTCGGCGTGGCGCGGCCGATCACCGTGTATCCGCTGTACGAGGCAGCCACCGCGGCGCATTGGGGCCAGACGCCACGGCAGGCGCTCGATGAATCCGGCGTGCTGTGGTCACGCTACGCGCGGGCGGCCGCCGACAATCCGAACGCCTGGATCAAGCGCGCCTTCGCACCAAGCGAGATCACCTCGCCATCGCCCGACAACCGGCTGATCGCATGGCCCTACACGAAGCTGATGGTCGCCAATCCCAGCGTCAATCTCGGCGCCGCGGTGCTGCTGACCTCGCTGGCGAAAGCGCGCGAGGCCGGCATCGCCGAGGAGAAACTGATCTACGTTCATGGCGGCGCCTCGGCCGAGGAGCCGCGCGATTATCTCGCCCGCGATCAGTTCCACCAGAGCCACGCCCAGAACGCGGTGCTGGAGACGATCAAGACGCTGGTCGGCGGCGACGGCCGCGCCTTCGACGCGATCGAATTGTATTCCTGCTTCCCGGTAGTGCCGAAAATGGCGCGGCGCACGCTGGGGCTCGGCGACGACGTAGAGCCGACGGTGACCGGCGGCCTGACCTTCTTCGGCGCGCCGCTCAACACCTACATGACCCACGCCGCCTGCGCGATGGTGCGCAAGCTGCGCGGCGGCGCGCAATTCGGCCTGCTGTATGGACAGGGCGGCTTCGTCACCAAGCACCACGCGCTGGTGCTGTCGCGGACGCCGAAGCAGGAGGCGCTGAGCGAGAGCGTCAGCGTGCAGGCGCAGGCCGATGCGGCTTACGGCGATGTGCCGCCGTTCGTGACGGAGGCCTCGGGCGACGGCGCGGTCGAAACCTTCACGGTGATCTACAACAGCCGCGGCGATATCGAGCACGGCGTCGTGATGCTGCGCAACTCGGACGGCGCGCGCGCGCTGGCGCGGGTGCCGGCGCAGGATCAGGCGACGCTGGCGGTGCTGACGAACATGGACCGCAGCCCGGTCGGTTCGCGCGGCGCGATCTCGACGGCGGCCGATGGCGTGCTGGAGTGGCGAACAAGTTAGCCGCCGTCATCCTGAGGTGCTCGCCGCCTTCGGCGAGCCTCGAAGGATGATAGACGCGAGTGCCTGCGGCTCGTCCTTCGAGGCGCGCGGAAGAGGGCGCGCGCACCTTCAGCCTCTGACTCAAAATGAGAGCAACAAGATCAGGCCCTAAAGTTCGTCATTGCGAGGAGCGAAGCGACGAAGCAATCCAGACTCCTGTGCTCGGCACGCTGGATTGCTTCGCTTCGCTCGCAATGACGGGGATAGGGCGTTGATATTGCGGCCTGCATTTCCGGTCAGGCTCTCGGGATGACGGTTTGCGTGCCGCAAGTCCGCGTGGCCGCATCCTTCGAGGCGCGCAAGAGCGCGCACCTCAGGATGACGCCGCCGGGCGGGATCGCTGCGCGATCGTTGCTACCCCTTCACGTCCTGCTTTTCCGACGCGGTGGTCGGCTTGCCGGTCTTGCCTGCATCATTGCCGACGACGCGGACTTTCTCGCCGTCGGCGATTCCATCCGGCGGCGCGACGATGATGCGGTCGTCGGGCGACAGCCCCGAGGCGAGTTCGATTTCGCGGCCGAGATCGCGCGCGATCGTCACGGTCTTGAGCTGCACGCGATCGTCGGGGCCGACGACCGCGACGCGCAGCCCGCTGCGGTTGAACATCAGCGCGCTCGCCGGGATGTGCAGCGACACGCCGTCGCGCACGAGGCCGAGCTTCACATTGGCGTAGCCGCCCGGCATCAACTCGCCCTTGGCGTTGTCCAGTGCGAGCTGCATTCGCGTGGTGCCCGAAGACACATCGACCGCCTGCGACGAGGCCTCGACCGTCGCCGGGAAGCTGCGGTTCGGATATTCCGGCAGCGTGATCACCGCTTTGGCGCCGATCCGGACCATCGGCACATAGGTCTGCGGCACGTTGACGTAGACGCGTAGCTTCGCAATGTCCGACACCACGAACATCGCCGGCCCGGCGCTGGAGCCGGCGCTGATCAGCGCGCCGACATCGGTGTTGCGCTCGGTGACGACGCCGTCGAACGGCGCGGTGATCTTCTTGTAGCCGGCCAGCGCTTCCAGCCGCTCGACATTGGCCTCGCCGGAATTCACCGCGGCCTTCTTGTTGGCGAGGTCGGCGGTTCGCTCGTCGATCTCCTGCGCGGAGACGAAGTTCGACGCAAGCAGCGTCTTGCGGCGGTTGAGCGTCGCCTCGGACAATCGCGCGCTGGCCTGCTGGCTGGCGAGATCGGCGCGCGCCTGCAGCAATTGCTGATCGAGGTCGGGCGCCTCGACCTCGGCGATCACCTGCCCGGCCTTGACCTTCGCGCCGATGTCGGCGCTCCAGCTCTTCACATAGCCGGAGACGCGGGCGTAGATCGGCGCGCGCGAATAGGCCTCGAGCCGGCCCGGCAGATCCAGCGTGTTGGTCAGCACCTTGCCGTCGGGCCGGGTCACCGCGACGCTGGAGATCGCCTGCTCGTCGGTCCAGTTGCGCAGATCGGCATCGCTCTTCTCGCGCGCATTGATGCCGGTGACCACGACGGCGACCGCGGCGCAGGCGAGCAGAATGCCGGCGATGCCGAGCCCGCGTCGGGATTTTCGCGGCGGGGCGTCAGTGGACATGCGACATCTCCGGGGCAGGCTCGGCGTCTTGCGCCGGCTGCTTCTTGTGAACCATGCTGAACACCACTGGCACGAACATCAGTGTCGCGATGGTAGCAAAAATCAGGCCGCCGATCACGGCGCGGCCGAGCGGCGCGTTCTGCTCGCCGCCTTCGCCGAGTCCGAACGCCATCGGCGCCATGCCGATGATCATCGCCAGTGCCGTCATCAGCACTGGACGGAACCGGACGAAGCCGGATTCCAGCGCCGCCTGCACCGGATCGCCGAGCGCGGCATAGCGCTCGCGCGCGAACGAGATCACCAGCACGCTGTTGGCGGTGGCCACGCCCATGCACATGATGGCGCCGGTCAGCGCCGGCACCGACAGCGTCGTGCCGGTGGCAAACAGCATCCAGACGATGCCGGCGAGCGCCGCCGGCAGCGCGGTGATGATCACGAACGGATCGGCCCAGGACTGAAAATTGACCACGATCAGCAGATAGATCAGCACGATCGCGCCGAGCAGGCCGAACAGCAAACCGGAAAACGCGCTGTTCATGGTTTCGACCTGGCCAAGCAGAACCACAGACGAGCCTTTCGGCACCTCGGCCCTGGTGTCGTCGATCACCTTGCGGATGTCGGCGGACACCGCGCCGAGATCGCGGCCCTGCGTGGTGGCGAAGATCTGCACCATCGACTGGATGTCGTATTGTGAGATCACCGCGTTGCCGGCCGAGCGCTTGATATCGGCGAGGCCACCGAGGATCGGCGCGTTGGCGCCGGCGCTCCCGGTGGCCGAAATCGGGATCGTCTCGAGCTTGCCCAGCGAGTCGATCTGGTATTGCGGGGTCTGCATCACGATGGAGTACGACACGCCATTGTCGGGGTTGAGATAGTAGGTCGGCGCCACCTGCGACGAGCCGGCGAGATTCACCACCAGGCTGTTGGTGACGTCGCGCGTCGTCAGCCCGACATATTGGGCGCGGGTGCGGTCGACGTCGATGTTGAACATCGGGTTGTTAGGCGATTGCTGAATCCGCGCATCGGCGACGCCGGGAATCCGCTTGATCTTCGCCAGCAGCTTGCCGGCGTATTCGAAATTCGCCGGCAGGTTGGCGCCGCGCACCTGCAGGTCGATCGGCGCCGGCGCACCGAAATTCAGGATCTGGCTGACGATGTCGGCGGGCAGGAACGCGAAGCTCATGCCGGGAAACTGCCTCGGCAGTTGCTCACGCAGAGCACGGACGTAGGTTTCGGTCGGCTCGTGCTCGCCCTTCAGCTTGATCTGGATATCGCCGTCCTGGGTGCCGATCACGCCGGTGTTGTTATAGGTCAGATTGATGCCGGAGATCGGCATGCCGATGTTGTCGGTCATGGTTTCGATCTGATCCGGCGGGATGATCTTGCGGATCGCCTTCTGCACCTCGGCGAGCTGATTGGCGGTTTCCTCGACGCGGGTGCCGACCTGGGTGCGGACGTGCATCAGGATCTGGCCGGAATCGACCGACGGAAAGAAATTGCGCCCGAGATACGGCACCAGCGCGAAGGACACCGCAACGACGCCGAGGAAGCCCGCGACGAACAGCCTGCGGTGCCCCATCGCCAGCGTCAGCAGATCGCCGTAGCCGTGGCGGAACCGCGCGAACAAGCCTTCGAAACCCTGCTGGAAACGAACCAGCGGATTGCGCGAACGCTGCTTGCCGTCGAGGCTGCCGTGGTGCACATGCGGCTTCAGCAGATATTTCGCCATCGTCGGCACCAGCGTGCGCGACAGGATAAACGACCAGATCATCGCGAACATCACCGCTTCGGCCATCGGCACGAACAGGAAGCGCGCCACGCCCTCGAGGAAGAACATCGGCACGAACACGATGCAGATGCACAGCAGCGAGACGAAGGCCGGCGTCACGATCTGCCGGGCGCCGTCCATGATCGAGGTCTCGACCTCCTTGCCCTGCTCCAGATGCCAGTTGATGTTCTCGATCGTCACCGTGGCGTCATCGACCAGGATGCCGACCGCGAGTGCGAGGCCGCCGAGCGTCATGATGTTCAACGTCTCGCCGATCGCCGACAGCATGACGATGGCGCCGAGCACCGACAGCGGAATCGACACCGCGATGATGATGGTCGAGCGCCAGCTGCCGAGGAACAGCAGGATCATCACGCTGGTCAGCAGTGCCGCGATCACGCCCTCGACCGCGACGCCGGTGATGGCGCCGCGCACGAACACCGACTGGTCGCCGATGAAGGCGATCTTCAGTTGTTCGGGCAACGCGTCCTTGACCTCGGCGACTTTGCGCTTGATGCCCGAAATGATGTCGAGCGTCGACACCGCTCCCGCCTTCAGCACCATCATCAGCACAGAGCGGTTGCCGTCGACGTGAACGATGTTGGTCTGCGGCGGGTTGCCGTCGCGCACCGAGGCGACGTCGCGCACATAGACCATCGCGCCGTTGACGGCCCTGATCGGCAGATTGCCGAGATCGGCCATCTGCTTCGGCGAGTTGTTGAGCTGAATGACGTATTCGAACTCGCCGATCTTCTGGGTGCCTACCGGCGTGATCAGGTTTTGTGCAGCGAGCGCGTTGGCGACGTCCTGCCCGGACAGGCCGCGGGCCTGCAGCGCGGCGGGGTCGAGATCGATCTGGACCTGACGCTGCTTGCCGCCGAACGGCCACGGGATCGCCGCGCCCGGCACAGTGACGAGCGGCGTGCGGAGCTGATTGATGGCGAGGTCGGCGAGGTTCTGCTCGGTCAGCCCGTCGCCGGACAGCGCCAACTGGATGATCGGCACCGTCGAGGCCGAGTAGTTCAGGATCAGAGGCGGCGTCGCGCCGGGCGGCATCTGCCTCAGCATCGTCTGCGAGATCGCCGTCACCTGGGCGTTGGCGGTGCGGATGTCGACGTTGGGCTGGAAGAAGATCTTGACGATGCCGAAGCCGTTATACGAATTGGCGACGATGTGCTCGATGTCGTTGACCGTGGTGGTCAGCGCGCGCTGGAACGGCGTGGTCATGCGGCCGGCCATCTGGTCCGGCGGCAGGCCGGTGTATTGCCAGACCACGCCGATCACTGGGATGCGGATTTCCGGAAAGATGTCGGTGGGGGTGCGCAATGCGGCGAGCGGGCCGACGATCAGCAGGAGCAGCGCGAGCACCACGAAGGTGTAGGGCCGGCTCAGTGCGATGCGGACCAGCGATATCATCCGTCAGCCGTTCCCGATGCTATTGCCGCAGACGGCGATCCGCGCCGCTACGTTCTGATCTACCTGAACACACCCGGGATCGCCAAGCTGCTGCAACGCACAAGCTCCCTGCAGAGATCGAATAGCAGCGTATTTCGGGCGGTCGCGGATGGATGGTCACGACAGATTGATCGTAAGCGGAGAGAGTCCGGGACGGCGCCCCGCCGATCAGGAGAGCGGAGCGTGGAAACCGAGGGAACTCGCGGATGCGTCAGCGCGGCGGCGGGTCGCCGAAACGTGAAGTTCGGCGGACCGGCGATCTTGCGTGATCAGGCTCGAATTCCACGTCGCGACACAACGACGGCTTCGAGTTCAGGCAGCGTAGGGCGCGAACCAGCCGAGTCCGTCCAGCGTCGGCCCGCGCGGCCGATATTCGGCGCCGACGAAGCCGGCATAGCCGAGCCGGTCCAGTTCGTCGAACAGGAAGGGATAGTTCAGTTCCTCGCCGTCCGGCTCGTTGCGCGACGGCACGCTGGCGATCTGGATGTGGCCGATGATCGGCATCATCTCGCGCAGCCGCATTGTGACGTCGCCGTGCAGGATCTGGCAGTGATAGATGTCGAACTGCAGCTTCAGGTTCGGGATCTGCAATTCGCCGATCAGGTCACGGGCGAGGGCGAAATCGCCGAGAAAATAGCCCGGCACGTCGCGCGTGTTGAGCGGCTCGATCAGCACATCGATGCCGTGCGGCGCGAAAAAATGCGCCGCCACCGCGAGTGATCTGCGAAACGCCAGCGCCGCTTCGCCGTCGTGACGATCTGCGATCCCGGCCATCAGATGCACGCGTTTCGCGCCGGTTGCCAGCGCATAGGGCAGCGCGGTGTGCAAGCTCTGCTGGAGCTCTGCGAACTTCTCCGGCCGCGCCGCAATCCCCTTTTCGCCGGCCGCCCAGTCACCGGGCGGCAGATTGAACAGTGCCTGCGTGAGGTGATTGCGCTGCAGCCGCTCGGCGATGGCGGCAGGCTCGAACTCGTAGGGAAATTGAAACTCGACCGCATCGAAACCCGCCGCCCGCGCCGCATCGAAGCGGTCGAGAAAGGCGTGCTCGGTGAACATCAGGCTGAGATTGGCAGCAAAGCGCGGCATGTTGAGCGTCCCTCGGCATCCTTGGAGGCTCAAGAGATACGATGAATTGCAGCAGCCGTCATTGCAAGCGCAGCGAAGCAATCCAGGACCAGATGCACGGGACTTCTGGATTGCTCGTCGCTCTGCTCCTCGCAATGACGCGGAGAGATGGAGACTCAGCTCGGAGGTAAAACCCGCAGCAACTCAGCTAAAGGCCCAGATACGCCTTGCGGACATCCGGATTGTCCATCAACTCCGCGGACTTGCCCTGCATCAGCACCCTGCCCGTCTGCAGGATGTAGGCGCGGTCGGCGATTTCGAGGCATTCGGCCATGCGCTGCTCGACGATCAGCACGGTCATGCCGGCGTCGCGGATCTTCTTCACCGACTGGAAGATCTCGCTGACCAGCTTCGGCATGATGCCCTGCGACGGCTCGTCGAGCATCAAGAGCCGCGGCCGCGTCATCAAGGCGCGGCCGATCGCCAGCATCTGTTGCTCGCCTCCGCTCAAGGTTTCGGCGCGCTGCTCGAGCCGCTCCTGCAGCCGCGGGAACAGGCTGAAGACGAACTCGAGCGGCTGCTCGCGGTCCGGCTTGCCGCGGAACAGATAGCTGCCGAGCCGCAGATTGTCGTGCACTGACAGCCGCGGAAACAGCCTGCGGTTCTCCGGCACATAAGCGATGCCGCGCGCAGTGATGAGATGCTGGGGCGTCCCGTCGATGCGCTCGCCGTCGAACGACACCTGGCCGGAGCGCGGGCGCTCGGCACCGGCGATCGATTTCAGCAATGTCGACTTGCCCGCGCCGTTGGCGCCGGCGACGCAGACGATCTCGCCCTTTTCGACCTCGATCGAAACCTGCGAAATCGCGACCAGCCCCTTATAGGCGGTGGTGACCTCACGCACCGACAGCATGGCGATCCCCGAGATAGGCAGTGATGACTTTCGGATCGCGCACGACGTCGGCCGGCTTGCCTTCGACCAGCACCTTGCCGAGATCGAGCACGATGGCGCGATCGACCAGCGGCATCACGATTTCCATGACGTGTTCGACCATCAGCACGGTGACGCCGGTGTCGCGGACGCGACGGACCAGCTCGACGCCGGTCTGCGCTTCGGTCGGCGTCAGCCCGGTCAGCACCTCGTCGAGCAGCAGCAGCTTCGGCTCGGTGGCCAGCGCGCGCGCGACTTCGAGGCGGCGTTTCTCGGACGGGATCAGCTGGTTCGCCAGAATGTCGGCGCGCGCGTCGAGGCCGCAGAAGGCCAGCACCTCGTGCGCCTTGCGACGGGCCTCGCGCATCACCGTGGTGCGGATCAGGGCGCCGACGATGACGTTGTCAATCACCGTCATCGACTCGAAACTCTTCACCACCTGGAAGGTGCGGGCGATGCCGCGCGCGCAACGCGCCGTGGCCGGAAGCTTCGTCACGTCCTCGCCGTCGAAGATGATCGAGCCCTGCGTCGGCGGCAGCACGCCGGCGATCAGGTTGAACAGCGTCGACTTGCCGGCGCCGTTCGGGCCGATCAGCCCGACGATCTCGCCGCGGCCGACCGAGATCGACACGTCGCTGTTGGCGATCAGGCCACCGAAACGTTGCCACACGCCGCGGGTTTCCAGCAGAGGCGCGGTCATTGCGGCGCTCCCTTCGAGGCGGGCCGCCGCGAGAACAGTCCGATCAGGCCCTCCGGCCGCGCCAGCGAGATCAGCACGATCACGGTGCCGTAGAGAATGAGATCGACGCCCCGTCCGGAGCCGCCGATGAAGGAGCGCGTCAGTTCGGTCAGCGGGATCAGGATCACCGCGCCGAGCACCGGGCCCCACAGCGTGCCGATGCCGCCGAGCACCGCCGGCAACGCCATCAGCAGCGAGAACTGGAACGTCATCACGCTTTCCGGATCGATGTAGGACACGAACATCGCGTAGAAGGCGCCGCCGATCGCGGTGAGGAAGGCGGACACCGCGGCGGCGCCCATCTTGGAGTTGAACACCACCACGCCGAGGCTTTCAGCGGCTTCCGGATTGTCCTTCACCGCGCGCCACCAATAGCCCCATTTCGAGTTCTCCAGCCACCACGTCACCAGCCAGGCGACACAGCAGAACACCAGCGCGAAATAGTAGTAGGGCAGCTTGCTGCGGGTGAACTGGAATTTGGCCCAGCTGTCGCCGCGCACCGGGATGTCGATGCCGAGCGCGGCGCCCGCCCAGTCCCAATTGTGGAACAGCAGGAAGCCGATTTCGGCGATCACGATGGTGGCGATGACGAAGTAATGGCCGCGCAGGCGGAACGTCGGATAGCCGAGTGCCAGCGCGATCACAGCGGAAATCAGGCCGCCGCCGAGCATCCCGAACCACGGCAGCACGCCGAATTTGGTGAACAGCAGCGCCGTGGTGTAGGCGCCGAGCCCGAAATACAATGCGTGGCCCAGCGAGATCTGGCCGCAATAGCCGCCGAGGATGTTCCAGGCCTGCGACAGCGCCGCATACATCAGGGTGAGCACCATGATGTTCTGGACGTAGACGTCCTTGACGAACAGCGGCACCAGCGCCGCGATACAGGCGAGCACGGCGGCGACGATGAGATCGCGGCGGCGGCGTTGGGCGTGTGCCTGGTCCATCAGATCGATCCGAACAGGCCACGGGGCCGAATGAAGACGACGAGCAAATAGACGGCGTAGATGCCGACCGCTTTCAGCGACGGCGGCATGATCAGCGCGGTGGTGGCCTCGACGAGGCCGACGATGATGCCGCCGGCGAAGGCGCCGAACACGCTGCCGAAGCCGCCCAGCGCCACGGTGACATAGGCTATCAGCGCGAACGAGGCGCCGACGTCGGGATAGATGTAGAAGAACATCGCCATCACCGCGCCGGCGAGGCCGACCAGCGCCGAGCCGAGCCCCCAGCCGAGCGCGAACACCCGGTTCTTGTCGATGCCGACCAGCGCCACGGCGCCGGCGTCCTCGCGGGTCGCCTCCAGCGCGCGGCCGAAATCGGTCTTCTTGATGAAGAAGTACAGCGCGCCGAACGCCGCCAGCGACACCAGCGCGCCGACCAGCTGCGGCACCGGCAGGAAGATGCCGCCGAACGAGATCGTCTTGCCGCCGAGCCAGGAGACGTTGATGCTGCGATAGTCCGGCGTGAAGAAATACTGCGCCAGACCCCGCATCAGGATCGCGAGGCCGAAGGTGGTGAAGATCTGCACCATGCCGATATTGGCTTTCGCCCGCATCGCGAAGCGGATGACAAACAGGTAGGCCACCGCCCCGAAGACGAACATCGCCGCACCGACCAGCGGCGCGGAGAGCAACGGGTCGATCGCGAAGAACGCGAACAGGAAGAACGAGATGTACATCGCCAGCATCAGGAATTCGCCGTGGGCGAAATTGGTGACGTCCATCAGGCCGAAGATCAGCGCGAGTCCGACTGCGACCAGGCCGTACAGCAGCCCCATCAGCAGGCCGCTGGCCAGGGACTGGATGATGGTTGCGGTGGTCAAATAAATGCTCCTGAACAAGAAGAAGCGGGCTGCCGTCATTGCGAGGAGCGAAGCGACGAAGCAATCCAGCGGCGCCGTACTCGGAGCTTCTGGATTGCTTCGCTGCGCTCGCAATGACGGCGAACGGCGGCGAGCCGTCGCCTACGGCATCGGCCAGATCGCCTCGGCGACCGCGGCCTGCTCCGGGAAGATGGTGACGAACTTGCCGCCGACATATTGCAGCAGCACCGGGTCGGCGAAGGTGTTCTGGCCTTCGGCGTCGAACTTCACCTGCTTCCACGGCATGATGGTCTTTTCGCCCGGCATGTCGGTCGCGACCAGCGCCTCGCGGATCTTCTCGCCGTCGGTCGATTTGGCGCGGTTGATGGCGTCGGCCATCACGATCAGGCCCATGAATTGCCGCGACGAGTAGTCGTTGAAGTCCTTGCCGGAGTTGGCCTTGTACATCTCGTTGATCTTGCCGACCATCGGCCGCTTGGCGGCGAGATCGAGCGAGAACGAGCCGCGCGAGATCACGCCCGGGATCTTGTCGCCGACCGCGTCGTACAGCGCCTTCTCGGAGAAGCCGGCGTCCTGCGCGACGATGTTCTTGGCCTTGTAGCCGAGTTCACCCATGGTGCGGATCAGAAGAATAGCGTCGGTGGTGTAGCTCGACGGCATCAGCACGTCGGCGTCGGCGGCCTTGAGCTGCTGCACCTCGGCGGTCAGCGACGGCGAATTGGCGCGGTACTTGATGTCGGCGACGACCTTGTAGCCGCGATCCTTGGCGAGCTTGAGCTGGGCGTTCGCCGAATCGGTGCCGAAAATGGTGTCCTCGTGGAACAGTGCCAGCGTCTCGATCTTCTGGCCCTTCTTCTTCAGCGCATCGAAGAAATCGAACATCGCCTGCGAGAACATCTCGTCGTGCGGCGCGGCGCGGAAATAGTATTTGAGGCCGCGGCGATGCAGGCTCGGCGACGAATTGTCGGCCGACAGGAACGGCACCTGATAGCGCTCGCAGATCTGGCTCACGGTGACGGCGACCGCGCTCTGATACGTGCCGACGATGGCGCTGACCTTTTCCTGCGTGATCAGGCGCTCGGCCTCGGCGCGGCCCTTCTGCGGATCGGCCTGGTGGTCGGCGAAGACGAGGCGCACCTTGGCGCCGCCGAGCCCGGGCAGGCCCTCGTCGCGCGCCAGCGGCAGGTCGTAATCATATTTGTTGTTGATCAGTTCGGCTGCAGTCTGAAACGCCTTCTGGGCGTCGACGCCGATCTGGGCGCTGGCGCCGGACAACGGATAGATCACACCGATCACGACTTCCTTGGCCTGCGCGCGCGCGGCCGTTCCGAACGGTAGCACCGCGGCGCTGGCGGCGCCTCCGATCACGAGATGACGGCGATTGATCTTCATGGCTTATTCCTTTGCTACCAGCGCTGATGGTCAAGGGATCGAAATCAGTGGGCCTCAGAGCACCGCAAGGTGCTTGTTCTTCAGGTCGGTGACAAGCATCAATCCGGGCGCGTGGGTGATGGCGAACGGCACCTTCGCCGCTGCGATGACCGCCTGCGGGGTGACGCCGCAGGCCCAGAACACCGGCAATTCGTCGTCCGCGATCGGCACCGGATCGCCGTAGTCGGGTTTGGCGATGTCGGCGATGCCGATCGACTGCGGCAGGCCGATATGCACCGGCGCGCCGTGGACCGACGGAAAGCGCGAAGTAATCTGCACGGCGCGGATCGCGTCCTTGGGCTTCATCGGGCGCATCGACACCACCATCGGCCCCGCGAACGGACCGGCCGGCGCGCATGGGATGTTGGTGCGATACATCGGAACCCGCACCTTGCAATCGATGTGCCGGATCGCGATGTCGTCCGCCAGCAGCGCTTCCTCGAACGAAAACGAGCAGCCGATCACGAAAGTCACCAGATCGTCGCGCCAATGCGCCATCACGTCGGTCGGCTCCTCGATCACCTCGCCGTCGCGCCACACCCGGTAGCGCGGCAGATCGGTGCGGATGTCGAGATCGACGCCGAGCGCGGGGATCATCGGGTTGCCGACATCGGACATGCCGATGATCGGGCACGGCTTCGGATTGAGCTGGCAGAAGCGATGAAAGGCGGCGGCGAATTTCTCAGGCAGGATGGCGAGATTGCCCTGGACGAAACCCGGCGCGATACCCGCCGTGGTGTCGGCCTGTCCGGCGCGGCAGGCGAGCCGGGCCTGGTGCGAGGCGAGTGCCCGGTCGCCGGCGTCGAACTGCTGATTTGCCGTAAAAACAGTCATTCTTTCGCCCTGCCTAGTCTCTCGACAGCAATGGAGCGCAAGCCTAATATAATGTCTAATCTTTGTTTCTGATCAGAAATGATAAATTCCTGTTATCTCTTGAAGAGGAGTCGCCGGATGGTTGACTTCAAGGCGCTCGAAACCTTCCTGTGGGTCGTCACGCTCGGCAGCTTTCGCGGCGCGGCGCAAAAACTCAACACCACCCAGCCGGCGATTTCGCAACGGATCGCTCAACTCGAACGCGAGCTCGGCGTCCGGCTGCTGCAGCGGGACCATCGCATGGCGTCGCCGACTCCGAGCGGACGGCAACTGATGCTCTACGCCGAGAAGCTGATCGGGCTCCGCACCGAGATGCTGGCGGCGGTGGGCGATCAATCGAGCATGCGCGGCGTGTTGCGGCTCGGCGTCGCCGAAACCATCGTGCACACATGGCTGCCGCGGCTGATCGAGCGGGTGAACCGGCTGTATCCGAACCTGTCGCTGGAGATCGAGGTCGACATCACCCCGAATCTGCGCGCGCGGCTGCTGGCGCAGGAGATCGAACTGGCGTTCCTGCTCGGCCCGATGACGGCGTCGACGGTGCGCAGCCGCGTGCTGTGCGACTACGCGATCGGCTTCCTGGCGAGCCCGTCGCTCGGGCTCGGCACCGGACCGCTGAATGTGAACGATCTCGCCAGGTTTCCGATCATCACCTTCCCGCGCAAGACTCAGCCTTATGAGATCGTGCGCTCGCTGTTCAACAAGCCGGAACTGCCGCCGATCCGGCTGCACGCCTCGGCATCGCTCGGCACCGTCATTCACATGGCGATCCAGGGTCTCGGTGTGGCTGTGATTCCGACCGCGATCGTCGAGGACGAACTCGCCGACGGCCGGCTGCAATTGCTGCAGACCGATCTGAAGATTTCGCCGCTGCGGTTCTCGGCGAGCTGGCTCGCCTCGCCCGACACGATAGCGATCGAACGCGTCGCCGAACTCGCCGCCGAGATCGCTCACTCCGGCGGCTTCATGCCGGAGGCGTCCAATCTGGCCCCAGACATTCTGCCGGCGGAAGAGCCAGTGGCAGGTTGACGCGCGGCGCCCGGCGTTGAACTCTCGGGTCCTTTCTCGCGCCGTTGCGCGCCGCTCGTCCGGAGATCGCATGACCAAGCCTGCCTCGAACCTGCAGATCGATTCCTCGCGGCTGTGGGAGACCATCCACACCACCGCGCAATTCGGCGCCACGCCGAAGGGCGGCGTGCGACGGCTGACGCTCGGGCCGGAGGACAAGCAGGTCCGCGACTGGTTTCGAACCGCCTGCGAAAAGGCCGGCCTCGAGGTGCAGGTCGACGGGCTCGGCAACATGTTCGCGCTGCGCCGCGGCCGCGACATGTCGAAGCCGCCGCTCGGGCTCGGCTCGCATCTCGACACCCAGCCGACCGGCGGCAAGTTCGACGGCATCCTCGGCACCCTCGCCGCGCTCGAAGTGATCCGCACCCTGAACGACGCCGGCATCGAAACCGAGCTGCCGCTCTGCGTCACCAACTGGACCAACGAGGAAGGCTCGCGCTACGCCCCGGCGATGATGGGATCGGCCGCCTTCGTCGGCGACTTCACGGTCGACGACATCCTCGGCCGCAAGGATGCCGCCGGCATCAGCGTCGCCGAGGCGCTAGACAGCATCGGCTATCGCGGCGACCGGCCGGTCGGCGCGCAGCCGTTCAGCGGCTTCCTCGAACTGCACATCGAACAGGGCCCGATCCTCGAAGCCGAAGGCAAGACCATCGGCGTGGTCGAGAACGGCCAGGGCGTGCTGTGGTACGACGGCAAGATCACCGGCTTCGAGAGCCACGCCGGCTCGACGCCGATGAACCTTCGCCGCGACGCGTTGGCGACGCTGTCGGAAATCGTGCTGGCGATCGAAGCCATCGCGGTCGAACTCGGCAACGCGGTGGGCACCGTCGGCGAAGCCGTGATCGCCTCGCCCTCGCGCAACGTCATCCCCGGCGAGATCGCCTTCACCATCGATGCGCGCAGCGCCGACGCGGCGATCCTCGCGCAGCTCGACGAGCGCATCCGCGCCGCGGCGGCCGGAATCGCGGCGAAGCGCAAGGTCGAGGTCGCGCTCGATCTGGTCTGGCGCAAGGAGCCGACGCATTTCGACAAAACGCTGGTCGGCGCGGTCGAGAGCGCGGCGAACGCGCTCGGCTACGCCAGCCGCCGCATCACCTCGGGCGCCGGCCACGACGCTTGCAATCTCAACGCCAAGGTGCCGACGGCGATGATTTTCGTGCCGTGCAAGGACGGCGTCAGCCACAACGAGCTCGAGGACGCGACGCAGACCGACTGCGCCTCCGGCGCCAACGTGCTGCTGCACACGGTGCTGTCGCTCGCGGGCGTCGCGAAGTAACACGGCGACCGGATCGGAGAGACACATGCACGCGGTGTTCGTCGACGCCAGCGAAACGCTGGCGATGATCATGGAAGCTCAGGCCCTGCCGGACGATCCGCCAATGGTGATCCATCGCGATCCCGACGTGACGCCGGAGGAATTGCCCGGCGTGCTCGCCGGCGCCGAGATCGCGATCATCGATCACACTTACCTGCCGACCGCGATCGCGCGGCAATGCGCCGGCCTGAAGCACGTGGTGTTTCTCGGCACCGGCGCACGCAGCTACATGAACATCGAGGAATTGGCCGAACTCGGCATCACGGTGCATCTGATCCGCGGCTATGGCGATACGGCCGTTGCCGAGGCGACCATCGCGCTGATGTGGGCGGCCGCGCGAAACCTCGCGCTGATGGACCGCGAGATGCGCGCCGGCCAATGGATGCGCGAGGACGGCATGCAGCTCACCGGCAAGACCCTCGGCCTGATCGGATTCGGCGGCATCGGCGCCGAGGTCGCGCGGATCGCGCATGGCTCCGGCATGAAGGTGATCGCCTGGAATCGCACGCCGAAGCCGACGCCCGGCGTGACTTTCGTCGACATCGAAACGCTGCTGCGCGACAGCCACGTCGTCTCGTTACACCTGCTGCTCGACGACGAAACCCGCGGTTTCCTGTCGCGCGAGCGCATCGCCGCGATGCGGCCCGGCGCGATCCTGGTCAACACCGCGCGCGCCGGCCTCACCGATGAGGCGGCGATGATCGATGCACTGCGATCCGGCCATCTGCGCCACGCCGCGCTCGACGTGTTCGAGATCGAACCGTTGCCCGCCGATCATCCGCTGGCGACGCTGCCCAACGTCACGCTGTCGGCCCACTCCGCATTCCGCACGCCGGAGGCGAGTGACAACCTGATCGCCGCATCGCTCGCCCATTGCCGGCGGATCGCGTCAGTGGAGTAGCTAACAAGCTCCCGCGACCCGGGGGCGGCAATTAGCTACCAGGATTCGCGCGGCGCGCTGCTCACGGGCCGTGATCCGGATCAAGGCCGGATCGACCATCCGCATGCGACACTTCCGCGTCAGCAGAGGAGGTGCACATGAAGGACTGGTTTGCGGCTTGTGCCGTCGGGCTCGTGATCATCGTCGGCTCGGCCGCCGGACTGGGCGGAACGGTAGCCTTCCTGCTGGCATTCGGGATCGCCTGGTATCTCCTCGCAGCACGCGACATCGGCTTCGCGGCAGCTCGCAACGCGCTGGACATCAAGCTCCTGCCGCCGATTTGGCGACGCGGCAACTGGATGTGGCTCGACACATTGTTCGGAGACGGCGACAAGCTGCTGAAGGCGGCGACGGTCGCACTCGCAGTGACCGGCGCGGGATTGATGTTCAGGGCGGACATCGTCTACGGCGTCGCCCTGCTGATCGCCGCGTTCTACGTCTCCGAAATCCTGCGCGGAACCCGGACGCCACCACCCCGTGGGGTGCGAATTCCCGATGCCGGCGCACATGGCGTGCTGATCGAGACCGCTCCAGCCATTGCGCCGCCGACGTCGGCGCTCGCCGCGCCGGCGACCACGGTCCTTTCCGCGATCGTTGCGCCGCCGATCATCCCCGCCGCGACCAGCCGCGTGCTCGTCGTCCGCGCACGCGAACTACGCAAGCCGGTGGTGCTGAAGCAGCGTCCCATCGGCCGGCGCCCCGACCCGAAGCGGACGAAGCGTCCTGCGCGCGACAGGTCCAAGCAGCCACAGCCACAATTGCCGAGCCGCAAGCCGGACCATCCGATCGCGATCCGCCGTCGCAAACCGCAGCGGCGAAGGCCGCTGCTCCGTCGGCGGACGATCTGCAAGCCGTCCACCCCGGTCGGCCGACGTAGCCAGAGACCGGTCAACGCCATCCGGCGTTAGCAGCGCACGTCCCTACTCCACCATCTCCGCCACAGCTTTGCCGCAAGCCGTCGTGTCGGCCTGACCACCGAGATCGCGGGTGCGCAGCGTGCCCTCCGCCAGCGTGCGCTCGATCGCCCTGACGATCGCATCGGCGGCGTTCTTCTCGCCGAGGTGCTCGAGCATCATCGCGCCGGACCAGATCATCCCGATCGGATTGGCAACGCCCTGCCCTGCGATATCCGGCGCCGAACCGTGCACCGGCTCGAACACGCTCGGGAAATCACCGTCCGGATTGATGTTGCCCGACGGCGCGATGCCGATCGTGCCGGTGCAGGCCGGACCGAGATCGGACAGAATGTCGCCGAACAGATTGGAGCCGACGACGACGTCGAACCAGTCCGGATGCAGCACGAAATGCGCGGTGAGAATGTCGATGTGATACTTGTCCCACTTCACGTCGGGATAGGCCTTGGCCATCGCCTCGACCCGCTCGTCCCAATACGGCATGGTGATCGAAATGCCGTTCGACTTGGTCGCCGACGTCAAATGCCGCTTCGGCCGCGACTGCGCCAGCTCGAAGGCGAATTTCAGGATGCGGTCGACGCCGGTTCGCGTCATGACCGTCTGCTGGGTGACGAATTCGCGCTCGGTGTCGGGAAACATCCGGCCTCCGACCGATGAATACTCGCCCTCGGTGTTCTCGCGCACCACCCAGAAATCGATGTCGCCCGGCTTGCGTCCGGCGAGCGGCGACGGCACGCCCGGCATCAGCCGCACCGGGCGCAGATTGACGTATTGATCGAACTCGCGGCGGAACTTGATCAGCGATCCCCACAGCGAGATGTGATCCGGGATCTTCTCCGGCCAGCCGACCGCGCCGAAGAAGATCGCGTCGTGGCTGCCGATCTTGTCCTTCCAGTCGTCCGGCATCATCTGGCCGTGCTTTTCATAGTAGTCGTAGCTGGCGAAGTCGAAATGATCGAATCTCAGCTTGACGCGATGTTTTTTCGCGGCGGCTTCGAGCGCACGAAGCCCTTCCGGCATCACCTCCTTGCCGATGCCGTCGCCGGGGATGACCGCGATCCGGTATTCGTCCTTCTTCTTCATGTCCTGGTCCATCGCGTGAGTGCGCCGATCTCGAAAACCGAGCAGAGCACAAGCATGTGGACCAAACGCCGCCGGCGATCAACGCTGCACCGCACACATCCAACCCTGCGAGCGTGGACCCGGCGCTTGCGCAGAGCAGCCATGACGCCATCGATGGCCACGTCGTAACGTGCTGGGCCCCGGCTCGCCGCGAGAGCCATCGCCGCGGCGGCACAAGGTCGCGTTTTGATCCAGCGCAAGCGCATCGCCCGAAGGCGCGGCGTATCAGAACACAAAAGCCGCCAATCCGGAGACGAAGGCCATGGACAAGCTCGCACCGCCCGCCAACGAGCCGATGCCGGGTCTTCCATCACTGACCCACGTCAGGCCCGACTTCATCTGGGGCGCGTCGACGGCGAGCTTTCAGATCGAGGGCGCGGCCAACGAGGATGGACGCGGTCAAAGCGTCTGGGACACCTATTGCCGCACCGGACACGTCGCCAACAACGACACCGGCGACGTCGCCTGCGACCACTATCATCGCTACAGGGAAGACGTCGCGCTGATGAAGGCGCTCGGCCTGCAGGCCTATCGCTTCTCGGTGGCGTGGCCGCGCGTGCTGCCGCAAGGCACCGGCGCGGTGAACGAGGCCGGCCTCGCCTTCTACGACCGGCTGATCGACGAGCTCGAGGCCGCCGGAATCCAGCCGTGGCTGTGTCTGTATCACTGGGATCTGCCGCAGGCGCTCGAAGATCGCGGCGGCTGGCTCAATCGCGACATCGTCGACTGGTTCGCCGACTACGCCCGGCTGATCGGCCAACGCTACGGCCGCCGCGTCAAGCGCTTCGTCACCTTCAACGAACCCGGCATCTTCAGCCTGTTCGCCCGCTCTTTCGGCACCCGTGACCGCAGCGCCGACGACAAGCTGCATCGCTGGATCCACCACGTCAATCTCGCCCACGGCGCGGCAGTCGATGTGCTGCGCCAGACCGTCGCGAACGCCGACATCGGGCTGGTCACCAACTATCAGCCGATCTATCCGTCGACCGACAAGCCCGAGGACATCGCGGAAGCCGCGCTGATCGGCGATTACTGGAACCGGGCGTTCGCCGATCCGCAATATCTCGGCGAGTATCCCTCGCTGATCCGTGACGCCATCGCGCCGCACGTCCGGGCGGGCGACATGGAGCGGATTCATCGCCCGCTCGACTGGTTCGGGCTTAATCATTACAGCCCGGTCTATATCAACTCCGCCCCCGACGCGATCATCGGTCTCGGCTGGGGCGCCAAGCCCGACGACATCCCGCGCACGCCGATCGACTGGACCATCGAGCCCGCCGCCTTCCGCGACACGCTGATCGAAGTCAGCCGCCGCTACGGCAAGCCGGTCTACGTCACCGAGAACGGCTACGGCAGCAACATCGAGAAACCCGACGATACCGGCGCGGTGATAGATCCCGGCCGCATCGCCTTTCTGCGCGACTACATCTCCGGCCTCGATGCGGCGATCGCCGCGGGCGCCGATGTGCGCGGCTATTTCGTCTGGTCGCTGCTCGACAATTTCGAATGGGAGTCGGGCTACAAGGTCCGCTTCGGCCTCATTTATGTCGACTACGCGACGCAGCGACGAATTCCGAAATCGTCGTTCCGCTGGTACGCCGACGTCATTCGCCAGGCCCGCGGCGGGACGACAACTTAAGCGCCCGCGCTCAGCGCGGCAACGGCTCGGCTGCTTCCACCGGCGCGGGGCTATCATCCGGCATTCTGTCGATCGCGGCCAGCAGCGCCGCGACGCGGTTGGCCGATGAGCGCCAGTCCGCCAGCCGCTGATAGTTGTCGACCAGCCAGTTCACCGCGCCCTGCACCGTGACGAACGCGGCCGCGCTCTGCGTCACCTCGCCGAGCGACATCGCGCCGCTGAGATATTTCGGAAAGCACAGGAAATACGCCACCACAGGCGCGAACAGGAAGTTGCCGTGCGACACCAGCGTCATGTCGACCAGTTGCCAGCATAGATCGCGCCACGATCGCAGCACCGCCTGGAGGCGTCGCTCGAGCCTCGCCATCCACCCCGCTTCGTCCGCCTCGGTCGCCGGATGGCAGCCGCGCAGCACCTCGGCGGCGGCGCGGAACTCGGCCTCGTTCTGATTGCGCTGCTCGCTGATGCTGGTCATCCGGCGTCCGAACCACAGCATCAGCGCGGTCATCAGCGTCGAATAGCCGATCACGCCGAGCACCAGATAACCCGGAATCTCCATGCGAGAGCCGAACGGACTGACGACGATGCTGCCGCCGACGCTCCACAGCACGCTGAAGAACGTCAGGGCGGTCAGCACCGAGGACAGGAAGGCGAGGATCAGGTCGACCGGCGCATCGGTGGCGACGCGGACATCCTCGGCCAGGCGATATTCGGGATTCTCGGCGCCATGATCATGGCCGTCCATCGGCTCGTCGTGGCGCTTGAGCGACCATTTTGCCAGGATGGAACGGGTCATGGATTCGCGCCAATGGCGCTGCCCGGTCATCCGCGCCCACACCGAGGTCGCGGCCAGGCAAATGCTGGTACAGGCCAAGGCCAGAAACACGAAAGTTTGAGTCCAGAGTTCGGCCCCGTCGCGCCGCTCCAGCGCATCGAAGAAGTGCCGATTCCACAGGTTGAGATAGAATTGCACGGTCAGTTGGGCCAGCACGACGGTGATCAGCAAGGCGATCAGGCCGGTCACCCGGGGCGTGCCGCTGAGCCAGAACCGGTGCGACAATTGCCAGAACCCGGACAGGTTGTGGCCGTTCGAGTCGTTATGTGAGAAGAGACCCATGGCGCGATATAAGGCCCGAACCGGTGACTTGAAAAGCAGGTCGGGCTACCCAATGCGTCGTAGTCGGATGGCGTCACGCGCCCGCCCTGCCTTGCACCCGCATGGCCGGCCGATCAAGTCAGGAGAGACCACAGGATGGCGGCACACCACGAGCTGATTCAGGCGACGGCCTGCAGGATCGTCGACCAACTCCGAAGCGGCGAGGTCACGCCGCTCGATCTGCTCGACGCGCTGGAGCGGCGGATCTCCGAGGTCGACGGCGCGGTCAATGCGTTGCCGACGCTGTGCTTCGATCGCGCCCGCCGCCATGCAGCCGAGTTGATGAAGAAGCCGCAATCCGAGCGCGGCGTGCTCGCCGGCCTGCCGGTGCCGATCAAGGACCTCACCGCGGTCGAAGGCGTGCTGACGACCCAGGGGTCGCCGATCTTCAAGGACCACGTTCCGACCCGCTCCGACCTGATGGTCGAGCACCTCGAAGCCAGTGGCGGCGTGGTCTACGCCAAATCCAACACCCCGGAATTCGGCGCCGGCGCCAACACCTTCAACGAGGTGTTCGGGGCGACGCGCAATCCGTGGGATCTGTCGCGATCGGCCGCGGGTTCATCCGGCGGTGCCGCCGCTGCGCTCGCGAGCGGCACCGCGTGGCTCGCGCACGGCTCGGACATGGGCGGCTCGCTGCGCAACCCGGCGAGCTTCTGCGGCGTGGTCGGCCTGCGGCCGAGCTTCGGCCGTGTCGCGCACACGCCGGCGGCGAAGATCGACCGTAATCTCGGCGTGCAGGGCCCGATGGCACGCAATGTCGAGGACGTCGCGCTGTTGCTCGACGCGATGAGCGGCGAGCACGCCGCCGATCCGCTGTCGCTGCCCTCGCCCGCCTCGTCGTTCCTCACCGCGGCGCGGTCGCGCGCCAGGCCGCTGCGCGTGGCCTTCTCGCCCGATCTCGGCATCACGCCGGTCGATCCGGAAGTCGCCGCGATCACCCGCAAGGCGGCCGAACGCTTCGCCGAGGCCGGTGTGATCGTCGAACAGGCGCAGCCCGATCTCTCCGAGGCGCACGAGTGCTTCCACGTGCTGCGCGCCTTCGACTTCGCGATCAGCAAGGCCGAGTTGCTGCGCACCAAGCGCGACCTGCTGAAGCCGGAAGTGATCTGGAACATCGAGCAGGGCCTCGCGCTCAGCGTCGACGATCTCGCCCGGGCCGAAGCCCAGCGCGTGGCGATGGCGGCGCGCACCATCACGTTCTTCGAGACCTACGATCTGCTGCTGTGCCCGGCGACGATCACCGCGCCGTTCCCGGTCGAGCAGCGCTACCTCGCCGAATGCAACGGCCACAAATTCGACAACTACGTCGAATGGCTCGGCATCGTCTACGCGATCACGCTGGTGTGCTGCCCGGCGCTGTCGCTGCCCTGCGGCTTCACGTCGACCGGCCTGCCGGTCGGACTGCAGATGATCGCACGGCCGCGCAACGAGGCCGGCCTGCTCGCCGGCGCCGCATTGCTCGAAGACGTTCTCGGCCTGCGCGGCAGCACGCCGATCGATCCGCGGCCTGCTCCCGCGAGCCTCTGAGCCGCTCACGGGACACTGGCGGACGTGACGCGCTGTGCTAGTCTCGGCGCGTCACGATACTCACAGATCCGCCGCCAAGGCGGACGACGAGGAAACGCCGCATGTCCGAAATGCTCACCATCCATGTCGATCAGGACAAGTGCCAGGGCCATGCGCGCTGCAAGGCGCTGGCGCCCGAATTGTTCGATCTCGACGACTACGGCAACGCTCACGAAAAAGGCGACGGCGTCGTGCCGGCCGACCTGATCGACAAGGCGTGGCTGGCAAAATCCAACTGCCCGGAAAACGCGATCGACATCACAGAAGACTGACCTCGTTCATTCAAGTCGCGGCGCAGACCGTGACGCCTACGAAAACCGGAGGGAGAACGCGCAATGACCGAGCGAGCGCCTGTGACCGATTGGGCCCGCGACTTCGACCACACCGACCCGCGCTGGACCGAGAACCCCTATCCGATCTGGGACGAACTGCGTGCTGCGAGCCCGGTCGTTCACACCGACCGCTTCCTGGGCGTCTATATGCCGACCACCTTCGCGGCGGTGAAGGAGATCTCCTACGACACCGATCATTTCTCGTCGCGCCGCATCATCGTCCGCAACAGCCGGCCCGAGCCGGTGCAGTCGTCGCCGCCGATCACGTCCGACCCGCCGGAACACAAGCCGGCCAAGCGCCTGCTGCTGCCGCCGTTCACGCCCGACGCGGTCGCCAGGCTCGAGCCGCGGGTTCGCTCGATCTGCAACGAACTGATCGACGGCTTCATCGCGGACGGCCGCTGCGACGCCGCGAAGGCCTACAACAAGCACATCCCGGTCAAGACGATCTGCCATATGCTCGGCATTCCGGAGACCGACAGCGACCAGTTCATCCAGTGGATTCACGAGGTCCTCGAACTCGGCATCCACGACGACGCGACACTGATGAAGGCGCTGCAGGAGATGAGCGTGTACTTCGCCGGCCACATCGCGGCGCGCAAGAACAAGCCGAGCGACGATCTGATCACCACGCTGATGAATGCGCGCGACGCCGACGGCCAGCCGCTGTCCGATATCCATGTGCTCGGCTCGCTGCGGCTGCTGCTGATCGCCGGCATCGACACGACGTGGAGCGCGATCGGCGCAGCGCTGTGGCATCTGGCGGCGCATCCCGAGGATCGCGCGCGGCTGATCGCCGAACCGGAACTGATGCCGACCGCGATCGAGGAATTCCTTCGCGCCTATGCGCCGGTGACGATGGCGCGCGAGGTGATGAAGGAGACCACGATCGCCGGCTGCCCGGTCAAGCCCGGCAACATGGTGTTGCTGTCGTTCCCCGCCGCCAACCGCGATCCCGATGTCTTTCCCGAGGCCGATCGGGTCAAGATCGATCGCAAGGAAAACCCGCATGTCGCGTTCGGGCTCGGCATCCATCGCTGCGTCGGCTCCAACCTGGCGCGAATGGAGATGACGGTCGCGATCGAGGAATGGCTGAAGCGGATTCCGGAATTCACGCTCGATCCGACCGAGCCGGTGCGGTGGTCGGAGGGGACGGTGCGGGGGCCCCGGCAACTCCCGCTGCTGTTCGGTCGACCGGGCCGATCGGCGTGATATAGAACACCGTGACGTCGGCGCAAGTTGCGCCGGCGATCGAAGCGGGAGCACGCCATGCCGATCGAACGCTTTGAATTCCCCGGCAGCGGCGGACATCGGCTCGCGGCGGCGCTCGAACTGCCGGGCTCGGCGCCGCTCGCCTTCGCGCTGTTTGCGCATTGCTTCACCTGCGGCAAGGACAATCTGGCGGCGCGGCGGATCGCGGCGGGACTTGCGGCGCGCGGCATCGCGGTGCTGCGGTTCGACTTCACCGGGCTCGGCGCCAGCGAGGGCGACTTCGCCAATGCGACGTTCTCCTCCAACGTCGCCGATCTGGTTCTGGCCGCCGATCATCTGCGCGAGGTTCATCGGGCGCCGTCGCTGCTGATCGGCCACAGCCTCGGCGGCGCCGCGGTGCTGGCGGCCGCGGCGCAGATCCCCGAGGCGAAGGCGATCGCGACCATCGCCGCGCCGTCGGATCCATCGCATGTCGCCGGCCTGTTCGCCGAGCATGTCGACGCGATCCGCGAACAGGGCAGCGTCGAGGTCTCGCTCGCCGGCCGGCCGTTCACCATCAGGCGCGAATTCCTCGACGACGCCGGCGAACACAATCTGATGGCGCAGGTGACCAAGCTGCGCAAGGCGCTGCTGGTGATGCACGCGCCGACGGACGCCACCGTCCATATCGACAACGCCACCCGGATCTTTCTGGCGGCGCGGCATCCCAAGAGCTTCGTCTCGCTCGACCATGCCGATCATCTCCTGAGCAACCGCCGCGATGCGAACTACGCGGCCGACGTGATCGCCGCCTGGGCGGAGCGCTATCTCGACGCCCGGCCACCCGCCGCCACCACGGGCGCGCCGGAAGTGCCGCGCACCGTGATCGTGCAGGAAACCGGCGAAGGCAAATTCCAGCAGCGGATCAGCGTCGGCCCGCATCAATTGCTCGCCGACGAGCCGGTCGCGGTCGGCGGCGCGGATTCGGGGCTTGGACCCTATGATCTGCTGCTGTCGGCGCTCGGCGCCTGCACCTCGATGACGATGCGGCTCTATGCCGAACGCAAGAAGCTGCCGCTCGATCGCGTCACCGTGACGCTGAACCATGCCAAGATCCACGCCGAGGATTGCGCCGAGTGCCAGACCAAGGTCGGCCTGCTCGACAGGATCGAGCGCGTGATCGCGATCGACGGCGACCTCGACGCCGAGCAGCGCGCCAGGCTGATCGAGATCGCCGACAAATGCCCGGTGCATCGCACGCTGACGTCGGAAGTAACGATCGTGACGCGGACGGCGGAGTGAGCGAAGAGCATGATGCGCAGCGATGCGCTTGTGTCGGGATGCTGCGGATCCAATACGAACACTCTGGAATACTGGGTCGCCCGATCAAGTCGGGCGATGACGGGGAGAGAGCGTGGTGCGAGCGCTGCCACCATCCCGGCGCGTCAGTCTGAGCCTGCCACTATCTCGACGCCGTCATCCTGAGGTGCTCGCCCGACAGGGCGAGCCTCGAAGGATGCGGAGACGTGCGCGGCCGGTGCCTTGCGGCCCATCCTTCGAGGCTTGCTGCGCTCGCGCCTCAGGATGACGGAGCGCGAGTTGCAACGCCCGCGCGCGGGGATGAACTCAACTGTCAAACAGCCCTGCCGAACAGCCATGCGAATGTCTTCTCGCGGCGCCGGAGCGTCCGAGGTTTGCACCCGTCGCTGTCACAGCGAGGGGTGGGGGCGCGCCGGTCGGCGCGGGTTGGTGGTGGTTCTCGCGATCACTTCTTGCGAAGGACCGCGCAACGCCTGATCGGCGCGCCCACCGCGGCGGTTTTGGGCGTCGGGACCGTTCTTCCGGGAGCACAGCGGAGCGGGATCTCCCCGGCCTTGCTGCGCCCGTCCAGCCACGAAAGCGGCAGCCGCTCGTAGTAGCGGCGGACGGTGACCTCTGCCTCCCGGACGCGTGCTTGCGAGCCACGACGCGCAGGACGCCGCGTCCGTTCGACTCCGCCGGCCGAGCCGGCATTGCCAAACTATCATCGGGGCCGGTTGCCCAGCCCGCCCGATCTGTCCCGCTATCCGACGCCTCGCGAAGCGCCCCTCACGGACAGGACGATGCGGACTATAATCATATTAGGAATGTTGTCAACACGTGATTTGTCCCGTGTCCCGGACGCGCTGCGGCACGGAGTGCCGCTGCGCAGAGCCGGGACCCCGGTTCGCGGGATCAAAACACTTGCTACTTCTCGGAAAGAAACCGGGGTCCCGCATCTGCGGCGCAGCGCTGCGCGCTGCACCGCGTGCGGGACACGAAACTGAAGATTGGCCGGAAAGCCTCTCGCCTCCGTCATTCCGGGTTCACAAGCTGCGCTCGCGCCCCGGAATGACGAACGAGAAGTGAAGCGGCGCGCAGCGGATCGGCGGGCTAAGCGGGCGGGCGGGCGCTCATCGTCAGCAGATCGTAGCGGGCGACCGGCTCGTCGTGCTGGTTGACCACTTCGACGTCCCAGCGCACTTCGCCGTATTCCGGACGGCGCGCCGAGGATTTCTGCTTCACCGTGAGCTTCACCTTGATGGTGTCGTCGGGCGACACCGGCTTGAGGAAGCGCAGATTGTCGAGGCCGTAATTGGCGAGCAGCGGGCCCGGCGCCGGATCGACGAACAGGCCCGCGGCGAAAGCCAGGATCAGATAGCCGTGGGCGACGCGGCCCGGGAAGAACGGGTTGGCCTTGGCCGCCGCCTCGTCCATGTGGGCGTAGAAGGTGTCGCCGGTGAAATGCGCGAAGTGCTCGATATCGTCGAGCGTGATCGGCCGGCTCGCGGTCTCGATGCTGTCGCCGATCGCCAGCTCGTCGTAATTCCGCTTGAACGGATGCACCGTGGCGGCCGGCGACGGTGCGCCGCGGCTCCACGTGCCGGTCAACGCCGCCAGCCGCCGCGGCGACGCCTGAATCGCGGTGCGCTGCATGTAGTGATGCACGCTGCGCAGCCCGCCGAGTTCCTCGCCGCCGCCGGCCCGTCCCGGCCCGCCGTGCAGCAGCGCCGGCAACGGCGCGCCGTGGCCGGTCGACTCCGCGGCGCAATCGCGATCGACGATCAGCAGCCGCCCGTGCCAAGGCGCGATGCCGAGCGCGATCTGCTCCGCCACGACATTGTCGTAAGTGAACAGCGACGCGACCAGGCTGCCTTCGCCGCGGCGAACCAGCTCGATCGCCTGATCGATGTCGTCATAAGCCAGCACGGTCGCGACCGGGCCGAACGCCTCCGTGTCGTGGACTTTTCGCGCCGCCATCGGATCGCGGGCGCGGAGCAGGATCGGCGCCATGTAGGCGCCTTTGGTCGCGTCGATGCCGTCGCCCTCGCAGCGCTCCGGATTGCCCGACACGATCTCGGCCTCGGTCTGCAGAGTCGCGATCGCAGCGCGGACCGCTTCGCGCTGCGCGCGGCTGACCAGCGGCCCCATCGCCTTGTCGTCCTTGCGCGGATCGCCGAGCCTGACCTCGGCGAGCTTGTCCTTCAACGCCGCGAGCACCGCGGCCTGCTGCGCGCGCGGCACCAGCACGCGGCGGATCGCGGTGCATTTCTGCCCGGCCTTCGCGGTCATCTCCCGCACCACCTCGCGAACGAACAGATCGAATTCCGGATCGGCCGGGGTGACATCCGCCCCGAGGATCGCAGCGTTGAGCGAATCGCGCTCGGCGACGAAGCGGATCGCATGGCGCGCGACATTGCGATGCGCGTGCAGCTTCTCCGATGTCTCGATCGAGCCGGTGAAGGCGATGACGTCCTGGCCGGTCAGATGATCGAGCAGATCGCCGGTGCCGCCGCAGATCAGTTGCAGCGCGCCGGCCGGCAGCAGGCCGGATTCGTGGATCAGCTTGACCAGCGCCTCCGCGACGTAGGCCGTCGCCGTCGCCGGCTTGGCGATCACCGGCACGCCGGCGAGCAGCGCCGGCGCGAGCTTTTCCAGCAGGCCCCAGCACGGGAAGTTGAAGGCGTTGATATGCACCGCGACGCCGTGCAGCGGCGAGAGCAGATGCTGACCGACGAAGCTGCCGCGCTTGCCGAGTTGCTCGACCTCACCCTCGACGATGAACGGCGTATCCGGCAATTCGCGACGGCCGCGCGAGGCGTAAGCGGCGAGCGTGACCAGCCCGCCGTCGATATCGACCGCGTTGTCGCGGCGGTTGGCGCCGGTGTCGGCGGCGAGCGCGTACAACGTCTCCTTGCGCTCGCCGAGATACGCGCCCAGCGCCTTCAACATGTCGGCGCGCCGATGAAAGCTCAGCTTGCGCAGCGCCGGCCCGCCGATTTCGCGCGCATGCGCAACCATCGCGGCAAAGTCCAACCCTGCGCTGGAGGCGCGCGCCACCACGCTGCCGTCGATCGCACTCGCGATCTCGACCCGGCCTTCGTCCGGCGTGACCCAGCGATCCTGCGCGAGGCTTTGCAGCGTGATGGTCATGATCCCTCCCGATTTGTTGTTCGGTCCCCGGCGCGATCGAGCGGTTTGACGCACAGGGCGGCCGTTGACACGATGATGGCTTGGGCTAATAATTGACTGACCGATCGTTCAATTCAAGAGGCTTTCGAAGCCCGTGAACGGTGAGAGAAGATTGGGGAGAGAAACGTGAAGGACGACCTGATCGGCGGTCGCGGGCCGCGCCGCATCGCGACGCCGGCCGGTTGCAGCGGAGTCGCGCGGTGACCGCAGCGCCCTCTCCCGCCCCGGCCGAATTGTCGCCCGACGACCTCGCGCGCGCCTGCGCCGACGCGATGTGGGCGAACGATCATGCCAGCAAGGCGCTCGGCATGGAGATCGTCGAGATCGGCCCCGGCTTCGCGACGCTGGCGATGACCATCACCACCGAGATGGTGAACGGCCACGGCATCGCCCATGGCGGCTTCATCTTCACGCTCGCCGACTCCGCCTTCGCCTATGCGTGCAACTCGCGCAACGAGAACACCGTGGCGGCGCAAGGCCAGATCAGTTTCATCCGGCCGAGCAAGCTCGGCGCGAAGCTGACCGCGAGCGCGCGCGAAATCACCCGCGCCGGACGATCCGGCATCTACGACGTGCGCGTCAGTTCGGCCCGCATCGTCATCGCCGAATTCCGCGGCCATTCGCGCGCGATCGGCGGAACGCTGGTGCCGCCGCAACAACCCGATCAACGCTGAGAGAGGACAGAGCGATGGCCGCGAGCATCCATCAGTTGCGAGCATCTTCCGGCTACAGCGCCGAACTCGACGAGGCCGAACGCGCCTCGCGCGACGAGATCACGGCATTGCAGACCAGACGACTGGCCTGGACGCTGAAACACGCCTACGACAACGTCGCGCATTACAAGAACGCGTTCGACCGCGCCGGCGTGCACCCGTCGGACCTCCGCGAGCTCGGCGATCTGTCGAAATTTCCGCTGACGTCGAAGACCGATTTGCGCGACAACTACCCGTTCAGCATGTTCGCGGTGCCGCGCGAACAACTGGCCCGCGTCCACGCCTCGTCGGGCACCACCGGCAAGCCGATCGTGGTCGGCTACACGCTGAAGGACATCGACAGCTGGGCCACCGTGATGGCGCGCTCGCTGCGCGCGGCCGGCGCGCGGCGCGGCATGATCCTGCACAATGCCTATGGCTACGGCCTGTTCACCGGCGGGCTCGGCGCGCATTACGGCGGCGAGAAGCTGGGCTGCACCGTGGTCCCGGTCTCCGGCGGCATGACCGAGCGGCAGGTGCAACTGATCAACGATTTCAAGCCCGACATCATCACCGTGACGCCGAGCTACATGCTGGCGATCCTCGACGAGTTCAGGCGGCAGGGCCTCGACCCGCGGCAGTCGTCGCTGAAATACGGCGTGTTCGGCGCCGAGCCCTGGACCAACGCGATGCGCGCCGAGATCGAGCAGGCGTTCGACATGGACGCCACCGACATCTACGGCCTGTCGGAAGTGATTGGACCCGGCGTCGCGCAGGAATGCGTCGAGACCAAGGACGGGCTGCACGTCTGGGAGGATCACTTCTATCCGGAAGTGATCGACCCCGCGACCGGCGCGGTGCTGCCCGACGGCGAGAAGGGCGAACTGGTGTTCACCTCGCTGACCAAGGAAGCCTTCCCCGTCATCCGCTATCGCACCCGCGATCTGACGCGGCTGCTGCCGGGCACGGCGCGGCCCGGGATGCGGCGGATGGAGAAGATCACCGGCCGCTCCGACGACATGATCATCCTGCGCGGCGTCAACGTGTTTCCGACCCAGATCGAGGAAGTGCTGCTCGGCACCGACTGGTGCGGCGGCCATTTCATCATCGAACTGACGCGCGACGGCCGGATGGACGAGATGACCGTGCTGGCCGAAGCCCGCCCGGAAAGCTGGGACGGCGCCGGCCTCGTGCCGCACGCCGAACGCGTCGCGGCCTACATCAAGAACACCATCGGGATCTCGACCACCGTCAAGGTGGTGCCGCCGGATACGCTGGAGCGCTCGCTCGGCAAGGCCAGGCGGGTGTTCGACAAGCGGCCGAGGGGGTAAGGCGGTTAGTTCGTCATTCCGGGGCGCTCGCGCAGCGAGCGAACCCGGAATCCAGAGGTTCAGGGCATCTCTAGATTCCGGGTTCGCGCAGCTTCGCTGCGCGCCCCGGAATGACCTCAACTACAAATGATCGTAATCCACCACCACGCGCTCGGTCGTCGGCTTGGCCTGGCAGGTGAGGATGAACCCCGCCGCGAGCTCCCACGGCTCCAGCGAGTAGTTCAGCTCCATCTGCGCCTCGCCTTCGACCAGCTTGGCGCGGCAGGTGGAGCACATGCCGCCTTTGCAGGCGAACGGCAGATCGACGCCGGCGCGCAGCGCCGCGTCGAGGATCGCTTCGCCCTCGGCGACCGGCACTTCGCGGCGCTTGCCGTCGATGATCAACGCGGCGATCGCCTTCGGCGGCGCGCCCGGCGCGACCACCGCCTTGGGTCGCGGCTTGCCGCCGAGGCCGGAAACGAAGCGCTCGACATGGATGCGCTGTTCGGCGATGCCGAGTTCGCGGCAGGCGGCCTCGACGTCGTCGCTCATCCCGGTCGGGCCGCAGACGAAGACGTGATCGACGCTCGCCGCCGGCAGCATCGCGGTCAGCAGCAACCGCACCTTGTCGCGATCGAGCCGGCCCTGCATCACCGGCACGTCCTGCTCCTCCTGAGACAGCACGTGGAACACCGCGAAGCGCTGCAAGTAACGATCCTTCAGCGTCTCCAGCGTGTCGCGAAACAGGATCTGATCGGTGCTGCGGTTGCCGTAGAACAGGAAGAAGCGGCTGTCGGGGTCGCGCGCCAGAACGGCCTTGATCAGCGACAGGATCGGCGTGATGCCGGAGCCCGCGGCGAAGCCGACATAGGTCCGCACTTCATCGGCCGCATGCGCGACACCGAAGCGGCCGGTCGGCGTCATCACCTCGAGCGTGTCGCCGGCTTTCAGTTCCTCGGTCGCCCACACCGAGAACGCGCCGCCGTCGACCTTCTTCACCGCGATGCGCAGCTCGCCGTCGTCGGGGCCGGAGCAGATCGAATAGGAGCGCCGCACCTCCTCGCCGTCCATCGTGGTGCGCAGGGTCAGATACTGGCCCGGCGCGAACTGGTAGGCGTCGGCCAGATCCGGCGGGACGGTGAAGCTCAGCGAGATCGCGTCGCGGCCTTCGCGGCGCAGGTCGCGGATCACCAGCGGATGGAAGCGCGGGATGGTGGCGGAGATGTTCATGGCGGCGCTCAATGGCACTTGAAGTAATCGAACGGCTCGCGGCAGCTCCTGCAGCGCCACAGCGCCTTGCAGGAGGTCGAGCCGAATTCGGACAGTTGCTCGGTGTCGATCGAACCGCATTGCGGACAGGCGACTTCCGACGGCGCGCCGAACAGCGCGCGGCGGCCGGTCGCGGCCTGCGGCGGCGCAATGCCGTAGTCTTTCAGCTTGGCGCGGCCCTCCGCGCTCATCCACTCGGTGGTCCAGGCCGGCGCCAGCACGGTTCGAACGCTCGCGTCGCCGATGCCGGCGCGCGCCAGCGCGGTCTCGATCTCCAGCGTGATCATGTTCATCGCCGGGCAGCCGGAGTAGGTCGGCGTGATCGTGACCTCGACTCGGCCGTCGTTGACGCTGATGTCGCGCAGCACGCCGAGATCGGCGATGGTCAGCACGGGAATCTCCGGATCGACCACGGTCGCGGCCGCGGCCCAGGCGCGGGCGCGCAGCTCGGAATCGCTGGTGGCGCGCGTCACCATGTCTGGCCCGGATAGGTCCGCTGCATGTATTGCAGCTCGGTGAGCAGATGGCCGAGATGCTCGCTGTGCCGGCCGCTGCGGCCGCCGCGCTGCACCCATGTGCCGGTCGGCAGCGTCAGCGTCGCTTCGCCCAGCACGGCGGCGATCGTGGCCTGCCAGGTGTCGCGCAGGCTCGCGGGATCGATCGCGACGCCGGCCTCGATCAGGCTGCGCTCGCCGGCGTCGGCATCGAACAGCTCACCCGTGAACGGCCACAGCGCGTCGATCGCGTCCTGCGCGCGGCGGTGGCTTTCGTCGGTGCCGTCGCCGAGCCGGATCATCCATTCCGACGTGTGGCGGAGGTGATAGGCGCTTTCCTTCTCGGATTTGGCAGCGATCGCCGCGAGCGTAGCATCGCGCGAGCCCATCATCGCCCGCCAATACGGATCGGCGAACGCCGAGTAGTAGAATTGCCGCGCGATGGTGCGGGCGAAATCGCCGTTCGGCTGCTCGACGAGCAAGAGGTTCTGGTAGTCGCGCTCCTCGCGCAGATAAGCGAGCTGATCCTCGCCGCGTCCGCAGCCCTCGACGGCTCCCGCATAGTTGTAGAGCTCGCGCGCCTGCCCGATCAGGTCGAGCGCGACGTTGGACAGCGCCATGTCCTCTTCCAGCATCGGCGCGTGCCCGCACCATTCCGACAGCCGATGCCCGAGGATCAGCGCGTCGTCGGCGCGGCGAAGGGCGTAGGTGAACAGCGGGGTGTCGGTGAGGGTGATGGACATGGCTGCCGAGCTCGATCGGTTGAATTGAACTGTCGACCTATCCCCGTCATTGCGAGCGAAGCGAAGCAATCCAGTGCCGTGCACTGAGCCTCTGGATTGCTTCGTCGCTTCGCTCCTCGCAATGACGTTGAGAGGCTTTTGGCTCATCCTTCGAGGCCGCCGCTGCGCGGCGGCACCTCAGGATGACGTTGCTATGTGTGGCGGCCACTAACTACATATGCCCGACTTCGTCCGGCACCTCGTAGAACGTCGGATGCCGATAGATCTTGCTTTCGGCGGGCTCGAACAGCATGCCGGCCTCGGCGGGATCGCTCGCCGTGATCGCGCTCGACGGCACGACCCAGATCGACAGGCCCTCGCCGCGGCGGGTGTAGACGTCGCGGGCGGCCTGCAGCGCCAGCGTGGCGTCGGCGGCGTGCAGCGAGCCGACGTGTTTGTGCGCGAGGCCGTTGCGGCTGCGGATGAAGACTTCCCACAGCGCCGTATTCGGCGTGGTCATATGTCGTTCCCTCCTGCTCTCCCTCTCCCCGCCTTTGGGAAGAGGTCGGTGCGAGGGGCCGTCTCCGCGAGTCGCGACTGCTCGGCCGCGTTGAGACGCCCCCTCACCCGCCCGGCTTCGCCGGTCGACCTCTCCCCGCGCGCGGGGAGAGGTTTCAACTCAGTCCGGCGTTCTACGCCGCCAGTTTCTTCTTGCGCTTCTCGGCGTAGGCCGCGGCCGCTTCACGCACCCAGGCGCCGTCGTCATGGGCCTTGCGGCGCGCCGTCAGCCGATCGCGGTTGCACGGGCCGCTGCCGGCCAGCACCTGCTTGAATTCGTCCCAGTCGATCGTTCCGTAGTCCCAGTGGCCGGTTTCGTCGTTCTTCTTCAGATCGGCATCGGGAATCGCGAGACCCAGATAATGCGCCTGCGGCACGGTGGCATCGACGAATTTCTGGCGCAGCTCGTCGTTGGAGAAGCGCTTGATCTTCCATCTGGTCGAGGTGTCGCTGTGCTGGCTCGCCTGGTCCGGCGGGCCGAACATCATCAGGCACGGCCACCACCAGCGATCGAGCGCGTCCTGCGCCATCGCCTTCTGCTCGGCCGAGCCCTTCGCCAGCGTCAGCATGATCTCGTAGCCCTGGCGCTGGTGGAACGACTCCTCCTTGCAGACCCGGATCATCGCCCGCGCATAGGGGCCATAGGAGCAGCGGCACAGCGGGATCTGGTTCATGATCGCGGCGCCGTCGACCAGCCAGCCGATCGCACCGATGTCCGCCCAGGTCAGCGTCGGGTAGTTGAAGATCGACGAGTACTTCGCCTTGCCGCTCAGCATCTGATCGACCAGCTCCTCGCGCGAGGCGCCGAGCGTCTCGGCGGCGGCGTAGAGATACAGCCCGTGGCCGCATTCGTCCTGCACCTTGGCGAGCAACGCCGCCTTGCGACGCAGCGTCGGCGCGCGGGTGATCCAGTTGCCTTCCGGCAGCATGCCGACGATCTCGGAATGGGCGTGCTGGGAGATCTGTCGCGTCAGCGTCTTGCGATAGGCGGCGGGCATCCAGTCGTTGGGCTCGATCCGCTCCTCGGCGTCGATCCGCGCCTGAAACCGCGCGGCGCGGCCGGCGTCTTCGAGGTTGCGATCCTCGGCTTCGGTGGTGTTGAGGGCCTGGGTGTACATGGCGTGGCCTCGGCGTTTCCTCGCAGGCTCGGGCACGCGGCCCGGCCTTGTTGGAAATATAATTGACCAATTGGACGGTCAATGCAAGTGTCGGAACCATCCGCGGTTCGTGTCGGGCGTGCCGCGCCAAGCAGGATGTTGCATCGCATGGCTCGCACGCGAGCGAACGACTACGACCAGAAACGCCGCGGCATCCTCGGCCGTTCCGCAAAACTGTTCGCCGAGCACGGCTACACCGGCACCTCGATCACCATGATCGCGGAGGCTTGCGGCGTCTCCAAGGCGCTGATGTATCACTACTACCGCTCCAAGGACGCGGTGCTGTTCGATCTGCTCGCGGATCATCTGCAGCATCTCGTCGGCGTGGTCGAAGCCGCGGCGCAGTCCGAGGGCGACGCCGGCGAGCGGCTGTTCGCGATTTCGGCGGCGCTGCTGGAAGCCTATCGCGGCGCCGACGCCGAGCATCAGGTGCAGATCTCGAGTCTGAAGCTGTTGCCGCCCGAACAGCAGGAGCAATTGAAGGCGCTGGAGCGCAAGCTGGTGGCGCTGATGTCGGACGCGATCAGCGCGGCGATCCCGGCCGCCGCCGCAAGGCCGCATCTGCTGAAGCCGCTGACGATGTCGCTGTTCGGGATGCTGAACTGGCACTATCTGTGGTTCCGCGAAGGCAAGGGACTGAGCCGCGAGACCTATGCGAAGATGGTGACGACGCTGATGGTCGCCGGCGCCGAACAGGCAATGGACGCGATCACGGACGACGACACCAGGCCCGAGCGCACAGCGGCGCGCAAGAAGAACGAGCGCCCGGCAGTGGCGCGGCGGGCTTAGCAACCGTCATTCCGGGGCGCCGCGCAGCGGCGAACCCGGAATCCCGCAGTTCAGGCCCCCTCGACATCCGAGTCGCTGCGCCGCGTTTTCGACAGAACAGCTCGGGGTTCCGGGTTCGCGCGCGCTGCGCGCGCCCCGGAACGACGGGATGTGTCCCGCCCAAAAAGAAAGGCCCGCTTGCGCGGGCCGAGAATTCCGGTGGTCCAATCTTCGGCAGGACTACGCCAGACCGGCTTTTCGCCGATCAGAGCGGCTTGCTGAAGGTCTTGGTCAGGTTGTCCTGCGCCGACTTGGTGCTGTCGGCCACAAGCTTGCCGAGATACTCGGTGGTCGACTTGGCGCGCGACATCAGGACTTCGCCGTGCGAGCGAACCAGATCGGACTGGATCTGCACCGCTTCGTTCAGCGACTTCGCCGACGCCATCTTGTCGATGCCGGAGAAGAACGCCTGGGTGTCGGCATAGATCGCCTGCTGGATGCTGCGGCTGATCTTGGCGGCTTCGCTGACCGAATGGCTGACGGCCTCTTCGATCGCGGAGGTGACCTTCTCCGAACCCGCCTGGAAGTCGGCGGCCTTTTCCTTGGCAGTGCCGGCCGCGCGCTTGACGAAGTCGCGGGTCGCTTCCGGAACTTCCAGATTCTGGAAATTCTTGAACGCGTCGCCGACCGGCGCGAACGCCTGCTTGACGTTGTCGAACGCAGCCTGGTGAGTCTCGGTATAATTCTGGTCGGTCATCGGGTGTCTCCATCCTCGGTGGTTGAGCTATGGTCCTGCCCGTCCGGTTGCGGCCCGGGCAGCCGCAATATGGCACAACCTATGTTGCATTGCAACAAAATGTTGCAATGCAACAAGCTGGATTCCGATTAAGTCACTGAAATCACTTTTGAAAATTTCGCATTCATCATGATTAACGCGTGCGTTTCACGGCCATGGCGATCCAGGGTTGCACGTCGATCCGGCACCGATCGGCGCTATTTCGCGTGCGGCGGCTTCGGCGTGGCGGCGGTCTTGCCACCCTGGTTGATCGCCGCGGTGAGCTGATCCAGCCGCGCCTCGATCGCCGACAGTCGTGCGCCGTATTCGTCCATCTGCGCGCGCGTCGGCAGGTTGAGACCGGCGAGATATTTCTCCATCATCTCGCCGAACTGTTTCTGCGCCTCTGCCGTGGCGCCGCCGACCTGGCCGACCGCCCTGGCGATTTCCGGGGTCGCCATCGCCTGACTGGCGAGCGCAGTGAAGCCCTTGCTCATCTCGCCGAACATCGCCTGCCACGCCGCGGCCGGGTCGGTGTCCTTGTCGGCCATTGCCTTCTCCTCCTCGAACTTATTCGCTCGCCCAGACGTCGAGCACATAGCGATCGCGCCCTGCTCGATCAATCCGGACATCCGTTCGTTTTGCCTGGCGATAAAACCAATCGAGGCGATCGTCGAAGCCGCCCCGATGGTGTCGAGCGTCGGCGCGGTCATGCCCCGCACGAGTCGATCTCGTCGTCCTCATGCCGCGGGCGATCGCGCCGCATAGGCCAGCGCGAACGGCCCCGAGCGATCGAACGGCACGAATGCGCCCTCCGGCTGCGCCAGTCGATCGGCGATCGCCCACAGCACCGCGGCGTTGACGGTGAGCCCGGTATGGCTCGCGAACAGCACCTCGATGTTCTCGGCGGTCGGCGACGGCCGCAGCCGCGAGGTGCGCCAGTTCACGATGCCGTCGGTGCGCGAATAGATCGAAGTCGTCGGCACCGGCATGTCGCCCGCGAGCGCTGTCAGGTCGTCGAGCCCGATCTCGTCGAGATCCTCGCCCGAGAGCCGCTCATAGACCCGCCGCGCATTGGTGGCGGTGATGTCGCCGGAAAACGGGGTGCCGAGCGTGACGATGCAGCGGATCGTCTCCGGCGCATGCAGCGCGAGGTCGCGCGCATAGACGCCGCCGAGGCTCCAGCCGACCACACTGACCTTGCGGCCGGATGCCTGATGGATCGCGGTCAGGCGCCGGCGCAGGCGGCCGCGCATCCGGTAGACGCCGCCGAAATTGCGGCCGAGCTCCCAGGCGAACGGCTGATAGCCGAGCGCGCGCAGATAGCGCCGCAGCGGCGCGGTCGACAGATCGCTGGCGAGCAGCCCCGGCAGCACCAGCACCGGATGGCCGTCGCCTTTCGGCGCCTGCAGCAGCAGCGGCGACAACAGGATGCTGGCGTTGAATTCCAGCAGGCTGCGCACCTCCGCCAGCAACAGCGCGAGGCTCGGCGGACGCAGACGATGGTGAGGGGTCGCGCGGTCGACGGCCGCCATCCTGCCTCCTGTCGTGGCGGTTTACTTCTTGTTTCCGCCCAGCCCCGCCATGGTCACGAACATATCCTGGAAGCGCTCGGCGATTTTCGGATCGAAGGTGAACCAGCTCTGCATCAACGCCTCCGGCGACACCTTGTCGATGTTGGACAGCATCTGCTGCTGCAGCCTGTCCATCACCGCCGTCTGCATCGGCTGCACATTGGGCAGGCCGAAGAACGCGCGGGCTTCTTCGGGGGTGCAATCGATCTCGACGTTGACTTTCATGGCCGCTCCGGATTTCTGCAGTGGTGCGTCGTGTCGATGCGAACCGCTATCGGCTTCACACCGCAACACGATCGGGACGTCTCAGCGACGCCCGGCGGAGCATCCTGAACACAGCCGGCAGTATCGCCGCGAGACCCGGGATGATGCAAGCGATCTGAGGTGTGGCCCATGCGCCTCAACCGAAACGTTCGGCCGCGAACGGCGCCGGGTCCGCGAACGGCTCCTCCCCGGTCATCATCTCGGCCAACAGCCGCCCGGTGACCGGGCCCAGCGTCAGGCCGTGATGCTGATGGCCGAAATCGAACCACAGCCCGGGGTGACGCTGTGCCCGGCCGATCACCGGCAGCATGTCCGGCAGGCACGGCCGCGCGCCCATCCAGGGCTGCTGCTCGATCGCATCGCCGAGCGGAAACAGATCACGCGCCATCGCGCGGGTCCGGTCGATCTGCACATACGACGGCGGCGCGTCGCGGCGGGCGAACTCGGCACCGGTGGTGAGCCGGATGCCGCGATTCATCGGCGCCAGCAAGTAACCGCGATCGGCATCGAGGACCGGATGCTGTAGCACCGCGTTGCCGCGCGCCGCGAAGTGCTGGTGATAGCCGCGCTTGACGCCGAGCGGGATGCGATAGCCGAGCGGCCTGAACACCAGATCCGACCACGGCCCCAGCGCCACCACCACTTCGCGCGCGGTGATCGGACCATCGTCTGTGGTGATCCGCCAGCCGCCGCCTTGCTGCTGCAGCGTGCGCGCATCGCCGCGGGCGAACCGGCCTCCCTTGCGCGTGAACAACGCCGCATAGGCCTTCACCAGCGCGCCGGGATCGGGCACGAAGCCGGGCTCCAGCCAATGGATCGCGCCGGCGAATTTGCCCATCAGGTTCGGTTCGCGTGCCGCGATCGAGGCGTCGTCGAGCACATCGGCGGTGACGCCGAACTGCTTCACCCGGTCGAGCTCGGCCACGCTGTTGCCGAACGAGGCCTCGGAGCGAAACAGCTTGATCCAGCCGGTCTTGCGCAACAGCTCGGGCACGCCGGCCTCGGCGATCAGGGCTTCATGCTCGGCGAGGCTCCGCCGGATCAGCGGCAACGCCGCGCGCGCGGTGCGCGCCGCGCCTTCCGGCGACGAGGCCTGAAAATAGCGCAGCAGCCAGGGCAGGAACTCAGGCAGGCCGGACAACTGGTAGTGCACGTCCGCCGAGCCGTTGAAGGCGTAGCGCAGCAGATGCGGCAGATCCCGCGGGAACATATAGGGGAGAATCGAGGCGACCTCGATCAGCCCGGCATTGCCGTAGCTGGTCTCGTCACCCGCCGCGGCGTTGCGATCGACCAGCACGACGTCGCGGCCACGTCGCTGCAAATGCAGCGCGGCGCCGGCGCCCACGATGCCGGCGCCGAGCACCAGCACATCCGTCTCGTCCTGCTTCATGGACCATCAGGTAAGGGTCGCGCGGCGATTCCGCAAACCGGCTGCCGCGATCGACGCACGCGCGCAACGCAACGCCACGAAAAAAGGCGGACCGTTGCCGGTCCGCCTTGCTTCAACGCGCATCGAGACGCAGCAGGTTCAGGTCGGCTTCAGCGACGGCGAGGCCTGCTCCATCTCGTAATCCTCGATCTGCTTGGCGCGCTCGGATTCCGACGCCGCGCGGTGATCGGTGCCGATCGCGACGTAGACGGCCGGCAGCACGAACAGCGTGAACAGCGTGCCGATCAGCATGCCGGACACCACCACAAGGCCGATCGAGAACCGGCTCGCGGCGCCGGCGCCCGACGCGCTCAGCAGCGGCAGCAGGCCGGTGACCATCGCGGCGGTGGTCATCAGGATCGGCCGCAGCCGGACGCGCGCCGCCATCTCCATCGCCGAGCGCTTGTCGAGCCCTTCCTTGAGCTGCAGCTCGCGGGCGAACTCGACCATCAGGATGCCGTGCTTGCTGATCAGGCCGACCAGCGTCAACAGCCCGACCTGGGTGTAGATGTTGATCGTCGCCACGCCGAAGAACAGCGGGATCAACGCGCCCGAGATCGCCATCGGCACCGAAATCATGATCACCAGCGGATCGCGCAGGCTTTCGAACTGCGCGGCCAGCACCAGGAAGATGATGATCAGCGCGAAGCCGAAGGTGATGGCGAGCTGATTGCCCTCCTTCACGTATTGCCGCGCGTCGGCGAGATAGTCGTGGTTGAAGCCGGAGGGCAGGTTCTTCGCCTGCTGCTCGAGGAAGTCCACCGCCTGCCCCACCGTGACGCCCGGCATCGGCACCGCCTGGAAGGTGGCGGAGTTGAGCTGGTTGAAATGCGTCAGCGCGTTCGGGTCGGTCGCGGTTTCGATCGACACCAGCGTCGACAGCGGCACCTGCTGCCCGGTGGCGCTCGGCACATAATAGCCGTCGAGCGAATCCGGCGACAGCCGATCCGCGCGCGGCACCTGCGGGATCACCTGATACGACCGGCCTTCCAGATTGAAGCGGTTGGTGTAGTTGCCGCCGAGCAGCGTCGCCAGCGTGCCGCCGATCTGCGACATGGTGATACCGAGATCGTTGGCCTTGTTGCGGTCGATCTTCACCCGCACCACCGGCTGGTTGAAGTCGAGATCGCTGTCGGCGACGATGAACAGGCCGCTCTTGCGCGCGGCGTCCTTGAGCTTGACCATCTCCTCGTAGACCGCGCGGAAGCCGGTTGTGGAGTTGATCACCATCTGGATCGGCAGGCCGCCCGGGCCGCCGGGCAGCGGCGGCAGGTTGAAGGCGAAGGCGTTGACGCCCTCGATCTTGCTGAGCTCGTTCTGCACCAGCGGCTTGAGCTTGATCGACGAACGCTCGCGCTCGTCCCACGGCTTCAGCAGCATGCCGGCGATGCCGTTGTTCGGGCCCGACGTGCCGTTCAGGATGAAGCGCAAATCGGTCTCCGGGAAACTCGCGAACGCCTTGTCGAGCTTCTCTCCGTAGTAGTTGGAGTAGTCGATATTGGCGTATTTCGGCCCCTTGGTGACCGCGAACACGATGCCCTGGTCCTCCTCGGGCGCGAGCTCCTTGGCCGTATTCATGTACATGAAGCCGACCAGGCCGAGGATCACCAGCGCGAACATCCCGGTGATCGGCCGGTAGTCCAGCGAGCGATCGAGCTGGCGTCCGTACCAGCGCGTGGTGGCGCCGAACACGTTGTCGACCTTGCGGGCGAACCAGCCCTGGCTCTCCTGATGCTTCAGCAGCACCGAGCACATCATCGGCGACAGCGTCAGCGCGATGATGCCGGACACGATCACCGCGCCCGCGAGCGTGAAGGCGAATTCGCGGAACAGCGCGCCGGTGAGGCCGCCGAGGAAGCCGATCGGCGCGTACACCGCGGCCAGCGTGATGGTCATCGAGATCACCGGCCCGACGATCTCGCGGGCCCCGATCAGCGAGGCCTGGACCGGACTCTTGCCCTCCTCGAGATGTCGATGAATGTTCTCGACCACGACGATGGCATCGTCGACCACGAGGCCGATCGCCAGCACCATCGCCAGCAGCGTCAGCAGATTGATGCTGAAGCCCATCGCCAGCATCGCCGTGCAGACGCCGATCAGCGACAGCGGAATCGTCACCACCGGGATGATCACCGATCGGAACGAGGCGAGGAACAGGAAGATCACCACGATGACGATGCCAACCGCCTCGATCAGCGTCATCTCGACCTCGTCGATCGACGAGCGGATGAACTTGGTCGAATCATAGGCGACCTTCATCTTCAGCGACGGCGGCAGATTGCGCTCGATATCCGGGAACAGCGCGCGCACCCCGGAGACGATGTTGAGCGGGTTGCCCTGCGGCGTCGCCTGCACGCCGATGAAGATCGCGCGCTCGCCGGAGAACGCCACGCTGGAATCGGTACTCTGCGCGGCGAGTTCGACCGTGGCGACGTCCTGCAACCTGATGAAGCCGCCGTCCTTGGCCTTCACCGTCATCTGCTTGAACTGGTCGACGTTCTGCAGGTCGGCGTTGGTACTGACGTTGGAGACCGTGAAATAGCCCTTGGTCTGACCCGCGGCCGCCTGGAAGTTGTTGGCGCGGATCGCTGCGGCGACGTCGTCGGGAGACACCCCGCGCCCGGCCATCCGTATCGGATCGAGCCAGATCCGCATCGCGAAGGTCTGGCCGCCGAGGATGTCGGCGGAGGCGACGCCGTCGACGGTGGACAGCACCGGCTGCACCACGCGTGTCAGATAGTCCGAGATCGCCGAGCCGGAGAGCTCGTTGCTGGAGAAGCCGATATACATCACCGCCGTGGTCTCGCCGGTCGATTTGACGATGACCGGGTCGTTGGCTTCGCGCGGGATCAGATATTTGACCGAATTGACCTTCGCCAGGACCTCGGTGAGCGCCTGGTTCGGATCGAAATTGAGCTTGACGTAGACCGTGATCAGGCTCTGGCCCTGGGTCGAGGACGAGGTGATGTAGTCGATACCCTCGGCCGAGGCGACGGCCTGCTCGAGCGGGGTGGTGATGAAGCCCTGCATCAGGTCCGGCGACGCACCGGGATATACCGTGGTGACGGTGATCACGGTGTTCGACAGCTTGGGATACTGCCGGATCGGTAGCGTCGTCGCGGCCCTGAAGCCGATCAGCAGGATCAGCAGGCTGACCACCAGCGACAGCACCGGCCGCTTGATGAAGATATCGGTGAGGGCACCCATAATGCGGTCGCTCCGTGACGCCGGCGTCTCGCGCATCTGGCGCGCGAGGCGGCGAATTGTTCAGTTGCTACCGGACGGCGACGATCGCCGGCCGGACAGGTTCGATGTCGGCGGGACGCGCCGATGCGCTGTCCCGCGCCTCGCTCAGTAGCGCGGCGGCGTGGCCGGAATCGGCGGCGGCGGATCCTTGGAGATCGCCACCGCAGCGCCCGACTGCAGCTTGAGCTGGCCGACCGCGACGACCCGGTCGCCGGCTTTGAGACCGGTCTGGATCACGGCGCGGCCGTGGACACGCTCGCCGACGCGCACGAAGGTCCGCACCGCGGTCAGGCCGGTCTTGCCGTCGTCGGCCTTCTCTTCCTTGATCAGGAACACGGAGTCGCCGTACAGCGTGTAGTCGACGGCGGTTTCCGGCACGGTGATCACCGCCGGCTTGTCCGGCAGCACCACCGTAGTGGTCGCGAACATGCCCGGTTTCAGGATGTGCTCGGGATTGTCCAGCGTGCCCTGCACCCGGATGTTGCGGGTCTCGGCGCTGATCTGCGGCTCGATCGTGGTGATCTTGCCTTCGAACACGCGGCCCGGATAGGCGTCGACCGTGACGCGCACCGCTTGCCCGACCTTCAACGTGCCGCTGTCCTTCTCGGTCACGGTGAAGTTGGTGTAGAGCCGCGACAGGTCGGTCAGCGTCACGATCTGGGTGCCGGCCGTGAGATATTGACCGACCTCGACGCGGCGGACGCCGAGCACGCCGTCGAACGGCGCGCGGACCAGCTTCTGCGAAATCACCGCTTCGGTCCGCGCGATGCCGGCATTGGCCTGGTCGAACGACGCCTGGGCCTGGTCGACGGTCGCCTGCGGTCCGAACTGCCGCGCGGCGAGTTGCTTGGCGCGGTCGAGCGACAGCTCGGCGACCTTGACCTGCGCCTTGTAATTGGCGAGGTCGGCCTGCTCCGGCGCGTCGTAGAGCTGCAGCAATTTGGCGCCCGCTTTGACCTCCGAACCCGGCGTGAACAGAATATCGGTGATGCGTCCGTTGACGTCGGAGGTGACGTTGACCTGATGCACGGCGGCGAGATCGCCGACCGCGGTCAGCAGGTTCGGCACCACCTCCGACTTCGCCTCGGCGATCGAGACGTTGATCGGCGGCGGTTTGTTGTTGGCGAAGAACTGCGCGATCATGTGGCTGCGGAAGGCGTTGAAGCCGACCAGCCCGCCGACCAGAATCGCCAGCAGCAACCCGATGATGATGAACCATCGGATCATCCGCACCGGACGGGGGCGCGGCTTTTCAGGGGCCGACCGCGCAGCGGGCGGGGTTTCTGTCGCAAGCGTCATTTATGCACTCTCTGTCGTTTCCGCGCTCGTCTGCTCGGGCGATAGCTCGCGATCCAGATGGGCGGCAATTACGTCGTCGTTCAGTCCAATCCCACGCAAGATGTATTCACAGGTCTGCCTCTCGAGAGCGGCGGCCTCGCCGTAAGCGAGGCATGGCACCGCCGGCAGTCGCCCGAGCGCCATCATCACCAAGGTATGATACGCGAACCAGAACAGGTTCATCGGCTCCTGCCCGATCCGCGTCGCCTCTCCCGCCGCTACCGCCCGATCGAGCGAAGCGGCGAATTTCGGTCCGATCAGCCCGGAGATCTTCTCGAACACCAGCCTGGCGAACTCGCCGTCGTCGAGCTGGCTCGTGACCAGAAGCCGTAGACGCTGCGCCTCCTCGCCGTCCGGCTGATCCGAAACATGCAAGAAATGCGCGACCATATTGCGAACGACGACGACCAGCGCTTCGGTCGACGGCGGCAGGTCGAGCAGGTGGACCAGCGCGGGGTCGGCCTCGCACTCTTCCGCCAGAATCTCGGCATACAGCGCTGATTTGCTCGGAAAATGCTTGAACAGCAACCCTTCCGAGATCGACGCCGCCGTGGCGACGCTCTTGGTCGTGGTCCCCGCAAAGCCGTTTCGCGCAAAGCATCGCTTTGCTGCGCCAAGAATCAATTCCCGCCGCAAATCACGCGTCATTCGCAATGAGTTCATTTTCGTGAGTAGGCACTCACCTGCCGGATTGTCAATTGGGTTCGCTGCAACGCACAGAATCGTGAGTGTGGAAATCGCCTAAGATGCCCGTCTTTCAGGCCCGGTCGGGATTTGCCCGGGTCGGCCATTCCGGCCGGCGGTATCCCTCGAAGCCTCGTGCCCGCCGCCTCGGCCAGCCGATATACGCTTCGCCGGGAAACGCTCTATAAACAAGAAAAACGGGAATGACATGGAAATGCCCTCACGCGAACTGGCGGCGGAGTTCGAGCTCGAACGGCTGACGCCGGAGTTCTACGACAATCCCTACCCCACCTACCGCGCCCTGCAGGCACATCAGCCGGTCAAGCGGCTGCGCAATGGCGGGTACATCCTGACGCGCTATGACGATCTGGTGACGGTCTACAAGAACACCACGCTGTTCAGCTCCGACAAGAAGCGCGAATTCGCGCCGAAATACGGCGACTCGCTGCTGTTCGAGCACCACACCACCAGCCTCGTGTTCAACGACCCGCCGGCGCATACGCGGGTCCGGCGGCTGATCACGGGCGCGCTGTCGCCGCGCGCGATCGCCGGCATGCAGCCGGATCTGATCGCGCTGGTCGACCGCCTGCTCGACGCGATGGCCGCCAAAGCCGGCGTCGATCTGATCGAGGATTTCGCCGCCGCGATCCCGATCGAGGTGATCGGCAATCTGCTCGGCGTTCCGCACGACGAGCGCGGCCCGCTGCGCGACTGGTCCCTGGCGATTCTCGGCGCGCTGGAGCCGGTGATCGGACCCGAGACGTTTTCGCGCGGTAATGATGCGGTTCGCGACTTCCTCGCTTATCTCGAAACCCTGATCGCGCGGCGCCGCGCCGAACCCGGCGATCCGGAGCATGATGTCCTGACCCGGCTGATCCAGGGCGACGACGGCACCGGCGAGAAACTGTCGGCCAAGGAGCTGCTGCACAACTGCATCTTCCTGCTCAACGCCGGACACGAGACCACCACCAATCTGATCGGCAACGGGCTGGTGGCGCTCGCTGACAACCCTGCGGAGAAGCAGCGGCTGATCGGCCAGCCCGGCCTCGCCCGCACCGCGGTCGAGGAGATCCTGCGCTACGAGAGCTCGAACCAGCTCGGCAACCGCATCACCACCGCCGATGTCGAAATTGGCGGCGTGGCGATGCCGGCCAACACCTCGCTGACGCTGTGCATCGGCGCCGCCAACCGCGACCCGGCACAGTTTCCCGATCCCGACCGGTTCGATGTCGGACGAACGCCGAACCGGCACCTCGCTTTTGCCACGGGGCCGCATCAATGCGCCGGCATGGCGCTGGCGCGACTCGAAGGCGTCATCGCGCTGACGCGATTCCTGGCGCGCTTCCCGAACTACATGCTCGACGGCACGCCGTCGCGCGGCGGACGGGTCCGGTTTCGCGGCTATCTGCGCGTGCCCTGCCGGCTCGACGGCTGACGGGCGCGCGCGCTGCACGCCCTGACGCCGGCTCGCGACGAAGAACGCGCGGCGCAGCGGCAATCTGCAGAACGCGTCGCCGATCCGATCAGAATCTCGACGGATCGTCAGTTCGCCTTGACGACCGCCGGAGGTTTCCAGGAGCCATCGATGATGGAAGGCGACGTTTCCTTCGGCCAGTACATCCGCATCATCGGCAGGAAGTCGCCCTTCGGGGCCGGCAGCCAGTTGGCTTCCTTGTCCGCTCCGGGTGACTCGTGCTGGAAGTAGAGCGTCAGCGATCCGTCCGCATTGGGACTCGGATTGTCGCGCGGGCTGACCGTGAATTTGTCGAGTGCGTTGGGCACGAACCACCAGCCTCCGTCGACCATGTACATTGTGATCGACCAGAAGCCGTTGACCGGCGGCGCCGCGTCCTTGGCGAAGGTCAATGTGTATTTGTTCGCGCCGCTCAGCTTCTGTCCGGTCGAGTCGACTTCCGTATAGGGATAGATCGCATCACGTTCCTGATTGGCCGGCCAACCGAACGCCGCGACCGTGGCGCGTTTGAGATAGTCCGCCGGACCGTAGGTCCCGAGCCCTTTCGAAATCACCCAGCCGTTGACGACTTCGCCCATACGGTCCTTGTTGGCCTCGATCGTCTTCAAGGCGGTCTGCGGGATGTCCTTGATCGCCGCCTGCACGGCCGGGTCGAGCTTCGCCATCTCGAACGGCTGGCCGGGAACGATACCCAGCTTCGCCATTTGCGCGATGATCGGAGCGTCGCCGGATGCCGGCGGGGCAGCTTCGCCCATCAGCTTCGCCATCAGGTTGAAGTAGCCCTCCGTCCCCATCGCAAGGATGACGGCCTGCGGCTTGTCGGTCATGCTGAACCCGGGATTTGGGTTCACCGGGGGTGCCACGGGCGTATAGGGCTTGCCCCAGGCGGAGAGCGGCGTGATCCTGTACTGTGCCTGCAGCGCGTTGACGGTCTTGTAGTCCGCCTCCGTTCCATCGGCGTAGGTGCGGCCAAGGATGACCATGTAACGCGTCGCCACCGGAAAACGCGTCATGCCCGGCGGCACTTCGCCTTTCCAGCCCGGGCCGGTGAACAGATAGTCGGCGGCCTTTCCATCGGCCGTCCGCTTGCTCGGCGACGATTCGGAGTCCGACATCCACAGATCGGTGACCTCGAACAAATAGAAGCGGCTGCCCATATCCGGATGGCTGAACACCTGCGGTTCGCTGAGATCGAGCCACGTCACCGAATACAGTGTGTCGGCATTCGGCGCGGAGACGCCGCGATAATCGGCGGGAGGATAGCGAGGCACGTTGACGAACTGCCCGGTCGGGCTGTTGAAGCCCTCCACTTTGGCGACGTTGCTCATCTGAACACGAGTGACCTCGGTGGTGATGAGCGAATAGCCATAGACGTAAGCGTCGGTCGCGATCTGCCGGGCTTCGGCGGGCGCTATCGACTGCGCCTTCGCCGGCAGTGCCATCGCAACGCAAGCCGCCACACCGCCGGCCAGCGCGAGAAATCTCCTGGACAAACTCATATCAACACCTTCCACGCCAAAATCAAAAACAGGAAATGCAGAAGTATCAGATCGGATAGTCCTCGGCGGTGCGCATCTTGCGGACTCGACCCCGAGATGTCTGTTGCAAATTGTTCAGTCGCGATCGGTTTATCGATTGTGCGACGCGGGGCGCCCTGCGGCAGCCGACCGGCTGGCCCGCCATCTTGAGCAAGACCGTCCTTGACCGAGATCATGTCGTCGCCCGACAGGGTCAGGCGAGATTACTTCGGCGGCTGGACCAGCAGCGTGGGAATCCGGCAGGTGCCGCTGCGCACCGTGACGACACGCGTGCCCGGGCGGCGGCCGGCGCGCGGCTCGGTCACGGTGAGGCCGGCGTCGATCAGGCGCGCGCGGGCGGCGTCGAGATCGTCGACGCGCCAGCTGATGCCCCACAATTTGTCGTGCTCGGCATCGGAGCCGGCGACGGGCCGGTGCACGACTTCGACATTCACGTCCCCGCAGCGGAAGAACATCAGCCGGCGCAATTCCTGCCGCGTCCGGTCGAGCGCCATGTCGAGCCCGAGCCTCGACCCGTACAGCGCCGCCGCGCGCTCGGGGTCGGAGGTCGAGACGACGAGATGGTCGAGGCCGTTGACAGGCGCCGGCCCGGACGCTTCGGAGCGCGGGCGCTCGGCATCGAGTTCGAGGAAGAACAACCGCACGCCGCGGGTCAGGCTGGTGGCGGCGCGGGTGCGCTTCCACCTCAGGGTCGCGCCGGTCTGCGTATCGCGCCCCTCGACCGAGGCGACCGGATCCGGCTGCATCGCGAGACGATCGAGCCGGCGGTGCATCCGGCCGATATCGGAGACGCGAAAGCAGAGGCTCGCCAGCCCTTCACCCTGCAGCTTGATGACAGTGCGGATGCGATCGGCATTGCCGCCGGAGCCGGCCGGAGCCATCAGCTCGAGCGACATGTTGTCCAGCGTGAACAGGACGTTTTCCGAGCCGTCGCCGGCGCCGTGCCAGGCGGGCGCCCGCGCCAGCAGGGTCTGATACGTCGCGATCGCCGCCGGCAGATCACCGACCAGAACGACCAGGTGATCGATGCCGGTGATCGCCGAACGTTCCTCCAGCGCTGCATGGGTCATGATCGGCGTTGCCTCGGCGCTGTGTTCTTTGACGTTCATGGAAACGACCCTCGACCGATCATATGTTCAAAAACGCGATCGAAAACCTGGTATTGCCGCGGGGCAATCCCGGTTTCTGCCCGAAAGCCCAATGCAGATTCTGCGGCCGTTCGGCATGGCCGGCGCAACGCACGCCCGTCCTCCCTGCGGCGCTCTGACCGGAACAAGGCAGAGCGCCCCTTATTGTGACCGGATTTTTGGCGAAAAGCCTGTCCAACCCCCTCCATTGTTGCGGATTATTTTAGCGAATGCCCTGCGATAAGCAGTGCTATTGTATCCAGCCGGGTCAGGCTCGCAGTACAGGACGCTCATGCACGCACTCTTTATCGGACAGACCTATATCGACGTCACCTTCATCACCGACCACATGCCGACCGGCGACGAGAAACACGTGGCGTCCGACTACGCGGTGTCGTTCGGCGGCAACGCGGTGACCGCGGCGTTCTGCTGCGCCAAGCTCGGAATCGTGCCCGACCTGATCGCCACCATCGCCAACGACTGGCTCGGGCGGATGTTTCAGGACATGAGCGCGAAATACGGCATCGAGATCCATCCCCGCAAGGTCGCCTCCTCGTCGCTGTCCTTCATCATGCCGAAGGACGGCAAGCGCGCGATCGTGCGCTGCCGCGACGACGAGCACATCCATCCGTTTCCGCTGCTCAACCTCGGCAATTGCCGCGCGCTGCATGTCGACGGCCATCAGCCCGACGCGGCGATCCACTATGCCAGGCTGTGCCGCGAGAGCGGCATCCTGACCTCGCTCGACGGCGGCGGCCTGCGCACCAACACCCATGAGCTGCTGGAATTCATCGACGTCGCGATCGTCGCCGAGCGGCTGTGCGAGCAGATGGACATGACGCCGGAGAAGATGCTCGACTACCTCAAGTCGCGCGGCTGCCGGGTCGGCGGCGTCACGCAAGGCGAGCGCGGCCTGATCTGGTACGACGAGACCGGCACGGTGCGCACCCTGCCGGCGCTGTCGATCCCGCGCGACCGCGTGCTCGACACCAACGGCGCCGGCGACGTGTTTCACGGCGCCTATGTGTTCTCGTATCTCAACAGCCCGGAGAAGAGCTGGCAGCAGCACTTCGAATTCGCCCGCGCCGCCTCCACCTACAAGATCCAGCGGCTCGGCAACGAGGCCGGCCTGCCGACCATCGCCGACATCGAAGCGGTGCAGCGGGAATTCGGGGTGACGGCGTGACCTAGAGTAGAGCGTTTCATCGATTGATCGAAGCGAATTGGCCCTTGCCAGATGCACTGCCCCTCATCCTGAGAGCCTGACTGGAAATGCAGGTAGCGAAATCAACGCCCTATCCCCGTCATTGCGAGCGAAGCGAAGCAATCCAGCGCCGAGTATGGGGCTTCTGGATTGCTTCGTCGCTTCGCTCCTCGCAATGACGAACTTTAGTGCCTGATCTTGTTGCTTTCATTTTGAGTCAGGCTCTGAGGAGCCGGGCGAAGCCGGGCGTCTCGAAGGATGGGGCGACGCATGATGGCCGGCGGCGCATGGTTCGAGACTGCGCTTCGCGCCTCCTCATCATGAGGCGATGCCTGCGGCGAGTATCCCTGAACGCCAATGCTGATTCCATCGGAGACAGAACGGCTCTAGCCGGGGCCGGCGCGTGGAGGCCGCTCAGAAATCCACGCTCACATTGGCCAGGTACGTTCGAGGAGCCCCCTGGACCAGGTAGTTCGCGCCCGGATACCCGCCCACCGAGGCCCAATAGGATTCGTTGGCCACATTGAGCACGCGGAAACGATAGGTGACGCGCGTCTTGTCCCAGGCCGTGGCGTAGCGCAAACCCAGATCCAAACGCGTCCAGCCGTCGACCTGATAGATGTTCGCCGTGTCGGTGTATTGTTTGCCGGTGTGGATCAGCCGGCCGTCGACCGTCATGCCGGGGATGAAGGGCAGATCCCATTCCGCGCCCAAATTGCCTTGAAACCGCGGCACGCCGACAGCGTAGTTGCCGTTGTAGAGTCCATCCTGCGTGTTCTGCAGCTTGGGATCGATGCCGGTGACACCGCCGAGAAGCCTCAGTCCTTTCACCGGCTCGCCGTAGAAGGACAGTTCGACGCCCCGATTCCGTTGCTCGCCGGCTGCCTGGTAGATCTGGTTTACGACGATCGCCTGCTGTTGGGTGATCGAGAACAGACTGAGCGTCGCGCCGAAATTGCCGCCGTCGAACTTGGCCCCGACCTCGTACTGCGTGCTGATATAGGGGCTCAGCGTCTCCCCCGCATTCAGAATGACCTGCCCGCCGCTGGTCGCCGGTGCAATTCCGCCACGCTGAAGCGCCTCCGCATAGTTGGCGAAAAGCGACACCCCACGGAGGGGCTTCACCACCAGCCCGACCACCGGCGTGACCGCCGAACCTTCGGCAGCCGATCCGAGCGCTCCGGTGTTGTAGTCGAACGAGTCCTGGGTGACTTTCTGATAGCGACCGCCGAGCGTCAACAGCACGCTCTCGTTCAGAAACGCCAGCGTGTCGGCGACGGCGAAACTCGACGTGCGCGTCTTCTCCGTCGTCAAAGGATCGGCGAGAACGCCGCCCAGAAAGTAGTTCGCCGCGGGAGGCGCGACACCGACGGGATTGTAGAGCGTGCCCGCGGCGAAGCCCGCAAAACTGGAGAACGCATACGCGTTCTTGGAATCGAGCGAGGTTCCGGAGCCCGACACGACCACACGATGGCCCACCGGGCCGGTATCGAAGGTGGCCCGCACGCCGGCGTCGCCCGAGAAGGCCGTGTCCTTTCGAGCGTTGTCGAACCGATAGGCGCTCAGGGCCCCGGTCGACGTCGCCGTCGGACTGGCGAGGACATTGTCTTCGTCGCCGAACCGAAAGCCACCCGAAGCCCATGCCGTGACAGAATCGGTCAGGTCGACCTCGCCGCGCGTGACGAAGAACAGATTGCGATCCTGCGCGTATGTCCACGGCTGGGCATAGTTCTGGTCGGCCTTCGGCGGACTGGGCGGCGCTCCTGCAAGTCCGATCTGCGGCCGCGGGCTGTCGAGCCGATGATCCTGATAGCCGAGATCGGCACTGAAACGCGCGTTCTCGCCGTTGTAGTCGACGTCGAGGGACGCGGCCCCGAGCTTTCGATCTTGACCGTCGACCGACGTCTCTCCCGTTCGCCCGGTCGCACCGACACGGACGCCCCATTCCTTGAAGTCGCCAAACCGGCGCGCCACGTCGACGGTGCTGAGAACCTGACCCGAGCTCTCATATCCCACGGTAAGGCTGTTCAGATCGTTCAGCGGGGCCCGCTTCGGCACGAGATTGACCGAGCCGCCGACGCCGCTGTTGCCGGGGGCGGCTCCGTTGACGAAGGCACTGACGCCGCGCAGAATCTCGACCCGTTCGACCAATGGCGCCGCAACAAACTGGCGGGGCACGATGCCGTACAGGCCGTTGAGGGAAAGATCGTCGCCGTAAAGCGGAAAGCCGCGGATGATGTAGAGCTCGGCGAAGTTGCCGAACCCCTGCGCAACCCGCACCGTCGGATCGTTGAGCAGCACGTCGCCGACGCTGGTCGCCTGCTGGTTCCTGATCAGTTCGGACGTGTACGAGACGCCGCTGAACGGGGAATTGGCGTATGCGAGATTGCCCAGCATACCAACCCTGCCGCCGGTCGCCACCTGCCCGCCGGCGTAGGCAGGGGGCGGATCACCAATCGTCCGTGTGGTCCCGACCGTGGCCGTCTGCCTGGGCGCCGGAGGCCGTTCGGCGGATTGCCGTGGCACGACGCGGCCGGCCCGCTTTGGCGCCGACCGCGTCCGAACCGTCGTCGCGCGTTCGCGCTGTCGAGGCGGGTCGACCGAAATCGGCGGCAGCGCGGTCGATGGCGACGTTTGCGCTTGGCTATAAGAGGGGACGCCGCACAACCAGAGTGATGCAACGGTGGTCGCTGCGCCGAGAAGTGCGTAGCGTCGATGGTTGGTGATGCTCATGGTGTCCCCCGATATCGTCGTCAATGACTAGATAAGGGGCGCGACCGGAGCAATATGGCACCGAATAGAATGCGTCTACTCCCACCGAGCAGCGGGTCGTTGGAAGCGACGCGCGCTCTTTCAAAGGCTATTTGTTCGAACGGTTCTAAGTGGGACCGGGCATCGATCGGTGAGCTTGTCGCACGCATCGGCGGCGATAGAAGCCGCGCCGTCGAAGGAGCCTGGACGACTTACGCCATCGCCTTCTTCAGGTCGAACGTCACATCCGCCGCCTGCTCCGGCGTGATCGACTTGCCGAGCGGCAGGATCTTGCGGCCGAACACGTGGTCGGCGGCGCGGTTGACGGATTCGACGCCGATCAGTTGGCCGTCCTTGTAGCAGAACGCCGAGAACGAGCGCTCCGCGACGCTGCCGCGGACGACGACCTGATCGAAGCCGGCGGTGAGACCGGCGATCTGCAGCTTGTCGTCGCCCTGGTCGGACCAGAACCACGGATAGCCGTCATAGGTCCGGGCGTCGCCGGTGAGCCGCGCCGCGACGCAGCGCGCCTGATCGGTGGCGTTCTGCACCGACTCGACGCGCATCACCTCGCCGAACCGCACGCTGTTGAACAGCGCGCAATCGCCGATCGCCGAGATGTTTGGATCCTCGGTGAGGAGCTGCTCGTTGACGATGATGCCGGCCGCGGTGGGCAGCCCCGCCGCAGCCGCGAGCTCGACATTCGGGATCACGCCGACGCCGACCACGATCAGATCGGCCGGCAGGGTCCGGCCGTCGCTCAGCGCCACGCCGGTGACGCGGCCGTTGTCGCCTTCGATCTCGGTGGCGCGCACGCCGTAGTGGATGCGGATGCCCGACGCGGTGTGGCGGTCGTGGAAATAACTGGAGATTTCCGGCGTCACCGCGCGCGCCATCACCCGCGGCGCCAGTTCGACGACGTCGACTTCGAGGCCCTTGGCCCGCGCGGTGGCGGCGAATTCCAGCCCGATGAAGCCGGCGCCGATCACCACCACCTGCTTCTTCTCCGGCATCCGCTGCCGCACTACTTCGCTTTCGTCGAGCGTGCGCAGATACAGCACGTCGTCGAGCGTGGCGTTCGGCACGTCGAGCTGGCGGTTACGCGCGCCGGTGGCGAGCACCAGATGGCCGTAGGCGATCTTGTCGCCGGAGGCGAGCAGCAGCGTCCTGGCGTCGCGGTCGATCGCGACGGCGCGCCCGTCGATCAGTTCGATGGTCTGGTCGGTGAAGAACTTCTCGGGGCGAAACATCAGCGAGTTCGGGTCGCCACCGCTCTTGAGATACGCCTTCGACAGCGGCGGGCGCTGATACGGCAGATGCTTCTCGTCGTTGATCAGCGCGATGCGACCGGTGTACTTGGCCTGGCGCAGCGAGACGGCGACCTGAAATCCGGCGTGCCCGGCTCCAACAATCAAGACCGTCTCGTTCATCGTGATGACTCGTGGCGTTTGAATTCGGCGCGGCGCGCGCCTGGCGGGATGGATCTGCAGCCTCTAGCACAACGACGCGGGCCGGTCAGCCTGCCCGAGCCGCCGTTGTGCCCGAATTTGCCGGCGCCGGACCGGGCTTCAGTAGACCGGCGGCGAGGTGTCGAGCACCGGCCCCTTCGCGCCGTCGAGAATGTCGAGCTCCAGCGTGTCGATCAATAGCGGGCCCCGCTTGCGTTCGACTTCGCCGACCTTTTCGATCCGGCTGAACGTCGCCCGCAACGCCGGGTGGGCGGCGGCGTTGGTCTCGCCGACCAGCAGCAACGGGCCCGCGAGCTGCGCCGCGCTCGGCGACGGCGCCGCGAGCCAGCGATAGCGTTCGTTGCGCTGCGCGACGCAGGTGCTCTTCGGCAGATAGAACGCCAGCCACGCCGTATTGCCGTAATCGTCGGCGAGCACGCAGGTCGCGCCGGTGCGCTCGCGGACCACCGCGATCTCGGCAGCGATCTCGGGATAGCCGACGCCGACCGCGCGCACGCTGGCATCGCGGCGGTAGCCGGTCAGCACGCCGGTGTTGGCCTGGACCACCAGCAGCACGAACATCAGGACGCCGACCGGCGTCGCCCAGCGCCGGCACATTTCGGCGACGCGCCGGGCCCGCGGGCCCCACTCCACCAGGGTGGCGGCCACCGCAGCGGCGACCGCGAAGGCGGGATACAATGCGCCGAGCCAGTTACCCTCGACGCGGTCATGGGTCGCCTGCCAGGCGAAATACAGCGCGATGGTCCAGACGATGGCGTTGATCAGCACGCGCGCGCCCGACGCGCCGGCGCCCCGCGCCAGCCTGTAGAGCCCCATCAGGCCGAGGATATAGACCAGCGGCGTCGCGAGCAGGAACTGGGTCGGGACCAGTTCGAGCAGATAGCCGGGATGGAAACCGTCGACCCTGGCGCGGCCGAGCTGCTTGACGAACGAGATCCACTGGTGCTCGGCGTTCCACAGCACCACCGGCGTGAACATCGCGAACGCGATCACGGCGCCGAGATAGGGCCACGGCGTCAGCAGCCAGCGCCGCTGTTTGGGCACCCACAGCAGCCAGATCACGATCGCCGGGCCGAAGAACAGGGCGGTGTATTTCGACAGCAGTCCGGCACCGACCGCGACGCCGACCGCGAGCCACCAGACGCCTTTGCCCGACGACAGCACCTGCGCGAGCGCATAGAGCACGAAGCTTGATGCCACCAGCAGCGGCGCGTCCGGCGTGACGATCACGGTGCCGACCGAGACCATCATGGTGGCGTTGAGCAGCAGCGTCGCGTTGGCGGCGAGGCGCTGGCCGCCGAACAGCAATTCCGCCGACCGAAAGGTCGCCCAGCTCATCGGCAGCGCCAGCAGCACCGAGATCAGCCGTACGCCGAATTCGGTGTCGCCGGCGATCAGCGTGCCGAGCCGGATCACCCACGCCACCATCGGCGGGTGATCGAAATACGAGGCGGCGAGATGCTGCGACCAGGTCCAGTAATACGCCTCGTCGAAAGTCAGCGGCGTCAGCGCCGCGGCGACGAGGCGCAGCAGCACCAGCGCGACGACGGCCAGGGCGGTGCCGCCAACGTAGCGTTGCGCCGTCGTCATGACCGCGTCAACGCTTGCGCCAGACGAACAGGCCCGACATCGCGTAGTTCCAGACCACGCCCATCACCGCGCCCGCGGCGCCCGCCAGCCACCAGGTGATGTGCTCGTTGTAGACCGCGAAGGCGACGCCGACATTGGCGATCAGACCGACGCCGCAGACCAGATAGAACAGCAGCAGGCCGCGCAGGATGGCAAATCCTCTCAGCCGCTGGTCGCGATAGGTCAGAAAATTGTTGAGGATGAAGTTGCTGGTCATCGCCACCAGCGCTGCCGCCGCCTGCGCTTCCGCGAACGGCTGATCGAACACCACCAGCACCACGTACAGCGTGAGGAAGTGCACGACGACGCCGGTCGAGCCGACCAGCGCGAACAGGATGAAGCGCAGCGACAGGATGTCGTTGCTGTATTTCGCCAGCACCAGCCCGAGGAAATCCAGCGCCACCATCGAGTCGAGCTTGCTCTCGCCGTGCAGCCGGGACCCGAAGCTGAAGGGCACCTCGACGGTGCGCAGACGGCCCTGCCCGGTGGCGACGACGTCGAGCAGGATCTTGAAGCCCTGGGTGGAGAGCTGCGGCGCAAGCTCCTCGAAGCGGTCGCGCCGGATCATGAAGAAGCCGCTCATCGGGTCGGCGATCTCGACCTTGAGGACCTTGCGCGCGAGCGCGGTCGCCAGCGCACTGAAGCCGGCGCGCTGCCGGTCGAAGCTGTCGGCGCTGCCGCCCGCGACGTAGCGGCTGCCGACGACGAGATCGGCCGACCCGCTTTCGAGCAGGCCGAGCATCTTGGCGAGCTGGGTCTCGTCGTGCTGCAGGTCGGCGTCCATCACCGCCGCGAACGGCGCGCTGGCGGCGAGGATGCCCTCGATGCAGGCGCCGGAGAGCCCGCGCCGCCCGATCCGCCGGATGCAGCGCACCCGCGGTTCGCGCAGCGCCAGCGCACGCACCACGTTCCAGGTGCCGTCCGGTGAATTATCGTCGACGAAGATGACTTCCCACGCCACGCCGGCGAGCGCGGCTTCCAGCTTGTGGAACAGCAGCTCGACATTGTCGCGTTCGTTGAAGGTGGGGACCACCACCGACAACTGAAGCGCGGGCGACGGCTCCGCGCGCGTCTCGGCGACCGCTGGACTGGCTTGATTCATGGCGCCAGCGTATATCGAGGCCCGGGGACGCTGCCAAGGCGCGTTCCGTTACAAAATATGTAGCAGAGGACGGGAAACGGGTGGGAAAGGGCGCGCAGAGAGGCGCACAGGACACACCCAAACGTTAACGACCACGAACAACAGGTGCGCGTACATCCGGCGCTCCCTACTATTCTGTGGTCGTTCGGCGGCCTGTGCGTAGCTGGTGAGCCAACAGCATCGGCATCGCCGTTGTAAGCAAGATAGGTGCGCCATTGTCGTCGCGCAAGAGGAGACCGGCATGAAAACCAGGGCGGGCAGCATCCGCATCGGCATCGGCGGCTGGACTTATGAGCCCTGGCGCGGGGTGTTTTATCCGGACAAGCTGCCGCAGCGGCAGGAACTGGAATACGCCGCCTCCAGGCTGACCTCGATCGAGATCAACGGCACCTTTTACGGCTCGCAGAAGCCGGAGAGTTTCCGCAGATGGGCCAGCGAAGTGCCGGACGACTTCGTCTTCTCGCTGAAGGGGCCGCGCTACGCGACCAACCGCAAGGTGCTGGCCGAGGCCGGCGACAGCGTCAAGCGGTTCTACGATTCCGGCGTGCTCGAACTCGGCGACAAGCTCGGCCCGGTGCTGTGGCAATTCGCGCCCACCAAGAAATTCGACGAAGCCGATTTCGGCGCGTTTCTCGAACTGCTGCCGCGCAAGATCGACGGCCGAACGTTGCGCCACGTCGTCGAGGTGCGCCACGACAGCTTCTGCACGCCGCAATTCATCGCCCTGTTACGAAAGCACAACACCCCTGTCGTGTACTCCGAGCACGCGACCTATCCGGAGATCGCCGACGTCGTCGGCGACTTCGTCTACGCGCGGCTGCAGAAGGGCAAGGACGACATCAAGACCGGCTACCCGCCGAAGGCGCTCCAGGCTTGGGCGAAGCGGTTCGAGACCTGGGCCGCGGGCGGCGAGCCGGACGATCTGCCGAAGGTCGGCGACGGCAAGGCGAAGAAGGACAAGCGTGACGTGTTCGCCTACGTCATCCATGAAGGCAAGGTGCGCGCGCCGGCGGCGGCAATGGAACTGATCAAGCTGATCGGCTAGCGCTCGCGCCGGGGTGGCGATCGCCGCCGCACGCGACGAAGCAACGCAGCGTCAGCCGAGCGAGCGCCTGCCGTGGCATGCTGTCGCCTTCGCCTCTCGCTTGCGCCGGATCAATCGCAACGCGGCAACCGGCTGATAGGATTCACGCCAACGAAACAACAGGTGGTGGCAGATGGAAAAACTCGACTTCATGAACGGCCAGATCAAGGCGCTGCTCAACTTCGCCAATGCCGTTATCAAGGCCCACCCCGCGCCGGACAAGCTGCGCCATCATTTCGAGACCATCGCCCGCTCCGACCCGACCTCGCCTGAAGGCCTGTCGATGTCGGAGGCTTACGTCGACGGCATCGCCGATATCGACAAGAAGATCGCGATCGCCCTGGAACACGCCATCGCGACCGGCCAGCGCTGAGGCCGACGTCGGGTTGCACATCGGTCTCTGGACAACCAAACCAGACGCTGCTTAAATCCCCGAATATTTTAGCGTCATTGCGTTCGGGATGAGTGGCTGTGCGTTGCGTTGGCTGGGTGCGCGCGTTTGGCGTGGCCGCGGTCCTGATGACCGGGCCGCTCGGCGCGATTGCGCAGATCGATTTCGGCCCGAGCGATAACAGCCGCAGCGAGATTAGTCGGGTTCTTGACGTCCATTCATTCGAGCCGGACGAATTCGATCAAGACGATTTCGAGTCACAGGATGAGCAAGGACCGCTCGGTCCATCGGACAGCGATCAGCTCGCGACGCTGCTTTCATCGCCAGACTTGTCTGCGGCACGCCTTCCGACGACCGACTTCCCAACCACAGACCGGGCGACGACGGACCCGGCCATAACGGAGCTGGCGACAGCCGATCCGCTCAGCGGCGGTTCGAACGCCGATCAGGTCCTGATGTTCGGCGGCTACGATGTGTGGAGCAACGGCTCGTCCAGCTATGCCGGGCTGCACTGGGCCGCCAACGGGCTGAACGACGACGGCTTCATTCTGCGGCTGTCGATGTCGAATGCGCTGGAGCGCTTCCGGACTCCCAGCCGGACCTACACCACGGCCATCTACCGCGCCGCGCTGATGCCCGGCTGGCGCTTCAAGCGCGGCGAATTCGAACTACGGCTGTTCGCCGGTCCCGACTTCGAGAACCACAATTTCACGCCCGACAAACGCGGGGCCAGATGGCGCGGCCCTCATGCCGGCTTGCGCATCGCCGTGGAGACATGGGCGCAGCCGACGCCGGACATGATGCTCGCGACCGCGTTCTACGCCACCACCATCGCCGGCGGTTACGGCTTCCGCGCCGCCGCCGGCTGGCGGCTGATCGACGCCTTCTGGGTCGGCCCCGAACTCTCCGGATCGCGCGACGAGTTCAGCCGGCAGACCCGCCTCGGGATCCACCTCACCGGGCTGCAGGCCGGTGCCTTCGAATGGTCGGCGGCGATCGGACTCGTCAGCGACAGTTTCGGGCGGAACGGCGGCTACGGCCGGCTGGCGACGCAACTGCGCCCCTGAGGTCGCACCGCCGATCAGCGCGAGAACGCCTGCGCGCCCGCGACCCATGGGCGATCGCCGTCGATCGCGCTGGCGCCGATCTCCCAGCCCGGCCCGCCCCACAGCACGTCGACGGTCCACAGCCTTCCGTCGCGGTCTCGTACGAAGAACAGGTTCGGCACCGCGCTCGTCAGCAGCGCACCCTCCTCGCCGTTCGGCTGCAGTGTCAGCAGACACCACAACTCGCCGAGCGTCGTCTCGCCGCGATCGCCGAGCCACGCGACGATCTCGCTGGCACGTGCCGCACGACGCAGGCGGAACGGCTGCAACGTGGTGCGCACGACGCTGATCTCCGTCTTGGAGACGAAGCGCTGCCGGAACGTCGTGCCGAGCCAGGCGATCGCCACGTCGCCGCGCGCCGCATTCGTCTCGCGGAAATGCTGCCCGGCGATGAAGCGATCACCCAGCGACGAGGTGATCGCCGGATCGGATGGATCGTTCGGGGGACAGGCCTGCGCCGGTCCCGGCTGCAACAATTCGGCCTCGGGCCTGACGCCCGGCAGCGCGGATTGCGCCTGCGCTGCGGCGCCTCCCGCCAGCGCCCCCAGGATTGCGACGACGACCCAGCGATTCAGCAACGACATTCCCGACTCCCGTTCTCTTCCGGGGATCAAGGTAAACATCGTATTAACTATGTAAACGATCTGATTAATACTTGGTTAAGGATAACAATTCAATCAAATCCTCTGAAATATTGAACTCTATACTTATAAATACTTCAGTTCACACGAGCGACGGCACGATCGGTCGGCACACTGGTTCGGAAACACTTGCGGTGAAGGGACTTGTCAGCCCAGCCGCCAGACCGCCATCGGCTCGGCATAGCCGCGCATCGTCACGCTTCCGAGCAGTTGCGCGTCGATGGCGTCGGTGCCGACCTCGTCGCGAATCGCCGATGAGATCAGGACCTGAGTGTCGAAGTCCTTATTGAGCGATTCGAGACGCGACGCGAAATTAACGGTGTCGCCGATCACCGTGTACTCCTTGCGCCGCGGCGAGCCGACGGTGCCGACGACCGCATCGCCGATGTGGATGCCGATGCCGATCCGCAGCGGCCAGTCCTGCCCGGCATTGTTGTCCTGCATCGCTGCCAGCATCTCGCGCGCCGCAGCCACCGCACATGACGCAGCGCGCGGGTCCGCGATCGGCGCGCCGAACAGCGCGAGAAATCCGTCGCCGAGAAATTTGTTCACGATGCCGCCGTGACGCTCCAGGATATCGACCAGCATGGCGAAGGCGTCGTCGAGCCGCGCGACCACCTCCTCCGGCGACCGTGCCCGAGCGGCCCCGGTAAAGTTGCGGAAATCGACGAACATCACCACCACCGTCCGGGTCTCGCCGGTCACCTGCGTGCCCGCCGCGAGCAGTTGCTCGACCACTTGCGGCGAGACGTGCTGGCCGAACAGGCTGGTGATGCGGTCGCGCGCGCCCCCCGCGACGATCGACGTTTCAAACTGCCGGCGGAGCTGCCGGCCGACGCCGCCCGCCAGAATGCCCGCGGTCAGCAACACCACGCTGCGGATCAGATGGAAGGCGAAATCCGGCGGCGGCTCATCGGGAAAGCCAGGCGGACGGTATAACATTGCGATGGCCAGCAGTTCCGCAGCGGCGACGAAGCCGGTGAACAGCGACAGCCGGAAGTCCAGCCACAGCGTCGACAGGATGATGAAGATGAAATACGCGAACGGCACGGCGAAAGCGAGCGCCTGCGCGGAGCCCATGCTGTTCATCTGCAGATACAGCCCGACCGTCGGCAGGCTGGTCTCGATCAGTACGCCCAGGTAGCGCCCGAGATGCGGCACATCGCGCCCCTGGACGAGCCGCCGGCGCAGCATCGTGATGATGCTGACCTCGAACATCAGCAGCGGCGCGTAGGACAGCAGCAGCGGGACCAGCGAGAACTGGCCGCGCCAGATTCTGTCGATGGCCGATGGAAATATCCAGTAAGATACCAGGATAATCGCGATGAGCAGCGAGACGGTGATCAGCAACACCTTCGCCCGCAGCAGCTCGGTGCGCAGCATCTCGCGCGTCAGCGCGCTGCGGAACTCATCGGTCAGCATCGGGCGCTGCGATGAGAACTGAGACGCCCGTCGCCACGGCATTTTCATCGGCCGCTCCTACAGCCCTGAGATCGGCTCAATCCAGCGTCCGCCGAAACCGGGTCACCGCGATCGTCATCGCTATCAGCATCAGGGCCGCCAGCGCCAGCGTGTCGTAGCGCAGATTCTCCAGCGTCGATCCTTTCAGCATGATCGACCGGACGATCCGCACATAATGCGTCAGCGGGAGGCACTCGCCGAGATATCGCGCCCAGGCCGGCATGCCCGCGAACGGAAACATGAATCCCGACAGCAGGATCGACGGCAGGAAGAACATCATCGAGGCCTGCATCGCCTGCAACTGGTTCTGCACCAGCGTCGAGAAGGTGTAGCCGATCGCCAGATTGGTGGTGATGAACAGCGTCGACAGCAAAGCCAGCAGCAGCAGGCTGCCGCGCAGCGGCACGCCGAACAGCAGCACGCCGATGCCGAGGATCAGCGACGCCTGGATGAAGCCGACGCCGACATAAGGCAGGATCTTGCCGAGCATCACCTCGACCGGCGTGATCGGCATCGACAGCAGGTTCTCCATGGTGCCGCGTTCGATTTCGCGCGTCACCGACAGCGCGGTGAAGATCAGCATGGTCATCGTCAGGATGGTGCCGACCAGGCCGGGCACGATATTGAGCCGCGACGACGCTGCCGGATTGTAGCGCGCATGCGCGCGGATCTCGAACGGCGGATTGCCGGGATCGCCGGCGACGCGGTCGTGTTCGAGCGCGGTCTGCACGATCCGGCCGAGCGCCGACAGCGCCGAGCCGGCCGCGACCGGATCGGTGGCGTCGGCCGCGACCAGCAGCGCCGGCTTCTCGCCGCGCCGCACCGCGCGTTCGAAGCCGCGCGGGATTTCGACGCCGAACAGCACCTTGCCGGACAACAGCAGATTGTCGAACTGCTCGACGCTCTGCACCTCCTGGACGAAATTGAAATAGGCGGTGTTCTCCAGCGCCTTCAGGATCGAGCGGCCGAGGTCCGAGTCCTCCTGCAGCAGCACCGCGGTCGGCAGGTGCCGCGGCGTGGTGTTGATGGCGTAACCGAACAGCAGCAGCTGCATCACCGGAATCACCACGATCATCGCGAAGGTGAGACGGTCGCGGCGGAGCTGGATCAGTTCCTTCACCAGCATCGCATAGGTGCGCCGCAGGAAGCCGAAACGCGGGGGCTTGATCGGCTGGATGCGGCCGGTGGCGCTGTCGTCGGCGACGCTCATTGGAAATTGTCCCTGGTGCGGCTCATCAGTTCGATGAACACGTCCTCGAGCGACGGCGCACCGTGCTGCCAGTGCTGACCCGACTTGCGATACGGCGCAATCGTCGCCTCCAGCGCGGCGTGGTCGCGGCCGGAAACGTGCAGGCTGGTACCGAACGGCGCGACCATGTCGACGCCGGGCTTGCCGGCGAGCTCGTGCGCCAGCGCGCCGAGCCCCTCGCCGGTCACGACGTAAGTCGCCAGCGCGGACTGCGCGATCACCTCGTCGACGGTGCCGTGCGCCAGCAGATTGCCGTAGGCGATGTAGGCGATCTCGTGACAGCGCTCGGCCTCGTCCATGTAGTGGGTCGAGACCAGCACGGTGAGCCCCTCCGCCGCGAGGCCGTGGATCTCGTTCCAGAAATCGCGCCGTGCCTTCGGGTCGACGCCGGCGGTCGGCTCGTCGAGCAGCAGCAATTGCGGATTGGGCAGCGTGCAGGCGCCGAGCGCCAGCCGCTGTTTCCAGCCGCCGCTGAGTTCGCCCGCAAGCTGGTTCTCGCGGCCGGACAGGCCGAGCCGCCGGATCATCTCGCGCGCCGCCGCGCGGGCGTCGCGCACGCCGTAGAGCCGCGCGACGAATTCGAGATTTTCGCGAACGGAGAGGTCCTGATACAGGCTGAAGCGCTGCGTCATGTAGCCGACCTGGCGTTTGATCTTGTCCGCGTCGCGCCGGATGTCGTAGCCGAGGCAGGTGCCCTCGCCGCTGTCCGGCGTCAGCAGGCCGCACAGCATCCGGATCGTCGTGGTCTTGCCGGAACCGTTGGGGCCGAGGAAGCCGTAGATCGAACCGCGCTTCACCTGCATCGACAGATCGTGCACCACCTCGCGGCCGTTGAAGGACTTGCTCAGCCCCCTGACGTCGATGGCGATGTCGGGAGCGGCCGATGCGGCGGTCATGGCTTGCCGCCCGCTGCGGCCGGCGCCTGAGCCGGCGTCTGGGCCGGCGTCTTCGGCGTCGGATACACGCTGACCGGCTGGCCGACGCGCAGGCTGGCCGGCCGCTCCGGCCGCGCCTGGATCAGATAGACCAGCTTGTTGCGCTCGTCCTGGCTGTAGATCACCGGCGGCGTGTACTCCGCCGTGGTGGCGATGAAGTAGATCTTCGCGGTGAGATCCGGCGCGCAATTGTCACAACTGACGCGGATAGTATCGCCGATCGCCAGCGTCGGCAGCGCCGCCTCGGGCACGAAGAACCGCAGCTTCATGTTGCCGGGCGGCAGGATCGACAGCACCGGCTTCTGCGCCGCCACCATCTCGCCCTCGCGGAAATAGATCTGCTGCACATTGCCGGTGACCGGCGCGTAGATTTTCCGCCGCATCAGGCGAGTCTTCGAAGTCTCGACGCGGGCCTCGGCCACGCGCAGCGCCGAGATCGCGGAATCGAGATTGGCCTGCGTGCCGGAGCCGGTCTTCGACAGCGACTGGGCTCGGTCGAAGATCTGCTTGGCGTTGGCCAGCGTGGCGTTGTTCTGGTTGAGGTCGGCCTGCTGCAAATCGTCGTCGAGCGTGTAGATCAGCTCGCCCTTGCGGGCCTCGTCGCCCTCGCGGACCGTGAGCCGGGTGATGCGGCCGGATTCGTCGGGGCTGACGAAGATCAGGTCGGCCTCGACCCAGCCCTGATAGCCCGGATCGGCTTTGTTGGTGCAGCCCGCGATCGCCAACAGCGCGGCGACGGCAACAGCGGCGTGGATCGGGCGCGCGATCATGTCGCTTCCCTTTCGTCGAAAATGAGGGCGATATGGGTCCGCAGCAACCCGAGCGAATCCAGCGGCGAGTAGCGGCCGAACAGGCCCTGCCAGATCACCGTCAGCATCGCCGGCGCCATGATCAGTTGCGGAAATTGCAGCAGCGCGTCATTGCGGATCTCGCCGCGCTCGATCCCGTAGGCGATGACGCGGCGCATCGCCGCGAGACCACGCACGACGACTTCGCGATAATGGAATTCGGCGAGTGACGGAAACCGCGGCCCCTCGGTGATCATCAGCCGCAGCAGATCGGCGCGCCGGGTCTGCGTCACTTCCCGAACGAAGACCTCCGCGAACATCTCGAACGTCGCCCGCGCCGATACACCCGGCAATGGCGGCGCATCGAGCTTCTCGATCAGCGGCAGCATCGCCGAGCGCAGCAGTTCCTGGAACAACGCCTCCTTGTCGGCGAAGTACAGATAGATCGTGCCCTTGGCGACGCCAGCGCGCTTCGCCACGTCTTCGAGCCGCGTCGCCGCGAATCCGCGGGCAATGAACTCGTCAAGCGCGGCGTCGACAATCGCGGCGCGGCGCTCCGCCGCGCGCAGCGTCCGCGTCGACGACGCGGCGGCGTTGCGGGACGGATCGCCCGTCGCATCGGCCGGCTTGGCCCGGCCGCGCGCGGCCGGTGCCGGCTGCGGGGTCACGGAAGTTGCGGATCGCTTGGTCGGCCGACGGGTGGCATCTGTCATTCCGAAAATATGACTGACCAGTCAGTCATATTCAAGACCGGATCTTTACGGATGCCGCGTCCGTCCGGTCGTGGTCCTTCCGGACAAGTTGCGGAACGACGGCTCTCAACCGGGATTGTCCCTTGAGATCACAAAAGGGAGAGAAACATGGCATCGATCGAATGGATGTGGGGCGTCGGCATCATCGTTCTCGGCCTCGCGATCGCATTCGCGCTGATGCGCAACCGCGGTCGCACCCGATCGGAGAAGCGGCAGACAGAAGCCGGGACCGAGGCCGTCTATCGCGCCGAGCAGCGTAAGGAGGACGACACGCTGCAGCCCGAGGATCGCGCGCCGCGGCCGATGCCGTAGCCGAGCCGGATCGGCGTCGCGATCAGGCGTGAAACTTCAGTCCGTCGAGGATCTTGTCCACCACCTTGCGCTCGGCCCGCACTGCGAGCCCGACCAGATTGAGATCGGCGCGCGCCACCGCCCTCACCGCCTCGCGGTTCGCGGCGTCGTGCGTGGTCGCGAACATGTCCTCGGTGTAGACGGCCGGGGTCACGCTGCGCGCGAGCGCCCGCTCCAGCGCGCGGGACAGCGCCGCCCGGTCGGCGCCGTAGATCAGGATCGGCTGACCGATCAAGGCGTGATACGTCGTGCCGCTGCCGTCCTGATAAGGTTCGCCGATGCATTCCGGAAACGCCGCGGCGACCCCCGAGGTCAGAAAGGCCGCGACGTTGAGTTTCTGCCAGGCTTCGAGGTCGGTGCGGATCACCAACGCGATCTTGGTATCGAACTGCATGCGAAATCCGTAGCCGAAGTCGGCGGGAGTGTCATCCCTTTGTCATCCCTTGGCGTCGCAGGCCCAGGCCCGGATCACGCATTCCTTGCCGCCATATTCGTAGCACTTGCGAGTTGCGGCGTTCAGCGACGATGAGATCTTCGGCTCGACCGCATAGCCGTGCGCCCCGCAGGGGTTCAGCATGTCGATCGCCAGCGCCGCGCAGGCGCGCCGCATCGTGATGGTGGTGCAATCGCCGTTGCATTGCTTGCGCGCCGCCGCGACGGCGGCGGCATCGGCCGGATAGTCGAAGGCCTTGCCGTAGGCCCCGCATTTGCCGACCGCGAGAGCGCCGGCAGCGTGAGCCGGCACGGAGGCGGCGGACAAAACGATCAACAGGACAGCACGAAGCGCGCCGCGGCGGCGCGGAGCAGCAGACAACCCCAAGATCCCCTCCCCAAGTAACCCGGTGGAACTTTAGGTCGGGAGGACTTTCAACTTGGTGAATAATCCGTCGCGCGCCACGCTCAGCCGCGGCGGGCATCCTCGAGCGCCTGCGGCGTGTCGATGTCGAGAAATGCCGCGTGGCCGTCGACCGGCACTTCAGTCACCGCCTCGCCATGCTTCGCGATCAGGTGCCGCGCACCGATGTCGCCGTCGAGCGTCATCAACTCGGCGAAGAAGCGCCGCGACCACAGCACCGGATTGCCGCGGCGGCCATCCGCAACCGGCACCACGATCAGCCCGCCGCGATCCGGATCGAAGGCGTCGATCAGCCGGTCGATCAATTGCGAGTCGATCAGCGGCATGTCGCCGAGACAGACCACCGCGCCGTCGGCATCGTCGGGCACCGCCGCGATGCCGGCTTTCACCGACGATGCGAGGCCTTCGGCGAAGGCGAGATTGTGTACGAAGGCAACGTCGAGACCGGCCAGTGCCGCCTCGACCCTGTCGGCCTGATGCCCGGTGACCACGATCGCGCGCGAAGCCTTCGACGCCAGCACCTGCTCGGTGACGATCCGCACCAGCGGCGCGCCGTTCAACTCGGCGAGCAGCTTGTTCGGCCCGCCCATCCGCGTCGAGCGGCCGGCGGCGAGCACGATCGCCGCGACATTGCGGCCGCCTTCGGCGACCGGCACGCGCGGCTGCGGCCGGGTCACAATCTCCATCAGCAGTCCCCCGACGCCCATACCGGTTATATCGGCGCGCGTGACTTTGAGCCCTGCGAGCAGCCGCATCAGCACCCAGTCGAAGCCGTTCTCGACCGGTGAGCGCGCACAGCCCGGCGCGCCGAGCACCGGCACGCCGGCCGCGCTGCCGATCAGCAGCAGATTGCCGGGATCGACCGGCATGCCGAAATGCTCGACCTGCCCTCCAATGGCGCCGATCGCCGCCGGGATGACGTCGCGCCGGTCCGCAATCGCCGAGGCCCCGAACACGATCACCAGTTCGGCGCCGAGACCGAGCAATTCCTGCAGCGCCGTTGCGAGCGCAGATTCGTCATGGGCGACGCGGCGCTCGGCAATGATCTCGGCCCCTGCAGGCGCCAGCCGCTCGGCGGTGACGCGCAGGGTCTTGTCGATCACCTTGGACGCCAGGCCCGGCAGTTGCGTCGAGACGACGCCGACGCGCTTGACCACGTAGGGCGCGACCTGCAGCGCGGAGCCTCGTGCAGCCGCCACCGCGGCATCGCGAAGTTTGCCTTCGACGCCGAACGGGATCAGCTTGACGGTCGCGATCATCTCGCCTTCGACCACCGGCTTGAACGCCGGCAGCGTCGCGAAGGTGATCGCCTCGTCGACGGCGTTGACGCGATCGACCACGGCGCGATCGACCACCAGCACGCCGGGGCGCTGGGCGAACAGATTGGCGCGGCCGGTGAAGGCGCGCTCGACACTGACGCCGTCGCCGGCAACGGCTTTCGCGACGTCGGCGGCGGCGACGTCCTCGGAGACGTCGCCCGGTTCGAGCTGAACGACGACGATCTCGGCGACACCCGCGCGCTCCAGCGCCTCGACTTCGGCCGGGCCGATCGCGGTGCCCTTCTTCAGCAGCAAGCCATTCCGGCGCAGCGCATGCACGGTAACGCCGCCGATCGCATCGGCCGGACGGCGCGGCCCGAACTTCATGCCGCGGCCGCCTTTGGTTGACGCAGCGTCGCGGTGATCTCGGCCATGATCGACACCGCGATCTCCGCCGGCGACACCGCGCCGATCGCGAGCCCGATCGGCGCGTGGATCCGCCCGACGTCGGCATCGCTGGCGCGCTGCTCCTTCAGGCGGTCGACCCGCCGCGCATGGGTCTTCTTCGAGCCGAGCGCGCCGATGTAGAAGCAGTCGCGCGCAAACGCGTGCAGCAGCGCCGGATCGTCGATCTTGGGATCGTGCGTCAGCGCGACAAACGCCGTGTAGTGATCGATATTCAGCGGCGGCAGCGCCACGTCGGGCCATTCCGCGATCAGCGGGACGTCCGGAAAACGCTCAGGGCTCGCGAACGCGGTGCGCGGATCGACCACGGTGACGTCGTAGCCGAGCGACCGCGCCATCGGCGCCAGCGCCTGACTGATATGCACCGCGCCGACGATCACGAGCTTGGCGGTCGGCGCGTAGACGTTGAGAAACAGCTTTTTCCCATCGGCCTCGATCGTCGCGCTCTTGCCCATCCGCAATTGCTTGCCGAGTTCGGACGCGAGCGGGTCGGCGGCGATCTCGGCGGCCTTGACGAGGCGCTGCTCTCCGGTCGCGGTGTCGGTGACGACGATCGCCGGCCGCCGCGCAGCGCGCTCGGCGTTGAGTTGCTGCAATGTTTCGAGCTTCACGGAAACCGTCCCACTTCTTGCGCCGGCCGAACTAACCGACCTTCTCGACGAACACCCGGATGGTGCCGCCGCAGGACAGCCCGACCTTCCAGGCGGTCTCGTCGGCGACGCCGAATTCCAGCAGCTTCGGCGCGCCGCTCTCGATCACGTCGAGCGCTTCCGTCACTACCGCGCCTTCGACGCAGCCGCCGGAGACGGAGCCCAGGAAGGTGCCGTCATTGTTGATGACGAGGCTGGAGCCGGCGGGGCGCGGGGCGGAGCCCCAGGTCTCGACCACGGTGGCGAGCGCCACGCCGTGGCCGGCCTTCTTCCAGTCTTCCGCTGCTTTGAGAATGTCTTCGTCGCGGTCGAGCATCGGAGGTCTCCTTGGCGCGGGCCGCGTCAGGCGGCCGAGCGGATCGCGCTGAAATGATGCGGCGGCGGCGCCGACGACAGCGCCTCGATCAGCCCCTGCATCGAGGTCAAGTTATGCACCGGGCGGAATTCGTCAACGTGCGGCAGCATCATTTTGATGCCCTGTGCGCGCGGCTCGAAGCCGCCGAAGCGCAGCAGCGGATTGAGCCAGATCAGCCGCCGGCAGGAGCGATGCAGCCGGTCCATCTCGAATGCCAGTTTGCTGTCCGCCTCGCGCTCCAGCCCGTCCGAGATCAGCAGCACGATCGCCCCCTGCCCCAGCACGCGGCGCGCCCACAGCTTGTTGAAAGCGTGCAGCGAGGTCGCGATCCGCGTTCCGCCGGCCCAGTCCTCCACAGAGGACGTGCAACTCGCCAACGCCTCGTCGGGATCGCGCGCCCGCAGCGCCCGGGTGACATTGGTCAGCCGCGTGCCGAACAGGAAGGTCGAGACGCGCTTGCGGTCGTCGGTGATAGCGTGGAGAAAATGCAGAAACAGCCGCGTGTATTCGCTCATCGAGCCGGAAATATCGAGCAGCGCCACGATCGGCGCGGGCTTGTCGATCAGCCCGAGCCGGCGAATGTCAACGATGTCGCCGCCGGTGCGCAGCGACGCGCGTAGCGTGCGGCGCAGATCGAGCTTGAGGCCGCGCTTGTCCGGACGGACGCGGCGGGTGCGCAGTTCCGCCTGCGGCAGCCGCATCCGCGCGATCGACCGCGTCACTTCGGCGATCTCCGCGGCGCTCATCTGCGCGAAATCCTTCTTCTGCAGGATCTCCTTGTCGGAGACGGCGAGCCGCACCTCCTGCTCCTCGGCGGCGGGGAAGTCGCGCGTGGTGGACGGTGCCATCGCTTCCTGCACGCGGCGCGACGCCGGCGGCGGTTTCTTCTTGGCGTGATCGGGCAGCGGGATCGAATCCAGCATGTGCTGCCATTCTTCGGCGGCGCGGAAGAACAGCGCGAACGCCTGCGCGAAGATCAGCGCGTGCTCGCGGCGCTTGACGAAGATCGCCTCCAGCGTGGCGTAGAGATCGTCGCGGTGGCCGATGTCGATCAGTTGCAGCGCGTCCAGCGCATCGATTACCGCGCCCGGCCCGACCGGAAGGCCGGCCGCGCGCAACGCACGGGCGAAGCCGACGATGTTGTCGGCCATCATCCCGGTGGGAGGGTTGAGATGATCCATCGCGGTCATCGGGTTACGCTGCATTCAGGCACACCCCATCATTTGGTCATTCCGGGGCGCGCCGACAGGCGCGAACCCGGAATCCATAACCACCGCCGGGAGTATGGATTCCGGGCCCGCGCCAAGAGGCGCGCCCCGGAATGACGAACTCACGTTCAGTGCGCAATGCCCGACCTAAGCTTTCGCCCGACCTACGTCTCGTCGGTCGCGTCCTTCACCAGCTTCTGCAACGCGTCGCCCTGCATTCTTGTGATGTCGTCCTGATACTTCAGCAGCGCGCCGAGCGTGTCGCCGACCACTTCGGCGGTGAGCGCGCGGGCGTCGAGTTCGGTCAGCGCGGTGGCCCAGTCCAACGTTTCGGCGACGCCGGGCGATTTGTAGAAGTCCTGCGCGCGCAGCGCCTGCACGAAATTCACCACCTGCTGCGACAGCTTGGCCGAAATCCCCGGCACCCGCGACTTGACGATCGCCAATTCGCGGCTCGCGGAGGGATAATCGACCCAGTGATACAGGCAGCGCCGCTTCAGCGCGTCGTGGATTTCGCGGGTGCGGTTCGAGGTGACGATCACGATCGGCGGCTGCGGCGCCTTGATGGTGCCGAATTCCGGGATCGTCACCTGGTAGTCGCTCAGCACCTCGAGCAGATACGCCTCGAACGCCTCGTCGGCGCGGTCGAGCTCGTCGATCAGCAGCACCGGGGCGCCCGTGATGTCCGGCTCCAGCGCCTGCAGCAGCGGCCGTTTGATGAGATACTGCTCGGAGAAGATGTCGCTGGAAAGCTGCGCCCTGTCGGTGTCGCCGGCCGCTTCCGCGAGCCGGATCGCGATCATCTGCGCCGACGAGTTCCACTCGTAGACCGCGGACGCGACGTCGAGCCCTTCGTAGCATTGCAGCCGAATCAATCGGCGGCCGAGCGCGGCCGACAGCACCTTGGCGATCTCGGTCTTGCCGACGCCGGCCTCGCCTTCGAGAAACAGCGGCCGGTTCATCCGCAGCGCGAGAAACACCACGGTCGCCAGCGCCCGCTCGGCGAGATAGCCGCGGCGCGTCAGCATGTCGAGCGTCGCGTCGACCGACGCGGGAGGCGGCGTGATGCTCATGGAGCGACGCTCATGGGCGGGCCGATCGCAAGGTCACGCCTTGCCGTTGGCGGCGTCGACCGCGCGCTTGGCCAGCACCCCGATCAGATGCGCGCGATATTCGGCGCTGCCGTGCAGATCGCTGTTGAGGCCGTCATGCGGGACGTGGATGCCGTCGAGCGACTTCGAATTGAACCGCGCCTTCAGCGCCTCCTCGAAAGCGGTGACGCGGAATACGCCGTCCGCGCCCGCGCCGGTGACCGCGACGCCGACATCCGACGGACGCCGCGCGACGAACACGCCGACCAGGGCGTAGCGCGAGGCCTGGTTGCGGAATTTGATGTAGGCCGCCTTCTTCGGCAGCGGAAACTGCACCTTGGTGATGATCTCGTCCGGCTCCAGCGCGGTGGTGAACATGCCCTGGAAGAATTCCTCGGGCTTCAGCTTGCGCTTGTTGGTGACGATGGTGGCGCCGAGCGCCATCACCGCCGCCGGATAGTCCGCGGTCGGATCGTTGTTGGCGAGCGAGCCGCCGATCGTGCCCTTGTGGCGCACCGCGGGATCGCCGATCAGCGACGCCAGCTCCGCCAGCGCCGGGATCGCCTCGCCGACGATCGGCGAGGCCGCCACTTCGGCGTGTTTGGCGGTGGCGCCGATCACCAGCGAGCGGCCTTTCATCTCGATGCCGCTCAGCCCTTCGATGTGGGACAGATCGACCAGATGCGGCGGCGCGGCGAGCCGCTGCTTCATCACCGGCAGCAGCGTATGGCCGCCGGCGATCAGCTTGGCGTCCTCGTTCTTGATCAGCAGATTCGCAGCCTGCCGGACGGTCGCGGGGCGGTGGTATTTGAATTCGTACATTGAGCTTCCCTGGGCCGCTCGGCCTGCGCTTTGATCGTTGTCCGAATCGAATTACGCGAGATCGGAATTCGCCATCGCCTTGGCGCCGGCGGCGATCGACAGCACGATGTTCTGATAGCCGGTGCAGCGGCACAGATTGCCTTCGAGCTCCTCGCGAATCGTGGCGTCCGACAGCTCGTGACCCTTGCGATGCACCAGATCGACCGCGGTCATGATCATGCCGGGGGTGCAGAAGCCGCATTGCAGGCCGTGATGTTCGCGAAATGCCTCCTGCATCGGATGCAGCGGTGCGCCATCGGCGGCCAGCCCCTCGATCGTCTTGACGTCATGACCGTCCGCCATCACCGCGAGCGTGGTGCAGGACTTCACCGCCTTGCCGTCGAGGTGCACGACGCAGGCGCCGCACTGCGACGTGTCGCAACCGACATGGGTGCCGGTGAGCCGCAGATGTTCGCGCAGAAACTGCACCAGCAGCGTGCGCGGATCGACATTCGCGGTCACGGGATTGCCATTCACGATCAGGGAAATCTTGGCCATCGGCCCTCTCATTCTTTTCACACCACCGCGTTGCACGGCAGTCAGCTCGCGTCTTAGTTGTGTTTCTTGAAGATATCTTAAGGGGCATCCCCCGGATCGGCAACCTCGATCCGGTTATCGAAAGCGCGCGAGACGCCACGACCGAGCGTGATAACGGGAGCGTGATCGATATCTGCTGCGGCGCAATCAGGCGCCGCCATTGCCTTCGACGGCCTTGGAGAAATTGGCGAAGAACTCGTCGGCGAGCTTCTTGGCCGAGCCGTTGATCAGCCGCTGCCCGAGTTGCGCCAGCTTGCCGCCGATATGCGCCTCGACGTCGTAGGAAAGAAGCGTGCCGCCGTCCTTGTCGGACAGGCCGACGACTGCGCCGCCCTTGGCGAAGCCGGCGACCCCGCCTTCGCCCTCGCCGGTGATCTTGTAGCCGTTCGGCGGATCGAGATCGCTGAGCGTGACGCGCCCCTTGAAGCGCGCCGACACCGGGCCGACCTTCAATTTGGCGACAGCACGGAAACCGCTGTCGTCCTCGGTCTTTTCCAGCTCTTCACAGCCGGGGATGCACTGCTTCAGCACTTCTGGATCGTTCAGTTTGCTCCACACCAGATCTTTCGGCGCGCCCAGCTGGACTTCGCCGTTCATCGTCATGGCCATGGATTCTCCTCCCGCAATCGTCAGCCGCCTTGATCGGCGGCATTGCCGGACAACTTAAGCACGCCATTTGCAAAAGCAAAAGTAGCACGGCACCGCAACTCGTTACGGGCCACGCATAGGCGCTTTGCGCAATGCGATATGGTGGGTTCGGGAGACCGTCGTCAGATAATGATCACGAATTCTGCGGCGCGTGCGGATAGTTCGGCATCATCGCAGGCCGTTCCGCAACCGTGGTGAGGGCTTCCGCCGGTCGCTCAACCAGCATCACGATCGCCGTGCCGAGCAAGAGCAGCAGTTCGGTCGCGTGCAGCCGCATCGCTTCCAGTTCACCGACCTGAGACGCCATGATCATGCTGGCGAAGCTGATCACGCTGCCGATGGTCAGCGCGATCGCCAGCGCCTCGTCGCAGCCGCCGGCCTTTCGGATCGACGGTCGCGTCAGCAGTGCGATGAACACCACGAAGAACGCCGCCACCGTCAGCTTGGCGAGCGCGAGCATCCAGGCGGTCCGCACCGTGGCGGTCGCAGCGAGATGGAAGTGATCGCTCAGGAAAATCGCGACCGAGATGTTCGGCCGGTCGTACAGCGCGTGGATCGGCGATACCATGATCTTGAACGCGACCATCAGCCAGGTCGGGACGAAATAGGCCGCGAGCAGCACGCCGTTCACAGAGCTGATCCGCCAGTTGGTCTTCATCGTGGGCTTCCCGCTGCCGGCCCTTCCCGATCCTGGAAGGCGAGTCGGACGAGCTAAACCCGGTTAATGACGACGGACAACGGAAAGGCTTTGTTAACCTTAACGCCCGTTAACCCTGTGGATGACGGGGAACTGATGCCGAATGAAGGCCCCGTGGGCACGAATCTTGCGTCTCGTTTCACCGTCGCAGCGAGACCTTTGGTGCGATCGGAGGCGGCCGATCCGCTATTCGGGAACCGGCGTCATCCACAGGGAAGAAGGTCGTATCGGCACGGCTGTTGCCGTAACCAGTTCCAACTGTTACAAAATCCTTAAAGCGAAGCGACGTTCCGGCTGCCGGGGCCCTCGCCGCATCGTGTCTCCAGCGCGAGCGGGTGCCAGACGGGCACGCTGGCGCGCAGAATCTCAGTTGCGTTCGGACCTCAGACCACGGCAGCGCATGGACTATTTCGCCCAGCAGCTCATCAACGGCCTCGTCCTCGGCTCGATCTACGGCCTGATCGCGATCGGCTACACGATGGTTTACGGCATCGTCGGCATGATCAATTTCGCCCATGGCGACATTTTCATGATCGGCGGCTTCATCGCCCTGATCAGCTTCCTGATCCTGGTGTCGTTCGGCCTCACCTTCGTGCCGCTGATCCTGCTGGTGGTGCTGCTGGTGTCGATGGCGATCACCGCGCTTTACGGCTGGACGGTCGAGCGCATCGCCTACCGGCCGCTGCGGCATTCGTTCCGCCTCGCCCCGATGCTGTCGGCGATCGGCATGTCGTTCGTGCTGATGAACTACGCACAGGTGGCGCAGGGCGCGCGGGTGAAGCCGGTGCCGCCGATCATCACCGGCGGCTACACGCTGCACGAGAGCGCCGACGGCTTCAACGTACAGCTCTCCAACGTCCAGATCGTGGTGGTGATCACCACCATCGTGCTGCTCGCGATCTTCACCTGGCTGGTGGCGAAGACCAGGCTCGGCCGCGACATGCGCGCCTGCGAGCAGGACCAGACCATGGCGTCGCTGCTCGGCGTCGACGTCGACCGCACCATTTCGATGACCTTCGTCATCGGCGCCGCGCTGGCCTCGGTCGCGGGCATGATGTACCTGCTGTATTACGGCCTGGTGGACTTCTTCATGGGCTTCGTCGCCGGCATCAAGGCGTTCACCGCGGCCGTGCTCGGCGGCATCGGCTCGCTGCCCGGCGCGATGCTCGGCGGGCTGCTGATCGGCCTGATCGAGACCTTCTGGTCGGCCTATTTCTCGGTCGAGTACAAGGACGTCGCGGCGTTCTCGATCCTGATCGTCGTCCTGATCTTCATGCCGACCGGCCTGCTGGGCCGGCCGGAAGTCGAAAAAGTCTGAGCGGCGCGCGTGGCCGATCATGCCCCCGCCGCCGCTGCGACCGCCGCCGCCAAAACCGGCGTAGGCGCCGCCTTCATCCTCAAAAAGGCCCTGATCAGCGCCCTCGTGGCGCTGGTTCTGTTTTCGCTGATGATCGGCGTGCGGACCGAAGCCGGGCCTGAAGGGCAGCTGATCTACTGGACCCGCTTCCCGGAACTCGCCGGCATGGTCGCCGCGGTGTTCGTCGGCTCGATCGTGGTCGAATTGTTGCGGCAGTGGTGGGGTCCGGTCGACACGCCGAGGCTGATGCCCGAAGGCGCGCGCAAGACACTCGCTGTCGCCGGCCGCGCCGTCGCGCCGGTGCTGCTGATCTTCACGATTCTGGTGCCGGTGATCTTCTACGACCAGCGCTACATCCTCGACCTCGGCATTTTGGTGCTGACCTATGTGATGCTGGGCTGGGGGCTGAACATCGTGGTCGGCCTCGCCGGCCTGCTCGACCTCGGCTACGTCGCATTCTACGCCGTCGGCGCCTATTCCTACGCGCTGCTCGCGACCAATTTTGGGCTGTCGTTCTGGATCTGCCTGCCGCTCGCCGGCATCCTCGCCGGGTTCTGGGGCGTGCTGCTCGGCTTTCCGGTGCTGCGGCTGCGCGGCGACTATCTCGCCATCGTCACGCTGGCGTTCGGCGAAATCATCCGCCTCGTGATCATCAACTGGCAGAGCCTCACCGGCGGCCCGAACGGCGTCAGCGGCATTCCGCGGCCGACGTTTTTCGGCATCCCTCTGGTACCCGGCGAAAACGGCCTCGCAGCATTTCTCGGGATTCCGTTCTCGCCGTCGCATCGGCTCGTCTTCCTGTTCTACATCATCCTGGCGCTGGCGCTGTTGACCAACTGGGCCACGATCAGGCTGCGGCGGCTGCCGATCGGCCGCGCCTGGGAAGCGCTGCGCGAGGACGAAGTCGCCTGCCGCGCGCTCGGCATCAACACCACCACGACCAAGCTGACGGCGTTCGCCACCGGCGCGATGTTCGGCGGCTTCGCCGGCGCGTTCTTCGCCACCCGGCAGGGCTTCATCTCGCCGGAATCCTTCACCTTCCAGGAATCCGCGCTGGTGCTGGCGATCGTCGTGCTCGGCGGCATGGGCTCGCAGCTCGGCGTCGCGCTGGCGGCGCTGGCGCTGATCGGCGGATTCGAGCTGTTCCGCGGGCTCGATCAGTTCCGGATGCTGGTGTTCGGCCTGTCGATGGTGCTGTTGATGGTGTGGCGGCCGCGCGGCCTGATCGGCCATCGCGCGCCGACCGTGTATCTGCAGCACAATCAGGCGATCTCGTCCGACCTCGTCAAGGAGGGCCACGGATGAGCGGCGACAGCCCGATTCTGCGCGTCGATGGCCTGACCATGCGGTTCGGCGGCATCGTCGCCGTCAATGATCTGTCGTTCGCGGCACAACGCGGCAAGATCACCGCGCTGATCGGCCCGAACGGCGCCGGCAAGACCACGGTGTTCAACTGCATCACCGGGTTCTACAAGCCGAGCGCCGGCGCGATCGGCCTGCAGCATCCCGGCGGCGACAGCTACCGGCTCGACAAGCTCAACGACTTCCGCATCACCAAGCTCGCCAAGGTCGCCCGCACCTTCCAGAACATCCGGCTGTTCGCCGGCATGACCGCGCTGGAAAACCTGATGGTGGCGCAACACAACAAGCTGATGCTCGCATCCGGCCTGACCTTTCTCGGCCTGTTCGGCGCGCCGTCCTGGCGCGCGGCGGAAAAGCAGGCGATCGAGCGCGCCACCTTCTGGCTGAAACAGATCGGCCTCCTGGACCGCGCCGACGAGGCCGCCGGCAATCTGCCCTACGGCGACCAGCGACGGCTGGAGATCGCGCGCGCGATGTGCACTGAACCCGTGCTGCTGTGCCTCGACGAACCGGCCGCCGGCCTCAACGCGCGCGAGAGCGCGGCGCTCGGCGAACTGCTGCTCTCGATCCGCGACGACCACGGCACCTCGATCCTGCTGATCGAGCACGACATGAGCGTGGTGATGGAGATCTCCGACGAGGTCGTCGTGCTCGACTACGGCGTCAAGATCGCCGAGGGCACGCCGCAGCAGATCCGCGACGACCAGCGCGTCATCGCCGCCTATCTCGGCGTCGAGGACGAAGAGGTCGAAGCCGTCGAGCAGGAGCTCGGGCTGTGACCTGGCTCTCCCCATCTGCGGCGTCATGGCCGGGCAAGAGCGCGAAGCGCGTCTTGGAGCAAGTGAGCCGACCATCGCCCTCGTCATTGCGAGGAGCGCAGCGACGAAGCAATCCAGGGCATCGCATGCGGCCCCTGGATTGCTTCGCTTCGCTCGCAATGACGGCTGTGAATGCCCGGGTCGAGCCCGGGCATGACGAAAGTAAGCGTGGCGAGGTCGCGGCATGACCGACTCCCCGCCCCTCCTCAGTATCGAAAACCTCCGCGCCGCCTACGGCAAGATCGAGGCGCTGAAGGGCGTCGACCTCGATATCAGGCCCGGCGAGATCGTCGCGCTGATCGGCGCCAACGGCGCCGGCAAATCGACGCTGATGATGACGATCTTCGGCAAGCCGCGCGCGAAGACCGGCCGCATCGTGTTCGACGGCGTCGACATCACGCAGATGCCGACGCATCAGATCGCGCGGATGAGCATCGCGCAATCGCCGGAGGGCCGGCGGATCTTTCCACGGATGAGCGTCGCCGAGAATCTGCAGATGGGCGCCGATGCCGGCGACAGCACCGAGGCCGAGCGCGCCGAGGTACGGGAACGCGTCCTGACGCTGTTCCCGCGGCTGCGCGAACGCACCAGCCAGCGCGGCGGCACGCTGAGCGGCGGCGAACAGCAGATGCTGGCGATCGGCCGCGCGCTGATGAGCCGGCCGCGGCTGCTGCTGCTCGACGAGCCCTCGCTCGGCCTCGCGCCGCTGATCACCCGCCAGATCTTCGACGCGATCCGCACCCTCAACAAGCAGGACGGCCTGACCGTGCTGATCGTCGAGCAGAACGCCAACCACGCGCTGCGGCTGGCGCATCGCGGCTACGTGCTGGTCAACGGCCTGATCACCATGAGCGGCAGCGGCGCCGAATTGCTGGCGCGCCCGGAAGTCCGCGCCGCGTATCTCGAAGGCGGCCGCAAGGTGTGACGCCGGCGCCCGCAGGCTGCGGCAGAATGTGCCAGAGCGCTGCGGAAAACCGCGCATTTTGTCGATGACTTGGCCGGAAAATCAGCCAACAATGCCGCCAAGCTTCGCGCGTCGGCCGGCTCGGGCGCGCTGTTCGTTCGCACTTTACCGCAGGGATCGATCCATGAAACTCAAGCTTCTCGGTTTGGCATTCGGCGTGTCGCTGGCGCTGTCGACAACGGCGCTTGCGCAGGACCTCAAGATCGCGGTCGCAGGACCGATGACCGGCAGCGAATCCGCGTTCGGACGGCAATTGAAGAACGGCGCCGATCAGGCGGTCGCCGATCTCAATGCCGGCGGCGGCGTGCTCGGCAAGAAGCTCGCGCTGGAGGTCGGCGACGACGGCTGCGATCCCAAGCAGGCGCGGTCGATCGCCGAGAAGCTGGCGGGCGACGGCATTCCGTTCGTCGCCGGACACTTCTGCTCGTCGTCGTCGATCCCGGCGTCGGAAGCCTATGCCGACGGCAACGTGCTGCAGATCACCCCGGCCTCGACCAACCCGCTGTTCACCGAGCGCAAGCTTTGGAACGTGCTGCGCGTCTGCGGCCGCGACGATCAGCAGGGCCTGATCGCCGCCGAGTACATCACCAAGAATTTCAAGGGCAAGAACGTCGCGATCCTCAACGACAAGACCACCTACGGCAAGGGCCTCGCCGACGAGACCAAGAAAGCGCTGAACAAGGCGGGCTTCCAGGAGAAGATGTTCGAGTCCTACAACAAGGGCGACAAGGACTTCAATTCGATCGTCTCGCGGCTGAAGCGCGACTCCATCGATCTGGTCTATATCGGCGGCTATCATCAGGAAGCCGGCCTGATCCTGCGCCAGATGCGCGACCAGGGCCTGAAAACGGCGATGATGGCCGGCGACGCGATGAACGACAAGGAATTCGCCTCGATCACCGGCCCGCTCGCCGAGGGCACGCTGTTCACCTTCGGCCCCGACCCGCGCAACAAGCCGACCGCGAAGGCGATCGTCGAGAAGTTCAAGGCCAAGGGCATCGATCCGGAAGGCTACACGCTCTACACCTACGCCGCGTTCCAGGTCTGGTCGCAGGCCGTCGCCAAGGCCAAGACCACCGATCCGAAGAAGGTGATCGACACCATCAAGGCCGGCGAATGGGACACCGTGCTCGGCAAGATGGCGTTCGACGCCAAGGGCGACATCAAGGCGATCGACTACGTCGTCTACAAATGGGACGCCAAGGGCAACTACGCCGAGATCAATCCCGGCAAGGCGATGTGAGGCCCTGAGCTTTCGATCGTCATTGCGAGGAGCGAAGCGACGAAGCAATCCAAACAGTGTTTGCTGCTCTGGATTGCTTCGCTACGCTCGCAATGACGCTGAAACAACGGTGCAAAGCCGTCACCGCCCGGCTTCGACCGGGCGGCCCAGTATTCCAGAGCACGCATTCATCACCTCAAGGCTCTGGAATACTGGGTCCTCCGCTTTCGCGGAGGATGAGGGCATTGCGAATTCGATGCGCCGCGGTTGGTCCACGGCGACTACCTCACCCGATCGTCCCCAGCACCGGGAACGTGTTCAGCAGCCAGATGCTGACATCGGTGATGGCGCCGGTGAGGAAGGCGATGCCGGTCAGCACCATCAGCCCGCCCATCACGCGCTCGACGGTCGCCAGATGCTTCTTCATCCGCGCGAACAGGCCGGAGAACTGCTCGACCATCAGCGCCGCGAGCAGGAACGGCACGCCGAGGCCGAGCGAGTAGATCGCCAGCAGGCCCGCGCCCTTCGCCACCGTGGCTTCGGCGGCGGCGACCGACAGGATCGCGGCGAGGATCGGGCCGATGCAGGGCGTCCAGCCGAACGCGAAAGCCAGCCCCATCACATAGGCGCCCCACAGGCCCATCGGCTTTGGAATCGGCAACCGGCCCTCGCGCATCAGGATGTTGAGCCGCGTCAGGCCGAGGAAATGCAGTCCCATCAGAATGATGACGATGCCGGCGACGATCGCGAGTTCGGCCGACCAGGCGCGGATCAGGCCGCCGACCAGGCTGGCGCTGGCGCCGAGCGCGATGAACACGGTCGAGAAGCCGAGCACGAACATCAGTGCGGAGATCATCACCGCGCGCTTCGAGGTGCGCTGGGATTCGTCTGCCGCGACGTGTTCGATGGTCGCGCCGGTCAGATAGATCAGGTATGGCGGCACCAGCGGCAGCACGCAGGGCGACAGGAAGCTGACCAGGCCGGCGATCAGCGCCGCGGGGATCGAGACGTCGTGGATCATGCGGCTACATGCACCTGCGCCGCGCAGCCGCGCAAGGCCCGCCGCGGCGAGCTTCCGCAGCTTGTGATCGCGGCGTGAGGGGTTGCTTCGACGAAGTGTTTAGGCCGACAATGTCGCTCCCCTCGTGATTTTCGCCCCTGGAACTGCCTTGAAGAACCTCATCACCGACATCGCCGGCGTCCGCGTCGGCCACGCCCATGACGAACGCCTGGCCTCCGGCGTCACGGCGATTCTGTTCGACACACCTGCGACCGCCTCGATCGACGTCCGCGGCGGCGGGCCGGGCATTCGCGACGGCGTGCTGCTGGAGCCGGTCAATACCGTCGAGCAGGTCGACGGCTTCACGCTGTCGGGCGGCTCGGCGTTCGGGCTGGATTCCGGCGGCGGCGTCCAGGCCTGGCTCGCCGAACAGGGCCGCGGCTTTCCGATCGGCACCGCGACGATCCCGATCGTGCCCGGCGGCGTGATCTTCGACATGCTCAATGGCGGCGACAAGGCGTGGGGCCGGTTCTCGCCCTATCGCGAGCTCGGCTATCAGGCGGCAGCCGCCGCGAGCGACACCTTCGCGCTCGGCAGCGTCGGCGCGGGACTCGGCGCCACCACGGCGAACTACAAAGGCGGCCTCGGCTCGGCCTCCGCGACGACGCCCGCCGGAATCATGGTCGGCGCGATCGCGGCGGTGAATGCGATCGGCAGCGTGACCATCGGCGACGGCCCGTGGTTCTGGTCGGCGCCTTACGAAGTCGGCGACGAGTTCGGCGGCTGCGGCATGCCGCAGCATTTCACCGAAGAGATGCTGGCAGTGAAGATCAAGGGCGCCGCCGCCGCGACCGCGGAGAATACCACGCTGGTAACCATCGTCACCGACGCGCTGCTGACCAAGACGCAGGTGAAGCGGCTGGCAATGATGGCGCAGACCGGTTTCGCGCGCGCTATCTATCCGGTACACGCGCCGCTCGACGGCGACGTGGTGTTCGCGGCCGCGACCGGCAAGAAGCCGGTCGATCCGCTCGCGGGGCTGACCGAACTCGGCGCGATCGCCGCCAACACCGTGGCGCGGGCGATCGCGCGCGGCGTTTATGAAGCGACCGCGCTGCCGTTCAAGGACGCGCAGCCGGCATGGCGCGACCGGTTCAGGCGCTGAGCGACACCGACGAGGTCGCAGCCGACTGCAATTGCGCTGCCTGGCGCTGGATCATCTGCTCGATGAAATTGTAGGACGACGACGCCCGCGCGCTGCTGGCGCTTGCGGCCGAGGTCGTCGACACCTTGGAGCCGTCCGCATAAGTGATCGAGGTCGTCACCGAGCCGTCCGCATTGGTCACGCTGGTGGTCGACGCGCCCGAGCTCTCCTGCGACCCGCCGCCGCCCGCCTGAGCCTGCTGGCCCCTGCCCTTCAGCGCCGAGGACAATTCGTCGAGGCTGACCGAGCCGTCGTTGTCGGCGTCGAGCTTGGCGAACACCTTGTCGGCATTCTCGACATTGGTGCCGCCGGCGCCGAGCTTGTCCTGGAATTCGGACTGGCTGATGGCGCCGTCGCCATCGCCGTCGAGTTGCGAGAACAGATCCTTCAGCGCGGAGTCGCGGCTTTTCGTGGCGGTGGTCGACGCGTCGGTGGTCGACGTCTGGCTCTGCTGCTGCGCCGCGAGCAGCGCCTGCATCATCTCCGGCGACAGGCTGCTCGACGGCGACGCACCGCTGCTCGACGACTCGGACAGCGACGAGCTGCTGCTCTTCGAGTTCGAGGTTTCGAACGGGTTGCTGAAACTGGTGGTCTTCGTCGACGAGCTCGACGACGACGTGGAGCTCAGCGAATTGAGCAATCCGGACAGCGCACCGAGCGCGCCGAGGGCTGGCAACATGACGAGACTCCGTTCAACGCCGCGGACGGCGGCCGCAACTACGCACGCGCATCCTGTGGCCTCGTTCAGCAATCGCCGTGCCAGGGCGCCGGGGCTTGGAATTGCAGGGGTTTTCGTCGCGGCGCGGCGCCGCCCGGGCGGAAATTCCTGCCGCTCCGGCAGAACCTGCCGGCCCGCCGCCCGCGTTGCGGCGGCTTGCCGGGCCGCATTGCGAGGGGCCGGCTCGCGTGATAGCGAGGCTGACCCCCTCTCACGCCGGAAGCTCCCATGACCCAGCTCGCGCCTCGCCCCCTCGTCATCGCGCCGTCGATCCTGGCGTCGGATTTCTCCAGGCTCGGCGAAGAGGTCCGCGCGGTCGATCAGGCGGGCGCCGACTGGATCCATCTCGACGTGATGGACGGGCATTTCGTGCCGAACATTTCCTACGGCCCCGACGTCATCAAGGCGATGCGGCCGCACACCAAGAAGATCTTCGACGCGCATCTGATGATCGCGCCGTGCGATCCCTATCTCGAAGCCTTCGCCAAAGCCGGCTGCGACCACATCACCATCCACGCCGAAGCCGGTCCGCATCTGCACCGCTCGCTGCAGGCGATCCGCGCGCTCGGCAAGAAGGCCGGCGTCTCGCTCAACCCGTCGACGCCGGCCTCCGCGCTGGAATACGTCATCGACATGATCGACCTGGTGCTGGTGATGTCGGTCAACCCCGGCTTCGGCGGCCAGGCCTTCATCCCGAGCGCCATCAACAAGATCCAGGACATCCGCGCGATGACCGCGGGCCGGCCGATCGACATCGAGGTCGATGGCGGGGTGAGCGACAAAGTGTCGGGGCAATTAGCCGCTGCCGGCGCAAATGCGTTCGTGGCGGGCAGCGCGGTGTTCAAGGGCGGGACTGTGGAGAGCTACAAGGCGAATATCGACGCGATCAGGAACGCGGCGGCGATGGCGAGGGGGGAAGTGGTTTAATCCTGCCGTAGGGGCACCAGATAGCTCCGCAACTGATGACATCAGTGGGCACGCTTCGCTTTGCCCACCCTACGACAACACTCGTAGTAGATAACACCGTCATTGCCGGGCTCGACCCGGCAATCCATCCTCTTCGCAAAGTCTCCTCATGTCGCGCTCACGCGCGCGATGGATGCGCGGGTCAAGCCCGCGCATGACGTGAGTGAGGGTAGCGAGCGCTGCTACCATCTCAGCAGCCGTCATCCTGAGCGCCGTCATCCTGAGGTGCTCGCCCGCAGGGCGAGCCTCGAAGGATGCGGACACGGGTGTGCGGCCCATCCTTCGAGGCTCGCTGCGCTCGCACCTCAGGATGAGGTTGTCCATGTTGATCGACCTGTCAAACAGCCACCTGTCAAACAGCCACGCGAATTCCTTCTCGCGGCTCTGCTGAGCCCGAGGTTTGCACCCGTCGCTTCGCAGCGAGGGGTGGGGGCGCGCCGAAAGGCGCAAAGGTGGTGAGTGTCGCGATGGCTTTGCGGACCATCGCGCAACGCCTCGTCGGCGCGCCCACCGCGGCGGTTTTGGGCATCGGGACCGTTCTTCCGGGAACACAGCGGTGCGGGATCTCCCCGGCCTTGCTGCGCCCGTCCAGCCACGAAAGCGGCAGCCGCTCGTAGTAGCGGCGGACGGTGACCTCTGCCTCCCGGACGTGTGCTTGCGAGGCACACGCGCAGGACGCCGCGTCCGTCCGACCCCACCGGCAACATGCCGGCGTCATCGAACCATCGTTTCGGACCGGTGACCCGGCCCGTCGATCTGTCCCGCTTTTACGACGCCTCGCGAAGCGCCCCTTACGGACAGGACAGGGCGGACTATAATCATAATAGGATTATTGTCAAGGGGGTGATCTGTCGCATCCGCCCGCGCCGCGGATTACTTCTCCCGCTGATTGCTCGGGATGTCCTTGTATTCGTCGATCTCGGTGCCCTTGCCGTCGAGGCCGCGGCCGGGTGGGCGCTGGGCCTTGTCGCGATTGCTGAGGATATCGTTCTTGCGCACCTTCTCGTCTTCGAGTTCGGACATGGCGCCCGTTCCGCTGCGTTGTCCTGCCGGCATGACGATCTCCTTTGCGTCGGTTGAGGTGACCAACCCGCCGGCGGCCGAAAAGGTCCCGTTGCCGGCTGCGGCCAATGGCGACGTGGTGAACCGGCCGTCGCGCCCGCATGACCTAACGGCATGGCTTCTGAAACGACGATCCCCGGCGCGTTCCGCTCCACGCTGTTCGAAGCGCCGTTGCGGCGCGCGCTCGATGCCGCGCTGCAACCCGGCGAGCGCGTGCTGTGGCAGGCGCAGCCCGATGCCTGTGCGGCGATGATGATGGTGCGGGCGCTGTGGTGGATCGGCGTGCCTTGGCTGGCGCTCACCCTGATGGCGCTGTCGCGCGGCTGGCTCGGCGACTGGATCGGCTTGCCGCTGCTGCTCGGCGTTGCGCTGGTGCTGGGGCCGTTCGTCGTCCTGCTGCACCACCTGCACACGCTCTATGTCGTCACCGATCGGCGCGCGCTGATCCTGCGCGCCGGGCTCGGCCGGGACGGCGCGGTGGCCACCGATTTCGGCGCGATGAACCAGCTCGAAGTGCTCGACATCCGTGGCCGCCGCGGCCATCTCAGCTTCGCCTCCCGCGCCTCCACGGCCTCGCCCGACACCGACTTCACCGGGCGCTACGGCTTCCGCTTCCTGCCCGACGTCGCGGCGGCGCGCGGCGCCCTGGAAGCGGCCCGCGGCGCCGCCGGCGCGCGCAGGCGCCGCTGAACGCCGCGGCAATTCGGTGGCCTCCCCGCCCCCCGTCTGCTAAAGCGCGGCGTAATCCCCAACACGAAGAGTCTGTGATGATCCCGCGCTACACCCGTCCGGAAATGGCTGCCATCTGGGAGCCGCTCACCCGCTTCAAGATCTGGTTCGAGATCGAGGCCCACGCCTCGGACGCGCAGGCCGCGCTCGGCGTGATCCCGAAAGAAGCCGCGGAGACGATCTGGGCCAAGGGCAAGGACGCGGCGTTCGACGTGGCGCGGATCGACGAGATCGAGCGCGAGGTCAAGCATGATGTCATCGCGTTCCTGACGCATCTGGCCGAATTCGTAGGTCCCTTGTCGCGCTTCGTGCATCAGGGCATGACCTCGTCGGACGTGCTCGACACCTGCTTCAACGTGCAGCTGGTGCGCGCCTCCGACATCCTGCTGGCCGATCTCGACAAGGTTCTCGCGGCGCTGAAGACCCGCGCGTTCGAGCACAAGATGACGCCGTCGATCGGCCGCTCGCACGGCATCCACGCCGAGCCCGTGACGTTCGGCCTGAAGATGGCCTATGCCTACGCGGAATTTTCCCGCGCCCGCGACCGCCTCGTTGCCGCGCGAAAAGAAGTCGCGACCTGCGCGATCTCCGGCTCGGTCGGCACCTTCGCGCATATCGATCCGCGGGTCGAAGAACACGTCGCCAAGGCGATGGGCCTCGCGGTCGAGCCGGTGTCGACGCAGGTGATTCCGCGCGACCGCCACGCGATGTACTTCGCCACGCTGGGCGTGATCGCCTCGTCGGTGGAGCGGCTCGCCACCGAGCTGCGGCATCTGCAGCGGACCGAAGTGCTCGAGGCCGAGGAGTATTTCTCCGAGGGCCAGAAGGGCTCGTCCTCGATGCCGCACAAGCGCAACCCGGTGCTGACCGAGAACCTCACCGGCCTCGCCCGGATGGTGCGCGCCTATGCGATGCCGGCGATGGAGAACGTCGTGCTGTGGCACGAGCGCGACATCTCGCACTCCTCGGCCGAACGCATGATCGCGCCGGATTCCACCGTGACGCTCGACTTCGCGCTGAATCGACTGGCGGGCGTGATCGAGAAGCTGGTGGTGTATCCCGACAACATGGCGAAGAATCTCGACCGCCTCGGCGGCCTGATCCATTCGCAGCGGCTGCTCACCGCGCTGACCCAGAAGGGCTGCTCGCGCGAGGAGAGCTACAAGCTCGTGCAGCGCAACGCGATGCCGGTGTGGCGCGGCGAAGGCGACTTCCTGACGCTGCTGAAAGCCGACCCGGACATGAAGAAGTACATGTCGGATGCCGAAATCGAGGAGCAGTTCGACCTCGGCTATCACCTCAAGCACGTCGACACGATCTTCCGGCGGGTGTTCGGGGAGAATTGAGCTACGCGCGCGTTCACCTCTCCCCGCACGCGGGGAGAGGTCGGCGCGCATCGTCAGATGCGCACCGGGTGAGGGGGCGTTTCGACGAGGCCGAGCGGCTGCGACTCGCCTCGCCCCTCACCCCAACCCTCTCCCCGCAAGAGCGGGGCGAGGGAGCGCGCCTCGCCGCGCTGGAACGCCTTCCCTTGCCGCAACGCAGCCTCGCGCAAAAAACAACCGAAAACTAACCAAGCTGCGATAGGCTCGCGCCGTGTCTGGGCATCCGAACATTCTGGTTTTCGATTCCGGCCTCGGCGGGCTGACGGTGCTGCGCGAGGTCGTGAAGGTGCGGCCGGATGCGCGCTACGTCTATGTCGGGGACGACGCGTTCTTTCCTTACGGCCAGCGCAGCGAGGAGGCGGTGATCGGCCGCGTCGTGCCGCTGATGGGCGAACTGATCGCCGCGCACGCGCCGGATCTCGTGGTGATCGCCTGCAACACGGCCTCGACCATGGCGCTGGCGCCGCTGCGGGCGCGCTACCGCGTGCCGTTCGTCGGCACCGTGCCGGCGATCAAGCCGGCCTGCGCGGCGTCCAGGACCAAGCGGGTGTCGGTGCTCGGCACCAGCGGCACGGTGCGGCTGGAATATACCCGGGCACTGATCCGCGATTTCGCCGGCGGCTGCGACGTGACGCTGGTCGGCTCGGTGCATCTGGCCTCACTGGCCGAAGCCGCGCTCGGCGGCGCCGATGTCCCGGACGAGGCGATCCGCGCCGAGATCGCGCCCTGCTTCGTCGACGGCGACGGCAAAGGCGGCCGCACCGACAGCATCGTGCTCGCCTGCACGCATTATCCGCTGCTGCTCGACCGGCTGGTGCGGCTGGCACCGTGGCCGGTGGACTGGATCGATCCTGCGCCGGCGATCGCGCGGCGGGTCGTCACGCTGCTCGGCGCGGGTTCCGGCCATGGCGACGATCCCCGAGTCCAGATGGTATTCACGTCCGGACGACCGTACCGCATCGCCGCGACCATTTCGCCGTATTTTGGCGGCCACATTTCGGCCTGAATGCTTCCCGCCGTGCTCCCATGCTGCTAGTTTCGAAGGCAGGAAGGAGCCGCAATGACCACGAGAACCCTGATCGCTCTCGCTTTTGTCGCGCTCGCGGGCGCCGCCTTCGCCCAGCAGCAAGGTGGCATCAAGCGGACGCCGCTGCAGAAGGTCGAGTTCCCGGACGGCTACGTGACGATCAGCGGTCTTGCGGAACTTCCGCCCGGCGGCAGCATTGGCCGCCACACCCATCCGGGAATCGAGACCGGATATCTGCTGGAAGGTGAAGCTGTAATGATCATCGACGGCCAGGCCGACAAGCACCTCAAGGCCGGCGATTCCTATTCGATCCCCGCGGGCGTCGTGCACGACGCCAGGGTCCACGGCGACAAGGGCGCCAAGGTGATGGCGGTCTGGGTGGTCGACAAGACCAAGCCGCTCGCCACGCCGGCGCCATAGCCCGTGCGCGGAACCATTCGACGCATACCGCTGGGTCGGCGGCTGGTTGCCGACCTGATGTGGGCCTCCGAGGGCGTACCGCTGATCACCTATCAGCGCAGGCTCGATCTGCGGCCGATGGCACAGGCGCGCGCGCGGCTGACCTCGCCGCCGGGCTTCGCCGCGATCATCGCCAAGGCGTTCGCGCTGGTGGCGCGGGAGCAGCCGGTGCTGCGCACGCTGGTGATGGATTTCCCGTGGCCGCATTTCTACGAGCTGCCGCGCAGCGTCGGGGTGATCGCGATCGCGCGGCAGATCGACGGCGAGGACAGCGTTCTGGCGCAAAAGCTGGTCGCGCCCGACGAATTGTCGCTGGCCTGCGTCGATGGCCTGATCCGCGAGGCGCAGTCCGCGCCGGTCGAGCAGGTGCCGATGTTCCGCAAGCTGATGCGGATCTGCGCGCTGCCGTTGCCGCTGCGGCGGTTCATCTGGTGGGGCGGGCTGTCGCTGGCCCGGCAGCGGGCGAATTATTTCGGCAGCTTCGGGCTGTCCTCGGTGTCGGCGATCGCCGCCGGCGACCTCTACCCGATCAGCCCCGGCCCCTACATGCTGAGCTTCGGCCGGCTCGACGACGACGGCGGCCTCGACATGGTGATCCGATTCGACCACCGCCTGATCGACGCCGCACCGATCGCCCGGATCATGACCCGGCTCGAACAGGTGCTGAACACCACCATCGCCGGCGAATTGCAGGCAATGCACGGCACCCAGGCGGCCAAGCCGCCGGTCCGGGTGGTGCGGGTGTAGGCTCCGAAGGCGGCCCTTGCTCCCCCGGCCGAATTGACATCCCCCCGGTTTCTCCCTAGAAAGCGGCCAACAACGCGGGCCTTTCGGCCCGCGTTGCGTTTCGCGACCCGTGGTCCACCCCTCTTATGCTTTGGGGCCGGACCTGTCGGCGGCGGGAATTTTCCGGCCGCACAGGAGGGCGCGTCTCCTCATCCATGATCAACCGAGGACGCGATGACAAAGCGCAGTGAAGCCAAGTATAAAATCGACCGCCGGATGGGCCAGAATATCTGGGGCCGCCCGAAGAGCCCGGTCAACCGCCGCGAATACGGCCCCGGCCAGCACGGCCAGCGCCGCAAGGGCAAGCTTTCCGACTTCGGCGTGCAGTTGCGCGCCAAGCAGAAGCTCAAGGGCTACTACGCCAATATTTCCGAGCGCCAGTTCCATTCGATCTATGTCGAGGCGACCCGCCTCAAGGGCGATTCGGGCGAGAACCTGATCGGCCTGCTCGAGCGCCGGCTCGACACAGTGGTGTACCGCTCGAAATTCGTCTCGACGATGTTCGCGGCGCGCCAGTTCATCAATCACGGCCACATCAAGGTCAACGGCAAGCGCGTCAACATCTCGAGCTACAAGGTTCGGGTCGGCGACCTGATCGAGGTCAAGGAATCCTCGAAGCAGCTCGCCTTCGTGCTCGAAGCGAGCCAGCTCGCCGAGCGCGACGTGCCGGACTACATCGAGGTCGATCATAACAAGATGACCGCCAAGTTCGGGCGCATCCCGGCTCTGTCCGACGTGCCCTTCGCGGTTCAGATGGAGCCGCATCTGATCGTCGAATTCTATTCGCGCTGATCGCTGCGCGAGACTGCTTTCTTCGTACTGATTGCTGCTCAGTCCGATGCATCGAGGCCCCGGTTCGCCGGGGCCTTTTTGTTTGTGTTGCATGGTGGGCGCTGTCAGCGACCACCCTCCCCTCCAGGGGAGGGTGAAGACGCATCCAACTCCATCACCTGACCACCCACTTGAGTTAGCCGCTTGAAGTACGTGTCCGGCTCGATCAGTTGGTACGGAAAGTATAGGCCGGGCGGCGTCGGGGCCTGGCCGTCGAGGCCGAGCAGGCGTTCGAGCAGCAGCGCGGTGCCGAGGCCGGTCAGCGGCATCTGGCCGGCGGGATGGATGATGGCGTGACGGCGGCGCAGTGGGCGACCTGCGTGATCCGTACCCGTCAGTTCGATGATGATCTCGGTCGACAGCGGCTCGCCGCGCCGGCGGCTGGAGCTGACGCCGACGGCAAGGCTGAAGCGAACGTTCGGCGCCCCGGTTGCGGTGGCAAGGCCCAGCACATCGTTCGGGGAAAACGCCGAGGCCGCCATTTCCGTGCCGTCGACGGCGCGGAAACTGGTCGTCAGATCGTCGCCGCTCCGCCACACATAAGCACCGCCCTGCCGGACCAGGGCAACCGGCATGGTCCGGGTCTGTCGTTCGAGATCGGCCTCCGCGGCCGGGCCGTACGCATCCTGCTCGTCGAGCAGTGCGCCGATTGCGATGTCGTCGATGCGGCTGAATGCTCTGGCGAAGGCGAGCGTCGACACCGTCGTGCCGCCGACCATCCACTCCGTGCCCAGCACCACCGGCGCGGCCTGCGGCCGGTGCATGTAAGCGGCAACTTCCGGCCCGAGCTCGATGATCCCCGGCGAGATCGACAGATGCGGCACACCGCGCGCCTGAGCAAGGCGCAGCGCGGTCAGGCGCTGGTCGGTGAACAGCGTCGCGATGGCGCTCACGGGACGATCGCCGAGGCCGAGATCGGCGGCGGTGTCGTCGATCGCCACGCTCTCTGCGTGAAGTTCGGCGGCCGCCTGTTCGGCCCGCGCCCTATCCCGGCCGCCGATCAGCAGCGGCACGGCGGGATGAACGGAGCGCAACGATCGCGCGGTCCAGCGGCCGACATGGCCGGCGCCACCGATCAGGAGAATCGGAGAGTTTGTCATTGATCACCTCACTGGCTGTGTCTAACTTACCAATCGTAAGTTAACGAACTTACCAATGGTAGGTTTCATGGCAAAATCGAAAACATCGCGTGGCAGCGCAACTATTGCGGAACCCGCCGGCCGGCTGCCGAAGGCGGAACGGCGGCGGCAGTTGCTCGACACGGCGCTCCAGATCGTCCGCGACGAAGGCGCCGACCGGCTGACGCTCGGGCATCTCGCCGAGCGCGCGGGCGTGTCCAAGCCGATCGCCTATGATCACTTCGGCACGCGATCGGGGCTGTTGATCGAGCTCTACAAATCGATCGATGCCGAACACGCCGACGCGCTACGCGCGGCGCTGGCGAGCGGGCACCGCAGCCTGAAGGACACCGCACAGCTGCTGGCGTCTGCCTATGTGCATTGTTCGGCGAACACCAGCGGCGAATGGCAGGCGATCGGCGCGGCACTGGCGGGCAGCCAGGAAAAGGACGCCGTGTATCAGCAACTGCTCGACAACTATGTTCAGCTGTTCGCCACCGCGCTGAAGCCGCACACGACCTTGCCGCGCGCCGAGCTCATGCGCCGCTGCGTCGGCATGATCGGCGCCGGGGAAGCGCTGTCGGCCGCGATGATCCGTGGCCAATGCCGCGAGGCGGACGCCGCCGCAGCCTTCGCCGCGTTGATCCTCGGCGGGCTGCAACGGCCGGCGTGACGGCTGCAGCCCGCCGAAGAGGCTCTATTCTGTCGGCGCGGGAATTGGTCTAGCTTGCCGCCATGTCCTACATCCCTCCCCGCCCCGATCCGCAGGCACCTCCGGTGCACATCAACCTGCTGTCCGACACCCAGACCCGGCCGACGCCGGCGATGCGCGATGCGATGGCGCGCGCCGAGGTCGGCGACGAGCAGACCGGCGACGACCCGACCGTCAATGCGCTGAACGAGCGGGTCGCCGCTCTGCTCGGCAAGGAGGCCGCGGTGTTCCTGCCGTCCGGCACAATGTGCAACGTCACCGCGACGCTCGCCACCTGCCGGCCCGGCGACGAGATCATCGCGCATCGCACCGCGCATATCCTGTCGCGCGAGGGCGGCGCCCATGCGGCGCTCGGCGGCTTCCAGATCACGCCGCTCGACGGCGACGGCGGGCAGTTCTCGCTGGCCGCGTTCCGCGCGGCCTTGCATCCGCGCTCGCGCTACGAGCCGCCGCAGACCATGGTCAGCGTCGAGCAGACCGCCAATATCGGCGGCGGCACGATCTGGCCGCAGGCGACGCTCGACGCCGTCGCCGCGGCTGGCAAGGCGGCCGGCCTCGCCACCCATATGGACGGCGCGCGGCTGATGAATGCAGTCGTCGCAACCGGCATCGCGGCGAAGGACATGACCGCCGGCTGGGATTCGGCGTGGATCGATTTCAGCAAGGGCCTCGGCGCGCCGGTCGGCGCATCGCTGGCGGGCTCGCGCGCCTTCATCGACGAGGTGTGGCGCTGGAAGCAGCGGCTCGGCGGCTCGATGCGGCAGGCCGGAATCATCGCTGCGGCCTGTAACTACGCGCTCGATCATCACGTCGATCGGCTGGCCGAGGATCACGCCAATGCGCGGGCGCTGGCCGCGGCGCTGGCGCAGATCGCCGGCGTCGAGGTGCAGGAACCGCAGACCAACCTGGTGTTCTTCCGGCCCGACGGAGCGGGCGTGGCCGGTGATGCCATGGTTGCGGCACTACGCCGGCGCGGCGTGCTGCTGGCGATGATGGACGGCCGGATCCGCGCCTGCACCCATCTCGACGTCAGCCGCGCGATGATCGACGAAACGGTGACGCTGGTTCGGGAGATTTTGCGCGGCGCATAAACGCAACGCGCGCCGCTGGTGAGCGACGCGCGTCGGTGGGGTGTCGGCGAACGCGCCCGAAAAGCGGCGCGTTCAGACGGCAGTGATGTTTACAGGCAGATGCGAACGCCGGCAGCGTTGACGACGCAGGCGCCCGATCGGCCGCCGCCGCGAACGCGACCACGATCGCCACGACCGCGACCACGGCCACGGTTATAACCGCGACCGCGACCACGGCCCCGACCACGATCACCGCGCTGCGCGGACGCCTCAGTCGTGGTTGCACCAGTGATCAGCGCCGTCGCGCCGACGAGGCTGAAGCAATAGATACTGGTCAGAATTGCAGCCGCGAGAACGCGCGACACGAGGCTCTTGCGACCGGGTTGGGTGTAAGTCATGAGAATCCTTTCCATTTGGGCGACGGGACGGTGGGCCCAAATTGTCGCAGGGTCAATTCCCGAAGGGACTTTCGGTTCAGCGCTGTTTGCGCGGGCGTGGAGCCACACTGCGCGCCGCGTGCGGAGCAAATTCAGCGTCGCAGCGGCGGAAATGCAGTGAATCGCACGAGCCTCGCGGCTGCGTCATAATGAAGCGGCCTGGGATTTCCCGGTTAGTTCGGTGCGGAGATCGAGCAATTGATACGCCCGGGCGCCGAACCCGCGTTCAGTTGTCCAGCGCCTCGTAGACCAGTTTCTTGAGTTCGCGCTGAACCGGCTGGCGCTGCGACGGGGTCTGTTCCATCAGCACGAAGAACATCTCCTGCTTCGGATCGACCACAAAATAGCAGCCGCTGGCGCCGTCCCATTTCAGCTCGCCCAACGAGCCGGGCGGCGGCGGCTTGGCGTTGCCGGGATCGGTGCGGACGGCGAGGCCGTAGCCGTAGCCGAAGCCGTCGCCGGGGAAATAGAAGTGATCGCGCGCGATGCCGGAGGCAGGGCCGATCTGATCGGTGGTCATTTCCTTGAAAGCCGCTTCGCTGAGATAGCGCTTGCCATCGAGTTCGCCCTTGTGCAGCAGCATCCGCACGAAGCGGATCACGTCCGACGGCGTCGAGGTCAGGCCGCCGCCGCCCGACTCCCATTTCTTGACGATATCCGGCCGGCTCGGCCGCCCGACGCGAAAATCGGCGTCGTTCGGCATCGGCTGCGCCATCCGCGCTTTCTGCCCGTCTTCGGCAAGGTAGTAGCGCGTGTCCTTCATGCCGAGCGGGTCGAACAGCTTCTCTTTCTGATACTCGTAGAACGGCTTGCCCGACGCCACCTCGATGACGCGGCCCAGCACCTCGTAGGAATTGCCGTAGTCCCACAGCGTGCCGGGCTGCTCCTGCAGCGGCACTTTCGCGATCCGGTCGGCGAATTCGGCGTTGCTGGGGTCGCCGTCGTAGATCTTCGCAGCGGCGATCGCCTTGCGCACCAGATTGTCGCCGTAGAAGCCGTAGGTGATGCCCGAGGTGTGCAGCAGCAGGTCGCTGATTTTGATCGGCCGCTTCAGCGTCTCGAAATCGAGATACTTCTCGCCGTCCTCGCGCTTCTTCTCGACGCCGACCTTGGTCTCGGCGAAGGCCGGAATGTACTTCGCCACCGGATCGTCGAGCTTCAGCTTGCCGTCGTCGACCAGCATCATCACCGCGACGGCGGTGAACGGCTTGGTCAGCGAGGCCAGCCGGAAGATGGTGTCGTCGGTCATCGGCGCCTTGGTGGCGACGTCGCGCACGCCGAAATACTTCTGATACACCGGCTTGCCGCGCTGCTCGATATACACCACCGCGCCCGGGATCTTGCCCTCGGCGATGATCTGGTTGAAGAACGCGTCGATGCGCTCGAGTTTGGCCTGCGAGAACTGCGCGCCGGGCGGCGGGTCGAACGTTCCTTCGGCAAAAGCGGAACCTGACATCCGGCACGCAGCGAATGCGACCAGAGCTGTCGCCAACAAAGCTCGCGCGGCGCGACGTAACGTCATCAGACTCTCCCGATTGGTGCGGCGATGGATGGTAGCGGTCGCGCCGAGCTAATCAAGAGGCCAGGACGGCCAGCGCGGCGCGATGCAAATCTGCGCCCGGCGCGGAGAAACAGCAGAACAGCACCCTCGTCACCGACGGCGCGCTGCGCAGCGCGTCGATGCAGGCGGCGACCGCGATCGGCGCGGCGCGTTCGGGAGGAAAGCCGTAGATGCCGGTGGAGATCGCCGGAAACGCCACCGAGGCGAGGCCGTGCTGCTGGCACAACTCCAGCGCGCGGCGATAGCAGGACGCGAGCGCTTCGTCCTCGCCGGAATCGCCATCGCGCCAGATCGGGCCGACCGCATGGATCACATGCCGCGCCGGGAGGTCGTAGCCGCGGGTGATCTTGGCGTCGCCGGTGGCGCAGCCGCCCAGCGTGCGGCAGGCGGCCAGCAATTGCGGCCCCGCGGCGCGATGAATCGCCCCGTCGACGCCGCCGCCACCGAGCAGCGCGCCGTTGGCGGCGTTGACGATCGCGTCGAGCGAAAGCGTGGTGATGTCGGCGACGACGACCTCACAGGTCGCCGCGCCGGTCCGGCGTGCGAAGGTGCTCAGGCCGCGGCCTTGATGCCCTTGTCGGTGAACAGCTTCTGCAGTTCGCCGGCCTGGAACATTTCGCGGATGATGTCGCAGCCGCCGACGAATTCGCCCTTCACGTAAAGCTGCGGAATCGTCGGCCAGTTCGAGAACTGCTTGATGCCGTCGCGCAGCTCGGCGTTTTCCAGCACGTTGTGGCCCTTATAGGCGACGCCGACGTGATCGAGGATCTGCACAACCTGACCCGAGAAGCCGCACTGCGGGAACTGCGGCGTGCCCTTCATGAACAGCACGACGTCGTTGGTCTTCACTTCGTTGTCGATGAATTGCTCGATGCTCATGACGGATCCTTTTGCGGCGCGGCCGGCTGACCACCAGCGGCCGGGTCGAGTGGGGATATATGTATCCCGAAAACGCTTTGCAGCCCAAGTAAAATGCCCGACAGGCCGACTGAGGTTCTGATTTGGCTCAAGGAATCAGCGCCTTGGGCGCGGCAATCCGCCCTGCTGCCGCGGCGGCACCCCGGCGCGGACCGTACGGTTGCGGCCTTACATCCGTGAAACGAACGCCTATGTCCGAGACTGTGGAACCGCTGCCGGACAGCGGCGTTTTGCTTTTAAACCGGAGTCGCTCGTGCCGAACATGTCCTCTGCCGCAGCCTCTGTGGTCGTTTCTTCCCCTTCTTCCGACATGACGGCCCCTGCTCCGGCCGGCCGCCTCGCCGAGGCCTATCGCGCCGTGCGCGACGAGACCGAGCGCCGCGCGGCGCCGCTCGGCCCCGAGGATCAGGTGGTGCAGTCGATGCCGGACGCCAGCCCGGCGAAATGGCACCGCGCGCATACGACATGGTTTTTCGAGCAGTTCCTGCTCGGGCCGCACAAGCCGGGCTACCAGGTCTTCCACCCCGACTACGCCTATCTGTTCAATTCCTATTACGTCTCCGCCGGCCCGCGGCACACCCGCGCGGCGCGCGGGCTGCTGACGAGGCCGGGCGCCGACGACGTCACCGCCTATCGGCGCGCGGTCGACGATTCGATGCTGGCGCTGTTCGCCGAAGCCGACGAAGCGAAGCTGCAGGCGCTGGCGCCGCTGGTCGAGGTCGGGCTGAACCACGAACAGCAGCATCAGGAATTGCTGCTGACCGACATCCTGCACGCCTTCGCGCAGAACCCGATTCCGCCGGCCTACGATCCGGCCTGGAAGCTCCGCGCCGCCGACCGCAGCGGCGCGGCGTGGGTGGATCTGCCCGAGGGCATCCATGCGATCGGCCATGCCGGCGACAGCTTCCATTTCGACAACGAGAAGCCGGTCCATCGCGCGCTGGTCGGGCCGGTGAGGCTGTCGCGCCATCTCGTCACCAATGCCGAATGGCTGGAATTCATGGCCGACGGCGGCTATCGCACGCCGACGCTGTGGCTGATGGACGGCTTCGCCGCCGCCGAACGCGAGGGCTGGGAAGCGCCGGGCCACTGGCGGCAGATCGACGGCGAGTGGAAGATCATGACGCTCGGCGGCCTGCAGCGCATCGATCCCGACGCGCCGGTCTGCCACATCAGCTATTACGAGGCCGACGCCTATGCGCGCTGGGCCGGCAAGCATCTGCCGACCGAGATGGAATGGGAAGTCGCGGCCCGCGCCGGGCAGCTCAACGACGCCTTCGGGCTGGTCTGGCAGTGGACCCGCAGCGCCTACGCGCCCTACCCGGGCTATCGCGCCATCGAAGGCGCGCTCGGCGAGTACAACGGCAAGTTCATGGTCAATCAGCTGGTGCTGCGCGGTTCGTCCTGCGTAACACCGGCCGGTCACAGCCGTATCACCTATCGCAACTTCTTCTATCCGCACCACCGCTGGCAGTTCACCGGACTCCGGCTCGCCGATTACGACGTCTGACTATCCAAATAACTGCGCCGCGCGCGCATCCGGGAGACCGCCCATGAATATGCACGTCGCCGTGCACGCGCGAGCGCACCAGCTCGATCCGCAGACGCAGACTTTCGCGGCCGACGTGCTGGACGGCCTGTCGCAGCCGCAGAAATCGCTGTCGCCGAAGTACTTCTACGACGACGCCGGCTCCGAGCTGTTCGTCGAGATCACCAAGCTGCCGGAATATTACCCGACCCGCACCGAGCTCGGCATCCTGCGCGACCGCGCCGGCGAGATCGCCGCGCTGATCCCGCCGAACGCCGCGATCGTCGAATTCGGCGCCGGCGCCACCACCAAGATCCGCCTGCTGCTCGCGGCCCACGAGGTCGCCGCCTACGTGCCGGTCGACATTTCCGGCGACTTCATCACCGCGCAGGCCGCGGAGCTGCGCCGCGACTTCCCCGAACTCGCGGTGTATCCGGTCGCGGCCGACTTCACCGAGCCGTTCGCGCTGCCCGAGGCGGTGCGCGATCTGCCGAAGGTCGGCTTCTTCCCCGGCTCGACGCTCGGCAATTTCGAGCCGCAGGACGCCGCGCGCTTTCTGAATAGTGCCCGCGACATCCTCGGCGACGGGGCGCGGCTGATCATCGGCGTCGATCTGGAGAAGGACGAGCGGCTCATGGTGCCGGCCTATGACGATGCCGCCGGCGTCACCGCGAAGTTCAATCTCAACGTGCTGGAGCGGATCAACCGCGAGCTCGACGGCGACGTCGAGGTGCCGGCGTTCGCGCATCGGGCGATCTACAACCGCGATCTGCACCGGATCGAGATGCATCTGGTCAGCCTGCGCGACCAGACCGTGCGCATTCTCGGCCAGCCGATCGCGTTCCGCGCCGGCGAAACCATCCACACCGAGAACAGCTACAAATACAGCCTCGCGCGTTTCCGCGCGCTGGCGCAGGACTCGGGCTGGACGCTGAAGAGAAGCTGGACCGATGCAGATGGATTGTTCTCGGTGCATGCGCTGGAAGCCGACGGCGCGGCCGTCTGACGCGTGCGCGGCGTCTCGTCGACGGGCGATTGTGCAGGGCGATGCTTGCAGCCGGCGCGTGCCACCCCCATATCCTGCGAGTTGGTAGTCCTGCCCGCAGGGCCGCGATGCGAGGCCCAGCCGCGGCCGGCCCGCAGACTCGACCCGGATTAGACGATCAAATCAGCACATCGGCGGCGTCGGTGATCTGATAACAACGACATCATTCGCGAAACGACATCATTCGCGATGAGACCCTCCGCGCCGCGATGCGCGATGCAGGGTCGGGAAGCCGGGGCGGCGTTCGCCCCCGCCACGATGGTCATCGCCTCTTCGCCTCCAATCACCTCAGTCCGGGTGGCGCACGCACGCGCACCCTGTGCCTTTCATCAAAGTGCGTTCGCAGGACTTCCGCCATGCCCCCGAGCACCAATCCCGCCGCCGATCCGCCGACCGCCGACATTCGGCTGTGGACCCGCATCCTCGCCGAATACGGCACCCCCAATCGCGCCCGCAGCATCGCCGAGCTGGTGATCACCGCCTTGCCGCTGATCGCGCTGTGGACCGCGGCGTGGTTCGCCTATTCGCTCGGCCATGCCTGGGCGTCGCTGCTGATCGCCGTTCCGGCGTCCGGCTTTCTGCTCCGGCTGTTCATGATCCAGCACGATTGCGGCCACGGCGCGTTCTTTCGCCAGCGGCAGGCCAACGACTGGGTCGGCCGAATCATCGGCGTGTTCACGCTGACGCCGTACGATTGCTGGCGTCGCCAGCACGCCACCCATCACGCCACCACCGGCAATCTCGACCGCCGCGGCACCGGCGATCTCGATACGCTGACAGTGCAGGAATACACCGGCCTGCCGTGGTGGGGTCGCCTGAAATATCGCCTCTATCGCCACCCGCTGGTGATGTTCGGGCTCGGCCCGGCCTACGTGTTCCTATTGCAACAGCGGCTGCCGGTGGGCCTGATGCGCGACGGCTGGCGGCCCTGGGTCAGCGCGATGGCGACCAATCTGGCGATCGCCCTGATCATCGTGACGCTGACCTGGTTCATCGGCATCAAGGCGTTCCTGCTGGTGCATCTGCCGATCATGCTGCTCGCCGCCACCGCCGGCGTCTGGCTGTTCTACGTCCAGCATCAGTTCGAGACCACGAACTGGGAGCACAGCGAGCGCTGGAATCTGCAACAGGCGGCGCTGCACGGCAGCTCCTATTACGACCTGCCGGAGCCGCTGCGCTGGCTGACCGCCAATATCGGCATTCACCACGTCCATCACCTCAGCAGCCGCATTCCCTATTATCGGCTGCCGCGCGTGCTGCGCAACCATCCCGAACTCGCCGGCATCGGCCGCATCACGCTGTGGCAGAGCTTTCGCTGCGTGCCGCTGGTGCTGTGGGACGAGACCAGGCGCCGGCTGGTGCCGTTCGCCGCGATCAAGAGCCGCTGAGCGAGGGCTCGTGCTGCGATGTCTGCGCGAAGCGCGGGCGCACCCGTGCGCCGGCTACGTCGATGTCGCGGGCTCGGCGGCGACGTCGCGCACGACGCGCCGGCCGCGCGCCTCGCTGGCGCATTTTTCGACGTGGACCTCGCGGTTGATCACCTGCAGGTTCGGCAGGCCCCAATAGCCGAGCAGCTCCGGCCACGGCGCATCGCGATGCTGCCGCCAGACCTGAAACAGCGGCACGCGGTGATCGACCTCGGCGGCCTTGAACAGGCGCCGGTTGGTCTCGCGGCAGCGCCGGCCCTGCAGCCGCCGCAGCAGCTTGGTCTGTCCGCTCGGCGCGTTCCAGAATTGCCACGCCGTGACGCAGGCGCTGTGCCACGTCGCATTCCTGTTCGCGCCTGCGTTCCACAGATCGGCATGCCAGCCGAAGCGATAGACCGGCTGGCCGCAGACGCAGCAGAAACCCGGTCCCTTCGCGTAGGCCTGTTCACGGTACGGCGCAGGCGGCGTGCGGAACGTCGCCGGCCGCCCGGCCTCCGGATCACCGACCCGCCAGGACCATCCATCGGGCGCACCGCTGCGAGCCGCCAGCGCCCGCGCCAGCCGATCGGCGCGCAGCGGATGCGCGCGCCAATAGCCGTCGATCGCGACGCGCAGAGTCGCCGGCGCGTAGGCGCAGCTTTTCGCACGCACCAGCACGGCCGGGGGAAAAGCCTCCGGCAAGCGCTTCGTCAGCCGCGCAAGCGCCTGCGCGTTGGCCTTCGCCTTCTCGTCCCGCCAGTTCGACACGCGTCGTCCCCCGTCCTGCCCGAACGGTGCAGCGCCGCCGTAAAGCTTCGGTTAAGGCTGAAGGCCCGCGCAGGAGGGCTGCACGATGGCCTACTCCACCGGCGAGCGCGCGGCGGCGCCGAGCGAGACGGCTTCCCAATAGCCGACCGCGAGCAGCGCACTGGTCGTCGCCATCGACAACACTAGCGGCGGGATCAGCGGTGCCACCGGGATCAGCGCCAGCAACGCGGCGATGCCGAACATGTGCGACGGCTGCAGATGGCCGCGCACCGCGCGCTTGAACAGCAGGACGCCGATCAGAAACAGCAGCGGGCCGCCGATCGTGGCGAGAATCACCTTGGTGTCGGCGTGGCCGCTGGGATGCGCCAGCACCAGTTCGTCGCTGACCGCGGTGACGACGATGCCGGCGACGATCGGCAGATGGATGTAGGTGTAGGCCAGCCGCGCCAGCCGGCCCGGATCGTTCGCGTGCGAGATCCGGTCCGCGCCGAGATGCACGCCGATGTGGAAATAGATCCACCACATCGCGATCGCCCCGATCAGCGCCGAGGCGAAGGCGGCGAACGCGGTCGCGGTCCATTCGAGGCCGGCGAAGGTCGCGCCCGTCACCACGATCGATTCGCCGAGCGCGATGATGATGAACAGCGCGCAGCGCTCCGCCATGTGGCCGCCCTCGACGCTCCAGTCCCGCGTCGTCGAGGCGCCGAGCCGCGGCACGTAGAACCCCGCGACCGGCCCGGTGTATTCGATCGCCAGCGCGATCAGCCACAGCGCGATCCGCGCGGGGCCGTCGAGCAGGCCGCCGGCGATCCAGAATACGCCGCTGACGCACAGCCAGCTCAGGATGCGGACGAAACTGGGCCGCAGCGGCTCGCACCGTGGCGTGGTGAAGGTGGCGAACGCGGTGCGGCCGACCTGCATCGCCACAAAGGCCAGCGCGAAGGCGAGGCCGCGGCTCTCGAAGGCGCGCGGGATCGAGGTCGACAGCAGCAGCCCGGCGCTCATCAGCGCGAACAGCATCAATCGGACGCGGGTGAGTTCGGGATCGAGCCAGTTGGTGATCCAGGAGGTGTAGACCCACACCCACCAGATCGCCGACATCAGGATCAGCGCCTGCAGCGCGCCGACCGGCGTGAAATGCCCCAGCAGGAAATGCGACACCTGGGTGACGGCGAACACGAACACCAGGTCGAAGAACAGTTCGACATAGGTGACGCGGCTGTGTTCGTGCGGCCTTCGCACGCGCAACAGGTTTCGGGCAGCCGCCTGCTCCGTCGTCACAGCGCGACGCCTCGCCGCATCGTCAGGCTTCCGGCACCCCGGTCTGCAGCGCGAGCGCGTGCAGCACGCCGCCCATCTGCCCCTGCAGCGACTGATAGACGATCTGATGCTGCTGCACGCGCGACTTGCCGCGGAACGATTCGGACACCACCGTCGCCGCGTAATGGTCGCCGTCGCCGGCGAGGTCGCGAATCGTCACCTCCGCGTCGGGAATCGCGGCCTTGATCATGGCCTCGATGTCGCGGGCATCCATCGGCATTCCGAATCCTCCAGAATTTTGAACGGGGTCCGGCCGGTCGCGGCCGCATACCGTCGTCGATTTGTGCAATACTATATTGCCGTGCGCCCCTTTCAAAGCCCGCAGTCTGCGCACATCTAGCCCAGCGCCGCTCGGCTCCGCGTGTGTTCCAGGGCCGCGGCCGACCGCCTATCGCGAGGACCATCCATGAAGATCCCCGGCCCCGACCATCCGATCACGATCACGCCGAATCCGAAGCGGGTGCGCGTCACCGCCGGCGACGCGGTGATCGCCGACACCACCCGCGCGCTGACCCTGCAGGAAGCGAACTATCCGCCGGTGCACTATATACCGCGCGCCGACGCCGAGATGAGGCTGCTGGCCGCGACCGACCGCAGCACCCACTGCCCCTACAAGGGCGACGCCAGCTATTTCAGCATCGAAGCCGACGGCCGGACGCTGGCGAATGCGATCTGGAGCTACGAGGCGCCGTTTCCGGCGATGGCCGAGATCGCCGGCTACCTCGCGTTCTATCCGGACAAGGTCAAGATTGAGGAATTACCGGCGTAACAAGAGGGCTCGCGCCGGCGTCTTCAATCTTGCCGGACCGGCATGTCGCGGACATTGTCCCCGCGGATGGACGGAGAGACCATGTGACGACAACCTATCCGACGCAAGGCGGCCTCGCCGCGCCCGCAGCCGCGAGCACCGCGCATGTGCGCGACCTGTCGCTCGACCGCGCGCGCACCTTCCTCACCATTCTGGTGCTGATTCACCATTCGGTGATCCCCTACACCCATTTCGGCCACACCGACGAAAAGTCATGGATCGGCTTCGACTGCGTCGTGCTCGCCACCGACAGCTTCTTCATGGCGATGTTCTTCATGCTGTCGGGGCTGTTCCTGTGGCCGAGCCTCGACCACCGGCCGAAGATGGGGACCTTCGCGCGTGACCGGCTGATCCGGCTCGGGATTCCATTCGCGATCGCCGCCGTCACGGTGATTCCGATCGCCTACTACGCGCTGGCGCTGCAGCAGAACCCCGACACGCGCTTCACCGAATTCTGGTGGAACATGATCACGGTCGGGCCGTGGCCGAGCGGACCGCTGTGGTTTCTGTGGGTGCTGCTGATCTTCAGCGTGGTCGGCGGCACCGCCTACCGGATCTCGCGGCGCACGCTCGATCCGCTCAACCGGCTCGCCGCGCTCGGCTTCGCGCGGCCGGGGCTCTACATCGTCGCGGTGTTCGCGATCACCGCCGTGCTCTACGTGCCGGCGCGGGTGTACTTCGGACCGAACCTGTGGTTCGAATTCGGACCGTTCTCGGTGCAGGCCAGCCGCGTGCTGCTCTATGCCGGATATTTCTTCATCGGCGCGGGAATCGGCGCGTGTCATCCGGAGCGCGGCGTGCTCAGCGCCGGCGGCAAGCTGCCGCAGCAATGGCATGTCTGGGCGCTGCTCGCGCTCGTTCCCTATGCGGCGATGTGGGGCTTCATCGGCATCAAGCGCGGCATCCTCGACAATCCGCCGGATCTGCCGGCGTGGTACGAGGCCGGCTACGGCCTCGCCTTCACCGCCTTCAGCGTCACCGTGATCTTCGCGATCCTGGCCTTCTTCCTGCGCTTCAAGCGCGCCGGCTGGAGCATCCTCGATCCGCTGCAGCACGACGCCTACGGCATCTTCCTGGTGCACTACGCCTGGATGCTGTGGCTGCAATACGCGCTGTTCAACGTCGACCTCCCGGCGATCGCCAAGGCGGCGATCGTGTTCACGCTGGGGCTGATGCTGAGTTGGGCGACCACCGCGGGCCTGCGGAAAATTCCGGGGGCGTATCGGGTGCTGTGAGCACTGACGGCTCGCCCGGACGCACGCCGCGTCATCCTAAGGTGCGCGCGCCCATGGCGTGCGCCTCGAAGGATGGGCCGCGATCGCCGGCGCTGCTACGCGTTTCCGCATCCTTCGAGGCTCGCTGCGCTCGCGCCTCAGGATGACGGCGTTGGAGCAAGCTGCGAGCCCTCGTCATTGCGAGCGAAGCGAAGCAATCCAGGGGCGCCGGGCACCGAGCTGGATTGCTTCGTCGCGGAGCCTGTACTCGGACGGCGCGAAGCGCCGATCCGGGTGCTCCTCGCAATGACGAACTCCGAACCCAAATCTTGTTGATCGCCTTCTGAGTCCTCCTCTCAGGCGACGTCACGCGCCCCGGCGACATCGGCCGCAGCCGTAAACGCGATCGGCAGCGAGGTCGGGCCCTGCAGGCCGTGCGGCGGCCGCCATTCGCACGGGCCGTCGAGGTCGAGCGTGACGAAAGCGCGCGACAGCACCAGCAGCGCCTCCTCGAGCTCGGCCTTCGCCAGATGCAGGCCGAGGCAGGTGTGCGGCCCGAAGCCGAAGGTCAGATGCGGCGCCCGCACTATTGGGCGTTCGATATCGAAGCGCTGCGGCTCTTCGAAGATGTCGGGATCGTAATTCAACGCCAGCAGCGACAGCGCCAGCGCAGTTCCCTTCGGGATGGCGAGGCCGTTGACGTCGACATCGGTCGACGCGTAGCGCGAAATGAAGCCGCCGGCCGGCGCGCAGCGCAGCACCTCGTCGACGGCGCGCCCCACGAGGTCCGGTCGCGCGCGCAGCTTCGCCCATTGGTCGGGGTTTTGCGCGAACAGATATAGCCCGCTGCCCAGCACATAGCGTGTCGTGTCGGTGCCGGCGGCGAGGAAGCCGCCGATCATGTTGACGATTTCGTGTCGCGACAGCCGGTCGCCGTCCTCTTCGGCGCGCAGCAGATGGCTGAGCATATCGTCGCCGAGCCGCGTCTCGCGTTTGTCGATCACCGGCAGAAGATAGGCGTCCATGTCGAGATGCGCCGCATAGGACACGGCCGCGGCGCCCGTTCCCATATGCATGAACGCCACCCAGTCGGCCGAGACGCGCGAGAAGAAATCGATATCCTGATCCGGGATGCCCATCAGCGCACAGACCACCGGAATCGGATACGGCCGCAGCAACGCCTCGACCGCTTCGCATCGGCCTTGCTGCAGCACCGGGGCGACGAGGTTTTCCATGATCGCGCGCATCCGCGCGCGGTAGCCTTCCACGGCGCGGGGCGACATCGCCGTCATGGTCAACTGCCGCAGCCGCAGATGATCGGGCCCCTCCATGCTGAGCAACTGTTTGGTGCGGCGCTCGATGAAGGCCGGATCGACCGTCGGGTCGGATCGCAACATCGCCAAGGCCAGATTGACGAGGCGCTTGTCGCGGAAGGCGGTGCGAACATCCTCCTGATCCTGCAGCAACAGGCCGTCCGGCAGCCGCATCGCACGCGCGTCGCGCGGCGGCAGGCGCTCCCAGAACGGACCGTCGCCGGGCAGGATGCCGGCCGATGCCGCCGGCAGCTCGGTCATCGTGATCGCTGGACTAGTCATCCCAAACTCCCAAGACGGTTCATTGGAAACACGTGCAACAGTCGGCACGGCCGGCCGGCGCGCGCGCAGCCGGTAGCGATCGCTGTTCCGCGCAAAGACAAACGCGAGGGCCCGCTACTCGGAGACCGGCTTGTCGGAGACGTCCCAGTCCTTGCCGTCGAACTGCGAGATGAACAGCGTCTTCATCGGCGTGTAGTCGTCCGCCGTGAAGCTGTGACTGATGCCTTCGAGCAGATAGGGCGGCCGGAAGCCGGCGAGTCCGATCGCCTGCTTCAACACATTGGCGCGGCGGAGGTCGTCGCCGCAGCGGCGCAGCACTTCCGCCATCGTCACGGCCTGGCCGTAGCCGGCAAAGGCGATGGTGTTGCCGGGATCGACGTTGGGCAGATATGTCTTGCGCAGATCCTCGAACGCCAGCACGTCCGGGTCGTTCGCCCACAGCGGTCCGCCGACCTCCTTGGCGTAGCGTACGGCGACGATGCCGGTGGCGTTTTCGAGGCCCGCGGCGCTCAGGATCGAGCGTCCGGTCGAACTCGAGAACAGCAGATGCAGCGGCTTCCAGCCGAGCTCGGCGACCTTGCGGATCGACTGCGACGCCGCCTTGCCGGTCGAGACGTTGAAGAACACATCCGCGCCGGATTTGGACAGATTGATCAGCTGCGAATCCACCGTCGGCTCGGTGAGGTCGTAGCTCTGCTCCATGATCACCTGCGCGGTGCCGCCCGCCTCCTGCAGCACCTTCTTGAACGGGCCGAGGAAATCGCGGCCGAAATCGTCGTTCTGATAGAGGATTCCGATCTTCGCATTCGGCCTGGTCTTCAGGACGTGCCTGGCGAGAATCCGCGCTTCGGTCGGATACAGCGGCAGCCCCGCCATGGTCCATTTGAAATTCTTCGGGTCGTTCCATTTCGACGCGCCGCTGTTGAGCAGAAGTTGCGGCACGCCTTTCGAGTTCAGATATTTGTGCACGGCGGTCTGCGGCGCGGTGCCGAGCGAACCGAACAGCGCCAGCACCTCCTCCTGCTCCACCAGCCGCCGCGTCGCCTCGACGCATTTCGGCGCGCTGTAGGAATCGTCGACGCTCAGGAACTTGATCTTGCGGCCGTTGATGCCGCCCTTCTCGTTGAGCATCTGGAAATACGCTTCGCCGACGCGGCCGAGCACGCCGTAGAGCGAGCCGGGGCCGGAATGCGGCACGGTCTGGCCGAGCTTGATCTCGGTGTCGCTCGCACCCGGATCGTAGGTCTTGGTGGCGGCCCATACGGACGGCGCCGGCAGGGTCGCGGTCAGTGCGGTGGCGAGCGCGGTGACGCTGAATTCGCGGCGTGTCGGCTTGCGGCTCATCGCTGGCGCCCTCCCATGAAGGCGCCCGTGTGAGCAGATGCAGCGGCTGATTGCGCGCGCGGTCGCGCGTCCCGACGACCGCAATGTCGCCGGGCAAAATCGAAGGTGAACACCATCGAACGAGCCTCCCTGATGTCGATGCTGATCGCATCTGTCCGTTTTCGGACTTGGGCAAACGATAATTAAACGCGTTCAATTATGCAAGTGCGTTTCACTTGAAGGCGATTTCGTCGCGCCGAAACGCTAGGATCGCGCATGCTCAGAAAGACGCCCTCGCCCGCCGGCCGCAAATCTGTTCGCAGCCGGGCCATGTCCCCCGAGGCCAAGGCCCAGGTCCGCGCGGCGTTCGTCGCGGCCGGCCGAAGGCTGCTCGCAAACAAGGATTCGGAAGGCTACTCGCTGCGCGCCGTCGCGGCGGCGGCCGGCTACTCGCCGGGCACGATCTATCAGTACTTCTCGGATCAGCGCGATCTGCTGTTCGCGATTCGCGAGCAGGACATGCTGGAAGCGACGATCGAGCTCGAGCGGATCGCCGAGGCCGAGCCCGACACCGAAAGGCGCGTGCGAAAACTGCTGCTCGGCGCGATGCGCTACTGGCTCGATCACTTCGACCATTTCGAGACCCTGTTCGCGCTGGCGCCGTCGATGCAGATCGTCCGCGGCGGCGACGGCGTCGCATTCGGCCGTTCGGCCGTGGTCGAGCGCGCTTATGCGGTGTTCGAGCGCGCTGTCGGCGCGTTTCTTCGGCAGCAGGCGAATTCTGACATCGACCCCAAGGCCGCGGTGGACTGCCTGATCGCCGCGGTCCACGGCATGATCTGGTTTCCGCACGCAACGCGGACGATGGACTGGACCCCGCCCGAGCCGATGATCGGCATGGTGATCGACGCGGTCCTGACGAGCTGGAAGCGCGGGGGGCGTCGGGAGTAATCGCGCGTCCCCCCTCAGCCGCGCGACCTCTCTTTCGTCATTCCGGGGCGCGCCTCTTGGCGCGAACCCGGAATCCATATCCCCCGAGGCTTGTTACTTGCGTACGGCATTGGCCGCGGTGTGCCCTGCCGCGGGTCCAGGCAAGAGCGCGCATCCCGGAATGACGATGGAGAGGTTGGGACAATTGGCCGGGATTCCGGGTTCGCTCGCTCCGCGAGCGTCCCGGAATGACGAACGAGAGGTGGGGCGGCGGAGCGACCGCGCACTCTGCGTCATCCTGAGGTGCGCGCTGTTGCGCGCCTCGAAGGATGGGCCGCGATGGCCGGCGCTCCGTCTCCGCATCCTTCGAGGCTCGCTACGCTCGCACCTCAGGATGACGACGTTGGAGCAGGCTGCGAGGCTCGCTGCGCGAGCGCACCGGAATGGCGTCCATAGCAAAATTCGTCATTGCGAGCGCAGCGAAGCAATCCAGAAGCGCCGAGCAGTCGGCTTCTGGATTGCTTCGTCGCTGCGCTCCTCGCAATGACGAAGTGGAGACCTGAACCGACTTACGGCTTCCCTGCCATATAGTCCGGCAGCCAGTGCTCGTGCGCATGGCGCAGCGCCTTGAGGTCGACGGCGCGTTCGCCTTCGATCTTCAGCAGATGGCCGCCGGTCGTGCCGATCTGGGTGCAGGGGACGCCGACCGATTTCAGCTTCGACAGCACCGTCAGCAGATCGTCTTCCTTCACCGTGACGAGATAGCGGGCCTGATCCTCGCCGAACCACCAGGCATGCGCGACGGTCGAATCCGGCGCCGCATCGAGCGAAGCGCCGATGGCGCCTGCGATCGCCATTTCGGCGAGCGCCACCAGCAACCCGCCGTCGGACAGGTCGTGCACCGCGGTCGCGGTGCCGGCGTGGATCATGCCGCGGACGACGTCGCCGTGGCGCTTCTCGCAGGCGAGATCGACCGGGGGCGGCGCGCCCTCTTCGCGGCCGCAGACGTCGCGCAAGTACACGGATTGACCGAGCCAGCCATGGGTCTCGCCGATCAAGAGGATCGCCTCGCCCTCGGCCTTGAAGGCGAGCGTCGCCGATTTGGTGAAGTCGTCGAGCAGGCCGACGCCGCCGATCGAGGGCGTCGGCAGGATGCCGCGGCCCGAAGTCTCATTGTAGAGCGAGACGTTGCCGGACACGATCGGGGAGTCGAGCGCGATGCAGGCCTCGGCGATGCCCTTCAGGCAGCCGACCAGCTGGCCCATGATCTCGGGCCGCTCCGGATTGCCGAAATTGAGGTTGTCGGTGATCGCCAGCGGCTTGCCGCCGACCGCGGTGATGTTGCGCCAGGCTTCGGCCACGGCCTGCTTGCCGCCTTCGTAAGGATCGGCCTCGCAATAACGCGGCGTGACGTCGACGGTGAGCGCCAGCCCCTTCGGGCCGTCCTCGACGCGCACCACCGCGGCGTCGCCACCCGGGCGCTGCAGCGTATTGCCGCCGATGACGTGGTCGTATTGCTCCCAGACCCAGCGCTTGCTGCACAGATCCGGCGTCGCCAGCAGCTTCTCCAGCGCGTCGGGCACCGGCATCGGCGCGTTCACCTCGCGGGCGTGGATCACCGGCAGTTTCGGCGACGGCACGTGCGGGCGGTCGTACAGCGGCGCCTCGTCGCCGAGTTCCTTGATCGGCAGATCGGCCTTCACCGCGCCGCCATGCTTGACGACGAAGCGCTTGGTCGGCGTGGTGTAGCCGACGATCGCGAAGTCGAGGCCCCACTTCTTGAAGATCTCTTCGGCTTCCTTTTCCTTCTCCGGCTTCAGCACCATGAGCATGCGCTCCTGGCTTTCGGAGAGCATCATCTCATAGGCGGTCATGCCGGTCTCGCGGGTCGGCACCGCGTCGAGATCGAGATCGACGCCGAGGTCGCCCTTGGCGCCCATCTCCACCGCCGAGCAGGTCAGCCCGGCCGCGCCCATGTCCTGGATCGCGATCACGCAATCCTTGGCCATGATCTCCAGACAGGCCTCCAGCAGCAGTTTCTCGGCGAAGGGGTCGCCGACCTGCACGGTCGGGCGCTTTTCCTCGGAGCCCTCGTCGAACTCGGCCGACGCCATGGTGGCGCCGCCCATGCCGTCGCGGCCGGTCTTCGAGCCGAGATAGACGATCGGCATGCCGACGCCCGACGCCGCGGCGAGGAAGATCTTGTCCGAATCCGCGAGGCCGACCGCCATCGCGTTGACCAGGATGTTGCCGTCGTAGCGGGTGTGGAACCGGGTCTGACCGCCGACTGTGGGCACCCCGAACGAATTGCCATAGCCGCCGATGCCGGCGACCACGCCCGAGACGAGGTGGCGGGTCTTGGGATGGCTCGGATCGCCGAAGGAGAGCGCATTGAGGCAGGCGATCGGCCGTGCCCCCATGGTGAAGACGTCGCGCAGGATGCCGCCGACGCCGGTGGTGGCGCCCTGATACGGCTCGATATAGCTCGGGTGGTTGTGGCTCTCCATCTTGAAGACCACCGCCTGATTGTCGCCGATGTCGATCACGCCGGCGTTCTCGCCCGGCCCCTGCAGCACCCACGGCGCCTTGGTCGGCAACGAGCGCAGGTGAATCCGCGACGATTTGTACGAGCAATGCTCGTTCCACATCGCCGAGAAAATGCCGAGCTCGGTGAACGTCGGCTCGCGCCCGATCAGGTCGAGAATCCGCTGATATTCGTCCGGCTTGAGGCCATGGCTGGCGATCAGTTCCGGGGTGATCTTCGGCTCGGGAGCGGACATTTCGGCGCAAATCCTCGTTCGCCGGCGAGCCGGCGGGGTGGGCTGTTGTTTAGAAAGATCGGGTGGATGGGGAAAGGGTTTTTTGGGTGGATTCGGCAGCCGAGTTCGGCCCTCAGCCGGGCCGCGGTCGCAGCGGGCTCCTTCTCCCCGCTCTGCGCGGGGAGAAGGGTGGGATGAGGGGCGTGGCATTGAGTCGGCCACAGTAGCGGGTCTCGCAGGGATGCCGCGAGCGGCCGGCGCCATGCCGGCCTGAGAGGCCGAGTTCGGATTGACGGCAGTGCCCGGCCCCTCACCCGTCACGCATCTGCGATGCGTGCCGACCTCTCCCCGCAAAAGGGCGGGGAGAGGTTAAGAGCGCCTCAGGCCGCCACCGCCGGCAGTGCCGCCAGCGCGGTTTCCAGATCGGCTTCGTTGTAGTCGACGTCGACCAGCTTGCCCTCGAAGTAGTTGATGTAGGCCTGCATGTCGAAATGGCCGTGGCCGGAAAGGTTGAACAGGATGGTCTCCGCCTTGCCTTCTGCCTTGCAGCGCAGCGCCTCGTCGATCGCGCAGCGCACCGCATGGGTCGATTCCGGCGCCGGCACGATGCCCTCGGTGCGGGCGAACTGCACGCCGGCTTCGAAACAGCCGACCTGCTTGTAGGCGCGCGCCTCGATCAGGCCGAGCTCATAGGCGTGCGACACCATCCCGCTCATGCCGTGATAGCGCAGGCCGCCGGCGTGAAAGCCCGGCGGAATGAAGGTCGAGCCGAGCGTGTGCATCTTCACCAAGGGCGTGAGATGCGCGGTGTCGCCGAAGTCGTAGGCGTAGGTGCCGCGCGTCAGCGTCGGGCACGCCGCCGGCTCGACCGCGATGATCCGCCGCGTGCGGCCGCCGCGCAGTTGCAGGCCGAGGAACGGGAACGCCAGGCCGGCGAAATTCGAGCCGCCGCCGGCGCAGCCGATGATCACGTCGGGATCGTCACCCGCCATCTCACACTGCTTGATCGCCTCCTGGCCGATGATGGTCTGGTGCAGCATGACGTGATTGAGCACCGAGCCGAGCGCGTATTTGATGTCCGGATTCTTCGCGGCGACTTCGACCGCTTCGGAGATCGCGATGCCGAGCGAGCCGGGGCTGTCGGGGTTCTGTGCCAGGATGGCGCGGCCGGACTCGGTTTCGGTCGAGGGCGAGGCGATGCAGCGCGCGCCGTAGGTTTCCATCAGCGCGCGGCGATACGGTTTCTGGTCGAACGAGATCCGGACCTGGAACACCAGCACGTCGAGCCCGAACAGCGAACCCGCGAACGCCAGCGACGAGCCCCACTGCCCGGCGCCGGTCTCGGTCGACAGCTTCCTGATGCCGGCCTCTTTGTTGTACCAGGCCTGCGGCACGGCGGTGTTCGGCTTGTGCGAGCCGGCCGGCGAGACGCCTTCGTATTTGTAGTAGATCTTCGCCGGGGTGCCGAGCGCCTGCTCGAGGCGGCGCGCACGCACCAGCGGCGACGGACGCCACATCCGGAACACGTCGCGCACCGGCGCGGGAATATCGATGTAGCGATCGGTCGCGACCTCCTGGAGGATCAACTCCATCGGAAACAGCGGCTCCAGATCGCTCGGGCCGACCGGCTGGTGCGTGCCCGGATGCAGCACGTCGGGCACCGGCTTGGGAAAGTCGGCATTGAGATTGTACCAGGACTTCGGGATGTTCTCCTCGTCCAGGACGTACTTGATCTGGTCGCTCATTCTGTTCTCCCTCAGGCGGCCCCTTGGTGCGGCCGGGAGGGTAATACAGCGCGCGGCGGCCTGCCAATTGCGCCGTGTCAATTGAATCACGCCGGCCGCACAAGGCTGCGATTTGCATTGCAGCGCATCATCGGTTTTATGGAAGGGACTCGACCAAAGGATAATTCCGCCGTGCAGCAGACAGCCGACACCACCCACTCCCACCGCCCCGACCTCACGATCGCGACCGAGGGCGAATTCGCCGGCTGGCGCACCTGGACGCGCGACACCTTCGAATCCCACAACGGCCCGTTCTGGCACCGCCTCGACGACGACGGCCGCGTGCGCTGCGCCTTCCGGGTCGAGAAGAAGCATCTCAACGGCATGAAGGCCGTGCACGGCGGCTGCTTCATGACCTTCGCCGACTACTGCCTGTTCGCGATCGCCACCAGGGAGCTCGACGGACCGGGCGTGACGGTCGCGTTCGGCGCCGAATTCCTCGACGCGGCATTCGAAGGCGAACTGATCGAAGCCACCGGCGAAGTGACCCGCGCCGGCAAGTCGCTGATCTTCGTCCGCGGCATGCTGAAAAGCGGCGAGCGGCCGCTGTTCACGTTTTCAGGGACGATCAAGCGGGTAAGGCGGAAGGTGCCGGCGACCGAAGTGGCGGATAGTCACTGAGGGCGAGCACGGCCTTTCCCCGTCATTCCGGGGCGCGCATAGCGCGAACCCGGAATCCATAGCCCCTGGACGAATGGCTGATCAAAGAGCGCTGCAACGCCGCGTGTCATCGAGGCCGCGCATCATCGAGAATGCAGTGGTTATGGATTCCGGGTTCGCTCACTGCGTGAGCGCCCCGGAATGACGAACGAGGGGCTTGTCATCCGCGGTGAGCACGACAAGGTCGTTCTGACGAAGAAGATGGATTGCCGGGGCGAGCCCGGCAATGACAGCTAATAACTACGCCGCCCGCTTCAGATGCGCCGCCAGCCCGGCGAACAGGCCGCGGCCGTCGGTGCAGCCCATGATGTCTTCGACGTGGTTTTCCGGATGCGGCATCATGCCCAGCACATTGCCGCGCTCGTTGACGATGCCGGCGATCGAGGCGGCGGCGCCGTTGATGTTCGAGCTCTCGCCGATCTCGCCCTCGGGCGAGCAATAGCGATACAGCACCCGGCCGTCGCTCTCGAGCCGCTTCACGGTGTCTTCGTCGGCCTCGTAATTGCCTTCGCCGTGCGCGACCGGGACCTTGATCACCTGACCGGCCGTATAGCCGCGGGTGAACGGGCTGTCGTTGCGCTCGACCCGCAGATGCACGTCGCGGCAGATGAATTTCAGCCGCGCGTTGCGCATCAACACACCGGGCAGCAGCCCCGACTCGCACAGGATCTGGAAGCCGTTGCAGACGCCGAGCACCAGGCCGCCGCCACTCGCGAATTTGCGGACCGCGTCCATCACCGGCGCCCGCGCCGCGATCGCGCCGCAGCGCAGATAATCGCCGTAGGAGAAGCCGCCCGGCACCACCACGAGGTCGGTGCCGTTCGGCAGTTCGGTGTCGGCATGCCACACCATCGCGGCGTCATGGCCGGAGACGAGCTTGAGCGCGCGCGCCATGTCGCGCTCGCGATTGATGCCGGGGAAGACGAGGACAGCGGATTTCATGCAATTTCCGATTTCGCGTAAAGCGGGCCTGGGATGATCTCGTCCACTGCGATTAGTTAGGTCGACATCGTCGGCGCGTCATTCAGGTCGAGACGGCGCTCAATATGTTCGAGCCGACCATCGAAGCGACCGAGGATTGCGTATACATTCTGGACGTCCTGTTGCATGGAAATCAAATAGCCACGCATGGCGTTCATTTCGGACTTTAGTTCGTCGACCTTATGGTCGACCTTGTCCAATCGCTGCTGAACCTGCTTCAGCACTTCAAGAATCAACTCATTGCTCACTTCAGCCATGACCTGATCCTCTGAACTTGAACTTAGCCCAGCACCTCGACGCGATAATTCTCGATCACGGTGTTGGCGAGCAGCTTGTCGGCGGCGTCTTTCAGCGCGGCTTCGGCCTTGGCCGGATCGGCGCCGGCGAGTTCGATGTCGAACACCTTGCCCTGCCGCACGCTGGCGATGCCGGCGACGCCGAGCGACTTCAGCGCGCCCTCGATCGCCTTGCCCTGGGGATCGAGGATCCCGTTCTTCAATGTGACTGTAACGCGTGCCTTCATGGTCCCCTCGTCGTGTCGGATAGAGCCTCTGCCCTATCCGTCATTCCGGGGCGCTCGCGCAGCGAGCGAACCCGGAATCTCGATCGTTCAATAACTTCTGGATTCCGGGTTCGCGCTACGCGCGCCCCGGAATGACGTCGCTAGCGGCTGTCATCCTTCGAGGCGAGCCGAAGCCGGCTCGCACCTCAGGATGACGGCGGCGGATGCGGCGCGCGTCAGCCCTTCACCAGCACCGGGCCGGAGCCGGCCGGGCGCTCGTTTTCCATCAGGATGCCGAGGCGCTTGGCGACTTCGGTATAGGCCTCCAGGAGGCCGCCGAGGTCGCGGCGGAAGCGGTCCTTGTCGAGCTTCTCGTTCGACTTGATGTCCCACAGCCGGCACGAATCCGGCGAGATCTCGTCGGCGACGATGATCCGCATCATGTCGTTTTCGAACAATCGGCCGCATTCCATCTTGAAGTCGACCAGGCGGATGCCGATGCCCAAAAACAGCCCGGTGAGGAAATCATTGACGCGGATCGCCAGCGCCATGATGTCGTCGATCTCCTGCGGGGTCGCCCAGCCGAACGCGGTGATGTGCTCTTCCGAGACCATCGGGTCGTTGAGCTGGTCGTTCTTGTAATAGAACTCGATGATCGAGCGCGGCAATTGGGTGCCTTCCTCGATCCCGAGCCGCTGCGACAGCGAGCCGGCGGCGACGTTGCGCACCACCACCTCGAGCGGCACGATCTCGACTTCGCGGATCAGTTGCTCGCGCATGTTCAGCCGGCGGATGAAATGCGTCGGCACCCCGATGTCGTTGAGGTGCTGAAACAGGTACTCCGAGATCCGGTTGTTGAGGACGCCCTTGCCCTCGATCACCTGATGCTTCTTGGCGTTGAACGCGGTAGCGTCGTCCTTGAAGTGCTGAATCAGGGTTCCAGGTTCGGGGCCTTCATACAGCACCTTGGCCTTGCCTTCATAAATGCGACGTCGCCGGCTCATGGGGATGTACCGTGTTTTGTTGAAATCCATGGATGGGTGGCTCCGTCTGACGATTGGGACCCACGGCGGAGCTGCCGTGAAGGCCGGAACAGGAAACAGAACAAGAACCTAGCCTTGCCGCAACCTAGCTGATTGGGGGCCCCGGCACAATCGATCCGGCCGGTCGCACCGAAGTTTTACCCGCCGCCTGCGCTGTTGTGGGCGGTTGTCATTGTGGTTCCTGCTGGATATCTAGGCATCCGAACCGCCCACCGCAAACCGGCGGGGCCCCGTCCCCCCGCAGAGAGATCGGAATTCGCACATGACCAGTTTCGACAAGCGCGAAGAAGGCTTCGAGAGGAAGTTCGCGCTCGACGAAGAGCAGAAATTCAAGGCCGAGGCGCGCCGCTCCAAGCTGCTCGGCCTGTGGGTGGCCGAAAAGCTCGGCCTGTCCGGCGACGCCGCCGCGGCTTACGCCAAGGATGTGGTGATCTCGGACCTCGAAGAGGCCGGCGACGCCGACGTGATCCGCAAGGTCACCAAGGACCTCACCGACAAGGGCATCACGGTGTCCGAGCAGGAACTGCGGCTGAAGATGGGCGAATTCCTCGCCCAGGCGGCGATCGAGATCAAGGCCGGCAAATAAGCCGCGTCGGGCGGGCGCGCCGCGGCGTGCGCCTGATCCCTTTGTCGGAGAATCGATGCTGAAATGCCCGGGCTGGTCCCGGGCATTTTGTTGCGCTTCGGCCGCCCCGGAATGACAAAATTCTACTTCCCCCCGAACACCCCGTTCAACTCCGCCCCCTTCGCCGCCCCGGCGAATGCCGTGAACGTCCCCTCCTCGGCGATCTCGCGCGCCGCGTTCAGAAACCCGGCCCAGGCCGACCGCGCCAGTGCGCCGCCCACGCTGATGCGGCGGACGCCGAGGTCGGCGAGTGCGGCGACCGTCATGGTCGGCTGCACGATCAGCACGTTGAGCGGCTTCGGCGCGATCGCCTTCACCAGCGCGGTGATCTCCGCTTCGGTCGACACGCCCGGCGCATACAGGCAATCGGCGCCGGCCTCGGCGAAGGCGACCAGCCGCGCCGTGGTCTTGCCGAGATCGCGCTCGCCCCACAGAAAACCCTCGCAGCGCGCCACCAGCAGTACGTCCTCGCCAGTGGCATCGATCGCGGCGCGCGCAGCCGCGATCCGTTCGACGCCGAGCGCGTCGTCGTACAGCGGCCGCGATGAGTCGCCGGTGGAATTCTCGATCGACAGGCCGGCGATCCCGGTCGCCACCGCGCGGGTGACATTAGCGGCGACGCCTTCGGGCGCGTCGGCGAATCCGCCTTCGAAATCGGCGTTGACCGGCAGATCGACCGCGGCGCTCAGCGTCGTCAGATGCGCCAGCACGTCGTCGCAGCTGACGCGATTGTCGGCGCGCCCGGTCGACCACGCATAGCCCGAACTGGTCGAGGCCAGCGCCTGAAACCCGAGATGCTGCAACAGCCGCGCCGAGCCGACATCCCACGGATTCGGCAGCACGAAGCAGCCGGAGGCGTGCAGCTTGCGGAACGCGGCGCGCTTGGCGGCGGTGGGGACGGGCATCGGCGGGCTCCCTGTTGGTTTTGCGCCAGGCTAGCACGACGCCCGCGTCGGTCGAGCGATCCGGCGCGCCGACCTGTCCCACCTTGCGACAGCCCGTCCCGCCCGTCTTAACGTTCGGAACGCCAGCGGAACAAAGCGGCGACGAATCACCGCGAATCGTGACGTCCGGAGCGGACCGCCCGGATCTGGCGCGCGGCTGCGCCGATGCACACAAGCTCTGGGAGCGGATGTTCGCCCGGCCAGCTGCGGCTCACGGCGAAACATTAACGCCGGAGTGCGCCGGCTGGCGGAATGGCTAAGGCTGCGGCTTCAGACTGATCAGCGACTGGATTGATCCGCTGACGTGATAGCCTTGGGGCTGCTGCAACTGCTGCGGCCGGGATTCGGACTGCCGGATATTGCTGTTGACGGATTCCAGCTTGCAGTCCCTGGCGATCGTGCTGCGCAGCGTCTCGCACTCCCGCATCGCCAGCTGATAGACGATCTTGCGCGCCTGATCGATCTTCTGCGGCAGCTCGTCCCCGGACACGGCGCCGGGCAGGAAGAAGGTGAGATTGGTCTGGATCCGGACCGGCGTGCTTTGCCCGTCGGCCCCAGCCGGCGCCGTCTGCGCGGCGACAGGACCGACCAGCAACACAGCAGCGGTCGCGGCGAGCAAACAATACTTCAATGGTAACATGACACATCCTCCGACAAGAATGGCGCGAGGTTATCATCGCCGGATTGAGGCACGATGAAATGGCTCGGCGAAGGACGCGGATGTCATGGAAGGATGGGTTCACCACGGATGGGCCGGACGAAGAACAACAGGGTCTCTCTCAGGGCCGCCCGGCATCAGCGCGGCGACATACAGGAAGAATATCAACTATCCCCGGGTATCGCTGCGCTCACCCGGGCTACGCTTGCTGCAGGGTAACAGCACGAACATTGATGGTCACGGTTTCTTGATCCAAGAGGCGAACGACTGAGGGGGCCGCAAGATGGAAGACTACTATACGTGGGAAGAACCAGCGCCTTTGGACAGAGGCGATAGACAAAATCGACTTGCCTAACGCACCACGATCTATGGCGCATCTGACTAGTGACTACTTCGCGCATTCTGCGCCCCCAACCCCGACGCTCGGTTTTCGCAACGCCTATCCGTCACCACTCGTCGCGAAATGCCGCAAAAGATCACTTGTTGTGAATTCGGCACTGAGAACTATATAGCTCGATCAATCAGCACTCGAAATTGGTATGATGCCAGAGACAGCCATACAGAGGGTCGTAAGGGCGCACTAGACCAGGCGGCCCCAACTACCCAACCCCCACCACCTCCAGCTCCTGCGCATCCTTCCCCACCACGTCGCCGACGCTCTTGCCCATCATCAGCCTTGCTACCGGCGCCACGAACGAGATCGTGCCCTGCTTCGGGTCGGCTTCGTCTTCGCCGACGATGCGGTAGGTCTGGACGCGGCCGTCGGGGCGGCGGAAGGTGACGGTGGAGCCGAACGCGACGACGTCGTTGGTCTCCGGCTCGGGCATTAGTTGCGCGCTGCGGACGCGGATGTCGAAATAGCGCAGGTCGCGCGCCGGGATCGCCTCGGCGCGGCGGCGCTCGTTGACGTCCTCGATTTTCGCGGCGGCCTCGACGCCGGCGCGCGCCTGCGCGAGCTGCGCTTCCAGCGCCTGCAGCCCGGCGGCGGTGACGAGGTTCGGGTGCTCCGAAATCGGCCGATCCGGCAGCATCGTCTCCGACGCGGTTTCGGCACTCTCTTCCTTGGTGAAGGCGACGCTCAATCGATATCTCCGTACGAGGGATTGCGGCCGAACCTATCGCGGCTCGGCCAGTGCGGGCAACGCCGCGCTGGCGCGTTGGTTCGAACGCCCGCGGCGGGTCGACGATCCCGCGCGGATCCGGCTTGGAGCGATGGAAGTGGGATTATTTGCCCGGTGGCGGCTGCGGCCCGCTCTGCTCGCGCTTCATCGCTTCGAGCTTGATCGCCAGCAGGATCAGTCTTTCGGCCGGATTCGGCGCCGCAGCGGCGGCGACCACGCGGCAGCGATCGGCGACGGACTGGAGATAGGCCAGGCGCTCAATCATGGACGGAGACCGACGAGGATCCCGCCCGGTCGACGAAAGCGACAGCCGCCGGACGAGCCGGCGGCCCGCACGAGGTGATGTCACGGCGTCCCGGGTGCCGCCACACGATCGCGATCACGACGCGGTCCGGGACGATCGACCAGGACGACATCGGGCCACGCGAAGGCGACCTCGGCCATCTGCAATGATTCATCGAACTCCTCGTCCTCACGCTGCCGAGATCGGGACGGCACGCCGGATCTTGGCCGGCACCGCGGCCGCCGGGTCAGGAGTCTCGGGCATGACTGCCCAAGGCTCCTGGTCACCACCTCGACTCCCCGGGCAGCGAGAAGTCCGGCAATGATCGCGGGCACGCGAACGGCGGTCGTCCTCTCAACGGCTGGTTTTCATGAAGTGCGTCGTAGCACCAAGCGTGTCGCCGATGAGGAAACCCCGCTGGTCAGATTTGACCGCTGCCGACGGATTATTTTCGCCCGGCTGGCGGCAGATCATCCGAGGAGGACAACTGAGCGCCGCCCTGTCCGAACAGCCGCGCCACCAGGGCCGGAGCGCCCGGGGCGAGGATCGCGGCGTCGCGAGCCGGCCTGCGGTCCCGCCGCCGGCCGCGGTCTGCGCTCAGTTCGACCGCGTCCAGGTCGAGGATTTGCAGATCAGGCCGCCCATGGCGCAGCCCTGGGTGGTCAGCGTGCCGCCGGCCAGCGTCATCTTGCCCGAATAGGTCTTGCCGTCCTCCGGATTGAAGGCGCTGCCGGCCCAGGCGTTCGGTCCGGACGGCTTCATGTCGAAGAACACCTTTTGGCCGACCTTGGCCGGCGTCTCGATGCCCGGCTTGAGCCAGACCAGCGTGCCGCAGACCGCACCGCCGCAGGGCGCGAACTTGACCTTGGACAGCCCGGTGTCGCGCAGCCAGGTGCCGGCGACGTCGTCGGCGCGGGCCGCGCCGGCGGTCGCGGCCGTCGTCGCGGCGACTGCCAACAGCGCCAGCCCGGCGACCATCCCCGAGCCGACGCGACGCGATGATGTCGATGTTGTCCGCATGTCCCCTCCCGATCGTCGTTCGCGCGGCGCATCGCCGCTTGCGATCAGCCAATCGCGCGGTGGGGCGCAAGTCAATCGGATCGGGAACGGACCAGCGCGCGCCGATCGACAAGGTGTGGCCACTCTGGTTGAGGCACCCCGGAAAATATGGCATATTATGCCATACGGTCGTCTTCACATGAGTGTCCGATGCCCACCAGAAATGTCGTGCTGACCGAGCGCCAAGAGAGGCTCGTCGAAACGCTCGTCAAGTCGGGCCGCTACCAGAACGCCAGCGAAGTGCTGCGCGATGGCTTGCGGCTGGTGGAGCAACGCGAGGTGGAAGACGCCGGCAAGCTGCAGGCGCTGCGCGAAGCGGCCAGCGCCGGCATCGGCGCACTGGATCGAGGTGAGTCCAAAGAGTTCAGGACGATCGAAGAGCTGCAAAGCTTTTTGAACGATCTCTCCGAGACGATCATCTCCCGCACCGCCGAATAGATCTGTCATGGCCGGCCGCAGATGGCGCGTTCGCCTTGGCGCTCCAGCGGAAGTCGACTTTGCCAACATCGTCAAATGGACCACCGAGACGTTCGGCACAAAACAAGCGCGCGTTTATCGGGACACGCTCATTCAGGCGATCGGCGAACTCGCCGAAGGCCCCCACCTCGCAGGCTCGAAGGCGCGGGACGACATCATGTCAGGCCTTCGCACGCTCCATGTTGCGCGACGGGGCCGGCATGGACGTCATTTTCTGATGTACCGCACCGCGCCTGACGGCATGATCGACATCGTGCGTATTCTGCATGATCGCATGGACCTCGAACGCCACATTCCATCTGACCCCGACTGACCTGCGCTGTCGGCCCAGCACGGCGTCTCCCGCCGGCGATCCGCTCGCCTACCCCTTCAGCACCGCCTCCAGCCCGCCCAGCACTTCGGCGATATCTCGCTCCACCGCCGCGGCCTCGATCAGCACCACACGGTAGTCCCGCGCCTCCAGCCACTCCTTGCGCGCGGCGCGGTCGGTCGCGATCGCGTCGCTCTCGTCGGGGTTGACCAGTTCGATCGCGATGCGGTGGGGGAACGAGACGAAATCCGGGATGTGGCGGCCGACCGGGGTCTGGCGCTTGAAGGTCCCTGCGAAGCGGCGGTCCTTGCGCAGATGCTCCCACAGCAGCCGCTCGGCGTCGGTCGGATTGCGGCGGAGCATGCGGGCGAGACCGCGCATCGAGCCGGCGTCGTCGCCATGGCCCGCGGCGGCGCGTTCGGCCAAGAGCGCGCGCAGCTTGGTCGCCTGCGCGCCGTCGAGCACGCCGCCCTTGGCGGGGCCCTTGCGCCCTTCCGCGATCGCCATCACCGCGCCGTGCAGCGTGTGGATGTCCTGCCTGGTCGGATCCATCCGGGTGAAGATGTTGCGCAGGTTCACCAGCATGGTGTCGCGCTTCTCCGGCGGGCGCAGAAACTCCACGCGGTCGAGCTCGGCGACGAGGTTGTCGAAGAACGCGGTCATCTGGTGCTGCGACGCGGGCTCGGAGCGCTCCGGCATCGCATAGGGCAGCGCGCCGCCGGTGGCGTGCTTGAACCATTCGTAGCCCATCAGCAGCACGGCCTGGGCGAGGTTGAGCGAGGCGAAGGCGGGATTGACCGGGAAGGTGACGATGCGGTTGGCGAGCGCCACCTCCTCGTTCTGCAGGCCGTAGCGCTCGCGGCCGAACAGGATGCCGGCGGTGCCGCCGCTCGCGGCCGCGGTGATCATCTCCTGCGCCGCCGCCTCCGGCCCGCGCACCGGCTTGGCCTGATCGTGTGCGCGCGCGGTGGTGGCGAACAGCAGCGTGCAGTCGGCCACCGCGTCCTGCACCGTGTCGAACAGCTCGACCGCGTCGAGGATGTGATCGGCGCCGGAGGCCGAGCGGCGGGCATGGACATTCGGCCAGCCGTCGCGCGGCTTCACCAGACGTAAACGTTTCAGGCCGAAATTACCCATGGCGCGGGCGCACATCCCGATATTCTCGCCCAGTTGAGGTTCAACGAGAATCACAACGGGGCCGGCCAGGTCTGCCGCAGGCTTGGATTTATCGGTGCCGGAACCGGCCATGAAACGAGCTTTCCGAGAACAGCCCTCGGGGTCGACCGAGGGCGCGCAGCGCATGCGTGTTGAGATTATAGCGGAGCTTGAACAAGGCGGCCGCCGCGGCCCCGTTCCGCGATCTCCGGGGTGCCAATTCCGGCGGAATTTCTCAAGCGAAATAATGCGTTTACCGTGAATTTTGACGATTCGCTAAGAACCTGAAGCGCGGGTTCATCCGATGCATGAGCGGCGAGTTTCGCGCGGCCGCCGGCGCCCGCGCCCGTAAGCCGTCCGGCCGTCACCCCGGAGCGCTGCAATTCCTGCCATTTTGCCCGTCCATTCACCTTTCGGCGTGCGCAGGCCGGTGCTATAGCGGGCGCGGCTCACGCCCAATCCCGCCCAGAACGAAGCGCTGTCTCAAAGAAGGCCCGATCCCGCATGGCGAAAATCAAGGTGACCAACCCCGTCGTCGAACTCGACGGCGACGAGATGACCCGGATCATCTGGCAGATGATCAAGGACAAGCTGATCACGCCGTTCCTTGATGTCGAGCTGATGTATTTCGATCTGGGCATGGAGCACCGCGACAAGACCGACGATCAGGTCACCATCGATGCGGCGAACGCCATCAAGCAGGTCGGCGTCGGCGTCAAATGCGCCACCATCACCCCGGACGAAGCGCGGGTGGAGGAATTCGGCCTCAAGAACATGTGGAAGTCGCCGAACGGCACCATCCGCAACATTCTCGGCGGCGTGATCTTCCGCGAGCCGATCATCTGCAAGAACGTGCCCCGGCTGGTGCCGGGCTGGACCAAGCCGATCGTGATCGGCCGCCACGCCTATGGCGACCAGTACCGCGCGACCGACATCAAGTTCCCCGGCCCCGGCACGCTGACGATGAAGTTCGTCGGCGACGACGGCCAGGTGATCGAGCGCGAAGTGTTCAAGGCGCCCGGCGCCGGCGTCGCGATGTCGATGTACAACCTCGACGAGTCGATCAGGGACTTCGCCCGCGCCTCGCTGAATTTCGGCCTGATCCGGAACTATCCGGTGTATCTGTCGACCAAGAACACCATCATGAAAGTCTATGATGGGCGCTTCAAGGACATCTTCCAGGAGATCTTCGACGCCGAGTTCAAGAAGGACTACGACGCCAAGGGCCTGACCTACGAGCACCGGCTGATCGACGACATGGTCGCCTCGGCGCTGAAATGGTCGGGCGGCTACGTCTGGGCCTGCAAGAACTACGACGGCGACGTGCAGTCCGACACCGTGGCGCAGGGCTACGGTTCGCTCGGCCTGATGACCTCGGTGCTGATGACCCCGGACGGCAAGACGGTGGAAGCCGAAGCCGCCCACGGCACCGTCACCCGGCACTATCGCGAGCACCAGAAGGGCAAGGCGACCTCGACCAATTCGATCGCCTCGATCTTCGCCTGGACCCGCGGCCTCGCCCATCGCGCCAAGCTCGACAGCAACGAGGAACTGGCGAAGTTCGCCGACACGCTGGAGAAGGTCTGCGTCGAGACCGTCGAAGCCGGCGCCATGACCAAGGACCTCGCGCTGCTGGTCGGCGCCGACCAGCGCTGGCTGTCGACCGAGGGCTTCCTCGACAAGGTCGCGCAGAACCTCCACAAGGCGATGAGCGAGCCGAAGGCCGCCTGAGCGCAGGCTCGCGCGACAGGCGTGGGCGATCGAACTCCATGATCTGAAAGCCCGGGACCCGCGCCCGGGCTTTTGTTTGGGACAGGTGTGCAATGACCTCATCGGGCAATCCGGCCGACGGCGCCGACGACGATCTGCTGTGGCTGGAGGAGATCGAAGGCGACCGGGCCGTGGGCTGGGTCGAGGCGCAGAATGCGCTTACCAGAGCGCAATTCTGCGATGCCGCCTACATCGCCGATTTCGACGCCGTGCTCGACATCCTGAATGCCGATGACCGCATCCCGTTCGTACACAAATCCGGCGACCACCTCTATAATTTCTGGAAGGACAAGGCGCATCCGCGCGGGCTCTGGCGCCGCACCACCCTCGCGAGCTATCGCAGCGTCACGCCGGATTGGGAACTGCTGCTCGACATCGATGCGCTGAATGCCGCCGAGGGCGTGTCCTGGGCGTTCGCCGGCGCGGTGCGCTCGCCGGACAAAACGCGGGCGCTGGTCAGCCTTTCGTTCAACGGCACCGACGCAGTCGAACTCCGCGAATTCGATCTCGCAACCAAGCGCTTCGTCGATGGCGGATTTGCAATCCCGCAGGCCAAGACCCGCGCCGACTGGCTCGATCAGGACACCATCCTGTTCGGCAGTGCGCTCGGAGCCGAAGACAGCACGGCGGCCGGCTACGGCCGGCTGGTGCGCAAATGGCGCCGCGGCACCCCGCTCGACGCCGCCGAGATCGTGTTCGAGGTCGAGAAGGAGGACGTCGCTGCCTGGTTCAGCGTCAATCGCCGGCCGACCCACGAGGCGGTCGCCTATTGGCGGGCGCTGGATTTCACCCGCGCGCAGATCTTCGTCGAGCCGCAACATGGCGCTTTCGCCGGCCAGCGGCTTCGGCTCGACCTGCCGGAGCAGGTATCGATCTCGCTCAATGCCGCCGACCTGTTGTTCAGTCCGAAAGAGGACTGGCGCGTCGGCGACCGGACCATCGCCGCCGGAGCGTTGGCGGTGATCGGGCTCGATCGTTTCCTTGCGGGCGCGCGCGATTTCGAGATCGTCTTCGCGCCGACCCCGACCCGGTCGCTGCAGTCCTGGCTGGAAACACGCCACGGCGTGGTGTTGCAGATCCTCGACGACGTCCGCGGCCGCATCGAGCTCGCCAGCCGCGGAGAAGGCGGCTGGAGCAGCCGCGCCCTGCCCGACCTGCCGGACAACGCCTCGATCTATGCGGAGAATTTCGGCGGCGAGGACGAGCCCGAACTGGGCCGCGAACTGGTGCTGACGGCAACCGGCTTCGACCAGCCGACCACGACGGCGCTGTGGACCGGCGAAGGCGCCCCGGAATTGCTGAAGCGCGCTCCGGCCTCGTTCGACGCAACCGGGATCGAGGTCGAACAGCGCCACGCACTCGCGGCCGACGGGACCCGGATTCCGTATTTCCTGATCGGCAGGCACTTGTCCGCCGGCGGCCCGCCGCGGCCGACGATTCTCTATGGCTATGGCGGCTTCGAGGTGTCGCTGACGCCGTCTTACATGAGCGTGGTCGGCAAGCTGTGGCTCGAGCGAGGTCATGTCTATGCGCTCGCCAATATCCGCGGTGGCGGCGAGTTCGGCCCGTCCTGGCATCTGGCGTCCCGCAAGGCGACGAAGCACGTCGCGCATGACGACTTCGCAGCGGTCGCACGCGATCTCGCGGCGAGCGGCGTCACCACCGCAGCCAAACTCGCCTGCCACGGCGGCAGCAATGGCGGATTGCTGGTCGGCAACATGCTGACGCGTTATCCGGAGTTGTTCGGCGCGATCTGGTGCAGCGTGCCGCTGCTCGACATGGCGCGCTACACCAAACTACTCGCCGGGCAGAGCTGGATCGCCGAATATGGCGACCCGGAAAATCCCGAGGAGTGGCAGTTCATCCGCCGCTTCTCGCCTTATCATCTGGCGGGTGGCGAGAAACCCTACCCGCCGATCTTCATCACCACCAACCGCACCGACGATCGAGTGCACCCCGGCCACGCCCGCAAAATGGCGGCCCGGCTGCAGGCCTTGGGGCAGCCGGTGTGGTTCGACGAAACCGTCGCGGGCGGCCATTCCGGCGCGGTCGACAACACCAAGCAGGCGCAGAGTCAGGCGCTCGGCTTTGCGTTTTTGCGCAGCACGATCTGCGCGGCTTGAGCGCTGCGCGCGCCGGCATGACCGGCTGCAACATCGACCACTTCGCCGCTAGGCCGGGTGGCCCAGTCTCGTCACCATCGCCTTGGCGATCTCGTCCTCGCCCATGATCACCACGTCGGCGCCGTTGGACTTCAGGTGCGCGACCTCCTCGGCCGAATGCGCGCGGGCGATGATCGGAAGCTCGGCATTCAGCGCACGCGCCTTGGCGACGATCTGGCCGCCCTCGAAGGCGTCGGGGATCGCCACCAGCAGGCCGCGCGCGCTGGCGATCCCGGCGGCTTCCAGCATCTCCGGCGCGGCGGCGTTGCCGCCGATCGCGGCGATCCCCTCGCGCAGCAGCTGCGCCACGCGTTCGGCGTCATTCTCGATCACCACGAAGACCGCGCCGTCCTGGCGCAGCGCCGCGCTGACGGTGGAGCCGACCCGGCCGTAGCCGATCAGCACGACGTGGCCGTCGTGATGCGCCGGCGGGGCCCCCGCGCCCGGCGCGGTCTTCGCCTGGGCGTCCGGATCGGGCGCTTTCACCTTCGCCTTCGACAGCGACTCGCGCATGCCGAAGCGATCGAGCAGCGCGAACATCAGCGGATTGAGCAGGATCGAAATGATCGCACCGGCCAGCACCAGATCGCGGCCACGCTCCGGCAACAAGGCAAGGCTGACGCCGAGGCTGGCGAGGATGAAGGAGAATTCGCCGATCTGCGCCAGGCTGGCTGAGATCGTCAGCGCCGTCATCGTCGGGTGGCCGAACAGCCGCACGATCAGGAACGCCGCCAGCGATTTGCCGAAAATGATGATCAGCACGGTGGCGAGCACCGGCAGCGGCTCGCGGATCAGGATGCCGGGATCGACCAGCATGCCGACCGAGACGAAGAACAGCACCGCGAAGGCGTCGCGCAGCGGCAGTGTCTCGTTGGCGGCGCGCTGGCTGAGCTCGGATTCCGACAGGATCATGCCGGCGAAGAACGCGCCGAGCGCGAACGACACGTCGAACAGCATCGCCGCGCCGAACGCCACGCCGAGCGAGATCGCCAGTACCGCGAGGCGAAACAGCTCGCGCGAGCCGGTATGCGCCACATAGTGCAGCATCCACGGGATCACGCGGCGGCCGACCACCAGCATGAACGCCACGAAGGCGGCGACCTTGCCGAGCGTCAGCGCGATCGGCAGCGCCACGCTGTCCCACCTCGCGCCATTGGCCTCGCCCTTGAGCAGGCCCGCCACCGCCGGCAGCAGCACCAGCGTCAGCACCATCGCCAGATCCTCGACGATCAGCCAGCCGACCGCGATCCGGCCGCGATTGCTGTCGATCAGACGGCGCTCCTGCAACGCGCGCAGCAGCACCACGGTGCTCGCCACCGACAGCGCCAGGCCGAACACCAGCCCACCCCCGAACGTCCAGCCGAGCGTATGACCGAGGCCGACGCCGAGCGCCGTCGCGACGCCGATCTGCACCACCGCGCCGGGGATCGCGATCCTCCTCACCGACAGCAGATCCTTCAGCGAGAAATGCAGGCCGACGCCGAACATCAGCAGGATGATGCCGATCTCGGCGAGTTCGTTGGCAAGGCGCTGGTCGGCGACGTAGCCGGGCGTGAACGGACCGATCACGACGCCGGCGAGCAGATAGCCCACCAGCGGCGACACGCGCAGCCGCTGCGCCGCGACACCGAACATGAAAGCCAGCACCAGGCCGGCCACGATGGTGGAAATGAGAGGGGTGTTGTGTTCCATAAACCCGTTGTGTGGCATGACGACGCGAGATGCCACCTTCGATCCGGCTACCCATCGCCGCAGCGATCGCAATCGATCGAAGGCCGCAAATTGCGCTGGCATTGAGGACGAATTTGCGATTTTTTGCCACAGCTCGACGCAATTTGATCGAACCCCTCGCCGACGCGGCAACGCCGTGATTGATGGACCATCATGGCAGCAGCAAGCGATATCGGCGTCTACCGGGAGGCCCTGGTGTTTCTCGGGACCGCCGGTGTGCTCATTCCGCTGATGGCGCGGCTGCGCATCAGCCCGGTGCTCGGTTTCCTGGTTGCCGGGCTGGTGCTCGGCCCCTACAGCCTCGGCCGGATCGGCGAAGGTATCCCTTGGCTGCAGGCGATTACCATCACCTCGCAAGACGCGGTCGACCGATTGGCCGAGCTCGGCGTCGCCTTCCTGCTGTTCACCATCGGGCTGGAGCTGTCGTTCGACCGGCTGTGGACGATGCGCCGTCTGGTGTTCGGGCTGGGCATGTCGCAGGTCATTCTGACCACGGCGGCGATCAGCGGCATCGCGCTGGGATTCGGCAACACCGTCGAAGCCAGCCTGGTGATCGGCGCCTGTCTGGCGCTGTCGTCGACCGCGATCGTGCTGCAGCTCCTCGCCGAGCAGAAGCGGCTGGCGACCGTCGCCGGGCGCAGCATCTTCTCGGTGCTGCTGGCGCAGGATCTCGCGGTGGTGCCGATTCTGTTCCTGATCGTGGTGCTGGGCAAGTCGGCCGGCGGCGCGGGCGCCGGCGCAGCCGCGGCCGGATCGATCTGGTACGGCCTGGGCCTGGCGATGCTGCAGGCCGCCGCCGCGATCCTGCTGATCATCGGTTTCGGGCGGCTGGTCTTGCGCCGCCTGTTCCGGCTGGTGGCGCACACCAACAACCGCGAACTGTTCATGGCGACGATCCTGTTCGTGGTGGTCGGCACCTCGCTGCTGACCCACGTCGCCGGGCTGTCGATGGCGCTCGGCGCCTTCCTCGCCGGGCTGGTGCTGGCCGAGACCGAATTCCGCCGCCAGGTCGAGGTCGACATCGAGCCGTTCAAGGGCATGCTGCTCGGGCTGTTCTTCATCTCGGTCGGGATGCGGATCGACCTCGCCGAGGTGGCGAGCTATCCGGGGATGGTCGCAGCCTCGGTGTTCGGCATGTTGGCGCTGAAGGCGGTGCTGATCGCGGCGCTGACGCGGGGCTTCGGGCTGTCGTGGCCGGTGGTGGCGGAAGCGAGCCTGCTGCTCGCCGGCGGCGGCGAATTCGCCTTCCTCGTGCTCGGGCTGGCCAGTTCATCGGGGCTCGTCACCCGTGAGGTCGAGCAGTTCATGCTGCTGGTGTCGTCCGGCACCATGCTGCTGACGCCATATCTGGCGCGGCTGAGCCGCAAAGCCAGCAAACGCGTCCACAAGGCCACGGCATTGGCCGATGGCGACGGCGATCCCGGCCCCACCGAGGCGGGCCGCATCATCGTGGTCGGCTACGGCCGCGTCGGCCGCATCCTCGGCGACATTCTCAAGAAGCAGGACAAGCCGTTCATCGGCATCGAGATCGACCCCGAGGCGGTGCGAAAGGCGCGCAAGGCCGGACATAATCTCATCTACGGCGACGCGACGCAGCGCGCCTTCCTGCGCAAATGCGGGCTCGACGAAGCGACGGCGCTGGTGGTGACGATGCACGACGCGAGCGCCGCCGAGCACGTCGTCGCTGCGGCACGGGCCGAACGCCCCGACCTCCCGGTGATCGTCCGCGCCCGCGACGCCGAACACGCCGTGCGGCTGTTCAAGCTCGGCGCCACCGACGTCGTCCGAGAAGTGCTGGAGGCGAGCTTCGAAATCGCGAGCACCGTACTGCAGACCGTCGGCATGCCTGCCGGCAAGGTGATCGCCATCATCCACGACGAACGCGACGCCCGGAAGAAGCAGGTGAGACAGGGTGTGACGGCGGAATAATCCGTGTGCCCCGTGGCGGGGGCGCAGCGCGAACCCGCAATCTGGATGGGCCTGCGCACGCGTCAGGATCAAGAACTCAATCGGGAGGAAATCCCTCGATTGATCGCCGCCGCGGCGCATCGCCGGAAGCGCGCCGACCGCGACCCCGCCGCCATGGCTGTTTCCTTTTGATCTGCCGCCGTCCGACCGGACGCAAGACTTGCCGGGCGCACGGAACTCACAACCTCGGCGGCACTTATCGATGATCGGCGCCCCGCCGTACGGAGTTTCCTTTAATGAACATGTCCGGCGAAAGCCTGGTCGTCATTCTCCTCGTCGGCATCATTGCCGGTTGGCTGGCCGGCCAGATCGTCCGCGGGGCCGGCTTCGGGCTGATCGGCGACCTCCTGATCGGCGTCGTCGGCGCCCTGATCGGCAGCTGGCTGTTGCCGCAGCTCGGCATCCAGCTCGGAGCCGGCATCGTTCGCGCGATCATCAACGCGACCATCGGCGCGGTCCTTCTGCTGCTCATCCTCCGGCTGGTCCGCGGAGGCGGATTCCGCAGGTACTAAGTCATCCTCGACGGCATCGCCGGTCCGATCATCAACTCACCAAAGCGTCGAACCGATGAAGCTGGGCAAAACCCAATCCCTCAGAGACGTCGCCGGTCTGGTCGGCGCCTGCGCCGTCACGATCCTGGCCGTCATCATCATTTCGGCGCTGTATGTCGGCCGCGAGGTGTTCGTCCCGGTCGCGCTCGCGATCCTGCTCAGCTTTGTGCTGGCCCGCCCGGTCAACCTGTTGCAGTCGTGGCATGTGCCGCGCGCGATCGCCGCCATCGTCACCGTGCTGCTCGCATTCGCGGTGATCTTCGCGCTCGGAAGCCTGATCGCGACGCAGCTGTCGCGGCTGGCCGGCGATCTGCCGCAATATCAGTCGACGATCCAGTCCAAGATCACCTCGCTGCGCGGCGTCACCGGCGGCTCCACGACGCTGGAGCGGGCCGGCGGCATGCTGCAGGATCTCAGCAAGGAGCTCAACAAGCCGACCAATGCTCCCCCGCCGTCGCTGACCAATCCGCCGTCGAACACCTTGGCGTCGCGGCCCGTCACGCCCGTCCCGGTCGAAGTGCTGCAGCCCGATCCAGGGACCCTGGCCAATCTGCGCTCCCTGATCGCCCCGCTGGTGTCGCCACTCGCCACCACCGGCATCATCGTGATCTTCGTCATCTTCATTCTTCTGCAGCGGGAGGATCTGCGCAACCGGCTGATCCGTCTCGCCGGCGCGCATGATCTGCAGCGCACCACCGCGGCGCTCGACGATGCGGCCAGCCGGCTCAGTCGGCTGTTTCTCAATCAGTTGCTGATCAATTCCGGGTTCGGCGTCCTGATCGGCATCGGGCTTTGGATCATCGGCGTTCCGAGCCCTACGCTGTGGGGCATTCTGGCCGCGGTGCTTCGCTTCGTGCCGTATATCGGATCGATCATCGCCGCGGCCTTCCCGCTGACCCTGGCGGTCGCGGTCGATCCCGGCTGGTCGATGCTGGTGTGGACGGCGCTGCTGTTCTTCGTGATCGAGCCTGCGATCGCCCATGTGATCGAACCGATGGTGTATGGCCGCAGCACCGGGCTGTCGCCGGTCGCCGTGGTGATTTCGGCGACTTTCTGGACGGCGCTGTGGGGACCGATCGGACTTGTGCTCGCGACGCCGCTGACGGTCTGTCTTGTGGTGCTGGGGCGGCACGTCGAGCGCCTCGCGTTTCTCGACGTGATGTTCGGGGATCGGCCTGCGCTGTCGCCGCCGGAGATCTTCTACCAGCGGATGCTGGCGGGAGATCCCACCGAAGCGGCCGAGAAGGCCGAGCAGTTCCTGAAGGAACGCTCGCTGTCGTCCTACTACGACGACGTCGCCCTGAAGGGCCTGCAACTTGCCCAGGCCGACCTCGACCGCGACGCCCTCGACCTGGTGCGGCTGACCCGGATCAAGGAGACGGTGCAGGAGTTTACTGACGACCTCACCGACGAGGTCGATCAGGAGCCGGACGGCGACCAGACCACCACCGACGCCGAGGCGGCAGCCGCGGTGGAGGAGACGTCGGGCGACAGCGCCGGCGACGACATCCCGATGCTGAAGCCGAGCGATCTGAAGCGGGAATGGCAGGGCGAAGCGCCCGTGCTGTGCATCGGCGGGCGCAGCCAGCTGGACGAGGCCGCGGCGCTGATGCTGGCCCACCTCTGCCGCGTCCACGGCATCGGCGCCCGGGTCGAGCCGTCCAGCGCGCTGTCGACCAAGAACATTTTCGGCCTCGACGTGTCGAACGTCGCGCTGATCTGCCTGTCGTATCTGGAGGCGTCGAACACCGCCCATATCCGCTACGCCGTGCGCCGCCTGCGCCGCAAGGCGCCGCATGCGAAGATCATCGTCGCACTTTGGTCAGCGGAAGACCCGAAGGTTGCCGACACCAACGAGTCGGCGCAGGCCGATGCGACCGTTCTGACGCTGCGGGACGCCGTGAAGTTCTGCGTCGATGAAGCGCACGCCGCACTGCCGCCGCAGACGATCGAAATGCCAGCGAGCGCGGTCGTCTGAGCGATCACTCCGACGCCGTCATTCACGCCAGGCACCGTCATTCCGGACGCCGCGGAGCGGCGATCCGGAATCTCGCGTTGTTTGACGTTTTTCGTGACAAGCTCGGGATTTCGGGTTCGCTCGCTGCGCGAGCGCCCCGGAATGACGGAGAAAGCTAACTACTTCGCCGCCCGCCGATAGCAGTAGCGGTACAGCTCGGTTTCGAGCCCCAGGCTCGCATACAGCGCGCGGCCGGCGACATTGTCGGCGACGACCTGCAGGCACACGCCTTTCGCGCCGTGATCACGCGCCCAGGCGAACAGGGCCATCATCATCCGCCGCGCCAGTCCCTGCCCGCGCAGCGCCGCGTCGACGACGACCGATTCGCAGACCAGCAGATCGTCGTGCAGCACGCCGTAAGCGGAGGCGACGATCACGCCGTCGCGGCGGAGCGCCATGAAGCCGGCCGGCAGCGCGATCGCATCGATCACGCGGGCGTAGATCGCCGCATGGGCCGGGGTCTGCTGCTGCAGCCGGGCGATCGCGGCGAGCCATCCGGCATCGGCGGCCGCAGCGATCGTCACGTCGGGATCGGCCGCGAAGCGATCGTCGCCGAAAGCGCGAAACAGCGTGCAGGTCTCGCCCTCGCGGCCGAAGCCGTGGTCATCGAGTTCGCGATCGATCCGGCCCGCGCCGGCGAGCAGCGACGGCACCCGCACGATCAGCGGCAGGCCGTGCGCGCGAAAGGTCCGCGCGAAGTAAGCGAGATCGTCCGCGATGGTGTCGACGCGGTCGTGCAGCGGGTTGACCGAATTGGCGCGGCGCGACACGCCCTCGCCGAACCGCAGCAACCAGTCGCCATGCATCGCGCTGCGCAGCGCCGGCCAGGCGTCGAGGCAGGCCTGCTCGACCCGCCACGCCAGCGCCTGCGACATCGGACCGGCTCAGCCGCCGATTGCCGCGGCGATGGCGTCGAGCGCGGCCTGCGCCTTGGAGCCGTCGGGGCCGCCGGCCTGCGCCATGTCGGGCTTGCCGCCGCCGCCCTTGCCGCCCAGCACTTCGGACGCCTTGCGCACAAGGTCCACCGCGGAGAACCGCGCCACCAGATCCGGCGTGACGCCGACCACGATCGAGCCCTTGCCGTCCTCGCTCTTGGCGATCAGCGCGATGACGCCGGAGCCGAGCTGCTTCTTGCCCTGATCGACCAGACTCTTGAGATCCTTGATCTCGATGCCTTCGACCGCGCGCGCCATCAGCTTGACGCCGCCGACGTCGCGCACATCCGCGCCGCCATCGGCCGCGCCGCCGCCGCCGCCGCCACCCATCGCCAGCTTCTTGCGCGCGTCGGAGAGTTCGCGCTCGAGCTTCTTGCGCTCGTCCATCAGCGCCGCGATCCGCGCCGGCATGTCGTCGACCGTGGTACGCAGTTCGGCGGCGGCCTGCTTGGCGGTATTGATCGCCGCATTGGCGCTCTGCCGCGCGTAGCGCCCGGTCAGCGCCTCGATCCGGCGCACGCCCGAGGCGACCGCGCTCTCGCCGGTGATCGACACCAGGCCGATGTCGCCGGTGCGCTTCACATGGGTGCCGCCGCACAGTTCGACCGACCAGCCGAGCGCGTTGGAGCCGTGATCGCGGGCGGCCTTGCCCATCGACACGACGCGGACCTCGTCGCCGTATTTCTCGCCGAACAGCGCGCGCGCCCCGGCCTCGCGGGCGTCGTCGACCGCCATCAGCCGCGTGGTGACTTCGTCATTCTCGAGCACGATGTCGTTGGCGATGTCCTCGACGCGGCGCAGTTCATCCGGCGAGATCGGCTTCTGGTGCACGAAGTCGAAGCGCAGCCGGTCCGGCGCGACCATCGAGCCCTTCTGCGCGATGTGATCGCCGAGCACTTGCCGAAGCGCCTCGTGCAGCAGATGCGTCGCCGAGTGATTGGCGCGGATCGACGATCGGCGGGCGTGGTCGACGTCGAGCGCCAGCGCGATGTCGCGCTGGATCGTGCCCTGTTCGACCGTGCCGAGATGCACGAACAGATCGCCGGCCTTCTTCAGCGTATCGGTGACGCGGAAGCGCACGCCCTCGCCGCTCAGCACGCCGGTGTCGCCGACCTGACCGCCCGACTCCGCATAGAACGGCGTCTGGTTCATCACGATCGCGCCGCTGTCGCCGGCCTTCAGCTCATCGACTTCGGCGCCGTCCCTGACCAGGGCGGTGACCACGCCCTCGGCGGTCTCGGTGTCGTAGCCGAGGAATTCGGTGGCGCCGAGCCTGTCGCGCAACGAGAACCACACCGCTTCCGTCGCCGCCTCGCCGCTGCCCGTCCACGAGGCGCGCGCCTTGGCGCGCTGGCGATCCATCGCGTCGGTGAACGAGGCGATGTCGACGCCGATGCCGCGGTTGCGCAGCGCATCCTGGGTCAGATCGAGCGGAAAACCATAAGTGTCGTACAGCGTGAACGCGGTGTCGCCGTCGAACATGTCGCCCTTCTTCAGCGACGCACTCTTCTCGTCGAGAATCGCGAGGCCGCGGTCCAGCGTCTTGCGGAAGCGGGTTTCTTCCAGACGCATGGTTTCCTCGATCATCGCCTCGGCGCGCACCAGCTCCGGATAGGCCTGGCCCATCTCGCGCACCAGCGCCCACACCAGCCGCCACATCAGCGGCTCGCTGGCGCCGAGCAGCTGGGCGTGGCGCATCGCGCGGCGCATGATCCGGCGCAGCACGTAGCCGCGGCCTTCGTTCGAGGGCAGCACGCCGTCGGCGATCAGGAACGAGGACGAGCGCAGATGATCGGCGATGACGCGGAACGATGCCGCGTCCTGCTCGGTCGGGCCGCGGCCGAGCGCCGACGCAGTGGCGTCGATCAGGCTGCGGAACAGATCGGTCTCGAACACGCTCTCGACGCCCTGCAGGATGCTCGCCATCCGCTCCAGGCCCATGCCGGTGTCGATCGACGGACGCGGCAGCGGCACGCGCTCGTCCTTCGTCACCTGCTCGTACTGCATGAAGACGAGATTCCAGAATTCGAGGAAGCGGTCGCCATCCTCTTCCGGCGAGCCGGGGGGGCCGCCGAAAATGTGCTCGCCGCGATCGATGAAGATCTCCGAACACGGGCCGCACGGGCCGGTGTCGCCCATCGCCCAGAAATTGTCCGAGGTCGGAATCCGGATGATGCGGTCGTCGGAGAAGCCGGCGATCTTCTTCCAGTACGACGCCGCCTCGTCGTCGGTGTGATACACCGTGACCAGCAACTGGTTCTTGTTGAGGCCGAAGTCGCGGGTGATCAGGTTCCAGGCAAGCTCGATCGCCTCCTCCTTGAAGTAGTCGGCGAACGAGAAGTTGCCGAGCATTTCGAAGAAGGTCAGATGCCGCGCGGTGTAGCCGACATTGTCGAGGTCGTTGTGCTTGCCGCCGGCGCGCACGCATTTCTGCGAGGTGGTGGCGCGCTGATACGGCCGCTTCTCCAGCCCGGTGAAGACGTTCTTGAACTGCACCATGCCCGCATTGGTGAACATCAATGTCGGATCGTTGCGCGGCACCAGCGGCGACGACGGCACGATGTCGTGACCGTTTTTCGCGAAGTAGTTCAGAAACGCAGACCTGATATCGTTAACGCCGCTCATGTTCGTCCAATCGTCCGGGATGCCCGCGAAACGCCCGCTGGGGTCCACCTCTGTCCGGGTGCCCTGCCTTTTAGACGCGAGGCCGCGCGCTGTCCAGAAAGTGGGCACAAATTCAGTTGTTTGCCACCCGGCCCCGGTTCTCGGCCGGGCGGTCACCAGGCCCCTTTGCAGGACCGTTGATAGCTCCCCGAGCCGCGTTGACAGCCTTGTTGAAGCCGTGTTTGTGTCTTAGCTGTTAGGACTAAGTCGCGTCGGGAGAGATCGGCCCAATTCTTCAGTGAAGGGGGGCCGGCGCCGAAGGAGCAACCGCCCCGGAAACTCTCAGGCAAACGGACCGCGCGACGCAATGACATCTGGAAAGAGACCCGGTCGGGCGCAAGCCCAATGCGGGGTCCGCCGACGGGATAATGCTCTCAGGCGCAGCGACAGATGGGGCTCGAATGGTGACGAGAGATAGGTCTCGGGAACCGTGGGAGCCTGGACATGCTTGCCCGTGACGATACTGCTGCCCTGAAACGAACGCCGCTCCACGCGCTGCATCTGGCGCGCGGCGGAAAGATGGTGCCGTTCGCGGGCTACGACATGCCGGTGCAATACGCGCAGGGCGTGCTGAAGGAACACCTCCACACCCGCGCCAAGGTCGGCCTGTTCGACGTCTCGCATATGGGCCAGATCGAGCTGCGCGCCAAATCCGGCCGGCTCGACGACGCCGCCCGGGCGCTGGAATCCCTGATTCCGCAGGACATCGCCGCGCTCGCCCCCGGCCGCCAGCGCTACGCGCAATTCACCAATGAAGCCGGCGGCATCCTCGACGATCTGATGGTCACCAATCTCGGCGACCGGCTGTTCCTGGTGGTCAACGCCGCCTGCAAGGCCGAGGACGAGGCGCATCTGCGCGCGCATCTGTCGGAAACCTGCGAGATCACGGCGCTGACCGGGCGCGCGCTGCTGGCGCTGCAGGGGCCGAAGGCGGAAGCCGCGCTGGCGCAATTCTGTGCAGACGTCGCCGGGCTGAAATTCATGGACGTCGCCGAACTCAGCCTGAACGGCCTGCCCTGCAATGTCTCGCGCTCCGGCTACACCGGCGAGGACGGTTTCGAGATTTCGGTGCCGGCCGATGGCGCGGAGGCGTTCGCGGAGGCGCTGCTGGGCAATCCCGACGTGCTGCCGATCGGGCTCGGCGCCCGCGACAGCCTGCGGCTCGAAGCCGGGCTCTGCCTCTACGGCCATGACATCGACACCACCACCACGCCGGTCGAGGGCGGGCTGAGCTGGTCGATCCAGAAGAGCCGCCGGTCCGGCGGCGCACGGCCGGGCGGCTTCCGCGGCGCGGACAGGATTTTGGCGCAACTCGACGCCGGCACGGCGCGCAAGCGCGTCGGGCTGCGGCCGGAAGGCCGGGCGCCGGTACGCGAGGGCGCGCCGCTTTATGCCAGCGCGGATGCGACCGAGGCGATCGGCGCCGTCACCTCCGGCGGCTTCGGCCCGAGCCTGAACGCGCCGGTGGCGATGGGCTATCTGACGCAATCGCACGCTACGCTGGGCACGCAGATTTTTGCCGAGGTGCGCGGCCAGCGATTGCCGCTGCGCGTCGCTTCCATGCCCTTCGTTCCGAACACCTACAAGCGCTGAGGACCCTCATGACCACGCTCTACACGACCGATCACGAATGGCTGAAGATCGAGGGCGACGTCGCCACGATCGGCATCACCAACTACGCGCAGGAACAGCTCGGCGACGTGGTCTTCGTCGAGCTGCCGAAGGTCGGCCGCAGCGTGAAGAAGGCCGAGGCCGCAGCCGTCGTCGAATCGGTCAAGGCCGCCTCCGACGTCTACGCGCCGATCACCGGCGAAGTGCTGGAAGTCAACGAGACGCTCGGCACCGAACCTGCATTGGTCAATTCCGACGCCGGCGGCGCAGCGTGGTTCTTCAAGCTGAAGATCGCCGACAAAAGCGAACTCGACGGCCTGATGGACGAGGCCGCCTACAAGGCCCACACGGCGTAGTCGCGCGGCCGTTCGCATGATTCGTCATTGCGAGCGAAGCGAAGCAATCCAGCGCCGAGGCCCTGCGCCTCTGGATTGCTTCGTCGCTTCGCTCCTCGCAATGACGCGGTTGAGCATTTCTCGAAACGAGGACCACAACATGCCGAATCGCCGCCCGATCGACGCTGCAAACGACTTCGTGCGACGCCATATCGGCCCGTCGCCGCAGGACATCGCGGCGATGCTGACGACGGTCGGCGCCGGCAGCCTCGACCAGCTGATGGCCGAGACGCTGCCTTACGCGATCCGCATCAAGGAGCCGCTGTCGCTCGGCACGCCGCTGTCGGAAACCGACGCGCTGGCGCATATGACCGAGCTGGCGGCGAAGAACCAAGTGTTCACCTCGCTGATCGGCCAAGGCTACTCCGGCACGGTGCTGCCGACCGTGATCCAGCGCAACATTCTGGAGAATCCCGCCTGGTACACGGCCTACACGCCGTATCAGCCGGAGATCAGCCAGGGCCGGCTGGAAGCGCTGTTCAATTTCCAGACCATGATCTGCGACCTCACCGGGCTCGACGTCGCCAACGCCTCGCTGCTCGACGAAGCGACCGCGGCGGCCGAAGCGATGGCGCTGGTCGAGCGCGCAGCCGCCAAGAAGACCAAGGCGTTCTTCGTCGACCGCGACACCCATCCGCAGACGCTGGCGGTGCTGCGCACCCGCGCCGAGCCGCTCGGCTGGTCGATCATCGTCGGCGATCCGGAGACCGAGCTCGAAGCCGCCGACGTGTTCGGCGCGCTGCTGCAATATCCCGGCTCGTCGGGGCGCTTAAGCGATCCGCGCGCGGCGATCGCGACGCTGCACGGCAAGGGCGCGCTGGCGGTGGTCGCCGCCGATCTCTTGGCGCTGACGCTGATCGCCTCGCCGGGCGAACTCGGCGCCGACATCGCGATCGGCTCGGCGCAGCGCTTCGGCGTGCCGATGGGCTACGGCGGACCGCATGCCGGCTACATGGCGGCGCGCGACAGCCTGAAGCGCTCGCTGCCCGGCCGCATCGTCGGCCTGTCGATCGATTCGCACGGCCAGCCGGCGTATCGGCTGGCGCTGCAGACCCGCGAGCAGCACATCCGCCGCGAGAAGGCGACCTCCAACATCTGCACCGCGCAGGTGCTGCTGGCGGTGATCGCCTCGATGTATGCGGTGTATCACGGCCCCGATGGGCTCAAGGCGATCGCGCGCCGGGTGCATCGCCGCACCGCGACGCTGGCGGCCGGGCTGAAGCAGCTCGGCTTCGCGCCGCTCAACGACACTTACTTCGATACGCTGACGATCGAGGTCGGCGAGGAGCGCGACGCCATCGTCGCGCGCGCCGAGGCCGACAAGATCAATCTACGCATCGGCGCGAACTCGCTCGGCATCGCACTCGACGAAACCACCACGCAGGCGACCATCGAGGCGCTGTGGCGTGCGTTCGGCGGATCGCTCGACTATGCGAGCGTGGAGCGCGATGCGGCCGACACGCTGCCCGCAGCGCTGACGCGTAGCAGCGATTATTTGACGCAGGCGGTGTTCAAGGACTATCGCTCGGAAACCGAACTGCTGCGCTACATGCGAAAACTGAGCGACCGCGATCTGGCGCTCGACCGCGCGATGATTCCGCTCGGCTCCTGCACCATGAAGCTCAATGCCACCACCGAGATGATGCCGCTGACCTGGCCGGCCTTCGGCAGCCTGCATCCGTTCGTGCCGCGCGCGCAGGCGGAAGGCTATCACGAGATGTTCGCCCGGCTGGAGGCCTGGCTCGCCGAGATCACCGGCTACGACGCGGTGTCGCTGCAGCCGAATTCCGGCGCGCAGGGCGAATATGCCGGCCTGCTGGCGATCCGCGGCTATCACCAGGCGCGCGGCGAGCCGCATCGCAAGATCTGCCTGATCCCCTCCTCGGCGCACGGCACCAATCCGGCCTCGGCGGCGATGACTGGGATGGACGTCGTCGTCGTCGCCTGCAACAGCCATGGCGACGTCGACGTCGACGATCTGCGCGCCAAGGCGGAGAGGCATTCGGCCGAGCTCGCCGCGGTGATGATCACCTACCCGTCGACCCACGGCGTGTTCGAGGAGCACATCCGCGACATCTGCGACATCGTCCATGCCCATGGCGGGCAGGTCTATCTCGACGGCGCCAATCTGAATGCCCAGGTTGGGCTCGCCCGGCCCGGCGATTACGGCGCCGACGTCAGCCACCTCAATCTGCACAAGACGTTCTGCATCCCGCATGGCGGCGGCGGCCCGGGCATGGGGCCGATCGGCGTCAAGGCGCATCTGGCGCCGTTCCTGCCCGGCCATCCGGCCGAGGGCGAACCTGTGAATGGTGTGCTGCACGGCGGCGGCACGGTGTCGGCGGCACCCTATGGCTCGGCGTCGATCCTGACGATCTCCTACATCTACATCCTGATGATGGGCGGCGCCGGGCTCAAGCGCGCCACCGAGATCGCGATCCTCAACGCCAACTACATCGCGGCCCGGCTGCAACCGCATTTCCCGGTGCTGTACCGCAATTTGCGCGGCCGCGTCGCGCATGAATGCATCGTCGATCCGCGACCGCTGAAGACCACCACCGGGGTGACGGTGGACGACATCGCCAAGCGGCTGATCGACTACGGCTTCCACGCGCCGACGATGAGCTTCCCGGTGCCCGGCACGCTGATGATCGAACCGACTGAATCCGAATCCAAGGCCGAGATCGACCGGTTCTGCGACGCCATGATCGCGATCCGGCAGGAGATCGCGCAGATCGAGGACGGCCGCTTCAAGGTCGAGGCGTCGCCGCTTCGGTTTGCGCCGCATACCGTGCACGACGTCACCAGCGCTGAATGGACCCGGCCCTATCCGCGCACCGAGGGCTGCTTCCCGGCGCCGCATTCGCGCACCGATAAATACTGGTGCCCGGTCGGCCGCGTCGACAACGTCTATGGCGACCGCAATCTGGTGTGCGCGTGCCCGCCGATCGAGGACTACGCGCTCGCCGCCGACTACGCGCGCGCGGCGGAGTAGCCCGACGACGAAATCAGCACGGCGGAAGAGACCGCACCGCGCGACGCCATGTAACCGGTCGTCGTCACCCGCGAAAGCGGGTGATTCAGTATCGCGGAACATCTGGGCGACGCACGACTGCTCAACACGCGCCCTGGAATACTGGGTCCCCCGCTTTCGCGGGCAATGACGGCTGAGAGCGCTGCGGGTCATCGCTTCAACAAGACACGTCATTGCCGGGCTCGACCCGGCAATCCATCCTCTTCACAAGATGCCTTGCTTTCAGCGCGCTGCGCACGCGATGGATGCGCGGGTCAAGCCCGCGCATGACGGCTGAGTTTGCTGCTCAGCGTCGCCTCATCGAGACGCAAACAAGACATCTCAAAAAACGTGCGGCGAGCGCTATGGGGGCCCCGGCAACAGGGGTCCGCGGCGCCCGCCGGCTTGAACTCATTGGTCGGAAGCCGCCGGGACGGCGACTTCCGAAGTCGCGCTCACTCGTCGCCGGGCTCCTCGCCGTCGGCGTCGCTCTCCGGCGAGCCCGCGAGAATCTGTTCGGCGATCAGGCCGGAATTCTGCCGGATCGAGGCTTCGATCTTGGCGGTCATGTCCGGATTGGCGCGCAGGAACGCCTTGGAGTTCTCGCGGCCCTGACCGAGCCGCTGGCTGTCGTAGGAGAACCAGGCGCCGGACTTCTCGACGATGCCGGCCTTGACGCCGAGATCGAGGATCTCGCCCATCTTGGAGACGCCCTCACCGTACATGATGTCGAACTCGACCTGCTTGAACGGCGGCGCCAGCTTGTTCTTCACGACCTTGACGCGGGTCTGGTTGCCGACGACTTCGTCGCGCTCCTTGATCTGGCCGATGCGGCGGATGTCGAGCCGGACCGAGGCGTAGAACTTCAGCGCGTTGCCGCCGGTGGTGGTTTCCGGCGAGCCGTACATCACGCCGATCTTCATCCGGATCTGGTTGATGAAGATCACCATGGTGTGGGACTTGTTGATCGAGGCGGTGAGCTTGCGCAGCGCCTGGCTCATCAGCCGCGCCTGCAGGCCGGGCAACGCGTCGCCCATATCGCCTTCGAGCTCGGCGCGCGGCACCAAAGCGGCGACCGAATCGACGATCAGGACGTCGATCGCGCCGGAGCGCACCAGCGTGTCGGCGATCTCCAGCGCCTGCTCGCCATGGTCGGGCTGCGAGATCAGGAGCTCGTCGACATTGACCCCGAGCTTGCGGGCATAGACCGGGTCGAGCGCGTGTTCGGCGTCGATGAAGGCGCAGATGCCGCCCTTCTTCTGGGCTTCGGCGGCGCAATGCAGCGCCAGCGTGGTCTTGCCCGAGGATTCCGGCCCGTAGATCTCGACCACCCGCCCTTTCGGCAGGCCGCCGACGCCGAGCGCGATGTCCAGCCCGAGCGACCCGGAGGAAATCGTTTCGATATCCATCGACCGGTCGTTCTTGCCGAGCTTCATCACCGAGCCCTTACCGAACTGGCGCTCGATCTGGGACAGCGCAGCGGCCAGGGCCTTGGTTTTGTCCATGGAGGATCCTTCGACGATACGCAAAGCGGTGGGGGCAGCAGCCATATGAAGCTCCTTATGAACGGGATTCGCCGGTGGGACAAACCGCGCCGGCCCATGGCCGACAGAATGCAATGTACACTTTTTGTTCTCCGTTCGCAATATGTTCTTTTCAGCTTGAGGGCAGATATATACCCTCTGGACATGTACCCATGAGTAGCGGTATTTGTCCGTCTGCCACAACTAGCCCTAGAGTCGGCTTAGGGCGGCGGGAGACGACTGGATGCGTAGGGCAATCAAAGTCATTATTGGCCTCGGCTCTACTGCTGTTATCCTATGGGAACTGCCGGCACTCGGGAGGCTCGCTCTCAAAGTCTTGGCTGCGCTTACTACCTTCGACTTCTTCTACGAGAGGAATAGAGACCCCACATGGGTCGGCGGGGCGCTTCAAATGGCGCTGAACCCTCCGCCAGGGACGGCCCTTCTAGTTGCCATAGCGGGGCTGGCGCTGATCTATTGGCAGACTAGGCCGAGGTCAGTCCGAATGTCCTATCCAGTGATTGGAATGCTTCTGAGCGTGGTAACGTTCGCCGGATTCGCGATTTGGTATCTGATCCAAAACCAAACGGCGATTACCAAAATCGAGAGTGGCCTGCCGGATACCGCCGTCACTGCCGTACAATCAACCACAGGGAATCCTCTTTTAGATTCGATCAATGTTTACCTAGCAAAGAGTGGCAAAAAGACGAATCCGGGAATTGGCGACCCATCCGCGAGTAATTTCACAATGGGAGATGCATCGGACGGGAACGGGCCATACATCACGCATTGGGGTAGTGATTTGGGGCCGTGGCCCACCGTGCTGGACGGGTTTACAATTTCTCAGCTTCGAAATTCGCCAACGCCGCTGAAGGGCTATTCCCAGCGGCCCCTGAATGATTATGAGGCTGGAAAGAAACTTCCAGTAATCGATAGCTTTCTGGACGTTCTTCAGAACGACATGCAGAGGACCATCGACGATGGCCCCCGATTTCGAACCAACTGGTGGAATGCGATAAAGGACCCAGCCAACAACCCTAAATATTGGGACGAGTTGTTGGCTTACCGGGACAACATAAAGACATGCATTGATCGCATAGAAAAACTGCGTGCCAAATTTCCGCAATATCAAGACATCACCATTGCTGTTCAGCCTACCTACTGGAATAAGTTAACTCCGCTAGTCGAAAGGTTTTTGGTGGCCTATCAATACGCTAGCACATCGATGAAATCCGACGCGTCGCGGGAAGCTTTGTTGTTTGTGATGAACGAGCCTGAACTTGGATTTGAAAAAGGCCTTCAGGACTTTATCGCATGGAGGAATCGGGCGCAGGGGGATCTGTTAGAAATCAGGAGACAGGCCTCACCATGAGCAAACCAAAATCTTCGACGCGACGTTTCGACCAGCTTTTGCAAGCAATGGTCACTCAACCCGTACCTTCGGAAAAGCCTGCAAAAGAAGCTCGAACATCAAAGCAGGCTGGCGGCGGAGGTTATGGCGATACTCGAACTCGCGCAGGTAAAGCTGCAAGTGCTTCTTCGAAACCCAAACGTAAGTCCCGGTGATCCCGCGCTTCACTTGCGACCAGAACGAGTCGATTGAATTGGTGTGAACGTCGCCGCGAACGTATTCCTTGGCGGAGTGGTCAACCATTTCGTGGTCGTAGCCGTAGCGCTCTTTGAGCAGCTTGAAGTTTGACGCTTCGCCCGTGTGGACCCGCGACCCCTCTTTCACGAACCGCACGATATGCGGAACGATATGGGTCTTGGTGCGAGCCTGCACGACGCGGGTAACAACGTCGCCGCCGCGCTCGACAATGCCAAGCACGATTGCCTTGTCATCCTCGCCCTGCTTATCGACGCCGCCGATAAACGTCTCGTCCGCTTCTACCGTCTTGCCGGGTCCGCCAACCGGCGCATCGCCGTCAACGTAGCCCATATAAAGGCGGATCAGGTGGCACATGCGCCAAGCGGTTTTGTAGGTCACGCCTAGCTGGCGCTGGACCTCTTTGGCGGCCACGCCGTTCCGCGTCTCGCAAAACAGGAACATGACATAGAACCAGTCCCGCAGGCTGGTGCGGGTTTTTTCAAAGGGTGTCCCGGCGGTCGGATAGACCTGATAGCCGCAATGCTCGCACTCGAACGAGCGGCGCTTTTTGACCCGGTAATAGGTCGCCTCTTTCTGGCACTTGAAGCAGGTGAACCGCTCGCCGAACCGGTTGCGCATCAGGTGCAAAAGGCAGGCATCTTCGGTGGGGAACCGCTTCTGAAACTCGCGAATTTTGTTCGGCTTCTGGGCCATGTGGATCGCCTCCCCTGAGAATATATGTACTCTATCGGGGTTTGTTCTACATGTCTAGAGGGTATATATGCCCTTGAGGGACGCTTTGCCCTTAATCATCTCGGCCGGGATCGGATATCGCGCTGAACTAGGTGGACTCCCACGATAGCGCCAGCGCGACGTTCATCGTTTCTCAATGCTCCCGGCGCAGAACGGCAGCATGACGATGCCGCTCGCCCCGCCCAAATCACCGGACAAGATCCGGGTGCTGTGCACCAAGTGCCGGGTGCCGTTTCGTGAGAAGATCAGGAACGTTCGCGAGGGCGTTCAGGTGCAGTGCCCGAACTGCAACAAGCTGATCACCTTCTCGACCGACTCCGCCGATCTCGGCGTGCAGCGCGCGTTCACCGAGGTCCGCCGGATCAAGAACGGCACGATGCTGTCGATTCATCGCAGCAGCGACGACGACGGCTACCCCGGCTGAGGACGCGCCCTGCGCGGCCGCATCACGTGGTGATGCGCGTTGTGTCGTGTCCCGCCGCCGCTGCGTGCGGCATCGTACGCCCGTTCACTGGCGCAGACTGGTGACGCCCCACATCAGCAGCAGCATCGCCGGCACGCACGGCGCCGCCCACATCGCCCATGTCGTCACACCCTTCGCCACGCTTTGACGAAACGCCGCGATCAGCCGATAGGTGACGATGATCCAGGGCAGAACAATTCCGATCAGAATGGCGTCGACGTACCAACTCATCTTGCAACGATCTCCGCTGTTCACGATTGCTTTAGCGTGTCGGCATAGGACGGCCATCCACAATTGGAATCATGGGTGGCTTTACGGCCGCCTTTCTCGGGAGGCTTTCCCGGCGGTCTTCCGCGCCGCGGAACTTCGGGAGCCGGTGCGACTTGTCGATGCGCATCACTGATTTCGCCTGAGGCAGGGAAACGTGTTGGATAATCCTATCGTCGTCATGGTCGTCGAAGACGACCCGATGATCCAGAGCGTCGTGCAGGAGGCCCTCGAAGAAGGCGGTTTCGACGTGGTGATCACTTCATCTGGTGAGGAAGCCGTGAAACTGCTCGGCGAGCAGCGGCACTTTCGCGCGTTGCTGACCGACGTCAATCTCGGCCGCGACCGAATGGACGGCTGGGACGTCGGCCGCTTCGCCCGCGAGGCTGATCCCGCGTTTCCGGTGATCTACATGACCGGCGACAGCGCCGCCGAATGGGCCTCCCGCGGCGTTCCAGGCAGCCTGCTGCTCACCAAGCCGTTCGCGCCGTCGCAGGTGGTCGCCGCCGTGACGCAACTTCTCAACAGCGCCAATCCCGCCGCGCCGCCGACCGCGTGACTCTGACCGCGTGACACTGCCCGCCGGCGCCAATCCCACTGTGGATGCCAGTTCCCTGCACTGACGTAGCATTCTGCCAGCCGTCTCCTGACAGCGTCCGTCGTTTTCCCGCATCGCTCGGTGCGACTTCGGATCGACAGCGATTAGCAGCGAGATATACATTCAGCATTCGCGTCGTCGTACACGTTCGTACCTGTCCCGAGGCCGGCTGAGTCCGCCCGAAACCAACGGGGAGATCCTTGGACGATTTTGTTCGCGAGGAGAACCTGAAGCTGTATCGGCGGCTGCTGTCGGAGACCGACGACGAAGAGCGCCGCCGCGTCCTGTTGCAGCTGATCGCCAGCCTCTCCCTCGCCCAACGCGAACGATCCGATCGCACCGCGACGTGATGGTCAGCGCTTCGCCGATACTGCCGCGGCAGGTGCGACCTATGGGCGCTGGCTGCATCGCCGCGCGGACGCGTCGGTATTTGATTTCACGCAATGCGGCGGAGGCACTCGCGGATAGCTTGCCTCCGTCAATGCCGAACTTTCTAGAGGTGGGGAGTTCCGACGCTGACGGAGAGCCCCGAACATGGCCTCGTTCGGGGCTCTTTAGATTCAGAATGCCGCCACCTGCTACGCGAATGTCCCGCCGCGGTCGTATCCGCCGCGTTGTCGCCGGACGGGTCGCTCTGCATCGCGGCGCGATCTCGACGACTGCCGTGAGCCGTCTCGTGTCGCTTCCGCCATCGCAATATTCTCTGATCGGTGCTGAAGTAGATCGGTCGCGGCCGCATTGCGGGCTCGCGCTCGAGCGCGCGATGCAGCAAGATCGACGGGTGTCGACAATCGCTCGCATCAGGCCCGCCGCGCAATGCACGGGCCGTCTGTCACAGGGAGTGTAGGAATGCGTCTCGGGACTTTGATCGTGATGATGACGGCGGCCATTGCGCTGGCCGGCTGTGAGGTGGGCCAGGGCACGCCCGGGCCGAAGGGCGAACAGGGCGCCCAGGGACCGGCGGGCCCCCCCGGACCTCCCGGCAAGGACGGCGCGTCCGCCAGCAGCATCCGCACCGCCAGTTCGACCACCTGCTCGTCGAACGGCTGCCCGATGACCTGCGAAAGCGGCGAGACGCTGGTGTCGGCGCTCTGCATCGGCAACGCCTCTGCCAAATTCAGCGACACGATCGTCGTGGAGAACGGCGTAATGACCGCCCGCTGCGGACCGAGTTCGACCAGTATCGTGCTGAGCTGCGCGCGCCAATAACGCCGACCACGCCTCGACCGACCGAAAGCCGCCCCGGGTGGGGCGGCTTTTTTGCGAACCGGGTCAACGGGTTGATCTGCGGGGAACGCTACACCCGGCTACCATGCGAAGGAGCCCGAACGCCTCGCCAGCGGCCATTGCCGTTAATTTATGGTAGAATATTACTACTATTGATTCAGATCAAACGGCCCGGGCGGGGACCGGCAATGGTCGGAAAAATTCGTGGAAGATCCGGCTCCGACCTGATGGCGCATCTCATCTACAAATGTCCACGGACGGCCATGAAGGTTCAGACCTGGATCGCGGAGGAAGTGGCCTCGTCCGACCCGACGACCTTCGAACAGGTGCGCTGCCCCGCCTGCACCCACGTGCATTTCGTCAATCGCTCGTCGGGCAGGCTGCTCGGCGAAAAGGGCTGAAAGCCTGTTCGCGCCGCCCGCCGGCCGCCGCTTTCATTCCGCTCAGCAATCAGCGATCGTTCAATCGATAGACCGCGCGTCGCCTTCCGGCAGTCGCGCCTTGTCGGGCGATACCGCGCTGCGCAGCGACGGATACACTTCGATGTGACCGTTGTAGTCGATGAAGCCGAGCTTGCGAAATTTGTTCATGAAATGGCTGACGCGCGACCGCGTCGTACCGATCATTTCCGCGAGAGTCTGCTGGCTGATATCGACGGGCAGCGACTTGGCGGTGTCGCCCGGGTTGATATCAGCGAGGAGAAGTAACAGCCGCGCCAGACGCTTCTCGCTGGAATTGAACAACTGATCGATCAGGTCTTCCTCGACCCGGCAGTTGCGCCTGAGCAGGTGAGTCATGAAGAACTCGCACATGCCGGGCTCGCGCTGCAGCGTAGTGATCAGCATGGCATTCGCCAGCGTGGTGATGAGGCAATCTTCGAGCGCCACCGCGGTCGACAGGCGGCGCCGGCCGATCAACCCGCTCTCGCCGAAAAACTGGCCCGAGTCCAGAATCGCGACGACGCCCTCCTTGCCCTGCTCCGACATCACCACCAGCTTGACGCGCCCGTGCTGCAGAAACAGCACGCTGTCGGCCTTTTCACCTTGCGCGAAAATGCTCTGGTTCTTGCGGAATTGCTGCACGATCCGGCCGGGTCCAGCGCTGCCGAGAAACGCGGTGGGATCGAACGCCGCTTCGTAAGAATTCACGTCTCATCCTGCAATCGCGAAGCAAGCTCTCCGCCATCGATCGCAGGCGCCCAAGAGCCGCGCGGCGAAACATTCGCCGCGTCGGTCCATCAACATCAATTTCCGGAAAAAATCTGTGCCGTTTTGAACACGCACTACGCGTGTCCCGGCCGAAATCAGTTCGCGGTTTGCCCGGTCTTCTTCGACCTCGTCGTCGCGGTCTTCGGCTTCGCCGATACAGGCTCGTTGCTACGTACGTCGCCCCACGGATCGCTCGGCCCCTTGGCATCGGGAATCTTGCGCAGCGATTCGCGATAGGCCTTCTCCCTGATCGCGTCCTGCGCTTTCTCTTCCGGCGATTTGTGCTGAATCTCGGGGACCAGATTGACATTCGGCATCTGCGCATAGGCAGGCCCGGCCAGCAGGACGCTCACTGCGACGCCGCGCAACAACTTCATTGGAGACTCCCTTCGCGCGCTTGACGGCTTCGGCCGCGCTACAGACGATCGGACCGACAGGATTTCGGCGACTGCATCCAATCCTCCCAGATCGGGCCGCACTTGGTGCAGCCGTTGAGGAGAATTGCCGCGGCAACCACGCCGAATATCAGAACCGAACGCTTCGCCATACGCCACCCACCGCCCTGCGGGGGACCATAAGGGAACGACCGTGGCGTTTTCAAGCCGGCAAGAATCGGGTCCGATATAGGCAATTCAAGGACTTCCGGGCCGCAGAATCCGGTACGGACACGTACAGAAACCAAAACAAGCCAGAGCATGGGAGACGAAATGACGGAGAGCGGCCAGATGGCGGAATTCGGCCTCGCGGATGCGCGGCGCACGCTCGTCGAGGTGTTCGCCCCCTGGGTGCAGGACCTCGACCTGTCGGTGGACGCGATCGAGACGGCGCCGCCCCCCGGCGCCAGTCGCGACTGGCAGCCCGGCGCGACGCTGCGGATGGCGTTCTCCGAACGGCTGTGCCGCAGCGGCGGCATCGTCTGCGGGCAGGCCCTGATGGCGCTGGCCGACACCGCAATGGTTCTCGCGATCCTCGCCGCCAATCGCGGCTTCCGTCCGATGACCACGGTCGATCAGACCACGCATTTTCTCAAGGCGGTCGCCTCGTCCGACGTGCTGGCGGATGCGCGGGTGGTGCGGCTCGGCCGCACCATGAGTTTCGGCCGCGTCACACTGCTCAGCGCCGCCGACGGCAAGCCGGTGGCGATGGTGTCGAGCGCCTTCGCGATGCTCTGACCGCTGCGGCGGTCACTCGCCGAGGATTTGTTTCGCCGCGGTGACGAGGCCGACACTGGGTCGGCGCCGCGAGGCCCGCCCCCTTGGTGAACAAAACCTCAACCGAAGCCGGCCCGGAGCGGCGACCGGATTCATGGGTTTGCAAGCTGCTCGCGCGATATTGGTGGCAGTCGTGTGAACTCGGACAACAGCGATGATGGATAGACGAGGTACGCCGCGCCATCGCGTCTTCAAGCGCGGCACGATCGCGATCGGCGGAGCGGGATTCGACTGCACCGTCCGCAATCTGTCGGCGACCGGGGCGCGGATCGACGTCGAAGGGCCTGTCGCCCTGCCCGAGGAATTCGTGCTGGTGATCGAGACCGACAAGGTGAAGCATCGCTGCCGCCCCGTATGGAGTGCGGCCCAGCGCATCGGCGTCGCGTTCCGTTAGCGCGGACTTCGCGCAACAGCATCCAACGTTCTGCATCCCCTCGCATCCTTGTGGCCCGCCGAAGCCGGCGGGGCCACGGATGACTGCCTCAGCGCGCACGCTATGGTCCGGCCCGTCAGTAGCGGCTGCCGCCGACGCGGCCGCCATCGCCGCCTCTGTTCGGGCCGCCGCCGTAACCACCGCCCCGGATGCCGCCGCCGATCGAAATGCTCGGGCCGCGCGGCGGACCGTAATAGACCGGCGGCGGTCGCCGAACCACGACGACGTCGTCATCATCCTCGTAGTAGACCCGGCCGCGCGGCGGCTGGGCGGTCCGTTTCGGCGGCTCCGTCCGCTCGACGCGTTTCGGCTTGGACTTGTCGACCTTCTTCTGGATCGCCGGCGGAGTGCTGCACTGGCAAGCTGCCGCGGACGCGGGCGCCACCGCGGCGGCCGGCGGGGTCAAGCTGGCTTGCGTCGCAGCCGGAATCGCCACCGCGGGCACCGGCTTGTTGCGCTGACGCTCCTCGAGCTTCTTCGCGGTCGGGGTCAGGTCGCTGTCGGGATATCGATCCAGAAACGCCCGGTAGGCCGGCCCGCTGTTGGCGAGCACCGCCCGGTTCCAGGCCTGCATCTGGCGAAAGCGGTCGAGCCAGCGCTTCGCCTCGGGGCCGAGCGGCGGCTCGGCATACAGCGATACGAACGCCTCATAGGCGTCGCCGGAACCGTCCGAGACGATCAGTTCGTTGGCCTGCTCGATCGGCTTGCCCTTCAGGAAGGCCTTCCATTCGTCGACGGTGCGCTTCTTCTCCGGCTTGATGCCGTCCTCGGCCGAGCCGAAGAAGCGGAAATCGTCGACCAGCGACGAGCTTTCCCACGGCGTCTGCCGGCCCGAAGTGGCCTGATTGACCGCCAGACGCACACGCTTGAAGGTGTCCTCAATCTGCAGTCCGCTCTCGCGGCCGGCCTTCAGCAGCGCCGCAGTGTAAGGGCTGTTGGTGCCGCCGCCATCTTCGGCCTCGGCGCCCGGCGAGGTCGAGAACGACAGGAAGGTGCCGGGCGCGCCGGTCTTGGCGTCGACCAGCGCCAGCCCCTGTCCGGTGGTCTTCCTGATCTCGGGGAACGGATTGTTGCGGCAGGCATCGAGCATGATGATGCGGGTCCGCGTCGGCACCGAGGTCAGGGTGTTGAGCACGTCGTTGAGCCGCACCGCCTGCAGCGGAATATCGGCCTCGCGCTTGGGATCGACGTCGACCGGAACCAGATAGTTCTCGCCGTCGACCTGAATGCCGTGACCGGCATAGAACATCAGCGCCACGGTGTCCGGCCCCTTGGCCGCGACCTTGGCGGCGAAATCGCCGACCATCTGGCGCAACTCGGTCTGGGTGAGATCGTTGGCCGCCGTGACCTCGAAGCCGGCATCGCCGAGCATCTTCTCGATCGCCTTGGCGTCGTTGACCGGATTCGGCAGCGCCGGCACGGCGCGATAGGCCGATTGGCCGACCACCAGAGCGACGCGGCTTTCCGCCAGCCCAGCCTCCGTCCCCAGCAGCATCGTTGCAGCTACCGCCGCGTTCCACAGCATCGCACGCAACATCGGCCTCTCCTCTTCCAAAGCAATTTCCCGCAGTTGGTCGGCCGCGGCAGCGACCGGGTTCACGCCGGGCCCGTGGCAATTGGACGCCGCCACCGGAACCCTCATTCCGCCCCACGCAACCGAGTGCTCGCGCGGGCAAGCGTCGGTTAACACTACTCCCTAAAATGATCGCTGGAACTCACTGATTTCCAAGCCCCGTCCGTTACTTTCATTCTCGCAGGGCGCCGCGATCGATCGCGGCCGCGCCGCTGCGCGCAGGAAGCTGACGTTGGTCGACATCGCAAATTCATCGCCGATCGCACGCGCCACGCAAGCCGACGCGGCCACGACGCGTGCCGCGCTGCCGCTGATGGCGGCGATCGATGCCGGCGCCTGGCGCGATCTGGCAGGCCGGGTGCTCGAGCCGAATGCCTACTACCTGCCGGAATGGGCGATGGCCGCAAACGGCGATCCGCGGGCTCGCGCAGCGACGCGCCTGCTGATCGCGCAGGACGATGCCGGCGCCCTGACCGGGCTGCTGCCGGTGGTGTCGGCGTGGCGCGCATTCCGGCTGCCGCTGCCGGTGCTGGTCTCCGCCGATCCGTTCCGCTCTCTCGACACTCCTCTGCTCGACCGCGACGCCGCCGAACATGCGGCCACGGCGATGCTCGCGCGGGCCCGCGCCACCGGGGCCCGGGCATTGCTGCTGCGGGACGTCGCCCGCGATGGCGACGCAGCGCGAACGTTCTCACGCGCGGCCGCCGGGAATGGCCTCGCGCCGGTGCTGCTGCGCGGCTGGTCGCGCGCCTGCCTCGACGCCACGCGCGATGCCGACGAGTTGCTGCGCGGCGCGCTCGGCGGCAAGCGTCTCAAGGAATATCGCCGGCTGCTGCGCCGGCTCGGCGACCACGGCGAGGCGCGATTCAGCGTGGCGCAGACGCCGGACGCGGTGGCGGCGGCGTATGACGTATTCCTCGCGCTGGAGGCCAGCGGCTGGAAGGGCCGCCGCGGCACCGCGCTGCTGCACCTGCCGGAATTGGCGGCGCGGCTGCGCCTGGCCGCGATCACGCTCGCCGGGCGCGGCGCCTGCGAGATCGCGCTGCTGCACGCGGGCGAAGAGCCGATCGCCGCGGGCATCGTGCTGCGGCATCAGGAGCGCGCCTATTTCTTCAAACTCGGCATCGCCGAGAGCTTCGCGCGACATTCGCCCGGCGTGCTGCTGACGCTGGAACTGACGCGGCATTTCTGCGCCGATCCGGCGATCACCATGGCGGATTCCACCGCCGGCCCGGATCATCCGATGATCGATCCGATCTGGCGCGGACGCTTCGCCGTCGGCGATTTGTTGATTCCGCTGCAGCCGCGCGATCCGCTGTTCGGACCGATCACGCTGGCGCTACGCGCGCGCGAGGCGTTGCGCCAGACCGCGAAGCGGCTGCTGAAACGCTAGAACTCACAACGAGCACGACCTCATGGTGAGGAGTGGTAAGGTCGGTTCGCTTCAAAACCTCGATGAGGCACTGCGACTATGATTACTCCGCCGCCTCGGCGTTGATCTCCGCCGAGAGGTGGCGGATGGCTTTGGCGAGTTGCGCCGGATCCTGCGCGCCGGACACCGCGTATTTCTGCGCGAACACGAATGTCGGCACGCCGGAGATGCCCTTCTCGGCCGCCTCCTCCGCTTGCCCCGAAATCAGCGCGACGTCTTCGTCGGTGGCGAGCTTGGCGCGTACCTCGCCGGCGTCGAGGCCGATATCGGCCGCGGCCTGCACCAGCACCTCGGGATCGGTGAGATCACCGCCGTCGCGAAAATACAATTCCATCAGCCGCTGCTTCATCGCCGGCCCCTGTCCGGTCGCCTCGGCCCAATGGATCAGCCGGTGGCAGTCGATCGTGTTGGGTTGCCGCTGCACGCGGTCCGGATGATAGTCTAGCCCCTCCTGCGCGGCGGCGTCGACGACGCGGGCGGCGATCTCCTTGTAGCGCTCCGGCGAGCCGAACTTCTTGGTGAGGTAGTCGTCGCGCGCAATGCCTTCGCGCGGCACCCAGGGGTTGAGGAAGAACGGCCGATAATTCAGCTCGACCGGCACATCGGGCGCGAGCGCCAGCGCCTGCTCGATGCGGCGCTTGCCGATGTAGCACCACGGACAGACGACGTCGGACACGACATCGATCTTCAACGGCCTGATCGCGCTCATCGGCGCCTCCTTTCGTCGTTTCCTCGACGGACAGTCCCATACAGATGGGCCTGCGGCAATGCCGTGCAAGACGTTACAACGCGGATGCCATGCTGCGCAGCCGCGCCGAGGTCGCCTCGTCCGCGGCAAAAAACGTCTCGATCGCGATCTCCGACAGCGTGACGTCGACCGGCGTGCCGAACACCATGGTGGTCGAGATGAAACTCAGCACCGCGTCGCCGAGCGTCAGCCTGAACGGCACCGCCACCGCATCGGGTGCGATCGGCGCGGCGCGGGCCGGCACCGGATAGGTCTTCAGTTCCTGATACAGCTCGATCAGCTTCGGGTCGGCGGTCGCCTCGCATTGCCGGTGCAGCCGTTCCAACAGATGCGCGCACCATTCGCCGAGATTGGCGGTGCGCGAAGCCAGCCCATCGGGATGGAACGACAGCCGCAGCACGTTGAGCGGAGGCACCAGCAGATGCGGCGCGATGCCCTCGAGCAGCGGCGTCACCATGCGATTGGCCGACACCAGGTTCCAGTGCCGGTCGACCGCGAGCGCGGGATTTGGCTCGTGCGCGCGCAGCACCTGAACGACCGCGGCGCGCGCTGCATGCAGCGCCGGATCGTCGAGCGTCCGCTGCGGGAACGCCGGCGCGAAGCCGGCCGCCACCAGCAGCACGTTGCGCTCGCGCAGCGGCACGTCGAGCCGCTCGGCGAGGCGCAACACCATGTCGCGCGACGGCGCCGATCGCCCGGTCTCGACGAACGACAGATGCCGCGCGGAGATCTCAGCGTCGAGCGCGAGATCGAGCTGGCTGAGATGACGGCGCTGCCGCCATTGCCGCAAGTAATCGCCGATGCGCACCGGCTGTGCGCCGGCCGCCGCTGCGGCCGATGAGATGCTCGTGTTCATGGCCGCAAAACTAGCACGCAGCTGTCGCGGCTTCCATGACCTGCGAGGTAATCGAATTCGACAGCGGAGGCGGTCATGGTCGGCGCATCGCAACCGAACCGAAGGAGACCACCATGATCCGCCCATCCATGCTGCTCCGCCGTGCGCTGCAGGCCGACGCGCTGGTCAGCGGCGCGATGGCGCTGCTGCTGGCATTCGGCGCCGGCGCGCTGTCGCCGCTGCTCGCGCTGCCGCAGCCGCTGCTGCTCGAGACCGGACTGTTCCTGATTGCCTATGCGGCGTTCGTCGGGTGGCTCGGCACCCGCGCTGCAATGAACAAGCCGCTGGTGCTGCTTGTGATCGTCGGCAACGCGCTGTGGACGCTCGGCAGCATCGCGCTTCTGATCAGCGGCGCGGTGACGCCGAACGCGCTCGGCCTCGGCTTCGTGGCGATGCAGGCGATCGCCGTCGGCGTGTTCGCCGAGTTGCAGTTCATGGGGCTCAGGCGCAGCGAGCGGGCCGCGATGGCGTGACACCGTCATTGCGAGCGCAGCGAAGCAATCCAGGCACCGAGCGCGGCGCTGGATTGCTTCGTCGCTTCGCTCCTCGCAATGACGTGGAGGAGCTTCTGAACGATCGAGATCCCACACCACGTCTTGGCCGGGCTCGTCCCGGCCATCCACGCCTTACTTGCTGTTTCGCGGCAAGTTCGTGGATGCCCGGGACGAGCCCGGGCATGACGAATGTTAGACGATTTGTGCGGCCTCCAGCGTGTCCTACGCGGCGGCCTTGGGCTTCCTGGCCTCGGGCTTCTTGGCCTTCATGCCCGTCGTCTTCGCCTTGGACTTCGTGGCTTTCGCCGTCTTGCCGCCGGCTTTGCTCGGCTTCGCTGCCCTCGCCTTCTCAGCCTTCTCAGCCTTCTTGCCAGCGCCCTTCTCGGCCTGCTTCTGCGCCTTGCGCGCGGCCTTCTGTTTCAGCAGGGCCTTTTCGGCACGCGCCTCGGCGGCCTTCTTCTTGCGCTTCTTCTCGCAGGATTCGCATTTGCAGCCGATCGGCTTCAGATATTCCTTGAAGTAATCGGTGCCGTAGTCGTAGTTGATCTCTTCGCCGGGCTCGATGTTCTTGATTGCGCGGATGATGATCTTGCGCTTCTTGACGTTGACGTCCGACTCCGCATTCGGCTTGCAGGCGTGATTGATGTAGCGCGCGATGTTCTTGCGCACCGAGCCGTCGACCGTCCAGCGCTTGCTGATCTGGAACAGATACTTGTTCTCGACCGCGTCGTCCTTCTTCTTGTTGCAGTCGAGCATCGGCCCGAAATAGCGGATGATCTTGGTGCCCTTCTTGATCGGCTGGGTGGCGAACAGGCCGAGTCCGGTTTTGGAGCGGCCAACGCGATAGGGCTTGTTCGACAAAGCGGGCATGATGTCTGAATCGTATCGTGTGCGGTGACGGGATCGCGAGCGGGTCTTCTAGATCGATTCCGCGGCAATTGGCAGGACTTTCATGACCTCCGATCGAGCCGTCCCCAGCCTGCAGCCCTGCCGATGCCGCAGCCGGGGCGGCGACTGTACCGGACCGCGAACGCCCTGCCGCTCGCGGCCTGATCGAAACAGCCCGGCTGGCGCAACCATGTGCATCGGCCCCGGTTTACATCCCGCAGCGCAACCCACAATATCCGCCTGTGACGGGTAGCCGCCGGCCTCGATCGGCGGCGTCCCGCGAGCATCCCATGGCCCGAGGAAACCGCAATGAAGGCCGTGTTCGCCAAACTCGGCAGCGACTTTTTCTCCACCATCATCTTCGTGGTGCTGTATTTTTCGACCGGCAATGTCGCGCTCGCGACGCTCGTCGCGGTGGTGGGCGCGGTCGGCCAGTTTATCTACGCACGGATCAGGGGCCTGCGGCTCGACGTGATGGCCTATGCCAGCGTCGCGCTGGTGGTGGTGCTGGGCGGCGCGACGCTGATCACCAACGATCCGCGCTTCGTGCTGATCAAGCCCAGCGTCGGGCACATCGCGGTCGGCGCGATCATGCTGCGGCGGGACTGGATGCTGCGCTACGTGCCGCCGATCGTGGCGACCACGATCCCCGCATACGTCCGGGTCGCGGGCTATCTGTGGGCGGTGCTGATGATCGTGCTGGGCGCCGGCGTGATTGTGGCGGCGATGGCGGGCGACATCAGGGTCTGGACCTTCTACGTGATGGTGGTGGCGCCGGCCGCCAAGGTCCTGGCCATGGTGGTGCAGTATCTCGTCTTCCGCCTGGCGATCCGCAACCGGCGCCGCTCGGCCGCCGCGGCGTCCGCGGCGATGGCAGAATAGCGCGCCTGCGGAGGTCTCGCCTACATTCGCGGTTCGGCGGCGGCGACCGCCGCGGTGACGCGTTGCTCGATCTGCGCCGTCGCCTTCGCATAACGGGCGTCGCCCTGATACTCCACGATGATGCGGCGCGCCCCGTCGGGCAGCGCCGAGGTGGTGAAAGCCGCCGTTCCGGCACGATCGAGCGGCACATCCGCCGCCATCACGCTGTCGCCGTCGCGGAATGTGACAGTGCCGCCCGGCGCGCCGCCGCTGCCGGTCACCGTCGCGGTGAATGTCACGATGTCGCCCGGCGCGGTGATGTCGTCCGACGACGACAAACTGACGCCCGGGATCGCCGGCACATCGAGCACCACCTCCGCCGACTGGCTCGGCAGCGCGATCACCGGCAGAAGGCTGGCGCTGCCGCTGTAGTCGGCGCGCAGGGCGTGCCGGCCCGGCGCGAGGCCCTCGACCGTCAGCCGCGGCTGCGCGACGCTGGTCCAGCCCAGCACCCGCATCGTCGTCAAGTCGAGGAAGGTGATCCGGCCGTCGGCGACGCCGGCCCCGAGTTCGGTCCTGAGCTCCGCGCTCAATGTCGCGCGGCCGAGCGCCGCCGGATCCGCCGAGGCCGACACGGTGATCGTGGTCGGCTCGGAGATGATCTCATATTGCGCAAACGCAGCCCCGGTCGCGACAACCGGAAGAAGCGAGGCGGCCAGCGCCAGGCCGCGCAAATATAACCAACGCATGTCGAGCCTCCACCGGGCGAGCGGTCGAACCTCGAGGCGTCCTCCGGGGCGGACCATATCACGGTTGCTGCGGCGTACCATAGGTACTCGCATGCGCAACTAGTAGAGCAGAACACCGCTCCCCCCGCACCGCGTCGGCGCTCGCGTCCCCTCGCCGCAGCCGGCGTCCCTGATCGGGCTTGTTTGCGCGCCCCGCGGCATATTAAGACGGGCCGCCCGGCATCTTTCGAGGCCGGCCCCAAGGGAGAGACAGATGGCAGTCGACGGAAACTGGAAGATCACCATGAGCACGCCGATGGGCGAGCGGCAGGCCGACCTGACGCTGAAGGCCGACGGAACCACGCTCACCGGCACACAATCCGCCGACGGCGATGCGGGCGAGATCTTCGACGGCACGGTGAACGGCGACGACGTCGCCTGGAAGCTGTCGATCACCAACCCGATGCCGCTGACGCTGAGCTACACCGGCAAGGTCTCGGGCGACAGCATTTCCGGCGAAATGGGCATCGGCCCGATGGGCTCGTTCCCGTTCACCGGCGCGCGGGCGTAACAGATTGCCCCAGGGAGTCATTCCGGGGCGCGCGTGAAACGCGCGAACCCGGAATCTCGAAGTTGTTGAGCACCTGACTGCAACAACCTCTGGATTCCGGGTTCGCCGCTGCGCGGCGCCCCGGAATGACGGTGCGAGGTTGTTAGCGCCGCCTCAGCCCAGATTCAGTTCCTTGAAGAAGTCGTTGCCCTTGTCGTCGACGATGATGAAGGCCGGGAAGTCGACGACGTCGATCTTCCAGATCGCCTCCATGCCGAGCTCGGGATATTCCAGCACTTCGACCTTCTTGATGCAGTGCTCGGCGAGGTTCGCCGCGGCGCCGCCGATCGAGCCGAGATAGAAGCCACCATACTTCTTGCACGCCTCGCGCACCGCCGGCGCGCGGTTGCCCTTGGCGACCATCACCATCGAGCCGCCGGCCGCCTGGAACTGATCGACGAACGAGTCCATCCGCCCCGCGGTGGTCGGGCCGAACGCGCCGGAGGCGTAGCCGTCGGGCGTCTTGGCCGGGCCCGCGTAGTACACCGGATGGTTCTTGAAGTAGTCCGGCAGCTTCTCGCCCTTCTCCAGCCGGTCGCGGAGCTTGGCGTGGGCGGCGTCGCGCGCCACGATCATGGTGCCGGTCAGCGACAGCCGGGTCTTGATCGGGTAGTTCGACAGCTTGGCCAGGATCTGCGGCATCGGCTGGTTCAGATCGATCTGCACGACCTCGCCGCCGAGCGCCTGCTCGACCTCCGGCAGATATTGCGCCGGGTTGTGCTCCAGCTCCTCCAGAAAGACGCCGTCGCGGGTGATCTTGCCGAGCACCTGGCGATCGGCCGAGCACGACACGCCGAGCCCGATCGGCAACGAGGCGCCGTGGCGCGGCAGCCGGATGACGCGGACGTCGTGGCAGAAATACTTGCCGCCGAACTGCGCGCCGACGCCGAGGCTCTGCGTCATCTTCAGGATTTCCTGCTCCATCTCGAGGTCGCGGAAGGCGTTGCCGAATTCCGAGCCCTGCGTCGGCAGCGCGTCGAGATAGCGCGCCGAGGCGAGCTTGACCGTCTTCATCGTCGACTCCACCGAGGTGCCGCCGATCACGATCGCCAGATGATAGGGCGGGCACGCCGCGGTGCCGAGCGTCATGATCTTCTCTTTCAGGAACGCCAGCAGCCGGTCGCGGGTCAGCACCGACGGCGTCGCCTGGAACAGAAAGCTCTTGTTGGCCGAGCCGCCGCCCTTGGCCATGAACATGAACTTGTAGGCATCATCGCCCTCGGCGTAGATCTCGCACTGCGCCGGCATGTTGTTGGCGGTGTTCTTCTCCTCGTACATCGTCAGCGGCGCCACCTGCGAGTAGCGCAGATTGCGGCGCAGATAGGCGTCGCGCGCGCCTTCGGAGAGCGCCGCCTCGTCGTCGCCCGCGGTGATGACGTTGCAGCCCTTCTTGCCCATGATGATCGCGGTGCCGGTGTCCTGGCACATCGGCAGCACGCCGCCGGCCGAGATGTTGGCGTTCTTCAGAAAGTCCAGCGCCACGAACTTGTCGTTCGGGCTGGCTTCCGGATCGTCGAGGATCTTGCGCAGCTGGGCGAGATGGCCCGGCCGCAGATAATGGTTGATGTCCCCGAACGCCGCCTCGCTCAACGCCCGCAGCGCCTCGCGCTCGACCACCAGCATCGGCCGGCCCAGCACCGTCTCCACCCGCACGCCCTCCGACGTGATCTTGCGATACGGCGCGGTGTCGGCGCCGAGCGGAAACAGCGGCGTGTGCGTGTAGGGCGGAACCGGCGTGGCGGCGGAAGGGATGGGCGTGGGTGCGTTCATGGGCGGGGCCTCAGGATGGATTTGCGGCCCTGTCTAGTCGGTTTCGGCGGAGTTTTGAAGGGTTCAAAATCGGTGCTCCGGGCCGGCTTGGTGCTCCTTTGTAGCCATGTTCAACCGGGCCGCAACTGCCATGCTTGCCATGAGCGCCGTTCACAACGGCTCCCGAATGAGGCCTCGCTCATTCTGGTTGCGGGTAGCGGCAGGCTGCTTCGCCCCGGTACCCACTCCATCATTCCTCCCGCCTCCTCGCGCCGTGGACGATGTTGAGCACCACGATTTCATTCGCCGAAGCATCTACGCGATAGACGATGATATATGGAGGCTCGAGCAATTCGCGCGTGCCGTCTACGAAGCCCGGACGTCCCATGCTGGCAAGGCCCGGCGTCGCCAGACGGTTCACACGCAACAAGATCCGCCCGACAATCGCTCTGGCCGCACGCGGTTTGTCCTTGGAAATCCAATCGAGAATGTCGTCGAGGTCGCGACGCGCGGCCTGCCGGACCACGACTTTCACGGATCGAGACGCCGCTTGAAGTGAGCGTTGAATTGTTCGAGCGTCATCGTTGCGGCATCACTGTCCGCGAGTCGCCGCCGAACGTCATCGGCCTGTTCATCGGACAGCAGGTATCCGCTCGAATCCGACGCCTCCATCGCCGTCAGGATATCCGCGGCCTCTTCCTGGCGCTCGGGCGACCAGGTCAGCACGCGATCCAGGATGGCCTTCACCTGTTCTCTGCTCATGGTCGGAGCCTAACACTTTCCAACAGCCTGTGCAGCCGTCTCAATCCCGCCCGGGCGATCCCTTACCGAATATCTACCTCCCGCCCCATTTTGCATTCCGCGCCGGCTTCGCTATGAAGCTTGGCCGGATTGTTGGTGGAGCATTGCATGATGATCGTCGTTACAGCCGCCCTGTCGCTCCCGCGCGCCGCGTCGATCGCCGCCCTGGCGCTGGCCGCGTTAACCTTCGCCGCCTCCCCCGCCCGCGCCGATCGCTGTGACGATCTCGCCGCCGCCCTCACGTCGCAGATCGACGGCGTGTCCGTCGGCAAGACCGTCGCCAATGTGATCTACCTGTCGCATCCGGCGGCGAAGTCGCTGCGGCTGGGCTGCCCGAGCCGCACGATAAAGAACGAGGTGTTCGGCATCGCGCCTTCGCGAAAACCGTCGGCGGCGTTTCAGGAGGTCGTCGCGAGTGCTGCGGCGATCGTGTTCACGATCCCCAAATCGGACACGCTACGCGGCGTCAAGCGCTGCTTCAGCCGCGTCGGGCTGCTGCGCGGCAACGATATCAAGACGCGCTTCCGCCGCCTCGACATGCGCTGCATCCGCGGCAAGGCCGAATCTTCGATCTCGGTGTCGCGGAGCAATGCAGAGTAAGCGGCGCGCCGGGCTTGCGCTGCGGACACCAGCACTCGATTTCGTCATTCCGGAGATGACGAACGAGAGGCCTACTTCTGCTCGAACGCGTCGTAGACGATCCGCTTCAATGCCTGCTGGATGCGGACGTGGTCGGGTCCGAGGTTTTCCATCAGCAGGATGGTCAATTGCTGCGCGCGGTCGATGACGAAATACACCCCGCTCGCGCCGTCCCATTTGATCTCGCCCAGCGAGCCGGGGTCCGGCGGCCGCTTGTCGCCGGCCGAGGTGCGGACCGCGTAGCCGTAGCCGTAACCGAACCCATCGCCCGGATAATAGTGCTCGTTGCGTTTGATGCCGGTCTCCGGGCCGATATGATCGCTGGTCATGGCCTTGAACGCCGACGGGCTGAGATAGCGCCGGCCCTCGAATTCGCCGCCGTTTTCCAGCATCTGCACGAAGCGCGACAGATCCCGGCGGGTCGAGACCATGCCGCCGCCGCCGGATTGCCAGCGCGTCGGCTCCAGCGCGTTGCGCTCCTCGCGACGATCCTTCGGCAGCCGCTGCGCATAGCGCGCGCGCTCGGCCGGATCGGTGAGGAAGAATTTGGTGTCGGTCATGCCGAGCGGATCGAGCAGCCGCTGCTTCTCGAAGGCGTAGAGCGACTGGCCAGACACGACCTCGATGACGCGGCCGAGCACGTCGTAGGAGTGACCATAGTTCCACAGCGTGCCGGGCTGATCGGCGAGCACGGCGTGGGCGATCCGGTCGGCGAACTCTTCGTTGTCGTAGTCGCCGAAATACATCGCGGAATACAGCCACTTCACCATGCTGTCGCCGCCGTAGAAGCCATAGGTGATGCCGGAGGTGTGCAGCAGCAGGTCCTCGATCGTGATCGGCCGCTTCGCCGGGACCAGATTGAGCTGCCGGTTGCCGTTGTCGGCTTTGCTCTCGACACCGACGAACATCCGGTCGAAAGCCGGGATGTATTTGCCGACGGGGTCGATCAGCTTCAGCTTGCCGTCGTCGACCAGCATCATCACGGCGACGCTGGTGATGGTCTTGGTCACCGAATGCAGCTCGAAGATCGCATCGTCCCGCATCGGCTTGCCGTGGTCGACGTCCTGCAGGCCGAAAGACTTCGCGTAGACGGTCTCGCCGCGGTGGCGGATCTCCACGATTGCGCCGGGGATCTTGCCGGCTGCGACTTCGGCGTTGAAGAAACCGTCGATCCGCGACGCCAGCAGGTCGCGCGACAATTCGGCCTGCGGCGGCGGGCCGATGCGTTCGCCCGCGGCGGGCGCGGGAGCCGTGACGGCGCAGGCCGCAAGCATGCAAACCAGTGCAACGGCTCGCCACGCCGCAGCCAGGCCGCGACGATCCCCGCGCATCCTCGCCATGGTCGGTCGTGATCGATGTATTTTAGCCAAATGCGATCGGGCGGTTGCGTGCAAAGTTCACCTGCCGGGGGGATGATGTTGCGATCCGACGACGGGCGCGATGTCCAACGAGGCTTCTTTGGCTCAGGTCGCGCCGTGTGATCGTCGGTGACACTCGCGAGTTTACGAGGATCGATGATGAGTAGTAGCATTTCGAGCGTATCGTCGACGACGGTCTCGAAGCCGACGCAGGCGAGCCCTCCGCCCCCACCGCCTCCGGCCAAGGAAACGGACGATTCGACGAAGACCCCACCGGCGAAGGCGGCGCTGCCGCCCGGACAGGGAACGCGGGTCGATCAACTCGCCTGACCGGCGAACCGTCCCGGTGACCGGCCCCGCCTCGCGCGGGGCTTTTCACATCCGCCTCCCGGCTTTCGACCATGTTCGATCTCTGCTGATGAGGGCCTGCCGGCACCGCGAAAACGCACCGTCTCGACAACAATCGGCGGCGCCGGATGGTTGCATGGCGCCGGATTCGTCGCACCGCGACCGTGCGCGGCTATCGCCGGCAGCCTGCGCTCTGATAGAACGGGCGAGGCCGTCGATCGATCCAGGCGGCGTACCCGGGAGCGAATTGATGACCGGACGGAAAGTCTGCACCGGCGGGTGCCATTGCGGCCAGGTGCGGTTCGAATGCACCACCGATTTTGCGATGGTGACGGCGTGCAATTGCTCGATCTGCACCAAGAAGGGATTGCACTTCACGTTTCTGCCGCCGCAGAGCTTTCAGCTTCGGGCCGGTGAAGACAGCCTGAAGGAGTATCTGTTCAACCAGCGCGCCATCCGCCACCAGCTCTGCGTCGAATGCGGCGTCGACGTGTTCGCGCGCGGCACCAAGCCGGACGGCAGCGAAGTGATCGCACTGAACGTCTCGTGCATCGACGGCATCGACCTCGCCGCGCTGAAGATGACGCCGGTGGATGGGCGGAGCAGGTAGTCGTCCCTCTCTCTGTCATTCCTGGGCGCTCGCGCCAGCGAGCGAACCTGGAATCCGGAACTGAGGCGCATGAGATTCCGGGTTCGCGCCGATGGCGCGCCCCGGAATGACTCGCGGAGAGGCATGCGCGACGACCGACGCGATTACTTGTCCAGCGCCTTGTAGTGGCGGAAGATGCCGTCCTCGTTGAACGGGATGCGGCGGGCGCTGGCGAGATAGGCCTCGATGTTCGGCCGCGCGGCGACGCGATCGTGCAGGCCGATCAGGCCCGGCAGCTCGCGCTCCAGCTTCTTCATGCCGCGCGGAAACGCGTAGCGCATCCCCGCGACGATCTGGAACAGCGACAGATCCGCGTAGGTCGGCTTGCGCCCGGCGACGAACGGCCCGCCGCTGCCCGCGATCAGCCGCTCGAAATAGCCGAGATATTTCGGCGCGCGCTGTTTGCGGAATTCGGCGCTGCGCTTCTTCGCCGCGGCGCGCTGGTCCTCGTAGTACAGCGAGGTGCCGATCGGGTGGTGGGTGTCGTGCACCTCCTGGACGAAGTCGGCGATGGTGAGCTGGAGCTGATGCACCCACAGCCGGCCGGCCTCGGTCTTCGGCGCGAGGCCGTGCCGCGCGCCGAGATACAGCAGGATATTGGCGGTCTGGCCGATCGTCAGCGATCCGGCCCTGAGGAACGGCGGCGCAAAGGACGGCGTGCCGCGCTTGCCCTGCATCAGCTTCATCATGGCGCCGACGCCGGCCTTGTTGCGGCGGGCGACGTCTACATAGTCGGCGCCGGCCTCTTCCAGCGCGAGGCGGACGAATTCGCCGCGGCCCTGGATGGTCGGCCAGTAATACAGCTCGTATCGCATTGCGATCCTTCCTCCGTTATCCGGTCCAGGATAGCCCAATGCGGTAGCGTCGCGCCGGTTCACCAGCGCAATGCTGGCGCCCCGCGAACACAAAAAAGCGCCGCGGAAACCTCCGCGGCGCTTCGGCCTCACCTGCGTGAGGGTTAGTTGGTCTGCTGGATCGCCGACAGTTCCCAGCTGGCGCCCGGCCGCCGCGCGAAGGTCCACACTTCGGTGACCTCGATCGGCGTCTCGCTGCCGGCGACGAGCCGGTCGGTGCCGCGCTCCAGGGTCTTGTCGACCAGCGAGAACCGCATCGCCACGGTGGCGTAATCGGTTTCGCCTTCGCGCCAGGCCTCGGCGAGGTCGCCCTGCAGCAGCTTGACGTCCGACACCTTGTTGATGTCGTTGTTCGCCTTGTTCTCCGCCAGATCCTTGGCGAAGTACGACGCCATCTCGGGGGTCGTGAGCTGGTTCAGCTTCTCCGTGTCCTCGTTCGACCAAGCCGACTGGATATCGCCGAGCAGCTGCTCGAACGCCTCGTAGTCCTCCGGCTTGATCTCGAGAGGCGGCAGGTTCGGGGCGCTGCCACCGCTGCCGAAGCCGAAACCGGTGCGATAGGCGGGCGCGGGCTCGGGACCAGGGCCGACGGTCGGACCGGCGTTGGCATTGCTATTGGCATAGGCCGGCACCGGCTGCGGGTTCTTGCGCCGCTGCCACCAAGACCACGCCAGTCGCGCCACCACGACGACCAGGACGACCTGGATGATCAAGCCGAGGATCGACGCGAAGCCGCCGAGGCCGGACAGGAAGCCGCCGCCGAACAGCATGCCGAGCAGGCCAGCGCCAAGGAAGCCGGCGGCGAGGCCGCCGAGCATACCCATGCCGGGCCGGTTGAAGAAGCCGCCCTTGGCGGCTGCGCCGGCTGCGGGCGCGGCCATTCCCGGGCTGCCCGGCTGGCTCATGGAGCGATTAAACGGCTGGGCAGCGTTCGGCGCCGTCGGCGTCGCTTTCGGCGCCATAAAGCTGCGCGAGCCGCGCGAGCCAGAGCTGCCGCCGCCGCCAACGCGCGCGTCGGCCGCGGACGAGAGCGCAAGCGCCAGCGGCATGGCCAGCGACAGGGTCACGGCCAGTGCAGCAACAACGCCACGCGTGCGATGCAAAAAGTTCATTGGTTTCCCTCAATCCCCGTCAGGGGGAAGCTCCCTAAAAATGGTCAGGGCGGCCCGAATTGGAAGCCTTCTCAACGTCGCAGGGGCGTCGCAAGGCTGCGGCCCTCGGTCGCGGGAGTGCGTGATCGAAACGGCTCCACAGACCTAACGATCGGTTTCGCTCCGCCGAGACGAGGGCGAGACAAAGGCCGAGAACGAGAATCGGTAGCAACAATTTTAATTCAATCAGAGCCGGATCTGCTCGCGACGAGCTGCTCGGCGCCGGGCTTCGGCGGGCATGACTGCCGCGGATCGGTCGATTGCCGAGCGGTGCCGTAAGCGGCGAGGAAAACGTCCACCGCCCGTCCGACCGACTGATCGATGAGTTCGGCGGTGATCTCATCGCCGAACTGCAAATTTCGGCGGAAAATGATCTCTGACTGGAGCAGCGCCAGCAATTGATGTGCTGCGGCTGTTGCATCTCCGGTCGACAGATGCCCCGCTTGCGTCGCGGCTTTGATGTAGTCCGTGAACGCCTCGATCGCACGTCCCGGGCCGGCCTGGTAGAAAATTCGGCCGAGATTTCCGATCCGTCCATGCGCGATCGCAAGCCGGTAGGCGGTCGTGGCATCTTCGGACAATACCCGCACGACGAGTTTTTTGCCGACATCCGACAGCACGGTTCGCGGGTCTTCCGCGGCACGATGCAAGAGCCCTTCGAGCATCACCAGAATCTGCTGGCCCGCGACGTTCAACGCGACGTGGACGAACAACTCCTCCTTCGAGGGGAAATAGCCGTAAAGCGTCGCCTTCGAGCCGCCGAGCCGCTTCGCGATCTCCGACATCGAGGCTCCATCGAGTCCCCGCTCCTGGAACACTTCGGCAGCGATCCTGAGTATCGCGTCTTTCTTCGCCTCTGTTCTGACCCTGGCCATCATCCCGTCCTGTGGCGCGAGCCATCCCACGAGCCTCGCAACGCAACAATCATACTGAACGTACGGTCATATTGACATACGACCAAGACAAATATAACCGTACGTACGGTATATTTTAGGCTTCCGTGACGCGATGGCCGAGCGGGAGCGACGTAACAGAAGAGACGACGGCGATGAGTGTGATTGCCTGTATCCGATCCAGCATCGTCGTCCTGGCCCTGTTTGCCGCCGCCTGTGATTCCGCCGCGCCGAAGCCGGACCGTGGCGGCAAGGATCCCAGCCGGACGCCGCAACCGGTGATGGTCGTGACGGCTCGTTTCGAGGACAGCGGCAGAATTCGGACCTTCGCGGCCACCATTCGGCCGAGCATCGAAAGCGACCTCGGATTCCGCATCAGCGGCAAGGTCGCGCGGCGGCTGGTGCGGACCGGCGACTTCGTGCACAGCGGCCAAGCGCTTTTGACGCTCGACACCAACGATCTGCGACTGCAGCGCGAGCAGGCGGAAGCGGAGGTGAAGGCGGCGCAGTCCAGCCTGGTCCAGGCCGAGGCCGACGAAGCACGCGCCACCGCGCTCCAGAGCAAAGGCTGGACGACGAAGGCCACACTGCAGAAAGCAGGCGCGACCGCCGAGGAAGCGCGCAGCCGGCTGGTTCGCGCGCAGCGCGCGCTCGATCTCGCCACCCACTCCCTCGACTACGCCACCCTCGAGGCCGACGCGGACGGCGTGATCACCGCGACCCCGGTCGAACCGGGACAGGTGATCAGCGCGGGGCAAGCCGCGGTTCGTCTGGCGCGTCGATCGGAACTGGAGGCGGTGGTCGCGCTGCCGGAGAGCTACGTCGAGCCTGTACAGCGCGCCACCGCCTCGCTGTCGCTGTGGTCGCTTCCAGGCAAGACCTACGACGCGCGGCTGCGCGAATTGTCGTTCGCGGCCGATCCGGCGACGCGCACCTTCGCGGCCCGCTTCGTGATTCCGAGTGCGGATGACAAGATCCGGATCGGGATGAGCGCCACGCTCACACTGCGCGAGCAGGCTGGACGACATTTTGCGCGTCTCCCGCTGACAGCGGTGTTCAACCATGGACGTGGCGCGTCGGTTTTGATCGTCGGCGACGGCGGCAGGCTGAGCGAGCGCCTCGTGACGATCGAACGCTACGAGGATCGCAGCGCCCTGGTCACCTCCGGTGTGATGGATGGCGAGTCGGTGGTCGCACTCGGCGTCGAGAATCTCGATCCGCGCCTGACCGTGCGTCCGGTCTCGTCTCTCTCGCTCAGTTCGGCGGACAAGTGATGCGGCAGTTCAACCTTTCCGCATGGGCGGTGGCTCACCGGCCATTGATGATCTTCCTGATCATCGTGATCGGCGCCGCCGGCATCATGTCCTATCAGCGCCTCGGCCGTGCCGAGGACCCGTCCTATACCATCAAGGTCGCAGTGGTGACGGCGACGTGGGCCGGCGCGACGGCCGAAGAGATGCAGTTCCAGGTCGCGGACCGGATCGAGAAGAAGCTGCAGGAATTGCCGTGGTTCGACAAGGTCACGACCTATTCGAAGCCGGGTTTCACCGCGGCCCAGATGGAATTTCGCGATACCACGCCGCCGGCGCAAATCCCCTGGCTGTTCTATCTGATCCGCAAGAAGCTGGCGGACGTGAAGCCGGATCTGCCAGAGGGCGTGGCAGGACCGGAGGTGAACGACGAATACGGCGACGTCGATTCGATCGTCTATACGCTGAAATCGGAGAGAGTCGATTACGCCGACCTCAAGCGGCTCGCCGAGCAGGTCCGGCAGCGACTGCTCAAAGTGCCGAACGTTTCGAAGGTGACGATCTACGGCACGCAGGACGAGCGCATCTTCGTCGACTTCGACCACGTCAAACTCGCCAATCTCGGGATCGCGCCGCGGACGATCTTCGACAGCCTGGCCCGGCAGAACGACCTCGCACCGGTCGGCATGGTGCAGACTCAGTCGACCCGTATTCCGCTGCGCGTCTCCGGCGCATTCGACGGCGTCCGGGCGGTCGAGGAAACGCCGATCGCGTCCAACGGCACGGTGATCAGGCTCGGCGACATCGCCTCGGTGTCGCGCGGCTATGTCGATCCGCCGCAGTTTCTCGTGCGGCAACGCGGCGTTCCGGCGCTGGCGATCGGAATCGTGATGCGGAAGGGCGCCAACATCCTGGACCTCGGCGAGAACGTCGAGGCGGCGATGGGCGATGTCGAGCGGGCGACGCCGGTCGGTCTCACCTTCGAGCGCATTGCCAATCAGCCCGCTGTCGTCCGCGAGGCCGTCGGCGACTTCATGCGGTCGTTCGTCGAGGCGTTGACGATCGTTCTGCTGGTGAGCTTTGTCTCGTTGGGATGGCGTGTCGGCATCGTGGTCGCGACCTCGGTCCCGCTGGTACTCGGGATCGTCTTCACCGTGATGCTGATCATCGGCATCGATCTGCATCGGATTTCCCTCGGAGCGCTGATCATCGCGCTCGGTCTGTTGGTGGACGACGCCATCATCGCCGTCGAGATGATGGTGGTGAAGATGGAGCAGGGTTTTGATCGGGCCCGGGCGGCTTCGTTCGCCTGGGAATCGACGGCCTTTCCGATGCTCACCGGGACCTTGGTCACGGCCGCCGGTTTTCTGCCCGTCGGCATGGCGGCGAGCGGCACGGGCGAGTACGCCGGCAGCATCTTCTGGGTGGTTGGAATTGCATTGCTGGCGTCCTGGGCCGTCGCCGTGATCCTCACGCCCTATCTCGGCTTCGCCCTGTTGCCGAGCCGTTTGAACGACGGCCATGCGGATCATGCGATCTACGACAGCGGATTGTATCGCCGGCTCCGAACGATCGTGTCCTGGTGCATCCGTCACCGCATCATCGTGATCAGCGTGACGAGCGCCGCCTTCGTGATCTCGATCGTCGGCTTCGGCAAGATCCAGCGCCAGTTCTTCCCGACCTCCGACCGAACCGAATTGTTCGTCGAACTACGGCTGCCGGGGGGAAGCGGGATCGAAGCGACGCTCGCCAAAGCCAAGCAGGCGGAAGCGCTGGTGGCCGGAGACGACGACATCGTCACCTGGAGTACCTATGTCGGCAAAGGGCCACCGCGCTTCATTCTGAACGTCAACCCGGAACTACCGAACGATTCCTACGGCGAGCTCGTCATTGTCACCAAGGACAGCGCTGCCCGCGAGCGGGTCAAGCGCAAGATCGAGCAAGCCATCGCGGAAGGCGCGATCGCAGGCGCGCGGGTCCGGGTCAGACGGCTGGCCTACGGGCCGCCGATCAAATTCCCGGTTCAGTTCCGGGTGATCGGTGAAGATCCGAACACGGTGCGCTCGATAGCCTATCAGGTCCGCGACATCATGCGCGACAATCCGAACGTGATCGAGCCGCAGTTCGACTGGAACGAGCAGATGCCCTCGATTCGACTGGTGGTCGATCAGGATCGGGCGCGGGCGCTCGGGCTCGATCCGCAGTCGATCTCGCAGACGCTTCAGATGCTCACCACGGGGGCCACGGTCACCACCATCCGCGACCGGACGGAGAAGGTCGCGGTGGTGGCGCGGGCGATCGCAACGCAACGCACCGACCTCGGCGCGATCGACGATCTCACCGTATTGTCGCGCAATGGCGTCCCGATCCCGTTGTCCCAGGTCGCGGAGATCCAGCAAGGTCACGAGGAAGCGATCCAATGGCGGCGCGATCGCGACATGGCGATCACCGTTCGCAGCGACGTTCGGGACGGCGTGCAGGCGCCTTTCGTGTCGTCGGCGGTGTGGACCGCATTGACGGATCTGCGTCGGCATCTGCCGATCGGTTACAGGATCGAACTGGGCGGCGCGATCGAAGATTCCGCGAAGGCCAACGGCGCGCTGTTCGCCGTGGTGCCGGCCATGCTCGTCGTCATGCTCACCGTTTTGATGGTTCAGCTCCAGAGCTTCGCCAAGCTCGCGTTGGTTCTGCTGACAGCTCCGCTCGGCTTGATCGGAGCGAGCGCGGCGCTCCTGCTGTTCGGCAAGCCTTTCGGTTTCGTCGCGCTGCTCGGGCTGATCGCGCTGGCCGGCATGATCATCCGCAACGCCGTGATCCTGGTCGATCAGATCGAACAGGACGTCGCCGCCGGTCATCCGCGCGACGAGGCGATCATCGGTGCCACCGTCCGCCGCGCGCGGCCGGTGATCCTGACCGCGCTCAGCGCGGTGCTCGCCATGATCCCGTTGACGCGATCGAGCTTCTGGGGACCGATGGCCGTCGCGATCATGGGAGGACTGTTGGTTGCAACGGTGCTGACGCTGCTGTTCCTGCCGGCGCTCTACGCGCTTTGGTTCTGCCGGTCCCCGACTCCTGCAGTCACGATGCGGCAACGCGTCGGCGACATCGCGAACCTCGCCGGATCGTTCTGGAACTTGTTGTTGGGCGTCACGGTGCGACGATCCGATACCAAGAGTTGATCGTCATGGCCGCCATCGAGGTCGATCCAGATGGCTGGGCCGCCGGCAGGCCGGCGACCGCTCAGTTCGGAGCCATCGTCTCCTTCACCTTCGCGACCAGCGCGCTGAGCGCGAACGGCTTCGCCAGGAACGCGAACTGCTCGTTCTCCGGCAGGCTCTTCTCGAACGCGTCTTCGGCATAGCCGGAGACGAAGATGATCTTCAGTTGGGAGTTGCGCGCGCGCATCGCCTTCAGCAGCGTCGGCCCGTCCATCTCCGGCATCACCACGTCGGACACCACGAGATCGACCTCGCCGCCATGCGCGTCGAACTCCTCCAGCGCCTCGACGCCGTTGCCGGCTTCGATCACGTTGTAGCCGCGCGAGCGCAGGCCGCGTGCGTTGAGCGAGCGCAGCCCCTCCTCGTCCTCGACCAGCAGGATGGTGCCCTGCCCGGTCATGTCGGCCCGCGGCTTGGCGGAGGCCGCCGCCGCCGCGCTGCCGGTCACCGCCGCCGTGTCCGGCTGCGCCTCGGGCACCGCATCGTGGCGCGGCAGGAAGATGTGGAAGGTGGTGCCGCGGCCGGGCTCGGAGTCGACGTAGACGAAGCCGCCGGTCTGCTTGATGATGCCGTAAACGGTGGAGAGCCCGAGGCCGGTGCCCTTGCCGACTTCCTTGGTCGAGAAGAACGGCTCGAAGATCTTGTCGACGATATCAGCCGGAATGCCGGTGCCGGTATCGCTGACGTCGATCCGCACGTAGTCCGCCGCCGGCATGCCCTTGTGCGCGAGCTGGACTGCGTCGGCGGCGGCGACGTTGCAGGTGCGGATGGCGAGCTTGCCGCCGTCGGGCATCGCGTCACGGGCATTGACCGCGAGGTTGACGATCACCTGCTCGAACTGCGAGACGTCGGCCTTGACCCGCCAAAGGTCGCGGCCGTGCTGCATCTCGAGCGAGACTTTCTCGCCGATCAGCCGCTTCAGCAGCCGGTCGATGTCGGTCAGCGCCTCGCCGAGATCGAGCACCTGCGGGCGCAGCGTCTGCTTGCGCGAGAACGCCAGCAACTGCCGCACCAGCGTCGCGGCGCGGGTGGCGTTCTGCTTGATCTGCATGATGTCCTGGAACGACGGGTCGGTCGGCTTGTGCGCGTTCAGCAGGAAGTCGTTGGCCATCATGATGGCCGAGAGCACGTTGTTGAAATCGTGCGCGATGCCGCCGGCGAGCTGGCCGATCGTGTCCATCTTCTGCGCCTGGTTGACCTGGTTTTCCAGCGCGCGCCGCTCGGTGGTCTCCAGCAGATAGACGATCGCCGCCTCGGCATCGCCGTCGTCGGCGACCGCGGTGACGAAGAACTGGCCCCACCGCTCGCGGGCGCCGTCGAGCATCACCTCGACCGGCGCGATGTCGGCCTGGCCCTGCGCGGCCTGATCGATCGCGGCGCCGAGCGTGGCGCGGTCGCGGGTGCTGACCGCGGCGAGGATCGATCTCGCCGCGCCACCCGACGGATCGAGGCTCTGCGCCAGCTTGGCGAAGCGGGCATTGGCGCGCACCACCGCGCCGGACTTGTCCACCGTGGCGATCGCCATCGGGGTGTGGTCGAAGAACCGCATGAAGCGGATCTCGGCGGCGCGTTGCGGGTCGAGCCGCTCGTCGCGGGCGCGGCTGATCACCAGCGTGCGCGAAGCGCCCGGCGCGCCGTCGGCGCCGAAGGCGAGCTTGTGATACAGCCGCACCGGCATGGTCTTGCCGCTGCGCATCTTCAGGTCGATGTCGAACACTTCGGTCTTGACCTCGCCCGGCTCGGGCACGATCGAGGTCAAGAGTGCCGCGCCGTCGCCGGAGACGATGTCGCCGAGCTTCAGGCCGCCGGAACCGATCTCGGCGAGGTCGTGGTCGAGCCAGTTCGCCAGCGTGGCGTTGACGTAGACCAGATTCCCCGCGGCATCGACCGAGAAGAAACCGCAGGGCGCGTGGTCGAGATATTCGATGGCGTGCTGCAGCTCCTGGAACACATCCTCCTGGTGCTCGCGGTCGCGGGTGATGTCGGCCAGCGACCACACCGTTTGCTTTGCCTCGCGCTTGCCGGGGCCCAGCGGCCGCACCCGCATCCGCATCCAGCGGCCCTGCGCGCCGTCGGCGCCGGCGACGCGGACTTCTTCCTGCAGCCGCTTGCCCTCCCGCGCCGCCTTCAGCAGCCGGAACACCGCTTCGGAGACGTCGGGATTGCCGATGAACACCCGCTCCACCGGCCGGACGTCCAGCATCGTCGCAGCGCCGGTCAGCGCCAGATAGGCCGGGTTGGCATAGACCACATGGCCGCGCGAATCGGTGACGGCGATGCCGTCGAACGCCCCCTCGGAGATCGCCCGCAGCACCGGATCGTCGGCGGCCCGGTCGGCGAAGCCGACGATGCCGGCGGCGAAGGCGAACAGCATGAACAGCCCGACCATCGCCAGCAGCGCCAGCAGGCCGAGAATATAGGGCTGCGCCTCGGCGCGGCCGAGCGTCATGAACGCGACGGCGGCGGCGACGATGGCGCCCGCCACCAGCAATACCAGGACGATGCTGCCGCGGCGGCGCGCCGGCTCCGCGGCAGGCGGCGGAGCCTGATGGTCGTTGATGGTCATGGTCACCGAACCGATCCCTTGGCCGCCAGCGCAGCAGCGGCACGGCTCCACCTGCCTGAATCGGAGCCGCCCGCGCAAGTACATCGTCGGTCCCGGCCGCTCCCCCGATGGGTCCGAACGGTCCGATCGGAGCGGCAATCCCCGAAAATCCGCTCACTGCGGTCGCCCGTCCCCCGCATCGCCATTGCTTCAGGTCCGCCGTCCGGAGAGGTTGCGCCGCAGGTTCATGACGTAGCCGATCACCTCGGCGACGGCGTGGTAATGCTCGACCGGGATTTCCTCGTCGACGTCGACGGTGGCGAACAGCGCGCGCGCCAGGGGCACGTTCTCGACGATCGGCACGTCGTTCGCCTTCGCCACTTCCCGGATCTTGAACGCGATCGCGTCGGCGCCCTTGGCGACGCAGATCGGCGCCTGCATGCCACGCTCGTATTTCAGCGCCACCGAGAAGTGGGTCGGGTTGGTGATGACGACCGAGGCGCCGGGCACCGCCGCCATCATCCGCTTCTTCATCCGCTGATAGCGGATCTGCCGGATCCGGCCCTTGATGTGGGGGTCGCCTTCGGACTGCTTGTATTCCTCCTTGACCTCCTGCAACGACATCTTCTGCCGCTCGCGCCAGGTGTGGTACTGGAAGAAATAGTCGCCGGCCGCGACGAAGGCGAGCACCGCCGCCACCGTTCCCATCAGTTTCAGCGTCAGCGAAACCGTGACGCCGAGCAGGGCCGCGACGTCCATCTGCAGCAGCGCGTCGAGCCGGTCGCGCTCCGGATACAATACCGCGACCATCACCACGCCGAGCGCGATCACCTTGAACAGGCCCTTCAGGAAATTCGCCAGCGCCTGCTTGCCGAACAGCCGCTTGGCGCCCTCGAGCGGCGACAGCTTGCTGAATTTCGGCTTCAGCCCCTCGGTGGAGAACACCAGCCGATGCTGGATCAGATTGCTGCCGATCGCGACCAGCGCCAGCAGCAGCAGCGGCACGCCGAGCACCGAGATCAGTGTCAGCAGCAGGCTCTTGGTCAGGGCCAGCAGGCCCGCGCCGTCGACCGGCAGCATCCACGACTTCTCGATCAGCGTTCGCATCGGCCCGGTGATGCCGGTGCCGATCGATCCCGAGAACGACGACAGCAGCAGCGTCGCGCCGGCGATCACGAACCAGGTGTTGACCTCCTGGCTCTTGGCGACGTCGCCTTTCTCGAGCGCGTCGTCGAGGCGCTTCTGTGTCGGCTCTTGTTGCTTCTCCTGGTCGCTGTCGTCCGACATCGCTCAGGCGTCCCGCGCGGTCGGGCTCAGCGTGGCGTCAATTCCTGCATGACGCCGCCGAAATAGTTGAGGAAAGTGCCCATCATGGTGGTGAGCACGGCCGCGAGGATGACGAAGCCGATCATGATGGAGAGCGGCACGCCGACGAAATACACCTGCATCTGCGGCATCAGCCGTGCCAGGATGCCGAGGCCGATATTGAATACCAGGCCGAACACCAGGAACGGCGCCGCGAGCTGCATCCCGATCTTGAACGCCGCGGCGAACGCCTTGGTCGCCAGCGCGGCGACGTCGCCGCTGTTCAGCAATTCGCCGGGCGCGAAGATCTTGTAGCTGACGCTCAGCGCCTCGATCACCAGATGATGCGAGTCCGTGGCGAACAGCATTGTCACGCCGAGAAGCGTGAGAAAATTGCCGATCAGCAGCCCCTGCTGCCCCTGGGTCGGGTCGACCGCGGTGACGAAGCCGAGCCCGAGCTGCTGCGCGATCACCGAGCCCGCGACCTGCAGCGCCGACAGCGTCACCCGCGCGGTCGCGCCGAGCACGATGCCGATGATGATTTCCTGAATCATCAGCACCAGCAGCGGCGTCAGCGACGACATGTCGACCTGGTAGGCGTTGCGGTGCAGCGGCAGGATGATCAGCGTCAGGCCGAGCGCGATCGACAGCTTGATCCGCGTCGGGATGTTGGTTTCGCCGAGCGTCGGCAACAGCATCACCATCGCGCCGACGCGGGCAAACACCAGCATGAAGGCGGCGCCGAGCGCGGGCAGGAACGAAACGTCGATGCGCATGGCGGCAATCTGCGTCTGGATCAAAGGCAACCGCGGCGGCAGCGCGGCGGTCCGCCGCCAGACCAGCCGCGAACGCCACACACCGGCCGGTGGCGCGGATCCCGATCATGCGTCAACCGCCGACGATTCGCGATGAGATCCGTAACATTTCGGCGTGCAGCCGGTCGGCCATGAACGGCAACGTCAGCACCAGCGTGAGGAACATCGCGAGAATCTTCGGCACGAACACCAGCGTCTGTTCCTGGATCTGGGTCAGCGCCTGGACCAGCGACACCGCCACGCCGACGACCAGGCCGACCACCATCAGCGGCGCCGAGACGATCACGATCGTCCAGACCGCTTCGCGGGCGATATCGAGGGTTTCAGCACCGGTCATGTCGGAGATCCTTGCCATTGGCTGGAAACGAAGCGCCTCATGGTGAGGAGCGCGCAACGCGCGCATCTCGAACCATGAGGATGGTGGGGCTCGTCCTTCGAGACGCGGCCTGACGGCCGCTCCTCAGGACGAGGACTGCAATCAGATCTGCATCCGGAGGATTTCCTCGTAGGACTGGATCACCCGGTCGCGCACCGACACCAGCGTAGACACCGCGACGTCGGTCTCGGCGACCGCGGTGACAACGTCCATGACGTTCGACTTGCCGTTGGCCATCGCCACGGTCTGGGCGTCGGACTTGCGGCCGGCGTCGAGCACGCTGCCCATCGCATCCTTGACCAGCGCGCCGAACGACGGGCCGGTGTCGGTCGGCTTGCCGGCACCGCCGGGATTGGCGAGCCGGGCGAGGCTCGCATAGGCATTGGCTGCGGAAATCGGTGACGCCATTGGTGGTCTCCCGGCTCGGGCCCGGTTCAGGCCTTGAGGATATCGAGGGTGCGCTGGATCATCCGGCGCGTCGCGCTGATGACGTTGAGGTTGGCTTCGTAGGATCGCTGCGCGGCGCGCATGTCGGTCATCTCGATCATCGAATTGACGTTCGGGTACTTGACGTTGCCGGCGGGGTCGGCGGCCGGATTGGTCGGCTCGTATTTCAGCCGGAACGCCGAAGTGTCCGGCTTGACCCGGCCGAGCGCCACGGTTCGGGCGTCGAGCGAGCGATCGAGCGCCGAGGTGAAGGTCGGCACCTTGCGCCGGTACGGGTCGCCACCCGGCTTCTGCGCGGTGGAATCCGCATTGGCGATGTTCTCGGAGATCACCCGCATCCGCCCGGCCTGCGCCCGCAGCCCGGAGGTGGCGATGCCCATCGACCTTGCAAAATCGCCTGCGTCGTCTGCCATGGTTCAAACTCCCGGGTGGCGTGGGTCAGCGCTTGCCGATTGCGGTTTTCAGCAGGCCGAGACTGCGGCTGTAGAGCGAGGTCGCGGCGGCGTAGTCCATCTGGTTGGCCGAGACCTTCATCATCTGATCCTCGAGATTGACGGCGTTGCCGGCCGGGCGGGTCTGGAACCCGGTCCGACCATCCTCCGCAAACGAAACCGTGCCGCCGGGCGCCTTCAGATGCGACGCGCTCGTCATCATCATCGGCAGCGCGCCGCCGGCGGAACTGGCGGTCAGCTGGCCGGCCGAGTCGAATTTCGGCGCGACCAGATCGCGCGGCCGGAACCCCGGCGTGTCCGAATTCGAGACGTTTTCGGCCAGCACTTTCTGGCGCTCCTGATGCCATTGCATCTTGGTGCGCAGCGCCGCCAGCATCGGAAGATCATTGATCGCCATCGCCGCCTCCGTCCCGGCCGCCACTGCTTTGCGACACTGCGGGAGTAGGCAGAATTTGCCGGGGTTATGGTTAACGGCCGGTTAAGATTGGTTACGAAAGGCTTGCGATTTCTTTCGGCACGCTGCGCGAAATCGCGTTTGCCGCGTGCGGAAGGCGTTTTGGTCCCCATGATTCGTGGCGTATGAGAAAAATCGGATGGCAGTTCTTGCCGCTGCTTATTAAGAAGGATGAACGAGGGGCGCCGAGCGTCGCCGGACATCTACCTTCATTCGGGTCAGGGACGGCGGGGGACGCCGAAACCGACCCGCTTCTCTCCGGGGATCGAGCATGTCGCAGCCAATGTTGTTCTTTTTTGCGTTTCTGGCCGTCCTGGCGATGATCGGCGCTGCCGCCTGGCTGGTGCGCCGCTTTGCCGGCAACCGCCTCGGCGCGCACACCAAGAGCGGCCGGATGCCGAGGCTGGCGGTGATCGACGCTGCCGCGGTCGACGGCCGGCGGCGGCTGGTGCTGGTGCGCCGCGACAATGTCGAGCATCTGCTGATGATCGGTGGCCCGAGCGACATCGTGGTCGAACCCAACATCGTCCGCGCCAGTCCGGTGCGCGACGCGTCACGCCCGGCGGGGCTCGGTGTGGAGCCGCGGCTGAACCCGGTCGACTGGGAAGCCGACGGCGCAGCCGAAGCGCCCGAGCCGGAGCTGCCGCCGCGCCCGTCGCGCCCCTCATTCGCCGATGAGGCGCGCCGGCCTGCCCCGCCGACGATGCCGACGCGCCGCCCCAGCGAGTTTCCCGGCAGCGACCCGTTCGCCGGCCTGGTCCCCGAGCCGATGATCCGGCCCGAGTTGCCGCCGATCGCCCGGCCGGAGCCGCGCCCGGAACCTCGACCCGAGCCGCGCGCCGAAGCGCGGCCCGAGCCGCGGATGGATCCCGCGCCGCGCCCGCGCGCGGACCCGGCGATGCCGCGCCCGCCACGGCCCGAGCCGCCGAAGGCGCCGCCGCCGATTCGCGCCGAGCGCCCGGCGCCGTCGCCTGTTTCCCAGGCTCCGCTCGCCCCCCCGCAGCCGTCACCGGCCGCGCTGTCGTCGGCCGACCAGAATCTCGCCGACATGGCCAACCGGCTGGAAGCCGCGCTGCGCCGTCCCGCCGACGGCAAGCCGGAAGCCGCACCGCCTGTCGCGCCCGAACCGCCGGCCCGCCCGGCGCCCCGCGCGTCCGAACCGCCGCGAGCCGAGCCGCCGGCGCCCGCACCCGCACCCGCTTCGCCGAAATCCGGCTTCGAGAGCCTCGAAGACGAGATGGCGTCACTGCTGGGGCGTCCGAAGTCTCCTTCGTGAGCCGCCCGGCCACACCGCGTAGAGTTGTTCTTTTTCTCACCGTCCTGATCGCCGCCGCAGCCGCGCTGGCGGCGCCGGCATATGCGCAGGATGTCAGCATCAATCTCGGCGGCGGCGGTACCGGCGTCACCGAGCGCGCGATCCAGCTGATCGCGCTGCTGACGGTGCTGTCGATCGCGCCGTCGATCCTGATCATGATGACGTCGTTCACCCGGATCGTGGTGGTGCTGTCGCTGCTGCGCACCGCGCTCGGCACCGCCACCGCGCCGCCCAACATGGTGATCATCGCGCTGGCGCTGTTCCTCACCGCGTTCGTGATGGGGCCGACGCTGCAGAAATCCTACGACGACGGCATCAAGCCGCTGATCGCCAACGAGATGAGCGTCGAGGACGCGCTGGTGCGCGCCTCCGGGCCGCTGCGGATCTTCATGCAGAAGAACGTGCGCGAGAAGGACCTCAAGCTGTTCCTCGACCTGTCCGGCGAGCCGCCGCCGGCGACGCCGGAGGATCTGTCGCTGCGCATCCTGATGCCGGCCTTCATGATCTCCGAACTGAAGCGCGCCTTCGAGATCGGCTTCCTGCTGTTCCTGCCGTTCCTGATCATCGACCTCGTCGTCGCCTCGGTGCTGATGTCGATGGGCATGATGATGCTGCCGCCGGTCGTCGTCTCGCTGCCGTTCAAGCTGATTTTCTTCGTGCTGGTCGACGGCTGGTCGCTGGTCGCAGGCTCGCTGGTGCAGAGCTATTCAGGCAGCGGGTAGGTCGGCGCAGCGCGAGGCGACGTACACCATCCCGTCGTTCGTCATTCCGGGGCGCGAACGCAGTTCGCGAACCCGGAATCCATAATCCCTGTCGATACGATTTCAGGCTGGCGTGAGACGGGCTTGAACGCGAGCGCGGGGGTTATGGATTCCGGGTTCGCGCTGCGCGCGCCCCGGAATGACGAACGAGAGGATTGTCGAATGGAGCGAGTTGCTACCGCGTCATCTTGATGACGCGGATCGGCGGGATCTCCGGCAGCGAGCCGGTCGAGGTCATGTCGGCGCCCGGCGGCGTGGCGCGGGCGCTGGCGTCGGGGAAGCGCTGCTTCATTTCGCGCAGGAAGCCTTCGAGCGTGTCGACGCTCGCCGCCATCTTGGCGATCGCAGCGAACGCCGCCGTGTCGCCGGCGGCCGGCCTGCTGGCTATGTCGAAGGCGGCGCGGTCGGCCGGGTCGTTCATCAGCGGCGCGAATTTTTCGCGGAAGCGGCCGAGGCCGAGCGCATCCTCGGCCAGCGCGTAGCCGACCACGGCGCGGATCACGTCGCTCTTTTCGGCCTGTGACAGCGGCGTGAAATCGCGCCAGCGGTCGCCGAGATACAGTTCGATCTGCTCGGAGGATTCGCGCCAGCGCCGCGACGCCCAGTAGATGTCGGAGCGCAGCCGGATCGCCTCGCGGCCGCCGACATGGGTGATGATATCGAGCGCGAGATCGTGGCGGCCGATGTCGCTCTGCGCGCGCGCTTCGAGCAGCAGCCGCTGCTGACGTAGTTCGCCGGCGAGGTCGGCGATCCGCGACGAATGCAGTGCGGCGATCGCGCGGTCCGGCTTGCGGTTCATCAGATAGACCATCGCCAGCCGTGCCGCGACCTGGGCGCGCGCTGCGCCCTCCAGCCGCTTGTCGACCTGGTACTGCAACAGCTCGCTGGCTTGATCCAGCAGATCGACCGCGACCAGGCGGTCGGCGAGCCGGCGGATCATCTCGTCGCCGCGGCGGCCGATCGGCGTCAGCTCGCGAAATTCGTAGAACGTCGCCAGCGCCTCGATCGGCGGAATGTCGTCGCCCTTGTTGCCGTTGAAGAGCTGGGAGAAAAGCGCGCGGCTGTCGTCCTGCGCCTGGCGGGAATGTTCGGAATTCGGCGCGAGCTGCGTCGCGGTTCGCGCCGCCGCCAGCGAGTCGCGATAGCGCCCGGCATTGGCGTACATCTTCGACAGCAATTGCTGGGTGCGGACCTCGAGATCGTCGCCGCGCCAGGTCATCGACAACCGCTCGAGCTCCGGCAGTACTTCCTCCGGCGTCATCTCGCCGCGCTTGCTGCGCAGCACGACGTCGCGGAATTTGGCTTCGCTGGCAGCCTGGCGGTCGGTCGACGCCATCGCTTCCTTGTATCTCTTCAGCGATTCCTGATCGCGGCCGAGCGCCTCGTCGAGCCAGCCGCGCATCACCGCGAGCTGCGGCTTCATCTCCGGCGGAATCCCGACCAGATCGAAATCGCTGCTGATCTTGGCGGCGCCGGCATAGTCGCGTACTTCCAGCGAGGCACGCATCGCGGTGGCGAGCACCTCACGCTGGATGTCGAGCGGCAGCGCGGTGATGGCGAACTGCACCGATTTGAGCTTCTCGCGCGCCTCGGGCCATTTGCCCTGCCGCGCCAGTGCGACGCCCTTCCACAATTGCGCGTCGTAGGTCGATGCGATCGCCGGATTGGCGACGTCCTTCAGCGTCTGCTCCGGCCGCGCCATCAGTGCACTGGCCGCGGCGTGGCCGATCATCGTCGCGGCGTCCTCCTGCCCGGCCTTGACGCCGAGCAGCGCCAGATCGAGCGCGCCCTTGGCTTCGTGATACAGGCCGCGCGCCATGTAGAATCGCGCCAGATCGAGCCGCGCCGGCAGGCGGTCGTCGCCGGTGGCGGCCGACGCGGTTCGGATCCGTGCGTCGAGCGCATCGGCGAAACGCCCCTCCTGATCCTTCGCCCATTGCGTGACGTCGAAGAACGGCCGCTCGGCCGACGAGCCCGCCTGCCCTGCCGGCTCGGCCGACGACAGCGTCAGCCCGCCGGGCCGCGACAGCACCACCGCATCCGCGGCGGTCTCGACGGTGACATCGTCGGACTTCAGTTCGATCACCACGCCGTGCAGCGTCTCCAGCAGACTGAACTCGACGAAATTCTGCCGCTTGATGAAGCCGCGTGGCGGCGGCAGCGCGGTGATCACGGTGAGCGCGTCGCCGGCTTCCGGATCGGTCAGGCGATGGATCTGGCCGAGGCCGGCGAGCGCTACCGACACATTGGCGCGCGCGGGATCGGCGATGTTGCGCACCGCGGTCAGCGGCCGCGCCGCGCCGCGGCCGGAATCGGCGAGCGTGATCGACCAGTTCTTGCCGGATCCGTCGTCGTCGCTCAGCGTCGCGAGTTGCGGACGATCGAGACGCAGCCGGATCGCCTGCCCGTTCGGCAGCGCCACGCGGCTGACGTCGCCGACGATGCCGCCGCCTTCGCGGCGGATCGCGGCGAGATCGAACGAGGTGGTGTTGTCGAGCACCAGCCACATCATATCGCCGCGCCGGAACAGCGCCGCGGGCGTCGGCGCCGCGAAAGCGAATCCGAGATGCAGCCCGTCGGTGCTGCGGCGCGCCTCGACCGGACGGGCTGCATTGGCTGCGGCAGGATTGATGGCAACCGCAGGCGTCTCGGGCGCAGGCAGCGAGGGCGGCTTCGGAGCCTCGGCAACCGCCGGCGCGACGCTGGCTCGGACGGTCGTCGCGGCCGCAGCGGGCGTCTCGCTCACCACGCCAGACGCGGCCGCAGCGGGCGCGGCAGTCGCCGGAGCTGCGACGGCAGGCGCAGCGACAGCCGGTGCAGTAGGCGGCGCTGGCGCTTCGTCGTTCCGCGCCGACGGGCCGGCGGGCGTCGGCGATATCACCACGGCTTTCGGCGGCGCGACCGGCGGCGACGGCGCTGCGTCCACCACCGGCTTCGGGGCAGGCATCGCGTCCGGCTTGGCTTCGGATCTGGCTTCGGGTTTGGCGGTCTCCGGGCCGCGCGACGCCGCGGCCGCGCCTTCGCGTTCGAGCCTGGCGATTTCGGGCAACGTCAGCGCCGACGAATTCGTCTTCGACGGCTCGGCGTCCTGCGGCTGAAAACTGACGTCGACGATGAAGTTCTTGTCCTCGCGAAACGAGCGCACGTCGGCGCCGCCGATCAGGGCGAAGTCCACGCTCGAGCCGTCGCCATCGATCTTCTGGCCGATCGACCCGACATTCGGCGCGCCGGCGAGTTGCGCATCGGCGAGATCGAAATTCAGCCCGGCATTGAACAGCACCGTCAGCTTCTTGTCGGTCAGCGTCGACGACACCTGCACCCCGGGCGGCACCTCGAACACGTAGCGCACGAAGGTCGGCTGCATCGACGCGCGGACGCGGATCGGCGGCCGCTTCTTGACGTCGGCCCTCGCCTGCTGCGCCCGCAGCGCGCGCTCGGCGGCGCGGGCGCGCTCGGCCAGCGCCTTCACCACGTCCTGTGGCAGACCCGGCGGTGCGCCGGCCCAATTTTCGGGCAGGAAATCGATGTACAGCCGCTCGCCCGCGGACATCGGATTAACGCCGAACTTGCGCAGCAGCGCCAGCCGAACCGCGTAGCCGTCGGGATCGAGCCGCGCCGAGCCGATATAGTTCGGCGCGGAATCCGCGAGCTTGTCGATCGGAATATCCACCGGCCGCTTGAACCGGATCACCACGATCAGGCCGGCCATCACGACGTCGGATTCGACATCCTCGGCGAGCTTGAACAGCAGCCGTCCGTAGCCGCCGGCCGACTCGAAACTGACTTCGCCGCGCACCGCCTGTGCGGACGCCGGCCGCGGCGACAGCGCCACGCCGAGGACGAGCCCTAACGCCAGGCAGACTCGTGCGAGGCGCCAGCAGAGCGCCTGCGACCAAACTGCAGCGGCAGCCATCCGCGCCATTCGAATCTTCCGGTCAACGACCCTGTTCTGCCGGGCGGGCCGCACCCCGCCTTCTCGCATTGCTCGACGTATCGCCGCGCGCCGACGCGGCGCGGGCATTCGCACGCCACTCCACCATGGAAGCCGTTAACGCTGGCTTAACCATCCCGTCACGCGGCAGGCCGCGGTTCGCCCGGAAAAAGAAGCACGGCCGTATCTCTCATCAATTCTGCAATCTGTGATTTAAATCGGTCGGCTAAACACGCTTTATGTAGTAAGGAGCGTTCGCGGCCGCAGCCCCAATCGTGACGCGGTATCTAAGTGCTGCTCGAAACGTTGTCCCAGCGGCTTCATCAGGGATCGCTTGCATCATGCTATTGAAGGGATTGTATAAAGTCGAGTTCGAAACACCACGCCGGAAGGCGGTGGGCGTGTTGTTTGCAGAGGGCGGCAAACTGCGCGGAGGTAGTTCGGCTTTCGCCTTTTTCGGATCCTACGAGCAGGACGGCGGCTCCATCCGCGGCGAGGTCATGAGTCGCCGCCACACCAGCGATCCGAGCTTTCCCTCCGTGTTCGGCGTCGACGAGGTCCATCTCGATTTCTACGGCTCGTCGATCGGCGATTTCGCGCAAGTCGAAGGCGTCGCTGCGGAGGCACCGACGCTGGGCTTCAAGGCCGTGTTGACGCGAATCTGCGATTGATCGGTGCGTCGAAAGGACGGGCCGACCTACTACTGCCGGGCCGGAACGGGCCGGCCTTCGATCTTCGGCAGGGCCGCCGCTGACGCAGTGGCCGCGCTCTTGCCGGTGGCGCGGCGCGCCAGCTCGACCGTCAGCTTCTCGGCCGCCTCCGGCGTCATCAGCCCCATAATGTCGGACATCTTGCGCGGCGCGATCTGCGACGCGATTTCGATCAGCACCGGCATTTCCAGCCGGTCGAAGATCTTGGCGGCGTCCTTCGGCTTCATCGCCTCGTACATCGTGATGATGCCCTTGAAGCGCGCGGCGTCGGCCTCGGACTTCTGCTCGGTCGCCTTGTCGATCTGGCCCTCGGTCGCCTTCATCTCCTCGACACGGGCCTCGATCCGCTTCTCAGCGGCCTTGAGCAGGCTCTCGCGGATTTCGACTTCGCGCGCCCGCGCATCGAGCTCCTGCCGCCGCGCCTGCAGCCGCTCGAGGATCGCACGTTCGGACGGCGAAATACCCGGCTGCTGTTCCGCCGGCGGATCGACCAGCTTGATGTCCTCCGGGGCGGCCACCTCCGGCTTGGCCTCTTCTTTCTTCGGCGCCGGCACCGAGCCGGTGATATCGGACGCGAGCTCGGGATCCGCTGGTTTGACGTTGCCGCCCGGGAAGTTGAAGTTCGACTGCGCCCATGACGGCCTGGTCGCGTTCGGATCGTAATCGAACACGTAGCCGCCATCGAGCAGCAGACCGGCGATCTTCAGCACGGCGAGGCCGAGGATCGCGACCAGCACCACCGGAAGGATGCGGACGTCCCGAAACGCGTTCATGCAGCCAGGCCGCTGTGTCGTCGTCGCTCGGCGAAGGCTTCCGCCGCCGCCGCATTGGCGCGCGCCGGCGACATCACCGGCTCATCGCTCTGCTCCGACGACGGCCGCGCCGCGGCGACGATCTTGGACAGCCGGCGCAGCACATTGTCGCCTTCGGCGAGCTGTTTCTTGAGATGTTCGGACAGCGCGGTGGCCGAGGCGATGTCGCGGCCGAGATTGTCGTTGACCTCGCGCACCGTGAGCTTGAGCCCGCCGATCGCGCGTTCGGCGATTTCGGTGACGGTGATCAGTTCGCCGATCGTCGCCTTCAACGATTGCTCGTCGGCCCTGAGCCGCAGCAGGCGCTTGTTGAGCAGCCAGCAATAGCCGATCGTCAGGATCAGCAGCACAGCGACCAGGCTTTCGATGACCAGTCCGAGAGTATGGCTCATTGTGCCTCCATCATTTTGCTCTGCTCATCGGTCCGCTCGAACATCGCGTAGGTGGTGACCGGCTTGCGCAATGGTTTGGTGACGCGGATGGCGACGCGATCGCCGACCCGGCCCATCCGGCCCTCCGTCAGCGTGACGCTGCCGCAGCGCACCGCGACCAGCGCGTCGGCGCGCAGATCCAGCGGCAGGGTGTCGCCGACCTGCAGCGCCATCAACTGCTTCAGCGGCACCTCCGCCTCGTACAACACGGCATCGACGGAAATGTCGGCCTGGCCGATCTCGGTGGCGAGGTGGCCTTCCCAGACCTGATCACGGCCGAATTTCTCGCCCATGAACATCTGCATCAGCACGCCGCGGATCGGTTCGATCGTGGCGTAGGGCAGCAGCAGCTCGATGTTGCCGCCGCGGTCTTCCATGTCGATGTGCAGACGGACCAGGATCGCCGCGTTGGCCGGACGGCTGATCGCGGCGAAGCGCGGATTGGTTTCGAGTCGGTCGATCGTGAACGCCACCGGCGACAGCGGCCGGAACGCCTGCTCGGCATCGGCGAGCACGACCTCCAGCAGCCGCTTCACCAGATTGGTCTCGATCGTGGTGTAGGGCCGGCCTTCGATCCGGATCGCGGCCTGACCGCGACGGCCGCCGAGCAGAACGTCGATCATCGAATAGATCAGGCTGGAATCGACCGTGGCGAGCCCGAAATTCTGCCACTCCTCGGCCTTGAACACGCATAGTACAGCCGGCAGCGGGATCGAGTTCATGTAGTCGCTGAACCGCACCGAAGTGATGCGGTCGAGCGAGACCTCGACGTTGTCGGAGGTGAAATTGCGCAGGCTCGTCGTCATCAACCGCACCAGGCGGTCGAACACGATTTCGAGCATCGGCAGACGCTCGTAGGAGACCATCGCCGAGTCGATGATCGCGCGGATGCCGGAGTTCTCGTCGAGATGCACCTCGCCGACGCTGAAGCCGAGGAGATTGTCGATCTCCTCCTGCGACAGCACGCGCTCGCCGCTGTTCTTGCCGGTGCCGGCGAGATCGCGGCCGCCGTCCTCGACCATGGCGGCCCATTGCTCCGCCATCGTCCCGGTGAGTTCGTTCTCCTCAGCCGCCTTCGCTGCGGCCTCGGGGTCCTCCGAGGCCATCGACGCTTCCCATTGGGCGGCGATGGCGTCCTGATCGAGTTGTTCCTGGCCCGCCATGTCAGCTCACTGCACCAGTACTTCCTTGAACAGCACCGCGGTCACCTGCGCCGGCGCGATCGCCACGTTGACGCGCCGGGTCAGTTCTTCCTTCATCCGGAACATCCCGACCGAGCCGTTGAGGTCGCCGGAGCGCAGTTCGCGCAAATACGTCTGAAACAGGTCGGTGATGCGCGGCAGTGTCGGCTTGATCTGTTCGATCAGCTTTTCGTCCTTCACCTCGAGCACGATCTTGGCCTTGAGATACTGCACCCGCTCGCCCGGCGAGCCGGCGAGATTGACCATGATCTCGGGCACCTCGATGAAGTTCGGGGGCTTCACCTTCTCGGCCGCTTCGGCGTGTTCCTTGCCGGCGTCGTGGCCCTTGGACATGAAGAACCACGCGCCGCCACCGCCGCCGATCAGCACCAGCGCGGCCGCAGCGGCAATGATGATGAGCTTCTTCTTGCTCTTCGGCGCGGCGCCTTCGGCGGCCTCTGCGCCATCATCCGGTTTGTCTGGGTCCGCCATCGAGCGCTATTCCGCGTTGCAGGAAGAACCGCTGTGCCGCCCTGGCGAACCGTTAACGCGAGATTAAGGCCGCCAGCGCCCAAGGCCCTGATGTGACGACGCTATGGCGCAATGGTTAACGGAACCTTTCCAGACGCCGCCAACTGGGAAAATTCTGCCGGGTGACATGGTCAACAAGTCCCTAATTGCCGCCCTCCCCGACCGCTGAAAAACCGCAACGCATTGAACTGAATAATCTTTTCGACTTGGCACGGGGCTCGCAAGAACGATCGCGAGCCGCTGCTTGGGAGAGCGTCGGTTCGAGGCGATCCGCGGAAGGTCTGGGAGGACCGGAGGCGGATCCTGGAAGGGAGAACCACCGATGCAGAATACGCTTCTGGTCGGCTTGTCGCGGCAGGTCGTGCTCGAACGGCAGATGGATGTCGTCGCGAACAATCTGGCCAACATGAACACCAACGGCTTCAAGGCCGAGCGTTCCGTGTTTCAGGAATTCCTGAACACCGGCGCGCATGAGGACAATTTCCAGGGCCGGGACCGCCGCGTCAGCTTCGTGCAGGACCGCGCCGCGTATCACGATTTCTCCGCCGGCCCGTTGGACGAGACCAAGAACCCGCTCGACGTCGCGATCGACGGCTCGGCGTTCCTCGTCGTGCAGACCCCGGCCGGCGAGCGCTTCACCCGCGACGGCAAGCTGTCGATCAATCCGCGCGGCCAGCTCGTCAACGCCTCCGGCTATCCGGTGCTCGGCACCTCCGGTCCGATCGTGTTCCAGCCCACCGACAAGGCGATCAACGTCGCACAGGACGGCAACATCAGCGTGCTGGAAGGCACCGCCACCATCGACTCGCTGCGCGGCAAGTTGCGGCTGGTGTCGTTCGCCCGGCCACAGAGCCTGGAGAAGCAGGGCGACAACCTGTTTGCGGCGACCTCCGACCCCGGCGCGCCCGACACCAAGGCGGTCGTGCGCCAGGGCTACGTCGAGAAATCGAACGTGAATTCGGTGCTCGAAATGACGCGGATGATCGACGTCACCCGCTCCTACCAGAAAGTCTCGTCGTTACTGCAGCAGGAAGGCGACCTGCAGAAGACCGCCATCGAGCGGCTCGCCGAAGTCCCGGCGTAAGGAGATCGACGATGCGCGCACTCTACACCGCGGCGACCGGCATGGCCGCCCAGGAACTCAACGTCCAGGTGATCTCCAACAACATCGCCAACATGCGGACGACGGGCTTCAAGAAGCAGACCGCACAATTCCAGGACCTGATCTACGATCACGTCCGGCGGGTCGGCGCGCAGGCGTCGGACCAGGGCACGATCCTGCCCGTCGGCGTCGACATCGGCGGCGGCGTCAAGACCGTCGGCACGCCGCGGCTGATGACGCAGGGCACGCTGTCGACCACCGGCAACGATCTCGACCTCGCCGTCCGCGGCGAGGGCTTCTTCAAGATCCAGATGCCGGACGGCACCTTCAGCTACACCCGCGACGGCTCGTTCACCACCGACAACACCGGCCGCATCGTCACGGCGAACGGCAACCCGCTGCAGCCGACCATCACCATTCCGAACGGCGCCACCAGCATCACGGTTGCCACCAACGGTCAGGTTTCGGTGACGCTGAGCGGCCAGACCAACCCGACCGTGCTCGGCCAGATTGGCCTGACGCGCTTCATCAACAAGACCGGGCTGCAGCCGCAGGGCGACAATCTGTTCATCGAGACGCAGGCGTCCGGCCCGCCGCAGGACGGCATCGCCACCGCCGACGGTCTCGGCGACATGATGCAGAAGACGCTGGAGCAGGCCAACGTCGAAGTGGTGACGGAAATCTCCGACCTGATCTCCGCACAGCGCGCTTACGAGATGAACGCCAAGGTCGTCAGCGCCGCCGACCAGATGCTGCAATCCACCTCCAACATGTTCCGCTGAGGGAGCTGACCAATGATCCGCTCGCTCCTGATCACCGCGCTGCTCGCCGCGCCGCTCGCCGCGACCGCAGCGGAGAAGATGCCGCCGGCCGCGGTGCCGGCTCTCGACCAACGCACCGACGAGGTGCTGCGCTCGCCGGTGCTGCGCGCGCATGTCGAGGTCGCCGACGAACTGGTGCGGATCGGCGACGTCATCGACAATGCCGGCGTCGCCGCGAAGATCGCGATCTATCGCGCGCCCGACCTCGGCACCACCGGCGCGCTGCCGACCGCCTCGGTGCTCGCCGCCTTGCGTGCGCATCAGGTGATCGGCGTCGACACCCGCGACATTCGCGAAGTCACCGTCACCCGCCTCGCCCGCATTCTGCCGGCGAAGGAGATCGAGCAGCAGGTGATCGAGACGCTGCAGCGCCGCCACGGCTTCGGCGAGGCCGAGGATCTGGCGCTGAGCTGGGACCGCGAGATCGAATCCCAGACGCTGCCGGCCAGCTACACCGGCGCGCTGCAACTCGTCTCCGAACGGTTCGACCGGCGCAGCGGGCGGTTCGACATCAGTTTCGAGATCGCGGGCTCCGACAGCGCGCCGGTGCGGCTGCGCCTGACCGGCGCCGCGGTCGAGACCGTTCCGGCCACGGTGCTGACCCGCTCGATCGAGCGCAACGAAGTCATCAAAGCCTCCGACGTCGCCATCGAACGCCGCCCCAAGGCCGAGGCCAAGTCCGACGCCATCGCGCGCGACGCCGCGATCGGCATGCAGGCGCGGCGCACCTTGCGCAGCGGCCAGCTGGTGCGCGCAACAGACCTCGCCAAGCCCGATCTGGTGACGCGCGATCAGGGCGTCACGCTGATCTATCAGGCCGCCGGCATCTACCTGACGTCGCGCGGCAAGGCGCTCGAAACCGGCACCGAGGGCGACGTCGTCAACGTGCTCAATCTGCAATCGAAGCGCACCGTGGCCGCGACCGTGATCGGACGCGGACAGGTGATGGTGACCGTCGCCGTGCCGCGCATCCTCGCCAGCGCCAATCCCGCCGCAGCGCCGGGCGCTGTCCCCACCGCCGCGCTTGCCCCCGCCGCCGCCAGGACCGAGTGAGTTTCATGTTCAAGCCAGTACCGACCAACCGCATCGTTCTGATCGCCGCGCTGATTGCGACGGGAGGTCTCGCCGGCGGCTGCTCCTCGATCGACCGCCTCGCCGCGATCGGCGAACGGCCGGCGCTGAGCGCGATCGAGAACCCGACGACGCAGCCCGGCTACAAGCCGGTGCAGATGCCGATGCCGAAGCCGGAAGTCGCGTCGTACAACGCCAACTCTCTGTGGCGCAACGGCTCGCGCGCGTTCTTCCGCGATCAGCGCGCCGCCAAGGTCGGCGACATCATGACGGTGACGGTGAACTTCACCGACAAGGCCAACATCGCCAACCAGACCCAGCGCAGCCGTTCCAGCTCGGAGGATTCCGGCGTCACCGACTTCATCGGCAGCAAGACCATCACCAACACCGCGACCTCGGTGCTGCCGGGCCGGATCCTGACCACGGACTCGACCTCGTCCGCCGACGGCAAGGGTTCGGTGCAGCGCCAGGAAGCGTTGCAGACCAGCGTCGCCGCGGTGGTGACGCAGGTGCTGCCGAACGGCAATCTGGTGGTCGAGGGCAAACAGGAAATCCGCGTCAATTTCGAAGTCCGCGAACTGATCGTCGCCGGCATCGTCCGGCCGGAAGACATTCAGAGCGACAACACCATCGACTCGAGCAAGATCGCGCAGGCCCGCATCGCCTATGGCGGCCGCGGCCAGATCACCGACGTGCAGCAGCCGCGCTACGGCCAGCAGGTGATGGACGTGCTGCTGCCGTTCTGAGTTTCATTCGAGCTCCCACACCCGGCCGCGAACCTAGGCGCGGTCAGGTGTACCAGCGCGGCCTCCTCCGGCTCTCCCCCGGACGGAGGCCGCGGCCTTTTCGGCGACGAGCGGCCCGCGCAGCGCCGGCCGCATCTTGCCGCTCGATCTCGCAGCGCGATCATTTGATGCGGCGCATGGGCCGCATCACCTTGCGCCGGTTGTATCGCGCGCCGGTGACATTAAGTTCCGCGGCGACACGCCTGCGCCCGCATCCGTCGGGCCGGCCCATTGGAGAATCGAGATGATCCGAACCAGCGCCGTCCTGCTTGCGGCCGCCGCCATCGTCACGCTTGCCGCGGCGCCGGCCTCGGCCCGCGACTATGCGTATTGCCTGCAGGGCGGCGAGTGGGGCTATCCCGGCAATTGCCAGTTCGACAGCTACCAGCAATGCATGACCACCGCATCGGGGACCCGGGCCGGTTGCGACATCAACCCGGTCTTCGCGTTCCGGGCGCAGCAGCAGCAAGACGTCCAGCCGCAACCGCGCGTGCGGCATCGCCGCCACTGAGCCGGCGCGCCTGAGAAGCCGACAAAGAAATAGCGCCGCTCCCGGTCAGGAGCGGCGCCGAAATTCATCGGTCAGCCGCGCGAACGCCGACTGCGCCTCGTCGCGAACTACTCGTCGCGATAGACCTTCTCGCGCTTCTCGTGGCGCTCCTGCGCTTCGACCGACAGCGTCGCGATCGGGCGGGCTTCGAGCCGTTTCAGCGAAATCGGCTCGCCGGTTTCTTCGCAGTAACCGTAGGTGTTGTCGTCGATGCGCTGCAGTGCAGCGTCGATCTTGGAGATCAGCTTGCGCTGCCGATCGCGCGCACGCAGTTCGATGGCGCGGTCGGTTTCCGACGAGGCGCGGTCGGCCAGATCGGGATGATTGACGTTCTCTTCCTGGAGGGTCTGGAGCGTGAGCTTTGCTTCACGCAAAATTTCGTCCTTCCAGGCCAATAGCTTCGCACGAAAATACTCGCGCTGCCGTTCATTCATGAACGGCTCTTTCTCGGAGGGTCGATAGCTTTTCAACTTATCCAAGGGCAATCCATGATCTTGTTGGGCGGCAAAAACCCCGCCTGCGCGGCAGCTTATATAGCGCGCGCAGATGACAGACAATATCGTCCGCCACCGGTCTCGCATCTGCTGCACATCGTTTGAGCGGCACCAACTGCCGCGTCTTTGGTCAGGCGCAGCGCCGGTCAGTATTGTCCGGCCTTGGCCAGCTCGACCTCGACGCGAAGCTCGATCTCCGACAATACCGCATCGAGGCCGGGGTCGCCCGAAGATGCCTTCAGTTCCGCGGCCGCAGCGCGCAGCCGCGTCACCGTGGCGGTGTCGAACGAGCCGGCCAGCAGGCTGATCTTGAGGTCGTCGAGCACGTCGAGCGCGGTACGGCCGCGCGCTACGGAGCGCTTGCGCCGCTCGGTGGCGTCCTCGACCCCCTGCATCGCCAGCAGCGCGTCGAGCCCGGTCGGCGCCAGCGGCGCGCTGGCGGTTCGCGTCTCCTGCCCTGGCTGGGCGGAGCTGGTCGGCAGCGAAAACGTGCTCGAGCCCGTTCGCCGGGCGTTGCCGGAGGGGGTCGACGTGGTGGTGCCGTTTGGGCCGTAGATTCGCATGGTCTCTCTCGCCGGACAGGTCCTGGCTGGGCGCCGCGCGCGGGAACAGCTTACACCCGAGCCGGGAACCGCGCTGAGGCCCTTGGTACCCAGCGTCGCCGTTTATGGTTAACAGTCGGTAAACGATCGGCAAATTTTGCCGCCGGCGCCAGTTTTGCCGCGACGGAGATCGCCGCGGGAGTGCCGCTTTCGGCCGGACTTTATCACACTTTCAATAACTTACACAGAAGCAACGGCTTGGCACGGCGCTCGCAAGGGAAGCTGGCGTGACTGCGCTGCGTGCCGCCGTGTCAGCCGCCGAGGAGACTAAAATGCCGAGCGTTTCCGCCGTGATCCTGAAGCTGGCCGCAGCCGCCCTGTCTGCGCTGCTGCTGTCGGGCGTGGCCGCCAGCGCCACCTCGCGGATCAAGGACCTCGCGAATATCGAGGGCGTGCGGCAGAACCAGCTGATCGGCTACGGCCTGGTGGTCGGCCTCAACGGCACCGGCGATACCCTCAACAACATCCCCTTCACCAAGCAGTCGCTGCAGGCGATGCTGGAGCGGATGGGCGTCAACATCCGCGGCGCCACCATCCGCACCGGTAACGTCGCCGCCGTGATGGTCACCGGCAATCTGCCCGCCTTCGCCACCCAGGGCACAAGGATGGACGTCACCGTCTCCGCGCTCGGCGACGCCAAGAATCTGCAGGGCGGAACCCTGCTGGTCACGCCGCTGCTCGGCGCGGACGGCAATGTCTACGCGGTGGCGCAGGGATCGCTGGCGATCGGCGGCTTCCAGGCCGAGGGCGAAGCCGCCAAGATCACCCGCGGCGTGCCGACCGTCGGCCGCATCGCCAATGGCGCCATCGTCGAGCGCGAGATCGAATTCGCGCTGAATCGCCTGCCGAGCGTCCGGCTGGCGCTGCGCAACGCGGATTTCACCACCGCCAAGCGGATCGCGGCGGCGGTCAACGACTTCCTCGGCACCAAGAGCGCCGAACCGATCGACCCTTCGACCGTCCAGCTTTCTATTCCGGCTGAATTCAAGGGCAATGCCGTCGCCTTCGTCACCGAGATCGAGCAATTGCAGGTCGAGCCGGACCAGGCCGCCAAGATCATCATCGACGAGCGCAGCGGCATCATCGTGATGGGCCGCGACGTCCGAGTCGCCACCGTCGCGGTCGCGCAGGGCAATCTCACCGTGTCGATTTCCGAAAGCCCGCAGGTCAGTCAGCCCAATCCGCTGTCGAATGGCCGCACCGTGGTCACGCCGAATTCGCGGATCGGCGTCACCGAGGACGGCAAGAAGCTGGCGCTGGTCAAGGACGGCGTGTCGCTGCAGCAGTTGGTCGATGGCCTCAACGGCCTGGGCATCGGCCCGCGCGACCTGATCGGCATCCTGCAGGCGATCAAGGCCGCCGGCGCCATCGAAGCCGATATCGAGGTGATGTGATGTCGATCGTCCCCACCACCTACGCGAAGACCGCCCTCAGGCACGACGGCCGGCCCGACATCGACCTGAACGCTGCGCTGGCCAAGGTCTCGCCGAAGGCGCAGGCCAAGGCGCGCGACTCCGCCGAGCAGTTCGAGGCGATGTTCCTGAATTCGATGTTCTCGCAGATGACGAGCGGCCTGAAGGGCGACGGCCCGTTCGGCGACACCGTCGGAACCGGGGTGTGGCGTTCGATGCTGACCGAACAATATTCGCAGACCGTCGCAAAGTCCGGCGGCGTCGGCATCGCCAATGACGTGTTCAGGACTCTCATTCTTCAGCAGGCCAGCGCGACCTGATCGCAAAGGACGATGCCATGACGCAGATGCAACGCCCGCAGGCCCCCGCCCCGGTGCAGCCGATCGATTCGCCGGCCGACGCGCGCAAGCTCGCCAACGGGCTGACGGAAGTGATGAACACGCTGCTGGCGGTGATCGAGCGCGAGACCGAATTGGTCCGCGCCGGCAAGATTCCCGATGCGCTGCGGCTCGAGGGCCAGAAGAACGAATTGACGAAAAACTACATCACCGCGATCACGCTGGTGAAGGCGAGCCAGCCCTATATGTCCAAAGCGACGCCCGACCTGCTCGGCGCGCTGCATCGCCACCACGAGGTGTTCCGCGCGATGCTGCAGGTCAACCTCACCGTGCTCGCCACCGCGCATGCGGTGTCGGAAGGGATCGTGCGCGGCGTCAACGCCGAGATCCAACGCCGTAACATTCCGCAGACCTACACCGCGGCCGGCAGGCGCGCCGCGCCCGGCCCGCGCAACCTGACGCCGATCGCCGTCAGCCGCTCGCTGTAGTCCGTCCGGAAGCCCGACTGATCACGGCTTCGCGCTGCCGCCCCCGCCGGCGGCGGTTTTCGCGCGTGTGGCAATTTGAAACAAATCGTCGGAGAATTTGCAGGAGGAGCTTTAGGGGTTCTGTGCACCCTAATTAGTGGGGAGAGGTGGATTGACCTTGATGGAGCCAGGAGGCTGCCATGAGTTTCGACTTCACCATCAAGCCCGTCGGGCAACTGGTGATACCGCCCGTCGTCAGGCCGGAGCCTGAGGCAGTGCAGACCGCGGTCTCGACGCAGCTGCCCGCGCCGCAGAGCGTCGCCGCGATGGCGAATGGCGCCGCTAGCAATGCCGTGGCCAGCAATGCCGCAAAGGTCGGCGCCGACACCATCTCGCGTCAGGTGATCTTCGATCAGGCGTCGGCCGCGATGGTCTACGTACTGGTCGATGAGAGCACGGCGGAAGTGGTCAACCAATATCCGGAATCGTGGCAGCTCCGGGCTCGCGCCTACTTCCGCGAACAGGATCAGTCGAAGCTGCACCAGCACACCGGCCCGATCCCGACCAATCGCATCGTCTGAGCGCAGACAGATATTGTTGCCCCGTCCCGGCTTGTCGATGCAGGCGCGGGCGATGACGCTTGTCCGCCGCGATGTCGTGATCAGCACGGTCCGCGTCAGGCGCGACCGCTGAGCCCGGCGGCGATGTTGCGGTTGATCTCGATCAGCGCGTTGAGCGGCTCGACCTGCGGCGACATCTGCAATGCGGTCGACTGGCTCAGCACGAACACGCCGATATTGGCGATGTTCTGCCTGATCTCGAGAGTCTGCGGATTGTCGTCGCGCATCGCTTCGCTGACAAAGATCGACCACAGCTTGCGATTGAACATCAGCGCTTCGTTAAGGCCGATGGCGCCGCGCTCGGACCAGGCTGTGACGACGTCCTGAAGCTGCCTGGCCGCCTTCAGCAATGCTTGCGCTTCGATCTCCCTCGGAGAAGCCGTTCTTTGCGCGGTGCGGGCGTAAGCCTGAGCAGCACTCGACATCGTTACCTCTGTAAGAGTTCTTCTTCACGCTTGATCAGCGGCCGGATTTCCCTCAACGCCTTATAGAGTTGGCCACTTAAAATTAGATTACTCGTGGCCTCGATCGTCTCCCGAAAACTCGGTACGGCCTCGAGCAATTCCTTGATGAAGCCGAGATAGAGATCCTGATAGGCTGGAATGTCGTTCTGCAGATACATCATCTGCACGCAGAGATAGACGCGCTTCACCGGCGTGTTGGCGGTCTCCGCGGTGAGGATATCCTTCTCGCGCAGGATCGGCGCGTCGCCGTCGATCAGAAACGTAGTGCGCGAATCCGAGTTGGTGATCACGCTCTGCCCGATCACGATTCGCTCGAACGGTTTCAATTCGACTCGCAATGGCATCGTGTTTTCCTTTGATTGCGGTCATTTGCGACCAAGGACGACTCGTTCCGCCAGCCCATGCGCTTGTTATGCGCAGGCTTCGCACCGCGATCCAATGCCGTGTTTCAGGGGATAAGTCGAGCGCGCCGTTGCGGACGAGCGAATCGCCGCGCGGCGCGAGGGCGACGACCTCCGCGCCCTCGCCGCGTCTCGATGCCTCTATTGTCGCAGCAGCTGCAGCACGCTCTGCTGCGACTGGTTGGCCAGCGCCAGCGCCGAGACCGCGATCGACTGGCGTGTCGACAGCGCCTGGCTGTTCGCGGCTTCCTCGTTGGTATCGGCCAGCGTCAGGTTCGACGAGCCCGTCTGCAGCACGTTGATCAGGTTCTTGGCGAAGTCCTGCCGGATCTGCACGATCGAGAGGTTCGAGCCGTAGGACGACGCCTGCGATCGCAGCGTGGTCGCTGCGGTGTTGAGCGAGGCGAGCGTCTTGTTGGTCGAGGCGTTGTCGATGAAGTCGACGCCGGACACCAGCGTCGGCAGCCCGAGCGCCGCCGGGCTCAGCGCGGTGCCGACGATGTTGAGCGTCGACTTGCCGGTTTCGTTGAACACCAGCTTCAGCGTGTCGCCGTTGAGCAGGTTGACGCCGTTGAACGACGCGTCCTGCGACGTCGTCGTGATCTGCTGGATGACGTTGTTGTACTGCTCGACCAGCTTGGCGCGGGCGACCTGGGCGGTGACGTCCGGCTCCGGCGGGTTCGGCGTGGTGAAGCTCAGCGTCGCGGTGATGGTGCCGCCGAGCGTGCCGCCGTCCGCGGTCGAGCCGAGCGTCGCCGAGGCGTAGTCGTTGTTCGACGAAATCGTCAGCTTTCCGTTGGCGTCGATCTGCGCGATCATGTTGTTGGTCGCGAGCTTGACGTTGAGCTGCGACAGCGTCTTGACGGTGCCGCCGGTGCCGTCGCCGAAAGTGACGTTGACCGGCGTGCCGCCCTTGAACGAGGTGAAGCTCAGCGTCTTGCCGCTGACGCCGCCGGTGCCGGACGAGCGCGACGCCTTGAACTCGGTCGAGGTGCCGGTGTTGCCGGCGAGGCCCAGCGCCAGCATCGCGTTGCCGGTGCCGCTGATGGTGAGGTCGGACGCGCTGCCGGTCGAGACCTTCAGCGAGCCGCTGGAGAGCGACGAGTTGGCGGAGCCGGTCTGCGTCGTCAGCGTGGCGCCGGCCTGCGACAGCGTCGCGGACTGCACGCCGGTGGCGAGGTCGATCGCCTTCAGCACGTCGGCCATGGTGCCGCCCTGAAGATACACGGTCGAATTGCCGAGACCGTCGGTCTCGATATTGCCGGTGACGCCGGTGTGGCTGGCCGAGGGCAGCGGGACCGGCGCATTCTTGAAGGTGATGAGCTTGCCGTTGACGTTGAGCGTCGAGCCGTCCTCGATCAGCCTGCCGATGGTGCCGGGGCCGGTCGACCGGGTGGCGGTGAGCGTAGCCGGGCCCGGCCCGGTCGAAGCGGTCAGGTTCAGCGAGCTCAGGAAGTCGGCCGGACCGGTGATGCTGAGATCGGCGCCGGTCGAGGTCTGCAGCGTCACCGCGCCGCCGGCGGAGATCTGCGAGGGCGTACCGTTGGCGGCGAAAGTCGCGACGCCGTTGGCGATCGTCGCCGACTTGACGCCGCTGGCGAGGTCGATCGCGGTCAGCACGTCGCCGACGGTGGCCGAGGTGTAGGTGTTGCTCGTCCCCATATAGATCGTCGAATTGCCCGACGTATCGGTGACGATGTTGCCGAGCACGCCAGAGCCGGCGAGCAGCCCCGCGGCGCTCGGCGGGTCGCTCGCCTTGAAGGTGACCGACTTGCCGTTCACGCTCAGCGTGGTGCCGTCGGCGATCGCCGGGCCGAGGCCGCCGACCGTGTTGAACAGCTTGGTGGTCGCGGTGATCGGCGTGGCGGCGCCGGTGCCGAGCGGCACCGAGACGCTGACGCCGAAGCCGAGCTTGGCCAGCACCGTGCCGCCGGACGTGTCGCTGATCGCCAGCGCACGGTTGGTGCCGGTGTGAAGCTCGATGTGGCCGGTGCCGTCGACCACCGACGGGTTGCTGGTGTTGCCGTTGATGGTGTCGACGGTCGCCAGCAGCGCGCTGATCGGCTGGTTGATGCCGATCGTGTAGTTGCCGTTGGGGTCGGCGGTCGACGAGCCCGTGGTGGTGAAGGTGATGTTCTTGCCGTTGACCACGATGGTGTCGCCGGCCTGCGGGCCGGTCGGCGTCACGGTCGAGCCGTTGGTCAGCGAACTGATCAGGTCCGCGCCGGTCGCCGGAGTGGACGCGGTGCCGGTGTAGAGCACGCCGCCGGTGGACGTGGCGTCGGCGGCGATCGCCTTGGTGATGTTGGTGCCGCCGATGCTGCCGACGCCGCCACCGAGCGTATCGGTCAGCGACACGCCGTTGGTGCCGCCGGCAGTGCCGTCATAGACCACGTTGCTGGTGGCGGTGGCGCTGGCGAAGGTCTGGGTGCCGCGCAGATCGTCCGGGGTGGCGCCCGCGATGGTCGCCGAAACGTTGGATTTCGTCGAGTAGCCGACGTTGGATTGCAGCGCCTGGTTGGCGATCGACTTGGCGGTGTCGATCAGCTTGTTCAGCGAGGTGATGCCGGTGTTGGCCGCCTGCAGGATCTGGACGCCGTTGCTGATGCCGTCGAGCAGGTTGTTGATGTCGCTGGCGCGGCTGTCGAGCCCGGCGGCGGTGAAGAAGTTGGTCGGATTGTCCAGCGCGGTGTTGACCTTCTTGCCGCTGGCAAGCCGGTTCTGGGTGGTCGAGAGCAAATCCGCCGTCGATTGCAGCGAAAGCAGGTTCTGACGAACCGCTGCCGAGAGAACCACATCAGACATGGTGCAAACCTTCCTGATCCGCGCTGGGCGGCGACTTCAGTCGCGCGCTGCTGCTTGCGTCGAGGGCCATTGCCGCGACGCTTGCCGGTTGTGTTTAGACGCCTGTTCTGGAGAGGGACCTCGGGCACGCACATACGCGAATGCGGTCCGGATCAACGCGGCCGATTCTCGGCCAACCTTCTTCCTGAGCATCGGGACTATGGAGACCGGGCTTTAAAATATGGTTAACAGCCCCTTAAGGCCTCGCGGACAGAAAAAATGCGAGTAAAATCAACACCTCAGAACACGGACCCGCCTCGGGCGCCCCCGCCGCCGGCATCCTCGCCAGTCCAAATCGCCGACGCGAATCAAAAAAAAGACGGCGGGGTTTCCCCCGCCGTCTCCAGATCGTGAGTTCGACGTTCGCTTCGGATCAGCGCAGCAGCTGGAGCACGCCCTGCTGCGACTGGTTGGCCAGCGACAGCGCGGACACCGCGATCGACTGGCGGGTCGACAGCGCCTGGCTGTTGGCCGCTTCCTCGTTGGTGTCGGCCAGCGTCAGGTTCGCCGAGCCGGTCTGCAGCACGTTGATCAGGTTCTTCGAGAACTCCTGACGGGCCTGCACGATCGACAGGTTCGAACCGAACGCCGAGGCCTGCGACCGCAGCGTGGTCGAAGCGGTGTTCAGCTTCGCCAGCACCGCATTGGTGTGCGAGTTGTCGATGAAGTCGGTCCCGGTCGCCAGGCTCGACAGGCCGAGGCCGGTCGGATTGTTGGTGACGCCCTGGATCGAGATCGTCGACTTGCCGGTTTCGTTGAACACCAGCTTGAGGGTGTCGCCGTTCAGCAGGTTGACGCCGTTGAACGAGGCATCCTGGGCCGTGGTGGTGATCTGGTCCATGATGTCGTTGAACTGCTTGACCAGGCCCGCGCGGGTGGTCTGCGCGTTGGGATCGGCCACCGGCGCCGCCGGCACCGAGAACACCGCCGTCGAAGCGAGGGTGCCACCGATCGCGCCGCCGTCCGCACCGCCGAGGGTGTAGGAGGCGTAGTCGTTCGACGCAGCGATGGTCAGCTTGCCGGTCGAGTTGTCGATCGACGCCGTCATGTTGTTGGCGGCGAGCGCGACGTTGAGCTGGGCCAGAGTCTTGACCGTGCCGTTGGTGCCATCGCCGAGCGTGACGTTGACCGCCGAACCGCCCTTGAAGGAGCTGAAGGTCAGGCTCTTGCCGTTGAGGTTGCCTTCGCCGGTGCCGCGAGCCGCGGTGAAGGTGGTCGAGGTGCCGCTCGGGCCGGTCAGGCCGAGGGCCGCCAGCGCGTTGCCGGTGCCGTTGATGCTCAGATCGGAGTTGAGGCCGGTCGAGATCTTCAGCGTGCCGCTCGCCAGGATCGACGAGTTGGCGGTGCCGCTGGCGGTCGCCACGGTGGCGCCGGAGACGCCCAGCGTCGCCTTCTGCACGCCGGTGGCCAGGTCGATCGCCTTCAGGACGTCTTTGATCTCACCCTTCTGCAGGTAGACGGTCGAATTGCCGTTGCCGTCGGTTTCGACGTTGCCGGTGATGCCCTGGTGGGTCGACGACGCGGTCGGAACGGCGGCGTTCTTGAAGGTGATGGTCTTGCCGTTGACGTTCAGGGTCGAGCCGTCCTCGATCAGCGTGCCCATGGTCGTCGCGCTGGTGGTGCGCGTCGACGTCAGGGTCACCGGACCGGAACCGGCCGAGGTGGTCAGACCCATGTTGTTGAACAGGTCGGACCAGCCGGTGACGCTGAGGTCGGCACCGCTCGAGCCCTTGATCGTGGTGATACCGGCGGCGGAGGTCGAAGCGGTCTGGCCGGCATTGGTGCTGATGGTGGCAACACCGTTGGAGATGCTCGCCGACTTCACGCCGCTGGCCAGATCGATTGCGGTCAGCACGTCACCGACGGTAGCGTTGGTGAAGTTGGTCTGGTTGCCCAGATAGATCGTCGAGTTGCCGTTGCCGTCGGTCGAGATCCGACCGAGCACGCCGGTCCCGCTCGAGGCGTCGGCCAGCGGCGCGTCGGCGGCCTTGAACGTAATGGTTTTGCCATTGACGCTCAGGGTGGTGCCATCGGCGATCGCGGCGGTGCTGAGCGCACCCTGCGTATTGAACAGCTTGGTCGCATCGGTGACGTTGGCGGCGGCGCCGGCGGCGCCGAACGCAACCGTTCCGGGCGACAGACCGAGCTTGCTCAGCACGGCGCCGTTCGAATTGTCTCCGAGCGTCAGCGGGCTGTTGGTGCCGGTGTGCAGTTCGATCAGGCCGGCAGCGACCGCCGACGTCTTGGCGGTGTTGCCGTTGATGGTGTCGATGGTGTCGAGCAGCGCGTCGACCGTCTGGTCGATGCCGATCGTGTAGTTGCCGTAGCTGTCCTTGCTCGACGCGCCGGCGGTCGTGAATGTGATGGTCTTGCCGTTCACCGTGATCGAATCGCCCGATGCCGGGCCGGTGGCCGTCGCGGTCGCACCGTTGGTGAGCTCGCTGATCAGCGTACCACCCACGGCGTCCGCGCCGCCGGTACCGATCTTCAGAGCGGTGCCGTTGACCGTACCGTCGGTCGCCGAGTTGGTCGTCGTCTTGGCAACGGTGTTGGCGATCGAATTCGCCGCGGCGCCGAGCGAGTCGGTTTCCGCCGCAGCAGTCGTGCCGCCGGGGCTGCCGTCGAACAGCACCGAGCCGAGCGCGGTGGAGCTGGTGAAGCTCTGGGTGCCGCGCAGGTCATCGGCGGTGGCGCCGGCGATCGTGGTCGAGACGTTCGACTTGGTGGCGTAGCCCGAGACGGTCTGCAGGGCCTGGTTGGCGATCGACTTGGCGCTGTCGACCAGCTTGGTCAGCGAGGTGATGCCGGTGTTGGCGGCCTGCAGGATCTGCACGCCGTTGCCGATGCCGTCGAGCAGGTTGTTGATGTCGCTGGCGCGGGAATCGAGCGAGGCGGCGGTGAAGAAGTTGGTCGGATTGTCGAGCGCCGAGTTCACCTTCTTGCCGGACGAGAGGCGGCTCTGGGTGGTGGCGAGCAAGTCTGCCGTGGCCTGAAGCGACGAGAGATTCTGGCGGACGGCATTCGAGAGAACGATACCTGACATTTTTTGCTACCTTCCTGGTGCACTAAACGCGATCTTCTAGATCGACCGCGGAACCATGACCGGCAGGTTCTAAGAATGCGTAAAGGAGCGGCAGTGGCTTTGACCGACCGGAATCCGCGCAAAACCACGGGCCTTGCTGCACTTGCTACACGCGCCGGGGATCTGGCGGGGCCGCCCGGCGCGGCGAATATTCGTCGAAAGGTGGTGGAATCCGACGAGTTGCGCCGGCGCGCCCGGTCGCGATCGAACAATCAGGCCGCCGTGCAATAGTTGCAACGGCCGCCGGTCTGTTGAGAGATCGTTAACTACTCAGCTCTGTCGCCGATGGAATCAGCAGTGGCGTTCCGGGACGCTCACCCCAGGCACAGCCTCATGGTGAAGAAGCGTGAAGCGCCGTCGCGAACCATGAACCGCCGGCGATGCGTCGCCCCATGCTTCGAGACGCCCGGCTGGGGCCGGGCTCCTCAGGGCTGACCGAGAAATCAACGCTTGCGTTCGTCATTGCGAGCGAAGCGAAGCAATCCAGTGCGCCGAGCACAGGAGTCTGGATTGCGTCGTCGCGGAGCCTGTGCTCGGACGGCGCGGAGCGCCGATCCGAGTGCTCCTCGCAATGACGAACGCAAGCGGCTGATCTTCTTGATCGTATTTTGAGTCAGACTCTCAGATGAGGAGTCAGTGCATCTGGCAAGGCCATGTCGCTTCGATCGATCGATGAAGCGCTCTACAGAAACTTGACCAGGCTCATCTGATAGAGCTGCGAGGTCAGCTGATACGACGCCTGCAGGCTGGTCTGCAGCGCCAGGATCTTGGTGGCGACCTCGTCGTTGTTGATGCCTTCGATCGAGTCCAGCATCGTCTGCGCCAGCGCCTTGGTCTGGGTCTGCCGGTCGGCGGTGGACTTCATCGCCGCCTGCGCGCCGGCGAGATCGGCCTGGATGTTCTGGATCGTCTGCTGCCCCGGCTCGGTGGCGAGGTTCGCCGCCACCCGCTGGTTGAGCGCGGCCATCTTGTTCGAGCCGTTCGGATCGGTGGCCGAGGTACTGACCGCCGCGAACACCGCCACGGTCTGCAATTGCTTGCGCAGCGCCTGCTCGTCGGCGCGGATGCCGTATTGCACGGTGATGGCGTCGTCGACCCGCCCGACCGCGGTGCCGCGCGCCGGGTCCGAGGTGGAGTCCGGTTCGCCATTGTACCAGAACACGGTGTCGGCCCTGGTGCCTTCGACCTGCGCGGTGGCGTTGCCGAACGGCGCGGTGCCGGCGACGCGCAGCGGCGGCGTCTGGCTGAAAAAGTCGTCGCCGGCCTTGATCGCCGAGGCGGCGGCGAGCGCGCTGCCCGACAGCTTCTTGACCGCATCGGTGAGCGCGCTCTGCAGATTCGCGGCCGTGACCTGCGGCGACGCCGGCACCGGCGGCACCGCGAGCGGATCGCCCGGATCGATCGCGAAGCTGTTGGCCGGCAGCGGCGTCTGCGACGACGCCGTCAGCTTGATGGTCTCCTGGGTGCCGTCCGGCAGGTCGAAGGTGAACGAAACGGTCTGGCCCTCGGTGGGCACGACGCCGCCGAGATCGATGCCCATCGCGACCGGATTGGGTGCGGCCGGCGCGATCGTCGGCGGGGTCTCGGTCGGCTGGGTCACCGTAACGCCGGGGATCGTGGTGGCGATCGATGCGATCTTCAGCCCGAACGGCGAAGCGCCGACCGGCGTCGGCAATGCATACGGATTGGCGGCGAAATCCTCGCCGATCTGCACCGAGGTCGGCGTCGCACCCGCTGAGACGATGGTGCGTCCCATGCCGTCGGTGCCGACATCGGCATCGTGGCGCTCGCTGATGACCTGCTTCAGCCCGGCGATCGCCGCGCCGTTGCCGTCCATGATCTGGTCGGCGGCGGTCACCGGCGCAGTGTCGGTGGCGCGGCCGGAGAACAGGTAGCGGTCGCTGGACTGCGCGTTCAGCATGTCGACGGAATCGAAGAAGTCGAGCGACGCGGTCTTCTGCCCCGGCGTCTGGCCGGTGTTGTCGAGCGTCGAGCCGGCGCTCGCGGCGGCGCCCTTGACCTCGCTGCCGATTTCGTTGAGCCGCTGCAGCGCCAGGTTGGCGACGCTGATGCGGGTGTTGATGTTGGTCATGGTGTCGGAATAGCTGGCGATGTTCGCCACCTGCGCGCGCAGTCCGATCGCGAGGCCGCGCCCGGTGCCCATGCCCGCATAGTTGGTCGAGACCCGCCCGTTGGCGAGTTGCCCGGTCAGATTCTCGATCTGGCTGCGGAGATTGAGAATTCCGGAGCCGATATAGGACGTACGCCCGCTTACGCCATCGATCGCCATCGCCGCCTCATATCGCCTGCATCAGCGTCTGATACATCTGGTTGACCGTCGACATCACCCGCGCGTTCGCCGAATAGGCATTCTGCAGCGAAAGCAGATGCGCCATTTCCTCGTCCATGTTGACGCCGGAATTGGTCGCATATTTCTGCTGCAGCGTGTTCAGCACGACGCTTTGTCCGTCGGCGAGCTGCGACGCCGCCTGGGCGTTGGAGCCCTGCTGGCTGACGAATTGCTGCAGGAAGCTCTCCAGCGTGCCGCTGAAAGGCGCAGCGTTGGATCCGATCCCGGTCGTCGCCGAATACAGATACTTGCTGTTGGTGAGCTGCTTGGTGATGAAATCCGGCCGCGTGGTGTCGCCGGCCGCGGTCTGCGGCGTGGTCGAATACACCACCAGCCGCGACGGATCGGTGATCAGCCCGGGATTGACCGAGATGCGCTGCGCGAGGCCGGTCATCTGCGTGCCGTTGGCGCCGATCGCGCCGGTGTAGGGCGAGCCCGCATCCGTGAACAGCGCGACCTCGGCGCCGCCGCCCGTCAGCGACGTCACCGTGCTGGTCACCGACGCCGAATTCACCGTGGAGAAGCCGGCATTGTTGAGAACGGTGATGTTCGGCGCGGTGCCGCTGAACTGCAGATTTCTGGCATTCAGCGCGGCATTCAGCTGCGCGGTGACCGACCCCGACGCGCCGGAAAAATCGATGCCGACCACGTAGTCGTTCGGATTGAGCGTCGCCGTCTGCGGCAGCGGCAGCGCCGCCGGATCGTCGACGCGCATCACCGACACGGTGCGCTTCGCGCCGGTGGTGGTGTCGGTGTAGCTGATGTTGATAGTGTTGCCGGCCTTCATATTCGACAGGTCGAGGTCGAAGCCGGTCTGCGTGCCCGACGTCACCGGCGTGCCGGCGGTGGTCTTGTCCGACAGCGCGCTGGCCATCGCCGCGGCGAACTGGTCGAGCTGGGTCTGGGCCTGCACCAGCGTGTTGTCGCGCAGCTCGACATAGGCCGCCATCTTGCCGGACTTCAGCGAACTGGTCAGGTCAGTCGAGCTGCCGTCGGGATAGACGATACGGACCGAGCCGAGCTCGCTCGCCGAGGTGTTGGGATTCCAGGTGGTGTTCGGCGTGACGGTGCCCTGGGCGTCGAAGCTGAGCTGCGCCGCCTGCATGCCGACGAGCTGCATGCCGGAGCCGGTGAACACCGTGACCTGGTTGGAGCTGTCGGTGACGACGCGGATGTCCATCAGCTGCGCGAGCTGGTTGATCGCGGCGTCGCGCTGGTCGAGCAGCGACGCGGTCGCCGCATCGGTCGAGGTGCCGCCGGCCGGGTTGGTGCGGATGTTGTTGTTGATCGAGGCGATCTGCTGCAGCAGATTGTTCGCCGTGTTGACGGCGTCGGTCAGGCCGGTCTCGGCGCCGGTGCGCAGCGTCTGGATGCCGTTCGACATCGAATTCAGCACGCCGGACACCACCTGCGCGGCGTTGAGCACGCCGATCCGCGCCGAGGTGCTGTCGGGGCTGGTGGCGAGCGCCTGCGCCGCCGCGGTGAGGCAGTTGAAGGCGTCTTCCAGCGTGCCGTTCGAGTTCGGATCACCGAACAGTCCCTGCAATTGCTGCAGGAAGTCGGACCGCAGCGAGGCGTAGGACGCGCCCGAGGTCTCGGTGCGCAGCTGCGCCTGCAGATAGGCGTCGAGTTCGCGGTTGACGCCGTTGATCTGGACGCCGCTGCCCGACGGGCCGGACAGCGTCGTGACCTGATTGACGGTCTTGCGGACGTAACCCGGCGTCTCGGCGTTGGCGACGTTGGACGACACCAGCGACATCGAGGCCTGGTTGGCGCGCAGGCCTGCCATTGCGATCGAAAGTGCGTCTCCGAGACTCATGACCGACTACCGGTTGGACGAACGAAGAAGTGCGACGCGCCGATCAGCGCATCACGTTGAGCAGGTCCTGCACCATGGTGTTCGCCGTGGTGATCACCTTGGTGTTGGCCGAATAGGCCTGCTGGGTGACGATCAGCTTGGTGAACTCATCGGCGATGTCTGTGTTCGACGATTCCAGCGACGAGCCCGAGATGCTGCCGCCCTTGCCGAACAGCGCCTCGCCGGATTCGTTGGTCACCTCGAACGCGCCGCCGTCGATGCGCTTGAGGAAGTTGGCGCCGTTGAAGGTCGCGACCGAAACCTCGGCGAGATCGATGTTGCGGCCGTTGGAATAGGAGCCGACGACGCGGCCCTCGTTGCTCACCGAGACGCTGGTCAATTGACCGGCGGCGTAGCCGTCCTGTTGCAACTGGTTGACCTGGACGTTGCCGTTGGTGTCGGAGAATTGCGTCAGGCCGCCGGTGCCGAACGACATCGTGACGTCGCCGAGCGACACGCCGGAGATCGTCAGGTTCGCCAGCGTGAGCTGGCCGATCACCGGGTTCATCTGGCCGCTGGAATTGAAGGTGAAGTTGGTATTGACGTTCTGCCACGCGACCTGGGTGCCGGTGGCATCGGGATTGACCTGGTAGAACAGGTTCCAGACATCGGAATGGCCGGTGCCGAGCGTCGCGGAGTCCGTCTTGGCCCAGCGGAACTGCACGTTCACCGGAGCGCCGGAGCCGTCATAGGCGGTGGTGGCGCCACCCGAGATCGACTCGTCGAGGAAGGTCTGGTTGTCCAGGCCGAGAACCTGGCCGGTGCCGACCGTGCCGCCGCCGGTGCGGATCGCGCTGAACGGGCTGGTCAGGCCGAGCGAGGCGAAGGCGGCGCTGGTCGAGGTGATGGTCAGGTCGCTGGCGGTGCCGGTGTGCAGTTCCAGCGCGCCCGACGCCACCGTCGACGACGCGCCGCCGCCCGAAATCGCGTCGATCTTGCTCAGCAGATTGGCGATCGTGGAATCGACCGGAATATTGGTGGCGTCGTCGGTGCCGCCGGACGCGGTGAAGGTGATGGTGGTGCCGTTGACGACGATGGTGTCGCCGACCGCGAAATTGACGCCGATCGAATCGGTGCTGGCGGCGCCGCTCAGCGTGGTGGCGCCGGTGATCGCGGTGCCGGCCTTGCTGTTGATCTGCAGGCCGGTCCTGGAGTTGTCGCCGAACGGCGGCGGCGTGGTGCCGCTGACCTGCGGGTTGTTGGAGAAGTCGGCGGCGCGCAGCAGCTCCGAGCCCGGGATCGAATTGTCGTGCTTGGTGGTGAGCGGATAGCGCGCCAGATTGGCGCGGTAGTTGATCTTGGTCGTCTCCTGCGACGGCAGGAAGTCGTTCTGGAATTTCAGCACCGTCGGCGTGCTGCCGACCGGGTTGCCGGTGGTCGGATCGATCGCCACGCCCTGCAGATAGTAGCCGGCGCCGTTGACCAGATAGCCGTTCTTGTCGAGCGAGAAGTCGCCGCGGCGGGTGTAGTTGTTGACGCCGGTGAACACCGGGCTGTTGTCCGAGAAGGAGCCCGGCTTCTGGACGGCGAAGAAGCCCTCGCCGTTGATCGCCATGTAGGTCGACACCGACGCCGACTGCACCGAGCCGGACAGCGTGTTGGTCAGCCGCGATTCCGCGGTCACGGAGCCCGCGAGCTGCTGGTTGGTGCCGGTCTGGGGGATCAGATCGAGAAACGAGGTGTCGACGCGCTTGAAGGCGGTGGTCTGCGAGTTGGCGATGTTGCCCGAGATGTTTTCGAGCGCATAGGAGTTCGCGCGCAGGCCCGCGACCGAGGTGGTGAGAGCGCCGAAAATACCCATTACTCACTTCTCCCAATTCGAGCCGACGCGCGGCCGCTTGTTGTCAGTCTTCACGACACGATCCTGCGCTCTCTCCGCAAGCTCCGTGCCAACAAGCAAATCTGTTGTTTTTCAGAGACTTGAGTCGATACAAGAGGCTTTTCCGGCGTGGCGGAATTGCCGGGCGCGGCAATATTTGCCGGTCGCGGGGAACAACGCCCGCCGGCTTTTCCAATGGAACTTTGTGCAATTTTGCGCGTTTGGCCCGTTCAAAGTGCGGGGGAAGTGTTGGCAGACGTCGAATCGGCGGAGTCGTCGCCCGGGCGGGGATCCGCCGGTCACGAGAACCTTTTTCTCGGGCGCGGCGAACTCACGACCCTGCTGCGGCAATTCGATTGGGCGGCGACGTCGCTCGGTCCTCCAGAGCAATGGCCGCAGGCACTCAAGACCGCCGTCCGCATCATGCTGACCTCGCAGCAGCCGATCTGGATCGGCTGGGGACGCGAACTCACTTATCTCTATAACGATCCCTACAAGGCGATCATCGGCGGCAAGCATCCCTGGGCGCTGGGCCGACCGACCCGGGAGGTGTGGCACGAAATCTGGGACGACATCGCGCCGCTGCTGGCCAAGGCGACGAGCGGCCACGAAGGCACCTATGTCGAGGCCCAGCTCCTGATCATGGAGCGCAACGGGTTTCCCGAGGAAACCTACTACACCTTTTCCTACAGCCCGATCCCGACCGAGGACGGCTCCCCCGGCGGCATTTTCTGCGCCAACACCGACGATACAAAGCGCGTCATCAGCGAGCGCCAGTTGTCGCTGCTGCGCGATCTCGCCAACAGCGCCGCGCAATCCCGCGCCGTCGCGCAAGCCTGCGAGATCACCGCCGGGGCGCTGTCGACCGACCCCCGCGACCTGCCGTTCGCGCTGATCTATCTGGTCGAGCCCGGTGTCGCGAGCGTCCGGCTCGCCGCCTCGGCCGGCATCGATGCCAATCACCCCGGCGTCAAGCCGGTGCTGTCGCTGGACGCGGGCGCGGAACTCTGGCCGCTCGCCGAAGCTTTGCAGTTCAACGAGCCGCAACTGATCCGGAATCTGTCGGGGCGTTTCGGCTTCGACTTCCCGGCCGGCGGCTGGCGTCAGCCGCCGAGCCAGGCGATCGTCCTGCCGATCCAGTCGAGCGGCGACACCGGCCCTTCCGGCTTTCTGATCGCCGGCCTCAATCCGTTCCGGCTGTACGACACCGCCTATCGGGATTTTCTCGCTCTGGTGGCGGCGCAGATCGCCGCGGCGATCACCAACGGCGATTCCTATCAGGAAGAGCGCCGCCGCGCCGAGGCGCTGGCCGAGATCGACCGCGCCAAGACCGCGTTCTTCTCCAATGTCAGCCATGAATTCCGCACGCCGCTGACGCTGATGCTGAGCCCGCTCGAGGAAGTCATGAATCAGGCGGCGCTGCCGAACGATCAGCAGTCGCTGCTCGGCATCGCGCATCGCAACGGCCTGCGGCTACTGAAGCTCGTCAACACCCTGCTCGACTTCGCGCGGATCGAGGCCGGCCGCGTCACCGCGCATTTCACCCCGGTCGATCTGTCGTCGTTCACGGCGGAACTGGCCTCCAATTTCCGCTCGGCGATCGACAAGGCGGGACTGCGTCTGGTGATCGATGCGCCGCCGCTGCCGCAGCCGGTCTATGTCGATCGCGACATGTGGGAGAAGGTGGTCCTCAACCTGCTGTCCAACGCGTTCAAGTTCACCTTCGAGGGCGAGATCGCGGTCGCGGTGCGGCCGACGCCGGACGGCCGCTCCGCCGAGATCGTCGTGCGCGACACCGGCACCGGCATTCCGCCCGGCGATATCCCGCATCTGTTCGAACGCTTCCGCCGCATCGACGGCGCGCGCGGCCGCTCGATCGAGGGCAGCGGCATCGGGCTCGCGCTGGTGCAGGAACTGGTCAAGCTGCACAGCGGCAGCATCGGCGTCGACAGCGAACTCGGCCGCGGCAGCGCCTTCCGCGTCACGCTGCCGTTCGGCTCAGCACATCTTCCCGCCGAGCGGCCGCAGCACAATGCGCTGCAGGTCTCCACCAATGTCCGCGCCCAGGCCTATCTCGACGAAGCCATGGGCTGGCTGCAGGGCGACCGTGATCAGGAGGCCGACACCGACCGGCCATACGCCTCCACCGCCGAGGATCTCGGCCGCGACACGGTCCGCAGCGACGCGGCGCGGCCGCGCATCCTGCTCGCCGACGACAATCCCGACATGCGCGACTACGTCGCCCGCCTGCTCGGCGAGATCTACGCCGTCGAGACGGTCGGCGACGGCGTCGCCGCGCTGGAGGCGGCGTGGAAGCGACGGCCGGATCTGGTGATCTCCGACATCATGATGCCGCGGCTCGACGGGCTGAACCTGCTGAAGGCGCTGCGCAACGATTCCACGCTCGCCGACGTGCCGGTGATCTTCCTCTCGGCGCGCGCCGGCGAGGAGGCGCGGGTCGAAGGCCTCGAGGCGGGCGCCGACGACTATCTCAGCAAGCCGTTCAGCGCGCGCGAATTGCTTGCGCGGGTGCGCTCCAATCTCGACATCGCCGAGGTGCGGCGGGAGGCGCTACGCACCGAGCATGCGTTGCGGCAGGAGGCGCAGGCGGCGCGCGACCGCGCCGAGGGCATCCTCGCCAGCATCAGCGACGGCTTCGTCGCGCTCGACGGCGCCTATCGCTTCACCTACGTCAACGCCGCCGCCGAACGGATGATGCGGCGCCCGGCGTTGGAGCTGATCGGAAAGGTCGCACGCGAAGCCTATCCGGCGGTGATCGGGAGCCGGATCGAGGCGAGCCTGCAGCGCGCCATGACCCAGCGGATCGGCTCCGAATTCGAGATCGAACATCCGCCGAGCGGTCGCTGGTTTCACCTGCGCGTCGCGCCGACCAACGGCGAGAGCGTCTCGGTGTATTTCCGCGACATCACCGAACGCAAGCAGGCCGAGACCGCATTGCGCGACCTCAACGACCAGCTCGAGGAGCAGGTCGCCGAGCGCACCGCCGAACTGCGGCAGAAGGAGGCGCGGCTGCGCACCATCTTCGCCGCGAGCTACACCTACCAGGCGCTGCTCGACGTCGACGGCGCGGTGATCGACGCCAACCTCACCTCGCTGTCCGGCATCGGCGCGACGCTGGATGACATCGTCGGCAGACCGGTGTGGGATACGCCGTGGTTCGCCGGCACGCCCGGGATGCGGGAGATGATCCGTGACGACGTCGCCGCGGTCGCCGCAGGCCAGACCGTGCGGCGCGAGATCCAGCTCGACCTGCCGATCGGCGCCGGGCGCTGGTTCGACTTCCAGATGCGCCCGGTGCACGACGCGCAGGGGCAGATCATCGCGATCGTCCCGGAAGCGGTCGAGATCACCGAGCGGCGCAAGGCGGAGGACGCCTTCCGCCAGGCGCAGAAGATGGAGGCGATCGGCCAGCTCACCGGCGGCGTCGCCCACGACTTCAACAATCTTTTGACCGTGATCCGCTCCTCCGCCGATCTGCTGCGCCGGCGCGAACTGCCGCCGGAGCGGATGCGCCGCTATGTCGACGCGATCTCCGACACCGCCGATCGCGCCGCCAGGCTGACCGGCCAGTTACTCACCTTCGCGCGCCGACACGCCCAGAACCGTCAGGTGTTCGACGCGGCGCATCAGATCGAGCAGATCGCCGAGATGCTGAGGACCGCGCTCGGTTCGCGCGCGAGCTTCACGCTGACGCTCGACGAGCGGCCGCTCGCGGTCGAAGCCGACGCCAATCAGTTCGAAGCAGCGCTGGTCAATCTCGTCGCCAATGCCCGCGACGCGATGGACGGCCAGGGCGCGCTCGAAATCCGCCTCGCCCGGGCGGCACCGACCGCCCAGGAAACCGCCGCGGGCGTCTCAGACATCGTCGCCGTGTCGATCGCCGACACCGGCGCGGGGATTCCGCAGGACCAGATCGACCGCATCTTCGAGCCGTTCTACACCACCAAGGACGTCGGCCGCGGCACCGGTCTCGGGCTGTCGCAGGTCTACGGCTTCGCCAAGCAATCCGGCGGCAATGTCACCGTCGAGAGCGCGGTCGGCAGTGGCACCACCATCACGCTGCGGCTCCCTCTCAGCGCCAAGCCGATCGAGACCCGCGATCGCACGCCCGACGGCGACACCGGCAAATCGCAGGAGCGTCGTTGCGTGCTGGTGGTGGAAGACAATGCCGAAGTCGGCGAATTCTCGACGCAGCTGCTGCACGACCTCGGCTACGAGACCGTGCTTGCGTCCAGCGCCGAGCAGGCGCTGCAACTGCTCGACAGCGATGCCGCCCGCTTCCACCTCGTGCTCAGCGACGTGGTGATGCCCGGCATGGACGGCGTCGCCATGGGCCGCGAAATCAAAAAGCGGCTGCCGAACCTCCCGGTCGTGCTCAATTCCGGCTATGCCCACGTGCTGGCCGACGACGGCCACCACGGCTTCGATCTGCTGCACAAGCCGTATTCGGTCGAGGACCTGTCCAAGGTGCTGCGCCGGGCGCTGAGGGACAGCGGCCGCGCTGTGAGCTGAGCTGAGGCGCGCCACGATGCCCACCGCCCGGTTCCGGCTTGCGCCAGATCACGACATCCGGCATTCCGTCTTGTATCAGGCGACCGAACACGACGTCGGAGCGGGACAGTATGAGCGAAGGTGAGATGGCGCAGCGCGTGCTGCAGAGTTTGCAGCAGACCGAACTCGCGGATTCGAAAGCGGCGCTGGAAATCCTCAACGGGCTGGTCGGGCTGGTCACCGGCGACGGCACGCCGCACTCCTTCGAGGTCGACGAGGCCCGCGCCTCGACCTTCATGGCCGTGTGCGAATACGCCAAGGCCCTGCACCGCGGCCTGCCCGCCGACGAATTGCGGCCGGCCGCGATCGCAGCCGCCGCGAAGTGGTCCGCGCTGGCGCGGTGAACGCAAGGCTCGCCAGTCTCAGCCCCCGCAACCCTTCGGCGCGACGAAGCGATAGAAGTATTCCTTGGTCTTGCCGGTGTGGGTGCGTAGCACCGGCACGCTGATGCGCATTTCCTCGGACATCGCCAGATCGGGAAACGCCTTGGCGAAATCGCCGGGGACCTGCGGCAGCGTGTAGACCAGCACCGCGCCGTTCGCCGCGAGCTCGGCCGTGTCGAACCAGCGCGCCTTCGGAATGAAGTTGATGGTCATCGAATCGCCGCCGGGGCCGGCGGCGATGCCGATGCCGTACACGGTCTGCCGGTCGCCGAGGTAATAACCGGGACCGCATTTGTACTTGCTGTTCCAGTCTGCGAGGATGACGCGGGCCGCCTGCGCGATCGGCTCCTGCAGCCCGCTATGCGATGCGAAGAACAGATAGATGACCGAAGCCCCGGCGGCGAGCACAGCATACAGCACGCCGAGCGACTGCACGGTCTGGCGCACCGCCACGGCGCGCCGCGACTCGTTCCAGGTGAACAGCGGCGCCAGCGCCAGCACCGCGAGTTCGGCGAACGGCGCGCCGTAGCGGGCGATGTATTCCAGACCGCAGCCGGCGATCAGCACCACCAGCAGCACGAACATCGCGACATTGACGACGACGATGAACTTGAGTTCGTCACTGGCCTCGCCGTAGCGTGGCACGCGCCACGCGATCATCCGCCGCGCCACCGCGATCGCCAGCACGATCGCGCCGGGCAGCAGCAGCGGCAGATAACCGGCGACGAGCAGGCCGAGCCGCCGCGCGGTGTCGGCCACCGAACCGAAGCCCGTGAAGTGCCGTTCGCCATAGGCGATCGTCGTGCCGTAGCGCAGCGCAGCCACCGCATGCGGCAGGAACAGCAGCGCACCGACCAGCACCGCGCCATACGGCCCCGGCCGGCGCAGGCAGGCGCGGAACGACGGCACCGCGACGATGCCGGCCGCCATTGCGGCGAACAGCACCGCGGCGTTGTATTTGGTCAGCGCCGCGATCGCCGCCCAGACGCCGAGCAGGATCCAGTGCAGCCAGCGATCGGTGCTGCGGCCGCGCAGCAAGTGATACAGCACCGCCGGCCACGAGGTGAGCTGCAGGATGTCGGCGTTGAGCGCCCAGGACAGCGGCGCGAACACCACGTAGAACGACGCCGCGGCGAGCGCGACGACATAGGCGGCCATCGCGCGGTCGACCAGCAGGCGCAGCGTGGCGTAGAGATACGCCAATCCGATCGCAAGGCAGATCTGGTTGACGAACACGATCGCGGTGCCGGACGGCCCGAACACGCGATCGACAGCGCCGCCGACCCACACCATCATCGGCGGATGCACCGGCGTCAGCATCGGGAAATGCCGACCCCAGGCGACGAGTTCGCGGGTGTCGTAAAGCGGTGTCGGGAACACCAGCGCAGCGAGCACCACGGGCAACACGAGCGCGGCCGCGACCAGCGCCAACAGACCGGCGGAGAAACCCCACCGGGACAACGTTCGATTCATCCGCGAGCCGCAACATTTCCAAATGTTAAATCGTGGCGGCTAGATGCGGAGGTGCTGCAGCCTTGTCAATTGGAGGTCCGACAAGCGTCCCGAAAAATCGACCGCGTGAGACGCATCGACAAGGAAATACGCATCGCCGCGCGCTCCGCGACAAAGCGTCTCGCGATGATCGTCTTGTCAGCTCGGCTTCGACGTCTCCGGCTTGAAGGTCAGCGCGAAGCCGTCCATGCAGTAGCGCAGGCCGGTCGGCTTCGGTCCGTCGTCGAACACGTGGCCGAGATGGCCGCCGCAGCGGCGGCAGTGAATCTCGGTGCGCACCATGCCGAGCGTCGAGTCCTTGCGCTCGCCGACCGCGTTCGGCAGCGGCTGCCAGAAACTCGGCCAGCCGGTGCCGCTGTCGTATTTGGTCTCGGACGAAAACAGCGGCAGGTCGCAGCCGGCGCAGGCGAAGGTGCCCTTGCGGTGTTCCTTCAGCAGCGGGCTGGAGAACGGCCGCTCGGTGCCTTCCTCGCGCAGAATGTGGTACTGCATCGGTGTGAGCTGCTTGCGCCACTCCTCCGGCGTCTTCTCGATCTCGAATTTTTCCGCGGCGCGGGCGTCGTCGGGCCGCAGCCAGCGGAAGCCGAACACCGCGGCGAGTGCGGCGGAAGCGAGCAGGATGCGGCGGTCGATCATGGTGTCTCCCTGCGATGCGGGGCGCGAGCGGCCCATTGCTGTCGAACGAGATACGCAGCCGCACCGCGTGAAGTTACATCAGCCCTGCCCCCGCGCGCTCACATTGTCGCGAGCCGCCGGGTTTGCGCTGCGGCGAACTCACTCGGGCGCAATTCGCTCGGGCGAAACTCACTCGATCGTGCCGGGCTCGCTGCGGCGGGCGGCGGGCGCGCCCGGCTCGACGCGATCCCGCGGCGCTGCGTCAGCCGGCCGCTGCCCGCGATTGATCCGCACGCGACGGTTGGCAGCCTCCAGCCGCTCCTCGCGGAGCCGGCTGCGCGCGGCGGCACGTTCGCGGTAGCGCGCCAGCAGGCCCGCGGTCATCGCGGCGCGGCGTTCGACGATGCTGACGCCCTGGCCGACGACGCGGCCGATCCGGCCGCCGGCCCAGACCAGTTCGAACGGATCGAACAGCCGCCAGCGCTGGTCGCCATGGACGATGCCCTGCGCGATCAGCCGGCCGGCGATCGCGGTGGTCGCCAGCCCCTGACGGCCGAAGCCGCTCGCCACCCACAGCCCGCGGCGCAGTTCGCCGATCTGCGGCATGCCGTGCACGGTCTGGCCGATCGCCCCGCTCCAGCTCCGCGCGATCGCCACGGCGCCGAGCTGCGGATACAGCGCCGCGATCCGCCGCCGGATCAGGCCCTCGAGCCGCTGCGGCGCGATCGCGAAGGTCGTCTCCGGGCCGGTCCACAGCAGCCGGTCGCCGCCGACGATGCGGTAGTGATCGACGCCGTCGGTATCGGTGATCGAGCCGGCGAAAGCGATCGCCTCGGCCAGCCGCTCGCCGAGCGGCGCAGTCAGCGCGGCGGCGCGCCACATCGGCAGCAGCGTTGCGGTCAGCCGCGGCGACGGCGCGCCGAGATGAACATTGCCGGCCAGCACGATGTCGGAGGCGCGCAGCCGCGCATGCGGCGTGGCGATACGCTTGCGGATGCCGGAGAAGTCGATGCCGAGCGCCGGCGTATCCTCGAAGATCCGGACGCCGGCGCGCCGCGCCATCGCCTCGAGGCCACTGAGGTAACGGCGGCCGTCGAGCTGGAACGCGTCGGGAAAATGGATCGCGTGGAAGTAACGGTTGGTCCGCAGCATGTCGCGAACGCGATCGATCTGCCAGCCCTCGACCCCGGTGGCGAAATCGACGCCGAGTGTCTGCAGCCGCTCGATCAACCGGTCGCCGAGATCGACGTTGGAGACTTCGAGCGCGCCGGCTGTCAAGGCGATGCCGGGCATCGCCTCGCCGGACGCGCGCTCGGCGACGATCGCCATCCCCTCGCGCGACAGCGCCCAAAGATCGCGAGTATGCGCAAGCCCGATCCGGTCGATCAGGTCGCCGATCTGCACGCCGTATCCCGGAATCACGCTGCCGAGCGTCGCGCCCGACGCACCCCAGCCGACCCGCCCCGCTTCCAGCACCGCGACGCTGAGTCCATGCTGCGCCGCTTCCAGCGCCACCGACAATCCGGCGAGGCCGGCGCCGATCACACAAAGGTCGACGTCGAGGTCGAAGGTCAGCCGCGCGTGCGGATTCGCCGCCGTATCGGGCAGCAGCGGGTCCGGTCCATTGGTCGCACTTGTCGCCGGCGGGGTCATGACGTTTCCTTACGGACAGCCTGGGCGCTTGTCACCTTGTCCTGTCCGGACTTCTCGATTATTCCGCAAGCTCGCGCCCGCCGGAAGGGATCCATGCGCCGTCTGATATTGCTGCGTCACGCCAAGACCGAAACGGATGCGCCGAGCGGCAAGGATCACGACCGCCGGCTCGACGATCGCGGCCGGACCGACGCCGCGACCATCGCCGAATGGCTCGCCCTGCACCGGCTGGTGCCGGACCAGGTGCTGGTCTCATCCGCGACGCGCACCCGCCAGACCTGGGACATCCTCGCCGACCTGTTCCCGCCCGGCGCCGAACCGCAGGTCGAGCACCTGCCGGAACTGTACAGCGCCAGCCCCGCGCAATTGCTGCAGGCGATCCACGAGGTCTCCGCGGGCATCAACCAGCTGATGCTGGTCGGTCATAATCCCGGCCTGCAGGAACTGGCGCTCGGCCTCACCTGCGGCGCCGGCGAGAGCGACCGCAAGCTGCTGTCCGGCAGCATGCCGACCAGCGCGGTCGCGGTGATCGACTTCCCGATCGCCGACTGGGCCGACGCCCGTTTCGGCGCCGGCAAGCTGCAGCACTTCGTCAGCCCGAAGATTTTGCGCGAGGCGAGCTAGCAAGCAGCTCCGCCCGACGCCCTCTCGGCAATTGGAACTGGCCGGCCTTCGCGCTAGACTGCGTGCGTCGCCGTCCGGTCACGGGAGGCCTTTGATGTTCAAATCGATTCTGGTGCCGATCGATCTCGCCGATACCGCGCTGGCGCGGCCGGCGATCGAGACCGCGGCGACGCTGGCGCGCACCTATGACGGCACGGTGCGGCTGCTGCACGTCATCTCGATCACCCCGGTGGTGCTGGCCGAATACGTGCCGGCGGATTTCGACGACCAGCAGCGCAGCGACGCCGAGGGGGCGCTCGCCGAGGTCGCGCGCGAGTCCGGCATCGAACCGGCGCGGCTGTCGACCGCGGTGCGCCAGGGCGGCATCTATCACGAGATCATCGAGGAGGTCGCCGCGATCAAGGCCGACCTGATCGTGATGAGCTCGCACCGCCCGGCGATGCGCAGCTACTTCCTCGGCTCCAACGCCGGCCACGTCGTCCGCTACGCGCCGTGCTCGGTGCTGGTGGTGCGGGACAGCAAGTAATCAGGCGCCATGCCGAGCTGTCGTCATTCCGGGGCGCTCGCGTCAGCGAGCGAACCCGGAATCTCGGGCTGTTCTGCGCGGAATGCAGCAACCTCGCGATTCCGGGTTCGCGCCTGACGGCGCGCCCCGGAATGACGTGTGCAACCTTCCTAAGGCAGCAGATCCTTCGGCACCTCGTCGAAGCCGTAGCGCCGCGGCCGGTTGCGGCGGATGAAGCCGCCGACCTGCCAGCCGAACAACGCGGCGAAGCCGACCAGGAACAGCGCCCCCGACCACGAGCCGGTCGCGACTGCGCGCGCCAGCAGGCCGGTCATCGCCGCGGCCAGCACCGCGATCAGCACCAGCGCGGCGGTGTGGATGCCGGGCCGCAACCCGCCGATCAGTTCGGCCTGGCTGCCGGCGTCGCGCATCCGCCGGTGCAGGTCGAGGATGAAGCCGCGATAGGCATCGCTCTGCGGCGCCATCAGCGCCACGGTCTGCCAGCTCGTCGACAGGATCCGCAGCCGCGCGCCGCCGGCGTCCTCGAGGTCGGCGCAATAGCGCTGCGACTGCATCGATACCGGCCGGTAGCTCAGCCTCACCTTCGCGATGGTCGCATAAGGCCACAGCCCGGATTTCGGGCCGATCCGCCACACAAGACCGTCGTCGGTCAGTTCGAACTGCGACGCCGCGCCGATCAGCGATGCCCTGAAGGCATAAGCCGGCTCTTCCGCGCCCGCGTTCCGATCCGGTCCTGTCACTGCCGCCGCCTCCTGCTCGGCCGTCATTGCCGCAGTGGCGGTCGCGATGCAATGCGGCGTCGCGGCCCTCGGCAGCGCGGCCGCCCTTTCGCGATCCGCGCGAATGTGTATAAATACACCATGGACTCGCGGACCGTGATTGCGGCCTTGAAGGCCGATGGCTGGTACGAGGTGGCCCAGAAGGGCAGCCACCTGCAGTTTAAGCATCCGACCAAGCCCGGCCCACCACTGTGCCGCATCCCAAGCGCGACGTCCCGATCGGTACGCTGCGCAGCATCGAACAGCAGTCCGGCCTGAAACTGAGGTGACGCCATGGTTCATTACATCGCGCTGATCCAAAAAGACCCCGACAGCGACTACGGCGTGTCGTTTCCGGATCTGCCGGGCGCGATCAGCGCCGGCCGCACCCTCGACGAGGCGCGCGACATGGCGGCGGAAGCGCTGGCGCTGCATCTCGAAGGCATGGCGGAGGACGGCGAGGCGATCCCGGAACCATCGACGCTGGAGCAGATCATGCAGGCCCCGCAAAATCGCGACGGCGTCGCGGTGCTGATCCCGGTGACGCCGCAGGCGGTGCGTTCGGTGCGAATCAACATCACGCTGCCCTCCGATCTGCTCGCGCAGATCGACGAACATGCCGAGCGCGAGGGCTTCACCCGCTCCGGCTTCCTGGCCCAGGCGGCGAAGAAGACGATGACTGCAGCGTGACTAATAGCGGCGCGCCGCCCCGCGCTTGCCCGCGTCCTCCCGGTTTTCTACAACGTCGCGGCCGATCCATCGCCCGAGTCCCAATGCCGAAATCCGAGTCCGCCTATTTTCCCCGCCATCTGATCTTCGCCGGCGCGCTGGTCAGCGGCGTGCTGCTGGCGCTGGCGCTGCATATGCTCGGGATGCGGTTCGGGCTCGATCTCGGCGGGCTGTGGCGGACCGATCTCGCCGAATTCATGCCGGCGCGCGCGGCGCTGGCGTGGTGGCTGGTGGCCACCGCGGGCTTCGCCGGCGGCTACTTCACCGCGACGCTGATGGATCACGCCGTCGCCGGCCAGATCCCGCCGCGGATGCGGCAGTTCCTGATCGCGATCGGCGTGCTGGTGCTTGCCGCCGCGGGGCAAGCGGCCTCGGCGCCGTCCGCTGGGCCGACCACCGCGGGCGTGGTCTCAGGGCTAGCGACGCTGCTGCTCGGCGCCGTGATGGCGTTCTGCGGCGCGCATTTTGCGCTGCGGAAAGGCTGACGGGATTTCGCGGAGGCCGTTAGGACTGCTCCGCACGGCGGTCACCCGACTGAGTGGATCCTGCGCTTCGCTTAGCAGCGGCCGCGTCGACTTTGGTCGTCTCGACTATCAGTCGTCATGTGATTGTCGTATTTGGCGCTCGATACAACTTCCGCAGAGTCGTTCGCGCAGGTTTCCCGCGGCGCGAAACTGAAACGCCGCGCAGTTTCCTGCGCGGCGTTTAGCCTCAGCTTACTTTGTAGCAAGCGGAATTCGATCAGCCCGCGGCGCGGATGTTGATCGAACTCTCGGCGAGCGTGGTGAGCTTTTTGTCGGTGGCCTTTTCCTCGTCGAGCGTCTTCTGCAGCACGGCGGCGCAGTCGTTGCGGCCCAGCCGCTTCGCCCATGCCACCAGGCTGCCGTAGCGCACGATTTCATAGTGCTCCGCGGCCTGCGCGGCGTTGATCAGCGCGGCGTCCAGCACGGTCTTGTCGGCGACCTCGCCGGCGGTCTCGTCGGCCTCTTCGATGATGCCGTCGATCGCCGGGCAGTCGACCGCCTTGACCGGCGCGCCGTGCATTTCGAACACCTGCTCGAGCCGCTTCACGTGGCCTTTGGTTTCTTCGAGATGAGTCATGAAGCCCTGCTTCAGCATCGGATCGGTGGCCTTGTCGGCCATCTTCGGCAGCGCCTTCACGAGTTGTTTCTCGGCGTAATAGATGTCCTGCAACTGGTGCACGAACAGGTCATCCAGAGTCTTGATGTCTTTGGTAAAAAGTCCCATCGCGGTTCCTCTCGGGGTTAGCAACGGACGGTTCGCAACCGCGCTTCCGCTCGTCTTGTGTCGGGTGTTAACCAGCCCGCGGGATGCCCGTTCCGCGCGCGGCGCGAAACGCCGCTATCCGATGGCGGACGGACGCGGAGCGCCCTATATGCAACAGGCCGAAGGTGAGAGCTGTCCAGGTCAGGGGGCCGCCATGCTGCGGCCGGACGGCTGGTTTGCGCCACGTCAAGGGCCAACCGCGCCGGCCGTCCCATGGATGCGTCGTTCGTGCCGCCGGCCGGATTGCGCGACGGGCCGATTATGCCCTAAGGAATTGCGCGGATGAGTTTGTCGGGTGCCAGGTGCCAGGCCGTTTTGCATGCGGCCCCCGTCGCGTTGCCGCCCCGCCGGGAGGACGAATGCATCGACTGCTGAGCGCGCTGGGGCGTGGCTTCAAGACCTATGTCGGCTGGAAACGGCTCGGCATCGTGGCGAGCGTCCTGATCATCGGCTTTGCGATCACGTCGCTGGTCCGCACCCTGAAGGGGGTCGACAGCGCCGTCATCCTGACCGCACTGACGGAGAAGACCCCCGGCCAGATCGGGCTCGCCGCGCTGTTCGTACTCGGCGCGTTCTGCACGCTGACATTCTACGATTTCTTCGCCCTGCGGACCATCGGCAAGCTGCACGTGCCGTACCGGATCGCGGCGCTGTCGAGCTTCACCTCCTATGTGATCGGGCACAATCTCGGCGCCACGGTGTTCACCGGCGGCGCGATCCGGTTCCGGATCTATTCCGACTATGGACTCACCGCGATCGACGTCGCCAAGATCTGCTTCATCTCCGGCCTGACCTTCTGGCTCGGCAATCTGTTCGTGCTCGGCATCGGCATGATCTGGCACCCCGCCGCAGCCAGCGCGATGGATCTCTTGCCGGACAGCATCAATCAGTTGATCGGCGTCGCCTGCCTCGCCGGCATTGCGGCCTATTTCGTCTGGATCGCGACCGGCAAGAAACGCCGCCAGCTCGGCCAGAACGGCTGGAAAGTGGTGCTGCCGTCGGCGAAACTGACGCTGGTGCAGGTGCTGATCGGCGTCGTCGATCTCGGCTTCTGCGCGATGGCGATGTACATGCTGATGCCGTCCGAGCCGTATATCGACTTCGTGTCGCTGGCGGTGGTTTTCATTCTCGCCACGCTGCTCGGCTTCGCCAGCCATGCCCCCGGCTCGCTCGGCGTGTTCGACGCGGCGATGCTGGTGGCGCTGCCGATGTTCGCCCGCGAGGACATCATCGCCACCTTGCTGATCTACCGCGTGCTGTACTTCCTGCTGCCGTTCGGCGTCGCAATCTCGATCCTGGGCATGCGCGAGCTGTGGCTGAGCGTGGTCAAGCCGTGGCAGGAGAAACGCGCCGGCAACGGCAACGGCCATCGGATCGCCGCCACCGCCCCGGTCCGGCAGGTCGCACAGCGCCGCTCCTCGAACCAAGGCTGAGCTAGGGCGTCAGAACAAAGCCGCGAGATTTCGTCGCCCATCGACGACGCGGACGATCTCCACGCCTCGAAGCGGCCCCTCGTCGGTGTCCGGCTCGGTGCGATACAGGATCAGATACGGCGCCTCCACCAGCATTCGCAGAGCCGGTCGGATATCCCGCCGCCGCACACCCATTCGCGGTTGTGTTCCGAGCAGATCGACCTTCGCCTCGATCCGATCGAAAGTGCGTTCGGCGATCGCCGGTTGGTCGCGCGCAATCGCTTCATAAATGTCGAGCAGATCGTCACGCGCCGCCTTCGTCCAGGTCAACCGGACCGGCATCGCCGCAACTCACCCTTTCGCCTTCAGCCGAGCCCGGGCTTCCTTGCGCAGCGCGGGCAGGTCGATCTCGCCGGCCGAACCGCTGGCGACGCCTTCGTCCCAGAGCTGTCGCATCAGCTTGATATCGACGTGGCGCAGTTCGCGCTTGAGCTGCCAGTCGCGCAGCGCTTCGCGGACGATCTCGCTGGTGGTCGCGTATTCGCCGGACTCCACCGCCGCCTTGAGCTGCGAGACCTGTTCACCCGTCAGCGCGACGCTGACCTTCTCGATGTTGGCCATGCAAGCATCCTCAGAGGTACGAAATTTTACTACTTCTTGACACCGTGCGCAATCACAGGAGACATCCGGGTCAGGGGTCACGAGGATCCGCTCGGCTTTCCCATATTTTCGCCCAAACCAAGGCGTCAAACGCGGCATGATCACAGTCCCCCTTCTCCGTCGTCCGGCCCTGCTCGTCGCGCTCGCCGTCCTCGGCGTGCTGCCATCCACCGCAGCCCGGGCGCAGCTCGCGCCGCCATCCGCCGTCCAGCCCGACGCCATCCCGCCGGACGCCGCGCAGCAGCCGATCGCCCCTCCCGTCGCCGCGATCCCGGTCACCGACGGCTCGATGCAGATCGTCTGGGAGGTCCGCAACCGGTTCAGGCTTTTTCGCGAGGAACGTGACTTCCGCGAGCAGGCCGAGGCGCTGCGCGGGCTGACCGTGCTCGCCTCCGAGCAGACGCTGGGGCTGCAGAGCGAGGGCCGCGGCTGGGCCCGCAACGTCGTCGGCCGGCTGTGCATCGACCTCACCGGCCGGGTCAGCGAGCCCTGCACCCGCGACGGCGTCAAGGAGAGCTATCTGACGCCGACCGAGCATCCGGTCACGGTGCGGCTGACCGGCGCGATCCCGGTCGGCGCGATCTGCGCCTGGACCTTCGACGACGGCGACGGCCCGCGCAACGCCACGCAGGACTGCGCAGAGCCGATCAATTTCCGCGCCCGCTACGGCAAGCCCACCGTGGCAACGGTCGACGTCACCAGCGGCGCCGACGCGCCGCTGCGCGTGGCGACCGAGATCATGGTGCGCGATTTCTTCATCGCCGGCCTCGGCGACTCGATCGCCTCCGGCGAAGGCAATCCGGACCGGCCGATCGGGCTGTCGGACGAGGGCTTCTGCTATCGCTCCTATCTCGGCATCGGGACCGGCATCGGCGCCGGTCCGGGCCAGTTCTATCGGCCGAGCCGCGCCGGCTACAAAGGCGGCCGCGCCTGCGAGGCGCCGGACACGCTGGCGAACTGGCAGCGCTATTCGGCGACCTGGTTCAACGCCGCCTGCCATCGCTCGCTGTACAGCTACCAGACACGTAGTGCGCTGGCGCTGGCGGCGCGCCATCCGCACATCGCGGTGACCTATCTGCCGCTGGCCTGCACCGGCGCGACCATCGCCGACGGGCTGTTCGGCTCGCAGCGGCCGCGCGAATGCTATCGCACCAAAACCGGCACCAACTGCCCCGGCAGCGTCAACGGCCAGATCGCCGAGCTACGCGAAGCGCTCGCCGCCGCGCGCAAGCGCCAGCCGCAGCGCACGCTCGATCTGGTGCTGCTGTCGGTCGGCGCCAACGACATCAACTTCTCCGGCCTGGTCGCCGACGTCATCGTCGACAGCCCGACCGAACGCGGCATCTTCCGCCGCTCTGGGGTGATCGGCTCGATCGAGGAGTCGCGCACCGCGCTGGCACGGACGCTGCCGCAGAGCTTTTCGAAGATGCGCGAGACGCTGAAGGGGCTGGTCGACGGCGACATGTCGCGCGTGGTCTACGTCACCTACGCCAATCCGGCGCTGGCGAGCCGCGGCGTGCCCTGCCCCGGCGGTCGCGGCGGCTTCGACATCCACCCGTCGTTCAACGCCGACCCGAACCGGCTGGCGGCGGTCGCCTCCTTCGTCGACAACGAGTTCCTGCCGCGGCTGAAGGATCTGGCGCGATGCACCGGCGGCGTGCTGTGCCGCAATCCCTCCGCCGACGCCATGACCTTCGTCGACGCGCATCAGCGCACCTTCGCCAATCACGGCTTCTGCGCCCGCGCCGAGACCGATCCGGAATTCGACCGCGCCTGCTTTTCGCCGCGCGGCGACAGCTTCACCAGCGACATCGTCGAGGCGGCGAATTCGCCGATGGCCTGCGGCGCCGGCGCCAGCAAGTTCCGCGCCTATCTGCCGCGCGCGCGCTGGATCCGCGACGCCAATGACAGTTACTTCGCGGCGATGACCTTCCCGCAGGGACTGCCCGCCGCGATCCAGCCGGCCGACATCCACGACGCCACCTGGGGCGTGGTCTCCGCCGTCTATGGCGGCGCCGTCCACCCCTCCGCCGAAGGCCACGCCGCCATGGCCGACGCCGCGGTGCCCGCCGCCGAAGCGGTGCTGCAACTGGAATCCGCCCCCGACGTCATCAGCGCGCCACTGCCGCCGCCGGCGGCACAGTGAGGCTGCGCTGAAGCACAGCGGGAGCTGCGTTCGGGGATGCCCGGCTTCGCCGGGCTCCTCAGAGTCCGGCTCAAAATGGGAGCAACCATATCAGACGCTTAAGTTCGTCTTTGCGAGGAGCACTCGGATCGGCGCTCCGCGCCGTCCAAGCACAGGCTCCGCGACGAAGCAATCCAGACTCCTGTGCTCGGCGCACTGGATTGCTTCGCTTCGCTCACAATGACGGAGATAGGGCGTTGATTTGGCGGCCCTCATTCTGAGTCAGACACTCAGGATGAGGAGTCGGTGCATTTGGTGAAGCCACATCGCTCAATCGAACGATGAAGCGCTCGAGCCTTCACGTGCGGCAAGAATCAGGAAGGCAACAATCAAAGGCAAGAATCAAAAAAGCACCCCTCGGGCCGAGGGATGCTCTTTGGAAAGACGCAGCGCGTCGTTCGAGGCGTTCCTGCGCCGCCCGCTTACTTCGCAGGCGCCGGCGCCATCATGCCGCCCTTCTGCATCGGGGCCGGGGCGGCTTTCGCCTTGCCGGCGGTGGTGCCGGGCTTGGTGCCGACCGGGGCGGCCGCCGCCGCCTGCTCGGGCATGAATTTGGCGATGATCGCAGGATCGAGCTGGGCGATCGCGGTGTCGGGCAGCCGGAACCAGTCCTCGTCCTTGCCGAGCGCTGGCGTCATCAGATAGCCCCGCAGCGTCAGGATCTGGCCGTCGGGGCTGACCGTCAGCATCGCCTTCCAGACGTCGCCGTTGCGCGGGTCGAGGATGTTGCCGTTCTCGTAGACCCGGCCCTTCCGCTTCATGTCGCGGATCAGCGAGATGCCGAGGACAGGCTGGTCCTTGCGGTCGTCCTCGCACTCGTCGCAGACCGCCAGCTCGGTCTGGCCGGGCTGGCTGAAGGTCTTGGCGACGACGCCTTCGTACATGTTGTTGCCACGGTCGAGCATCAGCACCCAGACCACCGGCTTGCCGGTGGGCTTGCCGTTTTCGGTCCGCTGCCAGAGTCCGGCGGCGGTCGGCTCCGCCGCGGCCACGGGGGCGGCCGCGGAGAACAAGTACGTGAAGGCGGCGACGGCCGCCAGCGCGACGATACGGATCGGTCGATGTGTATTCATGGCAACACCTGAAACATCGCGATGAGACGAGAATATGGCGGATCGGTATGACAATCCAGCCGGCAAAGCTAAGTACCGGCCGGCTGGCAATTGTGTGACGTGGCGGCGGAGCCGGCAGCCGGGGTTCCAGTCGCGGCTGCGCGATGGCCCGGGACCTCGCGCTGCGCCGTCTTCAGCGCCGCACCGAGGCAGATCCCGACCGGCAGCCAGAACAGTATATACAGATAACCGAGATCGCTCGGGATGATTTCGTAGTCGACGCTGGTGGCGGTGAGGCAGGTCGCGAGCAGCGCCAGCGCCAGAATCTCGCGGCAGCGCAGCCACGCCCGCAGCGCGCTGACCAGCGACGCCAGCACGATGCCGGCCAGCGCCAGCGCGCCGACCACGCCGCCGCGCACCGCCGCGCACAGCAGGATGTTGTGGCCATTCATCACCACGCTGCCGTCGGGCAGCGTGCGCTGGGTGTCGAAGGCGAGACCATAGCCGAGCCAGGGCTTCAGCATCACCATCTCCAGATAGACCGGCCACAGTGTCAGCCGCAGGCTGTCGCGCCGCTGCAGCAACTCGGCGGCCAGCGGCGTCAGCAGCGTGAGCGCGGCGGCGATCACCACCAGCGCCACGATCGCCGCGGCCAGCCGCCAGTTCGCCGACAGGATCGACACGCCGATGCCGACCGTCGCCGCGATCAGCGAGCCGCGGCTGCCGGTCAGCACGATCGCGAACAGCAGGATCAGCACCGAGACCGCCAGCATCGCGAACTGCCAGCGCCGCAGCGTCCGCGACGCCATCACCGCCGCCGCGCCGACGCAGGGCATCGCGAACATCATGCCGATGACGTTGGAATTGTAGTACACGGTCAGGCCCTTGACGCCCTGCAGCCGGACGGTGAGCAGCGTCTCCAGCGACAGCCCGCTGAACGACACCACGTCGCGGATCGCCGCAAGCGCCGCCACCGGCGCCAGCACCAGGAACAGCAGCCGCAGGAAATCGCCGTCGCTGCGCACCAGATGCGCGACGATCGCCACGAACACCAGCACCGCCGCGAAGTAGCGCAGGTTTTTCAACAGCATCGGCGTCGGCGTCTCGCCGCCGAGCGCCGAGGTACCGATGATCACCAACAGGAACGCGGCGGCGGCGACGAACACGCCAGATTTCACGATCGGCAGCAGGTTCCGGTACGGCGCCGTCGCGATCAGCATCACCGGCAGCACCAGGAACCACAGCACGGTGCGCGCCAGCCAGATGCTGTGCATCACATAGACCAGGCACATCGACAGAATGAACAGCTTCTCGCCGGCCCGAACGCGTAGCAGCCAGTCGCGGGTCTGCTCCAGCCTCTGCCGGGTACGCGACGGTCGGGCGACGACGGAAACCATTGGACTCCTAGACCTTGGAGTGGGGCGCGGCCGACAGGCTGCGCAGCACTTCCGCCAGGCGGCGGGCGGATTGCGCCCAGGTCACCGGGCGATAGTTCGCCCGGATCGCCGCTTCGTACTTGGCAAGTTGCTCAGGCGACCCGATCAGGTCAAGCACCGCGTCGCGCCAGGCGGCGAAATCCAGCGGATCGAGGTGCCCCGCAAGCCCCGCGCCCGCCTCAGGTAGTGACGAGGTGTTCGATGCGAGACAGTATTTGCCGAACGCAAGGCTTTCCGATACCGGCAATCCCCAGCCCTCGTAGAACGACGGATACAGCGTGAACGCGCAGTGCTGGTACAACCACGCCAGTTCGTCGTCGCCGGCGCGCGGCAGATGAACGATCGATGACGCGGTGACCGGATCGTGCGCGATCTGCCACAACAGATCGGAACTTCCGAAGCCGGGTTGGCCGACGATCACCAGCGTCGGCAGGTTCGGCGTGCCCTGCTCGGTCAGCCGCCGCCACAGATGATAGAGCAGGTCGAAATTCTTGCGCGACTGGATCGTCGAGACGCTGAGCACGAAGCGCTGCGCCTGCGCGTCGGTCAGCGCGGCGGGCCGGCGGGCGGCGGCCGGCGTCGCCAGATCGGCGCCGAGATGCACCACCTCGATCGCGCCGCGCAGCCCGCCATCGACGCCGCCATGGCGCTGCGCATAGGCCCGCACGTCGTTGCGGGTCGATTCGGAGATCGAAACCACGAGATCACATTCGCGAATCAGGAACTGCGCATAAGACTCGAATTTCGTGACGAACTCGCCATCGGCGAAAAACTGTGGCGCCACCACCGGGATGAAGTCCTGGCACACCGCGGCGACCCTGGTTCCCCGTTCGCTGCGCATCCGCGCCACCGCTTCGTAGTCGACCCGCGACCAGTTCTCGCCGGCGAGCAGCAGCACTTCGCGGCCGGCGGAGACGACCGGCGGCAGCCCCTCGCCGCCGGCGATCTTCTGCAGCAGCGGCGCCGCGGCGCCGCGGACCGAGGTGCGAATCGCGCGCTCCAGTTTCTTGCCGAGCGGCTTGATCGAGGACAGCATCGTCGCACGCGCAGGCTTCGACTTCGCCGCGGCGGCAACCGGCCGGGCGCCGAGATCCGGCGCGGCGGCGACCGGCACGTAGTCCCGCCGCAACGGATCGAAGCGGCAGAAGCCGAGCTGTGATCCGATCTGTCCGGACAGCGCGGTGGCGATGCTGTGCTCGACCCGCAGCGTGCCGTTCATCTGGCCGGAGCGCGCACGAACGCTGGTCGACACGTCCATCCACAGCCAGCGCGGCTGCGGCGGGGTCGGCCTGTCGGGTATCTGCGCCAAGGGCTGTCCGTCGCGTGGTGCCGGCATCGGTGACCGGCTGAATAACATTCATGCGGGACGAGGCCCGCCCTGCAATCATCGGAAATAGGTCGACTCGGGTCTAGCGGTTCGGGCTTCGCAGCGTCAATGGCAAGGACGTGTTGACGGCCGCAAATCCGCTGCGACGGCAAACATCTCTCCGCCGCGCCGCGCTTGCAAAGCGGCGGCCGGCGCGGTCTATCTTCGGGCTGCGGCTATCTTCAAGTGCTTCGGGCCGAGCGCCTCTGGCCACCTGCCGCGGGCACAAATCGAGCGAGGACGACAGTGTCACCGGAACGGCCGCCACAAGTGTCGGTGATCCTGCCGGTTCGCGACGGCCAGCGCTGGCTGCGCGAGGCGGTCGACAGCGTGCTGGCGCAGACATTGACCGATCTCGAACTGCTGGTGATCGACGACGGCTCGACCGACGCCACGCCGGCGATTCTCGACGAGGCGCGTGGTCGCGATCCGCGCGTCGTGGTGCTGCGGCAGCAGCGCGAGGGGCTGGTCGCGGCGCTCAATCGCGGCCTCGCGCAAGCCCGCGCGCCGCTGATCGCGCGGCTCGACGCCGACGACATCGCGCTGCCGGATCGGCTGGCGCGACAATGCGATTATCTGCAGGCGCATCCGGACGTGGTGCTGCTCGGAGGCTGGGCCGAGATCATCGACGAGCACGGCGCATCGCGCAACAAGCAGATGCGGCCGAGCCCGGTTGGCTTGCGCGAAACGCTGGCGAAGAAGAGCCCGTTCATTCACCCGACGGTGATGTTCCGGACCGAGGCCGCGCGTCGCGTCGGCGGCTATCGCGCCGCCTTCGAGGCCGGCGAGGATTATGATTTCTGGCTGCGCCTCGCCGACATCGGCGAGATCGCGATCCTGCCCGAGGTGCTGATCCGCTATCGCGAGCACGGCGGCAGCGTGACGCGGACGCGCGAACTGCGCCAGATCTATTCCGCCCGCCTCGCCAAGCTCGCCGGCGCCGCGCGCAGAGGCGGCCGTCCCGATCCGTCGGACGCGCTGACTGCGCCGCCCGACTGGCACGACGACACCCCCGGCGATTTCGAACGCGACAGTTCGCGTCTGTTCCGGATGCTCGAACTCGCCGACCCCGCTCTCGCCCGGACCGTGCCGGCATCGGCGATCGACCTTGCGACGATCAGTTCGCAACTCTCGACGCTGACCGCCGGCGAGCGCAAATTCGCCCAGGCCGCCGCGCTGAACCTGCTGCGCGAGCGACGCGACCTCCCCGTCTCCCGCGTATCGCTCGTCGCCCTGCTGCTGCGGCTGGGCCCCGCAAGAGCCGTCAAATTGCTCACGCGCCGCAACTAACAACGCCCCCGTCGTGGCGGTGCCGCGCGCCGCGCGCACCTTTCCGGGCCACGCCGCAACGCCTACGGCACGAAGCGCCGCGCCAGCGCGTGGTAGATGCCCTCGTTCGACACCAGCCGCGACGACGCATAGGCGATCAGCGAGGTCGCCATCAGCGGAATCACCATGGCGTGGTTGTCGGTCATTTCGATCACGATGACGAAGGCGGTGATCGGCGCCTGCACCACGCCCGAGAAATAGGCCACCATGCCGAGCAGCATGATCGCGGCGATCGGCGTCTCGGCGAACAGCGCCGCGATGTTGCTGCCGAGCCCGGCGCCGACCGCGAGCGACGGCGAGAAGATCCCGCCCGGCAGGCCGCTGACCGACGACAGCGTCGTCGCCAGCCATTTCAGCACGCCGAACTCCGTCGGCAGCGGCGTGCCGCCTTCCAGCGCCGATTTCACCTCCGCATAGCCGGTGCCGTAGATCGTATCGCCCGAGACGAAACCGCAGATCGCCACCGCCAATCCGCAGCCGAGCGCCAGCAGCAGCGGATGCCGGGTGATCGCCGGGAGTCCGCCCGCCGCCACCACGATGCGGCTGAACACGCCGCCGGCGAGCCCGCCGACGACGCCGCAGGCCGGGATCGCCAGCCAGTCGACGCCGCCGCGGAGCGCCATCGCGCTGGTGCCGAAATACGTGTAGTTGCCGAGCAACGCGATCGAGGTCAGGCCGGCCGCCACCACCGCGGCGATGATCAGCGTGCTCGACCGCGTTTCGAACGAGCGGCTCATTTCCTCGATGCCGAAGATGATGCCGGCGAGCGGCGTGTTGAACGCCGCCGCCACCCCGGCCGAGGCGCCGGCCAGAATCAGCGCCGGCTGCCGCCGCGGCGACAGCCGCCCGAGCGCGAACATGATCGAGGCGCCGATCTGCACCGTCGGCCCCTCGCGCCCGACCGAGGCGCCCACCAGCAGGCCGAACAGCGTCAGCACGAACTTGCCGACCGCGACCCGCAGCGATACCAGCCGGCCGCGCGCGGTCTGGTCGGTCAGCCGCCGCGCCGCGATCGCCTGCGGGATGCCGCTGCCCTGCGCGTTCTGGAAGAACCGCGTGGTCAGATACACCGAGATCAGAAAGCCGAGCGGCGTGACGACGAAGGGCAGATAGCGCGAATGCCCGAGCATCGCGGCGAAGGCCGACTGCGCCAGATCGGCGAGCTGCGCCAGCGCCGCCGCCGCCGCCCCGATCGCCACCCCGCCCAGCAGAAAGATCGCCCGCCGCCGCGACCGCGTCGACACCACGACCAGGAGCCGCTTGTGACGGCGAGACAGGGCGAACTTCATCGGCGGGATCGGCCCTCGCGCAGGCTTGAAAAGGCGTGAGCCCCTTCATGCCGCGCCTGGTCGCTCCGAGTCCAGCAAGTGATCGCGTCAACTTGACGTGAAACGCGGCAGCGCTCGCCGCCGCCCGGGCGTTGCACGCGCCCAACTCGCGCAATCGCGATGCCGTAGCTATCGCCGAGCAAAATGGAACGCCTCGGCGTGTTCAGCGTCATTGCGACCGCAGCGAAGCAATCCAGCAGCCCAGAGCACTGCGCTTCTGGATTGCTTCGTCGCTGCGCTCCTCGCAATGACGGGTTCGGCGAGTCCCGGCCAAAACACAAAGGGCGCACCTCGCGGCGCGCCCTTTGTCGGCAACTCGATGGCTCGTCGCCCGGCGGCATCGCGCCGCCGCGCGCGCTCAGTTGACGCCGAGCTTCTTCTGCAGATTGGTCGACGAGGTGGTGTACTGGAACACGACGCGCTTGTCGGGATAGACGTATTTCACCGCCTTCTGCGACATCAGCGCGGCCTCGTGGAAGCCCGACAGGATCAGCTTCAGCTTGCCCGGATAGGTGTTGATATCACCGATCGCGAAGATGCCGGGGACGTTGGTCTCGAACGTGCCGGTGTCGACCGGGATCAGATTGTTCTCGAGGTTGATACCCCAGTTCGCCACCGGGCCGAGCTTCATCGTCAGCCCGAAGAACGGCAGCATCGCATCGCACTTGATCTGCGCCGTCGAGTTGTCGTTGAGCTTGATGGTCGCGCCCGAAAGCTGGCCGTTCTCGCCCTGCAGTTCGGTGATCTGACCGATCTTGAGATCGAGCTTGCCGCTGGCCACCAACTGGCGCATCTGCTCGACCGAGTGCGGCGCGCCGCGGAAATCGTCGCGGCGATGCACCAGCGTCATGCTCTTGCAGATCGGGTTGAGGTTCAGCGTCCAGTCCAGCGCGCTATCGCCGCCGCCGACGATGACGATGTCCTTGCCGCGGAACTCGTCCATCTTGCGCACCGCGTAGTGCACCGACTTGCCTTCGTAGGCTTCGACGCCCGGCACCGGCGGCCGCTTCGGCTGGAACGAACCGCCGCCCGCGGCGACGACCAGCACCTTGCATTCGAACACCGTGCCCGCATTGGTGGTGACGCGGAATTCCGGATCGCCGATCTTCTCGACGCTTTCGATCATCTCGTTGAGATGGATGGTCGGGTTGAACGGCTTGATCTGCTCCATCAGGGATTCAGTCAGGCCGTGGCCGGTGATCATCGGAATGCCGGGAATGTCGTAGATCGGCTTTTCCGGATACAGCTCGGCGCACTGGCCGCCGACCTTGTCGAGGATGTCGACGAGGTGAACCTTGATATCGAGCAGGCCCAGTTCGAACACGGCGAACAGTCCGCACGGACCCGCGCCGACAATCAGCACATCGGTTTTGATCGTTTCGGTCATCGGTGTTTCTTTTCGGGTTGATGATTTTCGGACGCGGGCGGTCCGACCGCGGCTTGTCTAGCCAAGCCCGGCGGGGGAGAAAAGCCATAAAACGGCGCTGGCATCTTGTTCTATCTCAAGAACTGCGCTCAATGGAGGGCAAAAGCCCGGAGAATGGCCCTTGTCTGCACGATCCCGCGACCACGCTGTGCCTCGGCTCGAGGACTTCCCCTATCGCCTCTCGGACAACGTCCGGTTTGCCGATCTCGACCCGAACAACCACGTCAACAACGCGGTCTATGCCAGCTATTTCGAGACCGGCCGGGTGACGCTGATGAAGCATCCGTCGCACGGGCTGATCCCGGCGGGGCTGTCCTGGGTGCTGGTGCGGCTCGACATCCACTTCCGCAGCGAGTTGCACTGGCCGGGAACCATCGAGCTCGGCATCGGCCTGGTCAAGCTCGGCCGCACCTCGACGCATTTCGATCAGGTGGTGTTTTCGGACGGCGTCTGCGTCGCCTCGGCGCGTGCGGTCACCGTGCTGGTCGATGCGCAGAGCCGCAAGCCGACGCCGCTCACCGATCAGCTGATCGCCAACCTCGCGCCGTGGTGGCTGCACGGCGTCGAGCACGCATAGCGCGTAATTACGCCTGGCGATCCGGCGTCGAGACCACGAGGCCGTCGAGTTCGTCCGAGACCTTGATCTGGCACGACAGCCGCGAGTTCGGCCGCACGTCGTAGCCGAAGTCGAGCATGTCCTCTTCCATCGGCGACGGGCCGCCGACCTTCTCGCGCCAGGCCTCGTCGACATAGACGTGGCAGGTGGCGCAGGCGCAGGCGCCGCCGCATTCGGCCTCGATGCCGGGGATGGCGTTGCGGATCGCCGCTTCCATCACGGTCGCGCCGTTCTCGACGTCGACGGTGCGGGTCTCGCCGGAGTGGTCAACAAAGTTAATCTTGGCCATGATTGCTCGTCGGACGCTCTGCTCGTTCGGACTGGGAAGGATGACGGGCTGTCCTATAGCGGGTCGGTCGGCTTTCCGCCAGCGCCGCGGCGGGCAAAATCGGGAACCGCAACGGCCGTCGCCGCAGCGACCTTCGAAGCCGCGCGACGCAGCGGATCAGCGCTCCAGCCGCTCGCCGATCGCGGCCCTTGCGTGATCGACCGCGGCATCCAGCGCGGCCAGCCGGTCGGAGGCATCCTTGCCGCGGCGCAGCGCATCCTCGAATTCGTCGGCCGCGTCCGCCACGGCGAATGCCCCGATCGCCCGCGCCGAGCCTTTCAACGTATGCGCCAGCGCAGCGGCGTCCGCCGGCCATGACGACAGCACCGCCACCAGGCTCGCCGCCTGCGCCGAGAAGATCGTCAGGACCTCACGCTCGAGCGACTTGTCCCCAAGCGTCATCCGCTCCAGATGCGCCGCGTCGATCGGCTCGGAATCCGGAACCAACGGCGGCGAAACCATCCACTCGACCCAATCCAGTTGCAGCGACAACAGCCCCTCTCCCGGCAGATTCGCCGTTTTCCACGTATCGGCCGGCGAATTGCCGATCCAAGCACGGGATTGGTTAACGGATCATTTCGGGACAGCGCCGCAAGTTTGAGGCCATTTCGTCCGCAATTTCCCGCCGCTTTCCGGCGTTCAAGGGGATTTTCGCGCTAGCGAAAAGAGTTAGCGGCAACTCCCGTTAACGATGATTAAGATTGTCTTAACGTCGGGCATTTCATTCGAAGCACCGAGCCAATAGGATGTTTGCGGAAGTGGTGGACAAAAGTCCGGCGTCGAGGGGGTCGACTGCGCCGGCTTTGGGCACCAGACCGGAGCTGGCGAACTGCGATCAAAATTCATGCAGTGTCCCGGATGCGTAGAACGAGGGCGTAGGTCACATGGCGAACAATCCCAAGAAGATCAAAGATCCGACCGAAGTGGCGCTGTCCGCGATTCAGGAAGCCCTGAACATCAGCGATGCGCCTGCGGCGACCGACGATCCGACCTCGGTGCGGAGCGACAATTCGCCGGCGATCTTGCCGCCGCCCGCTTTCAACGACGGCGCACCGGAGCCACGGATAGCCGCCGACCGTCCCAGTTTCGAACAGCCCGACGACGGGCGCTTTGCCCAGCGCCCGGCCAATGACGACCGCGAGACCATCGGCCAGTTGCTGCAGGCGCTGCAGAAGGGCCGCCCGGCCCGCAACGTCTACACCCTCGCCTCGATCTTCGCCGGCGTCTGGGTGTTCGGCGGCATCGTGCTCACCATCAGCTTCCTGCCCTCGCTGCAGGCGATGGTCGGCCAGGGCGCCGGCGGAACGATGGCGCTGGTCGGCCTGATCGCGCTGTTCCTTGCGCCCGTGATGCTGTTCTATTTCCTCGCGAGCCTGACCTGGCGCGGCCAGGAACTGCGGATGATCGCCCAGTCGATGGCGCAGGTCGCGATGCGGTTTTCCGAGCCCGAGATCGCGGCGAGCGATTCCGTCGTGACCGTCGGTCAGGCGATCCGTCGCGAAGTCGCGGCGATGGGCGACGGCGTCGAGCGTGCGATCGCGCGCGCCGGCGAACTCGAGACCCTGGTCGCCAACGAAGTCTCGGCGCTGGAGCGCGCCTATTCCGACAACGAAGTCCGGATCCGCGCGCTGCTGCAGGACATCGCGCATCAGCGCGACAATCTGGTCGGCCAGGCCGAGCAGGTTCGCAGCGCCATCTCCGGCGTGCAGATCGATCTGCGCCACGACATCGCGCTGATCTCGGACGCGATCGCCTCGCGGGTCGACGAAGTGGCGAAGAGCATCACCAGCGCGCTCGAGGAGCGCGGCGCGCACATCACCGGCGCGCTGAGCAATGCCGGCGACAACATGATCCTCGCCCTCGGCGAGCGCGGCGGCGATCTGCTCGACCGTCTCGAGGAAGCCAGCGGCGAAACCACCCGCGCGGTGCTCGAGGCGAGCGAGCGGCTGACCGCCAGCCTGAATTTCAAGACCGGGCACGTTCACGACGAATTCGTCGAACTCGCCGACCGCGTCCACGAGATGCTGAACGAGCGCCTCGACCGCATCACCGGCGAATTCGAACAGCGTTCGTCCAGCATCGTCGACGGCATCTCCGAGCGCACCGAGCAGGTCCACGACTCGCTGAAGAATTCCAGCGATTCGCTGCTGCTCGAACTCGAGCTGCGCAGCGGCGACCTGGTGAGCAAGATCGACGACGCCGGCAACCGGCTTGCCGACCAGATCCTCACCAGCGGCGACAAGGCCAGCGAAGCGCTCGACGTCACCGTCAACACCCTGGTCGCCAAGGTCGTCAGCCAGACCGAGAACGCCCACGACGCCCTCAGCATGCAGATGAGCGCGTTCGACGATCTGGTGAAGCAGCAGGGCTCCGAGCTCGCCGAGAAATTCGCGCGCGACAGCGGCACGCTCGGCGCCCTGATCACCCGCCACATCTCCGAATTCGACCGCACCGTGAAGACCTATGGCGGCGACATCGTCGAGCGCATGGGCCAGCGCACCCAGGATATTTCGACCACGCTGAAAGACTACGTCGACAATTTCGATCAGCGCGTCACGGCGCGCGGCGGCGAGATCAGCGCCACGCTCGATCAGCGCCTGTCGCATTTCGAGAACGTGTTCGATACCCGCCTCGGCAGCCTGGACGGCTCGTTCGACAGCAAGATCAAGTCGCTCGACGAAACCGTGAGCGGACACCTGCGATCGCTCGACGAGGGCTTCGCATCGCGCACCCAGACGGTGACCGAGTCCATCGACACCCGCATCGGACAGCTTTCCGACACCCTGACGGCGGGGTCGACCCTGGCGATCGATGCCATCGACAGCCGGATCGCCGAGCTCTCGACCACGATGTCGACCGGAACCACGAAGGCCGTCGATCTGATCGACCTGCGCATCACCCAACTCTCGGACACCCTGTCCACCGGCTCGACCCAGGCGATCGGCGCCATCGACAGCCGGATCGCCGAGCTTTCGACCACGATGTCGGCCGGCACCAGCCAGGCAGTCGAACTGATCGATACCCGGATCGACCAGCTCTCCGGCACGCTGACCGCAGGTGCCGTGCAGGCGATCGAGGCGATCGACTCGCGGCTGTCGCACCTGACGACCTCCCTCACCGACGGCACCGCGCAGGCGATCCACGCGATCGATCACCGCATCGGCAACGTCACCGAGACGATCGACAGCCGCAGCGCCGGTCTGGCGGCGACCATCAGCGCCCGCTTCCAGGACATCCACGAAGGTCTCGAAGGCCGCGTCGGCACGGTGCTGACCGACATCGACCTGCGCGTGTCGCAGTTCGAAGACCTGCTCGGATCGCGCATCGATGCTGTGGCCGGCCGGTTCGAGAACACCGGCCGCGAGGCGAGCGACCTGTTGATGGCGCGCGCCGAGGAACTCTCGCTCGGCATCAAGTCGCACGTCTCCGACGCCGAACGCTCGCTCACCAACCTCGTCATCAGCACCAGCGACTCGATCCAGACCGGCACCCGCTCGGCCAAGGAAGCGATGCTGTCGGTGTCGACCGAGGTCGGCGCACAACTGCAGCTCACCTCGTCCGAGATCGAGCGCGCGCTCACTGCGGTCGGCGCCAACGCCGCGAATTCGGTGGTGGTCAGCGCGAGCGAAGCCCAGGCCAAGCTGATCGCGGCGTCGAGCGACACCGTCGCCCAGATCAAGTCGTTGTCGGCCGACGTCGAACGCACCCTCGCGATCACCGGCACCTCCACCGCTGCGTCGGTGCTGGCCGGCGCGCGTGAGGCGCAGACCACGCTGGTCGCCACCTCGACCGACGTCACCAACGAGATCAGGACGCTGTCCGCCGAGATTCAGCGCACGCTGACCGACGTCGGCGGCACGGCTTCGACCTCGGTGCTGAACAGCGCCCGGGAGGCGCAGGCGACGCTGGTGTCGTCGTCCTCCGACGTCGCCAATCAGATCCGCTCGCTGTCGGCCGATATCGAGCGCACCCTGACCGGTGCCGGCGACGCCACCTCGGCCTCGGTGCTGGCCGGCGCCCGCGAGGCGCAGTCGACCCTGGTCTCGGCCTCGACCGAGGTCACCGGCCAGATCAGGTCGCTGTCGTCGGATATCGAACGCACGCTCTATGCGGCCGGCAATGCCACCGCTGAATCGGTGCTCGGCGGCGCCCGCGCGGCACAGACCACGCTGGTGGCGGCGTCCGAGGAAGCCGCGGAGCGCGTCAAGTCGCTGACCGCGGACGTTCAGCGCACGCTGTCCGAAGCCGGGTCCTCGACGGCCAGCGCGATGGTCGCCGGCGCGCGCGAAGCCCAGAACACGCTGGTCGCCGCCTCCGCCGAGGCGTCGAACCAGGTGATCTCGCTCGCCAGCGATGTCGAGCGCAAGCTGACGGCGGCAGGCAGCGCCACCGTGGAGACCCTCCTGTCCGGCGCCCGCGAAGCCCAGCACACGCTCGTCGCGACCTCCACCGAGACGTCGAACCAGGTCAAGGCGCTGACCGGCGACGTCGAGCGCACCCTGACCGCGGCGGGCAGCGCCACCGCCGGCGCGATCATCGCCAGCGCCCGGGACGTCCAGAGCACGCTCGCCAACGCCTCGACCGCGGCCTCCGATCAGGCCCGGTCGCTCGCTGCCGAGGTCGAACGCAGCCTGATCACCGCCGGCAAGACCTCCGCCGAATCGATCGTCGCCGGGGCGCGCGAAGCGCAGACCTCGCTGATGACCTCTTCCGAGGAGGCCGCCAACCACGTCAAGTCGCTGGCGATCGACGTCGAGCGCACGCTGACCTCGGTCAGCGCCGCGGCGGCGACGACCATTCTCGGCAGCGCCCGCGAGGTTCAGTCCACCCTGACCGTTGGCACGGCGGAAGCCGCCAGCCAGATCAAGGCGATCTCCGCCGACATCGAGCGGACGCTCGCCGGCGTCACCCTCAACACCACCGACAACATCCAGGTCAGTGCGGCCGCGGCCCAGAGCACGCTGGTCGCGGTGTCGAACGAGGTGAGTTCGAAGATCAAGTCGACCTCCGCGGAAATCGAGCGGTCGGTGTTCGCCGCCAGCGGCAGCTTCGGCTCGACCATCACCGCCAAGACCGACGAAATCGTCAGCTACGTGCAGCAGCAGGCCGACCGCCTGTCGCAGATCATCGACGGCAAACGCGGCGTGCTGGTCGAGGCCCTCTCCGGCAAGACCAATCAGCTCACCGTCGATATCGACCGCGTCACCACCGATGCGCTGAACGCGATCGAGACGCGCGGCAAGGCGTTCTCCAACTCGATCCTCACCAACGGCAACGACGTCGCGCGCTCGATCACCGGCGCCGGCGATCTGGCCACCGGCGCGATCAACAAGTCGCTCAAGGACCTCGAACTGGCGTCGCGTTCCGCGATCGATCAGTCGCGCCAGGTCTCGGTCACGGCCGTCACCGAGATGCAGGAGACCAGCAAGATCCTGCGCACCGACACGGTCGCTCTGTTCGAGCGGCTGCGCGAAGGCAACATCCTGCTGCAGGAAGTGCTCACCGGTGCGCACGAGAATCTCAACTCGCTGGAGCGCGCGCTGGTCACCCGCGTGGCGGACTTCGTCGCCACCATGAACGACGTCAACGCCCGCAGCGGCGCCGCCACGCAGGGGCTGGAAGATCAGCTCACCGGCTTCCACGGCAAGACCGCGAAGGCGCTCGCCGACCTCAGCGCGCTGTCGGAGCAGTTCGAGGTTCACGGCCGGGCGCTGGCCGAAGCCGCCGAGCTGGTGCAGCAGAGCAACCGCAGCGCGTCGACTTCGGTGATCGAGCGCAAGGAGTCGCTCGAATCGCTGGTCACCACCATCGATCTGCGCACCGCCGATCTCGACCAGCGGCTCACCCGCTTCACCGGCCTGCTCGATGAATCGCTGGCCGCGGCCGAGGAGCGGGCGCGCGACATCGCCCGGATCGTCGCCGAAACCGCGGGCGCCGGCTCCGCCAGCATCACCGAGCAGTTCGAGGCGGTCCGCTCCGCCGCCGAACAGGAGCGCCGCCTCACCACCGAGGCGATGCACCAGGTCTATCAGCAGGGCACCCAGGAAGCCGATATGCTGTTCAAGCAATCGGCCGACCGCTTCGCGTCGATCGTCCAGGGCATCAAGCAGATGGCCTCGGAAATGCACGGCGAACTCGAAGCCACCCGCGAGGAGTTGCGCCGCGGCGTCCTCGAAATCCCGCAGGAGGCCGCCGAGAGCACCGCGCAGATGCGCAAGGTGATCGTCGACCAGATCGAGGCGCTGGCCGAACTCAACCGCATCGTCGCCCGTCATGGCCGCGGCATGGACGTGGTCGGCACGACCCGCGCCAGCGTGGTCCGTGAGGAAGAGCCGATGCTGGCGACCGCCGGTGGCGGCCGCAGCGAGGCCGCCATGTCCCGGCCGGTCGAGCCGGTGTCCCGGCCGGCTCCGCGCCGCGACGCCAGCGCATCGACCCTGCCGCCGCCGGACCTCGGCATGCCTGGTCCGGCTCCGGCTCCGGCTCCCGCTCCGCGCCGCACCGAGGCCCCGCCGGTTGCGCCGACCGGCTCCGATCAGGGCCGCGACGGCTGGCTGTCGGATCTCCTGAACCGCGCCGACACCGGCGCCGAGCGCGAGGCCGCCCCGCGAGCCCGGACGCCGCAGCAGGCGATGAGCGGCAATCCGCTGGAATCGCTGTCGCTCGACATCGGCCGGCTGATGGACCGCAACCTGGTGCTGGAGATGTGGGACCGCTACCAGCGCGGCGAAGCCAAGGCGTTCACCAAGCGGCTGTATACCCCCGCCGGCCAGAAGGCGTTCGACGAGGTCGCCCGCAAATATCGCAGCGACCGCGCCTTCAAGCAGACGGTGGACCGCTACATCACCGAGTTCGAGCGCCTGCTCGACGAGGTCGCCCGCGACGACCGCGGACCGCAGGCGCTGCGCACGCATCTGAGCTCGGAGACCGGACTGGTCTACACGCTGCTGGCCCACGCGGCGGGGCGGCTGGGGTAACGGCGCCCCACCCGGCTGGTAGCCGACGTCAGTCGTGACGACGAAAATGGCGGGGGCCTCGGCCTCCGCTTTTTTTCGGGCCAGTTCAGGCGAAGTCACTGCGACCGACGGATGCGCATCGAGGTGCGTCGCCCGGTGGGCCTTGCTAGAGCCGTTCTGCTTTAGGTGGAATCAGGATTGATGATGCGCAGCCACAAGTACCTCCTCATGGTGAGGAGGCGCGCAGCGCCGTCTCGAACCATGAGCCGCCGGCACTGCGTCCCCCCATCCTTCGAGACGCCCGGCTTCGCCGGGCTCCTCAGGATGAGGACTCAGTGCCTCTGGAAAGGCCGGATTGCTTCAATCAATCGATGAAGCGCTCTCGTCTAAATCAGGGGTTTGCACCGTCGACGCTCTTCACGTCCGGGGCGCCTTCTCACCATCGACCACTCACGCCCATCGGCCTCGGGGTCGACGCAAAACAAAGCCACGGAACGCCGTAGCGCTCCGTGGCCCTGTCAGGTCGCGATGGATCAGACGAAGCGGAAGTCGTCTGCCGCGAGCGCGCTGATCTGCAGATTGGCGAGCGTCACGGTGGCGTCGGCATCGAACGTCACGACGACGTCGTTGCCGACCTGGGTGGCGTGCGACATCACGTCGGCAAAGTCGGCGAAGACGTCGCTGGAGAACTGCAGCACGTCGGCCGACGACCCCGTCGTGGTGAAGTCGGTGACGATGTCCTTGCCGAACCCGGCGGCGAACACGAACACGTCCGAGCCGGAGCCGCCGGTCAGGATGTCGTTGCCTGCACCGCCGGTGATGATGTCGGCACCCGACCCGCCCTTCAGCGTGTCGTTGCCGGCGCCGCCGGCCACGATGTCGTCGCCGGAGCCGGCGTCGACGGTGTCGTCGCCGTCGCCGCCGTCGACCAGATCGTCGCCGGACCCGCCCTTCAGCACGTCGTCACCGGCGCCGCCGGCGACCACGTCGTCACCCGAGCCGCCGTCGACATTGTCGTTGCCGTCGCCGCCGGAGAGCCGGTCGTCGCCGGCGCCGCCCTTCAGCGTGTCGTTGCCGGCGCCGCCGTCGAAGATCTCGTCACCGTTGCCGCCGGTCAGCACGTCGTCGCCGGCACCGAGGATGAAGGCTTCGATCGAGGTGAAGCTGTCGGTGCCGATGCCGGCGCCCGAGACCGTGCCGCCGGCGACGTCGAGACTGATCGCGCCGGTGGCGTCGGACAGATCGAGCGTATCGAAGCCCGCTCCGCCCGCGATGGTGTCGTTGCCGGCGCCACCGCGCAGCATGTCGTCGCCGGCGCCGCCGTTGAGGACGTCGTCGCCGTCGCCGCCATTGATCGTGTCGTTGCCGTCGCCACCGTCGATGACGTCGTCGCCGGCCTGGCCGTAGATCTCGTCGTCGCCGGCGCCGCCGTCGATCGTGTCGTTGCCGTTATTGGCG
>NZ_JBQTCH010000002.1:0-894574 GCF_052445935.1 Rhodopseudomonas sp. NSM | reverse complement strand
GAGTCCGCGATCTGCTGAGACGCCCCCTCACCCGGATCGCTGCGCGATCCGACCTCTCCCCGCGCGCGGGGAGAGGTTTGGGCGGTCGTCTGCGACAGCAGCCGCAGCCACAGATACTGCGCGACGTTCGTGTCCTGATACTCGTCGACCAGGATGAACTTGAAGCGGCTTTGATACTGCCGCAGCACGTCGGGGTGCTCGCGGAACAGCCTTATGTTTTCCAGCAGCAGATCGCCGAAATCGGCGGCGTTGAGGACCTTCAGCCGCTCCTGATAGGCGGCGTAGAGCTTGCCGCCGCGGCCGTTGCCGAAGCTCGCGGCTTCGCCGGCCGGCACCTGCGACGGCGTCAGGCCGCGGTTCTTCCAGCCGTCGATCAGCCCGGCCAGCATCCGCGCCGGCCAGCGCTTGTCGTCGATATTGTCGGCGGCGAGCAGCTGCTTCAGCAGCCGGATCTGGTCGTCGGTGTCGAGTACGGTGAAGTTCGAGGTGAGCTGCACCAGCTCGGCGTGATAGCGCAGGATGCGGCCGCCGATCGAATGGAAGGTGCCGAGCCACGGCATGCCCTCGACCGCCTGGCCGAGCATCTGGCCGAGCCGCAGCTTCATCTCGCGCGCGGCCTTGTTGGTGAAGGTCACCGACAGGATCTCGGCGGGGCGGGCGCGGCCGGTGGAGAGGATGTGGGCGATCCGCGTGGTCAGCACCCGGGTCTTGCCGGTGCCCGCGCCGGCCAGCACCAGCACCGGGCCGTCCAGCGTCTCGACCGCCTCGCGCTGCTCCGGATTGAGCCCTGACAGATAGGCCGGCGCCGCCGAGGCACGCGCCCGCGCGGCGATGCCGCCGGCAGCGGGCTGATAGCCGGAGAGGTCGAGATTGGCGCGCTTGTTCGGTTCAGTCATGCGAATCGTCTTTGACCCACGTTGGCACCGCGGGCATGCGATGGGGAGCCTTCATAACAGGATTATCGGCGGATATGGGGTCTGCGAGCCCGAAACGACAGGTTGTCCCGCGCAAGGCGGCTGCGCGAACCGGCGCGGCCGCGCGCTTTTGTTCCGCGAAACGGCTGCAAATTAAGCCCTTGCGGAGGCTGGAACACGCCGGAACTTTCGTTCCAGCGACGGATTGGTTTGCCAGATGGCGCGGCTTCTCGCAGCCGAGCCAAGGTCCTCGGGGACGTCGTTCACGGTCACGTCCCAAGCGAAAGGAGAGCGTCCATGCTGGGTTGGGTTGTCACTTTTCTGGTCGTCGCACTGATCGCGGGTATTCTCGGCTTCGGCGGCATCGCCGGCGCCTCGATCGAGATCGCCAAGATCATCTTCTTCATCGCGATCGTGCTGTTCCTGATCTCGGCCGTCGTCGGGCTGGTCCGCGGTCGCACACGAGTCTAGCGCACGGGCTCCGCGCGCTTCGAGGGCATCGCGATGCTACGTCCGATGCCCTCGGGCCGCGGCGCCGCGCGATGCGCCTCGGCGACGCGCTCGATCCGGGCGCGGATATCGGGCGGAAACGGCGCGACCTTGCGGACGCCCATGTCGACATGCATCGTCATGTTCTCCGACGTCGCCGACAGCCAGCCTTCGTCGGCGTGGCGTAGTTCCTCGAAGGTGTGAATCCGCTTCTCGTCGGCAGCGACCAGATAGACGTGCACCCGCACCGGGTCGCCGAGATGCACCTCGCGCAGATAGCGGACGTGGCATTCGGCCGTGAAGGTCGAGCCGCCGCGGGTTTTCAGATAGTCCGGCCCGATCCCCAGTTCGAGCCACATCTGATCGATCGAGCGATCGAACAGCACATTGTAGTAGGCCATGTTGAGATGGCCGTTGTAGTCGATCCAGGCCGGTTCGATCTGCATCACCGTGGTGACGAAAGGCGCGGCGACGCTGCCGGCGTCGATGCTGCGATCTGCTTCCAAAGTCAAATGCTCCTCCCTTGACCCCTCCGGTATCCTTTGCCACGGTCGATCCGATCCGGAGGATTTTTATCGTGGGCCTGACCATCACCAACACGCCGAAGCGCGCCGAGCCGCAGGACGTGGCGAGCGCCATTGAAGCGCTCGCGGCGCGGTTCGGCAACCGTCTCGTCACATCGCTGGCGGTGCGCGAACAGCACGGCCACACCACCACCTGGCTGCCGAACCAGCCGCCGGACGCGGTGGTGATGGCGCAGGAGACGGCCGACATCCAGGACGTGGTGCGGATCTGCGCCAAATACAGCGTGCCGGTGATCGCATTCGGCACCGGCACCTCGCTGGAGGGCCACGTCAACGCCCCGGCCGGCGGCATTTCGATCGACCTGCGCGACATGAACAAGATCCTCAGCGTTCATGCCGAGGATCTCGACTGCGTGATCCAGCCCGGCGTCACCCGCAAGGCTCTGAACGAGGACCTTCGCGACCAGGGCCTGTTCTTCCCGATCGATCCGGGCGCCGACGCCTCGATCGGCGGCATGGCGGCGACGCGCGCCTCCGGCACCAATGCGGTCCGCTACGGCACCATGCGCGACAACGTGCTGGCGCTGAAAGTCGTTCGCGGCGACGGCGAGATCATCACCACCGGCACCCGCGCCAAAAAGTCCGCCGCCGGCTACGACCTGACGCATCTGTTCGTCGGCAGCGAGGGCACGCTCGGCATCATCTCGGAACTGACCATCAAGCTGCGCGGCATCCCCGAGGTGATCGCGGCCGCCTCGTGCTCGTTTTCGTCGGTCACCGACGCCTGCCAGGCGGTGATCCTGGCGATCCAGACCGGCATCCCGCTGGCGCGGATCGAGCTGCTCAGCCAATCCCAGGTCAGGGCCGTCAACGCCTATTCCAAGCTGACGCTGCCGGAGACGCCGCTGCTGCTGCTGGAATTCCACGGCAGCGAGGTCGAGGTCGGCGAGCAGTCGAAGAATTTCGGCGCGATCGCCAAGGATTGCGGCGGCGGCGACTTCACCTGGACGACGCGGCCCGAAGACCGCAACAAGCTCTGGCAGGCCCGGCACGACGCCTATTGGTCGGTGCGGGCGCTGCGGCCCGGCGACGGCGTCGGCGTGGTCGCCACCGATGTCTGCGTGCCGATTTCCCGGCTGGCCGATTGCGTCGCCGAGACCGAGCAGGACATGGCGCGGCTCGGCCTGCTCGCGCCGATCGTCGGCCATGTCGGCGACGGCAATTTTCATTGCTCGCTGCTATGCGACGTCAACGATGCCGACGAGATGGCGCGCGCCGACGAATTCATGCACCGGCTGGTCGAGCGGGCGCAGGCGATGGACGGCACCTGCACCGGCGAACACGGCATCGGCCAGGGCAAGCAGAAGTACTTGAAGGCGGAACTCGGCATCGAGGCGTTGCAGGCGATGCGCGCGATCAAACAGGCGCTTGACCCGCAGAACATCTTCAATCCCGGCAAGATCCTGCCGCAAGCGCTTTGAACGGCTGAATTTTCCGCCGCCCGGGCAGGCGCGGCGGAAAATGCTGTGAGTTCGCCATCATTCGTTGTTATGCGTTGAAAATACGGAGCTATTGATCGTTGGCCGGGGCGGCTGATCGCCCGGGGGGAAACCGCGTTGCAGACGACCTTGCTCGGCCTGGCCATTGCGCTGATTCTGGCGCTGCTCGCCGCCCTGGTGGGGCCGTTCGTGATCGACTGGAACCAGTTTCGTGATCAGTTCGAGGCCGAGGCGACGCGGCTGGCCGGCGCGCCGGTGCGGGTCGCGGGCGAACTCGACGCCAGGCTGCTGCCGACGCCGACGCTGCGGCTGCGCGACGTCACCATCGGTGGTGCCAATGATCCCGGCCGGATTCGCGCCGCCAAGCTCGACGTCGAGTTCAGCCTCGGCGCGCTGATGCGCGGCGAGTGGCGCGCCGACGAGCTCTCGATCAACGGCTTTGCGCTCGACCTCGGGCTCGACGCCGATGGCCGGCTCGACTGGCCGGCCTCCGGCCTGTCCGACCTCGCGGCGCTGTCAATCGACCGGCTCAACCTGACAGGCCGGATCGCGCTGCACGACGCCGCCAGCCGCTCCACCTTCGAGTTCAACGATATCGCCTTCGCCGGCGATCTGCGGGCGCAGGGCGCCTCGCTGCGCGGCGACGGCAATTTTCTGATGGACGGCACGCGCTATCCGTTCCGGCTGTCGGCCGGGCGCGCGGCGACTGGCGATGGCACGCGACTGCACCTCACGGTGGATCAGGCCGGGCGCGGCGTGTCCGCCGATCTCGACGGGGTGTTGGCGTTCGCGGAGCGCTCGCCCCGGTTCGATGGCGCCGCCCTGCTGTCGGCGACTGCCGGCCCCGACGGGGGGCGCACGCCATGGCGGATCGCCGCCAAGGTGAAGGTCGATCCTGCCGCGGCGGCGCTGGATCAGGTCGAAGTATCCTGGGGCGCGGACGAGCGTGCCTTGAAGCTGGCCGGCTCCGGCGATGTCCGGTTCGGCGCGTCGCAGCTGCTCTCGGCCAATTTGTCCGCCCGCCAGCTCGACGCCGACAGGCTGCTGGCGAAGGATGGCGACGACCCTGCGGCCTGGCTGCCGCAATTGCGCGAGCGCATCGGCATGATGCCGCGGCCGCCGCTGCCGATGCGGATCGTGCTCGGCGCCGAGCAGATCATGCTCGGCGGCCGGCCGCTCACGGAGATCGCCGCGGAGCTGCGGTCGAACGGCGACGCCTGGCGGATCGACCGCCTCGCGTTGCGGGCGCCGGGCGGTTCGCGGCTGGCGCTGAGCGGCGGCGCGGAGCCGGCGGGCGCGTCGGATCGGTTCAACGGCGCGCTGACGATCGAGTCCGCCGACCCCGATCTGCTCACCGCGTGGCTGCAGGGGCGTGCGCCGGTCTCGGCCGGTCCGGCGAAGCCGCTGCGCGTGCAGGGTCGTGTCGTCGCCTCCACCGAGAGCGTCACGATCGAGCCGCTGACCATCGAGGCCGATGGCGGCACGCTGCGGGGCCGCATCGCCAGCAGCCGGACGGCAGATCGCGGCGGACGGATCGAGGCGGTGCTCAGTGGCGATCGGGTCGATCTCGACGCCGCCACGGAGCTGTGGAGTTCGCTCGCCGGACCGCGTGACAATTGGCCGGAGCAGGCCAGCGTCGCGCTCGATCTCGCGGAGGCGAGGTCCGGTGGCCAGACCTGGCGACCGCTGCGGACGCGGTTCGGCTATGGGCCGGGCACGGTGTCGCTCGACCAGCTCGAAGCAAAGAGCGCGAGCGGCGTCACGCTGCAGGGCGACGGCGCGCTCGATCGCCGCAACGCCACCGGCAAACTCAATCTCGCGGCGCTGGCGCCGTCGCTGCGGCCACTGGTCGACGCGCTCGACCCGCTTGCGCCGACGATGGCCGCCCGTCTGAGGACGATCGCGGACGGCTCCGGCGGCGCGCAGGGGGCGACGCGGCTGTCGCTCGCGCTGACGCTGGCCGCCGACAAGACCAGGGCCGGGCAGGTCAACGCTGGCGCGGTGGTGCAAATCGACAGCCGACCGCTGAAGGGCACGGTGACCCTGACGGCGACGCCGAACAGCGCCGACATCGGCGACCTCAGGACGGACGCGTTCGGGCGCAGCGACATCAGCCTGAACGGCAAATTGTCGGCAGAGCGAGGCGCATCGTTGCTGACCTTGCTGGGGATCGAGGGGGCGGTCGCTGCCGGCGAGGGCAGTGGGACCCTCGACGCCTCGGCGACGGGCGTGTGGGGCGCGCCGCTGAAGCTGAAGGCGCGGCTTGCCGGGGCTGCGTTCGATATCGAGGCCGACGGCCGGATCGAGCCTTGGGCGGACCAGCCGAAGGCGGCGCTGGCGCTGAATGCGCGCCGGATCGATCTGGCGCCGCTGTTCGACCTTGCTGCGGCAGGCTCCGACGCAGCCAGGATCAGCGCGAGTGCGCGGCTCGCGGTGGCTGGCCGGCAATGGACTTTCAACGAGATCGACGCCGGCCTCGGCGGCGCCCGGCTGCGCGGGCGGCTGGCGCTGACGCTCGGCGACGAGATCGCGGTCGACGGCGAGGCCGGGCTCGACGCGCTCGCGCTCGGGCCGACGCTGCAATTGGCGCTCGGTGTTGCCGGCCATGATCCGACCGAGCCGCTCGGTCGCGGGTTGCTGCGCGGCTGGCGCGGCAAGCTGGCGTTTCAGGCATTGCGCGCGTCGCTGCCGGGCGGCGCCGAATTGCAGCCGTTCGGCGGCGTGCTCCGACACGACGGGCAAACGCTGACGCTCGACTCCAAAGGCAAGCTCGGTGGTGGCGACGCCAAGGTGGTGCTGCACGCCAGGCCGGGCGACGCCGGCGTCGCCTTCGATGCCAATGTCGCGCTGACGGGTGCGGACGCGGCCGCGCTGCGCTACGGCGAGCAGAGCCTGCCGGCGGCGAAGGCGTCGCTGCAGATGACGCTGGACAGCGTCGGCCGCAGCGCCTCCGCCTTGAGCGGGGCGCTGGCGGGCGGCGGCACGCTGACACTGGAGCGCGCGCAGATCCCGGGGCTCGACCCCAGGGCGTTCGAGGTCGCGTTGCGCGCCGGCGAGTCGGGCAGGCCGATCGATGATTCGAGTCTCACCAGGATGATCGAGCCCGTGCTCGCGGGCGGGGCGCTTTCGGTCGACAATGTGCAGTTTCCGATCAGCCTGGCCGATGGGCGCCTGCGGGTGGCGGCCACGACACTGACCACCAAGGCTGCGCGGGCGGTGATCTCGGGCGGCTACGACATTCCCGCCGGGCAGGCTGATCTGCGCGCCACGCTGGCGCTGACCGGCACCGGCTCGGGCTTGCCGCCTGAGATCCGGATATTTGCGGCCGGGCCGCCGGAGCGGCTGACGCGCAATGTCGATCTGTCGTTGCTGTCGTCCTGGCTCGCGGTGCAACGGATCGATCGCGAGACCAAAAAGCTGCAAAGCCTGGAGCAGGAGGCGAAGCCGCCGGTGATGCCGGCCTCGCGGGCGGCCGACAATCCGTCGCCGGGGCCGCCGGTCGACAGAGCGGGCAAGGACACGCTGCCGGCAGGACGGCCGGTTGGATCAGCGGCGACGCCAGATGCGTCGACGCTGTCGCCGCCCGATAGTCCTGGAGCCGGCAATGGCGCGACCTCGACGCCACGGTCGGGGATGCCCGGGTCGGCCGGAACCGCGGCCGGCGGAGTAGGGCCGGCTCCGTCCGCCTCGACGAATCCCGCACCGAACGGCCCAGCACCGACAGCGCCGTTGAGTGGCGACGCGTCGCCCGAACCGCAGCAGGGCACGGCGCCTCCGCTCGTGCCGCTGCCGGACGCCGACCCGCGCCGCGGCGCATCGCCGCCGCCGCGCGCTGCCACACCGAAGCCAGCGCCCGTTCCGCCGCCGCCCCAGACCTTGAACAACGACAAGCCGGGCGCACCCGAGAAGCTCGCGCCGCTGCCGCCGGCTATGGAAATCAGGCCCGCACCGGGCGACGCGCGACCGTCTCGCCCGCGCCCGCCGTTGGTCCTCACGCCCCCGACAAACTCGCGGGCCGCCCACTGAGCGTGATCCCGAAAAGTGGATACCGGCCCTCGGAAAAGTCGATGCTCAACCGAGAAACCAGAGCACGAGAAACGAGCACGAGAAACCAGAGCAGCTGACGATTTGAAGATAGCTACTCTGCTCTCGAGCCATTCCGGGTCTGAACAAATCCGAACCGGAGCTGCAGCATCCTGAATCGATGCGTTCCCGTCACGCGAACCGGTAGCCGCTTCGCTGGAAAACGCCTGATCTGCGCACCAATCAACAACGTCGATCAGTGCGCCACGATGCTGCTATCGACCTTGGTTTCAACCGCGGGCTGCTGCTGCGGTTGCTGCATCGCGCGGCTGCGGAAGTAGTCCAGCACGAACAGACGGATCGCCGACGACAGGTTGCCCTGCTGACGATTGCCGTCGATCTCGCCGACGAGCTCGGACAAAGTCATGTCCCGCACGCCGGAGATTTCCTTCATGCCGTTCCAGAACGCCTCTTCGAGGCTGACACTGGTCTTGTGGCCCGCGACCACGATCGATCGTTTGACGACCGGCGACTTCATGACGCGTCCTCGCCACCAAATACATGTTGATCGAGCAGTTCATTGGCGCGGCTGACCCGATGATCGTCGACCGCACGCTGCGATTTGGTTCTGCCAAATCGCGCACGATTGACGTCGGCGTGCTTCGCGGCTGCTTCCCGCTCCGCCCGTTTCTTGAATCGTCTCAAATTGACCACATCCACCATAACGGGCACCATTATCGACTAAATCGGCAACGGGCGTCGCTTAGGGTCGGGCACGAATGCACGAAGCCATAGGCGGCTCGATCACCGTCAAGAATACAGTCCTCACCGCTACAGGTTACTGCTGACTTCCTTCCGCCGACGGCGGAATAAAATTAGCAAATCGCAACACTGCGAGATCAAGTTGATCAATCTGCACGCGCAAGGGATATGATTTACATCAATTTCCAGAAGGGCATTTTTGATCAGTCTGCGCGACGGTGCGGCTCAGCCGGGATGCGTCATATTGTCCGGACGGACCAGCCGGTCGAACTCGACTTCAGTCACCAGACCGAGCCGCAGCGCTTCCTGTTTCAGCGTGGTGCCGCGCTGATGGGCGGCTTTGGCGATCTTCGCAGCGTTGTCGTAGCCGATCTTCGGCGCCAACGCGGTGACCAGCATCAATGAGCGCTGCATCAATTCGCCGATCCGGACTTCGTCGGCGCGGATGCCGTCGACGCAATGGGTGGTGAACGACCGCGCGGCGTCGGCGAGTAGTCCGATCGATTGCAGCATCGCCTGCGCCATCACCGGCTTGTAGACGTTGAGTTCGAAGTGACCCTGGCTGCCGGCGACGGTGATCGTGGTGTGATTGCCGAACACCTGGCAGCACACCATGGTCAGCGCTTCGCACTGCGTCGGGTTGACCTTGCCGGGCATGATCGACGAGCCGGGCTCGTTCTCCGGCAGAATCAGTTCGCCGAGGCCCGAACGCGGCCCGGAGCCGAGCAGGCGGATATCGTTGGCGATCTTGAACAGCGCGGTCGCGGCGGCATTGATCGCGCCGTGCACCGAGACATAGGCGTCGTTACTCGCCAGCGCCTCGAATTTGTTCGGCGCGGTGACGAACGGCAACCCGGTGATCTCCGCCGCGCGCTTGGCGAAGGCTTTGGCGAATTTCGGATGGGTATTGAGGCCGGTGCCGACCGCGGTGCCGCCCTGCGCCAGCGGATACAGTTCCTTCACAGCGAGCTTCAGCCGGGCCAGGCTGCTCGCGACCTGCGCGGCGTAGCCGGAAAACTCCTGGCCGAGCGTCAGCGGGGTGGCGTCCTGGGTGTGGGTGCGGCCGATCTTGACGATTTTCGCGAACGCCTTTTCTTTGGTGCGCAGCGCATCATGCAGCGTCGTCAGGCCGGGGATCAGGTCGGCGGCGATCGCCTGCGCCGCGGCGATGTGCATCGCGGTCGGGAACGAGTCGTTCGACGACTGGCTCATATTGACGTGGTCGTTGGGATGGACCGGCTTCTTGGCGCCGCGCTCGCCACCGAGCATCTCGTTGGCGCGGTTGGCGATCACCTCGTTGAGGTTCATGTTGGTCTGGGTGCCGGAGCCGGTCTGCCACACCACCAGCGGGAAGTGATCGTCGAGCTTGCCGTCGATCACTTCGCGGGCGGCGCGAACGATCGCGCCGGCGCGGCGGGCGTCGAGCAGGCCGAGTTCGCGGTTGGTCTCGGCGGCAGCGAGCTTGACGATGCCGAGCGCGTGCACGAGGCCGATCGGCATCCGCTCCAGGCCGATCCGGAAGTTCTGCCGCGAGCGCTCGGTCTGCGCCCCCCAGTAACGGTCTGCGGCGACCTCGATCGGGCCGAAGCTGTCGGTCTCGCTACGGGTCGTGCCGGAGCCGGCGGCATTGGATTTGGCGGCGCCGGGTTTGCGGGCCATGGCGGTCGTCCTGTCGGTCTGTGATGGGCTCTCGAACGAGTTCCGCGGGTCGCGCCGGAGGAGCGGACTCGCCGCCGGTCGCGTGAACTCTATTTCTTGCGGAAGCGATCGAGCCGGACCACCTCGGCGCCTTCCGACTTCACCGATTCGTCGGCGGCTATTTCGGCCGGACCGGACTCGACCGCTGCGGGCAGAGCGGGGCTCGGCGCCGGCGGCGTGATCTCGGCTGCGCCGGCGTCGGCGGTTTCGGCGGCGCCGTCATTGGCCTCGAACTGCAGGCCGAACTGTACCGAAGGATCGAAGAAGCTCTTTATCGCCGAGAACGGCACCACCAGCCGCTCCGGAATGCCGCCGAACGACAGCCCGACCTCGAAACGATCCTCCGTCACCACCAGATCCCAGAACTGATGCTGCAGGATCACGGTCATCTCTTCCGGATACTGCGCCAGCAGACGCGTCGACAGTTTCACGCCATCGGCCCTGGACAGGAAGGTGATGAAGAAGTGGTGTTCGCCGGGCAGGCCGTGCTGGGCGACGTCGGTCAGGACCTGTCGCAGCACGCCGCGCAATGCTTCCCGCGCGAGGACGTCGTATCGGATGTGATCGGTGGCCATGACCTGTCCTGTGCCCGCCTTGTCCTGTGCTCGCTGGTGCCGTCGCCGGGCCTTTCGATACTGACCGCCACCGGCGTCAGGGTTCGACTCGCGCCGACCGGGCGGATCGTAACCCGGCAATGGTCCGGGGTCAGCAGGCATCACGGCTGAATATTGTGCGCCCCGGCGCCGGCGGAAGGGCATCAAGGGACGCGGTTGAAAAGTAAAGTGGAGGCTTCTGTTGCCAGGTGCCTCCGAACCCCGCCAAACGGAGCTTAACCCGTCAGGACTTCAGACTTGGTCTTTCAAACTGCGTTACGCAGCCTGAGCAACCGGAGCATAGTTGTCGTTGGCAACTATTGCATAGCCCGATAACGGCGGAACAATACCGGGAAAAAGCAAGCCCTTTACGCCCTCGTCGATCCTATTTCGCCCCCGCCGAAACCCGCGTTCCCGAAACTCCGAGAACCCACAGGCTTTGGTGGAGGCGCCGGGTACTGCCCCCGGGTCCGAATGGTTTATTACGACGGCCATTTATTTCCATAGTCGGGTTGCCCCGACGATTCCAATATAGGGGGCAATCGCTTGCGGCGGAAGGGCGATCGCCGGCAAAACGTCCATTATCCGGTCAGCCCGGCCTGACGGGAAAAGGCGGCCGGCAAAAATGCCGGTGGTCGGTGGTATGGAGCCGTTCTACAGCTCCCCTATGGCACTCGACCATTCCGCCTCTGTCGCACACTCTGTCGCACACTCTGTCGCACACAGCGCTGCAATTCGCCGACGCCTATGCGATCGCTCAATTGTCGCCCGGTCCGAACGTCCTGATCGAGACGCTGATCAATTATCATGTGGCGGGGATCGCCGACGCGATGGTGACGACGCTGGCGATGCTGTGGGTGCTGATCGCCGGCGGCGTTCTGGGTTTCGCTGGCGTTATCTGAGGAAACTGGGTAGGCAGAACGGCCACGCTGCGACAACAGAAACGGGCCACGAAGCCCGGCAACGGGGAGGAAACGATGAGCGACACGCCGAGCCGCCTCTCGGACAAATCCGTCTTTCCGACGTGGATTCGCGGACCGCAGGACTTCATCGGCGGGCTCGCGCTGGTGGCGGTGGCGGCCTTCGCGCTGTGGGCGTCGAGCGATCTTCAGGGCATGCAGGGCTTTTCGTTCGGCGCGGGGACCGCGCCGCGGATCTTCGCGCTGCTGCTGCTCGGAAGCGGCGTCGTCCTGATGGTGACCGCCATCCTCGTCGACGGCGAGCCACTGGCGAAATTTCACTGGCGCGGGCCGCTTTTCGTCGGCCTCGCGATCCTGTCGTTCGCCGTGTCGATCCGCCCGCTCGGACTGATCTTCTCCGCCTTCACGAGCTTTCTGATCGCCGCGCTCGCAACCCCGGAGACGCGCTGGAAGGAAACGATCATCGTCGGCATCGCGCTGACCATTGGCTGCAGCCTGCTGTTTCCCTATGCGCTGGGGCTGCCTATGCCGCTGTATCCGTCGTTCCTGATCCGGTGAGCGCCCGCGATGCTTGATCTGTTCTCCAATCTCGCGCTGGGCTTCCAAGTCGCCGCCTCGCCGATGAATCTCGGCCTCTGCCTGATCGGCGCTCTGGTCGGCACGCTGATCGGCGTCCTGCCGGGGATCGGCACCATCGCCACCGTGGCGATGCTGCTGCCGATCACCTTCGGCCTGCCGCCGGTCGGCGCGCTGATCATGCTGGCGGGCATCTATTACGGCGCCCAGTATGGCGGCTCGACCACCTCGATCCTGGTCAATATTCCGGGCGAGGCGACCTCGGTGGTCACCACGCTCGACGGCTTCCAGATGGCGAAGCAGGGCCGCGCCGGTCCGGCGCTGGCGATCGCGGCGATCGGATCGTTCGCCGCCGGCTGTTTCGCCACCGTGCTGATCGCGGTGCTGGGCGCGCCGCTGTCCGAGCTGGCGCTGAAGTTCGGACCCGCGGAGTATTTCTCGCTGATGGTGCTCGGCCTGATCTTCGCGGTGGTGCTGGCGAAGGGCTCGGTGCTCAAGGCGGTCGCGATGATCCTGCTCGGCCTGCTGCTGTCGATGATCGGCTCCGACATCGAAACCGGCGCGTCGCGGATGACCTTCGGCATTCCGGAATTCGCCGACGGCCTCGGTTTCGCGACCGTGGCGATGGGCGTGTTCGGCTTCGCCGAGATCATCCGCAACCTCGACGGCGGCACCGAAGCCGACCGTCAGCTGGTCCAGCAGAAGATCACCGGCCTGATGCCGACCCGCAAGGATCTGCGCGACGCCGCGCCTGCGATCGCGCGGGGGACGGTACTCGGTTCGCTTCTCGGCATCCTGCCGGGCGGCGGCGCGGTGATCTCGTCGTTCGCTGCCTACACGCTGGAAAAGAAGATCTCGCGCACACCGTACCGGTTCGGCCGGGGCGCGATCGAAGGCGTGGCGGGGCCGGAAAGCGCCAACAATGCCGCTGCTCAAACGTCCTTCATCCCGCTGCTGACGCTCGGCATTCCGCCGAATGCAGTGATGGCGCTGATGGTCGGCGCAATGACCATTCACGGCATCGTGCCGGGACCGCAGGTGATGCAGAATCAGCCGGAACTGGTCTGGGGGATGATCGCCTCGATGTGGATCGGCAATCTGATGCTGCTGATCATCAACCTGCCGCTGGTCGGAGTCTGGGTGCGGCTGCTGCGCGTGCCGTACCGGCTGATGTTTCCGGCGATCGTGGTATTCTGCGCCATCGGCATCTACTCGGTGAACAACGCGCCGACCGACGTCGTCATGGCGGGGATCTTCGGACTGATCGGATACTGGCTGGTCAAACACGATTTCGAGCCTGCTCCCCTGCTGCTGGGGATGGTGCTCGGGCCGCTGATGGAGGAAAATCTGCGCCGGGCGCTGCTGATCTCGCGCGGCGATGCTACAATCTTCGTGACCGAGCCGCTGTCGGCGGCGCTGCTTGCGGTGGCCGCGGGACTCCTGGTGCTCGCGGTGCTTCCCTCGCTGCGGCGCAAGCGCGACGAGGTCTTCGTCGAGTCCGAGAACTGATCGATTTGCGCTCGGCGCGGGCGCGCCGGGCGTCGTGATTGTCTGATATATTCGATCGGGGCATTCGTTCCCGATCATCTCGATACTGGTAAGGAATTTCTGCCGGAGGCGGGAAAATGCATTGCATTGTGCGGGCGGTCGCGTTCAGCCGCGTCGCCGCTGTCATTGGTCTTGTCGTCGCGGTTTCGACATCGCTGCCGTACGATCCTGCGATTAGTCAAACCCGGATCAGCTACCCGTCGCGTCCGATCACGGTGATCGTTCCGTTCGCCAAAGGCGGCCCGACCGACGTCGTGGCGCGGATCGTCGCCGTCGAAATGTCGAAGACGTTGGGGCAGCCGGTCGCGATCGAGAACGTCGTCGGCGCCGGCGGGACCACCGCGACACAGCGGGCGGCGCGGGCCGAGCCCGATGGCTATACGCTGATCGTGGGCCACATGGGGACCCATGCGGCGGCGGTCGCGCTTTACCCCAATCTCGGATACCGACCGGATGCCGATTTCGCGCCGGTCGCGCTGTTGTCGCGGATGCCGGTGCTGGTGGTGGCGCGTCAGCATTTCCCGGCGGCGGATTTCGGCGAATTCGTCTCTTACGTGCGAGGCCACACCCATCTGCTCAATATGGCGCATGCGGGGGTGGGGTCGGTGTCCTATGCGTCGTGCACGCTCCTCAATCATCTGCTGGGCATCGATCCCACCGGCGTTCCGTTCAATGGGACGGCGCCGGCGATGGAGGCGCTGGCTGCCGGGCAGGTCGATTATATGTGCGACCAGATCGTCAACGTGGTGGTCCCGCTGCGCGACGGTGCAGTCAGGGCCTATGTCATCGCCAGTCCCCAACGCGATCCTGCTCTGCCGACAGTGCCGACAGCCGCCGAAGCCGGCCTGCCGGCTTTCGAGGTCGAGGCCTGGAACGCGCTGTTCGCGCCGAAAGGCACGCCCGATTGGATCGTCGCCATGCTGAACACGGCGGTGGTGCGGGCGCTGGACCAGCCCGAGGTGCGCAATCCGCTCATCGGCCTCGGCGGCATCGTTCCATCGCCGGATCAACGCACCCCAGACGCGCTGCGCGCGCGGGTGCAGGCGGAACTGCAGAAATGGGGGCAGGTTCTGAAGCGCTCGAGCCATTGAGAAAGCGGTTGACGGCGAGAAAGCGGTTGACGGCGGCGACGCGGCCGCGATCAAGCCTTGTTGTTTCGACCGGCAGGGGTATTTTCGGCATGGATTCCGCATATCCGCAGCCTTGCGCAGCGGCCGCTGCCCGCGGCTGCGACGCCGGCGTCATTCCGGGCACCGCCGACCGATGATCCAGTATCACGACCTGCTCGAACGCATCCTCAGCGACGGTGCCGAGAAGCACGACCGCACCGGCACCGGTACGCTGTCGGTGTTCGGCCATCAGATGCGGTTCGATCTGGCCGCCGGCTTCCCGATGCTGACCACCAAGCGGCTGCCGCTCAAGGCGATCGTCCACGAACTGCTGTGGTTCCTGCAAGGCGACACCAACATCAAATATCTGCACGACCACGGCGTCACGATCTGGGACGAATGGGCGGATGCCAACGGCGATCTCGGCCCGGTCTACGGCGCGCAGTGGCGGTCCTGGCCGACCGCCGACGGCCGCAGCATCGATCAGATCGCCCATGTGGTCGACATGATCAGGCGCAATCCCGACTCGCGCCGGCTGATCGTCACCGCATGGAATCCGGCGGATGTCGAGAAGATGGCGCTGCCGCCGTGTCACTGCCTGTTTCAGTTCTACGTCGCGAACGGCAGGCTGTCGTGCCAGTTGTATCAGCGCTCGGCCGACGCGTTTCTCGGCGTGCCGTTCAACATCGCGTCCTACGCGTTGCTGACGATGATGGTGGCTCAGGTCACGGGTCTTGCGCCCGGCGACTTCATCCACACGCTCGGCGACGCGCATCTGTATTCCAACCACCTCGAACAGGCGCGACTGCAGCTGACCCGCGCGCCGCGCGCGCTGCCGGTGATGACGATCAATCCCGCCGTTACCGAGATCTTCGGCTTCCGCTACGAGGACTTCACCCTGCAAGGCTACGACCCGCATCCGCACATCAAGGCGGAGGTGGCGGTGTGAGTAGCCCGGGAGTTAGCTCGCGCCTGTCGATCGTCCTCATCGTCGCGGTCGCCGACAATGGCGTGATCGGGCAGGGCAACGCGATTCCCTGGCGGCTCAAATCCGATCTGCAGCGCTTCAAGCAGCTGACGCTGAACAAACCGGTGATCATGGGCCGCAAGACTTATCAGTCGATCGGCCGGCCGTTGCCGGGACGAACCAACATCGTGGTGACCCGTGACCCGTTTTTTCAGGCGGACGGCGTGGTGATTGCGCCGTCGTTCGATGCAGCAGAGCAGGTCGCAGCCGGCGATGCGCTGCGGCGTTTTGCCACCGAAATTGCGGTGATCGGCGGGGCGGAAATCTACGCGCATTGGCTGCCCTACGCCTCGCGTCTCGAATTGACCGAGGTACATGCGAGCCCGCCAGGAGATACCACTTTTCCAGCGATCGACCCGGCGCAGTGGGAGGAGGTCGGGCGGACACGCCACGCCGCTGGACCGCAGGACAGCGCCGATGTCTCGTATGTGACCTATCGACGCTGCACTGCACGTTAACCTTGGGCACCCCGCGCGCCACATTGACAAAATTGCGTCAGGGCTTAGCTCGCGACAAGTGACGACGCGCGTTGTGCCTGCCGGGCCTGTCCCCTATAAAGCCGTTCACGAATTGGGGTCCGCACGATCGCCGGACCGCTGAGGAGACTATTGATGCCGTGGAAGAATCAAGGCGGAGGACCGTGGGGTTCTGGCCCGAAGGGGCCCTGGGGCTCCGGGCCGCAATCATCGGGATCGGGACCGCGGCCGCCTGACCTGGAAGATCTGCTCCGTCGCGGCCAGGACCGGCTGCAGCAATTGCTTCCCGGCGGTTATTTCAGCAGCCTCGGCATCGCCATCGCGGTGCTCGGCGCCTTGACGATCTGGGGCCTGTCCGGCTTCTTCCGGGTGCAGTCCGAAGAGCTCGGCGTCGTCCTGCGTTTCGGCAAGCACGTCCGCACCGTGCAGCCCGGCCTGAATTATCATTGGCCGTATCCGATCGAGACGGTGCTGCTGCCGAAGGCGCTGCGCGTGTCGACGATCAGCATCGGCATGACGCTGATCAACGATCCGGCCCGGCGCGGCACGACGGCACGCGACGTGCCCGAGGAAAGCCTGATGCTGACGGGCGACGAAAATATCGTCGACGTCGATTTTGCCGTGTTGTGGCGGATCAAGCCCGACGGTGTCGGCAACTTCCTGTTCAACATCCAGAACCCGGAAGGCACCGTGAAGGCCGTGGCCGAAAGCGCCATGCGCGAAGTGATCGGCCGCTCCAACATCCAGCCGATCCTCACTGGCGCCCGGACCACGATCGAAAGCGGCGTGCAGGAACTGATGCAGAAGACGCTCGACGGCTACGGCGCAGGCGTGCTGGTGCAGCAGGTTCAGATGCAGAAGGTCGACCCGCCGCAGCAGGTCATCGACGCGTTCCGCGACGTCCAGGCTGCGCGCGCCGACCTCGAACGTCTGCAGAACGAAGCGCAGACCTACGCCAACCGCGTCATCCCCGACGCCAGGGGCCGCGGCGCGCAGATCATCCAGGCCGCCGAGGGCTACAAAGGACAGGCGGTCGCCGAGGCCAAGGGCCAGAGCGCGCGCTTCCTCGACGTCTATGAAGAATACAGGAAGGCGCCCGACGTGACCCGTCAGCGGATCTATCTCGAAACCATGGAGCGCGTGCTCGGCCCCGCCGAGAAGCTGGTTTACGATTCGGGGTCGGGCCCCGGGGGAGGCCAGGGCATCGTGCCGTATCTGCCGCTGAGTGAGTTGAGCCCGCGCCGCACGGCGCCGGCCACCCCGACGCAGCCGCAGAACCAGCAGACCCAGGGCGGAGGCAACCGATGAAGACCGGAATCGCAGGTATCGTCGCCCTGATCGTCCTCCTGGTCGCGATCATCGTCGGCTGGTCGTCGCTGTTCACCGTCCGCCAGACCGAGCAGGTACTGCTGGTCCGGCTCGGCGAGCCGGTGCGGGTCGTCACTGAACCGGGGCTTCACTTCAAGGCGCCGTTCATCGACACCGTGATCAGCATCGACAAGCGGATTCTCGACCTCGAAAACCCGTCGCAGGAAGTGATCGCTTCGGATCAGAAGCGGCTCGTGGTCGATGCGTTCGCACGCTACCGCATCAACAATGCGCTGCGCTTCTACCAGAGCATCGGGTCGATTCCGGCCGCCAATATCCAGCTCACCACGCTCCTGAACTCGGCATTGCGCCGTGTGCTCGGCGAGGTCACCTTCATTCAGGTGGTGCGCGACGAGCGCGAGGGCCTGATGCAGCGGATTCGTGCCCAGCTCGACCGCGAGGCCGAAGGCTACGGTATCTCGGTCATCGACGTCCGCATCCGCCGCGCCGATCTGCCGGACCAGAACAGCCAGGCGGTGTATCAGCGGATGCAGACGGAACGTCAGCGCGAGGCCGCCGAGTTCCGCGCTCAGGGCGGACAGAAGGCGCAGGAGATCCGCTCGAAGGCCGACCGTGAGGCCACGGTGATCGTCGCCGAGGCCAATTCGCAGGCCGAAGAAATCCGCGGTTCCGGCGACGCCGAGCGCAACCGTCTGTTCGCGGCTGCCTACGGCAAGGACCCGGAATTCTTCTCGTTCTATCGGTCGATGACGGCTTACGATCAGTCGCTGAAGAGTTCGGACACCCGCTTCCTGCTGCGGCCGGATTCGGAATTCTTCCGCTTCTTCGCGAATTCGTCCGGCAGGCCCCCGGCAAGGGCGACGACGACAGCGGCGCCGACTCCCGGCATTCCAGGACAGGCAACGCCTGAACCGGCTGCTGCGCCGCGCTAGCGTTTCCGGTTCTGATTCCATCAGGACCGGAATTGCTCTAGAACATAGCCGAAATCAGAAGCGCGGGCTGTGGCCTGCGCTTCGTCGATAGTGGCTGTCGGGCGATACGCCCGGCCGGGGGATACAGTCGAATGGGGTCTTTCGCGTTCGCCGACCTCCTGATCGGGGTGGGTGTGTTGTTTGTGTTGGAAGGCCTGATCTTCGCTGCGAGCCCGAGCTGGATGCGGCGCGCCATGAAAAGCGCGATGGCTACTCCCGACAATGTGCTGCGCGTGGTCGGCATCGCCTCGGCCGTGCTGGGCCTGATCCTGATCTGGATGGTCCGTCGCTGAGCTCGCGGTTTGCATGCGATCGGATGGTTTTCAACGGCATCGTGAGCAGGGACGTCCGTTTTTCGCCGCAATCGATGCGGCGGATGGGATAGTTTCGAACGATTACGATGCTTGCCCCGGTTCCCGGATCGGGCGCAGGGTTTTCAAGCGGCAGCGCCCAAGGCGCCCGGCCTCGATGCAGGAGACGCCCTTATCATGCCCGTTGCGATCACCGCCTTGAGCTTCCGGATCAGACCTTTGCTGGCGGCATTGTGCCTCGGCGCTGCCGCCTTGACCGCGGCGCCGGCGCAGGCCCGCGGCCCCGATGGCATCGCGGACGTCGCCGAGAAGGTCATCGACGCCGTGGTCAACATCTCGACCACCCAGACGGTCGAGGCCAAGAGCGCGCCCAGCGAGGGCAACAGCGCCAAGCCGAATCTGCCGCCGGGCTCGCCGTTCGAAGAATTCTTCGAGGACTTCTTCAAGAACCGCCGCGGCGAGAAGGGCGGCGGCCCGCGCAAGACCAATTCACTCGGCTCGGGTTTCATCGTCGACACCGCCGGCATTGCCGTGACCAACAATCACGTCATCGCCGATGCCGATGAGATCAACCTGATCATGAACGACGGCACCAAGATCAAGGCCGAGCTCGTCGGCGTCGACAAGAAGACCGATCTCGCGGTGCTGAAGTTCAAGCCGCCGGCGAACAAGCCGCTGGTGGCCGTGAAGTTCGGCGACTCGGACAAGCTGCGGCTCGGCGAATGGGTGGTCGCGATCGGCAACCCGTTCTCGCTCGGCGGCACGGTCACCGCCGGCATCGTCTCGGCGCGCAACCGCGACATCAATTCCGGGCCGTATGACAGCTACATCCAGACCGACGCGGCGATCAATCGCGGCAATTCCGGCGGCCCGCTGTTCAACCTCGACGGCGAAGTCATCGGCGTCAACACGTTGATCATTTCGCCGTCCGGCGGCTCGATCGGCATCGGCTTCGCGGTGCCGTCGAAGACCGTGGTCGGCGTCGTCGATCAGCTTCGGCAGTTCGGCGAGCTGCGCCGCGGCTGGCTCGGCGTGCGGATCCAGCAGGTCACCGACGAAATCGCCGAGAGCCTCAACATCAAGCCGGCGCGCGGCGCGCTGGTTGCGGGCATCGACGACAAGGGTCCGGCCAAGCCCGCCGGCATCGAGCCCGGCGACGTCGTCGTCAAGTTCGACGGCAAGGACGTCAAGGAGCCGAAGGATCTGTCGCGCGTGGTCGCCGACACCGCGGTCGGCAAGACCGTCGACGTGGTGATCATCCGCAAGGGCAAGGAAGAGACCAAGCAGGTCACGCTCGGCCGCCTCGACGACGGCGCCAAGCCGCAGCCGGCCTCGGCCAAGTCGCAGCCCGAACCGGAAAAGCCGGTGACGCAGAAGGCGCTCGGGCTCGATCTCGCCGCGCTGTCGAAGGATCTGCGCGGCAAGTACAAGATCAAGGACAGCGTCAAGGGCGTGGTGGTGGTCGGCGTCGACACCGGCTCCGATGCCGCCGAGAAGCGGCTTTCGGCGGGCGACGTGATCGTCGAGGTGGCGCAGGAGGCGGTCACCAGCGCCGCCGATATCAAGAAGCGGGTCGACCAGGTCAAGAAGGACGGCAAGAAGTCGGTGCTGCTGCTGGTCTCGAACGGAGCCGGCGAACTGCGCTTCGTGGCGCTCAGCCTGCAATAGACGATGGCCGCGGCCGGCCGATCCGCGCTCGCCATCGACTTCGTCGGCGGCGCGGTCGGCTACAAATTGCGCTCCGGCGCCGCCCGCAGCCACGCGCTGCTGAAGGCGACCGGCATGGCGCCCGGCCGCGCGCTGCAGGTCATCGATGCCACCGCGGGGCTCGGTCGCGATTCCTTCCTGCTCGCCTCGATGGGCGCAAGCGTGACGCTGATCGAGCGCTCGCCGCAGGTCCACGCGCTGCTGGCGCAAGCGCTCGCGGCCGCGCGCGCCGAGAGTGAGGACATCGCGGCGGTGGTGGCGCGGATGACTCTGATCCACGGCGACGCCCGCGACCTGCTTCCGACCCTGCAGGCCGATGTCGTGACCGTCGATCCGATGCATCCGGAGCGGACCAAGACGGCATTGGTCAAGCAGGAGATGCGGCTGCTACGCAATCTGGTCGGCGCCGATCCCGACGTCTGCGAACTGCTGCAGGCGGCGCTGACGGCGCGCTGCGGCCGCGTCGTGCTGAAATGGCCGCTGCGTGCCGAGCCGCTCGTCGGCGTGCGCAAACCGTCCTACCAGATCGCCGGCAAGACGGTGCGTTACGACGTGTTCGTGATGCCGCGCGCTGCGGCCGAGGACGCGCCCGGCGGCGACGTCGTACTCAATCCTTGAGCGGCTTTTCCAGATAGATCTGCGTCGGCACGAAGCCGACGCGGGCCAGCACGCCCTTCATCGGCTCGTTGGTGGCGCGGGTGCGGAACACCACATGATCCAGCTTCTGCGCCTTGCACCAGTCGAACACCGAATTCATCAAGAGGTTCGACAGGCCGGAGCCGCGCTGCGACGGGTCGATGTAGATGCTGTGATAGTCGCCGTAAGGCTGCTTGGTGATGAAGTTGCGGCGGATGCTGACATAGGACCAGCCGACGATCTCGCCGTCGCGTTCGGCGACGAAGGTCGCGGCTTCCTTGTCGCCGAACAGCTTCTCCAGCTTCTTCACATAGAAGCCGACGTCGGTGATCGGATCGTCGGGGAACGAGATCTTGGCGATCTCGGCTTCCATCCAGCCGATCTTTTCGAGGTCCGCGCGCTCCAGCGGGCGCAGCGTATGCAAGGGCTTGTCGTTCATCGTTCAACTCCAGAATTCAGCCGCCGCGTTCGCACGAACGGCTGCGGCGGGCAAGTCCGTCTTTCCGCTGGCCGGTCAGGTCCCGCCGGTCTTGCGGCGGAAGCTGTGCCCGCCGCAATTCGCGCATCCCTGATCCTTCAACGCCTCGATCGTCTCCGGCGTCGAGCCGCGCCCCAGCACGGCCTCGCGGCCGCATGACGTGCAGACATAGGCGCGGACCCGCGGATTGATCTCGGCGGTGTACAGCGGCCCCTGCCACGCCGGCAGCGCGGCGGCTGCGGGGCCGGCGGCGGCGAGTTCGATCAGTTGCCCGACATTGCCGAGCACGGTCGCGCCCGCATAGGCGTTGAAGCCGGGCCGGATCGTCTGCACCGCGAGGCCGAGATCGAGAAACACCCGCTGCAGCGCCAGCATCTGCCGCGGCGGCCATTGCGCGAACGAGAAGTAGCACAGCCCGTCGCCGGCCAGCGCCTCGCGGCCGCGCGTCAGAAACAGCTTTGCGCCTTCGAGCGTGTAGGGCGGGTCGGTCTCGATGGTGTCGAACGCGCCCTGCAATTCGGCGGGCAGCGGCTGGCGCAGATCGTGATGCAGCGTGCGCAGCGCGATGCCTTCGCGTTCTGCATTGTCGCGCAGGAACGCGAGCCGGCGCTCGTCGGCATCGATCACCACGACGCCGCGGGTGAGGTCGGCCTTGCCCAGCGCCTGGCCGATCAGGCCGATCGCCAGTGACACCGAATCGTCGTCGCCGAGCAGCAGCACGCGGCGGCCTTCCAGCGCGCCGGCCTGCAGCATCAGGAGCGCGCGCAGCAGCGACGTCTCCGGCGTGCACGGCGCCTGATCGAGCGTGACGTCGACCGATGGCGCCTGCGCGATGATGGCGGCCAGCCGCGCGACCTGCGGGTGGAAATTCTCCGGGATCACCACGCCATGGCCGGTGCAGGCCGGGCAGGTGACGTCGATGGTGATGCCGAGCCCGAGTTCGCGCTCGACGAAGTCGCGGCCCTCGGGGCTCAGCGCCAGACCCTGCCTGCGCTCGAGCAGCCCGGCCTTTTCCAGCTCGCGGCGGACCGCGGTGGCGATTGGCATCGGCAGCCGCGCTTCACGCGCGACGTCCTGCAGCCGCAGCGAACCCGAGCGGTACACCGCGCGCAGGATCGCCTCGACGCCGGCCGGACCTTCGCGCAGCCTTGTCGCCTCGGCGATGGTTCGCAGGATTGCGGGGTCAGCCATTGCGGCGCGCCCCGCAAAAGGACGGGCCGCGCCGCGGTTGGCCCGCGCCGCTATCCGTGCCAAACAGGCGCTGAAACTGAACCGCCATTGAGGACCGATCGCCGATGTTGATGACCCACGCGCTGGCGGAACTGTACGACTGCCTGCCGGTGATCGAGGATGAAGCCGCCTTGGTAGCGGCCGCGCGCGCCGCGGTCCAGAGCGTCGGTGCGACCATTATCGGGTCCTACGAGGTGCGCTACGTCCCGCACGGGCTGACCATCGCGCTGTTCCTCGCCGAGTCGCACATCGTGCTGACCACCTGGCCGGAATACCGGCTGCTGCTGCTCGACGTGCTGCTGTGCAATCCGGAGATGGATTTCAACCGTGTCCTCGCCGAGGTGAAGCGCAGTGTCTGCCCCGACGGCGAAATGACGGTGCACCACGTGCCGCGCAAGATCGCCGCGAGCGCCTGAGCCGTTCGCGGCGGTCGTCCAGTCCGGCTTGCCTTAGGCCGCCGGAGGATCGGCGAAGGCCCGCCCGCGGGCGGATGCAATTCCCAACGTCTTGATCCGCGACGCCAGCGTGGTCGGCTTGATGTCGAGCATCGCGGCGGCGCCGTCGTCGCCGAACACCTTGCCGCTGCAAGCGCGCAGCGCCGCGACGATGTTGGCGCGCTCGAGATCGCGCAACTCGCCAGCCGTCATCACCGCCGGCCTGGTTTCCGCCTTCTGCCGTCCGGCGTTCGGCGCCGGATGGTGGCCGGACGGCTCCGGCAGGTCGATCCGCAGCCGGCCGTTCTGCGCCAGGATGGTGGCGCGCTCGATCACGTTCTGCAACTCGCGGACGTTGCCCGGCCAGTCGTAGCGCATCAGCCGCCGGACGTCGCCCTGCGATAACCGCAGTCCGGATTTCAGCTCGCGCCGTTCGCTGGCGAGGAAGTGCTGCGCCAGCAGCGGAATGTCCTCGCGGCGATCGCGCAGCGGCACCGACTCGATCGGGAACACGTTGAGCCGGAAGTACAGATCCTCGCGGAAGCGGCCACGCTGCACCTCCTGCTTCAGGTCGCGATTGGTGGCGGCGATCAGCCGGACGTCGACATTGCGGGTGCGCTCGTCGCCGACCCGCTCGAAATTGCCCTCCTGCAACACGCGCAGCAGCTTGCCCTGCAACTCCAGCGGAATCTCGCCGATCTCGTCGAGAAACAGCGTGCCGCCGTCGGCCAGTTCGAACCGGCCGATGCGGTCGCGCACCGCGCCGGTGAAGGCGCCGCGGGCGTGGCCGAAGAATTCGCTCTCGAACAATTCGCGCGGGATCGCGGCGCAATTGACCCGGATCAGCGGCCGGCCGCTGCGGGTGCTGGCATCGTGGATGGCGCGCGCGATCAGCTCCTTGCCGGTGCCGGATTCGCCGGTGATCAGCACCGCGGCGGTGGTCGGCGCCACCAGCTTGACCTGGCGCAGCGTGGTCTGGATCGCTTCGCTCTGGCCGATGATGCCGCGCGGATTGGTCTCGATCCGGATTTCTTCCTGCAGATAATCGTTCTCCAGTTGCAGGCGCTCGCGCAGCCGGTCGACTTCGGTGAGCGCGGCGTGCAGCTTCTCGTCGGCCTCGCGCCGCTGGCTGACGTCGCGAAACACAACGACGGCGCCGACGATCACGCCGCTGCGGTCGCGGATCGGCGTCGAGGTGTACTCGACCCATACCGGCCTGCCATCCTTGCGCCAGAACACCTCGCCGTCGACCGTATGCACCGCGCCGTCGCGGAACGCGGCGTAGATCGGGCAGTCGTGATCCGGGTAGGGCCGGCCGTCGTGATGGGTGTGATGCATCACCGCGTGGATCGACTGACCGACCAGCTCCTCGGCCGACCAGCCGAGCATCCGCTCCGCCGCCGGGTTGACGAAGGTGGCGCGACCCTCGGCGTTGACGCCGTAGATGCCTTCGCCGGCGGCGCGCAGGATCAACTGGTTCTCGCGCTCGATATCCTCGAACACCCGCTCGACCCGCTGCCATGCCGGCAATCCGTCGCGCATGTAGTCGTCGGCGGCGGCGTCGATATGGCGGCGGCGGCGCTGCTCGAGGTCGCTCATCGTCAGCAGCAGCAGCGTGCGCCCGTCAAGGCGGAGCGCCCGGCCGGCATATTCGACACGCAACGGTGTGCCGGCGCTGTTGTTTGGCGTCAGCGCGTGGGTCCAATAGCTGCCGCGGTCGAACACCGCCTGGGTGAACACGATCAGCGCCGGAAATTGCCGGTCGTGCAGGGCGCTGATCCGGGTCTGCAGCAGCGTGGCCCGGTCATAGCCGAGCAGGGCGCAGGCCGCGGGATTGACGTCGAGGATCCGGTCGGCGGCCGGATCGAGCAGCAGCGCCGCCTCGATCAGGCCGTCGAATACCCACGCACGCAGATCGGTGTCCATGGCGGAACAAGATACCGAAAGGTCCATGGAATTCTCCGAAATTTCGTAATTCGACTACGAAAATTCGTATACTACGAGATTTCGTAATTCGCAAATGCGCAAACTGGACGGCGTCCATTGGCAAAGTTCGCCGCGCCGAGCTGGCATGCTCCTTGCGTTAACGAGGGTGAAATCGCGCAGGAGGTCCCATGTCCACGTTCGACAATCCGTTTGATCCCAACCGCCGCCTGACTGCAGGCGGATGTAGCTGTGGCCGGCATGTCAGCGAAGCCGAGCATGCCGCAGACCCGTCCTCGTCGCTGCAGCCGGCGATGCTGGAGAGCGAGGACAAGCGGTTCGAGGGCGTGGTCGCCTCGGCGGTGATGCGGGCGATGTTTCCGCACGACGCCTCGCGGCGCGCCTTCCTGAAATCGGTCGGAGCGGCCACCGCGCTTGCTGCGGTTTCGCAGTTCTTCCCGCTGCAGACCGCCACCGAGGCGTTCGCCGCCAGCGGCCCGCTGGAGAAGAAGGATCTCAAGGTCGGCTTCATTCCGATCACTTGCGCCACGCCGATCATCATGGCCGCCCCGATGGGGTTCTACTCGAAATACGGTCTCAACGTCGAAGTCATCAAGACCGCGGGCTGGGCGGTTATCCGCGACAAGACCATCAACAAGGAATACGACGCGGCGCACATGCTGTCGCCGATGCCGCTCGCCATCACCATGGGCGTCGGCTCGAATCCGATCCCCTACACCATGCCGGCGGTCGAGAACATCAACGGCCAGGCCATCACCCTGGCGATGAAGCACAAGGACAAGCGCAATCCGAAGGACTGGAAGGGATTCAAGTTCGCGGTCCCGTTCGACTATTCGATGCACAACTATCTGCTGCGCTATTACCTGGCCGAGCACGGCCTCGACCCCGACGTCGACGTCCAGATCCGCGCGGTGCCGCCGCCGGAGATGGTCGCCAATCTGCGCGCCGACAACATCGACGGCTATCTCGCGCCCGACCCGATGAACCAGCGCGCGGTCTATGACGGCGTCGGCTTCATCCACATCCTGACCAAGGAGATCTGGGACGGCCATCCGTGCTGCGCCTTCGCCGCGTCGAAGGAATTCGTCACCACGATGCCCAACACCTACGGCGCGCTGCTGAAGTCGATCATCGAGGCCACCGCCTACGCCCACAAACCGGAGAACCGCAAGGAGATCGCCGCAGCGATCGCGCCGGCCAACTATCTGAACCAGCCGGCGATCGTGCTGGAGCAGATCCTCACCGGCACCTATGCGGACGGCCTCGGCAACATCGTCAAGCAGCCCAACCGGATCGATTTCGATCCGTTCCCGTGGCAGTCCTTCGCGGTCTGGATCATGACCCAGATGAAGCGCTGGGGACAGGTCAAGGGAGACGTCGACTACAAGGCGATCGCCGAGCAGGTCTATCTGGCGACCGACACCGCGAAGCTGATGAAGGAAGCGGGCCTCACCCCGCCGACCACGACCTCGCGGTCGTTCTCGGTGATGGGCAAGTCGTTCGACGGCTCGAATCCGGAAGAGTATCTCGCGAGCTTCAAGATCAAGAAGGCCTCGTGATGCCCGGGGATGCGTGCGCCTCTCGAACGTCCTTCCCACGCAGGGAGGGCGCCGTATCGCGGAGCGGCATGGTGAGGCGCCGCATCCTCGTTGCGAAATCATCGTTCCATTCCTTCATTCCACCTCTCTCCCGGCGAGCGGGAGAGAGCAGAGAGTCGTCATGACGAAATCTCTTCGCATTCGGGCCGCCATGGTCTCCTTGGTGATCTTCGCGGCCTTCATCGGCACCTGGCATCTGGCAACGCGCGGCACCGGCGCCGTGGCCCAGATGAGCCCGGAATACGCCGCGCTGATGGGCGCGACCGCGACCCAGGGCAAATCGGCGATGCCGGGCCCGCTGGATGTCGGCGCCAAACTGTGGGAGCACATCCAGCAGCCGTTCTACGACAACGGTCCGAACGACAAGGGGCTCGGCATCCAGCTCGGCTATTCAATCGCGCGGGTGGCGATCGGCTATCTGATCGCGGTCGCGGTGGCGATCCCGCTCGGCTTCCTGATCGGGATGTCGCCGCTGATGAACAAGGCGCTCGACCCTTTCATCCAGGTGTTGAAACCGATCTCGCCGCTCGCCTGGATGCCGCTCGCGCTCTACACCATCAAGGACAGCAGCCTGTCGGCGATCTTCGTGATCTTCATCTGCTCGGTGTGGCCGATGCTGCTCAACACCGCGTTCGGCGTCGCCTCGGTGCGCAAGGAGTGGATCAACGTCGCGCGCACATTGGAGGTCGGCAACGTGCGGCGCGCCTTCACGGTGATCCTGCCGGCCGCCGCGCCGACCATCCTCACCGGCATGCGGATATCGATCGGAATCGCGTGGCTGGTGATCGTCGCCGCCGAGATGCTGGTAGGGGGTACGGGTATAGGGTACTTCGTCTGGAACGAATGGAATAATTTGTCGATCGTGAATGTTATTATTGCGATCCTGGTGATCGGGGTGGTGGGGATGCTGCTCGACCAGATCCTGGCGCGGTTCACCCGCATGGTCACGTTTCCGGAGTGAGCGCGATGATCGACAAGTTCATTTCGATCGAGGGCATCGCCAAGCGCTATCCCGGCGCGGCCGGCGGTGGCGACACCACGATCTTCGAAAACCTGTGGCTGTCGCTGCCGCGCGGCGAGTTCGGCTGCGTGATCGGGCATTCCGGCTGCGGCAAGACCACGGTGCTCAACATCCTCGCCGGGCTCGATCAGCCGAGCGAAGGGGCGGTGATCGTCGACGGCCAGGCGATCGAGGGCACCAGCCTCGACCGCGCGGTGATCTTCCAGAGCCACGCGCTGCTGCCGTGGCGCACGGTGATGGGCAACGTCGCCTATGCGGTGACGTCGAAATGGCCCAAATGGGACAAGGCCAAGGTCCGCGCCCACGCCCAGCAATTCATCGACCTCGTCGGCCTGACCGGCTCGGAGCACAAGCGGCCGTCCGAACTCTCGGGCGGCATGAAGCAGCGCGTCGGCATCGCGAGAGCCCTGAGCATCACCCCGAAGATCATGCTGATGGACGAGCCGTTCTCGGCGCTCGACGCGCTGACCCGCGGCTCGCTGCAGGACGAGGTGCGCCGGATCTGTCTCGAGACCGGCCAGACCACCTTCATGATCACCCACGACGTCGACGAGGCGATGTATCTCGCCGATAAAATCTTTCTGATGACCAACGGCCCCGGCGCCGTGGTGGCGGAGATCGTCGAGAACCCGCTGCCGAAGGATCGCGCAAGGATCGATCTGCACCGGCATCCTTATTACTACGCGCTGCGCAACCATATCGTCGACTTCCTGGTGACGCGCAGCAAGACCTTCGCCACCGCCAACCCCGGTCACGATCCGCTCAACGTGCCGGTGGTGCGCCCCGGCCTCGGCGAGCCAGCGCTGGTGCCGGCCGCGAACGGCGCGGCCGCGTCGGCGCCGGCGCAGCTCCGCGCGCGCTGACGCCATCGTCTTTCATCATCACCACCTCACGGAGAACTCATCATGAAGCGTGCGCAACTCACCGAAAAGCTGCTCGACCTCAAGCGCGAGAAAGGCTGGACCTGGAAACACATCTGCGAAAAGATCGGCGGCCATTCCGAAGTGCTGGTGGTCGGCGCGATCCTCGGCCACATGAAGCTGACCAAGCCGCAGGCCGCCAACGCCGCCGAACTGTTCGGCCTCAGCAAAGTCGAGACCGCGATGCTCAACGAAGTGCCGATGCGCGGCGAGGGCATCCAGATGCCCCCGACCGATCCGTTGATCTATCGCTTCTACGAGCTGGTGATGATCAACGGCCCGGCCTGGAAGGCGCTGATCGAGGAGGAATTCGGCGACGGCATCATGTCGGCGATCGATTTCGACATGGTGATGGACCGCCTGCCCAACCCCAAGGGCGACCGCGTCAAGATCACGATGTCCGGCAAGTTCCTGCCCTACAAGTATTACGGCGCGACCGGCAACAACCAGGAATACGGCTTCAAGGAGGAGTGAGGCGGACGCGCTGCGCGACGTTCCACCTGCCGCAGACTCCGTCATGCCCGGGCTTGTCCCGGGCATCCACGTCTTTGCCGCCTCGATGCGCGGCAAGGCGTGGATGGCCGGGACAAGCCCGGCCATGACCTGCGGAGATGCCGAGGACGAAAATGCCCGGCTGATCGCCCCAGGGCCCGAGTCTGCGAAAATTGCATGACCCTGCGTGGTCGAGCCTACATCTCGGCGCCGGCCGGAACTGTATGTTGGGTACTGGCGACCCCTGCGGTCGTGAGGCAGAGCAACCGTCAGCATCGCGCAGACGATGCGGTGAGGGAGGAAGCACGCATGAGACTCGTTCGGCGAATGTCGACCACGCGAGCGGCGAAGCTATGACCGAACCGACCGGGCCGCTCGCCGGCATCCGCATTCTCGATCTGACCAGCGTGCTGTTCGGCCCCTATGCGGCGCAGATTCTCGGCGACTGGGGCGCCGACGTGATCAAGATCGAGTCGCTGGCCGGCGACATGTGGCGCTATGCCGGCGCGTCGCGCCATCGCGGCATGAGCGGGCAGTTCATGGCGGTGAACCGCAACAAGCGCAGCCTCGCGCTCGACCTCAAGCATCCGCACGGCAAGGCGGCGTTGCGGCGGCTGATCCCCCGGGCGCCGACGTGCTCATCACCAATGTGCGCCCCGCCGCGATGGCGCGACTCGGCTTCGGCTACGAGGATTGCCGCGCACTGAATTCGCGGCTGATCTATGCGGCGGCGACCGGCTTTGGCCAGGATGGGCCGTGGGCGGCGCGGCCGGCGTTCGACGAGATCATCCAGGCCGCCTCGGGCCTCGCCTCATCGATCGGCTCGGACGACGAACCGCAATTCGTGCCGAGCCTGATCGGCGACAAGATCTGCGGCCAGGCGCTCGCCGGCGCGGTGTCGGCGGCGCTGTTCAGCCGCGAGCGTTCGGGCCGCGGCCAACTCGTCGAAGTGCCGATGCTGGAGACGATCGCGGGCTTCAACAGCATCGAGATGCTCGGCGGCTACGCGTTCGATCCGCCGATCGGCCCCGCCGGCTACAAGCGGATGAAGGAGCGCAGGCCGGTGCGTACCAAAGACGGCTGGATGACGATGCTGCCGTATTCCGGCGACAATTGGTGCGCGTTCTTCACGGCAGTCGGCCGACCCGAACTGATCGACGAATTGCAGGTGCGTGACCCGGTGGCGCGGGCGGAGAACATCGACAGGATCTACGCGCGGATGGGCGAGATCGCGCCGAGCCGCACCACCGCCGAGTGGGAAGATCTGCTGCTGCGGCTCGACGTGCCGCACACCGCGTTCGCGCGGATCAGCGAGATCGGCGAGCAGGAACATCTCAAGGCGGTCGATTACTTCGCCGCGATCGACCATCCGAGCGAAGGCCGCATCCGCCAGGCGCGCCCCGCGACCAAATTCTCCGACGCCCCGCCCAGCCTGCACCGCCCGACCCCGCGCCTCGGCGAGCACTCGCGCGAGGTGCTGCTCGACGCGGGCTACAGCGCCTCAGAGATCGACGCGATGATCGTAGCGGGCGCGGTCGGGGAGGGGTGAGAGACGGGACTGTCGCTTGCGGTGAAACGTTCAGGCGCTGCATCCGGTGCCTGTCGTCCCCGCGCAGGCGGGGACCCATAACCCCTGGCTGTTCGAGTCGAGGAACGGCCTCTGCTGCAGTGCCTGAAACGAGATACTGCGGCGTATGGGTCCCCGCCTGCGCGGGGACGACATGCCGACAGATAAGGTCCACGTCGACACGCTTCGCTGAGTCCATCCTACGCGCTGAATGCCGGGCAGCACACGCCATCGTCATCCTGAGGTGCGCGCGCGTGAGCCTCGAAGGATGATTGTCGCGCGTGCCTTGTCCATCCTGCGATTAGTTTCGTCATGGCCAGGCTTGTCCCGGCCATCCACGCCTTTCTTACGACTCCATCAGCAAGACGTGGATGCCCGGCACAAGGCCGGGCATGACGGGTTGAAACGAAAGTGCCTTGCTCCGTCAGTCGCCCGCTGCCGAGCCGCGATGCGGCTGGGACTTTGTCTGCCGCCAGTCGCGCGGCGAGGTGTGGAAGCGTTTCCGGAACAGCGTGGAGAAATGCGAGAAGCTGCTGAAGCCGTTGCGCAGCGCGATGTCGCTGACGGTGAGCCCGGCCTTGCGCCGGTCGGTCAGTTCATCCGCCGCCATCTGCAGGCGCGTTTCGCGAATGACGTCGCTCGCGGAGGTCGCCTGCGTGGCGAAGATCTCGTTGAGCCGGCGCACCGAGACGCCGACGGCCTCGGCGAGTGCGACCCGATCGAACTGCGCTTCCCGGAAATGGCGCCGGATCGCCGACTTCGCCCGCAGCAGAACAAGTTGCGTCGACGACGACAGCTCGCTTGCGCCGGTGGTCGACGTGCTGGAGAGGGCGGCGGAGAACAGGCTCGCCAGAATATCCGCGACGTGATCGTTCAGCAGATCGTTCGGCGCCGGCGTGTACTTGCCGAACTGCATGATGCTCTGGCCGATCAGATGCCCGGCGCCGGTGCTGCCGTCGATTCGCCTGCCGAGCGCCAGTTCCGCGTCGGGCATCCGCAGCAGCAGCGATGCCTTGGGGATCTGCAGCACGATCTGGCGGAAGCCGCTCGCCATGCTGAGTTCATAGGGCTCGGTGCTGCTGTAGGCGGCCATGTCGCCGGGGCGTAGCGTGGTGATCTCGCCGCGTTGGCTGACCGTCGTCACCTGTTCGAGCTGCAGGCTGAGCAGGAAGAAGTCTTCCGTTGCACGCCGGATATCCCGCGCGCGGCGCCGCACCTTGCCGCCGGTTCCGCTGATCTCGGAGACCGAGACGTTGGCGAGGCGTCTGATCTCGATGGCCCCGCGAACGTCGCTGGTGTCCGCGATCTCGCATTCGAGCTGAACATAGTTGGCGCACACCACATCGTGCCAATAGGCGACGCGATCCTGGGGTGGGACGAGGGCGGTATCGTATCGTGCGAGCATCGCCGGGATCGCCTGCAACAGACCTCTGCCACGATATCCGGCTCCGCGCGGATTCACAACAAATCACGCTCAAACGCGAAAGCCCGGCGTTGCGGCCCTCGCTAGACTTCTCGGCATCCCGATCATCCATGGAGGCTGACAATGCAGATGTCGAAGCAATTCAAGGTCGCGGCCGTGCAGGCCGCGCCGGCGTTCCTCGATCTTCAGGCCGGCGTCGCCAAGGCGGTCGGGCTGATCGAGCAGGCGGCGCGGCAGGATTGCAAGCTCGTGGTGTTTCCCGAAGTGTGGCTGCCGGGCTATCCGAACCACATCTGGCTCGGGCCGCCGGCCTGGGCGATGCAGTTCGTCGGTCGTTACTTCGAGAACAGCGTGCAGGCCGGCGGCGACGAGGATCGGGCGCTCGCCGAGGCCGCGCGCCGCAACGGCATTCAGGTCTCGATCGGGCTGTCGGAGCGCGACGGCGGCAGCCTGTATATCGCGCAGTGGCACTATGCCGAGACCGGCGAGGTGATCAAGCGCCGTCGCAAGCTGAAGCCCACCCATGTCGAACGCACCGTGTTCGGCGAAGGCGACGGCAGCGACCTCGCCGTGCTCGATACTTCGCTCGGCCGCGTCGGGCAATTGTCGTGCTGGGAGCACCTGCAGCCGCTCAGCAAATACGCGATGTACAGCCAGAACGAACAGATCCATTGCGGCGCCTGGCCGGCGCTGTCGCTGATTGCCGACGAAGCCTATGCGCTCGGCCCCACCGTCAACAACGGCGCCAGCATGATCTACGCCGTCGAGGGCGGCTGCTTCGTCGTCGCCGCGACCGCTTTGGTCGACAAGGCCCAGCGGGATCTGCTGTGCCAGGGCGATCCGATGCTGGAAGCGATGTGCCAGCTGGGCGGCGGCTTTTCCCGGATCTACGCGCCCGACGGACGCTCGATCGGCGCCAATCTCGATCCCTTCGAGGAAGGGCTGGTCGTCGCCGACGTCGATCTCGGCCTGATTGCGTTCGCGAAGGCATCGGCCGATCCGGCGGGCCACTATTCGCGTCCGGACGTGACCCGGCTGCTGTTCAACAACAAGCCGGCGCGCCGCGTCGAGTATTTCTCGGTGCCGGCAGAGAGCTCGGTGGTCTCTTCGTTCGAGCTGACCGAAGATCGGTAAGGCACAGCGCGCTCCCTCTCCCGCTTGCGGGAGAGGGTTGGGGTGAGGGTGACGCGGGCACCGTGCCTGTGGACCCCCACCCCCGACCCCTCCCCGCAAGGGGGAGGGGAGAACAGCGCCGCATGCCGCCGTTGTTATCACCGCCGCCGCTTCCTCGCCTTCGGCGGCCGCAACGCCGGGTGATCCTCGGCCGGACGTTTGGCGGCGATCAGCAGATCCATCGCCTGCGGCGGGACGTGGTCGAGGTCGACGCCGAAGCTGCGCATCTCTTTCAGGGCGGTGCGGATGGCTTCCTCTTCGGACAGCCAGTCGTTGCCGGTGCGTGCACGGAAGGCGGGGTCGCGGCGGCGGCGCCGGCGGCCCATCGCTTCCATCCGCGCCATCTTCAGCACCTGCAGCGCCTGCATCAGCCGGTCGACATCGGTGCCGGCGTCGGCTTCGAGTTTCTCGATCATCTGTTCGGCGAGCAGGCGCAGCCGCTCGGCGAGCTTCCGCAGCTTGAGTTTCTGGCCGGCGCGCGCGGTCGGCATCCGGTCGGTGGCGCGCGGCGCGAAGGGCGGGCGCGCCCAGGCGCCGTCGCGGCTCCAGCGGCTGATGCTGGCGCGGCCGACGCCGGTCTTGGCGCTGATCTGGCTGTAGGTCAGTTCGGTCTGTTCGATCAGCCGGCGCACCTCCGCCGCCTTGGCATCGGTATGCGGCCGCCGCGATCCGCGCGGGCGCCCGCCGGGGATCGGCGGCGGCGAGTCCGAATTCGGGTCGGGCGTGACGCGGAGACGGACGATGGTGGGGATGAAGGGATATCTCATGAAAAGGAATATAAACCTAATCTGGGTGCCTGACAAGTCCGGCTGACGGGCACCCGCGCTTGCGGCCGGACGCCGCCTGCGTGTGTCGCGTAGAAATGCTCTTCCAAGTTGCGTATTTTTAGCCTATACAATCATGGGTTGTATTATCGACCCGCGCAAACTCATGGAGGACACGATGTCTGGCAGTGCGGAAGAAGGCGTGCAGATCGAACGGTCCAAGGAGCATCTCGAGGGGCTGCAGCAATTCCATTCGGCGCTCGAGAAGCTGCACACCGCCGAAGCGGATCTCGCGCGACTGCGCGTCGACCTGCTGTCGCGCGGCGTCGACCTCGACGTCTGCGACGAGCTCCACTGGTAGAGCGGGTTTCCCGCCGGCGGCGCCACGCGCCGGCTGTCGCCCGCTCGCGCGGGGACGGCTGCGGGTGGCGCCCTCCGGACGGCCCCTTCGCGGGCCCTGCTCATCGCCCGCCGCGATGATCACCGAAACGACGCGCCATCCGATGCTGCGCAAGAATTGGTGGAGGAGTTCGTCATGCCCGGCCGCGCCTCGTCCCAGTCGCATGCGCCGCTCAGGCTCGCCGCCTATGTGGGCGCGGTCGCCGCGCTGCTGGCGGCGATCGTCGTCGTGCCGGGAACGGCGGCCGGGATCGCAGCGGCGCTGCTGCTGGGGATCGTCTACGCCCACGGCCTCGAACTGCAGCACGAGACGCTGCACGGCATCTTCCTCGCGACCGAGGCCGGCAACCGGCTCGCCGGCTCGCTGCTCGGCCTGCCGATGCTGACCACCTTCACCGATACCCGCATCCGCCATCTGCATCATCACCGCTATGTCGGCACGCCGCAGGATGTGTTCGACCGGAGCTGCGCGGATTTCTCCAGCCGGCGCGCGCTGCTCGGCCATGTCTTCGCGGTGACGCGGCTGCGCGATTTCGCCGGGACGACGGCGACGCTGCTGTCCGGGCGCAGGCACGATGTGCTCAAGGCCCATGCGCGCGATCGGGCGCGGACCGAGTTCGTCGCGACCGCGCTGATCCTGCTTGCGCTGCTCGTGCTCGCGGCGTGGATCGAGCCGCGGCTGGTGCTGTGGGGCTGGATCGTGCCGGCGCTGATCGTCGCGCCGGTCGCGCACTTCCTGATGACGGTGCACGAACATATCGGCCGGCCGCGGCTGACGCGCCGGATCACGGAGAATTCGCGCAGCTACCGGGCACCGGCGTGGTGGAGCTATCTGGTCCACTACGACAATTATCACATCGAGCATCATCTCGAGCCCGGCCTGCCGTTCCCGCAATTGCCTGCCTTCCACGCCGAGCGCCGCCGCGCCGGCGCCGACAGCCTGACCTTGTCGCAGGCGATGGCCGAGACCGCGCGCGGCATCGCCGCGTGCCTGCGCCCGGCCGTATCCACCGCAACTCGAACGGAGCCGCCGCGATGTGCGCCATAGCCGGACTCGTCTCGCTCGATGCGCCGCCGGACGTGCGGCCGATCCTCGACGCCATCCGCCATCGCGGCCCGGACGGTCTCGGCACGCATCGCGACGGCGCCTGCGAGATCGGCGCGGCGCGGCTCGCCATCGTTGATCCCGAACACGGCGCGCAGCCGATGCGCGATCCGCTGTCGCAGACCGCGGTCGCGTTCAACGGCGAGATCTACAACGCGGACGAATTACGCCGCGTGCTGATCGCGCGCGGGCACCGCTTCGCGACGCGCTGCGACACCGAGGTGGTTCTGCGCGGCTTCCTCGAATGGGGCTTCGATCTGCCGGCGCATCTGTCCGGCATGTATGCGATCGCGGTGCTGGAAAGCGGACGGCTGACGCTGATCCGCGATCCGCTCGGCATCAAGCCGCTGCGCTATGCGCAGCACGGCGCGCGGTTCGCGTTCGCATCCGAAGCCAAGGCGCTGCTGCGCTGGTTCGGGCCGCCGTCTCTCGACGAGACCGCGCTGGCCGATTTCATCGCGATCGGCTATCCGACCGGCCGCCACACCTTCTTCGCCGGGATCTCGACGCTGCCGCCCGGCCATCTGCTGACGGTGAACTGGGGGCAGGGGCTGCACGTCGCCGAGCCGCGGCCGTATCAGCTACGCACCCCGCCGCCGCAACCGCTGCTGTGTGAGGACGAGGCCGAGCTGGCCTTTGTCGACGCGCTGCTCGCCGCCACCAACAGCCATCTGCAGGCCGACACAGAGGTCGTCGCGGTGCTGTCCGGCGGCATCGATTCCGCGATGCTGGCCTGCACCGCGGCGGAACTATCAGGCCGCCGGCTGCGCACCTTCACCGTCGCCGACACGGCGGACCATCCCGACGCCGTCGCAGCCGCACGCGTCGCGCGGGCGATCGGCGCCGATCACACTCTGCTGACCTTCGGCTTCGACGACTATCTCGCGGCGATCCCCGCGACCATCGCGGCGGTCGAGGCGCCGGACCTGCACGCCGGGCCGTTCTTCCATCTGCTGTGCCGGGTGATCGGCGGCCGCGCGAAAGCCTGCCTCAACGGCGAGGGCGCCGACGAGACGCTCGGCGGTTACTACGATCCGGCCGGCACGATCGCCACGCTCACCGACGGAGCCCGACGCGCGACTGCGGTGGGGCTGACGCCCAGCGACCGCGCCTGCGCGATTCGCGACGGCCTGCTCGAAGCTTCGGCCAAGGGCGCAGCCGGCGTCCGCGCGACGCTCGACATTTCGCTGCAGGATCTGCTGGAGCGCGCCCAGCTCGATCCGGTGGATCATCTGTCGATGGCCGCGGGCGTCGAGATGCGGGTGCCCTATCTCGATCCCGCGGTGCAGGCGGTGGTGAGGCGCGTGGCGCCGGGCGAGATCGTCGACACATCGCTCGGCATCACCAAGCGGCTGCTGCGCCGCGCTGCGGTGCGCCGTCACGGCGCGCATCTGCTCGACAGCGCGCTGCGCGCCAAGATGATGATGCCGCACGCCTCCGGCGGCCACGCCGCGCGCTTCGCCCGCGCCTGCGATCACGCGGTGCCCGACGACGCGCTGCGCCGCTCGCGCTTCGGCGCGGGCTTCGCCAGCAAGACCGACTTCGTGCTGTTCGAGCTGTTCCGCCGGATCCATCTCGACGGCGGCGGCGCTGCCGTGAAGATCGACGACGTGTTCGCCGAAATCGCCGGCTCGTCGCGCGCCGCCGCCTCCGCAGTCGCGCAGGCGGCCGCGTCATGACCGCGGTGCTGTTCGACCTCGACGGCGTGCTGATCGATAGCTGGCAGGCGGTCGAGGCGGCCTTCCTCGCCGCCGCGGCCGACCACGCGCTCGACGGCCGCGCCCGGCTCGGCGATTTTCGCGCGCGGATGGGAATGCCGCTGGAGGCGATCGTTGCCGAGTTCGGCTTTCCCGCAGGTTTTCCCGCCGCGTTCCGCGCCGCCGCGCGCAACCATGATCACAAGGCGCGCGCATTCCCGGGCGTCGCCGCGATGCTGCAGGGCATCCGCAACGACGCGATCAAGATCGGCGTGGTGACCGGGAAGGATCGGCCGCGCACGCTGTCGATCCTCGCCGCCACCGGACTGATCGATCTGATCGACGCCGTCGTCACCGCCGACGATGCGCCGGGCAAGCCCGCGCCCGACGGGCTGTGGCTGTGCGAGCGCCGGCTCGGCGCCGGTCCGGCGCTGGCCTTCGTCGGCGACACCGCGATCGATCTCGCCGCCGCGCGCAATGCCGGGCGGCCGGCGATGCTGGCGCATTGGGGTGGCGGGCCACAGGTAGCCGACCGTGCCGGCGTCATCGAGGTGGCCACGCCCGGCGACGTCGGCGAACTGATCGCCGCGATGGCGCAGGGCGCGCGTAGGCTGGAGCCGGCGCGATGACGGCGCTGCGGCAGAGCCGGTTGCGGCTCGGCCTGTGCGGCTGCGGCTGGGTGATCCGGCATTGCTATCAGCCGGCGCTCGCCGAGTTGCCGGCGCTGTTCGAGGTGGTGGCGCTGTTCGATCCCGATCCGCAGGCGCTGCAGCGGGCCGCAGATGCGTGGCCGGCGGCGCGGCGCTGCGGTTCGTTCGACGAATTTCTCGCGGCCCGCCCGGACGCGGCGGTGGTCGCCTCGCCGAATGCCTGTCATCTCGATCACGCCGCGGCGCTGCTCGCCGCCGGCATCTGCTGCCTGGTCGAGAAGCCGGTGGTGCGCGGCCCGGCCGACGCCACGCGGCTGCACGCGGCGGCGCAAAGCGGCGCGGTGCTGGTCAGCGGCGTCGCCTGCCGCTTCCGCGATGATACGCGGCTGTGGCTCGATCAGGTCGCGTTGCTCGGTCCGCTCACGGAGCTCGATCTAGTCTGGCGCCGGGAGCACGGCGTGCCGTCGGCGCCGTGGCATCTGCGCCGCGCGGACGGCTGGACCGGCGTGTTCGCCGATCTCGGCTATCATCTGCTGGATATTGCCGGCGCCGCGTTGCACTGGCGTGCCGATCGGATCGACGTCGCAAAGGTGCAACGCTCGTCGCAGCGTCGCGGCACGGGCGCGTCGTGGTACGTCGAGGGCAGCGTTATTCGCATCGCCGCGCTCGACTACGACACCGACGATCGTTTCAGCGCCGCGCTGGTGCTCGACGGCTGCCGCGTCGGCCTGCGCGTCGCCTGGATCGACAGCGCGCGCGGCGATCTGGTGCGGCTGGTGGCGCGCAGCGGGCGGGGCGAAGCCGTGCTCAGCGGCCTGTTCGGATTCTCCGACAATCGCCGCGAGCCCGAGCAGCAGGTGGTGCTGCGCCTGCACGGCCGCGACGAGATCCGCACGACGTTTCCCCCGGGGCCGGCGCTGCAGCTCCGCGCTTTCGCGGACCTGCTGCGGCATTTTCATCGCTGCGTCCGCACCGGCGCGGACGAGGAAGCCGCCGCGCTGCGCTTCGCCGCTGCGCTCGGCGGCGCATTGCGGGAGGCGGCGGCATGAGTGCGATCTTCGCCGTCGATCTCGGCGCGACCTGGCTGCGCACCGCGCTGATCTCGCCGGACGGCCGGCGGATCGACCGCAAGGCCCGGGTGCCGACGCCGGAGAATGCGGCCGACGCGGCGCGGTCGATCGAGGCGGCATGGCGACACGCCGGATGCGCGGGGGCGGTGGCGCTGGCGACCGCGCCTGAACTCGACGGCGACGGCGTGGTGCTTCGTTGGCCCAACCGCCGCAACTACGAAGGTGCAGCGCTGCTGACCGACGCGATCCGCCGCCTTGCGCGGCTCGCCTTGGTCGACGACGCCACCGCGGCGGCGCTGTCGGCGCATGATTTCGACGGCGCCGCGGACGAGATCACGGTGTGCCTCAGCATCGGCAGCGGCATCGGCGGCGGCGCGGTGATCGCGGGGCGGCCGCTGATGGGCGCGCACCATGCGGCGATGGATGTCGGGCACGTGCCGGTGCCGTCCGCGGTCGGGCTGCGCTGCGCGTGCGGCCGCGACGGCTGCCTGCAGGCGGTGGCGTCCGGCCGGGCGCTGCGCCGGCAGTATGGATACCACGATTTGTTCGCCGACCCGGCGGCAGAGTCGGCGCTACGTCTTGCGACTGCGGCGCTGGCGGAGGCGCTGGCGATCCTGCAGGCGATGTTCGATCCGGAGCGCGTGGTGATCGCGGGCGGCCTCGGCCTGTCGCCGCTGTTCGACCGGATCGCGGCCGAATTGAAAAGAAGCGGCGTCGCGCTCGCGATCGCGCCGCATCGTCATGGCGACGATGCCGCGCTGGTCGGCGCGGCGATCGGTCTGGCGCGGGGCCTCGCGCCGCGCGCGTCAACCTCGGCAGCAATGTCCCCACCAGCAGCGAGAGGCGATCCACGATGCAAGATCAGTTCTCCGAGCGGATACCAGCCTGGCCGCGTTTCGACGAAAGCTGCGAGCGGCGCCTGATCGACGTCCTCCACTCGCGCCGCTGGTGGCGCGGCAACGGCGGCATCGGCGACGCGTTCGAAGCCGCCTTCGCGGACTCGCTCGGCGCGGCGCATGTCCGCGTCGTCGCCAACGGCACGCTGGCGCTGGAGCTGGCGCTCGATGCGCTCGGCGTGCAGCCGGGCGACGAAGTGATCGTGCCGGCCTGCACCTTCATCTCGACGGCGTCGGCGGTGCTGCGGATCGGCGCCTGGCCGGTCCCGGTCGACGTCGAGCGCGACACGCTGAACATCGACGTCGAGGCGGTGGCGGCGGCGATCACGCCGCGCACCCGCTGCATCGTCCCGGTGCACATGGCCGGCCACGCTTGCGATCTGCCGCGCCTGATCGCGCTCGCCCGCAGCCACGGCGTCGCGCTGCTCGAGGACGCGGCCCATGCGCATGGCGCGCGCGCCTTCGGCAAGCCGCTGGGCACGTTCGGCGACGCCGCGATCTTCAGCTTCCAGTCCGGCAAGCTGATGACCTGCGGCGAGGGCGGCGCGATCGCCACCGACCGGCCCGACATCGCCGCGCGCAGCTTCGCGCTGCATTCCTGCGGCCGGCCGAAGGGCGATACCGACTATCGGCACCTGATGCCCGCGACCAATATGCGGCTCAGCGAATTCCAGTCGGCGCTGCTGCACGGCCAGCTCGCGCGATTGCCCGCGCTCGCCGCACAGCGCGAGCGCGCCGCGCCGCGCTTCGAGGCACATCTGCGCGCCGCCGGACTGTCGCCGCTGCCGCGCCTGGACTATGTCGAATCCCACGGCCGCTACATGACGATGGCGTGGTTCGATCCGGCGGAGTTCGGCGGCCGCGATGCCGGACAATTGGCGGCGGAACTGCGCGCCCTCGGCATTCCGGCGTATCGCTGCTTCCCCGAGGTCCACCGCACCGGGATGTTCGATGCGCAGGCGTTGAGGCGGTTGCAGCGATCATCCACGCCACCGCCGGACTACGCGCGGATCGCGACGCTGGCCGCCGCCGCTGCGGCGCGCGCGGCGATCTGGTTCGCGCATCCGATCCTGCTCGGCGACGACGAATTGTTCGCCGACATCGCGCGCGCGATCGGCGCGTTGCGCCGACCGCATCGCGACTCCGTGCTTGCGTCCGTGTCGGAGACCGCATGAGCACGCCGCGCGCCGTCGCTGATCTGATCGGGACGATCGCGCCCGGTCGGCTGCGGCTGCCCGACGGCGGTGAGGCGACGATTGCAGAACTGTGGCACGCGGTCGAGGCCGATCCGGCGGCGCGATGGATCGCGCCGGGCGACCGCGTCGTGCTGCCCGACCTCGTCGGCGCCGATCTGGTGCGCGCCGCGTTGGCGGCGTGGGCGCGGGGCGGCGTCGCTGTGTTCGGCGTCGATGCGCGGCGCTGCGGCGACTGGCCGGCCGCTGTTCGCGTGCGGAGCTGGCCGGACGGCGCGGTGTTGCACGATGCGCCGTCGCGCGCCGACGAGGTCGCGGCGATCCATGCCTCGTCGGGATCGACCGGGCGGCCGAAGCTGGCACGGCGCTCGTTCGAGAGTCTCGCGGCCGAGGCCGAACGCTATGTCACGTGCTACGCGCCGGCTGCCGGCGCACGCGCTCATCTGGCGGCGCCGATCGCGCATTCGTTCGCGTTCGGCGCGATGCTCGGCCTGCTCGCCGCCGGCTGCGTGGTGCAATTCGCGCCTTTGTTCCGGCCGCGCGCGCTGGCGGACGCATTGCGCGGCGGCGCCGATATCGTCGTGCTGACGCCGCCGATGGCGCGGCTTGCGATCGAGGCGGCGCGGGAGGATCACCAGCCGCCGCGGCGCGCGCCGCACCTGGTGATCGCCGGCGCCGGCGCCGTGCCGGACCGGCTCGACGTGGAATTCCGCCGCGCCTTCGGCTGCGGCCTCGCGCGCAATTACGGCGCATCGGAAACCGGCGCGAGTTTTGGCGCGGCGCGGTCGCTGCCCGCGGGCTGTCTCGGCCGGCCGTTGCCCGGCGTCAGCGTCGTGGTGCCCCGGGCGGGCGAAGGCATCGGCGAACTCATCGTCGATTGCGGGCACGCGGTTCTCGGCTGCGAAGGCGAGACGGCGACGACGCAGATGCAGCGTGGCCTCTGGCGCAGCGGCGATCTCGCGGAGGTCGATGATGATCAGAGGGTGTGGCTGCGCGGACGGTGCGACGATCGCGTCAAGATCAACGGCCATCTGATTGATTGCGCCGCGCTGGCGGCGCAGGCGCGGGCGATGCCGGGCGTCAGCGATGCGGTGGCGCTGGCGCTGCCGCGGCCGCAGCGCGCCGAGATTCACGATCTGGTGCTGATCTGCGAGTGCCGCGATCCGGCGGCTGCGGCGTCAGCCGCTGGCATTCTGGCGCCGGTGTTGCACACGCCGGTGATCGTCCTGACGCAGTCCGAATTTCCCCGCACGGCGGCCGGCAAGCCGGATCGCGACCGATTGCGCAGCTTCGCCGAAGCGCGGCTGCGCCGCGTGGCGGCGCGAGGCGAGATGCAAGGGGAGCCGCGATGAGCGCAGCCGGGCGCAGCATCGAAATCGATCGCTGCGCGCGCGACGCGGTGGCGCTGCTGCCGCATGTCGTGCCGCATCGTGACGGCCTGCAGACCCTCGGCGGCCGCGTGATCGCACTGCCGGCCACGGCCTGCGCGGTCGTCGCGCGCTTTGCCGAGGGACATGAACTCGACGAGAGCGAATTGTCGCCGGGCGAGCGCGTCGCCGCGCGCGACCTGATCGAGGCCGGCTTTCTGCTGCGTCTGCCACAGGCCCGGCCGATCGATCGCGCGGCGCCGGTCGACGTGGTGCTGTCGCCGCATATCGACGACGCCGCGCTGTCGCTCGGCGGCAGCATCGCTCTGGCGAAGCGCCGCACGCTGGTGATCAACGTGTTCACGTCGCAATCCTATCAGACCGGGCTGCGCGTCCCGCCCGAGCGGCTCGATGCGGTGGCCTGCGCCGAGGATCGTTTGGCCGGCCGGCTGCTCGGCTACGACGCCGTGTCGCTCGGCCTCGCCGGCGCGCAGGACCGGCATCGGTTCGGCCTGTCGGCGACGATGGGATGGCAGCCGCGCGACGTCGCCGATCGGTTTGCGGGCGAGATCGAAGTCGTGGCGCAGCGCGCCGTCGCGGCGATCCGGGCATCGCTGGGCAACGCACCGATTGCGAGTCTGTACGCGCCCGCCGCGATCGGCGGTCATCTCGATCATGTGGTCGTCGCGCTGGCGGCGCCGGCGATCGCCGCGGCGCTGGCGCTGTCGCCCGGCGTCGTCGCGTATTACGAGGATCTGCCTTATGCGGCGGCCGGCTGGTGCGGAGGCGTCGATCTCGGAGGTTACGCGCCGCGCTGCCGCGACATCAATGCGGCGCTGCCGCGCAAGCGCAGGGCGCTGGCGATCTTCAAAACGCGGCTGCGCGCGCCGCAGATCGAACTGTGCATCACGCACGCCTCACGCATCGCGGCGCGCGGCGCGGCGGAGCGTTGCTACCTGCGCAGCGACGATCCTGAGCGAGCGGAGGACGGCGGATGAAGCATCTTTTGTATCACGACCTGATCGTCGCCGGAAACTGGTGCAATCTGAAATGCAGCTACTGCACCAGCGTCGCCGACGCCGACGATTACGGCGCCGTCACCTCGGCGTCGCGGCGCGGCAGGGGCGCGACCATCGCGATCGCCGAGGTGCTGGCGATGCTCGACGGCTTCGCCGCGCGAGTCGACGCGCCGGTGATCAAGCTCAGCGGCGGCGAACTGTTCCTGCTCGCCAATGCCGCCGAGCTGATCGCCGAACTGGCGCAACGCTACGCGCATGTCCAGGTGCTGACCAACGGCACCGAACTCGACGCCGCGACGGTGCAGCGGATCGCGCGGCTCGGCAACGTCTCGTTCAACCTCTCGCTCGACGGCCATACCGAGGCGATGAACGCGATGCGCTGGCGCTCGCCGCGGATCGGCGCGCGGGTGATGGCGGCGTTCGCGGCGATGGTTCAGGCGTGCGAGACGGTCGAGATCACAAGCGTGATCAGCGCGGCCAATGCCGATTGCTATGCCGGCTTCCTCGACGTGCTGGCAGCGCAGCCTTGCCGCATCGTCGCGGTGCCGATCCCGGTGCGCGGCGTCCATGCCGCGGCGCTGTTTCCCGCGCAGGCGCGTCGCGCCTTCGCGGCGACGCTGCGGACCTGCGTGCGGACGAATCCCGACGTGCTCGGGCCGCCCGCTTACTACACGACGCTCGCGGATTTCCTCGACGCCGGCGGCGCGCAGCGCGCGCGGCGCTGCCATCTCGTCACCGCGGCCGTGCAACTGTTCGACACCGGCGCGGTGACGCCGTGCCCGGTGGGCTGGACCGGCGCGATCGGCGATCTGCGCGGCGAGGGCGCAGCCGCCGTCGCGGTGCGGGTCGGCACTCACAAGATGTACGACCTGCTGACCCGCGAGCGGCCGCGGGTGCCGGTCTGTCGCAACTGTTTCAGCGCCGCCGACATGCTCAATCTGTATCTCGACGGCGAGATCGAGCTCGACGCGCTGGCGCGGCTGCCGCTGTATCAATCGGCTGCGGCGCAGGCCCGCCTGGTCGCGCTGCGCGAAGCTGCGGTCAGCCGCCTGACGGCGTCGATCGTGTCGCAGCTCGGCAGCAGCGAGATCAGCAGCAGATCGGCCAGCGCCGGCGGATCGGCGGCGTCGCAGCCGATGCCCGCGCCCGCCGCGACCTGAGCCGCCTGCGCCTGCGCGCCGGGCCAGTCGTGCGCGAGGCAGGCCTGCAGCGCCGCGCCGAACGCCGCCTTGTCGGCAAGCCAGCCTTCGGTCGCGGCGCCGAGGCGGCGCAACCGGTCGCGGGATTCTGGCGCGCACAGTTCGGCGCGATCGGCTTGCGCGGAGTTGTCGCGCAGTGCTGCGACCGAGGCGGTGGCTGCGACCAGCCGGTCCAGCGATTTCGCAGGCGCGAGCTGCTGGGCGACGAACAGTCGCGTCCGCGGCGTCAGCGCCGCGCGCGGATCAATCAAAGCGGCGATCCGCTTCAGCGATGCGCGGCGCAGCGCATTGGCCGCGAACGCATCGGCGATCTCGAACGGCAGATAAGCCAGCGCCAGCGCGAAGCCGGCTTCCTCGGTGTTCAGCGTCGGCGTTGCCGCACGCAGCATCGCGCCGGCCGATCCTGCATCACCCTCGAAGCGCAGCAGCCGGCGCAGCGTCTCGCCGTCGCACGCGCCGGCGTCGATTGCCCGGATCGCGGCGGCGAGGGCGCGGAGCTGGCGCATGTCGGCAGCGCCGATCGTGGCGCCGAACATATGCGCCATCGGCACGAGCTGCTGTTTGGCCGCGAATTCGCGCAGCATGCTGCGCCCCCAGGCGCGGCCGTCGTCGATGAGGTCGGACACGGGCCCTCCGTGGCCATCGGCGCCGCTGCCAGGTTGTGGCAAATACAACCATGGCGGGAATTGATATTGACAGAAAACGTATAAGTTGCAAAGCTGGCACTGCTATCACGGAAGTTGCGCTACGCGGGTGACTTAGAGGTCCCGCCGCGGCGGCGCCGGCAGGGAGGTCGCAGCCATGGTCCAGGCCCATCCGACGAGCCTCGCGGAGGCACCCGCCGGGACGCAAGCAGACACGCTCACCGAAGTCCTGACCCGCATCCTCGCCAGCATTCTCGAGGCGAAAGGCGGCCTGCCGGACGACGTCGATCTGTCGACCGCGACCTTCACCTCGCTGGATTTCAACTCGGTCGATTACCTCGAATTCGTGCTCAACGCCGAGGCCGATCTCAATCTGGATATTCCGGACCTAGCCGTGCTCGATCAGTCGTTGTGTTCGGTGGCGACCTGGGCCGGATGGCTGGCGGCGCATGGCGACGAACTGGCGACGCCGGCGATCGGGACGGCCGGCGCATGACCGGCGCCGCGCGCGCGCCGCTGCGGGTGGCGCTGGTCGGGCCGCGCGAGCAGCCCTTCGCCGGCGATCCCGATCGCGAGCATCGTGAGACGATGCTGCGCAGCTACGCGGAGATCTGCGACAGCGTCGCCACCTTCGGCTCGGACTTCACGCTGTCGCGCGAATTTCTCGGCATCGAGTATCTCGCGGCAACGCTGCGGCGCGACGGCCGCATCGTCCGCGTGCTGTCCGCCGCCAATGAGGGGCTCGGCGACGACGCGCTGCTCGCCGAACTGCTGGCGTTCGCGCCTCGGATCGTCGGCATTTCGGTGCTGTACGATTTGCAGCTCGGCAATGCGCTGGTGCTGGCGCGGCGGCTGAAGGCGGCGCGGCCCGGTCTCGCCATCGTGTTCGGCGGCCCGCTCGCCACCGCGCTGTCGCAGGAACTGCTCGGCACCTTCGCCTTCGTGGACTACGTCGTCGAGGGCGAGGGCGAGGCAGCGCTGAGCCGGCTCGCTGACGCGATCGAACAAGGCGAGGCGCCGCGCGACGTGCCGGCGCTGGCGCATCGCGGCCCGGGCGGCGTCGTCCGCAATCCGCGCGGCGCGCCGCTCGATCTCGACACGCTGCCGCATCCGGCGCGCGACGGCATCGCCTCGATCCGCGACCGCGGCCTGCCGGCGCCGAGCGCCTATCTCACCACCTCGCGCGGCTGCAAGGCGTTCTGCACCTTCTGCACGGTGCCGGGCAGCGTGCGGAGCCTGAAGAGCGGTGTCTACCGGATGCGCGATCCCGTCGACGTGGTCGACGAGATCGAAGAGTTAGTCCGGGGCCACGGCGTCAGCCGGTTCTACATGGCGGACGACAATTTCCTCGGCTACGGCGAGGACAGCAATGCGCGGATGCATCGCTTCGCCGACGAGATCATCCGCCGCCGGCTCGCGATCCATTTCCACGCCGAATGCCGGGTCGACTCGCTGATCCCGGAGACGCTGATCAGGCTGCGCGCCGCCGGCTTCGACCAGATCCTGTTCGGCCTGGAATCCGGCTCGCCGCGGACGCTGAAGCGCTGGGCCAAGGGCCAGACCGTGGCGCAGAACGAAGCCGCGATCGCGCTGGCGCGGCGGTTGCGGATCGAGATGATGCCGAGCCTGATCCTGCTCGACTGGGAATCCGACCTCTCCGAGATCGCCGAGACGGTCGGCTTCATCGAGCGCAACCAGCTGTGGCGCAGCGGCCAGCCGCTGTGGCTGGTCAACAAGCTCAAGGTGCATTGCGGCACCGCCGCCGCGCGCCGCTACGACAGCGTCCACGGCCGGCCGACGCTACCCGCGATCGGGGACTCCGACGCCGATATCCACCGCTGGTGCGAGACCGTGACCTATCAGCACGTCGGCATCGACGATGTCTATGTCGCTGCGTTCTGGCGCGCGCTCAACGCCGCCGCCAATCGCTGGTCGGTGCTGATCGACGAAGTGCTGCCGCCGTTTCTGAAGAGCCTGCGCAGCGAGAGGCGCCGGGGCGACCGGATCGAACTGGTGCGCCGGCTGGCGGCATTCCGCCGCTCGATCGGGGCCTCGCTCGCGGTGCTGATGCGGCTGCTGATCAACCGGGCGGTCGCGCTGCAGCGGGCGAGGGTGCCGCGGCCGGATCTGCGCGCGGTCGCGCTCGCCTTCGCCGAGGCGCGGGAGCGCCGCTTCTTTCCGGAGGGTCTGCATGTGGCCTTGCAGGATACCGGCCGCCGCCGCGCCGTTGCTGGTTATGCGATCGGCGCGCGGCTGGGCGAAATCGTTTCGCCGGCGTGACGGCGATGCCGCAGCCGTCGGCGATTTCGATCATCATTCCGACCCGCGACAAGCCGGAGCGGCTGGTGCTGACGCTGCATGCGCTGCTGCGCCAGCGCAGTGGCAACGCACGCCGCATCGAGACCATCCTGGTCGATGACGGCAGCGCCGCTCCGGTCGAACCGTTGCTGGCGCCGCTGCGGGCGCAGGGGCGCGAGGTCGAGTTGATCCGGACCGCAGGCATCGGCCAGGCGGCGGCGCGCAATCGCGGCGCGGCGGCGGCGCGCGGCGAGTTGCTGCTGTTCGTCGATGACGACGTGCTGCTGTCGCCGGACTATGTCGCGCGCTGCGTGGCGCTGTGCAGCGGTCGTCCCGATTTGATCGTCCGCGCGCCGGTGTATCTGCTGCGCTATCTCGCGGCGTTCCGCGATCCCGAGCGCGGCCTGCGCTACGACGGCCGCGCTGCCGACGAGCGGCTTTTCGGCGAGCGCATCAGCCGCGCGATGATCAGCAATGACTGGCCGTCCATCGCGCGAAAATGCCGGCATCGCAACCGCTTCGAGCGGCTGGTGTCGGACGCGCTGGCGCAGCGGCCGCCGCGGTTTCCGTGGCTCGGCTATTCCGGCTCCGGCGTCGCGCTGTCGCGCGCGTTGTTCGTGCGAAGCGGCGGATATGACGAGGCCTTCGGCCTGCGCTGGGGCGCCGAGGCGATTGAGCTCGGCTACCGGCTGTGGCGCGGCGGCGCGCGCTTCGTCGAGGCCGAGGCCATCTATTCGGCGCACATGGATCATCCGCGCGGCGCGTCGCTGGGCAGCTTCGACGACAGTTTCGACCTGTTCTTCGCCAGGCATCGCGATCCCGCGATCCGCGAGGTGCAGGCGCTGATCCTCGCCGACGACCGGCGGCCGTCGGCGTCAGCGGCGGGCTGAACCCGAATCGAGAAAGCGCGCGAGATTGTCGATGCCGCGGGCGAACATCTCGCGCTCGGCGGCGCAGGAGACCCGGACCCAGAAGTCTGTCGAGGAGGCGTCGTCGTGATCGGCAAACACCGTCTCGGTATAGAAATCGGCGCCGGCCTGGTCGAAAGCGGCGGTGACGAACTCCCATTCCGTCATCCCGGTCGCGAGCCGGACGCAGTGATTGAAGCCGGACTGCAGGTCGATGCTGTGCGCGAGATGCGGGCCGATCCGCTGTTCGAAGTCATTCCAGTTGGCGCGGCAGGTCGCGCCGACCGCGGCGAGGTCGGCCGTGTAGCTCGCAAGCGCTGCGGTCCAGTCCAGCTCGGCATCGAGAAAGCGCCAGATCCCGTCGAAGCGGGCGAAATCGTCGGAGAACGGCGCGAACAGTTCGAGATAGTGCCGGGCCTCGCGCGCGGTGCGGGTGACGATGCGCTGCGCGTCGCGGCCCTGCGCGCGGCGCAGCCGCCGCGCCATCACCCGCAGGATCATGTCGGCGATCAGCGCGCTCGACCCGGCATTGACCGGCGACCAGGATTGCCGCTCATTGTGCTTGCGGACGAAATCGACCACCGGCTGCGCCGCCAGCAGATAGCCGGCGCGCAGGCCGGCGAGGCTGCGCGATTTCGAGTAGCTGCCGATCCAGATCAGCCGCGGCGGAAACGTCGCGAGGGTTTCGTCCGGCAGCGGCGCCGGCAGATCGTCCTCGTCGGCCGCGGCCAGCGACGGCACCTCGTCGAACACCAGCCAGCCGCCGGCCTGCGCGACGGCGTCGACGACACGGCGCAATTCGCCGGTGTCGTAGGTCTCGCCGGACGGATTGCTCGGCTGCGACAGCACCACGATATCCGGCCGCTCCGCTGCGATCCGCGCGCAGGCCTCGTCGGCGGTCGGCAGCAGGCGGTCGCGCAGCTCGGACCGCGCAATGCGATAGGCGATGCCGACCTCGTCGCAGACGGTCGAGAAGAAGCTGTAGTTCAGCCCCAGCACCAGCGCGTTGCGGGCACAGGCGGTGTCCGCGAGATAGCGGAAGGCGCCGGCGAGCGCGCCGGTGGCGCCGACGGTGAGGCACACATTGGCGGGGGCGATCGCGCCGAAGGCGGGGCGGCCGAGCCGGTCGTGCATTTCGAAGGCGATCGCCGCGCCGATGCCGAGCGCGCCGCCGGGCGCAGTGTAGTTCTCGATCAGCCGCCGCTCGCGCAACTCGCGCGCCGCGAGATCGAGCAGCACACGCGGCGTCTGCAGATGATTGACGCCCGAGGACAGATAGCTGACGCCGCCATGACGCGCGATCACCGCGCGCCGCCGCGCCGGGTCGTAGAAGTAAGCGTTGGCGCGTTCCAGCGAGCGATAGGTCATCGCGACGATCCGGGACAACGGGCTGCGCACGAATGGCGTGCGTCGACGCCTGAATACTCGCAAAGATTGTGTGAGTGCGCAACTTCAATCACGATGATCGCAGCATGATCCGCGCGTCGTGTAGCAGCGGGGACGAACTGCTGATCGAAGTGCGCGGCGCAGGTGTAGCTCGGCCCGACGCAGGCGACATCGTCGCCTTCGGCAACGAGGCCGTGCCCGCTGCCGCGCTGTATTCAGAACTGACAGGACGGCCATGGAGGGTTGCCGCGACGATCGGCGCGGGGGCGCTCGCGCGCTGCAAAGTCATCGTGGCGCTGACGACCCGGATCGACGACGAGCTGATCGAAATCGTGTTCGGCGAGCGCCGCGACGCCTATCCCGGCCTGATCATCGCCGCGACGCCGGAGCGGCTGCGCTGCCGCGTACTGAGCTGCGCGGCGGCGCTCGCCGCGGACGGCGAGGATCGGCCGCATCGGGTCGAGCTGATTCCGGGCCTCGACATCGAGACCATCGCGAGCGCCGACACGACGTTGCTCGGGCGCAGGTCGCGCGCCGCCGATATTCGGGCCGCGCTCGGCCGCGGCGATAGCGCGGTGCTGATCCACGGCCATGGCGACGGCATCGACGGCGATCTCGGGCCGCTGGTCCTGTGCCCGGTCGACGACGCCTGGCGCGCCCGGCTGCCTGACGCTGCGCCGGTGTGCCGGATCACCGCGCGCTGCTATCGCAACCGGCACGACCTCGGCTCCGATGCGCATCGCGCGGCGCAATTGTTCGCATCGCAGATTGCCGCGCGGGTGCTGATCTGGAACACCTGCATCGGCTTTCCGTCGCAGCACGGGCTGGTCGGGCGGGAGTGGGGCGCGGGCGTGCTGCTCGCGGAAAGCCCGTCGATCGGCGCGCTGCTGACGACATGGCGGATCACGATGGCGCCGGCGACGCTGCCGGCCGCTTTGCTCGATCGGCTGATGGCGGGCGCAACCATCGGAGAGGCGCTGGTCGCGATCAATGCGCGCGCCGATGCGCAGCGCGCCGGGTATCAGCTCTGTCTGTTCGGCGATCCTGATCTGCGGATCGCGCCGCCGCGCACTGCGACTCCGCAGCCACGCGCAGCGCAGTCGCGAAAGCCGCCGCGCGGCGTGCAGCTCACCGCCGCCGATCCGGCCGCGCGCGTGATCGAACTCTGCGTCCGCGACGCGCCCGCGTTGCAGACCCTGCCGAAACAGGCGCGGCGCGAAGCGAACCTGCGGCGATATCTGCGCAGCGCGCTGCTGCGCTATCAGCAGACGCAGGTTGCGGCGACGCGGGCGCGGCTGCGTCGCGGCTTGGTCGCCCACGCCGCCGCCCGCGGCGGCCTGCGCGATCTGTGGATTCCACACGCCGCGATCGTTGCGGACGGCAAGGAGGCGTGCCCGCATTGCGGCGCGCCGGCGATGCGTTTCGCGGCGGACCTCGATCATCTCGGCATTGCGCCGCGCGTGCTGCTGAATTGCAGCCGCTGCGAGATCGTGGCCGATCGCCCCGCGGCGCTACCCGTCTCCGCGACCGTGACGCATGACGGCGTCGCGTTGCGCGCCGATGTCGAGGCCGGGTGCTGGGATGCGATGCTGGTGGCGTCGTCGCGCTGGCCGGTGGCGCCGCGCATCCGCCGCTGGCCGGCTGCGGCCGACGGCGGGCCCGAACCAATGCTGTCGCTGGCGGATTGGCGCTGGCCGTATCCGTCCGAGGTCGCGGTCGTGGTCGCCGCCGGCCTCGACGTCGCGGTGCTGGCGCGCACGCTGCGGCTGCGGCCCGGCGACGAGCCGCCGCGATGAGCGCCCCGGTCGCGTTCGATCCCGATCGGATCGCGACGCTCGCCGCGCGCCACGGCACGCCGCTGTTCGTCTACGACGCGCCGGCGATGCGCGCCGCCGCGGCGCGATTGCAGGAGGCGCTGCCGCCGGGGGCGCGATTGTTCTATGCGGTGAAGGCGAACCCGGCGCCGGCGGTGATCCGGCTGTTCGCCGGCGAGGGCCTCGGCGCCGAGGTGGCGTCGGGCGGCGAATTGCGGCTCGCGCTCGGCTGCGGTGTCGCGCCCGATCGCATCGTGTTCTCCGGGCCGGCGAAGACCGCGCCGGAGCTGTGCAGTGCGATCGCCGCCGGCATCTTCGCGGTGCAGGCGGAGTCCATTGCCGAGCTCGAGACGCTGCAGGCGCTGTGCGTCGAGCGCGGCGCGACGGTGCGCGTCGCTCTGCGCGTCAATCTCGGGCAGAGCGGCGAGCGGCGCGGCGGCTGGGGCGGGCCTTCGCCGTTCGGCATGGATACCGACGCGCTGGACGAGGTCACGGCGCACGCCGCGCGGCTCGACCGCGTCCGCATCGTCGGCCTGCACAATCACCAGGCGTCGCAGACGCTCGACCCGGCGAAGCTGATCGCGCGGTTCGACGCCTTCGCGCGCATGGCGGCGCGGCTCACGTCGCGGTTCGATCTGCAGTTCGTCAATTTCGGCGGCGGCTTCGGCGCGCCGTTCTACGCCGACGACGAGCCGATCGATCTCGCGCCGGTCCGCGCGTCTTTCGCCGCGCTCGCCGGCGTGTTCGGCGAGCGGCCGCTGCAGATCGCCGCTGAGTCCGGGCGCTATCTCACCGGCCCTTCGGGCTGCTACGTCGCGCGCGTGGTCGATGTGAAGCGGTCGTTCGGGGTGCGCTACGCGCTGCTCGACGGCGGCATCCATCACATGCTCGGCCTGTCCGGCGCGATGCGGGCGCTGCGCCGGCCGGTGGCGGTGGCGCGGGTCGGCGCGCGATCGGGGGGGCCTTGCGAGCCGACCGAGATTGCCGGGCCGCTATGCACGCCGATCGATCGCCTCGCCGGCGCGGCCGAGCTGCCCTGCGATCTCGCCGCCGGCGATCTGCTCGCCTTCGCCAATTGCGGCGCCTATGCCAAACACGCGAGCCCGCTGAATTTCCTCGGCCACGACTGGCCTGCCGAACTGATGATCGACGGTGAGCGCGTCATCGTGCTGTCGCCGCAAATTGCATTCGACCCGCTGCTGTGGCAATCACGTGAGGCACTCCAGCGATTTCGATGCGATGGCAAAATCCACTCGGGCTCCTGATCGCGGCGCGGTCATCTACAAGGCGTTGTGGCACGCCATCATCGAGCAGGCGCTGCAGCCCGGCGCCAAGCTTCCCGAAGATGCGATCGGCGAGAAATTCGGCGCCAGCCGCACCATCGTCCGCGCCGCGCTGGGCCGGCTCGCTGCGGAAGGGCTGGTCGAGCTGCGCCGCAATCGCGGCGCCGCGGTCGCGACCCCGAGCTGGAACGAGGCGCGCGACATCTTCGACGTCCGGATCGGTCTCGAGCGGCTGGTGGTGGCGCGGCTCGCCGGCCGGCTGACGCGCGAGCAGATCAAGCAGCTCGAGCAGCATGTCGACGCCGAGGAGCAGGCGAGGGGCAGCAACGAGCCGCTATCGATCCGGCTCGCCACCGCGTTCCATATCCGGCTCGCCGAGATGACCGGCAATCCGGTGCTGGCGCGCTATGTCAGCGAGGTGGCGTCGCGCTGCGGGCTGATTCTCGCGCTGTACAGCCGGCCGCATTCGGCCGATTGCGCCGTCAGCGAGCATCGCGCCATCATCGCGGCGCTGGCGTCGGGCGACGCCACCCGCGCCACCGCGCTGATGGACCACCATCTCGACGCGGTGGCCGAGCGTGCGCTGATCGTGCCGCACGCCCCGGAAGCGCGCGACATCCAGGACATCCTGTCGCCCTATGCGAAAGAGGCGGCGTTGCCGAAGACCAGGAAAGCCGGCGCGAAGAAGCGTTGAGCCGCCCGCCGCGAAAACTGCGCGCTTACGCCTCGATGCCGTGCCGGGTCAGCAGCCGCTCGGCGCTGTCGTTCCAGACGTCCATCTTGACGATCTTGCCGTCGCGCACCACGAAGCGGTCGACATAGCGATTGCCTTCGAACGGCGTGCCATCGGGCCATTCGCCGTACAGCGTGCCGGTGTTGTAGACGATGGTCTCGCCGTTTCCGGGCGCGACGTCGGTGCGCTCCATCTTCTTCTTCACCCATTTGTAGCGGCCGGCGTTGAACGCGGTGGCATCGCGCGGATGCTGGAATTTGCGGCCGCCGGTGAAGGTGATGGCGACGTCGGGAGCCATGAAGGTGCCGGCAGTCTCCGGGTCGGGAACCATCGACGCCACGAGAAAACGTTCGACCAGCGCCGCGGCTGCGGCGGTCTGATCCATGGACGGCGCGGCTTCAGCGCGGGATGATGACACGGGAATTCTCCTGAACATGCGACAACGGGCGGGGCGATCCAAGCAAGCCCGGTGCCAGATATCGTATCCGTTTCCAACAAAAATTGTATACGATTTGTGCGGGCGCTGTCTGGATAATGGGCAGCGGTCGTGAAAAACAGCCGCGATAGCGGGCTTTCCTCACGATTCCCGGCGGCTTCGGCGCGGTCGGGGGATGGCACAGCGCTTGCTAGCAAGGATGCGATGATTTCATCCTGCGAGGAGCCCGTGATGAGTTTCGCTTCCCAAATTTCGCGCCGCCTGTTGCTCGCGGCCGGCGCCGCATCTCTGGCGCTGGTCGGCGTGGCGCCCGCGTCGGCCCAGGACACCATGAAGATCGGCCTGGTCGCGGCGATGTCCGGCCAGTCGGCGAAATCCGGCGAGGCCATCGTCCGCGGCCTGTCGCTGGCGATCGACGAGATCAACGCCAAGGGCGGCGTGCTCGGCAAGAAGCTCGAACTGGTGGTGCGTGACGACGAGAGCAATCCCGCCAAGGGCGTGATCGCCGCGCGCGAGCTGGTGCAGCGCGAGAAGGTCGCCGCTTACTTCGGCGGCATCGACACCCCGGTGTCGATGGCGATCGTGCCGTTCGCGAATCAGTCCAAGGTGCCGTTCATCGGCGTCTGGGCCGCCGGCACCAAGATCACCCAGAACGGCGCGCCCGAGAACTACGTGTTCCGGGTCTCGGCGGTCGACGCGCTGGTGGATATCGCGCTGGTCGACTATGCGATCAAGAAATACGGCGCCAAGAAGCCCGGCATGATCCTGATCAACAATCCCTGGGGCGAATCCAACGAGGCCGGGCTGAAGAGCGCGCTCGACGCCAAGAAGATGACCGCCGCCGGCATCGAGAAATTCGAAGGCGGCGACGTCGACGTGGTGCCGCAGCTCACCCGGCTGAAGGACGCCGGCGCCGATACGCTGTTCTTGGTCGCCAACGTCGCGCCCTCGGCGCAGGTGGTGAAGTCGCTCGACCGGATGGGCTGGAACGTGCCGGTGGTGTCGCATTGGGGCCCGGCCGGCGGACGTTTCACGGAGTTGGCCGGTCCCAGCGCCGAGAAGGTCCACTTCATCCAGACCTTCAGCTTCTCCGGCAACAGCAACCCGAAATCGGTCGCGCTGTTCGACGCGCTGAAGAAGAAATATCCCGAGGTCAAGACGGCCGCCGACGTCACGCCCGCGGTCGGCATCGCCAACGCCTACGACGCGATGCATCTCACCGCGCTGGCGATCGCCAAGGCCGGCTCGACCGAAGGCCCGAAGGTCCGCGAAGGCTTCTACCAGATCGGCAGCTATGACGGGTTGATCAAGACCTACAACAAGCCGTTCAGCGCCGACAATCACGACGCGCTGTCGCCCTCTGACTATCTGTTCACCTACTTCAAGGGCGCCGAGATCCTGCCGCTGGTGAACTGACCTGCCGCCAGAGTTCGTCATTCCGGGATGTGCGTTCGTCGGCGAAGCCGACGGACGTGCAGACCCGGAATCCATATCCCCTGTGACCGCGGTTCGGCGCAGCGGTTCTCACGCCCTGAGCGAACAAACGGTCCAGGGGGTATGGATTCCGGGTTCGCGCTGCGCGCGCCCCGGAATGACGATCGTGAGTTTGTCCTTCTGAAAACCACTACGGACGTTTCATGCTCACCTCCGCCATCATTTCCGGCATCGGCCTCGGCAGCATGTACGGGTTGATCGCGCTCGGCTTTCACATCACTTACGTGGTGTCGAACACGGTGAATTTCGCGCAGGGCTCGGCGATGATGCTGGGCGCCGTGCTGGGCTACACCTTCGGCATCCGATACGGCTGGCCGATGCCGCTGGCGATCGTCGCGGCGCTTTGCGTCTGCGCGCTGTTCGGCCTCGTAGTCGAGCGCATCCTGGTGCGGCCGTTCGTGGCGCGCGGTTCCAACGCCTGGCTGATGGCGACCGTCGCCGCCGGCATCGTGCTCGACAATGCGGTGATGTTCACCTTCGGCAAGGAGCCGCGCGGCTTTCCCTCCGACTGGGCGGCCCAGCCGATCCGGATTTTCGGCGCCGGCGTTTATCCGCTGCAACTGGTCATTCCGCTGGTCGGGATCGGCGCTGCTGCGGTGATGCATCTCTTGCTGCGCCACACAAGGCGCGGCAAGGCGCTGCTGGCGGTGGTGCAGAATCCCGATGCCGCGCGGCTGATGGGTATCAACGTGCATCGCACGATCGCAATCTCCTTCATGGTCTCGACGGCTCTCGCCGGTCTCGCCGGCCTGCTGATCGCGCCGTTGTTCAGCGTCAGTTCGGAGATGGGCACGCTGTTCGGCATCAAGGCATTCGCGGTTGCGATCCTCGGCGGCATGGGCTCGGCCTGGGGCGTGGTGATCGCAGGCCTGGTCTACGGCCTGATCGAGGCGCTGGTGACGTCGTTTCTCGGCTCGGTCTACACCCAGATCGTGGTGTTCTCGGTGGTCATCCTGGCGCTGGCGCTGATGCCGAACGGCCTGTTCGGCCGCGCCGCGATCAACAAGGTCTGATCATGGGCTTGGCTGAAAGACTCCGCAGCTACGCGATGCCGGCGACGGTGTTGCTGCTCACCGCGATCGCGGCGCTCTACGCCGCGCAGGCGGAAGGCTATTTGCCGTTCGTGCTGGCGATGGTGGCGCTGACCTGCATCGTCGGCGTCGGGCTCAACATCCTGGTCGGCCTCACCGGGCAGATATCGATCGGCCATGTCGGCTTCTACGCGATCGGCGCCTACACGGTGGCGATCCTGACCCTGCAGGGCTGGAGTTTCTGGCTGGCGCTGCCGCTGGCGGGCGTGATCGCCGGCGCCATCGGCCTGCTGCTGTCGCTGCCGGCGCTGCGCGTCTCCGGGCCTTATCTCGCGATGATCACCATCGCCTTCGCCTTCATCGTGCAGCATCTCACCATCGAATGGCGCGGCGTCACCGGCGGCTCCAACGGGCTGATGGGACTGCCGCCGCCGCAGCTCGGCGGCACGGTGTTCACCGAGCGCGAGATGGCGCTGCTGGCAATTCTGTTGGCCGGCGCCTCGACCTATCTGTTCTATCGGCTGGCAGGTTCCGCCTGGGGCAAGGCGATGATCGCGGTGCGCGACGCCGAGGTCGCGGCGCGGTCGATCGGGCTCAATCCGGTCAGCGTCAAGGCGGCGGCATTCGTGCTGTCGGCGGCGTTCGCCGGCATCGCCGGCGGCATCTTCGCCTCGCTGCTCGCCTTCGTCGCCCCGGACTCGTTTCCGTTCTCGCAGTCGATCCTGTTTCTGTTTGCCTGCATCGTCGGCGGGGCCGGCTGGGTGCTCGGGCCGGTGGTCGGCGCCGCGATCACCGTGGTGCTGCCGGAATTGCTATCCCAGCTCGCCGAATATCGGCTGCTGTTCTTCGGGCTGCTGCTGCTGGTGGTGCTTTGGCTGGCGCCGGAGGGCATTCTCGGCACGCTGGCGCGATTAGTAAGGCGGATCGATCCACGGCCCGCGAAGCCTGGTGACGTCGCAGCCTTTCTTTCTGCCTCGCCTGAGCATGGCGCGCTGCAGGTCGGCGGCATCGGCATCAGCTTCGGCGGCATCAAGGCGGCCTCGCAGGTGTCGTTCACGGCCGCGCCCGGCAAGGTCACCAGCGTGATCGGCCCGAACGGCGCCGGCAAGACCACCGTGCTCAACATGATCGGCGGCTTCTACAAGCCGGATTCCGGCAGCATCCGGCTCGGCGGGCAGGAGCTCGCCGGCGCGCCGGCGTGGAAGGTGGCGCGCGCCGGCATCGGCCGCACCTATCAGACCACCAAATTGTTCGAGACCATGAGCGTGCGCGACAACGTGCTGATCGCGATGCGGCGCGGCCGGCTCGGCTCGATGCTGGCCTTTGCCGCGAACGACGCCGACGAGGCCGCCGCCGAGGCGCTGATCGATTTCGTCGGCTATCGCGGCGCGCTGGCGGCGATCGCCGGCGACCTGCCGCATGTCGATCGCCGGCTCGTCGAGATCGCCCGCGCGCTGGCGATGCGGCCGCGCGTGCTGTTACTCGACGAGCCCGCCGCCGGCCTGATGGCGGCCGACAAGGACGCGCTGAGCGGGCTGCTGCGCCGGATCGCCGATCTCGGCATCGCGGTCATTTTGGTCGAGCACGACATGCGGCTGGTGATGGGGATCTCCGACCACGTCGTGGTGCTCGACGCCGGCACGCCGATCGCGGCCGGTTCGGCCAACGTCATCCGTCGCGATCCGAAAGTGCTCGCCGCCTATCTCGGCGGCGCCGAGATGCGCGCCCGCGGCCGCGAGACGCCGTGGGACGGCTCGCGCGACGCGGTGCTCGACGTGATCGATCTGGTCGCCGGCTATGGCGCCGCGCCGGTGCTGCAGAAGGTCAATCTGCAGGTGCGGCCCGGCGAGATGGTGGCGCTGATCGGCGCCAACGGCGCCGGCAAATCGACGATGATGCGCGCGCTTGCCGGCCTGCTGCGCCCGGTGCAGGGCGACGTCATCCTCGACGACCAGCGCATCGAAACCAGCGAGGCGCATCGCATCGCCGCGCGCGGCCTCGCGCTGGTGCCCGAGGGTCGGCAAGTGTTTCCCGAACTCAGCGTCTACGACAATCTCGAACTCGGCGCCAACACGCGGAGCAATGTCGACTACGCCGCCGAGATCGAAGCCGTGCTGACGCGGTTTCCGCGGCTGCGCGAGCGGCTGAACAGCCGGGCAGGGCTATTGTCCGGCGGCGAGCAGCAGATGCTGGCGATCGCGCGCGGCATGATGGCGAAGCCCCGCATCCTGCTGCTCGACGAGCCGTCGCTGGGCTTGGCGCCGGCGATGATCAATGAGCTCTACGACGTGCTCGCCGACCTGCGCGACGAGGGCATCACCATCCTCTTGGTCGACCAGATCGCCGTGCTGGCGCTGGCGGTGTCCGACCGCGGCTATGTGATCGACAGCGGCCGCATCGTCCGCGACGACAGCGCTGCGGCGCTCGCCAGTGATCCCGAGGTCGAGGCCGCTTATCTCGGCCACGTCGCGTGATGCCAGGCGCCCTCATCGTTTCCCGGACGCGGTGCGGCATGCTTATGCCGCTCCGCAGATCCGGGATCCCGGTTACCTGCAAAAGCCGAAACCGGGACCCCGGATCTGCGAAGCAATCCTTCGGATTGCATCGCGTCCGGGGAACGGCTTTCGCGAACTGAATCAAACTTCAAGGACCCGTCCATGACCTTCGACCTCATCCTGCGCAACGCCGCCATCGTCGATCGCGAGGGCCGCGCCGACATCGGCATCAGCGGCGGAAAGTTCGCCGCGATCGAGGCCGGGCTGCCGGCGACCGGCGCCCCGGAGCACGATTGCGGCGGTCGCCTCGTCGTGCCGGGCTTCGTCGAGACGCATATCCACCTCGACAAATCCTGTCTGCTCGGCCGCTGCAATTGCGAGAAGGGAACGCTCGACGAGGCCATCGCCGAAGTGGTGAAAGCCAAGCGCGCCTTCACCGAGGAGGACGTGTACCAGCGCGCGTCGCAGACGCTGGAAAAGGCGATCAAGAACGGCACCAATCAGATGCGCACCCACGTTGAAGTGGACCCGCGGGTCGGCCTCACCAGCTTTCGCGCGCTGAAGCAATTGAAGCTGGACTATTCATGGGCGATCGATCTGCAGCTCTGCGTGTTTCCGCAGGAGGGCCTGCTCGACGATCCCGGCTGCGACGCGGTGATGCTGCAGGCGTTGCGTGAGGGCGCCGACGTGGTCGGCGGCGCGCCCTATATGGACAAGGATTCGCACAGCCAGATCGGCCGGATCTTCGAAATGGCCAAGGAGTTCGACGTCGACATCGACTTCCATCTCGATTTCGGGCTCGACCCCGCGCATCTCGATCTCGACGAAGTGTGCCGGATGGCGGACGCCACCGGCTGGGGCGGCCGCGTTGCGATCGGGCATGTGACGAAACTGTCGGCGATGCCCAAGGCCGCATTCGACGCCGCGGCGAAGCGGCTTGCGGACGCCGGCGTCGCCGTCACCGTGCTGCCGGCGACCGATCTGTTTCTCACCGGGCGTGACGCCGACCACAACGTGCCGCGCGGCGTCACGCCTGCGCACAAGCTGCGCGCGCAGGGCGTCAATTGCAGCATATCGACCAACAACGTGCTCAACCCGTTCACGCCGTTCGGCGACTGCTCGCTGATCCGGATGATCAATCTCTACGCCAACGTCACCCAGGTCGCGGCGACCGCCGATCTCACCGGCTGCCTCGATATGGTGACGTCTGGCTCGGCGAAGCTGATCAACCGCGCTGATTACGGCATCGCCGTCGGCCATCCGGCCGATCTCGTGGTGCTGGATTGCGCCACCAAGGCGCAGGCGGTGTGCGAGATCGCACAGCCGCTGTTCGGGCTGAAGCGCGGCGTGCGGACATTCGACAAACCCGCCGCGATGCTGCACAAACCGAACTGATCTCGCCGCGCGGCGACAACAAGAAACTCACGGAGAAGGCGATGCCGGTCGACGATACTCTGAACGCGTTCTGCACCTATGGCCTGGGCGATCGGCGGACGCAGGACAGCGGCGCGCTGGCCGGGCTGAGCTTCGCGGTGAAGGATTTCTTCGACGTCGCGGGTCTGCCGACCAGCGCCGGCAGCCCGGAATGGCTGGCGACGCATCCGGTGCCGACACAGTCATCGCCGGTGGTCGACCGGTTGTTCGCGGCCGGCGGCACCATGGTCGGCAAGACCCACACCGACGAAATGGCGTGGAGCCTCAATGGCGAGAACGCGCATTACGGCACGCCGATCAATCCGGCCGCGCCTGGGCGGATTCCCGGCGGCTCGTCGAGCGGATCGGCCGCGGCCACCGCAGGCGGCCTGGTGGATTTCGCGATCGGATCGGACACTGGCGGCTCGGTGCGGCTGCCGGCGAGCTATTGCGGCATCTACGGCATCCGCACCACGCATGGGCGGATTCCGCTCGACGGCGCGGTGCCGCTGGCGCCGAGCTACGACACCGTCGGCTGGTTTTCGCGCAGCGCCGCGTTGATGGCGCGGGTGGGTGAGGTGCTGCTCGACGGCGTCCGCGCGCCGCGCCGTCCCAAGCGCGTGCTGATCGCGCGCGATCTGTTCGACGCGCTGGAGCCGCGCGTCGTCGCGGCGCTGCAGCCGGGGCTCGAGCGGTTGACCGGATTGCTGGGCAAGCCGGAGCCGGTCGACGTCGCGGGCGATCAGCGCGCGGCATGGCGCAACACGTTTCGCGTGCTGCAATCCGCCGAAGCCTGGGCCGCGCATGGCGACTGGGTGAACGCGGTGAAGCCGGCGTTCGGTCCCGGCGTCAAGGAGCGCTTCGCCGCCGCCGCGGTGCTCGATCCCGCCGAGGTCGTCGCGGCGAAAGCGCTGCGCGAAACCATCGCGGCGAAGATGCGCGCGCTGCTGCAGGACGACGCCGTGCTGATCGCGCCGACCGCGCCCGGCATCGCGCCGCTGCGCAACAGCACGGGCGAAGCGCTGGAGACCTTCCGCGCCCGCTCGCTCGAACTGCTCTGTCCCGCCGGCCATGCCGGCCTGCCGCAGCTCTCCCTGCCGCTCGCCACGCTGGACGACTGCCCGATCGGCCTGTCGCTGATCGGCGGCCGGCATTGCGACGAAGACCTGCTGGCGCTCGCGGCGGAGCTGGAGGCGGGGACGGCGAAGCAGCACTGAGGCGCACATAGGCGCTTCTCATCGGCCGTTGACCGCGCCGGCGTCAGCCCGCCGCTTGACTCGTCAAGAACAAAATGAGAACAATTTTGTTGCGAAGCAGGCTCGGAAGGCGATTCGATGGCCGATGTCACCTACTACGTCGCGCTGCCCTTCACCGCGTCGGACGAGGGCGCGGTGCCCGGTGAGCCGGCCGAGTGCCAGAGCGCATCCGCCGCCATCCGCAGGGCCGAGGTGCTGGCGCGGACCAGCGGCAACGCCGGCGCGGTCGCGTTCAGCCGGACCGGTGATCCGTCGATCGGCGAATTTCACGACGCGGTTCTGCTCAAGGCGTTCGGCGATGTGCCGAGCGATCTGTCGGAGCTGTAGAAGCGTTTTCGAGCGAGGTCGATGCCGGCCCGCAACGACGGCGGGATCGGTTCAGCGCTGGACCGGGAACGGCCGTCCATCGATGATGGCCTCCATCGAGAAATATGAAGTGACGGTCTCCAGTTCCGTCTTGTTGATGATGGTCTGGTAGACCTTGTCGTAGTTGCTCATGTCGCGCGCCGCGATCTTCAGCATGTAGTCGAAATCGCCGCTGATCCGGTAGAACGCGACCACCTCCGGAATCGACTCGACCTGCGTCCGAAATCGCCGGAGCCATTCCGCGGAATGCCGGCGCGTGCGGACCATCACGAACACCGTCATCGGGACGCCGGCGGCCTCCTGAGAGACCCGTGCGCCATAGCCGGCGATGGCGCCGCTCGCCTCCAGAGCCTTCAGCCGCCGCCAATAGGCATTTTGCGACAGGCCCACTTCGTCGGCGAGGTCGCGCTGCGAGCGCGAAGAGTCGGCCTGCAGCGCCGCCAGAATGCGAAGGTTAATTTGATCTAATTTTGAGGTCATGATTGGTTCAAAGCCACCAGAAATTGCGCTGCAACAGGTAAAATATGTGAAGTTTTCTGCAGATTCAATGACGATAATTCGCAACTAGACGATTGCTGAAACTGACAAGCAGTGTGCCTCTCCCTGGGCGACGACCGAAGACGACGGGCCTGATCGCGATCCCGCAAATGCGGACGTGATGTCGGCCATCGCATCTTGGTTCGATCGCTCCGAGGCCCACGCGAGGTGCGGTACTTGATGACGAGTTTAGAGGTTGCGCTGGTGCAGAGTCCTTCCACCAAACCCGCAACGTTCGCGGGCCTGCCTGGCGACGAAGCGGCCGAGCGGGAGTGGGTGCGAAACGCCGTTGCCGTTCTCGAAGGGGAATCCCGTCGTTCGGTCGACACGCATCTGTTCCGCCTGAGATTTCCCGGCCTGAAGGGGATCGATGTCTACCTCAAGGATGAAAGCACGCACCCGACCGGCAGTCTGAAGCACCGGATGGGCCGTTCGCTCATCATGTTCGGACTCTGCAACGGCCTGATCGGGCCGGGCACCACGCTGGTGGAAGCCTCGTCCGGATCGACCGCCGTATCCGAAGCCTATTTCGCCGAACTCCTCGGACTTCCGTTCGTGGCCGTCGTTCCACGCTCGACATCACGGCAGAAGATCACCGCGATCGAGCGCTTCGGCGGTCGATGCCACTTCGTCGAGGGTTCCTCGGAGGTCTACGCCGCGGCGCAACTGATCGCCGCAGAGATCGGCGGTCACTATCTCGATCAATTCACCTATGCCGAGCGGGCGATCGACTGGCGTGCCGGCAATATCGCCGAAAGCATCTTCAAGCAGATGGCGGGCGAGCGTCACCCGGTGCCGGAGTGGATCGTCATGAGCATCGGCACCGGAGGGACCTCCGCGACGATCGGACGCCACATCCGCCACAGCAAGCACGACACCCGGCTGTGCGGGGTGGACGTCGAGAATTCGTGCTTCTTCGAAGCCTACGAATCACACAGCCGGGCGCAAAAATGCGCACGCGGATCGCGCATCGAGGGAATCGGACGCCCCCGGGTCGAGCCGTCCTTCGTGCCGACGGTGATCGATCAGATGATCAGGGTGCCCGACGCGGCGTCGATCGCGGCTGCCCGCGTCCTGACGTCGAGGCTGGCTCATCGGGTCGGCGGTTCGACCGGCACCAATTTCATCGGACTTTGCTATTGCGCGGCTGCGATGCTGCGCGACGGCCGGGCCGGATCGTTGGTGACCATCATCTGCGACGACGGCGAGCGCTATTCCGACACGTACTACGACGACGCCTGGCTGAAGGAGCAGGACATCGTCATCGCGCCGCATGTCGAGGCGATCGAACGCTTTCTCGACACCGGCATCTTCGAGATGCCCGGAAATGGCGCGGGGTTTGAATGTGCAAGCTGACGCCTCGCCGCGCATCCGCGGTGCAGGCGTGACTTCGAGGACCGGACCGGCAGCGAACTCGCAAACCCTCAGGATTTTTCAATGCCCGTAGAGAACTGGACATCGCGCTACCTCGACGAACTGAAGGAGTTCCGGCACGATCTGCATCGCAACCCGGAGTTGCTGTACGACGTGCATCGAACCGCGCAGCGGGTCGCGCAGCGATTGCGCGAGGCCGGCGTCGATGAAGTCCACGAAGGCATCGGCGGCACCGGCGTGGTCGGCATCATCCATGGCCGCTCCCGCGCATCGGGCCGGATGATCGGCCTGCGTGCCGACATGGATGCGCTGCCTATCCATGAGGCGACTGGCGCGGAATGGGCCTCGGAAGTTCCGGGCAAGATGCATGCGTGCGGTCACGACGGTCACACCACCATGCTGCTCGGGGCGGCTCTCGGACTGGTCGAAAGCCGCGCCTTCGACGGCACGGTCGCGATGATTTTCCAGCCGGCCGAAGAGGGCGGCGCCGGCGCCAAGGCGATGCTGGACGATGGTCTGCTGAGCCGGTTTCCGATCCAGGAATTCTACGGGATGCACAACCGTCCGGGATTTCCGCTCGGCAGCTTCGCCACCGGCCCAGGGCCGCAGATGGGCTCGGTCGACGAGATCATCATCACGATCGAAGGGCGCGGCGGTCACGCGGCACAGCCGCACGCGACGATCGATCCGGTGGTCATCGCCGCTTCGCTGATCCAGGCGACCCAGTCGATCGTCGCCCGCAACATCGATCCGCTGAAATCGGCGGTGATCTCGATCACCCAGATGGCGGCCGGCGACGCCTTCAATGTCATTCCCCAGACGGTGACGCTGCGCGGCACGGTCCGCACGCTGGATGAACCGACCCGGGATGCGGTCGAAGCGCGGCTTCGCGAATTGACGGAAAGCGTGTCCAGGGGGTTCGGCGCCACCGGGACACTGTCCTATCTCCGCCACTATCCGGTCATGCGCAATGCGGAGGTCGGCGTCGAGCGCTCGGTCGCTGCCGCCAGTGCGGTCGCGGGCGAAGCCCACGTCACCGCCGATCTGCCGCCGACCCTGGGCGGCGAAGATTTCGCTTTCATGCTCAACGAGCGTCCCGGCGCGATGATCATGATCGGCAACGGCGACAGCGCAGCGCTGCACCACCCGAAGTTCGATTTCAACGACGACGCGATCCCGTGGGGCTGTTCGTACTGGACCACGCTGGTTCGACAGCGAATGCCGCTGGGCTGAATCAGGTGAGCAAGGCCCGATGAGGAAAAGCACGCTGAGAATTGCCGCGCGCAGAGACGGAACACCTCGAAACGCGCGCAAATATGGAGAACCGCGTCGATTGGCAATCTGCAATAACGTCGACGGCGTTGGTCGAAGTGCGACGCGGGAATGAAGTGAGTGCGAACGTCGAGAACGAGAATTGTAACCGGACGCCCAACCAACCAACAAGGAGATTGAATGCCTGAATCAGAGGATGGTCATCAGCGCGGCCGACTGCCCGCTGAACTGGATCATGTCATCGTGCTCGTGCACGGAGACCTCGATGCCGCAGCTGCGGCTTACCAGTCGCTCGGATTCCATCTGACGCCGCGCGGTCACCATTCGCTGGGATCGTCGAACAATCTGACGATCTTCAAGAACAACTACCTCGAACTACTGGGCTACGAGCCCGGCAAGAAACAGCAGCGGCCGGAGCAACGGCACGACCCCAAAGGTCTGTCGGGCATCGTCTGGCGCTGCCCGGATCCGGCGCGCGCGCAACTCAACGCCGCGCATGCCGGCGTGACGCCAGAACAGCCGCTCGACTTCGTCAGGCCGGTCGAGACCAATGACGGCGTGTTCGATGCGGCGTTCACGGTGCTGCATCTGCCCAAGGTCGGGTTCGACTACGGCCGCACGTTCTTCTGCCATCACAGGACGCCGGAGCTGGTGTACCGGCCGGAATGGCAGACGCATCTGAACGGCGTCGAGAACATCTCCGAATTCGTGTTCTGCGGCGACGATCCGCGGGCGGCGCTCGGTCTGTTCGAGCGCATGTTCGGTCCGGGCCTGCTGATGGAGATCCCGGGCGGCTACGGCTTCGACGCCGCCGAAGCGCGCGTCGTCGCGCTCAGCCGCCAGGCTGCGTCCGAGCGATATGGCGCTGATGCGCCGCTGCCCGAAGAAGGCAAGACCCAGATGATCGGTCTCGGCTTCAGGACCGCGTCGCTGGCGCAGGCTGAAGCCGCGCTGAAGGCCGGCGGTGTGCCGTTCGTTGCGGCCGACGGCCGACTTCGCGTCGGCCCGGCGCACAGCTTCGGCGTCGCGATCGAATTTACGGAATAGTCCGGCTTCGGCCGATTGCGCGCGGAGCCGCGGGCAACATCAGAATCAAAGGGAGAACTCAATGCGTGCAGTGCTGCTTCATGAACATGGCGGTCTCGACAAGATGAGCTATGTCGAGGACTTCGCCGATCCGGTGCCGGGCGAGGGCGACGTGCTCGTCAAGGTCAAGGCGACCTCTTACAACTACCACGACATCTTCACGCGGCGTGGCATGCCGGGCATCAGCATCCCGATGCCGATCATCATGGGAATCGACATCGCCGGCGAAGTCGCGGCCTGCGGGCCCGGCGTCGAGGGCTGGAAGGTCGGGGATCGCGTGCTGATCGACCCGATCAACCGGGTCGAGGGCGGACTGATGGGCGAGACCCGCCACGGCGGGCTCGCCGAATACTGCGTCACCCGCGCGCACCAGTTGATCGCGCTACCCGATGACATCTCGTTCGAGCAGGCCGCCAGCCTGCCGGTGGCTTATGGCACCGCGCTGCGGATGATGACGACGATCGGACGGGTGTCGGCAGGCGAAAAGGTGCTGATCCTCGGCGCCTCGGGGGGCGTCGGAATCTGCTGCGTGCAACTCGCCAAGGCCGCAGGCGCCTATGTGATCGCCTGCGCCGGATCGCCGGAAAAGGGGCAGCGGCTCACCGAGATCGGCGCCGATGAAATCATCCTCTACAGCGAGGTCGATTTCATGCAGGAGTGCCGCACCCGCCACGGCAAGCCGCGGGCCGGCAAGGCCGCGGTCGGCGCCGGCGTCGATATGGTGGTCAACTTCACCGGCGGCGACACCTGGGTGCCCTCGCTGAAATGCCTGCGCAAGGGCGGGCGGCTCGTCACCTGCGGCGCCACCGCCGGCTTCAATCCCACCGAAGACATCCGCTTCATCTGGACGTTCGAATTGCAGATCTTCGGTTCGAACGGCTGGGAGCGCGAAGACATCCTGAAGCTGTTCGAACTGATCCGTATCGGCAAAATGAAGGCGGTGATCGACCGCACCTTCCCGCTGCAGGATGCCATCGAAGCGATGGGTGTGCTCGAGGACCGCAAGGTGCTGGGCAAGCTCGTGGTGACTCCATGAGCTCGACCGCGGCGAAGCCGCTCGACATCGCCGGCCTGCAGGCGATGGCCGACAACGCGCCCTTCATCGCGTTCTGCGGATTGAAGGTCACCGAGATCGACCTCGAGCAACAGGTGCTGACGATGCATGCGCCGTTCCGGCCCGAATTCGAACGCGGACCCGGCACCAGGCAGTGGCACGGTGGCCCGCTGGCCTCGATCATCGATACGGTCGGCGATTTCGCGATCGCCATGCTGGTCGGGGGTGGCATTCCGACGATCAATTTCCGCGTCGACTATCTGCGTCCCGCGGTCGACACCGGCCTGGTGGCGACCGCCAGGGTGCGTCGTCTCGGCCGCACCGTCGGTGTCTCCGACGTCGATCTGTTCAACGACAAGGGCGCTCTCGTCGCGATCGGCCGTGGATCCTACGCGATCCCGGCGGGCGCCTGAGCGGACCAATTTCCCGCAGAGCTCGCGCTCCGCGGCCGACCGACAACGTCCATTCTTCCTCAACGGAGATCCCAATGACTAGCAATATGAACAGACGAGTGTTCCTGGGCACGTCTGCCCTTGCCGCGATCGCCGCTGGTACGTCGTTTGGTTCGTCGTCGGCCGCGTTCGCCGCGACGACGCCGAAGAAGGGCGGGTTGCTGGTCGCGACCTGGGGCGGGTTCGAGCCGCAGGCGGTGTTCGTGCCCGGCGGCGGCGGGTCCAGCCCGCTGATCAGCTCGACCAAGATCCTCGAGCCGCTGCTTCGCCAGGACAGCAAGGCGGAGTTCTTCCCGGTGCTGGCCACCGGCCTGAAGCCGTCGGCGGACTTCAAGTCCTACGACATCGCGCTGCGCAAGGACGTGACCTGGCACGACGGCAAGCCGTTCACGGCCGACGACGTGATCTTCAGCATGAACAAATACTGGTCGCAGACGATCGCCAAGGCGGCGCTGAAGAATTTCGCCGGCATCGAGGCGATCGACGGCGGGGTTCGGGTGACGTTCAGCGAACCGACTCCCGAATTCTTCTTCAAGTCGGTGCTGGCGACCGCGCTGGTGATACCGAAGCACGTCTATGACGGCGCGGAGATCGCCACCAACCCCGCCAACAACGCACCGATCGGAACCGGGCCGTTCAAGTTCAAGCAGTGGGTGCGCGGCAGCCACATCGAGTACGCCGCCAACGACAAATATTGGGACGCCGGAAAGCCGTATCTGAACGGCCTGGTGATGCGCTATTGGAGGGACGCGGCGTCGCGCACCGCCGCGCTGGAGGCCGATGAACTGCAGCTCGGCATCTTCAATCCGATCCCGGCGCCGGACATCGACCGGCTCGCCAAGACCGGCAAGTTCGAGGCCTCGACCGACGGCTATCTCGGCGCCGCCTGGGCGTCGACGATCGAGTTCAACAGCCGACGCGACATCGTCAAGGATCCGGCGGTCCGCCGCGCCTTGCTGACCGCGATCGACCGCGAGACGATCGCCGACGTGGTCTATTTCGGCCGCGCCAAGCCCGGCACCTCGTTCGTCAGCTCCACCAATCCGAAATTCTACAACCCGAATCTGCCGCGCTACGAGTTCGATGCGAAGAAGGCGGCGAAGATGCTCGATGACGCCGGCTATCCGAAGAAAGGCAAGTCGCGCTTCAAGCTCAATCTGCTCGCCGCCGGCTGGTTCGAGGAGAACGGCAAGGTCGGCCAGTTCGTGAAGCAGAATCTGGAAGATATCGGCGTCGAGGTCAGTCTGACCGTGCCCGATCGCGCGACGTCGCTGAAGCAGATCTACGGCGACTACGATTACGACATCGCGCTGTCGAACTACGCCGCTCGCGTCGAGCTGGTGCCGCAACAGACCGACTACGTCACCACCAGCGGCATCGTCAAAGGCGCCGCGTTCCGCAACGCCAACGGCTATTCCAACCCCGAGATCGACGCCATCGTCGGCAAGATGTCGGTCGAGACCGACGAAGCCAAGCGCAAGGAACTGGCCTTCAAATTGCAAGAGATCGTGGCACGGGACCTGCCGATCACCGTCCTGGTCGAACTGATCTCGACCACGATGTTGGCCAAGAAGGTCAAGGGCATGGGCAATCGTGCCGATATTTCCGCCGACAGTCTGTCGGACGTCTGGCTCGACGTCTGAACACGAGAGGAGACCGATCGATGAAACGCGCGATCCTGCGGAGGCTGTTTCAGATCGTGACCCTGATCCTCGGCGTCATCGTGATGAACTTCACGCTCATCCAGATGGCGCCGGGATCGCTGCTCGACATCATGACGTCCGAGCAGCAGGTCACGGACCCGGCCACGCTGGAGCGTATGAAGCAATTGTACGGGCTCGACCAATCGCCCGTCGTCCAGCTTCTGCGCTACATCTGGTCGGTGTTCAGCTTCGATCTCGGCTATTCGTATCGTCAGAACGCGCCGGTGCTCGATATCATCATGGCGCAGCTGCCATCGACGCTGCTCCTGATGCTGACGGCGCTGGGAGTTGCGGTCACGCTCGGTATGATCGCCGGCGTGATCGCGTCGGTGAAGGTCAACACGGCGTGGGACGTGGTGATCTCGCTGGCGGCGGTGTTCTTCTTCGCCGCGCCGACGTTCTGGCTCGGCATCATGCTGATCATCTTCTTCTCGGTGCAGCTGGACTGGCTGCCGGTCGGCGGCATGACCACGATCGGCGCGCAGTACGGCCCGTTCGGCCACGTCGTCGACGTGCTCAAGCATCTGATCCTGCCCGCTTTGTCGCTCGGCCTGTTCTATGCGGCGATCTATACGCGGGTGATGCGCGCCTCGATGCTCGAAGTGTTCTCGCTCGATTTCGTGCGCACGGCACGCGCCAAGGGTCTCAGCAAGACGCGCGTGGTGATCGCACACGTGTTCCGCAACGCGCTGTTGCCGGTGGTGACGCTGCTCGGCCTTCAGCTCGGCACGGTGCTCGGCGGATCGGTGGTGATCGAGGCGGTGTTCTCCTGGCCCGGCATCGGCAGCCTCATGCTCGACAGCGTCATGAGCCGCAACTACCCGGTGGTGCTGGGCGTATTCGTTCTTTCGGCCGTCGTCGTGACCGTCGCCAATCTGCTGGTCGATCTCGCCTACTACCGGCTTGATCCGAGAATCCGGAGCCGATGAACATGCATGGTAGCTCTTCCTCCGCCTTCCTCGAATTCGCGGTGCGGTTCGCCCGCAACCGCGGCGCGGTGTTCGGAATGATCATCCTCGTGGTGGTGATTGGATTGGCGCTGGCGGCGCCGTGGCTGATCGACAAGAACCCGCTGCGCATCGTGTCCCGGCCCGAAGTCTGGCCGCTCACCAATCCGCGGTTTCCTCTCGGCACCGATTCGATCGGCCGTAACATCTTCGCGATGGTCGCTTACGGCGCGCGCACCACCCTGATGATCGGCATCGTCGCCGCGCTGACGGCGACGGCGATCGGCGTGGTGATCGGCGCGACCGCGGCGTGGTTCGGCGGCTGGGTCGACGAAATCCTGACCCGGCTGACCGAGCTGTTCCAGACGGTTCCCAACATCCTGCTGATCATGACGGTGGTGGCCATTCTGGGACAGTCGATCAACAATATCATCGTGGCGATCGGGATCACGATGTGGCCCGGCATCGCCCGGCTGACGCGCGCCGAATTTCTCACGCTGAAGAACCGCGAATTCGTGCTGGCGTGCCGCTCGATGGGAATGAGCAACATCCGGATCATGGCCCGGGAGGTTTTGCCCAATGCGATTCCGCCGGTGATCGTGCTGGCGTCGGTGATCATCGGCAGCTCGATCCTGTTCGAGAGCGCGATTTCCTTCCTCGGACTGGGCGATCCGAACGTGGCGAGCTGGGGAGCGCTGATCGGCGACGGCCGCACGCTGATCCGGCGATCCTGGTACATCTGCGCGATCCCCGGGCTGGCGATCATGTTCACGGTGCTGGCGATGAATTTGATCGGCGACGGCCTCAACGACGCACTCAATCCCAAGCTGAGGGATCGCTGAGATGACGGCACTGCTTGAAATCCGGGACCTGGAAGTCGATCTGTTCACCCGGCGCGGCGTGCTGCGGGCGATCGACCGGTTTTCATTGACCGTCGAGCATGGCGAGACGCTCGGCCTGGTCGGCGAGTCCGGTTGCGGAAAGTCGATGACGTCGCTGGCGATCATGGGGCTGCTGCCGACGCCGCCGGCTAGGATTACTGGCGGCGCCATCCTGCTCGAGGGGCGCGACCTGACCAAGCTCAGCGACGGCAAGATGCAGGCCGTGCGCGGGCGCGAGATCGGGATCATCTTCCAGGACCCGATGAGCTCGCTGAATCCGGTCTACACCGTCGGCTATCAGCTCGCCGAGGTGATCCGCCGGCATTTCAAGCTCGATCGACGTGCCGCGGAAAAGCGCGCGCTGGAGTTGCTCGATCGCGTCCACATTCCGGATGCACGGCGTCGTCTCGAGGCGTTTCCGCACGAACTCTCCGGCGGCATGAACCAGCGGGTGGTGATCGCGATGGCGATCGCCTGTGAGCCGAAACTGCTGATCGCCGACGAGCCGACCACGGCGCTGGACGTCACGATCCAGGCGCAGATCATCGAACTGTTGAAGGGCATCCAGCGTGAATCCCGGATGGGAATGATCTTCATCACCCACGATCTCGGCGTGATCGCCGACGTCGCCGACCGCGTCACCGTGATGTATGCGGGCAAGAAGGCCGAGGAGGCGCAGGTCGATGTCCTGTTCGACGATCCGCGGCATCCCTACACCCGAGGCCTGATCGGCGCGACGCCGAAACCCGGCGACGAGCGACGCAGCCGACTCGTCGAGATTCCAGGCACCGTGCCGGGGCTCTCCGACCGCGCGACGGGCTGTGGCTTCGCCAACCGCTGTCCGCTGGTGTTCGATCGTTGCCATGTCGAGGACCCGGCGTTGATCAGCCAGGGTGCCGGACACCAGGTCGCATGTTTCCTTGCTGCCGAAATGGAGGACCGCCATGTCGCTTCTGTCGGTGCGTAGTCTGGTCGTCGACTATCAGACCTCGTCGGGCACCGTTCACGCGGTGAACGATGTGAGCCTCGAGATCGAGCCCGGCGAGACGGTCGGGCTGGTCGGTGAGTCCGGCTGCGGCAAGTCCACCCTCGGCAAGGCGATCATGCAGCTGATCCCGGCGGCCAACGGGCAGATCGTGCTGGACGGCCAGGAAATCACCGGGCTGCGGCCAGCGGCGATGCGGCCGATCCGCGCCAAGATGCAGATGATCTTCCAGGATCCGCACAACTCGCTCAATCCGCGCCGCACCGTCGGAAACCTGATCGCGCAGCCGCTGCAGGTCGCAGGTTACGACAACAAGGCCGTTGCCGAGCGGGTTTCCGAACTGATGGTGCAGGTCGGACTTCCGCCGGACGCCGCCGCGCGTTATCCGCACGAATTCTCGGGCGGTCAGCGGCAGCGGATCGGCATCGCCCGCGCGCTGGCACTGAAGCCGAAACTGGTGATCTGCGACGAGCCGGTGTCGGCGCTCGACGTCTCGATCCGCGCCCAGGTGATCAACCTGCTGCAGGATCTGTCGGACAAGCTCGGCGTGTCGTATCTGTTCATCTCACACGATCTGACGATGGTGCAGCACATCGCCGACAAGCTGATCGTGATGTATCTGGGACGGATCGTCGAAACCGGGTCTGCCGAGACGATCTGGAAGCATCCGGCGCATCCCTACACGCAGGCGCTGCTGGCGGCGGCGCCGGTCGCCGACCCTGGCGTGATGCGCGGCCGCCGTCGCTTCGTGCTACAAGGTGACCTGCCGAGCCCGACCAATCTGCCGGAAGGTTGCGCGTTCTCGACGCGGTGCCCGTTCGTCACCGACCGCTGCCGGCAGGAGCGGCCGAACTTGCGGTCGCTCGGCGAGAACCGGAAGACGGCCTGTCACTACGATCTGGTCGACCAGCTCGATACCACAGAGAACAAGTCCACATCGTCGTTCGGCCCCAAGGTCGAGGGCAAGTACAAGGTAGGAGGATGGGCATGAGCGTCCGTTGGAAGAATCTCGGAGATCTGGTGGATCGTTCCGGCGATCTGAACCGCCCTGCGATCATCGATTTGCGGACCGACCAGCCGAGGGTGTGGAGCCACATCGAAATCGACCGGCTCGCCAACGGCGTGGCGTCCTATCTGACCGGGCTCGGCTTCGCCAGAGGAACGACAGTGGCGATCCTCGCGTCCAATCGCGCCGAGTATATCGCGACCTATTTCGGCATCATGCGGGCGGGCTATGTCGCGCTTCCGGTGAACACCAAGCAGCCGCCGGAGACGATCGATTTCGTTCTGCGCGACTCCGATTCGAAATTCGCCTTCGTCGACGCGCAGGCGCGGCGCCTGTTGCCGGAGGGGATCCCGTGTCTCGACTTCGACGACGAAGGGCAGGGCGGCTTTGCAGCACAGATCAAGCCCGGCGATTTCGAAACGGTGGAAGCCATGCCGGGCGAGCTCGGGCAGATCCTCTACACCTCCGGCTCCACCGGACGGCCGAAAGGAGTCGAGCTCAGCCACGACAGCCAGCTCTGGGCACTCAGCACCAAGGTCGGCGACGCCGACAGTTCCAACGAGGTCTACATCATCGCGCAGCCGCTGTTCCACATGAACGGGCTGTTCGGCGCCAAGGCCATCTTCGCCAGCAACGCCTGTATGGTGCTGATGCCGGGATTCGACGGCCGGCGCTATCTGCAGGCGCTGGCGGATTACGGCGTCACCGCGGTCACGGCGGTGCCGACGATGTTCGCGCGGCTGCTGCGTGAGCCGGATCTGCTCGCCGCCAATGATTACAGCCGGCTGAAGCGGCTGGCGCTGGCCTCGGCGCCGATCACCCGCGCGATGGCCGACAAGATCCAGGCGGCGTTTCCGTCTGCCGCCCTCACGCACGGCTATGGCACCACGGAAGCCGGCCCCGCGGTGTTCGGCGCCCATCCGCAGGGCAAGCCGCTGCCGCCGATGACGATCGGCTATCCGATCGATCCGGCGATGGTGAAGCTCGTCGACGGACCGGACGACAACGAGGGCGTGCTGCTGATGCGCAATCCCGCGTTGATGAACCGCTACCGCGGCATGCCGGAAAAGACGGCGTCGGTGATGCGCGACGGCTGGTACTACAGCGGCGACGTGATGCGCCGCGACGCCGACGGATTCTATTACTTCATCGGCCGCGCCGACGACATGTTCGTCTGCGGCGGCGAGAACATCTATCCGGGCGACGTCGAGAAGATGCTGGAAGGCCATCCCGCGGTTCGCCAGGCGGCCGTCGTGCCGCTCGCCGACGAGGAGCGGGGCCAGATGCCGGTGGCTTTCCTGGTGCTTGCCGACGGCCAGCACGCCACCACCGAGGACATCAAGGCCTACTCGTTGCGAAACGGCCCGACCTATCAGCATCCGCGCCGCGTCAGCTTCGTCGCCGACCTGCCGTGGGCCGGCACCAACAAGATCGACCGTGCCGCGCTGATCCGTGAAGCCCGGGAGCTCGAGGCGAGCAACGGCTGGTCGGTGTCGTCCGGCGCGGAAGCCGCGGCATGAGCGGACGGCTGGCCGGCAAGATCGCGCTGGTGACCGGGGCGAGCCGCGGCATCGGAAGGGCGATCGCAATCGAGGCGGCGCGTGAAGGCGCGCTGGTCGCGGTTCACTATGCCGGCGCCGCCGATGCGGCCCAAACCACGCTCGACAGCATTCGCGACGCCGGCGGGGACGGATTCATCCTGCAGGCCGATCTGTCCGAGAAGGACGGCCCCGACACGCTCGCCAAGAGATTTCTGGACGAGGTGGAGCGGCGAACCGGGCAGCGGACGTTCGACCTTCTGGTGAACAATGCCGGCCATGGCGGCCGCCACGGCATCGACGAGGTCGATCTGGACATCTTCGACCACATGATCGCGGTGAACTTGCGCGCACCGTTTTTCCTGATCCGGGCGTTGCATCCCGCGATCAGGGACGGCGGCCGCATCGTCAATGTCTCGTCGATGGGGACGCGCGCGGCGGCTCTGTACATGAGCATCTATGCGCCGTCCAAGGCGGCGCTCGAAACGCTGAGCGTGGTGCTCGCCAAGCAGCTCGGCCCTCGCGGCATCACCGTCAACGCCGTTCTGCCGGGCGCGACCGTGACCGACATGAATCCGCTCGACAAGGATCCGGCACGGGCGGCCGCCACCATCGACTCGATCGCGCTCGGACGCCTCGGCCAGCCACGGGACATCGCGGAGGTTGTGATGTTTCTGCTGTCGCCAGCCGGCGGCTGGGTCACCGGCCAGAGGATCGACGCGTCGGGCGGACAAAGGATTTGATGCTCACGATAGAGCTGTGATGCACCTGTAGCCGTGCGAGTTCGCTCGTTGTCCTTCCAGACGGATATCCTGGTTCATTCAGGGCAGAGCGGCTCATCGATTGATTGCAGCGATATCGTCCTTGCCGCATCCATTGAATCGTCATCCTGAGCAGCCCGGCGAAGCCGGGCGTCTCGAAGGATGCGGAGACGGCATCGCCTGCGGCGCATGGTTCGAGACGGCGCTTCGCGCCTCCTCACCACCATGAGGCTGTGCCTTTGGTGAGCAACCCAGAACACTGGTTGCCGATTCCATCGCAAGGGAGACGGCTGTAGAATGAAAGAACGCTGGGACCGCGTTGGCACCCGCCATAAGATGCTCAATGATTTCAGCTATTTAACGCGATCGCGGAATGGCTGGGGAACTAGGATTCGAACCTAGACAAACAGAGTCAGAGTCTGTTGTGCTACCGTTACACCATTCCCCACCGCCTAAATGCCGAATGGGATCAGGCATTTATCTGGTGCCGGGCGCGGGCTGAATTGACGCTTCACGCCCCGGATGTGGGCGACTTCTAACGGGCTCGCATCGTCCCTGCAAGGGCTTCCTGCGGAAGAAAGCCGGCGGGACACCGATCCGTCCCACCTCGTTCCGCTGCCTGCTGGGCCTCGCCGGGGCGACTGTCGTCGTTCGCCCGCCGGGACGGAGATCGGCGACGGCCTGTCTCCGAGCGGCATCTGCGCGACAGCTCTCTTCACGCTCCTGTCCGGCGCGGACAGTGGGTGGCGTCCCAGTTCAGAACTCTTCCAATTGTCAGCGCCCCCGCGGTCGGTCATATCCGCCGCAGCAGTTGTGGCCCACCCTCGCCACGCCAGCCGGAGCATGCATGGAAGAGCTGAACGGCCGCATGATCGCCTGCCAGATTCTGATCACCGGCCTGATCGCACGCGTCGCGAACGATCAGCCGGATCCGCTGCGTTTCCTCAGCGAGTTTCGCGACGAGATCCGTGCCGTCGTGAGCGGGATCAGGATCGACGGGGCGCTGGATACGGACCGTGTGCGCGTGATCGCGCAGCATACAGTCGACGAATTGTTCTCGTTGATGAAGCCGCCGAGCCCGCCGTCGGAATAACACCGCCAGGTCGCCACCATCCGTGTACCGTGGCATTTCGCGCAAAGAGCGCGCAAATGCTTATTCTATCGGCATTTCAGACGCATCTGGTCGTTCGCCTCCGGATGTTTCCGGAGCTCATAGTTTAGAACGATTTTCATCTTGAGTGATTCCAGCGCGACAAAGGCGCGCGCGCGTTGACCCTCCATTTCACGACCGATACCACTGAAACTGCAGGTAATTAGCAACTGCATGCTTTTGGGGGCAGTTATGATTGGGGTCAAGGCACCGAGGTCGCTACGTGCGGAAGCGTCGATCCGAATGGTCGACGAAGAGTTCGACAGCCATTATGGCCGCAAGGTCTCGGCCGTCGCCGGGATGATCGCAGTGGCGTCGATCGGCGGTGCCGAGGCGCAGCAGTCGAGCCTGCCTGCGGTGACCGTCGATGCCCCTGTGGCGCGGCCGCGCCCGGCTGCGAAGCCGACGCCGGATCAGGTGCGTGCCCGCACCGCGCTGCGTCGCGCGGCAAGGCGAGCCCAACCGGCGCAGGTGGCGCCGGTGCCGTTCCCCAATGCCGGCGCGCTGTCGGCGGATCGCAACCCCTATGCCGATGCGGACGCGCCCTACAAGGTCGACCGGCTGTCCGGCACCAAGTTCACCGAGCCGGTGCTGAATACCCCGCGCACCGTGACGGTGCTGAGCAAAGAGATCCTGCAGGACAAGAATGCGACCTCGCTGCGCGACGTGGCGCGCTCCACCGCCGGCGTCACGCTGGGCACCGGGGAGGGCGGCAACGCCTTCGGCGATCGCTTCTTCATCCGTGGCTTCGACGCCCGCAACGACGTCTTCATCGACGGCATTCGCGATCCGGCGGTGTCGATCCGCGAGAACTTCTTCACCGAGCAGGTCGAAATTCTGCGCGGGCCGGCATCGACGCTGGCCGGCCGCGGCACCGCCGGCGGTGCCATCAACATCGTCACCAAGCAGGCCACCACCGCGGGCAACTTCGCCAAGGCGGAAACCACCTTCGGCACCGACGCCACCAAGCGCGTCACCGTCGACGTCAACCAGGTGCTGAGCCCGACATTGGCGGTGCGGTTCGACGGCCTGTACCAGAAGGCCAACGTCGCCGGCCGCAACTACGTTTATGACGACCGCTGGGGCACCCTCGGCGCGATCAAATGGACGCCGACCGACGCCGTCAAGATCACCGCGAACTACGTTCACACCGATCTCGACGGCCTGCCGGATTTCGGCGTGCCCTACAACACCACGCTGCGAAAGCCGTCGACCAGCGTGAACGTGCCGCGCGGCACCTATTACGGTTTCGTCAATCGCGACTTCCAGAAGGCGCAGCAGGATTTCGGCACGGTGATCGGCGAGTTCGCGATCACGCCCGATCTCACGCTCAGCAATCGCTCGCGCGCCGCCCGTTCGGTGCTCGATTACATCGGCACGCTGCCGAGCAACCCGACCGCGACCACCGTTCAGCTGGCGTCCCAGAGCCGCTATCAGGTCACCAACGTGCTCGCCAACCAGACCGACCTGACCTACAAATTCGATACCGGCCCGGTGAAGCACACGATGGTGGCCGGCGCCGAAGTCTCCCGCGAAAGCGTGATGCGCGACACCTATTCGGGGCTGACCTCGGAACTCACCGGCTTCCAGACGGGCAATCGGATCACCGTGCCGCTGCTGTCGCCGCCGAACGAGTTCGATTTCGCCAGCACGCCGCAGCGCGCCTACAACCCGACCTACATCACGGTCGACACCAAATCGGCCTATGTGATCGAGACCGCGAACTGGAACGACTTCGTCATCCTCAACGGCGGGCTGCGATACGACGACTACAGCATCAACGGCGAAAGCAGAACCGCGTCGACCGGCGTGCAATCCGGCATGTGGAACTACAATCTCGGCGCCGTGGTCAAGCCGCTGCCCTATGCCAGCCTGTACGCCGCCTACGCCACCTCGTCCAATCCGGTCGGCGCCGAGCTCGACGCTTCGGGCACCGCCTATGGCGGTCTCGTCGTCAACAACACCACCTTCCAGGCGTTGCAGCCCGAGCAGAACAAGGCGGTCGAGGTCGGCACCAAATGGGAACTGTTCGATCGCCATCTGTTGCTGACCGGCGCGCTGTTCCAGACCGAGAAGTCGAATGCTCGCGAGACCGTGGGCAGCAACATCCTCTCCACCGGCGTGTATCGCGTCCGCGGCATCGACCTCGAAGCCGCCGGCAAGATCACCGATCGCTGGAGCGTGTTCGGCGGCCTCGTGCTGATGGAGAGCGAGGTGCTGCAGTCGGTCGATCCGACCCAGATCGGCGCGCAGCTCGCCAACATCGCGCATCAGTCGTTCAATCTGCTCAGCAAATATCGTTTCGGCGAGCAGTGGGAAGTCGGCGGGCAGGCGACCTATGCCTCAAAGATCTACGGCGGCACCTTCGGCGCCATCAACGGCAACGTTCTGCCGGAACATTGGCGGTTCGACAGTTTCGTCGAGTTCAAGGTCGACAAGCACCTGACTGCCAAACTGTCGGTCAACAACATCCTCAATACGACCTATTACGACGCGTTTTACCGCAGCGCCTCGCCGTTCGTGTTCATCGCGCCGGGCCGTTCGGTGCTTCTCACCATGCGCGGCACGCTCTGACGCGTGCCCGAGCCGGAGTTGCCATGCTGGTTTGCATTCCCGAGGTGATGTCGAAGCATGAGGTGGCGGAGTTCCGCCATCTCATGGACGGCGCCGACTGGGAGGATGGACGCTCCACCGCCGGCGCGCAGTCGGCCATGGTCAAGCGCAACGAGCAGCTGCCGCCGGACGGCGAACTCGCGCGTGCGCTCGGCCGCCGCATCATCCAGGCCCTCACCGCCAATCCGAAATTCGTCTCGGCGGCGGTGCCGCTGCAGATCTTTCCGCCGCTGTTCAACCGCTATGCCGCGGCGGGCAATCATCATTTCGGCATCCACGTCGACAATGCGGTGCGCGGCGATCCGCTCACCGGGCTTCGTATCCGCACCGATCTGTCGGTGACGCTGTTTCTCGCCGAGCCTGATGAGTATGACGGCGGCGAACTCGTGGTCGAGGACACTTATGGGTCGCACGAGGTCAAGCTGCCGGCCGGCGATTGCGTGCTGTATCCGTCGACCAGCCTGCACATGGTCACGCCGGTCACCCGCGGCGCGCGGGTCGCGTCTTTTTTCTGGCTGCAGAGCATGATACGAGATGCTCATGCGCGCAGCATGATCTACGATCTCGATGGTGCCATTCAGGCCCTGGTCCAGCGGCTGGGACGCGACGACCCTGAAACGGTCAAATTGACCGGCATCTATCACAACCTCATCCGCTACTGGGCCGAAGTATGAAACTGTCGAAAATTCGATCGATCGCCGTCGCATTGGTTGCCGCGGTCCTGCTGGGGCCGATTGCGCCTGTGTTCGCGCAACAGCCGACTGCGCAGCAGCCTCCTGCCGCCGCTCCTGCAATGTCGACGCCTTCGGCCGGGCAGCCCGCGACCGCATCCGAGCCCGCGGCCGCCCCCGAGACGGCTGCCGCGCCGGAGACGACCGGCGCGACCCAGGCCTTGCCGGCCTCCGGGACAGCGCCGAACGGCAGCGTGACGCCGGGACTTGCCGAACTGTCGCCCTGGTCGATGTTCCTGCAGGCCGACATCGTCGTGAAGGCGGTGATGGTCGGTCTGGCGCTCGCCTCGATGATCACCTGGACCATCCTCATCGCCAAGAAGATCGAACTCGGCCGCGCCCGCTTGCGGCTGCGCTCGGCGCTGAGGCAGATTGCGGAAGCGCGGTCGATGTCCGAAGCGCAGCTTGCGCTCGGCGACAAGACCAGCCCGCTGTCGATGCTGCTGGCCGCGGCGCTGCGCGAGGCGCGGGTCTCGGCCGGGCTCGCCAGCGACGAGGGTATCAAGGAGCGCGCGGCGTCGAGCTTCAGCGAAATCGTCCGCGCCGAGTCGCGGCACATGCGCCACGGCATGGGCTTTCTCGCCACCATCGGCGCGACGGCGCCGTTCATCGGCCTGTTCGGCACGGTGTGGGGCATCATGAACAGCTTCATCGGCATTTCGAAATCGCAGACCACCAATCTGGCGGTGGTGGCGCCCGGCATCGCCGAGGCGCTGCTCGCCACCGCGATCGGCCTAGTCGCGGCGATTCCGGCGGTGATCATCTACAATCACTTCTCGCGCGAGATTAAGGTCTATCTCGAAATGGTCGCGCGTGCCTCCGGCGCGGCGGGCCGGCTGTTGTCGCGCGATCTCGATCGCAGCCACGGCAGCGGGCGTCACGCCCGCGCGGCGGAGTAGCCGATGGCGGTCTCGCTCAACGATTCCGACGGCCTCGACGACGATTTCGACGAGACCCACGAGATCAACGTCACGCCGTTCATCGACGTCATGCTGGTGCTGCTGATCATCTTCATGGTCGCCGCGCCGCTGTCGACGGTGGATCTGCCGGTCAGCCTGCCGACCTCGACCGCGACGCCGCAGAAGCGCCCGGACAAGCCGACCTATGTCAGCATCAAGCCGGATCTCGCGGTGGCGATCGGCGAGGAGCAGGTCAAGCGCGTCGATCTGGTGCGCACGCTGGATGGGATGCCGGACATGACCAAGGATCGATTCATCTTCGTGCGTGCCGACCGCGCGGTGCCGTATGGCGAACTGATGGACGTGCTGGAGATGCTGCGCACCGGCGGCTACGCCAAGATCAAGCTGGTGGCGCTGGAGGGCGTGCCCGGGTCGACGCCCGGGGCGCAGTAACGCATGACCGAGTTCGATTTTTCCCACAAACCCTCGCGCACGCTCTGGCTGATCGCCGGGGTCGCCGCGGTCGCGCTGCATGTCGGCGGCGTGGCGCTGGCGATGGCGCATCGGGAGGAGGATGTCGACGACGACGCGCTCGGCGCGCCGGCGATCGAGGTCGGGCTCGAGATGATGTCGCCGAAGCACGAGGCGACCGATCTGCCGCCGGGTCCGGACACCGATGCGTCGGCCGCGTCGCCGGCGCTGAACGAGCAGAAGGCCGAGGTTCAGGAAACCGACCTGCCGAAGGACACGCCGCAGGAAACCGAAGAAGCCGACCGCGTCGTCACTACGCAGGAGGCGAAGAAGCCCGACGAGGAGGTGAAGGAAAAGGCCGTGGTGCAGCAGCAGGCCTCGACCGAATCGGTCGCCGCCGAAGCCACCGCGATGCCGAGCAACGAGACCGCCAAGGAAGGTCCGCGTTCGGTCGCCCCCGCCCAGGGCGTCGGCCAGGCCGCGCAGCGCATTCGCGCCACCTGGCAGAAGGAACTCGTCGCCTATCTCGACAAGCACAAGCGCTATCCGAAGGACGGCAGCCAGAAGAACGTCCGGATCGTGGTCAGCTTCGAACTCGACCGGGTCGGCCACGTGCTCGCGACCCGGATCGTCGAAGGCTCCGGCGATGCCGCTTTCGATCAGGCCGCGATCGACATGATCAAGCGCTCCGATCCGGTGCCGGCCCCGCCGCCGCTGATCGCCGACGAGGGCCTGACCTTCAGCCTGCCGGTGATCTTCCGGACCAAGGGCAGGGGGTAGTTCGACCCGTTCGTTCGACCCGCTCCCCGGACGCGCTGCGGCACGCAGTGCCGCTGCGCAGATCCGGGATCCCGGTTGCTCGATCGCGGCGGGCGCAAGAACTCCACAGCCCCGTTGCGATCGAAACTTCAAGCACAGCGGGGTCCCGGGTCTGCGGAGCAGCGCTGCGCGCCGCACCGCGCCCGGGACACGTACGCGACCTCTCACCCAAGTCATTCCGGGGCGCGCGCAGCGCGAACCCGGAATCCCTAACCCCTATCGCTGGTTGTTAATCGCGGCATGGCCAAAGCCATGCCAAACTTGACCACAGGGGTTATGGATTCCGGGTTCACGCCAGCTTCGCTGTCGTGCCCCGGAATGACGAACGGTCGTTAGTACGGTTCGAAGTTAATACGTCGCGCGGCCGCCCGAAATATCGAACACTGCGCCGGTCGAGAACGCGCAGTCCTCCGACGCCAGCCACGCCACCATCGCGGCGAGTTCTTCCACCAGCACGAAGCGGCCTTTCGGAATTTTCGACAGCATGAAGTCGATATGCTGTTGCGTCATCTGGTCGAAGATCGCGGTCCGCGCGGCGGCCGGCGTCACCGCGTTGACGGCGATGTCGTAGGACGCCAGTTCCTTGCCGAGCGATTTGGTCAGCGCGATCAGCCCGGCTTTCGAGGCCGAGTAGTGCGCGGCGTTGGGGTTGCCTTCCTTGCCGGCAATGGATGCGATATTGACGATGCGGCCGTATTTGTGCGCGATCATCAGCGGCACGATCGACTTGCAGACGATGAACGGGCCGTCGAGATTGACCCGCAGCACCCTGCGCCACTCGTCGTAATCGGTGTCCCAGACGGTCTTGTTGATGCCGGCGATGCCGGCATTGTTGACCAGGATGTCGATCTTGCCGAATGCGGCCATCGTCGCGTCGCGCGCGGCGTCGACCGCCGCCGGATCGGTGACGTCGACCTGATAGGCGGTGACGACGTCGTCGCCGATCTCCTTCGCAGTCGTCTCGGCCAGCGCGATGTCGTGATCCCAGATCGCGACCCGCGCCCCCGACGCCGCGAACCGCTTGGCGATCGCGCGGCCGAACCCCTGCGCGCCGCCGGTGACCACGGCGCAGCGGTGATTGAGATCGATGGTGTTCATGGCACGAAGCTCCCGCGTGTAGTTGCTGATCTTGTGTCGTCGGTCTTATCAACTGGGCACGACCGCAGCCGAATCGGAAACCTGCTCCCTCGCCCCGCTCTTGCGGGGAGAGGGTCGGGGTGAGGGGCTGCGGCCGGCCCGCAAGTGCCGAGGTCGGATGCAGCACAGTGCCTTGCCCCTCACCCGACCGGCTTCGCTGCGCTACGCCGGTCGACCTCGCCCCGCAAAAGGGCGGGGAGAGGTGAGCAAGTCACAGCGTCCAGCCGCCGTCGATGATATGCGCGACGCCGGTGGTGAAGGCGCTCTCGTCGCTGGCGAGATACACCGCGAGCGACGCGATTTCCTCGGCGGTGCCGAGCCGGCCCATCGGCTGGCGCGCCACGAACATCTCGCGGCCCTGCGGGCCGGCGGCGGCGGCGCGGCCGAGCATCGACGGGGTCTCGATCGTGCCGGGGCAGATCGCGTTGCAGCGGATGCCTTTGGTGATGAAGTCGGCGGCGACCGCGCGCGTCAATGCGGCGACCGCGGCTTTGGTCGCGCCATAGACGTAGCGGTTCGGCGCCGCCTTGAACACGCCGGCGGCCGAGGAGATGTTGACGATCGAGCCGCCGCCTTTCTCCAGCATGCCGGGCAGGAACGCCCGGATGGTGCGGTGCATCGACTTGACGTTGAGGTCGAACGAGAAGTCCCAGTCCGCATCGGAGCAGTCGAGCACGGTGCCGTGATGCACGAAGCCGGCGGCGTTGAGCAGGATGTCGACCGTGCCGACGCGTTGCGCCATCGCCGCCACCGCGTCGCTGTCGCGGACGTCGAGTTTTGCCGCTTCGCCGATGCCTTCCGTCGCGAGAGACGCGAGCCCGGCCTCGTCGATGTCGGTCGCGAACACCTCGGCGCCCGCGCGCGCGAACGCGATCGCCGACGCCCGCCCGATCCCCGCCGCCGCCGCGGTGACGAATGCGCGCTTGCCTTTCAATCGGTCGGACATGATGTTTCCCTTGGATCAGCTTTTGGATCAGTTTGCGTCTTCGCGTTTACTTTGAGTTCGTCATTCCGGGATGCGCCCGCAGGGCGCAGACCCGGAATCCATAACCCCTGTCAGTGAGTATGGATTCCGGGTTCGCGCTGCGCGCGCCCCGGAATGACGTCGCGCGGTGGTGATAACTCCCTCGCCCCGCCTGCGGGGAGAGGGCTGTGGTGAGGGGGCGTCTCGGCGAGGCGAGCGGCTCGGCCGTGTCGAAGCGCCCCCTCACCCGGAAGTCGCGCTGCGCGCAACTTCCGACCTCTCCCCGCACGCGGGGAGAGGTTCGACTGCTACGCGAGGAGAGGTCCTTCGTCAGCACGGGCGCATCAATGATTATGCCGCGCCACGCCCACTGTCCCTGCGATGTCGTGGTAGCGCGTCGCGAGTTCGAGGCAGGCGCCGGTGGCCTGTTGGCCGACGGTCTGGCGATACAATTCCTGCCACGGCGTCTGGTGTTTCGGATAGGCGAAGCCGCCGGCGGCGTCGAGATCGGCGCGGCGCTGCTTCAACTCGTCGTCGCTGATCAGAATATTGGCGCTGCCTTTGTTCAGATCGATACGGACGCGGTCGCCGGTCTTGAGGATCGCGAGCCCACCATTGGCAGCCGCTTCCGGCGTCGCGTTCAGGATCGACGGCGAGCCCGAGGTCCCGCTTTGGCGGCCGTCGCCGATGCAGGGCAACGAATGGATGCCGCGTTTGATCAGCGCCGCCGGCGGCTGCATGTTCACCACCTCGGCGCCGCCCGGATAGCCGATCGGCCCGGTGCCGCGCACGAACAGGATGCAGTGCTCGTCGATGTCGAGCGCAGCGTCGTCGATCCGGTCGTGATAATCCTCCGGCCCCTCGAACACGATGGCGCGGCCCTCGAACGCATTGGGGTCTTTCGGGTTGGACAGATAGCGCTCGCGGAATTCCAGCGAGATCACGGACGTCTTCATAATCGCGGAATCGAACAGATTGCCGCGCAGCACCAGGAAGCCTGCGTCCTGCACCAGCGGCCCGTCGTAGGACTTGATGACGTCGCCGTCGGGTGCGGGCGCAGCGGCGCAGTTCTGCCCCATGGTGCGGCCGTTGACGGTCAGCGCGTCCTCGTGAATCTTGCCGTGCGTCATCAGTTCGCGCACCACCGTCGGCACGCCGCCGGCGCGGTGATATTCCTCGCCGAGATAGAATCCCGCCGGCTGCATGTTGACCAGCAGCGGAATTTTGTGGCCGACGCTTTCCCAATCGTCGATCGTGAGCTCCACGCCGATGTGGCGCGCCAGCGCGTTGAGATGGATCGGCGCGTTGGTCGAGCCGCCGATCGCCGAATTGACCACGATGGCGTTCTCGAACGCCTCGCGCGTCAGGATATCGGACGGCTTCAGATCCTCCCACACCATCTCGACCGCGCGCACGCCGGTGGCGTAGGCGATCTGGCCGCGCTCGCGATACGGCGCCGGGATCGCGGCGCAGCCCGGCAGCGACATGCCGAGCGCCTCGGCCAGCGAGTTCATCGTCGACGCGGTGCCCATGGTGTTGCAATGGCCGACCGACGGCGCCGAGGAGGCCACGATCTCCATGAATTCCTCGTAGTCGATCTCGCCGGCGGCGAGGCGCTCGCGCGATTTCCACACCACCGTGCCGGAGCCGGTGCGCTCGCCATCATGCCAGCCGTTCAGCATCGGCCCGCCGGACAGCACGATCGCCGGGATGTTGACGGTCGCCGCCGCCATCAGGCAGGCCGGCGTGGTCTTGTCGCAGCCGGTGGTGAGCACCACGCCGTCGAGCGGGTAGCTGAACAGCACTTCGACGAGACCGAGATAAGCCAGATTGCGGTCGAGCGCCGCGGTCGGCCGCTTGCCGGTCTCCTGGATCGGATGCACCGGGAATTCCATCGCGATGCCGCCGGCAGCGCGGATGCCCTCGCGCACCCGCTGCGCCAGTTCCAGATGATGACGGTTGCACGGCGACAGATCATTGCCGGTCTGGGCGATGCCGATGATCGGCTTGCCGGACTGCAATTCGCCGCGCGTCAGCCCGTAGTTGAGATAGCGCTCGAGATACAGCGCGGTCATCGCCGGATTGTGCGGGTCGTTGAACCATTCGCTGGAACGCAGTTTGCGCCGGGCGGTCCCCGGGGTGATCTTGTTCATCGTTTCTCCCGCAGCGCACACGCCCGTTGTTCGGGCGTCTCGAGCTTATTGATGGTGAGTCATTCGGCGGAGGCGCATGCTGACATGCCGTGTGCGGCTCCGCAATTGGCGGTGATGCCGATAGCGCCAGTTAATTTGTTGGCGCGACATCCCCGCAAAAGTCTGGTAAGAGCTTCGTCAACAAACATCCGGCCTGCGGCAACGACCGCATTCAACAGGCCGGCCCGGGAGGTGACGTATGGCGTCGGTGCAGATTCACGACGTGCGGAAATCATTCGGCGGCTTCGAGGTCCTGCATGGCGTGACGGTTCCGATCGAGGACGGCGCTTTCGTCGTGCTGGTGGGCCCTTCGGGCTGTGGCAAGTCGACCTTGCTGCGCATGCTGGCGGGGCTGGAAAGGATCACCTCCGGAACCATCTCGATCGGCGACCGCGTCGTCAACGACGTGCAGCCGAAAGAGCGCGACATCGCGATGGTGTTCCAGAACTACGCGCTGTATCCGCACATGACCGTCGCCCAGAACATGGGCTTCTCCCTGAAGCTGCGCGGCGCCGACCAGGCGGCGATCGACGCCAAGGTCAATCGCGCCGCCGACATTCTCGACCTGCGTAAGCTGCTCGACCGCTTCCCGCGGCAGCTCTCTGGCGGCCAGCGCCAGCGCGTCGCGATGGGCCGCGCGATCGTGCGCGATCCGCAGGTGTTCCTGTTCGACGAGCCGCTGTCGAATCTCGACGCCAAGCTGCGCGTCGCCATGCGCACCGAGATCAAGGAACTGCATCAGCGGCTGAAGACCACCACGGTCTACGTCACCCACGACCAGATCGAGGCCATGACGATGGCCGACAAGATCGTGGTGATGCAGGACGGCATCGTCGAGCAGATCGGCGCGCCGCTCGATCTCTACGACAACCCCGCCAACAAATTCGTCGCCGGCTTCATCGGTTCACCGGCGATGAATTTTCTCGACGGCACGCTGACGGTCAATGGCGGCCAGCCCTTCGTCGAGACCGCGAACGGCGCGCGGCTGCCGATCAGCGAAGCGCCGGCGGACAGCAGCGGCCGGCCGATCACCTACGGCATCCGCCCCGAACATCTCGATTTCGCCGATACAGGCATCGCGGCGGAGGTCGTCGTGGTCGAGCCGACCGGATCGGAGACCCAGATCGTCGCGCGCGTCGGCGCGCAGGAGATCATCGCGGTGTTCCGCGAGCGGCATCGGGTGCAGCCCGGCGACGTCATCCATCTGCAGCCGAGGCCGCACGTCGCCCATCTGTTCGACAGGGAGACCGGCACGCGGCTCTGATGCCGCAGATCGAACCATTGGCTCGATCGACGAAGGTAGTGACAAGACGAGTACGATCGCAATCAAGACCAAATAGGCAATAAAGAGGAGTGAACGGACGATGACTGACTTCACATTCGATCGCCGCTCGTTGCTGAAAGGTGGCGCGCTGACACTGGCCGCTGCGGCGACCATGTCCGCCGATCAGTTGCTGGGCTACGCCAAGGCCTGGGCGCAGACCTCGCCGTGGAAGCCGGAAGCCGGCGCCAAGATCAATCTGCTGCGCTGGAAGCGCTTCGTCGAGGCCGAGGACGTCGCCTTCATGAAGATCGTCGACGCGTTCCAGAAGGCCAACAACGTCACCATCAACGTCTCCAACGAATCCTACGACGACATCCAGCCGAAGGCGTCCGTCGCGGCCAATACCGGGCAGGGGCTCGACATGGTGTGGGGGCTGTATTCGCTGCCGTTCCTGTTCCCGAGCAAATGCACCGACGTCACCGACGTCGCCGATCATCTCGCCAAGAAGTGCGGCGGCTGGACCGAGTCCGGCAAGGCCTACGGCATGCACAACGGCAAGTGGATCGGCATCCCGGTGGCCGCCACCGGCGGCCTCGTCAACTACCGGATCAGCGCCGCGGAGAAAGCCGGCCACAAGGAATTCCCGAAGGATCTCGCCGGCTTCTCGGACCTGATCAAGGCGATGAACAAGAACGGCACGCCGGCCGGCATGGCGCTCGGCCACGCCTCGGGCGACGCCAATGGCTGGGTGCACTGGGCGCTGTGGGCGCATGGCGGCAAGCTGATCGACAAGGACAACAAGGTCGTCGTCAATTCGCCGGAGACCGCCAAGGCGCTCGACTATGTGAAGGGCCTGTACGAGAACTTCATTCCCGGCACCGCGTCGTGGAACGACGCCTCCAACAACAAGGCGTTTCTCGCCGGCCAGCTCTATCTCACCGTCAACGGCATCTCGATCTACGTCGCGGCGAAGAAGGACAACAAGGAGATGGCGGCGGATATCGACCACGCGCATCTGCCCGCCGGCGTCAGCGGCAAGACCCGCGAGCTGCATCTCGGTTTCCCGATCCTGATCTACAACTTCACCAAGTTTCCGAACACCTGCAAGGCGTTCACCGCCTTCATGATGGAGCCGGAGCAGTTCAACCCGTGGGTCGAGGCGGCGCAGGGCTATCTGTCGCCGTTCCTGCTCGACTACGAGAAGAACCCGATGTGGACCGCCGACCCGAAGAACACGCCGTATCGCGACGTCGGCCGCACCGCTTCCACGCCCGCCGGCGACGGCCAGATGGGCGAGAATGCGGCGGCGGCGATCGCCGACTTCGTCGTGGTCGACATGTTCGCGAACTACTGCACCGGCCGCGAAGACGTGAAGACCGCAATGAGCAGCGCCGAACGCGCGGCCAAGCGCATCTTCCGGGCTTAGGGGAGGCGTCATTGCGAGCGAAGCGAAGCAATCCAGAGCCACGCGTCCAGCCTGGATTGCTTCGTCGCTTCGCTCCTCGCAATGACGGCGAGGTCGTCCCTCATGGTGAGCAGCCCGGCGCAGCCGGGCGTCTCGAACCATGAGGCCCTGATCTTTCTGTGAGGCGGAAATTGAGGCCATGAATTCGTCATTCCGGGGCGCGCGTAGCGCGAACCCGGAATCCATACTCCCGGTGGTGGTTATGGATTCCGGGTTCGCGCCAAGAGGCGCGCCCCGGAATGACGAACCTGAGGTCGTTAGTTCTGTCAGTCGGCCGATGATGGCCGAACGGAGTTGTGAATGACCACCATCCAGACCTCCGGGCCTTCGCGGTCGCATGGCGGCGCGTCGGCGTGGCAGCGGCTCTCGACCAACCGCAACTGGCTGGCGCTGTGGTTCATGATGCCGGCGGCGGCGTTCCTGATCCTGTTCCTGGCCTATCCGTTGTTCCTCGGCGTCTGGATGAGCTTCACCGACGCACGGATCGGCCGTGACGGCGTCTATGTCGGCATCGAGAACTACGAATGGCTGTGGGACGATTCGATCTTTTGGCTGTCGGTGTTCAACACCATCCTCTACACGACGGTCGCCAGCGCCATCAAATTCGCTGTCGGGCTGTATCTGGCGCTGCTGCTGAACCGGCACATGCCGTTCAAGGCGATGATCCGCGCCGCGGTGCTGGTGCCGTTCATCGTGCCGACCGTGCTGTCGGCGATCGCGTTCTGGTGGATCTACGATTCGCAGTTCTCGATCATCTCCTGGTCGCTGATCAAGCTCGGCCTGATCGACCAGAACATCAATTTCCTCGGCGACACGACATGGGCGCGCGCATCCGTGATCTTCGCCAATATCTGGCGCGGCGTGCCGTTCGTGGCGATCACGCTGCTCGCCGGGCTGCAGACGGTGTCGCCATCGCTGTACGAGGCCGCGACGCTCGACGGCGCCACCTCGTGGCAGCGCTTCCGCTACATCACCTATCCGCTGCTGACGCCGATCATTGCCGTGGTGATGACGTTCTCGGTGCTGTTCACCTTCACCGACTTCCAGCTGATCTGGGCGCTGACCCGCGGCGGGCCGGTCAACGCCACGCATCTGATGGCGACGCTGAGCTATCAGCGCGGCATTCTCTCGGGGCGGCTCGGGGAGGGCGCGGCGATCGCCACCGCGATGATCCCGTTCCTGCTCGCGGCGATCGCGATCTCGTGGTTCGGCATGCAGCGCCGCAAGTGGCAGCAAGGAACCGACAATGACTGAGACCACCGCGTCTGATCCGCGCCTCGCCGTCAAGGCCGCGACCGTCGCCAAGGACGACGACAGCGAGGGCATGAGCTATCTGGAGTCGCTGCCGCGCCGGCTGGTGACGCTGTATCTGCCGCTGTTCATCATCGTCGTGATCCTGCTGTTCCCGTTCTACTGGATGGCGCTGACCTCGATCAAACCCGACGAGCAGCTGATCGACATGGACACCTACAACCCGTTCTGGGTGGTCAAGCCGACGCTGAAGCACATCTCGAAGCTGCTGTTCGAGACGCAATATCCGCGCTGGCTGTGGAACACGATGTATGTCGCCGCGGCCGCGACCACGCTGTCGATCATCGCCTCGGTGCTCGCGGCCTATGCGATCGTGCGGCTGCGCTTCCGTGGCGCCGACAGCGTCGGCGGCGCGATCTTCCTCGCCTATCTGGTGCCGCCGTCGATCCTGTTCATTCCGCTGGCTTCTGTGATCCAGGCCTACGGCCTGTTCGACTCGCCGCTGTCGCTGATCCTGGTGTATCCGACGCTCTTGATCCCGTTCTCGACCTGGCTCTTGATGGGCTATTTCAAGACCATCCCGTTCGAGCTGGAGGAATGCGCGCTGATCGACGGCGCCTCGCGCTGGCAGATCCTGACCAAGATCATCGTGCCGCTGGCGGTGCCGGGGCTGATCTCGGCCTTCATCTTCTCGTTCACGCTGTGCTGGAACGAGTTCATCTACGCGCTGACCTTCCTGCAGTCGACGCCGAACAAGACCGTGCCGGTGGCGATCGTCAACGAATTCGTTGATGGCGACATCTACAAATGGGGCTCGCTGATGGCCGGCGCTCTGGTCGGCTCGCTGCCGCTGGTGATCCTCTATGCGTTCTTCGTCGAGCACTACGTGTCGGCGATGACCGGGGCGGTGAAGGAATAGTCGCTCGTGCAGAACATGCCGCCGCCCTTCGAGGCTCGCCCGAGCGGGCGAGCACCTCAGGGTGACGGCTCCAACCACAGCGTCATCCTGAGGTGCGAGCGCAGCGAGCCTCGAAGGATGGTGACGAGTCATCAAGGCATGATAAGTACGCCCAGCATCTCAGGCCGTAATCCCGGGGCGCGCGCCGCGCGAACCCGGAATCTGAAACGAGCACGTTAGCACCTCACCTTGAAGAGAGATTCCGGGTTCGCGCTTCGCGCGCCACGGAATGACAACGTCAAAGGACATCAACCTTGCACATCCTCATCCTCGGCGCCGCCGGCATGGTCGGCCGCAAACTCACCGACCGCTTGCTCGCCGATGGCCGCCTCGGCAGCCGCGAGATCACGCGGATGACGCTGCAGGACGTGGTCGCGTCGGCCAAGCCCGCCAACGCGGCGATGCCGATCACGACGATCACCAGCGATCTCGCCGAGCCGGAGCAAGCGGCTGCGCTGGTGGCGCATCGGCCCGACGTGATCTTTCATCTCGCCGCGATCGTCTCCGGCGAGGCCGAGGCCGATTTCGACAAGGGCTACCGGATTAATCTCGACGGCACGCGGCATCTGATCGACGCGATCCGCGCCGAGGGCGACGACTATCATCCGCGGCTGGTGTTCACCTCGTCGATCGCGGTGTTCGGCGCGCCGTTTCCCGACAGGATCGGCGATGAATTTCTGTCGGCGCCGCTGACCAGCTACGGCACCCAGAAGGCGATCTGCGAACTGCTGATCGCCGACTACACGCGCAAGGGTTTTCTCGACGGCGTCGGCATTCGCCTGCCGACGATCTGCGTCCGCCCCGGCAAGCCGAACAAGGCGGCGTCCGGCTTCTTCTCCAACATCATCCGCGAACCGCTCAGCGGCCACGAGGCGGTGCTCCCCGTGTCGGACGAGGTGATGCACTGGCACGCCTCGCCGCGCTCGGCGGTCGGCTTCCTGCTCCATGCCGGCACGATGGACACGGCGACGCTGGGCCCGCGCCGCAATCTGTCGATGCCGGGCCTCGCCGCGACCGTCGGCGAACAGATCGCGGCGCTCGAACGCGTCGCCGGCAAAGGCGTCGTGGCAAGGATCAGGCGCGAGCCCGATCCGGTGATCAACGGCATCGTCGCCGGCTGGCCGCGCAATTTTGCGACCGACCGCGCGCGCGCGCTTGGCTTCACCACGGCGGAACAGAGCTTCGACGACATCATCCGGATTCACATCGAGGACGAACGGGGCGGGGCATTCGTGAAGTAGCCGCCACTGCCCAAGGCGTCATTGCGAGGAGCGAAGCGACGAAGCAATCCAGAAGCGCCGTGTACGGAGCCCCTGGATTGCTTCGCTTCGCTCGCAATGACGAAAACGGGGGCGGTATCCGACCTTCGCCCGGCGCCACGCCTCCATGCTGACGAGGGGGATGCTTTTGGCTGACGGTCGTCCTATATTCCGGCCAAACCAGCAACCGGATCGAGGAGAAACGCCATGACCGCCAGCATCGTTGGATGGGCGCATATGCCCTTCGGCAAGTTCGACGCCGAGACCGTCGAGAGCATGATCGTCCGCGTCGCTAATGAGGCGATCGCCGATGCCGGCATCGCCGCCGGCGATGTCGATGAAATCGTGCTCGGGCATTTCAACGCCGGCTTCTCGCCACAGGATTTCACCGCCGCGCTGGTGCTGCAGGCCGATCCGGCGTTGCGCTTCAAGCCCGCCACCCGCGTCGAGAACGCCTGCGCCACCGGCTCCGCCGCCGTGCATCAGGGCATCCGCGCGATCGAGGCCGGCGCCGCCAAGGTGGTGCTGGTGGTCGGCGTCGAGCAGATGACGCGCACGCCGGGGCCGGAAATCGGCAAGAACCTGCTGCGCGCCTCCTATCTGCCGGAAGACGGCGAGACGCCCGCGGGCTTCGCCGGGGTGTTCGGCATCATCGCGCAACGATACTTCCAGAAATACGGCGACCAGTCCGACGCCCTCGCCATGATCGCGGCCAAGAACCACCACAACGGCGTGGCGAATCCCTATGCGCAGATGCGCAAGGATTTCGGCTTCGAGTTCTGCCGCGCCGAGGGCGAGAAGAACCCGTTCGTCGCCGGGCCGCTGAAGCGCACCGACTGCTCGCTGGTCTCCGACGGCGCCGCCGCGCTGGTGCTGACCAGCGCCGAGAACGCCAAGGCGATGGGCAAGGCCGTCAACATCCGCGCCCGGGCGCACGCGCAGGATTTCCTGCCGATGTCGAAGCGCGACATCCTGCAATTCGAAGGCTGCACCGTGGCCTGGCAGCGCGCGCTGGCCGACGCCGGCGTCACGCTCGATGATCTGTCCTTCGTCGAGACCCACGATTGCTTCACCATCGCTGAACTGATCGAATACGAAGCGATGGGGCTGACGCCGAAGGGGCAGGGCGCCCGCGCCATCAAGGAAGGCTGGACCCAGAAGGACGGCAAGCTGCCGATCAATCCGTCCGGCGGCCTGAAGGCCAAGGGACATCCGATCGGCGCCACGGGGGTGTCGATGCACGTGCTGACCGCGATGCAGCTGCTCGGCCAGGCGCCGGAGGGCATGCAGATCAAGGACGCCAAGCTCGGCGGCATCTTCAACATGGGCGGCGCCGCCGTCGCCAACTATGTCTCGGTCCTCGAGCCGGCGAAATAAGTAATGGCCGCTCGTTCGTCATGCCCGGCCTTGTGTCGGGCATCCACGTCTTGAAGGTTGCTCCGCATCGAAGACGTGGATGGCCGGCACAAGCCCGGCCATGACGCGTGAGTGAGTCGGCATCAACGACCCCTTCGTCCAAATTCACTTGAGAGGCGCGCGATGAATCTGGCGCAATGGCTCGCCGCGATCGCAAGGCTGCGGCCGGCTGCGCCCGCCTTGCTCACGGGCACCACCATCGAGGCGGACTACGCAGCCTTTGCGGCGCGCGCCGCCTCGTTCGCCGCAGCGCTGCAGCAGGACTACGCCGTCGCGCCCGGCGATCGCGTCGCGCTGTTCGCGCATAATTGCACGCAGTATCTCGAGGCGCTGTACGGCATCTGGTGGGCGGGCGCGGTGGCGGTGCCGATCAACGCCAAGCTGCACGGCCGCGAGGCGGCGTGGATCTGCAGCAATTCCGGCGCCAGGCTGGCGCTGATCTGCGACGACACGGCGGACACCTTCAACGAGGCCGCGCGCGAATTCCCGGCCGGCATGGCGACGCTGGCGCTCGACAGCGACGCCTACATCCGCGCCCGCAGCGGCGGAGGGCCGGCGGCGCCTGTCGCGCGCGAGGACGACGATCTCGCCTGGCTGTTCTACACCTCCGGCACCACCGGCCGGCCGAAGGGCGTGATGCTCAGCCACGGCAATCTGGTCGCGATGTCGCTGTGCTATCTCGCCGATGTCGACGCGGTGTCGCCCGACGATGCCGCGCTCTACGCCGCGCCGATCTCGCACGGCGCGGGGCTCTACAACATGATCCACACCAGGTTCGGCGCGCGTCACGTGGTGCCGCCGTCGAAGGGGTTCGATCCCAACGAGGTGCTCGATCTCGGCAAACAGCTCGGCAATGTCGCGATGTTCGCCGCGCCGACGATGATCAAGCGTCTGGTCGAGGCGGCCAGGCGCCGCGCGAGCGAGGCGAGGGGCTACGCACCATCGTCTACGGCGGCGGCCCGATGTATCTCGCCGACATCCGCGACGCGCTCGACGTGATGGGCCAGCGCTTCGTGCAGATCTATGGACAGGGCGAGTCGCCGATGGCGATCACGTCGCTGAAGCGCGAGCTGCACGCCGATGTCGATCATCCGCGCTATCTGCAGCGGCTGGCCTCGGTCGGCACCGCGCAGAGCGCGCTGTCGGTGCGGATCACCGGCGCCGACGGCGAGGTGTTGCCGGCCGGCGAGACCGGCGAAATCGAGGCCAAGGGCCCGACCGTGATGCGCGGCTACTGGAACAATCCGGACGCCAACGGCGAGACGCTGAAAGACGGCTGGCTGCGCACCGGCGACGTCGGCCGGCTCGACGACGACGGCTTTCTCACGCTGTCGGACCGCTCCAAGGACGTGATCATCTCCGGCGGCACCAACATCTATCCGCGCGAGGTGGAAGAAGCGCTGCTGACGCATCCCGCGGTGCGCGAGGTCTCCGCGATCGGCGTCGCCGATCCCGAATGGGGCGAGAACGTCGTCGCCTGCGTCGTGCTGGCCGAGGGCTCCGCGCCCGACGATGCCGCGCTCGACGCGCATTGCCGCGATGCCATCGCGCGCTTCAAGCGCCCGAAACGCTACGTTTATCTGGAGGCGCTCCCGAAGAACAATTACGGCAAGGTGCTGAAGACCGAGCTGCGCAAGATGGTGAAGTAGTCATCCGCCGAAGCAAGTCCTGACCGTCATCCTGAGGTGCGAGCGCAGCGAGCCTCGAAGGATGACTGCCGCAGGCTCGCATCCCGCCGTCGCCCTTCGAGGGCCGCTGCGCGGCCACCTCAGGGTGACGGCTAACGCCGTGCGGACGAACTCCGATCAGATCGCACCCGACAGCCGCCCCACCATCGCCGGCCGCTCGTCGCCGTCGACCCACAGCGCGAAATCGTCGCTGTCGGCCGCGTGCGCCTGCCGCAGCGTGACGTCGCGGCCGTAATACACCGGGCCTTTCAGCCACAGGTCGAGCTGCCGCATCGGCGCCTGTGTCGGCGCGAGGTGCCCGAGGCATTGCGCGGCGATCCGCTGCGGATGCGCCGAGGCCGCGGCGAAGCCGGTCCGTCGCGCATAGGCGTCGAGCAGATGCAGCGGATTGGCGTCGCCGGTCAGCCGCGCCCAGCGCAGCCGCCGATCGCCCTCGACGTTCCAATGCGCGACCGGCCGCAGCGTGGCGTCGACCACGGGCGACGCGAAGGCGGCGCCCTCGGCCGCGCCGCGCGAGAACTGCGGCGCGAAGCGGCCGCGATAATAGAACGTCGTGATGCTTTCCCACGGGCAATCGTCGCCCTGCAGCAGTTGCGCGTGGATGTCGAGCTCGATGCCCTTGTCGTGCACGCGCCAGGCGGTCGCCCGCGCGATCAGATCGGACGGATACGCGACCTTGATCTCGCCGCTGCGGGTCAACCGGTTGCGCAGCTGCAGCGCGCGCCAGATCGGCAGCGGCCAGCGCGGATGCATCAGCATCGCCAGCGTCAGGCGAAAGCCGGTGACGTGCGGCGCCAGCAGCAGCAGCCGGTCGGTGGCGGCGGCGTCGGCGCGGCCGGCGATGCGTTGCAGCGCGCCGATCGCCTGCTTGCTGATGCGGTAGTCGCGCCAGATGAAGCTGAATTCGGGAAAGCCGCGCTCCGCGTCCCAGCCCGGCGATGGCCACAGCGCGCCGATCCCCATCGCCGGCAGCGACGGCGTCGCAGAGAATATCTTGTGATGCGTCGTCATCTGGCCTCGGCGGGCGGGATCGCGGCTGTCCGGGTCGCTGCTCAATGAGGACATCGCTGGCCGCGGTCAATGATCTCGCGCGACGTTTCCGTGCCGCGGAACATCTCGGGCCTTGCGCGGGGCCGCAGGGCGCCATGTCGTGGGCCAGCTTGATCTGCCTGATTGCTCCACGCTACACCGGAACGACGGCGCCGCGGAGAGCGCCGAAATCCGCACCGGGGAGCGATCGCGACGATGGGGCCACTTGCGGGCGTGAAGATCGTCGACATGACGTCGGTGCTGATGGGGCCCTATGCGACCCAGATGCTCGGCGACTACGGCGCCGACGTGATCAAGATCGAATCCCCCGACGGCGACGTCACGCGGCAGATCGGCCCCGCGCGCCATCCCGGCATGGGCCCGGTGTTTCTCAACGCCAACCGCAGCAAGCGCAGCATCTGCATCGATCTCAAACACGCCGCCGGTCGCGACGCCGCACTGCGGCTGATCGCCGGCGCCGACGTGCTGGTCTATAACGTCCGCCCGCAGGCGATGGCGCGGCTGAAGCTCGGCTATGATGATGTCGCGCCGATCAACCCGCGGCTGATCTATGCCGGCCTGTTCGGCTTCGGCCAGGACGGGCCGTATGCGGCCAAGCCGGCTTATGACGATCTGATCCAGGGCGCCACCGCGTTGCCGGCGCTGAATGCGCGCATCGGCGACGGCATGCCGCGCTACGTGCCGAACGCGCTGGTCGATCGCGTCGTCGGGCTCACTGCCGTCGGCGCGATCTGCGCGTCGCTGGTGCATCGCGACCGCACCGGGCAGGGCCAGCGCGTCGACATCCCGATGTTCGAGACGATGGCGAGCTTCGTGATGGGCGATCATCTCGGCGGACTGACCTACGAGCCGCCGCTCGATCGCGGCGGCTATGCGCGGCATCTATCGCCGGACCGGCGGCCGTACCGGACCGCCGACGGCTACATCTGCGCGATGGTCTACAACGACAAGCAGTGGGTCAGCTTCCTGCGCGCAGTCGGCCGCGACGATCTTTTGGCCGACGAGCGCTACACCAGCTTCGCGCGGCGAGCGCTGAACATCGACGTGGTCTATGCCGAGCTGGCGCGGATCTTTCAGACCCGCACGACGGCAGAGTGGACCGAGCTGCTCGACGCCGCTGACGTGCCGGCGATGCGGATGCACGATCTCGAAACCATGCTCGACGATCCGCATCTGCTGGCGACCGATTTCTTCCCCGTCGTCGCGCATCCGAGCGAAGGCCCGATCCGCGACATGAAGGTCTCGGCGACCTGGTCGGCGACCCCGGTGGAGCGCCAGCGCCTGGCGCCGCGTTTGGGCGAGCAGGGCGCGGAGATACTTGGGGAGGTCGGCTATAGCGACGAGGAGATCGCGGCGCTCGCGGAATGCGGGGCATTGAAGCTGCCGGCCGCGGCGAAGGCGGCGAGCTGAGATGACGCGTGGTGCTAACAACTCCCCTGGCTCGGCGCTGCGGGTGCAACGGCGCCTCTTCTTCCTCCCCCCTTGCGGGGGAGGGTCGGGGGTAGCGACGCGCTCAGTGCTTGCGGACCCCCACCCCCGACCCCTCCCCGCAAGGGGGAGGGGAGTCGGTCGTCATCAGCTTCTCGTTCGTCATTCCGGGGCGCGCCTCTTGGCGCGAGCCCGGAATCCACACTCCCTGACGGTGGTTATGGATTCCGGGTTCGCCGCTGCGCGGCGCCCCGGAATGACGAACGAGAGGTTATTGCCAAGCGGCGGATATGCGCCATGAGCTACATCACCGGCACGGGCCTCACGCCGTTCGGCAGGATCGACGGTTCAACCACGCTATCGCTGATGCGCGACGCTGCCGAGCAGGCGCTCGCCGATGCGGAGCTGACGCGCGTCGATATCGACGGACTGCTGTGCGGCTATTCGACGACGATGCCGCACATCATGCTGGCGACCGTGTTCGCCGAGCATTTCGGCATCCGGCCGAGCTATTGCCACGCCGTGCAGGTCGGCGGCGCCACCGGCATGGCGATGGCGATGCTGGCGCATCAGCTCGTCGAGAGCGGCGCGGCGAAGAACATTCTGGTGGTCGGCGGCGAGAACCGGCTGAGCGGCCAGAGTCGCGACGCCTCGGTGCAGGCGCTGGCGCAGGTCGGCCACCCGGTCTACGAAGTGCCGCTCGGCCCGACCATCCCGGCTTACTACGGTCTCGTCGCGTGGCGTTACATGCACCAGCACGGCGTCACCGAGGAAGACCTCGCCGCATTCGCGGTGCTGATGCGCGCGCATGCGGCGACGCATCCCGGCGCGCAGTTCCGCGATCCGATCAGCGTCGCCGAGGTGATGGCGTCGAAGCCGATCGCGACGCCGCTGAAGCTCTTGGATTGCTGCCCGGTGTCGGACGGCGGCGCCGCGCTCATAGTCAGCCGCGAGCCGACCACGCAGCATCGCATCAAGGTCCGCGGTTGCGGCCAGGCGCATACGCATCAGCACGTCACCGCGATGCCGGCGGACGGCCCGTCCGGCGCGGAGCTGTCGATCGCGCGCGCCAAAGCTGCGAGCGGTGCGGCGATCGCCGATGTGAACTACGCTGCGGTGTATGACAGCTTCACCATCACGCTGCTGATGCTGCTGGAAGACCTCGGTCTCGCCGGCCGCGGCGAGGCGGCGGCGCGCGCCCGCGACGGCTACTTCTCGCAGGCCGGCGCGATGCCGCTCAACACCCATGGCGGGCTGTTGTCCTACGGCCATTGCGGCGTCGGCGGCGCGATGGCGCATCTGGTCGAGACCCATCTGCAGATGACCGGCCGGGCCGGAGAGCGTCAGGTCCGCGACGCCTCGCTGGCGTTGCTGCATGGCGACGGCGGCGTGCTGTCGTCGCATGTCAGCATGTTCCTGGAGCGGGTGCGATGAGCGAACCGGCGATGACCTCCGACTGGACCGCGGGCATCGAGGCGATCAGCTATCAGCGCTGCACCGCCTGCGGCGGCGTGCAATATTTCCGCCGCGACTTCTGCGCCGCCTGCGGCAGCAACGATCTCGCCACGCTGCGCGCCGGCGGCGAGGGCGTCGTCCACGCCGCGACGCTGGTGCACCGCGCCGCGACGCCGGAGGCGCGTGAACATGTTCCGTTCAAGATCGTTCTGATCGACACCGCGGAAGGTTTCCGCATGATGGCGCACGGCGCCCAGGATCTCGCCATCGGCGACCGGGTGACTGCGCGCTATGCGCGGTTCACAGGCCGCCTCGTTCCGTTCTTCGAAAGGACCCCTGCATGAGCCGTCTCCGCGCCGCCCTCGATCCGAAATCCGTCGCCATCATCGGCGCGTCGGACAATCCCAACAAGGTCGGCGGCCGGCCGGTGCATTTCCTCGGCAAGTTCGGCTTCAAGGGCAAGATCTACCCGATCAATCCCAGCCGCCCCGAGATCCAGGGTCACAAGAGCTACGCGTCGCTGCAGGACCTGCCCGAGGCGCCCGAGATGGTGATCGTCGCGGTCGCCGGCGACAACGCCATCGCCGCGGTCGAGGATTGCGCCGCCGCGGGCGTCAAGATCGCGGTGGTGATGGCGTCGGGCTTCGGTGAGGTCGATGCGGTCGACGGCAAGGCGAAAGAGCGCCGCATGGTCGAGGCCGCGCACAAGGCCGGCATGCGCATCGTCGGGCCGAATTCGCAAGGGCTCGCCAATTTCGGCACCGGCGCGATCGCGTCGTTCTCGACGATGTTCGTCGACATGGACCGCGCCGCGGAAGACGCCAAGGGCCATGTCGCGATGCTCAGCCAGTCCGGCGCGCTGTCGACGGTGCCGGTCGGCTTCCTGCGCCAGAAGGGCATCGGCGTCCGCCACACCCACGCCACCGGCAACGATGCCGACATCACCGTCGGCGAACTCGCCTGCGCGGTCGCCGAGGACGCCGAAGTCAAGCTGATGCTGCTGTATCTGGAGAGCATCCCGGACAAGCGCTATCTCGAAGAGCTGGCGTCGATCGCTCGCGATCGCGATCTGCCGATCATCGCGCTGAAGTCCGGCCGCACCGAGGCCGGCAAGGCGGCGGCGCAATCGCACACCGGCGCGCTGGCCAATGAGGATCGCGTCGTCGACGCGTTCTTCGCGCATCACGGCATCTGGCGCGCGCCGGACATGCGCGGGCTGGTCGAGGCGACAGAGCTGTATCTCAAGGGCTGGAAGCCGCAGGGCCGGCGGCTGGTGGCGATCAGCAATTCCGGCGCCGTCTGCGTGCTCACCGCGGATGCCGCAACCTCCGTCGGCATGCCGATGGCGAAGCTGGCGCCCGAGACCGACACCAAGCTGAAGGGCATCCTGCCGAGCTTCGCGACGACGACCAATCCGATCGATCTGACCGCCGCGCTGCTGTCGAACAGCGCGCTGTTCGGCGACATCCTGCCGGTGATCGCGGAAGACCCCGCCGCCGATGCGTTTCTGATCGGCGTGCCGGTGGCGGGGCCGGGCTACGACGTGCCGGCGTTTTCGCGCGATGCCGCGGCGTTCGCCAAGCAGACCGGCAAGCCGCTGGTGGTCGCGGCGACGCAGCCGAGCGTGGCGCAGGCGTTCGCCGCCAACGGCACCTCGGTGTTTCCGACCGAGGTCGAGGCGGTGACGGCGCTGCATCAGTTCCTCGCGCACCGCGAACTAATGGCGAAGACGCGCGCACGACGCGCGGCATCCGCGCCCGACGAGACGCCTTCCGCGGCGTCCGCGCAGATGCTGATGCTCAACGAGGCCGACAGCCTCGCGTTGCTGGCGTCGCGCGGCATTCCGGTGGTGCCGCACCGGCTGTGCCTGTCGCGCAACGAGGCGGTCGCGGCGTTCACGACGATCGGCGGGCCGGTGGTGGTGAAAGGCTGTTCCGCCGACATCGCCCACAAATCCGAGCTCGGCCTGGTCCGGGTCGGCGTCAATTCGGCGGATACCACCGGCGACATCTTCACCGAGATGGAGCAGATCATCGCGAAGAACGGATCGCGCTTCGACGGCGTGATCGTCGCCGCGATGGCCGGGGGGCGCCGCGAGATGATGATCGGCGCGCATCGCGACCCGGTGTTCGGGCCGGTCGTGATGGTCGGCGACGGCGGCAAATATGTCGAGATCTTCAAGGATACCAAACTGCTGCTGCCGCCGTTCACGGCGGACGACGTGCGCGACGCACTCCGCTCGCTGCGGATCGCGCCGCTGTTCGAGGGCGTGCGCGGCGAGCCGCCGATGGATCTCGACGCGCTCGTCGCCGCCGTGTTGAAGGTCGGCGAAGTGATGCTCGACCCCGCCGGGCGCGTGGCGAGTCTCGACCTCAATCCGGTGATGCTCGGCAGCGAGGGCCAGGGCTGCGTGGTGGTCGACGCCGTGGTGTTTCACAGCGTCTGATTGCAGCCGTCGACGGATCAGCCGGCACGAGGGGTCGCTGCAAGATGCGGCAATAAGTCGCCGAACCTGCGTAGCCGGCCGTCATGGCCGGGCGGCCTCCCGCCCGGCAACGCGGCCAGCAGCGAAGCCGCGGCGCCCGGCTGCGCGCGTGAGGCCGATGCGGCTTGCGAGGCAGAGCAGGATGACGGTGGGCGGCGTGTTCCTCGTCCCCATCCGGGCTGAATTCCACCCCGCGGCAGCTCGGGAAAATCTTGCGTCGACTGGCTGGGAAGGTGCCGCAACCTCCAGCTTGTTGTGGTTGTCGGCGCTGATCGCGTGATGTAGCTTCGTCGGCAAGTGGAATTTCATTCCGCAGAGTGAAATTAAAAAATGTGCGCCGTGACGGGGCTGATGGGCGCTCCCGTCGCTGTGCATTTGGCATCAAGAACCACGCGGGAAAAACAACATGGGACGACGCTCGGAACGGCTCTGCAGACAGGCCAGCGGTGACCTCGCCGGCGAAAGCGATGTGATTCAGGTGGTGTCGCGCGCATTCGACGTGCTGCGCTGCTTCGAGGGGGCCGAAGCCCGGCTCGGCAATCTCGAAATTTCCAATCGCTGCGGACTGCCGCGCTCGACGGTGTCGCGATTGACCCACACCCTGACCCGGATGGGGCAGCTGGTGTATCTGCCGCGCGACCAGAAATATCGCATCGGCCCGAGCGCAGTGGCGATGAGCACGGCGATGATGCGCGGGCTGCAATTGCGCAATCTGATCCGGACGCGGCTGCAGGAAGTCGCCGACCAGATCCCCGGCACGATCGGCTTCCTGATCCCGGACCGCTTTCATCTGGTGTACTTCGAATACGCCCGGGCGCCGCACGCGCTCGGCCTGAATTCGACCACCGGCAGCCGCATCGCGATGACGCAGACCGCCGGCGGCCATGCCTACGCCGCGGCGCTCGAAGCGGATGCCGCCAATGCCCTGCTGACGGAGATGGAACGCGAATTTCCCCAGCACGCGCCGCTGCTGCGCGAGCGCCTCGAGGCCAATCGCACGATGCTGCGCGAGCGCGGCTACGTGATTTCCTGTGGATTGCTCAGCCCGCACATCAACGGCATCGCCGTCCCGATGTGGTCGCCGCAATACCAGACCTACGTCGTGGTGAGTATCGGCCTGCTGGCGGCGATGTACGACGAGCAGCGGATCCACGACGAGGTGGCACCGGTGCTGCTGCGTCTCAGCACGGCGATCGATGCGTTGATCCAGAACGCCGATGGCGGGCTGATGGCAGCCGGCGCGGGCAAGCCGACAGGCCGGACGGCGACCACGGCCCGACGAACCGACCCGCGCAGCCTCGGCGCTGTGGACGAGCGGCGTCGACACGGTCAGGTTCCGGCCTGATCCACTCTCGCGCCCCTCACGGTGAGGCGCGCACCACGGCCCGCATGGCGAGGCGGCGCGCAGCGCCGTCTCGAACCATGAGCTGATTCACGGTTTTCCTACGCCGCGGCAGGCCGCGGATGCTTGCTGATCGTCAGCACGATCGCTGCCGCGATGATGCACAGCGCGCCGGCGACGAAGAACGCCGGCAGGTAGCTCAGCAGCACGGTGCGCGACAGGCCGGCGCCGAACGCCGCGGTGGCCGCGCCGAGCTGATGGCCGGCGAAGATCCAGCCGAACACCAGCCCGGCACGCTCGGGGCCGAATTTCTGCGCGGTGAGCCGCACCGTCGGCGGCACCGTGGCGATCCAGTCCAGGCCGTAGAACATCGCGAACAGCGACAATCCGTAGAAGGTGAAGTCGCTGAACGGCAGGAACAGCAGCGACAGCCCGCGCAAGCCGTAATACCAGAACAGCAGCCAGCGATTGTCGTAGCGGTCCGACAGCCAGCCCGACAGGATGGTGCCGACGAAATCGAAGATCCCCATCGCGGCGAGCAGCCCGGCCGCCTGCACCTGCGGAATGCCGAAATCGGCGCATAGCGGAATCAGGTGAACCTGAATCAGGCCGTTGGTCGATGCGCCGCAGATGAAGAACGTCGCGAACAGGATCCAGAACACCCGGGTCTTCGCCGCATCGCGCAGAGCGCCCAGCGCCGCCGCCATGATCGGGGCGTTGGCGGGCGGGGGCGGCGGCAGCGGCTCGGTCCCGGTATCGCCGAACGGCCGCAGCCCGAGGTCGCCGGGCCGGTCGCGCATCATCAGCAGCACGCCCATCGCGGCGATGCCGAGGCCGACGCACAACAGCATCAGCGCGACGCGCCAGCCGTAGAGTTCGGTGAGCTTCGCCAACATCGGCAGGAACACCAATTGCCCGGTGGCGACGCTGGCGGTGAGGATGCCGACCACGAGGCCGCGGCGATGGTTGAACCATCGCGCCGCCACCGTGGCGCCGAGCACCATCGCGGTCAGCCCGGTGCCGATGCCCACCGCGACGCCCCACAGCACCACCAGCTGCCACACCTGCGTCATCGCCACCGAGCCGATCAGGCTCGCGGCGATGATCACCTGCCCGGCGAGCGCGACGTTGCGCAGCCCGTAGCGGTTCATCAGCGCCGCCGCGAACGGCGCCATCAGCCCGAACAGCAGAAAGCGGATCGACAGCGCCGAGGAAATCTCCGCGGTGGTCCAGCCGAATTCCTGCTGCAGCGGCAGGATGAAGACGCCCGGCGCGCCGACCGCGCCGGCCGAGACCAGCGCCGTGAGGAAGGTCACGCCGACCATCACCCAGCCATAATGGATGTCGCGGCGGGCGAGGGCGGCGGACAGCCAGGTCGAGATCATGCGTCGGGTCCTGATGCAGGGGAGAGCGAGAACGGCGCCGGCCGCTTCAATATGATGCAGATCATATAATGGATCGCCCGGTTTGCAATCCGCTGCAGCGCAACAGGCTGTGATGTCGCCCGCGTCAGCGCTTGCGGCTGACGAATTCGCCCATCAGTCTCTGCGGCTCGCCGGTGAGGTAGGACTGGCCGAACACTTTGACAGAGTGTTCCACCGATTCGCGCAGCGGCATGTCGTGCCAGGCGGTCAGCAGCGCCTTCTGCGCCCGCAGCGCCTGCGGCGCGGCGGCGAGCAGCGACGCGACCAGGCCCTCGACCGCGTCGTCGAGCCCGTCCGGCGGCGCGATCGTGTCGATCAGGCCCCAGTCCAGCGCGATCGGCGCATCGATCGTCTCGGCGGTCATCAGCAGCCAGCGCGTGCGGCTCCAGCCGATCAGCCGCGGCAGCAGCGCGGCGTGGATCACCGAGGGGATGCCGACCCGCACCTCCGGCATCGCGAATTTGGCGTCGGCGGCCGCGACGCGAAAGTCGCAGGCGGCGGCGACTTCCAGCCCGCCGCCGAGGCACCAGCCGGAAATCTGCGCGATCACCGGGTACGGCACGGTGCGTATCGTTTCGCACAGATCGGCGAGCCCGGTGATGAAGCGCTCGGCCGAGGCCTGATCCAGCGTCGCCATCTCCTTGATGTCGGCGCCGCCGATCATGCTGCGGTCGCTTTCGCCGGCGACGATCAGCACGCGAATCGCGTCGTCGGCCGCGAGTTGTGCGACGCCCTCGCGAACCGCCTCGATCACTTTGGAGTTCAGGATGTTGAGCGGACCGGCGCCGCAGATCGTCAGCCGGACCACGCCGCGATCGTCGTCGGCGACGCCGCAATGGGAGTTGATCATCCGCATGGCTTTACCTTCCGTTTCCCCGCCGCGCATGTCCCGGTCGAGCGCGGCCTTTGTCAAGCGCGAGCAGTCCTTTCGCGATGGCATTCCCGGCGGATCGCGCTATGATATGATCAGGAACATCTGATCGGACCCGATGCGCTATTCCAAGGAACACAAGCTCGAGACCCATGCCCGGATCGTGCGGAAGGCGTCCGTGCGGCTGCGCGAAAAGGGCGCCCACGGCATCGGCGTTGCCGACCTGATGAAGGACGCCGGCCTCACCCATGGCGGGTTTTACGCGCATTTCTCCTCGCGCGAGCAACTGGTGATCGAGGCTTTCGCCTACGCGATGGACCGCGCCAACGAACGCTGGCGCAAGCTCGCGGACGACACGCCGCCGCGCGAGATGCTGGCGATCGTCGTCAACAACTACCTCTCTGCGGCGCATCGCGACGACCCCGGCCGCGGCTGCGCGGTGCCGGCGCTGGGCGCGGAGATCGCCCGCGAGAGCCCGAAGACGCGCCGCGCCTTCGCCGCCAAGCTCGAGCAGATGATCGCGACGATGGCGACGCGATTTCCCGACGCGAGCCCGAAGGCCGCGCGCAAGCAGGCGATGGCGACGCTCGCCACGATGATGGGGGCGCTGCTGATGGCCCGTGTCGCCGGCAGCGGGGAACTGTCCGACGCGATCCTCGAAGCCGGCCGCGACGCCGCTCTGGCCGGCGCCATGCCGGCAAAACCGGCGCCGAAAGCGCCGGCGAGACCGCGCGCGGCGCGGAAACCCGCGGCGGCGGCGCCGTCCCGAACCCGGACCAAAGCCGCTCCCCGGCGCTGATCGCCGTCCGTCCGCGCCGGACGCTGCCGGCGCGCACCAGCCGCGAGGGTTGCATTTTGGCAGGCGTCGGTCGCGCGCAGGCCCTTCCCAAAGCCCGAAAAAGGCTGTTCAAGGAAGTCCAGAAAACAGCCTTTCAGGAGGAACGGATGCGCACCATCGGGCACTTCATCGGCGGCAAAGAGGTCGAAGGACAATCCGGCCGTTTCGCCGACGTGTTCGAGCCGATGACCGGCGAGGTTCAGGCCAAGGTCGCGCTCGCGACCCGCGCCGAGATGCGCGCCGCGATCGAAAACGCCAGTGCCGCGCAGCCGGAATGGGGCGCCACCAACCCGCAGCGCCGCGCCCGCGTGCTGATGAAGTTCCTCGACCTGGTGCAGCGCGACTACGACAAGCTCGCCGAGCTGCTGGCGCGCGAGCACGGCAAGACCATCCCCGACGCCAAGGGCGACATCCAGCGCGGCCTCGAAGTCGCCGAATTCGCCTGCGGCATTCCGCATCTGATGAAGGGCGAATACACCGAGGGCGCCGGCCCCGGCATCGACATCTATTCGATGCGGCAACCGCTCGGCGTCGTCGCCGGCATCACCCCGTTCAACTTCCCGGCGATGATCCCGATGTGGAAATTCGCCCCGGCAATTGCCTGCGGTAATGCCTTCATCCTGAAGCCGTCCGAGCGCGATCCCGGCGTGCCGATGGCGCTCGCCGCCCTGATGCTCGAAGCCGGCCTGCCGCCCGGCATCCTCAACGTCGTCAACGGCGACAAGGAGGCGGTCGACGCCATTCTGGACGACGTCGACATCCGCGCCGTCGGCTTCGTCGGCTCGTCGCCGATCGCGCAATACATCTACGAGCGCGCCGCGGCCACCGGCAAGCGCGCGCAGTGCTTCGGCGGCGCCAAGAACCACGCCATCATCATGCCGGACGCCGACATGGACCAGACCGTCGACGCGCTGATCGGCGCCGGCTACGGCTCGGCCGGTGAGCGCTGCATGGCGATCTCGGTCGCGGTGCCGGTCGGCAAGACCACCGCCGACAGGCTGATGGAAAAGCTGATCCCGCGCGTCGAGGCTTTGAAGATCGGGCCGTCGACCGATCCGTCCGCCGATTTCGGTCCGCTGGTGACCAGGGAGGCGCTGGAGCGCGTCAAGAACTACGTCGAGATCGGCGTCCAGGAAGGCGCCACGCTCGCCGTCGACGGCCGTGGCTTCAAGATGCAGGGCTACGAGAACGGCTTCTACATGGGCGGCTGTCTGTTCGACAACGTCACCCGCGACATGCGGATCTACAAGGAAGAGATTTTTGGCCCCGTCCTGAGCGTCGTGCGCGCCCACGACTACGCCGAAGCGCTGGCGCTGCCGTCGGACCATGACTACGGCAACGGCGTCGCGATCTTCACCCGCGACGGCGACGCCGCGCGCGACTTCGCAGCGAAAGTGAATGTCGGCATGGTTGGTATCAACGTCCCGATCCCGGTGCCGATCGCCTACTACACCTTCGGCGGCTGGAAGAAGTCCGGCTTCGGCGACCTCAACCAGCACGGCCCGGATTCGGTGCGGTTCTATACCAAGACCAAGACCGTCACCTCGCGCTGGCCGTCCGGCGTCAAGGAAGGTGCGGAGTTCTCGATCCCGCTGATGAAGTGAGGTAGACTCCGGTGGGGCCGGGTGCGGCCTCGCCGGAGTTCGAGGAGGTGTATGATGGCCGAAGCACAGCTACGTAGCCGCGTGGAGGAAGCGTTGGCCTCGTTCGAGCGACGTGCCCGCGCGAAAGGGCGCACCTTCGATCAGGAGGTCGAGCTGCTCTTGCAGGGTGCAGAGAAGTTCACTCCCGAAGAACGTGTCGCGGTGTCTCACTATTTCCGATCACAGCATCCCGAGATACAACCCTCGCTCACTCTCGACGAGATCAGGGAAGGGTTGATGTGACCGATTTCATCGTCGACGCAAGTGTCGCGGTGAAATGGTTCGTTGCTGAACCGGACGCTCCGGCGGCCGATGAATTGTCGCTCGGCAGCGATCGGCTGTTCGCGCCTCAGATTATTTTCGGAGAGATTGCAAACGCGCTGTGCCGGAAAACATCGGCGGGGCTGATGTCTGCCATGGAGGCGGTCAGCTACTTTCGATCACTGCGTAGCTATTTCGACGGTATCGTGGCGACCGATGATTTGCTTGAGGCGGCTTTGCTCAACGGTTGTACCTTTCGTCATCCGGTTTACGATTTCATCTATCTCGAGGCGGCTCGTCGGATGAACGCAGTCATGATAACGGCCGACCGTCGCTTCGCCGCCAAGCTAGCCGGCACCGAACACGCCCGCTACGTGACCCTTCTCTCCGACTGGCAACCCGCATGACAATGTTCGACCTCAACGAAGACCAGCGCGCCATCCGCGACATGGCGCGCGATTTCGCTGCCGAGAAGATCGCGCCGCACGCGCTGCAATGGGACGAGGACAAGCATCTGCCACTGGACGTGATCCGGCAGGCGGCGGCGCTCGGGATCGGCGGCATCTACATCCGCGACGACGTCGGCGGCAGCGCGATGACGCGGTTCGACGCGGCCTTGATCTTCGAGGCGCTGGCGGAAGGATGCCCGGCGATCTCGGCCTTCATCTCGATCCACAACATGGCGGCGTGGATGATCGACAGCTACGGCTCGCAGGCGCAGCGGCAGCAATGGCTGCCGAGACTGTGCAGCATGGAGCTGATCGCCAGCTACTGCCTGACCGAGCCGGGCTCGGGCTCGGACGCCGCGGCGCTGCGCACCCGCGCGGTGATCGACGGCGATCATTATGTGCTCAACGGCCAGAAGCAGTTCATCTCCGGCGCCGGCGCCAACGATCTCTATGTGGTGATGGTGCGCACAGGCGGCGACGGTCCGGGCGGGATCTCGACGCTCGTCGTCGACAAGGACACCCCCGGTCTCAGCTTCGGCGCCAACGAGCGCAAGATGGGCTGGAACGCGCAGCCGACCCGCGCGGTGATCTTCGAGAACGCCCGCGTGCCGGTCGCCAACCGGCTCGGCGACGAGGGCATCGGCTTCAAGATCGCGATGGCCGGGCTCGACGGCGGAAGGCTCAACATCGGCGCGTGTTCGCTCGGCGGCGCGCAGTCGGCGCTATCCAAGGCGCTGGACTACATGAAAGAGCGCAAGGCCTTCGGCAAGCGCCTCGATGAATTCCAGGCGCTGCAGTTTCGCCTCGCCGACATGGCCACCGAGCTCGAAGCGGCGCGGACGCTGCTGTGGCGCGCCGCCGCCGCGCTCGACCGCAAGGACGCCGACGCCACCAAGCTGTGCGCGATGGCCAAGCGCTTCGCCACCGACACCGGCTTCAACGTCGCCAACGACGCGCTGCAGCTGCACGGCGGCTACGGCTATCTCGCCGAATACGGCGTCGAGAAAATCGTGCGCGATCTGCGCGTGCACCAGATCCTCGAAGGCACCAACGAGATCATGCGGCTGATCGTGTCGCGCAAGCTGCTCGAGGACAACCGATGAATGCGCCGATGACCGAACCCGACCTGATCGTCCGGCGCGAGGGCGCGGCCGGCGTGGTCCGGCTCAACCGGCCGAAAGCGCTGAATGCGCTGACGTTGGAGATGGCGCGCGGCCTCGACGCCGCGCTGACTGATTTCGAAGCCGATCCGGGCGTCGCGCTGATCCTGATCGAAGGCGCAGGCGATCGCGGGCTGTGCGCCGGCGGCGACATCGTCGGGCTGTACAACAGCGCGCGCGAGGGCGGCGATCTCGGCAAAGTATTTTGGCGCGAAGAGTACATCATGAACGCGCGGATCGCGAAATATCCGAAGCCCTATGTCGCCTATATGGACGGCCTGGTGATGGGTGGCGGCGTCGGCATCGCCGGCCATGGCAGCCATCGCGTCGTCACCGACAAGACGAAAATCGCGATGCCCGAGGTCGGCATCGGCTTCTTCCCCGATGTCGGCGGCACCTGGCTGTTGTCGCGCGCGCCCGGCGAGATCGGCACCTATTTCGGCCTCACCGGCGAGACCATGAACGGCGCCGACGCGATCCACGCGAAGTTTGCCGATGCGTTCGTGCCGGCGTCAGCATGGCCTGAGCTGCGCGCCGCGTTGACAGCGGCGTCGGCCGATGCCCATGCCGACAATGTTCGCGGCATCATCGCGCGGTTCACGATCACGCCCGAGGCAGGGTCGGCGCAGCTTCACGCGCAGCAGATCGACCAATGGTTCGCGCACGACACCGTCGAGGAGATCCTCGCGGATCTCCAGAGCGACGGCTCGGAGTTCGCGCAAGCCACGCTGAAGGCGCTGCGGGCGAAGTCGCCGACCAGCCTCAAGGTCGCGCTGAAGCTGCTGCGGATCGCGCGCGGCGCGGCGTCGCTGGAAGAATGCCTGGTGCACGAATATCGCGCCGCGCTGCAGGTGTTCGTCAGCGACGATTTCGTCGAGGGCATTCGCGCTGCGGTGATCGACAAGGACCGCGCGCCGAAATGGCGTCCGGCCACGATCGAAGAGGTGACGCCGGACATCGTGGCGCGCTACTTTGAAGACCGCGGCGCCGACGAGCTGCAATTTCCGGACTGAAGAGCCGGGACAGGCGAGGGACGAAGGGGGAGGATATGACGAATATCGCATTCATCGGACTCGGCAATATGGGCGGGCCGATGGCCGCCAATCTGGTCAAGGCCGGCCGCAAGGTCGTGGGCTTCGATCTGGCCGCCGCGTCCTGCGACGCAGCCAGGGCCGACGGCGTCGCGATCGCCAACTCCGCCGTCGACGCCGTGCAGGGCGCTGGCGTGATCGTCACCATGCTGCCCGCCGGCAAGCACGTGCTCGCGGTCTGGAACGAGATCCTGCCGCATATCGCCAAAGGCTCGCTGATCATCGATTGCTCGACCATCGACGTCGAAAGCGCGGTGCAGGCGCATAAGCTGGCGGCGAAGGGCGGCATCGCCGCGATCGACGCGCCGGTCTCCGGCGGCACCGGCGGCGCGAAGGCGGCGACGCTGACCTTCATGGCCGGCGGCAGCGAGGCGGCGTTCGCCGCGGCCAAGCCGGTGCTCGACCAGATGGGCAAGAAGATCGTGCATTGCGGCGGCGCCGGCGCGGGGCAGGCGGCGAAGATCTGCAACAACATGATCCTCGGCATTTCGATGATCGCGGTCGGAGAGGCGTTCACGCTGGCCGAAAAGCTCGGCCTGTCGCATCAGGCGCTGTTCGACGTCGCCTCGACCTCGTCGGGCCAGTGCTGGTCGCTGACGACCTATTGCCCGGTGCCCGGCCCGGTGCCGACCTCGCCGGCCAACAACGGCTACAAGCCCGGCTTCGCGGCGGCCTTGATGCTGAAGGATCTGAAGCTGTCGCAGGAGGCCGCGCAGACCTCCGGCGCCGCGACCCCGCTCGGCGCCCACGCCGCCGAGCTCTACGCCGCGTTCGAACAGGCCGGAAATGGCGGCTCGGATTTCTCCGGCATCATCAACTACCTGCGCGAGCAGGGGCGGAAGTAATCGCCGCGCACACGGCGTCGTCATCCTGAGGTGCGAGCGAAGCGAGCCTCGAAGGATGCGGCGGCAAGTGCAAGCGGCCCATCCTTCGAGACGCCCGGCTTCGCCGGGCTCCTCAGGATGACGTCTTCTTTGTAGTTGCTCAGTGAGACGATTGACGAGGGCGCCATGACCACATTTCAACAGGCCCGTTCCTTCCTGCTCGACCATCGCACCGACTACGCCGCCGCGGTCGCCGGTTTCAAATGGCCCGATCCGGTGCCGTTCAACTGGGCGCTGGACTGGTTCGACGCCGAGCTCGCGACCAATCCCGACAGCCGCGACCGCGCGGCGCTGTGGATTGTCGATGGTCCGACCGGCACCGAACTGAAGCCCAGCTTCGCGCAGATGTCGAAACGCTCCAATCAGGTCGCGAACTATCTGCGTGCCAAGGGCCTGAAGCGCGGCGATCATCTGCTGCTGCTGCTCGGTAATGTCGTGCCGTTGTGGGAGGTGATGCTGGCGGCGATCAAGCTCGGCCTCGTCACCATCCCGGCGACGACGCTGCTGACGCCGGATGAGCTGCGCGACCGGCTCGAGCGCGGTGCCGCCAAAGCGGTGATTGCGGCGCCGGATCAGGTCGCGAAATTCAAGGATCTCGGCGCCGACGATCTGGTGCGCATCGTCGTCGGCCCCGCGCAGGATGGCTGGCTCGGCTACGACGAGACGGCGCAGCAGCCGGACTCCTTCGCGCCGGACGGGCCGACGCAGGCCGACGATCCGATGCTGTTGTATTTCACCTCCGGCACCACCGCGAAGCCGAAGCTGGTGCGGCACAGCCAGCGCTCCTATCCGGTCGGCGCGCTGTCGACGATGTTCTGGCTCGGGCTGCAGCCCGGCGACGTGCACCTCAATATCTCATCGCCCGGCTGGGCGAAACATGCGTGGAGTTGTCTGTTCGCGCCGTGGAACGCCGGCGCAACCGTGTTCGTCGTCAACCAGCCGCGGTTCGACGCCAAGAGTCTTTTGGCGACGATCGGCCGCTGCGGCGTCACCACGCTGTGCGCGCCGCCGACGGTGTGGCGGATGTTCATCCAGGAAAAGCTCGCGGACTACAAAGTCGCGCTGCGCGAGGTCTGCGGCGCCGGCGAGCCGCTCAATCCCGAAGTGATCGATCAGGTCAAGGCCGCCTGGGGCGTCACCATCCGCGACGGCTACGGCCAGACCGAGACCACCGCGATGGTCGGCAATTCGCCCGGCCAGAAGGTGAAGATCGGCTCGATGGGCCGGCCGCTGCCGGGCTATGTCGTGCGGATCACCGATGCCGACGGCCAGCCGGCGAAAGAGGGCGAGATCACGCTGGCGCTGGGCGACGCGCGGCCCGCCGGCCTGATGCAGGGCTATCAGGGTGAGGGCGGCAAGCTCAGCGGCGCGGACGGCGCGATCTATCGCTCCGGCGACGTCGCCTTCGCCGATGACGACGGCTATCTCACCTTCGTCGGCCGCACCGACGACGTGTTCAAATCCTCGGACTACCGGATCTCGCCGTTCGAACTGGAGAGCGTGCTGCTCGAACACGATGCCGTCGCTGAGGCCGCGGTGGTGCCGAGCCCGGACCCGATCAAGCTGGCGATCCCGAAGGCCTATGTGCTGCTGACCGCAGGCGCCGATCGCTCGCGCGACACCGCGCTGTCGATCTTCCGCCACATGCAGGCGCGGATGTCCCCGTTCAAGCGCATCCGCAAGCTCGAACTCGTGACCGAACTACCGAAGACGATCTCGGGAAAAATCCGCCGCGTGCATCTGCGCCGGATCGAGCACGAGCACGACCAGACCGACTCGTTGCGCGGCATCGAGTTTCGCGAAGAGGAGTTCCCGGAGCTGAAAGCCGCCCCGGCGCAGGAGGGGTGAGGCCGCGCGACGCGCGCGCACCGTCCTCTCGTTCGTCATTCCGGGGCGCGCGTAGCGCGAACCCGGAATCTCTCTTTGCAATCACCGCGGGATTCCGGGTTCGCGAGCTGGCGCTCGCGCCCCGGAATGACGGCGATTGTTGCCGGTCCGCTCGATGAGCGCGCTGCGCTTACTTGTATTCCCGCTCGTCCCACCACGGGAAATACGCCGGCATGTCGGCCGTCACCTTGTTCCTGAACTGCGCCGGGCGCTTTTCCAGGAACGAGGACACGCCTTCCTTGACGTCGTCGGAGCGGCCGCGTTCGTAGATGCCGCGGCTGTCGATCTTGTGGGCTTCCATCGGATCGTCGGCGCCGAGCATCCGCCACATCATCTGCCGGATCAGTGCCACCGACACCGGCGCGGTCTTGGCGGCGATTTCCTTGGCCAGCGTTCGCGCGGTCTCGATCAACTGATCGGCCGGCACCACGCGGCTGACGAGCTTGCCGTCGAGCGCTTCCTGCGCCGGGAACACCTTCCCGGTGTAGCACCACTCCAACGCCTGGCTGATGCCGACGATGCGCGGCAGGAACCAGCTCGAGGCGGCTTCCGGCACGATGCCGCGCTGCGAGAACACGAAGCCGAACCGCGCCGCCTCGGACGCGATGCGGATGTCCATGGCGAGCTGCATGGTGACGCCGATGCCGACCGCGGGGCCGTTGACGGCGGCGATCACCGGCTTCAGGCATTTGAAGATCCGCAGCGTGACTTGTCCGCCGCCGTCGCGCACCTGCGGGTCGGCGTAGTCGACCGAACCGTCGGCGTTGCGCCGCACCGGGCCGCGGCGCGCGTCGCGGTCGAAGGTGTCGGCGCCGGACGACAGATCGGCGCCGGCGCAGAACGCGCGGCCTTCGCCGGTGACGATGATCGCGCGCACATTGTCGTCGGCATCGGCCTTGTCGAACGCCTCGATCAGCTCGCGCTGCATCGCCGGATTGAAGGCGTTCAGCTTCTCCGGACGGTTCAGCGTGATGGTGAGGATCTGGTCGGCGACCTCGTATTTGATCGTCTCGTAGGACATGGGTGTTTCCTTCGCCCGTTGTTGTTGTTGTTGATGCCTTTCGGCGCGTCATTCCGGGATGCGCGCATCTGCGCGCAGACCGGGAATCCATACCCCCTGGCGGTGGTTATGGATTCCGGGTTCGCGAGCTTTCGCTCGCGCCCCAGAACGACAATCGTTAGGGTGCGCGTGGTGCCTTGGTCAAGCGCGACTACTCAGCGCGGCGGCACCGGCCACGGCTGCTGCGCGCCGCGAACATCTTCGAACGCCTTCGCCATGCGCAGCACGCCGAGATCGTCGAACCGCCTACCCACGATCTGCACGCCGATCGGAAATCCCTTCGAACTGTACCCGCCATTGATCGACGCCGCCGGATTCTCCGACATATTCCACGGCACGGTATAGAGGATGTGGTCGAACGGAATGTCCGGATCGTCGAGCGGCGAGGGCAGCTCGGCGGGGAAACTCACCACCGGCGCCACCGGCGAGATCAGATAGTCGATCTCCGCGAACAGCTTCGCCGCCATGGCGCGCACCGCCATGGTCTGGTTGAAGCCGCGTACCACCTCGACGCCGCTCAGCGTCGCGCCGCGCTCGGCCCAGCGCACGATATAGGGCAGCACCTGCGCGCGCTGCGCCTCGCTGAGCTTGGAGACGTCGTCCCACATCCGCGCCCGCCAGAACGCGTCGAGCCCGTCCATCATCTCGCGGGTGAAGTCGAGCGACACCTCGCGGACGGTCGCGCCCTGCGCCTCGAAGCTGCGCGTGGCGTTCAGCACGACGGCTCGCACCTCGTCGTCGAGCTTCATGCCGAAGCCGAGATCGGTGACGAGGCCGATGGTCTTGCCGCGCAGATCGGTCGCCAGATCGTGCCAGGCGAAATCGTTCGGCGGCAGGTTCATGCCGTCGCGCGCATCGGGAAGCGACAGCACGCTCATCATCAGCGCGGAGTCGTCGACCGTCCGCGTCATCGGCCCTGCGCAGCGGCCGACATAGGGCGGATCGATCGGCACGCGGCCGAGCGAGGGCTTCAGCGCGAACAGGCCGCACCAGTTCGCAGGCAAGCGAACCGAGCCGCCGATGTCGGTGCCGAGATGCAGCGGCCCGTAGCCCGCAGCCCCCGCGGCGCCCGCGCCGGAGGAGGAACCTCCGGTGTTCTGCGTAGTGTCCCACGGATTGCGGGTGACGCCGTGGAAGCTCGACAGGCCGGACGACAGCATGCCGAAATCCGGCATCGTGGTCTTGGTCCACAGGATCGCGCCGGCTTCGCGCAGCCGCGCCGCGGGCGGCGCATCCACCGTCGCCGGCGTCGGCGCGGTGATCGGCACGCCGAGCGGAATCGGCACGCCCTTGGTCGCGACGTTCTCCTTGATGGTCACCGGCACGCCGTCGAGCACGCCCTGCGGTTCGCCTTTTTGCCAGCGCTCGGTCGATTGCTTCGCCGCGGCGCGTGCGCCGTCGGGATCGCACGCATACAGCGCGTTGAGCTGCGGTTCCCAGCGCTGCGCCTGGGCGATGACGTCGTCGATCACCTCGGACGGCGAGAACTGCTTCGCGTAGTAGCCGGCGAGCAGTTCGGTGGCGCTGAGGTCGTGCAGCGCGGTGGTCTTGCTCGTCACGCCGTCAGACATTGGCGGCTGCCGGCAAACGGGTTTCGACGATGCGCGCGAACATGCTGGCGCCGATCGGCAGGATCTTGTCGTCGAGCACGTAGCCGGGATTGTGCACCGGCACGTCGCCGTCATGGCCGACCCAGAAATACGCGCCTGGGATCGCCTGCAGCATGTCGGCGAAATCCTCGGAGCCCATCTTCGGCTGCTCGCGCAGCTTGACGTTGGCGTCGCCGACCACGCCGCGGGCGACTTCGGCGACCACGTCGCTCTGCGCCTGCTGGTTCACCAGCACGCTGAAGATGTCGCGGATCTCGACGGTGATTTCGACGTCGAACGCCGCCGCGATGCCGGCCGCGAGCGCGCGCATCCGCTCGCGCACCAGTTTGCGGATGTCGTCGGAGAACGCCCGGACGGTGCCGGCGAGCCGCGCTTCGCCGGGGATGACGTTGTAGGCCGAGCCGGAATGGATCTGGGTGATCGACAGCACCGCGGAGTGCAGCGGATCGACGTTGCGGCTGACGATGGTCTGCAGCGCTTGCCCCAGCGTCATCGCGATCACCACCGGGTCCTTGGAGCGCTCCGGCATCGCACCGTGGGCGCCGTAGCCCGAGATGGTGATGTCGAAGAAATCGGCGCCGGCCATCGCCGGCCCGGGCAGGATCGCGATCTCGCCATGGGCGAGGTCGGGCGCGTTGTGCAGGCCGTAGAGCTCGTCGCAGGGGAATTTCTGGAACAGCCCGTCCTTCAGCATCGCGCGGGCGCCGCCGAGGCCTTCTTCGGCCGGCTGGAAGATGAAATGCACGGTGCCGTCGAAATTGCGGGTCTCGGCGAGATACCGCGCGGTACCGAGCAGCATGGTGGTGTGGGCGTCATGGCCGCAGCCGTGGAAGCGGCCGGGAATGGTGGAGCGCCACGCCAGATTGGTGTGCTCCTCCATCGGCAGCGCGTCCATGTCGGCGCGCAGGCCGATCCGGCGATTGCCGGAGCCGTTGCCCTTCAGCACGCCGACCACGCCGGTGCCGCCGAGCCCGCGGTGCACCTCGATGCCCCATTGGTCGAGTTTCTCGGCGACGATGTTGGAGGTGCGGACCTCCTCGAAGCCGATCTCCGGATGCATGTGCAGATCGCGGCGGATCGCGGTCAGTTCGTCGGCGAAGGCATCGATGCGGTCGATGGTCGGCATGTTCGGGAGCACCCTTGGTGGTCTGGTTGACGTGAGGTGAAACAGTCGCAGCGCTTGTATGCAAGGATCGGGCAAGGAATCCGGCAAGGATCCGGCGAGGATCCCGGCAAGCCACGCGCAGGGCCGGGCAGGACCTAGGCGGAGCCGGCCTCGGCGCGGGCTTGCAGCATCTCACCCGACAATGCCTGGCAATGTCAAAGCGCACTGCGCGCCCAGTCCCCCCGTCGCCGCAACCCCGCTTTGCGTTGCGCCCCGCCCTCGACTATGAATGCGGCGCTCTGGCGTGGATCGAGGCACCGCCGCGACCCACCGCGCCGGTTGCAGGGTTTCGGGACGCAGTGCACGGCGAATTCCTGTCGCGGGCGGACCGGTGATTTCACCGGACACCTGCCGCCGATGTGTGGTCGGATGCAATGACGGCCCGAGCGGCCCGATGCGGACGTGGCGAAACTGGTAGACGCAAGGGACTTAAAATCCCTCGATGGCAACGTCGTGCGGGTTCGACCCCCGCCGTCCGCACCAAAGCCGTATAAGGGGCGTGATTAGTCCAGTCTCAGGTGATAGCGGGTATAGCGCAGTTCACCCGTTCGGGTCAGAGCTTCCTTCACAACAAGATTTTGCAGATCACGCGTAACATAATGAGTTATCGCAAGTCGTTCTATGCCTCATCCAGCGGGTGAACGGATTCCGCCCTCGCTAACCGATCCGCTTCACCATGTGCACCACCTTGTCGCCATTGGCGCGGGTCTCGTCGTGTTCGTGGACGTAGCCGAGCGAGGCATAGAGGCGGATGTTCTCTTCGAAGCGGGCATTGGTGTAGAGCCGCAGCGTGTCGCGGCCGGCCTCGGCGGCGAGGCGTTCGGCGTGGGCGAGCAGCCGGCGGCCGTAGCCGCGTTTCTGCGCGTCCGGCGACACCGCGACGTTGACGATCAGCAGATCGTCGTCGCGTAGCTCGGTTTCGATCAGCGCCGCCAGCGCGCCGTCGGACTCCAGCAGATCGAAGCGATGCTGCTGCAGCGCGACCGCGTAGTCGGCGAGCATCGGCAGAGGCTCGTGGCCGATCAGTGCGACCCATTTGGCATAGGCCTGCATCGTCAGTGCGGTGATCGCCTCGACATCGGCGGCCGTTCCCGGCCGGAAGAGTTCGCTCATCTGGTCTCCTGCAGCACGATCCGTTGACCCCGCGCCATCGGGATCTTGCCGGGCCCGTTGCGCTGTCGCAATCTGTCCGCGCGTCGGGCGCAGCCCTGCGCCTCGCGCGCGATCTCGCCGGAGCGGGCTCAGTGCCGCCTGCTTCCGCGCCTCATTCCCGCCATTGCCGCCTGATCTTTCCGAAATCGCAACATTGTTCTGCCAGTCACGAGCGCCATGACCGATCGCCGCCGCCTTGTTTCATCTCGCTTGGGCTTCGTCGCCTTCGCCGCGCTCGTCGTCGGGGCGGGGGGGCTGTCGGGCTGCGCGGCGATCGGCGACAGTGCGATGTCGCAGGCGTTCGTCGATCCCGCCAAATATGATCTGTACAATTGCGAGCAGCTTGCCGCGGAGCGTAAAGCCCTCGATGCGCGACTGGCCGATCTCGACGGGCTGATGCGCAAGGCGCAGACCGGCGTCGCCGGCTCGGTGGTGTCCGAGGTCGCCTATCGCAACGACTACATCAACGTGAAGGCCCAGTCGCGGCTCGCCGAACAGACCTGGCGCGACAACAAATGCGTCGAGGCGGCGCCGCCGCCCGCGGCGGCTGCGCCCGGCCCGCGCGCACCGGCGCATTCGGGCCGCACTGCGCGCTGAGCCGGGTCTGGACGCGCCGCGGCGCCACCTGGCTCATGGTCGCCAGTCGTAGACCCAGCCTTGCCGCGCCAGCAACCGTTCGCCGCCGAGTGCCTGCATCGCCAGATCGCGCGCCAGCGCCATCGGGCCGGTGAGGTGATAGATCCTGCCATTCTGCTGCGCCAGCCGCTGCACCCGCGCCACCCGCGCGCGGCGCGCCTGCGCGTAGCGCTGCAGCGACGCCGGCACCGACAGCGTATCGCCGGCGGCATTGGCGCCGTGGCTGTCACCGAGGCATTGCGCCAGCACCGCGGCGTCCTCGATCGCCATGCCGGCGCCCTGCGCGGCGAACGGCAGCATGCCGTGCGACGCATCGCCGAGCAGCGCGGTCGCGCCCGCGGTCCAGGCGCCGCCATCGGGCATCGCGAACAGCGCCCATCGCTTCCAGCTCTCGACCGCGCCGATCAGGTCGCGCGCCGAGGACGCCCAGCCGGCGGCGGCGAACCGGTTCCTGATCTCGCGCGGCTCGCCCGGCGCGCTCCAGCCTTCGCGATTCCAGTCGTCGGCGACGATCGCAACCAGATTGATCCGCCGACCGCCTGAAATCGGATACAGCACCAGATGCGCCTGCGGCCCCATCCAGAGTTGCACGCCGGCGGGCAGGTCGGTCCGCGGCATCACTTTGGCGTCGACGGTGCCGCGCCAGGCGATCAGTCCGCTGAACCGCGGCTGCGTCGATGGAAATAACTGCCCGCGCACCGCCGACCAGATGCCGTCGGCGCCGATCAGCGCCAGCGCCTGTTCCTGCTTGCGTTCGGTGCGCCGGCGATGACCGACCGTGACGCCGCGCGCGTCGCTGGCGAAGTCCTCGAACCGGCAGCCGAGCCGCAAATCGATCGACGGATGGGCGACCACCTGCGCCTCGAGCGCGGATTGCAGATCGGCGCGGTGGATCACCCAATACGGTGCTCCGGCGCGCGCTGCTGCGGCTTCGCCGAGCGGCAGCCGCACCACCGCGCGGCCGCTGCGCGCGCTCATCACCGTCACCGCGTCGGGCGCGACCGCGCGCTGCGCGAGCCTGTCACCGAGGCCGAGACCGATCAGCACGCGGCTGGCGTTGGGGGAGAGTTGCAGTCCGGCGCCGGCTTCCTCGAGCCGTTCCGTCTTTTCCAGAACGACGACGCGAAAGCCGCGCGCCGCGAGCGCGAGCGAGGCCGTCAGTCCGCCGATTCCCGCGCCGGCAACGACGATCGTGCGCGACGCCGGCACGATGCGATCAGGCGACCTTGTCCTTCAGCACGCATTCCGGCGGGCGCGCTTCGCCGGGCCCGAGGTCGGGCGCGTAGCGATACAGCGTCGAGCAGTACGGACAGATGATCTCGTTGTCGTTGCCGAGGTCGAGAAACACATGCGGATGATCGAACGGCGGATTGGCGCCCACGCACATGAATTCCTTCGAGCCGATCTCGATCATGGGAACGCCGGCATCGTTCTGGAAATGAGGAACCACGTGGTCGGACATTCGGCTCACCTTAGCTCGCGACGGAGAGGGCAATCATCACGGTGCAGCGCACCATACCGGCGTCGGCTCCTGATTCCTAGAGCGCGCGGACAGGCTTTGCCTGTCGAAATTCGACACAATCCCATGATGTTGGAGAAGCCCTTCTTTCGTTGGATCGGTTGTGTCCAAGCTGTGACACCCCACATTGATGACACACCGAGGGCCGCAGCAAATGCGTCTGAAACTGGGCATCGCCAAAGCTGGCATCGCACTCTGCGCGGTCGCGCTGGTGCTGACGTGGCCGCATGCCCGGCGCAGCGCGGCCTTTCTTGCCGCGCAGGACGATCCGGCGCAACTGTCCGAGTTGCAGATCGGCTCCGCATTGCAACAGGAACCGGAACTGATCAGCCGTCATATCACTGACGCGCTGGAGGCCCGCGATCCGGATCTCGCCGGCAGCCTGGTGCAACTTGCCGCTGCACAGAATATCACTCTTCCCGCCGAACTGATCACGCGCGTCACCGCGGCCGTCGCCGCGCAGCAGTCGGCCGCCGGCATCGCCACCCGCTTCGCGACCGGTCTCGTCACCGGCAAGGCCGAGGACGGCGCCAGCCTGTCCGGCACGGTGGCGGGCGATCTGTTCGTGTTCGGCGACATCCGCGACGTCGTCCGCGAGGGCACCAATCTCGCCACCGGCGCGGCGACCGACCGGGTCGTGCTCGGGCTCGCGGCCGCCGGCATCGCTATCACCGCGGCGACCTATGTCACCCTGGGCGGCGCAGCGCCGGTGCGCGCCGGGCTCACGCTGGTCAAGGACGCCCGCAAGGTCGGCCGGCTCGGCGGGGGGCTGGCGACATGGACCAGCCGCTCGGCGCGCGAGGTGGTCGATGCGCCGGCGCTGCAGCGCGCGGTCGCAGGCTCCTCGTTCAGCCGCCCGGCCGAAACCCTGACCGCGGTGAAAGCGGCGTTCCGGGCCGAGAAGGCCGGCGGGCTGATGCGGCTGGCCAAGAATGTCGGCCGCATCGGCGACAAGGCCGGCACCCGCGGCGCGCTCGATACGCTGAAGATCGCGGAGGGCCCGAAGGATGTCGCGCGCGCGGCGCGGCTCGCCGAGGCCAAAGGCGGCCAGACCCGCGCCTTCCTCAAGATTCTCGGCCGCGGCGCGTTGCTGCTCACCACCGGCGCGTGGAATTTCGCCTGGTGGATCTTCGGCGCGCTGATCACGCTGTTCGGCCTCGTCACCTCGCTGAAGGCCGGCGTCGAGCGGATGACGCAGGCCTCGATCGATCGCGGCAAGGCGCGGCGCGCGAAACGTCTGCTCGCCGAGGCGAAACGGGCGCAGCGCGCGCAAGTCAATCCGTCTCCGGTCGCAGCGGCCCTGTCGGTTTCGTAACTGTCGCGGGGCCTCGTAACGCTCTATCCTGCCGGTCTCCTCACGACATCCTCACCATCTCCTTCAACAATCATCGGACGGTCGATGCCGAGCTTTGATCACGGCGGTGTCAGCATTGCATATCTCGACGACGGCGAGGGCGATCCGATCGTGCTCGTGCACGGCTTTGCGTCGAACAAGAACGTCAACTGGGTGTATCCGTCCTGGCTGTCGGAGTTGAAGCGCGCCGGCCGCCGCGTCGTCGCGCTCGACAATCGCGGCCACGGCGAATCCTCGAAGCTGTACGACCCCGCCGACTACGGACTGACCACGATGGCGGGCGACGTCATCGCGCTGATGGATCATCTTTCGATCGATCGCGCCGACGTCATGGGCTACTCGCTCGGCGGCCGCATCACCGCGACGCTGGCGCGCCGGCATCCCGAGCGCGTGCGCGCGGCGATCCTCGGCGGCATCGGCAGCGGCCTGGTCAATGGCGGCGGCCCGGGCGAGAGCGTGGCGCTGGCGCTCGAGGCGCCGTCGCTCGACGACGTCAGCGATCCGGTGGGCCGCACCTTCCGCGCCTTCGCCGACCAGACCCGCTCCGATCGCAGGGCGCTCGCCGCCTGCCTGCGCGGCTCGCGGATGCTGATGAGCGCGGAGGAGGCGGCGGCGATCGCGGTCCCGGTGCTGATCGCGGTCGGCACCGTCGACGATGTCGCCGGGTCGGCGCATCAGCTCAGCGGCATGATTCCCGGCTCCGAAGTGCTCGACATCCCGCGGCGCGATCACATGCGCGCGGTCGGCGACCGGGTCTACAAGCAAGGCGTGGTTGATTTTCTGGCGCGCCGGCCGTGATGGCGCGGCTCCGTCCGCCGGTTGTCTCGCCTGACCGGATCGACCCGCTCCCCAGCCTGAGATTCGGCGACAACCGCACCCCGCCATCGGTGATCGAGGCAATGTGATTGCGCGTGAAAGGGTTAACGGTCATCCTGACGATCCCCTCCGGGCGCGCGGGGTGGCGGGACAGCGTTGTGGCGGGCGTGCTATAGTGGACCCGAGAGGCGAGATCGAGAGAGCCGGCATGGTGATGCATCAGGTCAATACGCAATCCGCGAAACTGACGTCGCTCGATCCGATCTGGGAGCGCGTGCGCACCGAGGCGGAGGACGTGGTTCGCCGCGAGCCGACGCTCGCTTCGTTCATCTACGCCAGCGTGCTGCATCACGACCGCCTCGAAGACGCGGTGGTGCATCGTGTCGCCGAGCGGCTCGATCATGCGGCGCTGTCCGGCGACCTGATCCGCCAGACCTTCGAGGAGGCGCTGCGCGACGCGCCGGATATCGGCAACGCCTTCCGCGCCGACATGGTCGCGGTGTTCGATCGCGATCCGGCGACCGCGCGCTTCATCGATCCGCTGCTGTACTACAAGGGCTTCCACGCCATCCAGACGCATCGCCTGGCGCACTGGCTGCTGCGCCAGGGCCGCAAGGATTTTGCGTATTACCTGCAGAGCCGCGCCTCCGCGGTGTTCCAGACCGACATCAATCCCGCCGCCACCATCGGGCGCGGGATTTTTCTCGACCACGCGACCGGCCTCGTCGTCGGCGAAACCGCGATCATCGAGGACGACGTTTCGATCCTGCACGGCGTGACGCTCGGCGGCACCGGCAAGGAGCACGAGGACCGGCATCCGAAGATTCGCCACGGCGTGATGATCGGCGCCGGCGCCAAGATCCTCGGCAATATCGAGGTCGGCCATTGCGCCCGCATCGCCGCGGGCTCGGTGGTGCTGAAATCGGTGCCGCACAACATGACGGTCGCCGGTGTGCCGGCCAAGGTGGTCGGCGAGGCCGGCTGCGCCGAGCCGTCGCGCACCATGGATCAGATGATCAACGCCATCGGGTTGTGATCCGGCGGCTTTCAGCCGATGGACTTTCGTCTCGCTGCGAATGCAGTCTGAATCGCGACGCCGGGGCTTGCGGTCAGCGGCGCGAGAACGTACTGACGGCGGCCTCGCTTGCCGCGATCGCCCCGCGGACCGCGCGTCCGCCGGGCGTCGGAGCCTTGTTATCTAGTTGGATTGGAGATCACCGTGGACGTTCAGGAAGTCAGAAAACTCGATGCGTATCTCAAGCGGGTGTTCGGCAATCCGAAGATCCGCGTGGTGCCGCGGCCGAAGAAGGACGACTCCGCCGAAGTGTATATCGGCGAGGAATTCGTCGGGGTGCTGTTCGTCGACGACGAGGACGATGATCGCTCGTTCCAGTTCCAGATGGCGATCCTGGAAGAAGATCTCGCCGACGTGTGAGACTTCGGCACGCGCTCGCGCACTCGACTTGTCAGCGGGGCGATAGATAGCCGACGCGATCGCGAGCATCGCGGTAACTGCTCAAATCCGTCATTGCGGGGAGCACTCGGATCGGCGCACCGCGCCGTCCGAGCACAGGCTCCGCGACGAAGCAATCCAGCTCGGTGCTCGGCACTGGATTGCTTCGCTGCGCTCGCAATGACGAGCTCTGACGGAGCTAACCGCGCACGGCGTGGAGCTGCGCGGCGAGGCGGTCGATCGCGGTCGCGACGTCGCGCCATTGCGTCAGCCATTGCCGTGGAAACCGGAAGGTCAGGTCGGCGCCGTCGATCCGGCGCTCGCTGATACACATCCCGGGCGTCTGCCGGTCGCGGGTGCAGCGCGCCGCGAGCGGCGGCTGCTCGGCGGTGACCAGATCCTCACTGCCATAGGGCGATCCCTCGGCGAATGGGCGAAGCGTCAGCCCGTCGTCGATCTGCTGCTGAGGCTGCGCCAGATAGCGCGGATAGATCGTGCGCAGCCGTATCTGCGGGTCGAGCGTGTCCTGATGCGCGGCGATCGACACGAAGATGCGGTCGATCGGATGAAATTCCTCGACGTCCTTCGGCGACGCGCGCTTCGGCCGCTCGGGCGGCAGCAGCGAAGGATACAGGAAGGCCAGATCGACGCGCTCCTGCGGCCCGGAATGGCGCTGGAACTTGACCCGGAACGCCTTGGTCGGGACGTTGAACAGCGTCTCGCCGATGCTCACCGGGGTTCGGTCGGGGTCGCCGACCGGCTGCGCGCGCCAGGTCGGCCACAGCAGATAGGCGACGGCCGCGATCGCGAGCAGCGAGATCGTGCTGCCGATCGCGACCGGCACACGATGGCTGCGCCGGGCCATCGGCGCGGCGCGGCGCGGGTAGGGGGCTGACGAAACCAAGCTCATTGCAGATCAGAACCCGGGCAAATTCACATGAGGGAGGCGATGCGGCACCGCTGCGACCACCGATGTCGCGGCGCGAGCGCTATCCCTCGCACGGCCGCGTTAACCCAAACTTAACGATGCGCTGGCGGTGGCGGCTGGTTTTTGCGACACAAGTGCGGCTGGGGAGTGCGGGACTGTGTCGATGTCGCCGGATGCGTTCAACAATCTGTTCTCGCTGCTGATCGGCTTCGCCGTCGCCGGCACGCTGGCCAGCGGCTATCAGGCGATGCGGCGCCGGCCGGCGGGCTTCGGCCTGCTGCAGCAGGGCGTGGTGGCGCAGAGCTTCGCCGCGGTGCCGTTCCTGGTGTTCGCGGCCCCCTTCATCATCATGCGCAACGTGCTGCTCGGTCCGCGCATCGAGCGCCGCCGCACCGAATTCGTGATGCTGGCCACCGTGCTGGCGGGCACCTGGAGCATGATGTCCGGCACGGTGCTGCTGATGGCGCTGCACGCCGTCGGCGTGATCGCCTGAAAACCATTGCTCTCTGTTTCGCGCGTTGTCATGAGTGGGCGCGCAACAGGAGACCGAGATGGCGATCTACGAGCTCGACGGGCAGCGCCCTGATCTTCCGCAGGATGGAAACTACTTCATCGCCGAAACCGCGACGGTGATCGGCAAGGTTCGGCTGAAGCCGTCCGCCACCGTGTGGTTCGGCGCGGTGCTGCGCGGTGACAACGAGTGGATCGAGGTCGGCGAGGGCTCCAACGTCCAGGACGGCTCGACCTGCCACACCGATCCGGGCTATCCGCTGACCATCGGCCGGAACTGCACGATCGGCCACAACGTCATCCTGCACGGCTGCACCATCGAGGATGGCGCCCTGATCGGGATGGGCGCGATCGTGATGAACGGCGCGCGGATCGGCCGGGGCTCGATCGTCGGCGCCGGCGCCATCGTCACCGAAGGCAAATCATTTCCGGAAAATTCGCTGATCCTCGGCGCGCCGGCCAAGCTCGCGCGTGCACTCGACCCGGCGCAGGTGGCCGCGATGGAACTCCCGGCGATGTTCTACGCCACCAATGGCCCGCGCTACGCCAAAGGGCTCAAGAAGATCGGCTGACGCACGCTGCATCCCGACTTGCGACGCCGGGAGCGGCGACGGTCAGGTGCCTTCGGATTCGCGGGCCTGCATCGCCGTGGCGACCCGCTCGTGGCCGGCGGCCCACAGCGAATGCTCCTCGCTGCCGTCATGATACGGATTGGCTTCGGCGGGAATGTTCTGGCGCGCGGCGCGCTCGCCCTGTTCGAACGGATCGTCGGCCATCTCGCTGGTCCTTCAATGCTTGCGTTGCGAATCTGACGAAGCCGCGCTCTTGCGCAGCGCGTCGTTGAGATCGATCGGCACGCCGTGCTTCTTCAGCAGATCGGCGAACGCCTCGTCGGCGAGCTCCTGCAGCGTGCCCATGCGATCGCGGCCGAGCTGCCTCAGCTTGTCGAACGTATCCTCGTCGAATTCGATCAGCTTGCGCATGCGATTACCTTCCGCATCGACCAATCGCCGTGCCGTCAAATCGTTCCGCCGGGCCGCGGACGGCAGTCGCGCAGATTTGAAACCCGCGATGCGCCGATCGCCCAACATCGTGCGACACCCGGGCGCATGCTGCGCGCGGGGCGACTTTGTCCGGAATGGAGTGCAAGATGTTTCGTAAGGCGATCGTTGCGTTTTCGGTGGCGGCGCTGGCTGCGCTGGCGGCGCCGACCGCGGCTTCGGCGCGCGGCGGCTTCCACGGCGGCGGTTTTCACGGAGGTGGCTTTCACGGCGGTGGTTTCCACGGCGGTGGCTTCCGCGGGGGCTGGCATGGTGGCGGTGGATGGCGCGGCGGCGGCTGGCGCGGGCCCGGCTTCGGCATCGGGGCCGTCGGCGTCGGGCTGGGGCTCGGCCTCGCGGCGCCCTATGCCTGGGGCGGCTACGGATACGGCTACCCGGCCTATTACAACGGTTACGGCTACAGCTATCCCTACGCCGTCGGCTACGACGATGGCTGCTATCTGAGGACGCGGCGGGTGTGGACGCCTTATGGCTGGCGGCTGCGGCGGGTCGAGGTCTGCTACTGATTCAGGTCTGCTACTGATTGCCGTCTGCTACTGATTGCGGTCTACGACCAGGCGCGGTCGGCTATGAAGCGCGGCCCTGCGGCCTCCAAAACAGGAGAACCTCCGGCGGGGCATCGCCGGAGGTTCCTGGAGGTTTACATGTCCATAGTGGTGTAGCTTAGAACGTCCGCTGAACGCGGACGGCGCCGGACCAGGTGTTCTGGTCCTTGAACTCGTACCGCGAGGTCGGCTTGACGGAACCGGGATTGACCGCCGGGCCAGTCACGCCCGAGTAGTTCTGGTCGATCATGGTGTAGAGCAGTTCGCCCGAGAACGTCAGGTTCTTGACCGGAGTCCACGCGGTGCGGGTGCCGATCTGCGCGATGTTGAAGTTCGGGTTGCCCGAGAAGGCGGAGGCTGCGCCACCAACCGCGGCGCGCAGGCCGGTGGTGTAGAGAGCGCCGCCGGCGCCGCCGAAGTCGACCGACGAGTACGCGCCGAACACCGAGGTGGCCCAGTTCGGGGACCAGTTGTGGTTGAACGAACCGCGGATACCCCAGGCCTTGGTGGTGTGGATCTGGCCGCCGGTGGCGAACACGCCGTCGACTGCGGAACCGATCGCGATCGACTGATAGGCGCCGGCCGCGTTGTTGCCGTACATCGAGAAGTTGTTCGGGCTGGTGCCGCCGATCACGTAGCGGATCGCGCCGTCAGCATAGGTGGCATCGAAGTTGATGGTGTCACCCTTGCCGGTGGGCAGGTTCTTGAGCGACAGCGCGGCGAGAACCGCGAAGCCCCACTTGTCGTCGGGATGGCCGCTGATCTCCTGCGACGGGTTGTAGTAGCTGGCGCGAATCTGGTGCGCGGCGGCCGAAACCTGGAACAGGCCCCAGGCCTGGTCGAGGCGGATCTTGCCGACGATGTCGGGGATCTGCGTGCCGGCAACGTAGCTGGTGCCAACGCCGGCGCCCGACAGCCAGGTGGCCGCGGTGTTGGTGCCGCCGAGACCCGTCGTGTTGAAGACGCTCGAGACGCCCTGCGACTGGCGGTAGCCGCTCTGGTCTTCGAGCGAGACCGAGGCCGACAGGCCGTTGCCGAATTCCGCGGTGTACGACACCTGGTTGATGCCGGTCGAGGTGTCGTCGCCGCCGAGCAGGTTCGAGGTGATGTTGCCCGGGGAGCCGTTCCACGGCGTCGAGAACTGCGACACCGCCTTACCGAAGGTGAAGCCGGCGAACTGGATGAAGGCGTAGTAAACGCCGATGTTACCACCTGCGACGCTGTCGCTGCCGGTGGTCCAGGTGAACACCGAGTCGAAGAAGGTGCGGACCACGCCGTATTCGGTCGCGGTGCGGGTGTCGATGTTGAGGTCGGCGCGCGTGCGGTACATCGTGCTGTTCGCAAGACGGTTCCGCTGGCCGGAGTTGCCGTTCCAGGCCGGCGAGTTGGTCATGCTCGACGTGTTGTGCCCGTACTCGGCGCGGACGTAGCCGCCGAGCTTGATGCAGGTGTCGGTGCCCGGAATGTAGTAGAAGCCCGCGCCGTAGAGCGAGCACACCTTGACGTATTCGACCGCCTTCGCCTTGAGCGGAAGATCGGCGGCTTGCGCGCTCGTCGCCATCAGGACGGCCGTGCTGCCCAGCATCAGGCCTTTAACGAAATTCATTTGAAACCTCCAAGTTTGCCGTTTGGGTAACGCCATGGGCTTCAAGTATCAGCCCCACGGCGTCGCCCGCGAACTACCCTGAAAGCGCCCGCTGATCCTGCGAGGCCGCTCGTTGGGCAGGGACGACTTCGAGGTGCCCCCCTCCGTCGGTCTGAGATTCGATACATAACAAAGTTAGCTATTGAAAGGACCAAACCACGATGTCGGCCTAGGTGCGGCAAACCTGTGGCCTTGTCGCAACACAGCGTCATGATTCTGTCACGTTGTATGATCAGGCATGGCGGACCAGAAACAACTCGGTCAAACCGGGTGGGGAGGATTAATTTGCTGAATCTGAAACGCTTATGGCGCCCCCGGGCCGACAGCCTGCGTATCGACCTGCGGATTTTTCGTGCAGGAGCGGGTCGACTTTAGTCGTGGTGATCCGCGCGGGATGTCTTATGAAATTACATTCTGTTCTTCGCAAAAGTCGCGCGACAAACGTCGTCCAGAGAGAAGCGGCGCGATCGGAGGTCCATCGAATGCCGAATCGGCAGAACGCCCGGAAGATCGCAGCGGCCGGGACGGCCACCGCCGGGGCGCCCGCGACGAACGATCATTGCCTGTCCTATCAGGTGATCTGGGACTTCGTCTCGATCAGCAACAATCTGGAGGACATGCGCCGGGCCTGGGCGAAGCTGTTCGGCATCAGCGGCTCGCAATGGCTGATCCTGATGGCGATCAGCGATCTCGATCAAGGCAGCGGCGTGTCGGTCGGCGACGTCTCCGACAAGATCCACGCGGTCTCCACCTTCGTGACGACCCAGACCAAGATCCTCGAGCGGCTCGGCCTGATCAATCGCGTGAGCTCGACCACGGATGCGCGGGTCGTGCTGATGTCGCTGTCGGATTCGGCCCGGACCAAGATGGCGGAACTGACGCCGCGCTGGGAAGCGCTGCACGAATACATCTTCCGCGACTTCGACGCCGAGGCTCTGAGTGACGTCAAGGCCAAGCTCGAAATGCTGAAGCATCGCACCAAGGTCGCGATGCAGCGGGTCGCGGACGACACCTGAGCGCAAGCGGTCGCGCTGTCCTCGGTCCCGTCACGAATCGCCCCGGATCTTCAGTCGCCAAAAAGTTGCGGCCAGCCTTGGGGGAGGCTGGCCGCGCACGATCCGATCTGGGACGGGGAGGGGTGGGGATTTGACCGGATCGTGTTTCCCTGTGTTCGTGTTGCCTTGTTGCTGACGTCGCCTCAGCGCTGCGCGCTGGCGGTGGCGACGGCCGGGCGGGAATCGCCGAGTGCGACCCATTCATTGGCGTCGGTCTGCGACTGCCGCTTGACGAAGCGGTAGCCGGTCTCGGTCCAGCTGACGACCTCCTCGTTCTGGTTGTCGAGGACGAACTCGCCCTTGTCGGTCTTGACCGTCAGCACCGCGTGGCCTTCGTTCTTCTTGTCGCGGACCACGGTGATCAGCAGCGCCTCGCGCGGCCAGCCGGCGTCGATCAGCATCTTGCGCTTCATCAGCACGTAGTCTTCGCAATCGCCGTAGCCGTCGGCGGGCATCGACCATTTCTCGATCACGCCCCAATGGTCCATGTCGGTCAGCGGCTTGACGTTGTCGTTGACCCAGCGGTTGACCTTCAGCAGGTCGCGCCACGCGGTCTGCGTCATCACGATGTCGCGCGCCTGGCTGCGTCCGGTGCGGCAATCGCCGGGATTGTCGGCGCAGAATTCGATCCAGCCGATCGGCGCGCGCGTGGTGTCGCCGATGCTGGCGTAGCGAACCTTTTCTCCTGCCTGCGCCGCCGCCGTCATCGTGACGACCGCCGCGGCAATGATCAGTCCCGTCCGCAATCCCCTGCTAACAAACATTGTGGCCCCCGTTTTCTTGTTGGGACCATGTTTTCCACAAACGATTTGCAGGGCCGCTAAATCAACTAAGTCAAGTCGAGACGAATACTAATCAAGCTAAGTACGTGTTCGATTTATACTTGAATCGAATTTGCGTAAAATACGACACGACTGCAATTGATTCAAAGTTGAGCGATTAAGCCGGAAGCCGCTGCGACGTCGGCGATTTTGCAATCGGTACGGGCGTGGATTAACCATCTCCGGCGCGGCGGCGCATGGCGGCGGGCGGGGGAGCGCACCGGCGAAGCCGCGCCGGGGGTCGATTGCAGGCGATCAGGGAGTGGCCGGACGGCCGCTTGCGTTCACTGCGCGGTAACGCTCTCTTCAAGCGTGTCTTCGAGCTGCTCGTGGATGAACTCCAGCGCGAAGCCATCGTCGAGCTGACGGACGACGCGGGCCGCGACGCGGCCGAGCAACACCTGAGAGTCCGTCGGCGGCCGGTGTTCGGCCGCGATCGCGGCGCCCGAGCGCGACATGTCGATGATCCGGCAGGTCATCCGGCTGCCGTCTTCGAGCGTGAGCACGGAAATCGGATTGCGCGGCACGATACGGTCGTGGCGGCGGTCCTCCGGCAAATTGAGGATGTCGCGGTTGGCGAGCCAGGTGAGCTGCGCCGCGAGCTTGTCGCGCTTGCGCGGCGTGGCCCCGACGGTCATCGCGAAGCCGTTGTCGATGATCCGGGTGATCTTGCCTTCGACGCGGCCGATATGGTCGAGATAGGCGATGACGCGATCGCCGATATTGCCGATCCCGGGCGCCAGCATCGCCAGCCCCCCCGGCGACATGTTGATCACCTGGCAGGGAAATTCCCGCCGGTCCGGCAGCATGTAGCGGCCCAGCAGGTGGACTTTCACCCGCTGGAATCGGCGCCGCTCGGCCGTCGCCGGCTGTATGGTTTGTTTTTGCAACAACACGGAAATCCGCTATCCGGCCGGAAACCAAATATCCCCCACCGTAGGATGCTCAGGGTTAACGGCCCGTTAGCATTCGCGGCTCGTCGCGGCCGGCGGTGGCGATTCGAGCACGTCCCGCAGTCTCCGCGCCAGCTCCGCCTTGCGGTACGGCTTGTGAAGGATCGGCAGGTGGTCGCGGCGGTGGCTCTGTCCGGCGATGGTTTCGAGCGCGTAGCCGGAGGTCAGCAGCACCCGCAGATTCGGCCGTCTGCGCGTCGCGGTCTCGGCGAGCTCCCAGCCGCCGATGCCGCCCGGCATCACGACGTCGGTGAACAGGATGTCGATATTGGTGTCGCCGTCGAGCGCCTGCAGCGCGTCGGCGCCGTCGGACACCGCGATCACGATGTAGCCGAGGCTGCGCAGGCACATCACCCCGTAGGCGCGGACGAATGGATCGTCCTCGACGATCAGCACGACTTCACCGCGCGACACGAGATGCCCGACCGCGTCCGGCGCATCCGGACTGCTGGGCTGGCCGGCCGCGATCACGGGCAGATACAGCCGCACCGTGGTGCCGAGCCCGGGCTCGCTGTCGAGCGCGACGTGGCCATCCGATTGCTTGACGAAGCCGTACACCATGCTCAGTCCGAGGCCGGAGCCCTTGCCGACCTCCTTGGTCGTGAAGAAGGGGTCGAACACCTGTCCGAGCAAGTCCTTCGGCATTCCCGAACCGTTGTCGGTGACCATGATCAGCACGTAGTCGCCGGGGCGAGCCTCCTGGTTGACGACCGAGTGATACGAGGCGTCGAGCGTGACGTTCGCGGTGGTGATGCTGAGCCGGCCGCCGCCGGGCATGGCGTCCTGTGCGTTCAGCGACAGACTGAGGATCGCGGATTCGAGCTGGGCACGATCCACATAGGCGTAGCGCAGGTCGGCGTCGAACCCGGTCTCGATGGCGATGTCCTCGCGCAGCGTCAGACGCAGCAGATCGTGCATCGACCCGACGAGCTCGTTGCAGTCGAGCACCACCGGCTTCAGCGTCTGCTCGCGGCTGAAGGCCAGCAGGCGCTGCGTCAGTTCGGCGCCGCGCTGGCCGGCGCGGCCGATTTCGCAGGCGAGCCCGCGCAGATCCTGCCGCGCCTTGAGCTGGTCGCCGAGCAGCTCGGCGTTGCCGACGATCACGGTCAGCAGATTGTTGAAGTCGTGCGCGATGCCACCGGAGAGCTGGCCGACGATCTCCATCTTCCGCGCGTGCGCCAGTTGCTCTTCGGTGCGCTCGCGGTCGTCGTGGATCACCGTGACGAACGCCGTCTCGCCGTCCTGTACGGTGGTGCCGACCGACAGGTCCATCGGAAACGTCTGGCCGTCACGGCGCAGTCCGGTCGCCCCGCGGACGGTACCGATCCGCACGTGCTCGTCGGCGTAGGGGCCGCTGAGAAACAGCGACTGCAACTCGCCGGCGCTCACCGCCGGCAGCAGCATCGAGATGTGCTGGTCGATCACGTCGTCGGCCTCGTAGCCGAACAGCAGATGGCAGGCGCGGCTGAAAGTCCTGATCCGGCCGTGCCGGTCGGTGAGGATCACGCCGTCGCGCACGGTCTGGGTCAGCGTCGCGATGAGCGCCTCGGACTCGCGGATCAGCTGTTCGGCGCGGCGCTGCCCGGTGATGTCGCGGGTGACTTTGGCGTAGCCGATCAGTTCGCCGTGCGTGCCGCGCCGCGGCTCGATCGCCACATGCGCCCAGAACCGGTTGCCGTCCTTGCGCTGGCGCCACGCCTTGGCTTCGAAGCGGCCGCGGTCGCGTGCGATCGCGAGGTTTCGCTCCGGTTCACCGCGGGCGCGGTCCTCCAGTGGATAGAACTCGCGGACATGCAGGCCGAGGACCTCGGCGGCAGTGAATTGTTTGATCCGCTCGGCGCCGCAGTTCCAGCTCGCGATGCAGCCATCGACGTCGAGCATATAGATGGCGGCATCGGTGACGCCCTCGACCAGCCGCCGGAATTCGGGCTCGTCGGCGTCACCGCCCGCGCGCCGCGGTTCGGTGTCGTCGAGTTCGCGCAGCGTCGCCACGATGAACGCCGCGTCGCCGGCCGAGGTGGCCGTCGCCAGCGCGACGGTGAAGGCGGTGCCGTCGCGGCGCCGCGCCTGCACCCGTGCCCGGCGCGTCGGCTGCAACTGTTGCGGCCAGTCCGGCATCAATGTGGCGACGTCTTTGCCGAGCACGTCGCGCGCCGGCCAGCCGAACAGGGCTTCGCAGGCCGGATTGAACAGCACGACACGTCGATGTGGATCGATCAGGAGAATGCCGTCGGGCGCCGCGTGAACCAGCGCCTGGAGCAACGAAGCACTGGCATTCTCAAAGCTCATCGGCGCCTGCCGTCGCGCTTTCCCACAATGTGCCTGCCGGCGTGGAAACAGTATGCCTGCCGGCGTGGAATACGTATCGAAACATCGAGCGGCACTCGGCCTTTGTCCCCCGGATGGAAATGTCCGCCCGAATTGCGGAATAATCAAGCCACCGATCCGGTGGCGATGCCGTCGGCTCATCTACCTTGAACGGGTTGATAGTTGCTGCGGTTGTGGATCACGCGGACGGAGGACGCTCGACGAAGGGTTCGTTGTGGCAATCGCAGATGGTTTCTCGCCGATATCGCGCAAGCCGCGTCCGTGTCACCGGCGGTTTCGGACTGCAGCGAGTCGTTGTGCGACGCTGATATGAAGGCTGTGGCGTCCACTCGGCGAGACGGAACTGATAGCCCCGCAATGCAGCGCGCACGCGGTCGAGGGGCTCAGTCGTCGGCTGTTGACGGGAGCACCTCGCGGGCAGCGACAAACTGCCGCTGACGCGGAGAACTTTTCGAAAAGGCTCGGCGTGCGGCGCAATAGCAGCGCGCTGGCGGTAATTGCCCTGCAGCAGGCGGCTGATCCGCTACCATCGGGGGCAGCTACAAATCCTTGACCTCCAACGACGAATGAAACACGCTTGCGAATGCGATGCAGCCGGCGGGGACAGCCCGGCGGCTCGCCGAACAGCCGACGGTTCCGCAATGAGGTTCGCCCGGTGGCGCGCGCGATTGATTTTCCTGATGCTTGAGCCAGATCAAAGCTGCAAATGTCTCGTTCGATATTGCACACTCCAGTTAGGAGAGCTCTCATGGCAAACAGCGACGACAGCGACCGATCCTCGCAAGACGACCTCGCCACGCAGCTCGTCGCGGAAGAGGAATTGCGCGTACTCACTGCTCTGATCGGCTGCATCATGGTTGCTGAGGATGCCGACGGCCGCAATGATCGCCGCAGCGGTCTCCGGCACTTGACGCCGCCTGCGGCCCAGCAGGGCCTCGCCAAGACCGGACAGGGCGGGTAGGCACGGCTTCGTGAGTAGTAGTACGAACTGGACTTTGCCACGCATCGGATCGATGAGTTGCCTGTGTTGCTTCCCCCGAACGGAACCGGGCGCAACTTGGGACTTCATCGGCCGGGTCGCGCGAGAGAGCGCTGATTCCCGGCCTTGCCGGGACGGCTACGATGGTGACGAGTCGCCAATCCCCGAACGATCTGCTGGCCGCGCTGCCCTCGGCGGAGTTCGATCTGCTGCGGCCGTATCTGCGCCCGATGGTTCTGGATTTCGGTCAGGTGCTGATCGAGGCCGGTGCGCCGATCAGGCAGGTGATATTTCCGCATAGCGGCATCGTCTCGACGCTGGCGCGGCTGCAGCGCGGCGAAACCATCGAAGTCGGCGTGATCGGTCGGGACAGCGTCGTCGGCGGCGTCGCCGGTTGGTTCGGGGAGCCGTCATCGACCGCGGCGGTCGTCCGGTTTTCGGGCGCGGCCTCGGCGATCGAGGTCAGCCATTTCCGAACCATCGCCGAACACAGCCCCCCACTGCGCGAGGCACTGCTGCTGGACCAATCGAGCCGCGCGATCAAAGCCGAGCAGACCGCGGCGTGCAACGCCGCGCACACCGCCGAGGCGCGGCTGTGCCGTCGGCTGCTGCAATCCCGGGAGATGGCCGGGAGCGACTCGATGCTGCTCAGTCAGGACCTGATGGCGCAGATGCTGGGCGTGAAGCGCAATACCATCTCGCTGATCGCGCATGGGCTGCAGCAGCAGGGGCTGATCCGCTACAGCCGCGGCCGGATGGCGATCACCGATGTCGACGGCTTGATCCGGCGATCGTGCGAATGCCGAAGCCTGGACCGGCTGCCGGTCGGGTCGCCGCCGGTGGTCCGGCCCTGCGTCACGGTGCTGGCGGCGCGGCCGGTGCCGGAGTTCGTGCAGGCTCAGCGCATTCCTTCATAGACCATCAGCCCGCGCGCGACTTCCCATTTGCGCAGCACCCGCGGTCGCAGCCGGCGGGACTGCCGGCCGAGCGTGCGCCATGTCGTCAACCGCAGCGCGCCGATGTCGCCGGCGCTTCTGGGGCCGAGCGGCGCCAGCAGCCCGGTCATGGTGAGCGGCGTGTGCAGCCGCGGGGCGAAGGGCAGCAGCAGCAATTCGAGATGCGCGACCGCGCCGGCCGGGGACGAGGACGTCACGCCCGCGACCAGCGCCAGCGACTCGTCGGCGACGACGCCGAGAATGTCCTCGCATTCCCGGCGGCTGTCGCCGCCGAACAGGCCGGGCAGGCTTTCGCCTTTGAGATCGCGGCCGAGCAGGGCGCTGAGCCGGGTTCCGGCGACGCGGAACGGGTATCCGGCCGCGGCGTCGCAGGACAGCACGAAGATGTCGCCAAGCAGTTCGCGGATCGCGCCGGGCTCGATATCGCTGCGCTCGGGCGCCGGCGCGTGGCCGCGCTGGCTGTCCCAATATGCAAAAAACGCGCGGCTCGACGGATGCTTCATAGCGGTCCCCGGCCTGCGCCGCGTGCGTTCGGGACAGTTCTGTCCCGTATCCGCGCGCTGCCGGCCCCTGAAATCTTGTGCAGGAGAGGCATTGCAGCGTCCATGCCGGAAGCCGGGAGGGCGGCCGTTAACCCCTGTTTTGTCGCGTTAAGGTTAAGTTAACTATGACGTTGTGGCCGGCGGCGACGCGGCTATTGTGGGGCTGTTCTTGGCGCGCGGATGTTCTCCAGGCATTCGGGCGATGAGTTACAGGGTGGCTGCCAAAACAGACCGGTCGTCGCGGATTCAGCCGCTGACAGCACCGGCAGGATCGAAGGGAGGGCTTTCTCAGAGCCCTCCCTTTTTTCGTTGTCGCACCCGACCGGCGCGGTGCCCCGGTCGCGGCGGCCCGCTGAGGCATGGAACGCCCGGCTTGCGCCGCTTTGCCAAGCCGCTTATGGGATCGGATCGCCTCCGGGCCGCGCCGCGGCCGGGCGCTCGCAGCAGGTCGCTCACGTTGGATTCGTCGCCCGAAACGCAGCCGCTGCCGCCACCCCCGCCGGAGCCGCCGCGCGAACCGATCCTCAACCTGCCGCGCGCGCTCACCGCCTATGTCGCGCTGCTGGCGGTGATCCATCTGCGCGTGCTGCTGCCGCCGGATATCGACTACTGGACCATCGAGGTGTTCGGCTTCATCCCGAAGCGCTACGACGCCACGCTGCTGGCGGCGCCGTTTCCCGGTGGCACCGGCGCCAAGATCTGGACCTTCGTCACCTATTCGCTGCTCCACGCCAATCTCAGCCACATCTTCTTCAACGTGCTGTGGCTGCTGCCGTTCGGCAGCGCGCTGGCGCGGCGTTTCGGCGCGGCGCGGTTCTTCCTGTTCATGGCGGTCACCGCGATCGGCGGCGCGCTGGCGCATCTGCTCACCCACGAGCACGAAATCGCGCCGATGATCGGCGCCTCGGCCTCGGTGTCGGGCGCGATGGCGGCGGCGATCCGTTTTGCCTTCGCCCGCGGCAGTTTCCTGTCGTTCCGCAGCGGCGATGCCGACGCCGCGGCGCGGGTGCCGGCGCAGCCGCTGCTGCGGGCGCTGCGCGATCCCCGCGTGATCGCCTTCCTGGCGATCTGGTTCGGCATCAACATCATCTTCGGCGTCGGCTCGATCGCGGTCGGCAACGAAGGCGCCAGCGTCGCCTGGCAGGCGCATATCGGCGGCTTCTTCGCAGGGCTCTTGCTGTTCTCGCTGTTCGACCCGGTGCCGCGCCGCGCCCCGGCGGCAGCCGATCCAAACTAATCAGTTGCCCGCAACCGACTGACGTTGCACTGCGGCCGCGTTGTTGCGCTGCAAGCAGCGTGGCGCGGATTCGCCTTATTTGTTAGTTATCATTTGCATCTGGATCGCTCCTGTCGCGTCGCCACGACGCGCCGGCGCCTTCGTAACTGCTGACTGCCGATCAATGACCAATCAGAGCCGCCTTCTTTTGAAGGACGTGCCATTCGGGAGGCGACCATGACAGTACGCGCCATTCTGGAATCCAAGGGGCGATACATCTACAGCGTCGAGCCGGACGAGCGGCTGTCGGCGGCGATCAGGACGCTGGCCGAACGCCGGGTCGGCGCGGTGCTGGTGATGCGCGGCACAAGGCTCGACGGCATCCTGTCGGAGCGCGACATCGTCAAGGTGCTGGCCGATCGCGGCGCCGATGCGCTGGACGGTCCCGTGCACGCGGTGATGACCCGCGACGTCGTGAGTTGCGCGCAGGGCGACACCGTCGGCGAGATCATGGAAGTGATGACGACGGAGAAGTTCCGGCATCTGCCGGTGATCGAGAACGAGCGCGTGGTCGGCCTGATCTCGATCGGCGACATCGTCAAATGGCGGCTCAACGAATACGAGCACGAGCAGCGCGCGCTGCACGACTACATCAAGAGCGCCTGATCGCTCCATGCCCGTCATTCCGGGGCGCGCCGCAGGCGCGAACCCGGAATCTTGAGCTGGTCTGCACGACGGCGCTGAGTTCAACTGCCGAGATTCCGGGTTCGCTCGCTGGCGCGAGCGCCCCGGAATGACTCGCGGTGATGCTTTGCAGGAATGACCAACGTTGAGGGCTGAGGACGGCCTCAGGTCTCGACCGGCACGTCCGGCTTGGCCTGGGCCTGCGGCGCGGCTTCCTCGATCGCCTCGTTGATCGAATCGATCGCGCGTTCGGCGGCTCTCGCGCCATGCGCGATCATCTCGTCGGCGCGGTGGAAGTCGAACCAGCCGATCCGGCCGACCCGCGGCGAGATCAGCATGTCCGGGGGATCGCCGGCGAGCCGGGCGCGGGTGATGCGGTCCTGCATGATGTTGAAGGCGTCGACCATCACCTTGGAGATGCCGGGACGGTTGCCGCTGCCGAAAATCTCCTGCTTGATCAGCTTCTCCGCCGAGAAGAACCGGCCGAAGCCGCGTTTCGGCTCAGGCTCCGGCGCGGGCTCGATCGCCTCCTCGACCGCGCCGTGTGAGAAGATCGTGGTGCCGTGACCGAACACGTCGCTGGAGACGTTGGCGGCGATCACGATCTCGGCGCCGAGCGCGCGCGCCGCCGACACCGGCACCGGATTGACCAGCGCGCCGTCGACCAGCCAGCGGTCGCCGATCAGCACCGGCGAGAAGATGCCGGGCAGGGCGTAGGACGCCCGCACCGCGTCGACGATCCGGCCATGCGTCAGCCAGATCTCGTGGCCGGTGCGGACCTCGGTGGCGACGCTGGCGAACTTCTGCTTGAGGTCCTGGATCATGGTCTGGCCGAGCGTGGCTTCGAGCTGCGCCGCCAGCTTGCTGCCGCCGATCAGGCCGGAGCCGTTGAGGCGGATGTCGAGATAGCCGATGATGTTGCGCGGCTGCAGTCCGCGCGCCCATTCTTCCAGCGTGTCGAGATGGCCCGCCACATAGGCGCCGCCGACCACCGCGCCGATCGAGGTGCCGACCACCACGTCCGGAGTGATGCCGTGGTCCAGCAGGGTGCGCAGGATGCCGATATGGGCGAAGCCGCGCGCCGCGCCGCCGCCGAGCGCCAGCCCGATCACCGGGCGGCGGATGGTGTCGAGGCCGACCTTGCCTGAAGCGGGCCCCTGGGCTGGCGGGCCGCTTTGCCCTCGACCGATCAGATTTTCCAGCATGGTGCCTCCTCGAAACCGCTTCGGCCTTCGCAACGAGTCCGACGCCTGTGCGGTGTATCCCAGTCGCGATCAAAGCGCGACCGAACGATCCTTCGCCGACCGTATCGCAGTGCATGATGAATGCCTGTCAAAGTCCGCACTAGGGGAAAATCGTGACAATGCCGCGAAAATCATCGTGATCTCGCCGCGGCGGGTCGTCGCTCTGGTCGCGTGACTGCCGAGGCTTGAATTTGCCGCGTTTTCAGTGAAAACAATCCGTCATGATTTGCAGGGGTAAAACCGGCCGGGCAGGGCCACGCGGTTGGCTGGCGGCTGCCTGCGTGTTGGCAGGCCTGTCTGTCATGGCTGCGCATCCCGCCTCGGCTCAGTTTTTCAGCGACCGGCCGCCGCCGGTTCCTCCCGCCTCCGTGCCCGAGCCGCCCGCGGGCGGCGCCATCAGTCTCGCGCCGTCATCGGGCGCTGCGGCGGTGCCGACCCTGCCGCCGCCGCTGACCCAGCCGCCGGTCGCCGCCGTCACCCCGCCGCCGATCTCGCCGCTGCCGCCTGCCGCCGCGCCCGCGCCGGCCCAGGGCGTGCTGGCGCTGACCGCGCGTTACGGCAAGGAGCTGCCGGCGATCAACAGCGGGCTGGTGTGGCGGGTCTATTCCGACCGGCCGGACGATAGCGGCGTGATCAAGCTGATCCGCGAGGAGCATGGTCCGACGCCGAACATCGTGCTGCCGCCCGGCAATTACGTGGTGCATGTCGCCCATGGCCTGGTCAGCGCGGTGCGCCCGGTGACGCTGAAGACCGACACCGACCGCGAGGCCTTCATCCTGCCGGCCGGCGGGTTGCGGATCGAGGGCCGCGTCGGCGGCACCCGGATTCCGCAGAACCAGATTTCGTTCTCGATCTACAAGGGCAGCCAGTTCGAGAATTCCCAGCGTCCGCCGCTGGTGCCGAGCGCCGCCGCCGGCGACGTCGTGCTGGTTCCCGAAGGCACCTACTACATCGTCTCGAATTACGGTGACGCCAATTCGGTGGTGCGCTCCGACATCCGCGTCCAGGCCGGCAAGCTGACCGACGTCACGATCACCCACCGCGCCGCCGTGATCACGCTGAAGCTCGTCTCCGACAAAGGCGGCGAGGCGCTCGCCAACACCGCATGGTCGGTGCTGACGCCGGGCGGCGACGTCATCAAGGAATCGATCGGCGCGTTCCCCAAGGTGGTGCTGTCCGAAGGCGAATACCGCGCCATCGCCAAGAACGAAGGCAAGGTGTTCGAGCGCGGCTTCAACGTCGTCAACGGCGTCGACGGCGAAGTCGAAGTGCTGGCCCGCTGACGCGGCCGGCGTTCCTCGCGTCGCGATGATCAGGGCGGCGCCTCGGTTCCGCTCGCAGCTCGACAGATCGACAGCACCCCAATGGGCCTCGGGCATCAAATGCTATCGACATTCATTCGCATCCGTGTGCAGTCTCGGTGATCACCTTGCTGCTGTCGGCATCCACGGGTGACTGAGAGCTCGGTTGTGCTCCCGCCTGCTCACAGGGGAGATTTCTCTCATGCAGGATTTCATCCGCGATGAGAACCTCAAGCTCTACCGTGCTGCTCTGGCTCGGAGCACCGACCAGGATCAGCGCAGGGTGTTGCTGGTGTTGCTCGGCTTGCTCGGAGACGAGCAGCCCCGGCCGGGCAGCGGGCCGAAGCAATTCGCGTCCGACCCTGATCAGGGCGTTTGACCCGCCGTCGGTCAGCACCGAACTGCTCTGGTAACTGCCGCTTGCGATCCCCATATCCGGACTATCGTCGCACAGGGTTGTCCCGGGCATCGGCGGCTGAGAGACGCGACTGCGCTCCCGCCCCTGAAGGGAGAAGCGTCATGCGTGCGATCATCGCCCCCATATGCGTCCGGCCAAGCCTGCACCGTCGCCTGGCCGTTCGGGTGGCCGTTTGAACGATCCGCGACGCTCCAATCCGCTCGGAACCTGCTCCTGTGTGTGCGGCCAGGCCGTGGTCGCGCCCAGCCGCTCGAATTATTCCGCATCCGCCGTGGTCAACGAGTGGCATTGCGCCGCCTGCGGCCGCGTCTGGAAAACTTTCGCCGACAGCGCTCAACCCGAAGGACAGACGACATGAACCGAACGTTCGCCGAATGGCTGGTGCCGCCAGTTCTCGTCCCTGTGCTTCTGATGCTGATGGTCGGCGTCGCCGCATGGGTTCGGTGGTGAGATATGGCTGTTTCCGCAAGCACTGAACCGTCGTCCTGAGAGCCTGACCGAAAATGTAGGTCGCAAAAATCAACGCTCGATCCCGTCATTGCGAGCGAAGCGAAGCAATCCAGTGTGCCGAGCACAGGAGTCCGGATTGCTTCGTCGCGGAGCCTGTGTTCGGACGGCGCGGTGCGCCGATCCGAGTGCTCCTCGCAATGACGAACTTTGTGCCTGATCTTGTTGCGCGCATTTGAGTCAGGCTCTCACCAGGAGGTGCCGGTGGTGAGCCTCCCGGAACGCCAGCGCAGATTCCATGGAAGACAGAGCTGATCTAGTCCTGCGGCTTTTCCAGGAGCGACGCCAGCGGCGCATCCAGCCGGTAGGCGAAACCGGCCTCACCATAGGCGAGCGCCACTTCGCCGTTCAGTTGCTTGCCCAGCATCTCGATCAGACGCGTGCCGAAGCCGTGATGGTCCGGAATCCGCGCCGGCGGCCCGTTTCGTTCGAGCCAATTCAACTGGATCGCCTGCGTCGCGGGATTGATCGTCCAGGTGATTTCGACACGACCCGCCGCGGCCGACAACGCCCCGTACTTCATCGCGTTGGTGCAGAGTTCGTTCAACGTCATCGCAATCGCAATGACGGCGCCGGATCCCAGCCTCACATCCGGACCCTCGATCGCGATCCTGGATGCCTGCGGATCGTCGAACGCCGCGACGGCGCCGCGGACGATCTGACCGAGATCGGCGTTGCTCCAGCGTTCCTGCAACAGCAGATCGTGCGCCTTGCCGAGCGCGATCAATCGCCCCTCGATGGCCTGACGGGCGTGCTCGGCCTCGGTGACGCCGCGCAGGCTCTGCGAGACGATGGCGAGCACCGTCGCCAGCATGTTCTTGATGCGGTGATGCAGTTCTCCGACGATCAGCTTTTGAAGCACGTCCGCGTCGGCGTTCGCTTTGGCATCGGCGCTGGACTGCGCATACAGGTCCCATGCATCGACCCTGGCCTGGGACAGCAACAGCCGGAGGCTGTCGTTTTCTGCGGACAACAGATCCGCAGGCACCGCTCCAAGGGGCGGCCGGCGCAGGAGTTCGTGTGATCTCTGTTGCTCCCCACATAAGAGCGACGTGAAATCGAAAATCTTCAAGGATGTCTGAGGCGGCCGCACCCTATAAGAAAACGCGATTCACCCCATAAGACCGTCTTAACCGGGTGTTTTCACCCCATAAAGACGTCGCGTTTTTCAGGGCCAGCTGACTGACGAGAGAGCCTGTCGAACGCTTGCCCCCGGGCCCTCTCAAAACGAGGTGGAACCTTTCCAGTGCGGTATTGGGATCATTGCCGCCTCTCTTGGGCCGCGCCAGCCGCCCTTCGATGCCCCTTCCAGACAGAGCGGGTTGTAGCGCCGTTCATCCCGTTCCTCGTGCCGATCGAGGCCGGACCGTCATACCTTCAAAATGCCCCCAGTTTGCTACCTTTAGTTGATTCCACGAATCGTGAAGACTGCGAGGTGCGCTGGGGATGGAATATGCATATTTCGCAAATAGAAATCGGAAATTTCCGAAAACTCGTGGCCACTCGGATCGCATTTGCTCCCGAGAAGACCGTATTCGTTGGCGCCAACAATAGCGGCAAGACTTCTGCGATGAACGCGCTTCGTCGTTTCCTGGTCGATTCGCGTGGCTTTACAATCAACGATTTCTCTCTCGCTCATTGGCAAGCACTGATCGCGGAAGGCGACGCATGGGAAGCAGCTATCAAGTCCAGCGAGGTACTTCCGACACCGAATCTGCAGACGTTTCTGCCGCAGTTAGACTTGTGGCTTCAGGTTGGAAAGGGCGAGATGCACTACGTGCAAAAGCTCCTCCCGACGCTGGATTGGAAGTCAGGCCTCCTCGGCGTACGGCTGCGGTACGAGCCTGATGAGCCGATCAAGTTCCAGCAGGATTACATTGCGGCCCGATTGAAAGCGGCGGACACTACCGCAGCAGCAATCAAGGCTTCGGAAGGGAAAGGTGATCCGCCTCAGCTTGAACTCTGGCCGCTAAATTTGATCGACTTCCTTGAGCGGCGTGTGCGGTCGTTTTTCAAGGTGAAGGCTTATCTCTTGGACCCTGCGAAATTGGTAGATCCCAAGGATGGTCTAGCTGAGATGCAGTTGCTTCCGGAGGGTTTAGATCCAGTTGAAGGAAACCCTCTCGATGGCCTCATTCAGATCGACGAGATCAGTGCGCAACGAGGCTTTGGCTCCGCTACGCCCACAAGACTCCAACGTGACGAACCCGGCTCAGAAGCCAGGGGCGCGCGCCGACTCTCGGCGCAACTGCGTTCCTACTACGATAATCATCTCGACTGGCAGGATACTCCGGAACTGCCCGACATCAAGGCCATGGAAGCGCTCGATAGGGCACGAAAGGCCTTTGACGAGAGGCTGTCTGATTCGTTCGCAACTGCGTTGAAGGAGCTTCAAAAGCTCGGCTATCCAGGCATATCCGACCCCAAGCTCAGAATCGTGACCAAGCTCAGATTGCAGGACGGCTTGAACCACGATTCCGCAGTTCAATATGAAATCCCGGCTGCGGCAGGCGAGCAAGTGCATCGACTGCCCGAAGACTCCAATGGGCTTGGCTATCAGAACCTTGTCTCGATGGTTTTTGGTCTGATGAGCTGTCGTGATGCCTGGATGCGCGTCGGGAAAGCAGCCTCTTCGGGAAACGTTGCTAAGCCTCCTCCACCGTTGCACCTAATGTTAGTGGAAGAACCCGAAGCCTATCTTCACGCCCAGGTGCAACAGGTCTTCATAAAGCACGCTTATGATGTCTTGCGGAACGATCCGACACTTGGCAAGTCAGCGACATTTTGTACGCAGCTCGTCGTTAGCACCCACTCCAGCCATGTCGCTCATGCCTGCGAATTTGCTGCGCTACGCTACTTCCGTCGGCTTCCGCCTACAGAGAAACGCAAGACGCCAACTGCGTGCGTGGTCAATCTTTCGTCGGTGTTCGGAAAACCAGATCAGACCGCCAAATTCGTCGCCCGCTATCTCAAAGCAACACATTGCGATCTCTTCTTTGCTGACGCAGCCATATTCATCGAGGGCAACGCAGAGCGCGTTTTGGTGCCACATTTTGTCGAACAGATTGATGAGTTCGAGTATCTTCGGAGTTGCTACATCACTTGGCTCGAGGTGGGCGGGAGTCACGCTCATCGATTCAAAGGCTTAGTGGAGACGCTTGGTCTTACGACACTAATCGTCACTGATCTCGACGCCAAAGACCCAATTACGAATAAGGTCGAGAGGCCGGTCTTGGGGAAAGGTCTTGAGGCCCGAAATGAGACGCTGCGGACCTGGGTGCCAAAGCAGACCTCCGTAGACGTGCTTATGACGCTTGGGGAAAACGATAAGGCGCTCCTCTGTCCTAATGGATACACCGTTCGAGCGGCCTATCAGACCAGCACAACACTAAAGATTGGAACAACCGATGTAGACATTCATGCTAACACTTTCGAGGACGCGCTATTGTATAGGAACTTCGCATTCTTTAAGGGTCGGAAGGCCATAGGGCTTGCCGGAAACTTCCAGAAGATCGCGGACGATGCAAAGGACGCCGCCGACCTCACGGTCAGGGTTGCGAAGGCGATTGATGATGGCGACAAGGCCGAATTCGCCTTGGAGCTGCTGTTCAGCGATGACGTCGACAAGCTGAGCGTCCCTGACTACATCCGGCAGGGATTGCTTTGGCTGAAGACGCAGCTGGAGCGCAAAGAAGCGGACCTTGCTCCGAAAGGCACCACGGCATGACTGTGGCGGCCACGATAGCGAACGACGACCTCGATCTACACGTGGACGAGGAGATCAAGAAGTGCCTTGATCCTGAGGCACCAAAGAGCTTCTTTCTATTTGCTGGAGCTGGCTCCGGTAAGACGCGCTCGCTCGTAGCGGCCCTCGATCACCTACGCGGCACGATGGGGACGAGTTTGAGGTCGCGCGGTCAGAAGGTCGCGGTGATCACCTACACGAAAGCGGCGCGCGATGAGATTGTCCGCCGGACGCAGTTTGATCCTGTAATTGCCGTTTCGACGATCCATAGCTTTGCCTGGTCCCTGATCGACGGATTTGATCATGATATCAGAGAGTGGCTTCGTGTCGCGCTGACCGACGACATCAGGGAGTTACAAGTTAAAGAGGCAAAGGGACGCGCGGGCACCAAGGCATCCGCGGAGCGCCTTGCCGATATCGCGTCCAAGCAGAGGCGCCTTGTGCGACTCGATAGCACGAAGAAATTCGTGTATAGCCCCGACAGCGATAACAGAGGACGAGACTCACTCAATCACGCGGAAGTACTTAAGCTCGCTGGCGATTTTGTTCTGACCAAATCAACGTTACGACAGATTGTGCGCGATGGCTTTCCGTACATTCTCGTCGACGAAAGCCAGGATACCAATCGACATATTGTAGAAGCCCTGTTTGCCTTCCAGGCTGCGTACCAGGGCGAAGTCGTCGTTGGCCTTTTCGGAGACATGATGCAACGCATCTACGGTGATGGTCAGCCGGGCCTGGGCGAGAACCTTCCGGCGGATTGGGCAACGCCCACAAAGAAGCTGAACTTCCGATGCCCGCGGCGCGTGATCGAGCTCATAAACAAGGTTCGCGAAGCCACCGATAAGCAGGTTCAGATACCCTGTAGCGCGGCTCAAGAAGGCCATGTCCGGATGTTTGTGCTCCCTACCGAGGGGACTGACAAGGTCGCTACGGAACAATCGATCTGTGTTTACATGGCCGAACTGACAAATGATCGGGATTGGTTAGATGAGGACTCAGTCAAGGTTCTTATCCTTGAGCACCGGATGGCGGCTCTTAGGATGGGATTCGATGACTTGTTGGCGGCGCTATATCCAATTGCGCAGTTTCGAACTGCGCTACTCGACGGATCACTTGCGCTGGTCAACTTCTTCTCGAATCTGATCCTTCCGCTATGGGATGCAAGGGACGACAAATTTGCGATTGCGCGGATCATTCGCGCGGCGTCGCCACTCGTCAGCGCGAGCGCTTTGAAGGATGCCGACGACCAATTCGAGCAACTTGCCAAGGCACAGGCTGGGGTGGATGCGCTAGTTGCGCTGCTCGAAGGGAATCCTGCCGCAACCTTCCGTAACATTGTTCAGAACGTTGCGGAAACCGGATTGTTCGCGATACCGGACCTGCTCAAGGTAGGGCTGGCTGGTGCGGAAATTGAGGTGGCCGATGATGATGGGGAGGAAGAACGGACCGACCGCGACAAAGGGATTGCCGCGTTCCTGGCTGCGCCCTTTGGACAGGTGCGAGCTTACGCCAAATACGTTAGCGGTAAGGCGCGTTTCGACACTCATCAAGGGGTTAAGGGCCTCGAGTTTCCGCGTGTTATGGTCATCATGGACGACCATGAAGCGCGCGGATTCCTTTTCAAGTACGACAAGCTTTTCAGCGGCGGAGCAGAGGACAACCAAACTGCTTCAACGCGTCGGCTCTTTTACGTCACGTGCAGTCGCGCAGAACAATCCCTAGTTCTGGTCGCCTACGCTGAAAATCCAGCGCGTGTGAGGGATCAGCTCCTGGCGGATGATTGGTTCGAGGAGGGGGAGATATTCCTTGGAATTCCGAGTAGCGAGGCGTGAGCGTCGATGCGGGCCATGACGCCTTTAGGCCTTCCTGTCCCAGAATCTAGTGCTGAAGTTATTCAAGTGCCCGCTGGCATCGACCTTCGCCACGGAGGTCCCTGGTATCGCAATTGGATCTCCACCTTCCTTCAAATAGTCTCTGACCGAATAGAGCGCGCCCCTCATCAGATGCTCCCAGGTGTCGGATAGCTGTTTCTGAAGGTCCTCCTGCTGCTTACGGGCGCTCAGCTTGCGTTTCGAAGGCGGAAAGCCATGGGCAAGCGTGTCAACATTGTGCACGAATGTGATGTTGCCATGCGTCCAATCGTCATCGACAGTCTTCCGCCATCGATAGCTGACCCTTGCAGTTAGCTTATGGTTGAACCGGTACGGCGGAGCAATCTCGCCTTCGACATGGAAATGCAGTTGATCCCGCATCTCTTCATCGGCACGTTGCTGCATTGATCGGACGGCAGAGCTCAAATCTCGCTTAGCCCTCTCCAAATCGTAGGCCACTTCCTCTCGCTTTCGCGACGATTTCGCTTCTCGATACCTTGAAAGAGTGCGTTCTAAGGTATCGAGACGGCCAGAGACAAAAGGACCACACAGTCTCAGGTTGAGCGTGCCGAGGCACCCCGATCGTTCTTCATCTACCGCCTTGTCGATAAGTTCATCGAGTTTGCGAGAATCGACCGCAGATAGAGCGATCCGTTCGCTAGTGGTCATATAGATATCCATCTGTCTGACTCCTTCTCACTTCATAGGGTCCTATAGTCAAACAAAAGCGCGCTCTAACGCGAGTTGTTACTCGAATCGCGACGGCCCGTATTTATGGTATTGCGCCGAAGCGGTGCTGACAGCATCATCATTGCAGGCGCGGTCGGATCACCTCGATCGCCACGGATTTAGCGCATGTATCGCGCACATCGTTTTTCGAGGAGGAAAAGAGGGGCAACATGATTGAGCCGATCAAGCCAGGACACGAACTGTTCCCCTACGATGTCGAGGTAGTCGATGGTAAGAAGACTGTCGTACTCAAGAAGGGCTGGAACGATGAGAAGCAGGTCGCTTTCATTCTGCAGGCGATCGAATACTTGCTCCAGTTTGAACACAACCATGGTTCGGTCAGTATGATCAACATGATCGAAGGCGAAGCGCACGGCGCCATGTTGCGTGGAACGGAAAAGCAAAAGGAACGGTTTGGAGAGCTTATGGCACTTCGACAATCGTGGCTCGAAGCTCAACAGGCCGCCTGATCACATTCCGAATCGTCCCCAAGGCTTCCGCCGATAGGCCTCGTTCATTGCATCTGCGGCATCGTGAAAATACCCGACGAAGTCTCCTTCGTCATCAAACAGCAGCCATTGTTCGCCGTCCCACACCATTGCGTATCCGTTTTCAAGTTGCCGCAGGCGCGGGCGCTGGAAGTCGCCTGTAGGTTCAACTGGGCGCTCAGTCTGTTCTTCTGTTAGCACGGTGTCTCGATGACCGGCCTTGGGATCTCGTCGTGAACTGGACGGCGGTCTTAATGTTGGAGGTGTGCCCTGGCCGCTCTGATCGCCGCTGCCTTCATCATCCTGACTATTGTCGTCACACATCTATATCGCCCCAGTGCTTCATTCAACATCAGGTACTACTGAGGATTGATGAGAGCCAGGTTAACTGCGCAGTTCAGCGTACGTGGCAGACTGGGCACTGCATACCGATTTTGGCTAATAGCCGTTGTCGTTGGGACGAAATGGGATGCCCCGTCTTGAAAGCTGCGACCTAAGTTGAATGACCAAGGCCCCATCCGCTTCTAAAGGAAGGTTGCGACCGCTTTCGTCTCGTCGCTCTAACAACGATCGTCTCATAAATACGGGCAGAGGCTTCCTGAAACTGCAAATCTAGAAGCCATTCACCGAACCAGCCATAGGCATTCTTGATCGTGGCCGCTCTACCTGAATTCGTGGCCACGAACTCCACGTAGACGCGGTCTACAACTTCGTTCAGTTGTTCAAGTCTGAGGATCCGAAAGCCTCGCGAACGCACCTCGGCCACCGACACGCCGAAATCTCTGGGTTCCGGCCATGCCGTTTGATAACCCCCGAGGTCGAGCAAGCCAACGTTTTGGATCACATGCAGAGCAGTGCCCACATTCATGGAATCGAGGAGCGGAACGGAAGATACCCCGCCAACCCGCAGCCTCGAGAGAATCCACCGATCCATCTCTAAGATATCAGGCCGAGCTTGGATCCAGGGGATGTTAGTGACATCTCCGTTATCGCATCGACAACACTTCGAAATGCGAACATCTGTCCACGATAGCGGTTGTCCACACGAGCAGGTCTGGATCAACTTCCTGCCATGGGCAGGGCAGGTAGTGACGAATTCTAGATCGAACCAGAACCGATGATGAGAGGACTCCACTACACATTCTGGACAGAGGCGACGTGCGGACTGCCTCACTGCGTGCCTCGCACTGAAGCGCTCTCCTCGAATGGCTAGCCCGCCGTCCGAGACGATCGGGGCCGAATTCATGAGATGGGCCGGGTCGCAGTGCGCCACAGCGGCGAGGCGTTCGATTCCGGCCCCATTCCGTAGCTCTCGCACCGACAGTCCGGTCAAGACTGAAAGCTGGCTTTGGCTTTGGATGCCATTTCGTTCAGCGAGCCGAAGCAGCAACCCGTGTGGGGGTTCGTCTTCGGCGGGAACGACCCATAGGGGGAGTGATGAGCGAAGCATGATACTGTCATTTCTTCACTTCGATGTCGAATACGGATTTGCGTGCCGCGTTGGCGATTACGATCTCAGCGAACGGTCTCGCGTGTTCGACAAACTGCTTGCTGTGGTACCAGATTTTGAACCATTGACCGAAGAAGCCGTAAATTGTCCTGAGCGTCTCGGCGAGCTTCCGTGTCTTTGCCGCCAGATATTGTTCGTATGCTTCATCTAGCGCCTGGTCGAGAAGCCCCAACTGAAGAACCCGGAATCCGTTAGCTTGCAGTTGGTGTGCTGGCGTATCGTACCCGTCTACACCACGCCAGCACGTATAGCCCTCGGCCGCTAGCACGCCGACACGGCTCACAATATTCAAGGCGGTCCACAAGGGCATCGCGTCGAGAATAGGGACAGGTACGGGGTCGCCAACCCCAAGCTTGCCTAAGGCCCAACGGTTCATTGCCAAAACGTCATTTCCGGGTGACTTAAGCGTCATCCGAAATACGCTTCCGTCTTGGCAATGGGAGCATTTTTCGATGTCGACATCTTTCCAGGTGAGTGCAGTGCCGCAAGAGCATGCATCAACAAGCGTCACTTGATGCCTTGGGCATGTCGAAACAAAGGAGAGGTCAAACCAAAAGCGCTGGTGAGCCGCTTCCGTAATGCAAGTAGGACATACTCTCCGCCGCTTTAGGAGGAGGTGGTCTGACGTTCGCAATCGCTCGCCTCGTAGCGACACGACTCCGCGAACGATGGGTTCTGTCGTCGAACGCATGAATAGGTCCGGACTGCACTGAAGGAGTTCGGCAAGGCGCCCGGCGTCATGTCCCAGTCGCAACCTCGCAACTGACATGTCGGTCAGCTCTCTCATTGTGCGAAGATCTTTGACGCCATTACGTTTCGCGAAACGCAAAAGAAGCCCATGTGCTGGTTCGTCTTCGCCCGGGGTGACCAATAGAGGTAGCTTGTCAACTCTCATGCCGCCGCAGCTGCTTTTCTGAGTGACTTCTCCCGCTCTTTTCTTCGGCGTGCTGCACGGCTCTTAAAAGCCTCTTCCTCAAGCATCTTTCTGCGGGCGGCTTTGATCTTCTGGAAGCCATCCTCGTCGATCTCGCCTTTCACCCGGAACGGGTTCTCCTTGTCGGGGACATTATGCTTGCGAGCATATGCGTCGCCAATGAGATCCATTGTCACCGTGTCGAGGTTCTGGTCGATCGCGTCCTTCGCTGCCATTGAGACGTACTTAGTAATATACCCAACGTAGCCATCGGAGGCCAGGTGAAGTCGAAGGGCCTGCGCAGGCGTGAACAGTTGCGGCTTGCGGTCGAAGGGCAAGTCATCGGACAGGGACCGCAAAAACATGCACAATTCGGCACTTTCGCTGAAATCCAGCGGGAACGGCCTCATATGATGTTCCTCGCTCTTCATGGTCTCGAGCTGCCCATTCTCCAGTAGGAAGTCCGTTGCATAGTGGAGCCCTACGCAGCAGATTTGGACGCGCGTCTCTTTCATCAACTCCTTCAGAAAATCCGCTGCCTCGTAGGGATCGCGAATTTGGCTGCTATCTACGATGTGTTGGCATTCGTCGAAGATAATCATTCGCACGCCTTGACCCTCGATTTGTCGGCGAACGATCGACTTCATTTCCGCCAAGGTCGCGCGCTTGGTGGGCATGCCGAGCGCGGCTAGCGTCTCACCAAACAGTTGTTTGTAGGTCGTCTTCTTGCTGACCATAATCTTGAGAATCGGGCGAACGAGGCCGCGCCCAGGCTGCTGAAACGTGACGCTCATGTTCGTAGGATAGGTTTTGGGATCGATCGTATGGACATCGATTCCGTCTTTGAGGGTACCGCGATATTCTTCGCGGATTTCCTCCATAAAATCGTTCGCAGCGGTCGTCTTGCCGACACCAGTCTCGCCGACGACGAAAGAACAACTCGCCTGCTGACTTTCGTGGTATTCGCGGTAACAGCGACGGAACACATCCGTTGCTCGTTTCATCGTCGGCGTGACGGCAACAAAGCTGCCGATATGCTTCCGGCGTTCTTCTACAGAGCGAGTACTCCACGTCATCTTTGACTCCGTCGACTAGTCCAGAGAGCGCCGCTTTACAACTAAGAGTGGCGGTGATTGATCGGGTTTTACAACGCGCTTCGGCTCGAGTTCGGCGTCAGCACTGGCTGAGAAGGCGGCTAGATCGACCTCCGGGGAGTCAAGAACCGCCCGCGAAGGTGGGGTTTCGACCGCCGGAGTGCGATCGCGGTAGGGGCCGCGCTCGTCTGGCGGTGGTGACATCAGAGTGCGATCCGGATCGTAGGAGTCCAACTTCCGTTCGCTTTCATCCGGGGAAAGGCGCTCGCCACGGAGATGCTCGGAAGGGTTGCGACCGTCGGTCAAGAAGCGAACCGCCTTTTTCGGCACTTTCTTGCGGGGCCTGCGTTCGTCGATGAGATCGATGATCTCTTGGCTCGATTTTGCACGAGCCAGAGCGTTTTTCGGATCAAATCGTTCGTCGTCAGCATTCTGACGAGCTTTCTTCAAAAACCGATATTGGTAGAGCGTAAGCTTTGCGACCTCTTCATCGGCCTGAAGGTGGCCTTCAACCCATTTCGCTTTCGCGTCCAAAGCGGTAGGATCGAGGATGTACGCCGTCCTTAAGTCCTGTGGGTCGATCCGAACCGTCACAGCGCTGTTTCCGGCAAGTCTGTTCCGGAGTCCCGAGAAGGCATTGGAATTCCACCGAAGGCCTTCGAATTCAATACCGGGGGATCTCAGGTGACGATCAATTACTAGACCGGTCAGCGGAACAAGAAGTTCCTCGGGCGGAGCAGGGCGCTCTCCAACCTCGAGAATGCCTCTCGTCCATCGGTCCAGCGGAGTCTCCCCAATCTCGGAGTGAATGGTCGTGTGATAGACATCCACGATCCATTTCGCGATGATCCAATTTGCGTCTTCGAGAGTAAGGACCGCGTGCTTTTCGGAATTGTAGGTTCCGCGGTCGCGAGGGTTCGACTTGGTCGTGCCCGGCAATTTGTGAATGACTCCCTGATTGTGGCTCCGAAACCAGCGCTCCACACGACCTTTGAGCCAGCCCGCTGCTCTGGGCAGGTCGACGATTTGCATATTCAATGCGCGTTCGGTCTGCCTCATGGACCTTGAGCGAAACTCAGCGCCGTTGTCGCAGAATAATCGCGTCATGGGGCCGTAGCAGGGCCAAGGAAAGCGGAAGGTGACGTCCCGTCCGGCCGCCGAACTGATCTTCGCGAGCAAGGCTTCCTTGGGCTGGACGGCAACCCTAAGCGATTCCATGACGCTAACCCAGGAAGGCGGCGTGAAGCTGAGTGACAGGCCAAGGATCATTCGTGACCAACGATCGATGATCACGGTGAGCCATGGGCGACCTAGGACGAGGCCATTCTTATCTACGACGATCAGGTCCAGCCGTGTGTGATCAACTTCCGCTTCTTCGAGCGGCATGCTGCAGGCAGGTCCCTTTCGAACCGCTTTCATCAGAAAGTCTGCTTGTCTTTTACCATGTCTCGCGACGGTCAAATCGTAGACCTCCATCTTGTTGATCATTCGCGTGACCAAGTGCTTTCCAATTACCTCCTTGGCACCAAGCGACGGAAGGGCAAGACCGTCACGGTCCGCGCGAAGCAAAATGTGACGAGCGGCCGCTTCGCGGGCATCGGCTTTCGAGCCAGCGATTTCGTTCCGATAGACTTCATCGATGCCGTTCATGATCTCCTGCTTGTGCCATTCCGCCAGACGAGGTGTCCGATTACCTTTCTTTCGGTGATTATCGACGAGAGCGCGAATGTCCCGCCCAGCTACCAGCCAGCGCAGGTACCATTCTCGAGCACTACGGAAGGTGACTTCCCTGGTCGGACGCAGATCGTCTGTTGCTTTAGCGGTTACCCGCTCGATCACAGGCAAGACGTGCTTCCGCTTGTCTCGAAACGGTGCTGGAAGTTCATCGATAGCTTTGACGAAGGGATACTTTCTTTCCGCTGATAGCCGCTCGACATCGGAAAAGGCGCCCCAATCCACCTGCAGATTCTCTTGGACGACCGGGGGAAGCGCACGAAAAGCAGCGTCGGTCGTAATTCGGCCCGACCGCATCATGTGCAGGATTGCAGTGTTAGCTAACGCCTTCTCGGTGCCGGACTCCTTATCGGTGAATACACGAACCTGGTCGCCAGGCGGACCGACGAGATAGCGGCGGGTGTCGAGGCGGATCGTTGCTCCAGTACGGATTTGAACAGGAACGTGCGCAAGGTTCATTGGTAATCCTCCTGACGCAAGCGAGATTACGTTTTCACGAAAGTCGAACGACGGCTGAACGCGGTGCGACCGTCCATCTTGATGTGTCCGAGCCAGTCGAGCTGGAGGGCGAGGGCGAATGCATCGAATCGGCTGCCCACCTGCTCCTGCAAGGCGGCAACAGACGATTCCTTAGGCAACTGAGCCAGCGCATCGATAGCCAAGAGCTTTTGAAGCTTTTGATCGTTCTCGGCGTACCCGACGAGGTGACGCCGAAGCATCCTTGCGTTCGAAAGGCGCGGCTGAACTCGAATATCGTCCTCAGTTTCAAGGCGGAATCCAAAGCCAATGCGCCGGGCTGCCGACGTCATTGCATCGATGAATTCCCTAGGCGTTACGCCAAGTTCCCTAGTCCTTTGCATCAGCCAGGACACGGTCCACACCAAGACAAGATCGCGCTGTCCATCCTTATGGAAGATCGCGTAGTCGATCCTTTGCATCTTCGCTTCGCCCCGGACGTCCACGGACAGAGGAGCAAGTTCGTCGATGACGTCGGTTACGTTGCGGGTGAAGGCATCGATGACCGTTAGGAAATCGAGAGCGAGCAGGGAGCGTGCCCCGACGAGTTTGTCCTCCAAACACATCATCGGTGTCTCACCGACGTAATGGTCTTCCTGCCCGCTGCGAATTGCTCCCGGCCGGGTGCCGACACGGCGACCACGCTTCTTTGCTTTAGCCGGGCCCGGCGCAGGATCGTCTTCTGCGGACGGCAGCTTCCATTCGGGTTCATCATCGGAAGAAGCGGACGCCCGGCGCCGAACTTCGAGACGGGGAGCTTCTTCAGCCGGATGATTGCCGACGGCATTTCGGCCTTCATTCTCACGTTTGACTTCATCTTCATTTCCAGAGCGCTTTCGCCGGGTCTTTAGCCCGCTATGCGCAAGCTCCCGGAGACGTCATCGACGTGAATTTCGGGCGCGTTACTGCGGCCGCTGGCGGAAGAGCGATTGGGATCAGACGGATCGTAGGGAGGTTGAAATTGCTCGTTGTAGTTCATGACACGCAACTCCTCGTCTCGGCGCATACCCGTCGCCGAGGCTTCCTTTGGTCTCCAGGAGTTCTGGAAACAATGTCAACGACTGCAGCTGTAATTTAGACCGCTATCGCTGAGGCTATGAGGAGGAGCGTGGAGGGCGCGAAGGAGGGGGAGGCGCGTACGATTGCTTGCATCACCTTTCTCCTTCGGTTGCGACCGACAGAGCGGTCATAGGTGGGGTTTCTCGCGCAGGAAGGCGAGGCGCATCCTTTAAGGATTGAGTCCTTTGAAGAACAACAACGGGGTCCATTTAGCAGCGCTGAATCCATCGATCTAGATCCCCCGAACGAGTGTTAGAAAGCTGACTTACGTAAAGTTACTGGGTAACTCATGGTTTGAAGAGAATGCCGAAGGGATTCAAGCCGTGGCGATTTCGCATTCGATCTCCTCCGCAGATGCGCATCCGCGCTTCAACAAAAGCCCGACGATTCTATCGAATGCCGTCGCTCGATCTGTGATGATCCTCTTTGCTCGCATGAAGCTTCCGTCCAAAGTCGTAGCGACATGCTGCCGGAGCAGTGGGTCCGTTTGCAGTCGCGCGAGGACTGCGTCCGGGCGCCTCGAGGACAGGTAAACGAGACTGCTGCCGAGACCGAGTGAGACCTCCATCGTCGCCGCAATCAGGGTTGCCTGTCGGAGGTCGGAATCCTCCGTACCGCCGCCGCCATCGGCATGGTCGCCGAACACAATTTCCTCGGCCGCAATGCCAGCCAGAAGGATCGCGATTTGCGCCGAGTACGCTGCCTTGCCGAGATTCCGGCCGGGAATTTGCCGCATGACCGTTCGGCCGCCAGAGCCGTCCATCCCGACCTCCCGGAAGACTTGGCTTTCAATCAGGCGGTTGCCCGACTGACTCCCGAGGAAATGGCCAACGAGCGCATGGCCAGCCTCGTGTACGCAGGCCTCGTGGAAGGCTTCTTCGGTCTGCACAATCCTGACAGGGAGGCCGTGCAGAAGGTCGGCAAAGGTCATGGGGCGGCGTTCGGAGCGAGACTTGCGCCTTGCGTCCCGGACCACTTGTTCGATTACAGCTCCGGAAGCGCCTTCTAGGCGCAACGCGATGTCGGCCAGATCGGCTGAGGTGCAGTCGCCTCGGAGATGGTGTCGCAGAATCCCAATACGAGCGTCGAGGTCGGGAAGGGGAATTTTGACATGCTTTCCCAAACGGCCTGGCCGCAGGATCGCCTTGTCGATTTTCTCCGGCAGATTTGTCGCCCCCACGACCACCACGCCTTCACGTCCGTCTACGCCGTCGAGGCATTCCAGGAAGGCGTTGATGACTTCTCGGGAGTATTGTTCGTGCCTTCCCTCGAGCCTTTCCCGATCCCCGAATGAATCAAGTTCGTCGATGAAGAGAATACTGGGAGCATCCACGATGGCGTCACGGAAAGCTCTCCTCATCGCCTTCAGAAGGTCATTCAGATAGCCGGCTGCCTGCCAGCGGGCGAGCGAGTGGATATGGATTGGGACCTTGCAAGTGCGGGCCAACGCCTGAGCAAATGTCGTCTTTCCTGTCCCGGTCGGTCCGCTGACCAAGACGCCTCGATCGACATCCGCCCATGGCAACTGCCCATTCCGGAATTCAGCCAAGTCTTTGGCGAGTTCACGGCCCCAGATAGCCGCCTCGCCAAACCCGTGCAGATCGTCCAGGCTCGGAATTTCCACTACCGAAGATGTCTTCTGACGGCTCCTTCCGAGCTGGTCCTTCTTGACCTGCCTTAGGCTCCGCTCGATATGGCGCGTGCTGCGACCTGGCTTAATCAGGATGCTCAGCAGGGAGAGAGGCTCTCCAACGACGAGAGCAAGAACCTCGTCAGAGAGGCCACGAATTCCTGCAGCCCGGGAGGCTGCCTTAAGAGCCGACAGGTCGGCGAACGGCAGGGCTACGATCCCATCAGCTGCTAAGCGGAACGGCAGCGGAAAAGAGTCAGCGTTGTAAGCGAATCCAATGACGTGGTCGTTTGATGCCAACGTCTTACCGAGTTCCTTTTCGCGCGGGCGGCGAACTGAGGCTTCGCTATCCCAGTGCAGGATCTCCGGCCGAATGATGCGCGTCGATCGATTTCGGTTGCGATGAAGCGTGCGCACCGCTTCCTCGAATGTTTCACCATCAGCCGGATTGTTCAGGATGAAGCCGATTGCGCAGGGATATCCCGACAAAACATGATGAAGGTTGTAGTGTCGCAGAGCTCGAACGAGAAGATACCGTGCGACCGCCAAACCAACGTTAGTTGGACGTTGGCTTGAGGTTACATTCGATCTTGAGAGGTTTCTTAGGTTCATTGCTGTCTCCAACGAACGATAGGCTCAATGGAGGCTGGGATCGGCGAAGGGAGTACCCAGCCGATACAGACGGGAGAACGTTCTCGCGTATCCAAGCTCTGGAGAAATCACCCACAGAGCCGAGGTGTAGGCCTCCTTGTCGTCCGTAATGATGGGATGGCCATTGACGACACCGGTGAGGCACAGCTCGACGCGCTGCGCCATTTCCCAGTTGTTCAAGATAGGCGCTCTGGCAATTCTGGCCGCGCTGGGATGGTCGCCGCGACGAATACGTTCCAAGTCTTCAAGCAGACGACGCAGGCGCTCGATGTCGGACCGAAGCTCGGGGACGGGAATGCGACCAGTGACCATATAGGACATGACGTGCTCCATTGCTTCCGGACGCACGAGTGCGCTCGGTGAAGGTGGACGGGGAGAAGAGGAAGGGATCAGCCGCGGAAGCGGGAGACTATGGTGCCGGGACCAATGCGAGCGTCATCGAGTTCGATCTCGATGAACCGTTGCAGCGCCAGCGAGGCGATGACTGCTATCGCGTCACGCCCGCTCTGGATGGCCTCCAGGCAGCTTGAGAGGGGCATGGAGCCGCTTTCCTCGAGGAGGGCAAGGATACGGACGCGATCGCCCAAGGAAGGGCGGTAGGCTGCGTATTGGAGGAGGTCACGGGCGTTCTCGAGCCTGATGCTCCCGCGCAGCTCGGCTTCCTGGTGCGTCTCGTGCTGGTAGCCCATCGCCTGAGCAGCTTCGACAACCCATTCGGGCACGGGCCGCTTTCCCAACATGGGCTGGGCGTCCACCAGGCTGACGCCTTCGGGTCGGGTGATAGAGAAGTCCGGAACGTGGTGGCGGTTGCGGCGGCTCAGGACCAGAGGCAGGCAGGTCCAAGAGATCACCGTTGGATCGACGTCGAGGAGGCAGCCAACGTCGCGTGCCGCCTGAGTTCGGAACATCGGACGGCCCACGCACCGCACCGTGCACTTCGGCGGGAAGAAGAGGCCGACAGCCTCGTCCTGAGCGCTCTGAAGAAACTTCGAGATGAGGTGCGGCTGACGATCGGAGCGCTGGGGTCTGGACATGAATACGCTAGTCCCAAAGCGGATTGGGCGGCATCCGCGATACCTTCAAAAGCGAGGCGTCGTGGGTATCAGCGTATGTATGAAAAGCGCGGCTGAGCGGCGCGGTGGACGCGCTTTCTGAAGAGCTGGCGGTTGGTGAACGCGCTTGACATAAAGAGAACAAATAGCGAACTTTGCGCCGATGTCAACGAGGAATTTTTTGCCAAGCTTTTCCCCGGAAATGACCAATGGACCACTATGCAAAGGTTCACTGATGTCAGAGTCTGCTGAAGTCGATTTCAGTTTGCGATGATCTTCAATCGCTTGGCGTGGGATTGCTACACCGTTTTGGTAGCCTGGAAACATTATGGCTGATCCGATCACTCTAACGACATTACTTCTGGCTGGCGCCGCCGCCGCAGGCACCGAACTCGTAAAGGAAGGCACCAAGGACGCCTACCGCAAGCTCAAGGATAAAGTCGGGGAGCTCTTCGGCTCACGCGCAACGAGAGCGCTTGCGAAGCTCGAAGACCCTGCCACGCAAGAGGAAGGCAAAAAGGACCTCGAGAGTTGCGTTGGCGGCAACCTCGGGGCGGACGACGCATCTCAGATCGAGCCTTTTGTGAACGCTTTGGTGCAGGCGCTGAAGGAGGATGTCGCTGGATCATCCGCGGCGCACGCTCGTGTCGGTTTGGACATCGTAGCTGGAGGAAATGCTTTCATTCGCGAGATTCACAACGCTCGCGAAGTCGTGGTGAAGGTGAAGGCTGATAAGGACGTTATAATCGAAGGCATACGGATGGATCCCGGGAAAAACCCGGGAAAATAACCGGCGCGCTTTCCGGTCCGAACAGCGCGCCGGTTACCTACACGGATCAATCCAGCAGCGTACAGATCAACGCAAGCGCTGGAGAAGTTGTTCAAATCACAACCAACATTGGCGCCGACGTTGGCCAGCTCGAAGCTTTGATGCATCGGGTCTTGGACAGCCGGGGTGTGCCGCATCTCTCGGGTGGCCTTGATAGCGCTCCGGTCCCTGCTCATGAACAATATCTTTCCGACCAACTGGATCGCCTGAGAGACAATGCCAAGAGCTCCGATCCAAAGAGCAATTTGCGGGTTTTTCAGAGCTTCCTCGATAGCTTGCCTGCTGATGCAAGTCCGACAATTCGTTTTCGGGCAAAGGCGAATATCGGCATTCAGCACCTTGAACAAGGTGATGCGGAGCAAGCCGTCAAATGGTTACTTGACGCCTATGAAGAGGCTCCTGAAGATCGTAGGGCGATCGCGAACCGCGCCTTGGCGCTGTGGCTCGCTGGAGACGCGGAGGAAGCCTATAAATTCGGAAAAGAAAAGCTCGCTGCCGATCCAGAGAACGACGCTCTCGCGTCCTATCTACCTCAGATTGCTGCAAGCGTTCCGAGCGTAACCGATGGGCTCGAAGGAATTCCAGACGCTCTTCGAGACAGAGAGCCAATAGAGGTCGCTGAAGCCGTCTTTCTGCGCGCCCGCAACCAGTGTCCAGCTTGGTGGAACTGGACCCGTTCCGCCTTGGAACGATATCCTGAGTCTAAGCACCTGCAGGTCATGGCTGCCGCCTCCTATGTTGAGGAGATTTTGCGGGACGAGACCGCCCAACGCACCCAGATCTATAGCGACGATCAACGCGAGCAGCTGAGGCACGCCGCAGAGGTCCTCGACGCAGATTGGCAAGCAAAGCCGTGGCGTCTGAAGAGCCGTCTCGATGACGCGCCGCAGACGTTAGCAAACGCGATGATCGCGTATCGGCTTCTTCATGATCGAGAGAAGGCTGTCGCTCTTGCAGAGCGTATAGCCGATGAGGCAATTACCTATCCCGATATCGTTCGGAATGCGGTTATGATTGCTATGAGCTTCGATCAGATGAAGCTCGCGTCACGGCTGATCTCATTGACGCCTGATGATCCCGAGCTGGCTTTCCACGCCGGGATTATCGCAGTGGGAAACAACGAATGGGGCCGGGTAGCTGATCTTTTCAAAAAGGGAGCTATTCCAGATGTTGAGAAACGTGTTGTAGAGACCGCAATTGCTCTGGCGCCGATCATGGAGAGTGGACAGCCTGTCGACGGAAGCGCAATCGATCCATCCCCGATCGCGAGCCTCATCGAAGGCAATCGAGACAATCCGCGCGGCCTGACCCTCATCGCGCAAGTTGCGAAACACCTTGGTCTTGATGATCTGTCAAAGGTCGCCTTCGAAGCGGCCGTCGGTGCGGTACAGAACGACTCCCACATTGCAACAAGGCTGATGCTAGCCAGCTTCGCCGAGAAGTCGCAGGCCCCCACGAGCGTCATTGATCTTTTAGACGGGCATCTTCCACCAGAAGGGTTTGAGCGCGACTATGAACGACTGGCGGTCGCTCACGCGAATGAACACCCCCATCGTCAGAGAAACATCACCTTCTTTGACAAGCTTCCCCCCAAATTGCGCAACATCGATACCATCAAGCAAGCGCACGCCAGTGTGTTGGTCGATGTCGGTCGGCTGCCCGAAGCGATAAAGCTCCTTCGCAGTCTCCATGTTAAAGATCCAACGAATGTTTTTGTCGTTCTGCGGCTGATGCAAGCTCTTGTTCGTTCGAATGACAAAGCGGGTGCTCTCGCATTGTCGAACGCAGTCGATTTGCCAAGTCTGGTAGGCCCGCCAGAATTTATAATGGCAATCGCACAGCAAGTGTCCATGAACGGACATCCAGAGCGAGCATATCCGGTTGCCTATAACCTCGTTCGCGGAAACTCTGAAAACGCAGGCGTGGTTCTCGGCTATGCCGGGTTGGGCATGATGCTTGAATCAAACCCGATGTTCGAAGCCGCATCTGTAAGCGTCGGAACTCATCTCTCGATAAAGGCTTCCGATGGTCAGCAGCAGGATTTTGTCATTGATGAAGGTGGCGATTTCTTCGGAATAAGGGTGCTTTCGCCAAATTCTGGAATAGCGCCGCGCTTTCTAGGGCTGACCAGGGGGCAAACGGTCGAACTTGAAAGACCCGGGGTGGGCTCCTCGCTGGTTTGGACAATGATTGAGGTACGTAGCAAATACCTCCATCTCCATCATAGGGTTTTGGAGGAGTTTGAGACTCGTTTTCCAGACAATCCAGGGCTCGTCCGCTTCAATGCAGCCGAAGGAAACGTAGACGCCGTCCTGGACGTCATCCGGCGGCGCGCTGAGCAAAATGCCAATCGAGTTCGCCTATACAGGGAGAACTCCATCCCGCTTGCTATCGCTGCTCGCGGGCAGGGTGGTGGGGTCGTCGGCTTTGCTCAGTACATTCTGCAGCTTGGAGGCCAGATTGTCACCTGCAGCGGCGACAAGGAAGAGCTCACTAATGCTGTGCAGTTGGCAAAGCGTCACCGAGGAAAGGGGGCGGTTCTTGACCCATACACTGCTTGGGTGGCGGCCGATACGAGAGCGCTTCCGGCTCTCAAGGCGTTCTTCGGAAGGCTACAGACACCGAGCGCCACAATTGAAATGATCGAGCGGATGCTCGGACGTGCGGAGGAAGGCCGAGGGAAGCAGCAGATGACCGTCGAGTATCGCGACGGGATTTTCTATCGTGACGAGATCACAGACGAATTTCGCGACAGGCAGATCGCTCATTTTGAGCGGGTCCGGAAAATGATCGATGAGAACTGCGATGTGGTCTCAGTGATCATGCCTGATAAGCTTTCGGAGAATGCAGAGCTGCTTCTCAAGGTGGGCGGAAGTCGCTTTCTGGATGCTGCTCTTCTCGCAGCGGATTCCAAGTTTGTCCTTATTTCAGATGATATGCGATACCGTCAAATTGCATCGTTTGCCACTGGTTGTGACGGCGTTTGGCTTCAGGCAGCTCTTGCGGCCGCCTGCGAAATGAACCAGCTGAGTCCGTCAGATTACGCAAGTTGCGTCGTTGGTCTGGCAACGTACGGGCACGGGCATCTATCTGTTACCAGCGGATTGCTGTTTTTGATCGCTCTACAAGACGAGAGTGGATTTCCGAACCTCAAATCTGTTCTGACGATGTTCGCTGGTCCAAACGCGGATATGCAGTCTCATATGTTAGTATTCGAAGAGTTCCTTGAGTTCTTGTGGCCGCCCACGCCACTTTTTCCTGAACCTAAGGCTCAAGCAGCGACCGGTCTCGGGCTTTCTGCTCTCCTTAAACATCGGAAGGGTGATTGGAGGTCACTCTTGACCGCAGTAATCTCTCTGTGCCGGGGGCGCCCCGGTCTGTCGAGCTACATGCTCCAATGGCTTCGTGGCCACTTTATCAAGGCGGAGGACCTTTCGCCAAAGACACCTGCGGCCTCTGATATAAGAAAGAAGGCGCGAAAGAGGAAACGGTGATCCAGATGTGCCGGACCGTCCATCAAGATGCGCGATCATAACGTTCGGAACTATTCATCAGGGCACTGCAGAGCTGGTCTACGGAGTGGACGCCAGCGGTGCTATGCGACACGTCTCCAAATTTGAAGGTGGTCTTGCGAGCGGCTGACAATGCTGCAACTGCTGCGCGATATCAGCTTGGGGAGCAATATGGACTGGGGATATATTTTGATCTTAGCAATAGGTGTGCTGGCAGGCTATGGTCTCCGCACGAAGGATAAACTGGCGTTTCAAGACACCCCCGTTCATATGCGTGCGTCGGCTATTGATCGCAGCAACCTTCTGCACGCCTATGCCCGTGAGCTTTCCAATTATCTCATCGAGATTGACCCAAACCGCTACTGCACCGTCTACAGCCGGGCTCTGATCGAGCAGGAGAAGCTATTCGCTGCGGCCGCTAAGATTCGCGAGGCCCAACTCCTGATCCTCACCGAGCGGTACCCACTATACGAAGACTTCGATTTCATCCGTACACGCCCCTATATCCTTTATCGAGAGACACTTGAGCGCAGCACCGCGGAAGCCATTGAGGATCACTTCCTCAACCTGGTGAGATTTCACTCTTTGCAGCGTGCTGCGTCGGAAGAGTGGCGCCTGTTGATGCCAATGCTCAGCGAAAAGGAGGAGGAGCATCTGCTCGGATATGCGAGAAAGGTGAGGGACACAAAGTTCAAGGAGCGGATCAAACAGGCGGTGCGGGAATACGATGCGGCGCGGCCCAGCAAGCTAACAGATTTTCAGATTCCAGACGGTGAAATGCTCTACGATTCGCTCAATTTTGCGGTCTACAAGCTGCACGACATCGCTGAGTCCATGGAAGGATATTGGTTTAAGGATACCAATGAATACGGCATCCATTCAGCTTTCTACGGGGACAAGGTTGGCGATGTCTACGAACACTGGTACCGCAGCGACCAGACCTTTGAGAAGCGCGAAGTCCTGCTAGTCCTGTGATGGCAAAGCGTGCTGCAATACCCGTTCGTCCAACGCTTTGATCGCGTAGATCGCAATATCATTTCGGGTGTACGTTTTTTCGTCGGTTGCCATCTCACGTCGAGAGAGGTCGATCTCGAATCGTCTCAGACCGTTGGTTGAACACATCTTCCTATTTATCATGTGCGCGATAGGAGACGTTCCAAAGTGTACGGCAGAGAAGTCCGGCATTAGGTAGCAAACGCCACCGGACGAACAACCCGCCCGTCTTCACAATAGCCCCATCTTTATTTGGGGTCTTTGATGGATGTTGTTCTCGAACTGCGCCGCAAGCAGGATAATCTAAAGGCTGATCGACAGGCGCTCATCGATCAGATTGCGGAGATCGACAGGCAGATTGCGGCCGTCGATAAAGTTATTCAGATTTACGAGCCGGGACATTCGCCTCGGAAGGCTGCCGCTCAACGTGGTAGGAAGGGCGGGCAGTGCCTCGGCGGATTGTTCGCCAACGAAAACCTTTCCGCCCGAATCCTCAACACCCTACGTCTGGCGCAAACGCGAATTTCCTCTCATGAATGCGCGATCCGCGTAGCTCTGCAGAAGGTCATTCCAGAGGATGACCCGCGATTGCCTGAGCTCGCCAACAGAGTCGCGATCTCCTTGTCGGGACTCGCGAAGCGTAATCGGGTTGAACAGATTAAAGGGGACGGCCGAGCATTTCTCTGGAGAGTTGCTGCCTAACTCGTCCACACAAGATCGTCCGGCTTGTTTCCTTGCCAGTACCGGCAGAGATTGCGCGACGTCGGATGGGCCAAGGTGCGCTTCAGCATATCGAGAACGTGTCCTCCATTGCCAACACGCCGGCGATCTTCACGCCAAGCTAGTTCGGCGGCGTACCAGTCGAGGTACTTCATCGAGAACCGATGATGAATCCCGCGATACGAACGCCGGACACGAGAGAAGAAGCTCTCGATGATGTTGGTCGACACGCCAAAGCCATGCTGGTAGGCCTCCGAATGGTTTACCCGGGTGAGCGAATTAAGGCCGCAGATTTCGTCATAGGCCAGGTGCTCGTCAACATAGACGTGAGCCTTGCGGCTGACGTGCGCCCGGACCATGTCCCATGCACAGTCGGCATTCTCGCTCGGCGTCACTCGGGTCAACGTCTGCCCAGTCAGGCGACGTTCCCGGACAGCCATGACGACCAGGCGCTTCGGCGACTGAATCTTGCGTCGGTCCTCCCGGACTGGCAGACTCTGTAGGCGAACAACCTGATGGACTTGATGAATTGGACAATGTTGACGTTTGACGTCATGCTGTCCGGCGGAGGCTCGCCGTGGCACAGACGAGGAAGCGAAATCGAGGGGCGGGCGCATCAAAGAAGCGCAGCAAGAAGCTCGTGAATTCGGGGCGGGGAAAAGAGGCCGTCCGGGTTGTCGCGCTTGGAAAGAAGCCGAAGACCTCGGCGAAAACGAACCCGAGATCGATCGAGAAGCGTGCGAGCCTCGAGTTTCTAAAATGGTACTCAGCTGGAGCGAAGAAGGCAAAAAAGGTCGGTCAACCCATTCGCTTTATTGTGGAGGTGTTGCCAGATGGCAGTGCGAAAGCGATCGGAACTCCCGTCACCATTGCTCCACCAAATGTCTCGTCGCTGGAGGCAGCGCTGTCAGCTGCCCGAGACCGCGGAAGGCTCAAGATCGCCGAAATTCTGAAAGGCGAGGACATGCTGACCGGGAGCGACTTCGGTGTTCTCATCGGAGCTTCTCACGAGACGGTCAACGTCAGGCGAGGGCGGGGCGAGATTCTTGGACTGCAAGGTGCAACCCGCGGCGTGAGATATCCGAGTTGGCAACTCACGGATGCTGGGATGCCTTTGCCTGGCTTATCCGAACTGTTCGAAGTCCTCGGACGGCAGCCTTGGTCAGTCTATCGTTTTCTGAAGACCGAACACCCCGAACTTGGCGGGAGAACTGCCGTGGAGGCCATGAAAGCGGGGCAACAGAAGGCCGTACTGGGAGTGGCCAAAAATCAGATGATTGGTGTCTTTTCCTGAAATGGCAAAGGCCGCGGGGCCGCGGGGTATCGGCGGCGTAGGCGGCGCGTGAACCATAGCCGCTCAAGCCTATCCAGGCGGAGTTATCCGCAAATGAGAATCGGAATGAATTCTGATTGCGAGCATGGACCGGACGCCAGAGGCCCAAGATCCTAAGGTCGCTACATAGCGTGATGCTGTTCTGCATCCCATATGATAGGGTACTATAGGGCGTCAACCTTCAAGTGAGAAAGGCGGCGCTCTCGCCGAGCTATGATTCGCATCGCGAGTCTCCGGCCCCTGAGGGCCAAACATTCTTACGACCCCGACCGAACATTTCGAGGCAGCGAGCACACTTGCCGTTGTGGTGTCATCGCACGAACCGCTGCTGTTCCTCTCGGAGGAGCAGCGAGTCATCGCAGCAAGCGCGTCGTTCTGCCGGGCATTCGAGATCGATCCTGCGACGGTGACCGGCAAATGTCTCAGCGAAATTGGACACGGTGAGTGGGCGATGCCCAAGCTCGCTTCTCTGCTGAAGGCGACAGCGTCGGGAAGCGCTCAGATCGAAGCCTATGAAATCGACCTTCAGAGGCCGCATCGGCAAGCTCGGAACCTGTCATCAACGCTCGAACGATTGATGACGGAGACAAGGATCACGTCCGGCTGCTGATGGCGGTTACCGATGTGACCGACGAGCGAGCCGCGGCTCGGCTTAAAGACGATCTCATTCGCGAGAAAGCAATCCTGCTGCAAGAAGTGCAGCACCAGGTTGCGAACAGCCTTCAGATCATTGCCAGCGTGCTGATGCAGAGCGCGCGTCGGGGTCAGTCCGAAGAAGCGCGTGGTCATCTGCGCAATGCCCACAATCGGGTCATGTCAATCGCTGCTCTCCACCGCCAGTGGAGAAACCGTCGAACTCCGGACCAACTTTTCGCAACTCTCCCAGAGCCTGGGGGCGTCCATGATCGATGATCCGGACCGCCTCTCCATTCTGGTGAGAGCCGACGAAACCACGGTGAGCGCGGGCGTATCCGTTAGTCTCGGCCTTATCGTCACCGAACTGGTGATCAATGCCCTCAAGCGCGCATTTCCGGATCAACCTACAGGTCAAATCGTAATCGACTATCACTCGTCCGGCAACGACTGGACTCTTTCGGTCTCAGATAACGGCGTCGGCATGCCTTTCGGCGGGGATACGCCAAAGGCAGGCCTGGGTACCGGCATTGTTGAGGCTCTCGCCAAGAACCTGATGGGGACGGTTACGTCGGTTGACGCAAATCCCGGCACGATCGTCACAATCAGCCATCGGGAGAATTCCGATAGCCAAGACGTCGTTTCGCAGACTTAGCAGCTATGCGCCGTCGAATCTCCGCACTTAATGCACCGCTTAGCAAACCGAGTCCCTTATGAACAATGGCAAGGCAGTTGTCTTGATAGTCGAAGACAGCACGATCATTCGGATGGGAGCTGTAGATCTCGTGCTGTCAGCCGGGTACGAAGCTCTGGAGGCGAACGATGCGGAGGGGGCGATCCGTATCCTTGAAGCGCGAAATGACGTTGATATCGTATTTACCGATGTGCGGATGCCGGGGACGATGGACGGCATCAAACTGTCGCACTACATCCACGATCGATGGCCACCTGTTAAACTGATCGTCGCCTCCGGCGAGGCCATTCTCGAAAAGAGCAGCCTGCCGACCGGGAGCCGGTTCTTTTCCAAGCCTTTTGACGAACGCTCGATTACGGACGCGATGGCGTTGCTGATATCGGGCGACATTTGACCGGCCCACGGTGAAGTGCTTCCGCTCGAATAAGCGATAAAGTTGGTGTCGTGACGGATTGCGCCTCGCGTAACTTGGTGCAGAGCTCGCCAATTGCGGCTGGGTATTTGAGACCTTCTCGCAACAAGTCCGCCCCCGGTGATTTCGTTGTTCCAGAATGGAACTATCGAGTTCCAAGCAAATTGTCGCAAGTGACGGTCTTGCTTGCTGAGCGGTCAATCCTCAACACCATCGATGACTAAGTCTCGACGAGCACGGCGTGCGAGCCGCGTCGTGTCACGCCCGAAATACTGATCGATAGCTCGCTTTCCGGCTTGCCGATTTTTGTCGGAATGATGCCTGACAGGAGTCTGTCATGTCAGTCGGATTAATCATTCTCATCATCTTCGCCATCGCGCTGCTGGGGGGATTCAGCGGCGAAGGGGGAGGGCCCTTCTACGGCACTGGATACTCGGCGGCGGTCTCGGCCTTGTGGTCGTCATTCTGCTGATCTTGCTGTTGCTCGGAAAAATAAGAACGCACGAACTGAACTCCAAAAAAGGACTGCACCATGCGAAGAACCATCACATCCCTGGCGACCGCTGCTGTGTTGATCGGGTCGGCGGCAATCGGGCCCGCAATGGCGCGAGATCGATCCGATCGTGTGGAATTGACCGCGAGCCAGCTCACCGATCGGGCGGCGGCCCGTGCCGCCCAGCTCAAGGCGGACCTGAGGCTCACGCCGGAGCAGGACAAGAATTGGTCGGGTGTCCAGGCCGAACTGGTCAATGTCTGGAAGAAGCACGACGAGCACCGACAATCCTGGCGGATTGCACGCGCCAACCAGGCGGGCAGCGCCGATCTGATCGAGCAAATGCGCAAGGATGGCGACGACCGGATCGAGCGTGGCAACGATCTGAAGAAGCTCGCCGATGCGTCCCAGCCTCTCTATGCATCCCTCGACGATCAGCAGAAGCAGAGGTTCGGAGAAGCGCTGTTTCATCGGTCGCGTGATCGCCGCTCCGATTGAGAGCAGGACTTCTCACTAGCGACTTCGCAATAGCGGGCTTCCTTTCTGGCGGCCCGCTATTCGTCCTTTCCACCAACCCGATCGAGGGCGAACAATGCAGTTTAAACGATTGACGACCGCGCTTGCAGTGGCAGTCGGCGGGCTGCTCGGCTTGTGGCTTCTCAGCCTTCCGCCCGGTGCTTTCGACCAGGGGTTCTGGGCGACGCGCACCACGCTGGTTTACGGCAGCGGCGTGCTGGCGCTCGGCCTGATGTCGATCGGCGTCATTCTGACAGCCCGGCCGGTTTGGTTCGAAACGCCGCTGGGTGGTCTCGACAAATTCTATCGCCTGCACAAATGGCTCGGCATTTCAGTGCTGGGATTCGCGATCATGCATTGGGTGCTGCGAAAGGGACCGTCGTTGATCAGCGAAATCGGCCTGTTCTCGATCCCGCCGAAGCCAGCGCATGCGCAAGAGCTTGAAACCGGCTTCAACCTGTTTCGTGATCTCAAGCATCCGGCCGCTGAAATCGGCGAATGGGCACTTTATGCTCTGCTCGCACTAGCGGCGATCGCGCTGTGGAAACGGTTTCCTTACAAGTACTTCTACATGACGCATCGGCTGATGCCCGCCGTCTATCTGGTTCTGGTGTTTCACGCTTTCATCCTGATCGACCGAAGTTACTGGACCAAGCCGCTCGGTCCAGTGCTGGCATTTTTATTGCTCACCGGAACGACTGCCGCGCTGATCTCGCTGTTTCGACGGATTGGCTATTCACGAAAGGCCGCGGGGCAGATTGCGACACTTTCGCTCTACGATGAAAATCAGGTGCTGGACGTAGGCGTCAGGCTGGAGACGGCCTGGCGTGGACATGAGGCCGGACAGTTTGCTTTCGTGGATTTCGACGATGCCGAGGCAGCGCATCCCTTCACCATTACGTCCGCGTGGCTCGACGACGGGCTGCTGAAATTTTCGATCAAAGGCATAGGCGACTACACGCGGACGCTAGCGGGCAGCCTGCATGTCGGGCAGGGCGTCGTGGTTGAAGGTCCTTATGGTCGGTTCAATTTTCAGGGCGACGGCGACCGTCAGATCTGGATCGGCGGCGGAGTCGGCATCACACCCTTCATCGCTCGGCTGAAGCAACTCCTCCGAGTCAGCCGGACCGGTCCAATCGATCTGTTCTATGCGACCAGTACGCCAGATAGCGGATTCATGGCTCCGATCCGGCAACTGGCTCAACAAACCGGAGTAGCCTTCCATTTGGTCGATGGATCGAAAAATGACCGCCTTACAATCGAGACGCTCGCCGCCATGGTGCCCGAATGGAAGCAAGCGGATGTCTGGTTCTGCGGCCCAAGCGGCTTTGGAGATTCGATGCGTCTCGCAATGGTCGCGCAAGGACTGCCGACATCGCGTTTCCATCAGGAATTGTTCGACATGCGCTGAATTGCGGCTGCTCGTCGGCGGCCGATCCAATCCTGAGCCAGCGAGTGTCCTTTCGTGTTACGATGTCGCCTTCTGATGGGTCGGCGAGAAAGACCTTGGCATGTCCCTGAAAATTGCGGAGTCACAGTCGCGACTGGTTCGCTCGCTGACGTTAACGCATGCGGTTCTGTACGGACTTGGCGTCACCATTGGTGCCGGAATCTATGTTTTGGTCGGGATTGCCGCTGGGCGTAGCGGCATGCATGCCCCGCTGGCGTTCATGGGTGCCGCGGTTGTAATGGGCTTCAGTGCAGCATCGTTCGCCGAATTGGGAACACGGATGCCCGTCAGCGCCAGTGAGGCGGCCTATGTCAAAGCCGCTTTCGGATCTGAATGGCTCAGCCTTCTTGTCGGGCTTCTCGTTGTCGCCACGGCGACGATTTCTGCCGCCACGATCAGCGTCGGAAGTGCCGGTTACGTTGCGGTGTTCTTACCGTTTCAAGCGCCATGGATCATCACTGGGGTGGTGCTGATCATGGGTGTAGTGGCGTGTCTCGCCACGGTACAGTCTGTCAGCTTTGCCGGAATCATGACACTGATCGAGATCGGCGGGCTGGTGCTGATCATCATCGCTGGTTTCGGGCAGGGGACAACCGTCGTCACCCGATTGCCGGAAATCTGGCCGTCCGCCGCCGACGCGAGCGCATGGATAGGCCTTGGCGGAACCGCACTTATCGCGGTGTTTTCCTTTATCGGCTTCGAGCATCTCGTCAATGTTGCGGAAGAGATGAAGGACCCGAACCGGACCCTGCCACGCGCGCTGTTTCTGACGCTTGGCCTGACAGCGCTGATCTACGCGCTGGTCGTATGGATTGCGGTAACCGCGGTGCCTCCGAAGGAACTGGCAGAATCGTCGGCACCGCTGGCACTCGTGTTCGAGCGGCTGACCGGTTTGCCACTGGTGACGATGGGAGCCATCGCTATTGTGGCAACTCTCAACGGCATCATCGTGCATATGATCATGATCGCCCGGGTGATCTACGGCTTGGCGCATCAAGGCAATTTGCCGAAGGTCCTGACGCGGCTCAATCCGCTGACGCATACGCCGTTACTTGCGACGGCGATCGGCATTTTCGCCATTCTTGCGCTCGCGCTAGCGGTTCCGCTCGCGGGACTGGCCGCGTTGACTGCGCGCTTCACATTGATGATCTTTGCGATCGTCAATCTCGCGCTCATCTGGATCAAGCACAGACATGACAATCCGCCGGAAGGTGCGTTCATCTGTCCGCGGTGGGTGCCGTTCGCAGGCTTGCTATCCAGCCTTCTGCTTCTCGTCATCGACGTTATTATGTGACCACGAAACTCTCGCCAGAGCTGCCGGGCGCCTTAGATCAGGTTAACGCCGAGGAGTGTGCCTGCCCATGCCGCAAGGGCGACGACGATCAGTCCCGGGATCACTCGAATAGCGAATGCCGATCCGCCGCTGATAGCCGCGAATATCATCTTGCTCACCGTGTTGGTCGTAAGTCCCGCCAAAATCGGAAGGATCGCACCATCCGGCGTGATTCTTCCCGACGACACCAACGCGGCAATTGAAATTGCGGCGGAGTGCGTATCCGCAAAGCCGGCGAGAGCTGCTGCGATGAAGGTGCCTTTTTCGCCGAAAATATCCTGAAGTGCTGCGGAGGCGACCAGGATGCAAGCCAGCATGGAGGCGAACACCAATGCAGTCGAGATGCTGAATGCGCGGCCTTGTTGGGGAGCTCCGTCCACCCGTTGCCGCAATGCCAGGATCGTGAATGTGCTGCCGTAGGCAGTGGCGGCGAGGCCTGCGCAGAGTAGCGGGGCGGCAAGCGATTGCAGCGTGGCAATGCTGGTCGCGGCCAGAACGACTGTCATCTGAACAATCGTCGCTATTGTTGATAACACCGCGCCTGCAACCGCGGCCGGGAGAGCCTCTCTGGACTTGGCGGCCAGCGCTCCCATGGCACCAATCGTGGCCGTGCTCGAGATAAAGCCGGATGCCAGCCCTGCGATCGGCAATCCGAAACGCGCCCCGAGGAGACGGACTGCGAGGTAGCCTCCGGCGCTGATCGCCATGATGAGGACGACGATGATCCAGATGGCGTGCGGATTGAGCGCCCCATAAGGTCCCATCGCACGGTCTGGCACAAGCGGCAGGACGACAAGCGAAGCCGCTGCAAAGATCAGGGCATCCTCAAGTTCGTCTTCGGTGAGCAAGGTCCGAACGAATCGATGAAGCCATGATTTCACTGTCAGCAATATGGTCAGTACCACAGCGATGCCGCCGGCAACTTCTGGCTTCTGCATCGACAGCCCGCCAAGCAGGACGGTCGCAATCAAGGCCAATTCCGTTGTCAGTCCAGGATCGTCCTCGTGCACACGCCAGTAGGCGGCCGTAACCAAAAGGACGACACCAGCGGTCACAATGGCAAACAGCGTGACGCCGCCGACGATGAAGCTTATCGCACCAACAATCGAGGCAACTGCGAACGTCCGAATTCCAGCTGGCGAGCGTGACGGACCAACGCCTTTGCGACGCTCCCGCTCCGTCCCGATCAGCAGACCGACTCCGAGGGCAACCGCCAGGTTGAGAACAATGGGATCGATGATGGAAGCTCTCCCAGCAAATTGGTTGCGATAGCGAGCAGACTATCGGCATCGAAGCAAGACGAGAAGAGACACCTCTCGAAACAGCTTGCGAATGAATGGCAAGAAAGGTCAGGATACGTCCCTGAGAGAGCGTGTGTCAGCGACTGGTCAGGGCCGCCGTGTGATCATGAAGCACCTTCAACCGAGGTGTGCAGCAATGACTTACACGAATGCGGTCGAGATCGCTTCGCCGCCTACTGAAGACCGCTACGATCTTTTTACTCAATCGATCCATTGGCTGACGCTGCTAATCGTCGTGATTGCCTTCGTGGCCGGTCTCGTCATGGAGGAAATGCCACGCGGCCCAGAGAAGGTACAGCTCCTCAATCTGCATGCTTCGATCGGCGTGATATTAATGGCGTTGACCACAATCCGGCTAACTTGGCGCTTGGCGGTACCAACGCTCCAGTCGGTGCCTGGACCGCAACTGCTGCGCCTCGGCGCCAAGGTGGTGCACGTGGGACTGTACCTCGTGCTCTTTGCAATACCGATAACAGGCTTGCTGATGATGGCGGCAAAGGGTCGCGCGGTCGAAGTGTTCGGTCTTTTTACCCTGCCGCCGCTGGTATCGACGAATCGCGCATTCGTACATTCGCTCGAGGAGGTTCACGAGGCTCTGGCCATTGTGTTGTTATGGTTGGTCGGAGTGCACACCGCTGCGGCTCTACTACATCGATTTATGTTCCGAGATTCGGTTCTATATCGGATGGTTCCGTTCCCTGCCAAGACCGATGCGAAGCGACGATGATCCCAGACCGGGAGATGATTGTCGTCGCATAAGGCCTATCACAGCACACCGGAACGGGATACTTTCGAGGACTATGATTGGGAACGGCGCGACGTCAATCCCGAGCAATCTTAGTCCTTAGGAAGAGTCGATTATGCATCCGATCCACCGTGAATCTCATCTCATCGAACGGATCGGCTGGCTTCGCGCCGCAGTGCTGGGTGCAAATGACGGAATTATTTCCACTGCCAGTCTGGTTGTAGGTGTTGCCGCAGCCGCTACCGCCTCTAGCGAAGTCCTGGTGGCAGGAGTCGCAGGGCTTGTCGCCGGAGCCATGTCCATGGCCGCCGGGGAATACGTGTCGGTAAGTTCTCAGGCCGATACGGAACAGGCTGATCTGGCCCGAGAGCGCCAGGAGCTCGCTGAAACACCCGAGTCTGAGTTAGACGAGTTGACACAAATCTACGTTGGTCGCGGCGTCGAGTTCGCCTTGGCGCGAAAAGTTGCCGAGCAATTGACGGCGAAGGACGCATTTGCTGCGCATGCAAGAGATGAATTAGGGCTATCGGCCCATGTCGTCGCCCGGCCGGTGCAGGCGGCATTGACGTCGGCTCTAACGTTTTCGGTCGGCGCAGCTTTGCCGATCGGCATCGTGCTGCTTGCACCTTCGGGTTCAACGGCCCTCATCGTGTCTGGCGGTTCTCTATTTTGCCTGGCGTTGCTAGGTGCCGTCAGCGCACGCATTGGCGGCGCAGGCATTGTGAAGCCAACGCTACGAGTCACTTTTTGGGGTGCCATCGCGATGGCTGCCAGCGCCGGTATCGGCGCGCTTGTAGGGCATGCGATCTAGTCGCTGTGACGTACTCTGTATCTGCGGTGCTGTGGTTTGGCGACGATGGCAACCACACCCGGCGGTAGTGCTCAGTCAGGGGAACGGAAGATGTAATTGTTTGATTCAATCCGCTTCTGAGATTGCAAATAGCAATGCAATCAACAGGCTCGCGCTCTCAAAAGAGTGACGGATGGCAGTTCTCCGAATTTGCGTCTGTAGATATTCGAAAACCGTCCCAGATGGGTAAAGGAGTATCTTTCCGCAACGCTGGTCACGCTCGTGGCTCCGTCAGGCCGCAGCAGGGCACGGCGAGTGGCGTTGAGTCTCAAATCCGTCATCAGTGCCATCGGTGACCAGCCAAACGCTTCCATACAGCTCAGATGGAGTGTGCGCTCTTTCGCACTGACTGCTACGCAGAGGTCGGTGATCGTTGGTGGATCGTCCAGTCTCTCATTCAAAATTGCGAGCAGTTGTCGCGCAATGCGAGCGCGGTTGTGCAACGGCTCGATGATTTCGGCCGACGGGATCATGCCGAGTATGATCTGAAAGATGCGTTCCTGAAGCTGCGGCGCTGCGCCGCGCAGCTCCATCTCGGCGTGGGTGGCGAGTTCCTCGAGCAGAGCCGATAGCGCATGCGTACGACGGCTCAATTCCTCGGTCGGTACGTGCCAGCGCGGCGACGGTAGGTGGACGTTGAAGTCGTCAGCGCCACGACGCACATGCATCCAGTGCTCAATCGCTTGTGCTGGCAGCACCGCAACGATGATATCGGCGGATCCCGTGGTCGCGAAACCGACATCATCCTGAGATGTCGCAGCAATCAACTCTCCCTGAGCAACCGGCCTCCGGCGAACATGCAATGAGCCTTGAGCAGAGAGAGGCAACCCGAAAGCCCATGCGTCGTCAGGCGCGCAGCCGCGCTGAAGCACACCTAATGAATATGAAACGCGAGCGAACTGGAACTGGTCGAAGACGAACTGCGTCAACCGGCCTTGGAAGCGACCTCGGCCAATTTGCTCGTAGTGCTGATTCCATGCGATCGGGCTCGCGGCCATGGCATCCACATCGTCGAACGTGTTTTCGATGCGAGCGAACGGAACAGGCAGGTCGCGCAACATGGAGAATCTCTCCGGTCGACGATGGCACTGCGGCATCATGGCTTTATCATCTCCAAAATGGAGAGTCAGGTCGTCTTTTGCAGAAAACGGATAGTTCGAGCGTCTGTTTCGCCCTACTGTTGCAGCCGGTCGTCGTCGATTAGTCGCGGCAGGCGGCGATATTAGTCACTAGTACTGACGTATCGGGTGGGGGAATACGATGATGACGCCACGCCATTTATTGCGACGAGCTTGCATCTTAATCGGTGCATCATTGGTCGGGAGCGTTGCGTTCGCCGGATCAGCGAGCGCTCAACCTGTCGACGCTGCAACGCTGCTCAAGGCGATGTCGGACTATGTCGGCAGCCAGAAGACCCTCGCGATCAAATTCGACTCAGATGTCGAAGTGATCACATCGAAACTGCAAAAAATCCAGTTTACCAGCTCTGGTCAGGTGCAGCTGAGCCGTCCCGACAAGCTTCGCGCGACCCGAACGGGCGGATACCGGGATGTCGAGCTGGTGTTCGACGGCAAGACGGCGACCGTGAACAACAAGGATTTCAACGACTACGCCCAAATCGAGGCGAACGGTACGATCGATGAATTGATTGATGGCCTCCGCGAAAAGCACCGCGTAGCGGCTCCCGGCGCCGATCTACTGGTCGCCAATGTCTTCGAAAGCCTGATGGCCGATGTCATCGAAGCCAGCGTGATCGGCAAAGGTGTCATCGACGGCGTCGAATGCGATCATCTGGCATTCCGCAACACTGAAACCGACTGGCAAATCTGGATCGAATCCGGCGCGCGGCCGATTCCACGGAAATATGTGATCACCAGCAAGGGTGTGGGTGAGGCGCCGCAATATACGCTGCGCATCAAGGAGTGGAAATCAGACGTGACTGCCGACGCGTTCACGTTCAAGCCCGATCCATCCGCCAAGAAGATTGCAATCGGTGATCTGGCGGATATCGACGAGGTGCCGCAGGGCAGCATCAAGGCGGGAGCAGAGAAATGATCCGGACTTCAAAGATCCTGTTTCACATCTCTCTGTCATTGGGTGTCTGCACCGCAGCGATGATGTGGAATGGCACGTCTCCACTGCAGTCGTCGTCTTCGCTGCTCTCGTCCGCCGAGGCGAGGATCGGCCGACCGCTGACTCCCATGAGTTATGCTGGAGTTGCGCGGCGTACGACCCGTCGGGCCGTGGTGGGGACTGCGGCAGTCTATGGTGGGTCGGTGGTGGTCTCCCCCGTCTGTACCCAGGCGGTCGACGTCTACGGGCGTATCGTAACCGTTTGTCGCTGACAGACGTGGTTCTGAGAAACCAGGGTCGGCTGTCGTCTTCGAAGGCGAGGGTCCACCACCTGCAGACGAGGAAATCGGCATGAAACGTTCGCTCACGCTATCGTCGTTGCTGGTCGTCGGCTTTGCGGCCGTGGCGACCGAGCCGGCCGCTGCCGCTGTGTATTGCCAATATGTCGGCTATCCGGCGGGCTGTGTGGTCAGGCCAGGAGTAGTGCTGCGTCCAAGGCCTGCGGCGCGGGCCGTCGTGACGCCCGGGGTCGGCGCGGCCGGGGTCGGCGTACGTCCCGGAACGCCCGCCAATCGTGGTGGTCCCGTCAACCGCGTCGGTCGTCGCTGACGGGCAATGCGCTGCGATCAGTCCTCAATTCGGGCGCGTCGTTCGATTGTGCCCGTCGACCATCGTCCCCGCGACCACCATGAATAGGCGAAATGTCATGAAGTTCACTCGGCTATACCTCGCAACGATCCTGCTGATTGCGAGCTCATCGCAATCGGTGGATGCGCAGCAGTACAAGATGCAAACGCCCATCCCTTCGGGCATCGCTGTTCCCGACAAAGTGGATACGCGACTCGGGACGTTGAAGTTCTTCGATGGCTTTCCCGACGATGCCACGGTCGAGAAGCTGTACGACAACCTGGATTTCCAGCGCGCCGTTCAAGCCTACCTTCTGGCCCTGGCACCGGTGAGCCAACTGGCCAATCGCAAGGGGATTGCCGGAATAGGACCGATCAATCTCACGGTGCCGATCTTCCAGGACCGGATGGATTCGAAGTCGCTGTTCCTGACACCCAACAACAATACGCCCTACACCTGGTTCTGGCTTGATCTGCGCGACGGACCGCTGGTCCTCGAGGTACCGCCCAAGGTGCTCGGCGCAATCGACGATATGTGGTACAATTATGTGACGGACTTGGGATTTGTCGGCCCTGACAAGGGGCAGGGTGGCAAGTATCTGCTTCTGCCGCCCGGCTACAAGGGCGACCCTCCCGAAGGCTACTTCATCGTGAGGCCTGCGACATTCAGCGTGTGGGTCCCATGGCGCTCGTTTCTCGTGGACGGCGACCCGAAGCCGGGCGTCGATCTGGTCGAGAAGCACACGCGAATCTATCGCCTGAAGGACGCCGCCAATCCGCCGAAACTCAATTTCGTCCACGTGTCCGGCAGGGCGTTCAGTACGCTGGCGCCAGCCGATTATACGTTCTGGGAGTATCTGAACCAGGTGGTACAGGAAGAGCCGACGGACTCCGTCGATCCGGTCACGCTCGGCCTGTACGCGTCGGTCGGCATTCAAAAGGGCAAGCCATTTGCGCCTGATGCGCGGATGAAGGCGATTCTGACGGAGGCGGCGCTTGTCGGTGACGCGACGGCGCGGGCGATCAACAGTCGGCTCCGGATCAAGGAGAGCTACTATTATCCCAATAGTGCCTGGCGCACCGGGTTCTTCGGCGGCTACAAATTCGAGGAGAACGGTGCCCGCATCCTTGATGCATATTCTGCATTCTTCTTCTACGCGACGGGCGTGACCCCGGCGATGGACTCGAAGACGGTCGGCGAAGGGTCGCAGTACATGGGGGCGTTCGTCGACAGCAAGAGCCAACCGCTCGACGGCGGGAAAACGTACAGACTCCACCTACCTCCCAACATTCCGGTCAAGCAATTCTGGTCCGTGATCGTCTACGACAACCAGACCCGATCGATGCTGCAGAGCGACCAGCGCTGGCCAGCTGCGACCAGTCAGGATCCGAAACTTGCAACCAACCCGGACGGCTCCGTTGATGTCTATTTCGGCCCTAAGGCGCCTCCTGGCAAGGAGAGCAATTGGGTCCAGACAGTGCCCGGTAAAGGTTGGAATACGCTATTCCGCCTCTATGGTCCGCTGCAGCCGTGGTTCGACAAGACTTGGCGGCCCAGTGAGATCGAAGAGTGGTAATACAGAGTTGGGGTGAAGCCCATGGCGGGCGATCGACGAAGCTGTTCTTGATCTCGATCATGTCCTCTGTGCTACCAGCGCTCCAAACTCGGTTGTCCCGATGCACGCGTCGCGCCGACAACACGTCGGCCCAGACAGGTTGATATCGGCCTGTCGTCCTGTTCGTTCAGTACCGAGGTCGTTACCATGAAGCGTCTAGCTCCTGCGATCGCGACACTATCGTTCGTGGCTCTTCTGGCGATGCCTGTGAGCGCGCAGACGACGGGTGCGCCCGGCACGGTGTTTCCGACCGACCGCAGCGTGCTGCCCATCCCCGAGCCGACGTACCCGCACAGCACGGTGTTTGATGCCCGGAACGCGACGCCGCCGCCACGGTTCGAGGTCAAGGCACCCGCCAACGCTCCCAATGTGCTGATCGTCCTGATCGACGACATGGGCTTTGGGCAATCGAGTGCGTTTGGTGGCCCGATCACCATGCCGACCGTCGACCAGCTCGCAAACAACGGACTGCGCTATAATCAGTTTCACACGACGGCGCTTTGCTCGCCGACCAGGTCAGCCCTGCTGAGCGGCCGCAACCACCACATGAACAATTTCGGCTCGATCGCGGAGACCGCGACGACGTTTCCCGGACAAACCGGGCAGCGCCCCAACAGTGTCGCCACCGTTGCCGAGATGCTCAGGCTGAACGGCTACAGCACGGCCCATTTCGGCAAGAACCACGAGACGGCGGCATGGGAAGTCAGTCCGTCTGGGCCGACCGACCGATGGCCGACGCGCCAGGGCTTCGACAAGTTCTACGGCTTCATGGGTGGCGAGACCAACCAATGGGCGCCGTTGATCTATGATGGAATGACACAGGTCGAGCCGTCGAAGGACCCGAACTACAATTTCATGACGGACATGACCAACAAGGCGATCGACTGGATGCAGTACCAGAAGTCGCTGACGCCCGATAAGCCGTTCTTCATCTACTTCGCGCCCGGCGCCACGCATGCGCCGCACCACGTGCCGAAGGCATGGATCGAAAAGTACAAGGGCAAGTTCGATCAAGGTTGGGACAAGCTGCGAGAGGACACGCTTGCGCGCCAGATCAAGCTCGGTGTGGTCCCTCCGGATACCAAACTTGCGCCCAAGCCAGAGGCGATCAAGGACTGGACGTCCCTCGGCCCCGACGAAAAGAAACTGTTCGCACGGCAGATGGAGGTGTTCGCCGGATTCGGGGAATATGCCGACACCGAGATCGGCCGCCTGATCGGTGCCATCAAGGCGACCGGCCAGCTCGACAACACCCTGATCTTCTACATCGTCGGCGACAATGGCGCGAGTGCCGAAGGCGGCATGAACGGGCTGTTCAACGAAATGACCTACTTCAACGGTGTGCAGGAGGGCGTTCAGGACATCCTCAAGCACTACGACGAACTCGGCGGCCCGATGACCTACAGCCACTATGCGGCAGGCTGGGCGGTCGCAGGCGACACTCCATTCACGTGGACGAAGCAGATCGCTTCGAGCTACGGCGGCACCCGCAACGGCATGGTGGTGCATTGGCCCAAGGGGATTGCGGCCAAGGGTGAGGTGCGTCCGCAATGGCACCACGTCATAGATATCGTGCCGACGATCCTCGAGGCGGCAAAGCTTCCTGAGCCGAAGAGCGTGAATGGAACGCCGCAGACCCCGATTGAGGGCGTGAGCATGGCGTACAGTTTCGCCGCCGCCGATGCGCCGAGCACGCACACGACGCAGTATTTCGAGATCTTCGGCAACCGAGCGATCTACAACGACGGTTGGCTAGCCGGAACCATTCACCGCGCCGCATGGGAAACCAAGAACCGCAGGCCGCTCGAACAGGATATCTGGGAGCTTTACGACACGCGATCCGACTTCAGCCTCGCGAAGGATCTGGCAGCACAGAATCCGTCGAAACTGAAACAACTTCAGGAGCTGTTCCTCTCGGAAGCCGTCAAATACTCAGTCTTGCCGCTCGACGACCGGACTTTGGAGCGATTGAATCCGGCGATGGTTGGTCGGCCCGACCTGATGGCCGGTCGCACGTCGCTGACTGTGCACGAGGGCATGACCGGAATGTCCGAGAACGTCTTCATCAATACGAAGAATAGGTCACACACCATCACGGCCGACGTCGACATTCCGAAGGGCGGTGCCAGCGGGGTGATCCTCGCGCAGGCGGGGCGGTTTGGAGGTTGGAGCCTGTATCTGAAGGACGGCAAGCCGACCTACACCTACAACTTCCTCGGTCTGCAGAGGTTCACGATTGCAGCAAAGCAGTCCTTGCCTGTCGGAAAGTCCAAGATCCGCTACGAGTTCGCCTATGACGGCGACGGAGTCGGCAAAGGCGGTGTGGGCACGCTGTTTGTCAACGGCAAGAGCGTCGCGACGGGCCGGATCGACCGCACCCAATGCTGCGGCTACTCCGCCGACGAAGGCGCCGATGTCGGCGCCGATGAAGGCACCCCGGTCACCGAAGCCTACAAGGTGCCGTTCAAGTTCACGGGCAAGATCGGCGCCGTAACGATCGAACTCAAGGACTTGAAGAAGGCCGATGCCGAAGACGCCGCGGAGGCCAAGAAGGCTGCAGCGATGAAGAAAGGCCTGTCAGACTGATGAACTGGACTTGCAACTGAACCGCGCACTGCAGGTACCCGACCGGGGGAGGGCGAGCGATGCGTCTGGGGAGTTCTTGGGCAGGTGCGTGCTGACCCAGTTGGCGGTCAGGTGGCGTGGGACGACTGATTTGGTTGGGGCAAAGCGATGCGGCGCAATAGACTTCATTGTGGATTTCGATCTTGGCGACGTTGCTTAAGCGTCGGCGCGGTGGGCGCCTTTCTCGCGGTGCCCACCCAGATCGCACGCGCCGATGAGGTCGGTGTTTCGTTCTGGCTTCCAGGATTGTTCGGCAGTCTCGCCGCTGTTCCACAGACCCCGGGCTGGTCGATGGGGGCAATTTACTATCACACCCAGGTCAATGCGTCGGGGGCCGTGGCGGCTGCAAAACAATTCCAGATTGGCAGATTCTCCCCGACGGCCAGCGTCAGCCTGAGCGCAAACCTGAATGCGCAGGGTGATATGACGATCCTCTCGCCGACCTACACGTTCGCGACACCGGTGCTGGGCGGACAATTGGCGATCGGCGTGACCGGGATATTCGGCCGCAACAGCGTCGGGCTTGATGGGACGCTGACGACCGGATTTGGCCAGTTTTGGCAGACGCGCACGGGAAGCATCTCGGACTCGCTGACCTCCGTCGGCGATCTCTACCCGATCATGTCGCTGAAGTGGCACAACGGAGTTCATAACTGGATGGTGTACGTGACGGGCGATATTCCGGTCGGCGCTTACAATCCGGGCCGTCTTGCTAATCTCGGGGTTGGTCACGGTGCGATCGACGGCGGTGCCGGATACACCTATCTCAACCCTGCATCGGGCTACGAATTCTCCGGCGTTGCCGGATTCACATACAATTTCAAGAATCCGGACACGCATTATCAGAGCGGCATCGATTTCCACTTCGACTGGGGTGCATCGAAATTTCTGTCCAAGCAGGTCTTCGTCGGCCTTGTTGGATACGCGTATCAGCAAGTCTCCGACGATAGCGGCGGACTGCCGGTCCTCGGCGGCTTCCGATCACGTGTTGTCGGAGTCGGTCCGCAGATTGGATATATTTTCCCGATGGGTGACCTGCACGGATATTTGAATCTCAAAGGCTACGGCGAGTTCGCTGCGGCGAATCGGCCATCGGGCTGGAACAGCTGGCTGACGTTCGCAGTTTCAGCGGCGCCGCCGGAGAGCACCGTAACGCCATCCAGACATCTGATAACGAAGTAAAATTGAGAGTAAGATCGGCTGCAGCCGTGGAGTAGGGCGGTGAACCTCGGGGTGGGGGAATCTGCAAGAGCCGATGATCGAATTTCCAACCCGGAATGAACCGATCCGGCCCTCGCTCGCCGAGGCAGTGTGTCGCCCTAGTGTTGGTTCGAGGATTTGACGATTGGCGCGCAAGCGGCGGAAGACCGGTGGCAAGGCAAATAATTCGAAAGGGGCCGCGGATCGCTCTTCGCCGCCGATGTCGGAAGCTGTTGGTTCTGGTCGACCCGTCGAATTCTCGAGGTGGAAGCCTTGGGTCGTGGCCGTCGCCACGCTGGTCGTGCTATTCGGTGCGGGTTTCGTATTCCATGTACTGGAGAGCCCCGGAGAGCCGTCGAAGCCAACGCAAACGTCTTCAGCCTCCTTCGTCGGCAGTGACACCTGCGTGGGCTGTCACCAGACCGAGGCCCGGCTGTGGAACAAGTCGCAGCACAAAGCCGCGATGCAGCACGCAACCGAGAGCTCCGTGCTCGGCGACTTCAATGATCAGCATTTCGACCATTTTGGCGTTCGGTCGCGGTTCTTCCGGCAGAACGGCAAGTTCATGGTGGAGGCCGAAGGACCGGACGGAAAGCTGGCGACATTCGAAGCGAAGTACACGTTCGGGATTTATCCGCTTCAACAGTACCTCATCGAATTTCCAGACGGGCGCCTGCAGGCGCTGTCGATTGCCTGGGATACACGGCCGAAGGATAAGGGAGGGCAGCGCTGGTTTCATCTCTACCCGGACGAACGGATCGGGCACGACGACGCGCTGCACTGGACCAGGCTGAACCAGAACTGGAATTTCATGTGCGCCGAATGCCATTCGACCGGCGTTCGGAAGAACTACGAGGCGGCGTCCGATCGCTTCAAGACGTCATGGGCCGAGATCAGCGTGGGGTGTGAAGCCTGCCACGGCCAGGGATCGCGTCATGTCGGTTGGGCCCATGCGCAGCAAAGCTGGTGGCCGATCGGAATATCAGATGACGCCACGATGGGCTTGCTGGTGCGCTACGCCGAGCGCAACAACATCACCTGGAGGCTTGATCCGAAGACGGGAAATTCGACACGGAGTTCGCCGCCCGCGACGCTTCGGACCGAAGTCGAATCCTGCGGGCTTTGTCACGCAAGGCGAGGGCAACTGTCCGAGGATTGGGTGCCGGGCCGATGGCTGTCCGACACGCATGCGGTCTCACCTCTCAGCCGCGGGCTCTATCACGCCGACGGCCAGATGCGTGACGAGGTCTACAACTACGGCTCGTTCAAACAGAGCAAGATGTACACTGCGGGCGTGACCTGCAGTGACTGCCACGATCCTCACAGCGGAAAGCTGTGGCATGACGGAGACAATGTCTGCCTGCAGTGTCACGCTGCGGAAAAATTCTCGAGCGCCACGCATCATCGGCACGCCGCGGCACAGCAGGCGCTTCCTTGCAAGGCGTGCCACATGCCGGTTCGGACCTACATGGGAGTCGATCAGCGCCACGACCACGGCTTCCGTATTCCACGACCTGACGTGTCGGCGCAGCTCGATACACCCAACACTTGCAACGATTGCCATTCCAATCGGTCGCCACAATGGGCCGCCGATGCGATCGAGGCCTGGCACGGATCGAAACGCAAGGGCTTCCAGACCTTCGCACCTGCGTTCGCCGCTGCCTGGGACGAGGGTGCCGACGCATCCCGCCTTCTCGCGGCGGTCGCCACCGATCCGGCGACACCGGATATCGTCCGTGCCACGGCTTTGACCGAGATCAGCTCGCACCCATCGCCGCAAGCCCTCGAGCTTGCGAAAGCCGGTTTGGCAAACCCCGATCCGATGGTGCGGATCGCCGCGCTCGATCTGCTCGAGGGCGTACCGCCAGCGCAGCGATGGGCAACGGCCGCACCGCGACTGTCGGATCCGGCTCGTGGCGTGCGTATTCGCGCAGCGTCGCTACTCGTGGCGGTTCCGACCGACCAACAACCATCGGCCGACCGGCAGTGGTTCGCTCAGGCCGCAGAGGAGTTTGTCGCCGCGCAGCGTCTCAATGCGGATCGGCCGGAGGCGCGATCAGCGTTGGGACGTTTCCTGCTGGCACGCGGGCAGGCGGCCGCAGCCGAGATCGAATACAAGGCGGCGCTGCGCCTCAGCCCCCACTATGCTCCGGCGGCGGTCAATCTGGCCGACCTGTACCGGCAATCCGGCCGTGAGATCGACGGCGAAACGGTGTTGCGCGAGGCACTCACTGTCTCGCCTCAGGATGCCGGGCTGCACCATGGTCTGGGGCTGACCCTGGTGCGGCTGAAGCGGCACGACGAAGCGATCAGTGAGCTTCACCAGGCCGCCGAGCTGGCCCCCGATCGGACGCGTTTTGCTTATGTCTATGCCGTCGCTCTGCAAGCGGTCGGCCGTGTCGCAGATGCGGTTGCCATCCTGAAACAAAGCGCCGCTCGACATCCGCATGACCGTGACACGCTGATGGCATTGGTCGCCTACAGCCGCGCCGCTGGGGATATCGGTACGGCGATTACATACGCTGAACGCCTGGCAGCCGACTTTCCGGACGACGCGGGACTCGGTCGCCTGGTTCAAGAAATTCGACAGCAATCAACGAGACCGACGTCGCGATAGTTGGCGTCTGGACGCATGGCGAAGCCCGGAGTGCGACCGCTTGCCCAACCGAACGGGGCAAAATTCCAGCTGGGGTTCTGAGCATCCCGGAGCGGCCCTCGGGGTGTTCTCACGGAGGCTTGGTGGGCTGGGGGTGGTTTGACCCAACCCAAACCAACCCATTTTTACCAAGAGATTGCAACGGCGCGTCGCGGTAGCGTCTTAGGTCGATCCAGCCAAAACAGTCTGGGGTCGAGCTTACGAACAGGATGCCGTCATTCACAGCCTGACCTGGGCACCGCCGATGCCTGCAGGACGTCCGATCCAAGCCTTGTGCTCGGCGGGTGGCTGCAGACACGCCGCCAACCAGCTTCGGGCTGATCTTGGGCACGCAAATCGAGGCAAACGGTAGTCTCAATCTCAAAAGCACGACGGTCTTATGGGATGCGTCGCGACGTTCATTTGGGGTGAAGTGCAGTCTTATGGGGTGCGCAACAATCTCTCTGTCTGAGCCATCCGTCAGTGTATTGCCTCCGGCTTGCGAATTGCAATTCCTATCGGTCGATCCTGGATCGCATCGCGATCAGGACTAATGAATTGCGATTCGATTTCAGATATCTCGACACATCCGCCAAAGCTAACGAGAACTAACCATCACATGACATAAATCCTTCATAATAAGCGGTTTTTCGGCCAAACGGCGCGGCGTTTACATCGTCTTAATCGGGAACACGTCGAGGTGCGTCGAGTGATTGGCGTGGGGACGCGATACGTGAAGGCCGTCAGAATGAAACGGGAGGTGCTGACCGCTCAGCTCTCCGCAGATCTCGCGATCCTGCAGCGCAAGTGGCACGCCGCGGTACAGGCCGGGCAGTCGCTGCCGAGCTACGAGGAGGTGATGCTCGGCAGTCTCGGCCGGCTCGCCGACCACATGGCGCTGCTTCAACTTGCGGTCGCTGCGCCGGGCGTGTCGCGCACCGGCCGCTACGTTCAGCAATGGCTCGGCGACGAGCGCTGGGACATCCCGCTCGACGCCTTGTCGCCGGATTGTGCGATGGCGCTGGTGCAGGCGGCGTCGAGTGCGCTGCAGAACCAGCGGCCCCATCTTTGCACCGCACATTTCGTCCGCGACGGCATCGTGCAGAAATACGTGCTGCTGGCGCTGCCGACCACCTCGCGCTGGGGCAGCACGCTGGTCGGCGTCTACGTCAACGAGGACGGCTTCCGCTACAATCTGCTCGACGCGATCTTCTCGTCGACCGACGACGGCATCGTCTCGCTCACGGCGATCCGCGGCCCCGACGACCGGCCGTTCGATCTCCAGATCGTCCACCTCAATGACGGCGCCTCGTCGTTGCTGCATCAGCCGGTGACCGCGCTGCAATGGAGCCGGCTGTCGGGCGGGCGGCATTTCCTGTGCGAGCCGGCGGTGATGGCGCGCCTGCTCGCGCTGATCGACACCGGCGGTCAGGACACCATCGCGATCGATACTGACGAGCGCAATCTCAGCCTCGGCGTCACCGCCTTCGGCGACATCGTCTCGGTGACGATCTCCGACATCACCTCGCTGAAGAAGCGCGAGGAATCGTTCCGCCTGCTGTTCGACGGCAACCCCATGCCGATGTGGGTGTTCGACGCGGCGACCACCGAATTCCTCAGTGTCAACGACGCCGCCGTGCAGCATTACGGCTACGACCGCGACGCCTTCCTGGGGATGACGCTGCGCGAGATCTGGCCGCGCGACGAATGGGCGGCGCATAGTCACGCGTTGCTGCAGGTCGGTGACAGCTACCAGTCCGGCGGCAATTGGCGTCACGTCAAGGCCGACGGCACCGAGATCCAGGTGATGACCTTCGGCCGCCGCGTGGTGTTCGACGGCCGGGAAGGCTTCCTCGTCGCCGTGGTCGACGTCACCGAGCGGCGCAAGGCCGAGGCCAAGATCGCCCACATGGCGCATCACGACGGCCTCACCAACCTGCCGAACCGCACGCTGTATCAGGAGCGGCTGCAGCAGGCGCTGGAGCAGGGCCGGGCGAGCGGCGCCAATGTCGGCGTGCTGTGCCTCGATCTCGATCTGTTCAAGAACGTCAACGACTCGTTCGGCCATCCGATGGGCGACCGGCTGCTGCGCTGCGTCGCCGAGCGGCTGAGCGCGCAGGTCGGCGGACAGGATCTGGTGGCGCGGCTCGGCGGCGACGAATTCGCAGTGGTGCTGACGCACGTCACGTCGCCGAACGAGGCCAGCGATTTCGCAGCGCGGCTGATCGAAATCGTCAGCGCGCCTTACGACATGGACGGGCTCGACGTGGTGATCGGCGCCTCGATCGGCATCGCGCTGGCGCCGGGCGACGGCGAGGATTGCGACGCCCTGCTGCGCAATGCCGACATGGCGCTGTACCGCGCCAAGGCGGCCGGCGGCGGCTGCCATCATTTCTTCGAAAAGGAGATGGATCGCCAGGCGCAGCTCCGCCGCGATATGGAGCTCGACATGCGCCACGCCTTCGCGCACGGCGATTTCGAGCTGCACTATCAGCCGCTGATCGACCTCGCCGAGGACCGCATCAGCGGCTTCGAATCGCTGCTGCGCTGGCGCCATCCCGAGCGCGGCATGATCTCGCCGGCCGATTTCATTCCGATCGCCGAGGATATCGGGCTGATCGTCGGCCTCGGCGAATGGGTGCTGCGGCAGGCCTGCCTCGAGGCGGCGCGCTGGTCGGGCGACATCAAGGTCGCGGTCAATCTGTCGCCGGTGCAGTTCCGCAGCCGCAATCTGGTGCAGGTTGTGATCTCGGCGCTGGCGCAATCCGGCCTGTCGCCGTGCCGGCTCGAGCTGGAAATCACCGAATCCCTGTTCCTCGCCGACAGCGAGGCCAATCTCGCGACGCTGCACCAACTCCGCAGCCTCGGCGTCCGGATCTCGATGGACGATTTCGGCACCGGCTATTCGAGCCTGAGCTACTTGCGCAGCTTCCCGTTCGACAAGATCAAGATCGACCGCTCCTTCGTCAAGGATCTCACCGAGCGGCCGGACTGCCTCGCCATCGTCCGCGCCATCGCCGGCCTCGGCCGCAGCCTGAACATCACCACGCTTGCCGAAGGCGTCGAAACGGTCGAGCAGCTCCGCGCGCTGCGCGCCGAAGGCTGCCACGAGGTGCAGGGCTTCCTGTTCAGCCCGGCGCGCCCGGCCGCCGAGATCGGCGCGCTGTTGGCGAAATTCGGAAGGCAGGCGTCGCAGGCGGCGTGAGGCCGCGGGCAGGGCGATGCCGATGAATCCGTGCGGCGCGCTACGCAGCATCCGGGGCACGCAGGATCGATGGTATCAAGATTCGACAGAGCTGCAGCAGATCACGTGAACTAACGACACGTCGCGGCGCGCTCCCTCTCCCGCTTGCGGGAGAGGGCTGGGGTGAGGGCGACGCGAGTCGCAGCGGTGGTGATCATCCACAGTTGATGCGCCCGCTTGCTCGCACGTGAACGTTCGGCCGTGTCGAGGCGCCCCCTCACCCGACCGGCTGCGCTGCGCTCCGCCGGTCGACCTCTCCCCGCGCGCGGGGAGAGGTTCGTAACGCCTCAGAACCGCGTCACGATCTCCGACAGCGCCGGCCGCGGGCGGTCCTCGTTGTCGCGGGTGCGGCTGCCGATGTGGATGAAGCCGGCGAGCTTTTCGCCGTCCTTCAGGCCCAGCCCCGTCAGCACGTCGCGGTCGTAGGCGATCCAGCCCGTGAGCCAGTTGGCGCCGTAGCCGAGCGCGGTGGCGGCGGCGACGATGTTCATGCAGCTCGCGCCCGCGGAGAGTTCCTGCTCCCACGCCGGCACCTTGGGATGCGGCTTCGGCGAACTCACCACCGCGATCACCAGCGGCGCTTCCATCAGCCGGCCGCGCTCGACCGCGATCTCGTCCGGCGTCGCGTCCGCCTTATTGCGCGCGAACGCCTGCGCGATCACCTCGCCGGCGCGCGCCCGCGCCTCGCCTTCGAACACGATGAAGCGCCACGGCGCGATCTTGCCGTGATCCGGCACCCGCGCGCCGATGGTGAGGATGGTCTCCAGCTCCTCGGCAGAGGGGCCGGGCCCGGTCATCTCGCGCGGCTTCACCGAGCGGCGGGTCTTGAAGAATTCGATCGGGTCGGAAATGGCTGCTCTCCATCTGCTCCAGCGCCGCCCGCAGCAGCGATCCGCGGGCGCACGCTTCGTGCCGGCAATCTATCGCATCTCGGCGCAAGGTTCGATCAGAACCATACCAATCCGGCGCGCGCGACCGTCCCGCTTCGCCATAGGAAAAGCTTGCCGCCACCGGCAATTGTCGCCGCGGTGCCGGCCAAGAAGGCCACGCGATCGTGTTGATCGGACAAGGCTTCTTCGTGGCGCGACGTTTGCAGCCCATTTCCCGGACGAACTTGTTCCGGACGAACTTGCGATGGGGCGCCACCATGAACATCACCGACCGACACGGCCATGTGCTGACGCCGTACATGCATGTGACGAAGGCGGACTCGGACAAGTCGACCGGCAAGAACGGCCTCAGCTTCGAAGGCGACGTGTACAGCTTCGCCGATCTGATGAAGGCGCATCCGGAGGCGGTCCGGAAGGCGACGTCCGCCGAAGTCGATGACATCGCCCGGGTCTGGCTGCAGCAGCAGGAGACGGCGCCGCGCGGCCGCTCCGACAACGAGCCGGACGACGTCTACGCCACCGTCAAGGTCGGCAATCAGGTGGTGGCGACGCTGTACAATGGCGGCATCGCGGAGATGAGCGGCGCCGCCGCATCCGCCGTCAGCGGTCTCGACGAGCCGTCGCTGGTCGGCCCGGCGCTGGCGCAATGGCGGGCGGAGACCTACGCCAGGCTGCTCGGCGGCAAGGTCGAGATCGCCGACACCGCCAAGACGCAAAGCGAATGGACGCCGCGCTCCGGCACCGCGCCGCAATACAGCCGCGCCGAACTCGACGCCGCCATCGCCGCGATGCAGAAGGCCGTCGCGCAGTCGGCCACGGTCGACCGCAACGCTTGAAGCCGCTCGCGCAGGCGAGGCGGCCTGAGGCCGCCGCGCGGCGATTACGCCGCCTGCGCGCGCATCCTTCGCACGTCCGGCGGGGTCGCTTCCTCCACCAGCGCGGCGAGCGCCTCGGCGGTCGGCATCACGGTCTGGCCGTCGCTGCCGAGCCGTCGCACCGAGACCGAATGCGTCTCGGCCTCCTTCTTGCCGACGACCAGCAGGGCCGGGACCTTGGCCAGCGAATGCTCGCGCACCTTCAGGTTGATCTTCTCGTTGCGCAGATCGATGTCGACGCGCAGGCCCGCGCGCCGCGCCGCGGCGACGACCTGCTTGGCGTATTCGTCGCCTTCCGAGGTAATCGTCGCGACGACGAGCTGCACCGGCGCCAGCCACAGCGGGAAGTTGCCGGCGAAATGCTCGATCAGGATGCCGATGAAGCGCTCCATCGAGCCGCAGATCGCGCGATGCACCATCACCGGCGCCTTCTTGGCGCCGTCGGCGTCGATGTAGAACGCGCCGAAGCGCTCCGGCAGGTTGAAGTCGACCTGCGTGGTGCCGCATTGCCAGTCGCGGCCGATCGCGTCGCGCAGCACGTATTCGAATTTCGGCCCGTAGAACGCGCCTTCGCCCGGGTTGATCTCGGTCTTGATGCGGTTGCCGCCGCTGGCCTTGATCTCGGACAGCACCGTGGCCATCACCCGCTCGGCGTGATCCCACATCTCGTCGGTGCCGACGCGCTTGTCGGGTCGGGTCGAGAGCTTCACGGTGAGTTCGCCGTCGAAGCCGAAATCCGCGTAGGTCGACAGGATCAGATCGTTGATCTTCATGCATTCGTCGGCGAGCTGCGCCTCGGTGCAGAACACATGCGCGTCGTCCTGGGTGAAGCCGCGCACCCGCATCAGCCCGTGCATCGCGCCCGACGGCTCGTAGCGATGCACGATGCCGAACTCGGCCATCCGCAGCGGCAGGTCGCGATAGCTCTTCAGCCCGTGCTTGAAGATCTGGACGTGGCCCGGGCAGTTCATCGGCTTCAGCGCGAACCAGCGCTTGTCCTCGGCGTCCTCGCCGGCGGACTGCGCCGCGAACATGTTCTCGCGATACCAGTCCCAGTGGCCGGAGGTCTCCCACAGCACCTTGTCGAGGATCTGCGGCGCGTTGACCTCGTCGTAGTCGCCGGCGAGCCGGCGGCGCATGTAGCCCACCAGCGACTGGAAGATGCTCCAGCCCTTGGCGTGCCAGAACACCACGCCGGGGCCTTCCTCCTGGAAGTGGAACAGGTCGAGCTCGCGGCCGAGCTTGCGGTGGTCGCGCTTCTCGGCTTCCTCGATCTGCTTCAGATACGCGTCGAGGTCCTCCTGCTTGGCAAACGCGGTGCCGTAGATTCGCGTCAGCATCGGATTGTTGGAATCACCGCGCCAATACGCGCCGGCGACCTTCATCAGCTTGAAGGCGGTGCCGATCTTGCCGGTCGAGGTCATATGCGGGCCGCGGCACAGATCGAACCAGTCGCCCTGCTTGTAGATCTTGATGGTCTGGTCTTCGGGGATCGCGTCCACCAGCTCGACCTTGAACATCTCGCCATTGTCGGCGAACACCTTCTTGGTCTCGTCGCGGCTCCAGATTTCCTTGGTGAAGGGTTTGTCGCGCGCAATGATCTCGCGCATCTTCTTCTCGATCGCGCCGAAGTCCTCGGGCGTGAACGGCTCGTTGCGGAAGAAGTCGTAGTAGAACCCGTTCTCGATGGTCGGGCCGATCGTCACCTGCGTGCCCGGCCACAGCGCCTGCACGGCTTCGGCCAGCACATGCGCGCAGTCGTGGCGGATCAGTTCGAGCGCACGGGCGTCGTCGCGGGCGACGAAATCGATACTGGCATTGTCTTCGATGCCGTCGGCGAGGTCGGTGAGCACGCCGTTCAGCGCCATCGCCACGGTGCGCTTGGCCAGCGACGGCGAGATCCCCTTGGCGATCTCCAGCCCGGTGGTGCCGCGCGGATAATCGCGGGTCTTGCCGTCCGGGAAGGTCACGGTGATCTGCCCGGCATTCACCGCCGGCTTGAGGTTCGAGAGGGTGAACTGGAAGCCGGAGGCGGCGGCCTTGTCGGAAGCGGCCTTGTCGGCGGGGGTCTTGTCGGTCATGTCGTTCTCCTGTGGCTCACTCCTGCACACGAGCGCAGGTAAGCGGGTGACAGTGGATATCGCTGCCGCTGCGGCGGCGCAACTGCGATGACCAGCGGGGTTGTGGCGGCCGGAATTCGCAGCTTCACAATTCGCAGCTATGTTCCCGCACCATTCCCCGGAAATGGATGGCCTTGGGGAGGGGACGGCCGCCATGCCCGGCCATTGCCGCGGGCGGTTAACGATACTCAGAGGGGCTTTTCGACGATGATACACAGCCGTGTCCTGCGAGGGCTTCGCAGCTTCTCGAGAGCAGGGGAGCTTTTCCGCTGCATCGAACACACCCCGCAATGGGACGATGTGATTCAGGGATATATTGGACTGAAGCGACTCAATTGGCCGTACGAATTTCATCTCCGGAACGGGCATACGATCGAGCTCGACGACTGGAACGACCTCACGACCGTCTGGGCTGTGTTGTTCGGCGATGAATACCGCGTCGGTGGGGACGATGAGATCGTCGTCGATCTCGGCGCCAACATCGGCGCCTTCACGGTGATGGCCGCAGCCGCCGCGCCCCGTGCGACCATTTTTGCGGTCGAGCCGTTCCCGGCGAATTTCAGCCGGTTGGAAGCCTGCGTCGCCCGCAATTCGCTTCAGGATCGGGTGCGGTGTCGGCAGGCCGCGATCACCGGACAGGACGGCACGGTGACGATGGACGGTGCGCCGGACATTCCGAGCCATTCCCGCATGATCACGTCGACCGACAAAGCCTCCTCTCCCGTCGTCATGCAGGGCATCTCCCTGCAAACCTTGTTCGAGCAGGAGCGCCTGACCCACATCGACTACCTGAAGATGGACATCGAGGGCGCCGAGTTCGACGTGATCGAACACGCCCCGGTTGCCACGCTCCGGCAAGCCAAAGTGATCGGGCTGGAGGTGCACGGCGCGCCGTCGGGATTCGGCGTGCTGTGGGAAAAATTGAAGACCGCTGGATTTGTCGAGCGGCGCCTCGCGCGACGCCCGTTCTGGATGACGGTCGAATTCGAGCGGCTTTGAGCTCCGCCCAAGGGGCATGCCGCGCGGCCTGCCTGCGCTGGTGCAGGCGGGGTGACGCGGGATAGAGCGGGATCGTTGTTTGCGCGATCGGGACGGACCGGACGCGGCGCGCAGCGCTGTCACACGCCGTTGCTATGCAGATCGCGATTTGCTTGTTGATCGATTGCCGCCGGTATGAATTTCCGCGCCGTCACCTTGTCCATGCTCGTTCTGTGCGCCGCCGCCGCCGTCGCGCCGTCGCATGCGCAACCGCCGCCGCCGGGGAGCGGGTATTCGCCGACGCTGCTGATCTATTCGGCCAGGGGCGCGTCCGATTCCTGCGGCAAAGGCTGCGACCGCTGGATCGCGATCGAGGGCAGAGTCGACAATGCCGCTGCCGCGCGGGTCGAGCAGTTCCTGGCGGCGCTGGGGGACAGCCGGCGCCCGGTGTACTTCCATTCTCCCGGCGGCGAGGGCAGTCAGGCCTTCGCCATTGCGCGGTTGCTGCGCGCCCGCAATCTGACGGCGCGGATCGGGCGGACCGTGGTCGACGCCTGTCCCGGGGGCCAGACCGACGATGCCTGCGTCATGATCAAGAGCGCGGGCCACGAGCGCCGCGCCCACATCGCTTTCGCCGGCGCGATGTGCAATTCGGCTTGCGGCCTGATGTTCTTCGGCGCGACCACGCGTGAGGTTGGGCCCGGCGTCGTGTTCGGCGTCCACAATGCGAAGATCGTGCTCGATTTCAAGCAGTTCGTGTCCGAGCGGCAGCGTGACGAGGCGATGGCGAAGGCGCGGGCCAAATCGGATCGCGACCTGAAGGCGTTCATCGCCGAGATGGGCATCGGCCCCGATCTGTTCGACCTGATCGAAACCGTCAGTTACGAGAACAAGCGTCTTCTGACGCGGGACGAACTGCATCGCTTTCGCATCGATCCGCGAAGCTTCGGCGAAACGCCCTGGACGGTCGAGACCGGCGACCGTCCGTTCGTCCGTAAGGCAGCGTTCGCCCGGCACGGCGGCCGGTTCGTCGATCTGGAATGGCGGCTGACCTGCGCCCCGAAGAATCACGCGGCGCTGCTGTACGGCCGCGACATCGGCGCCGGCGCCGGCGCGGTCGCGGTGGCGATGTCCTCGGGAACGTGGACGCCGGCACGGTTCATCCGGCTCCCGCGCAGCGACCGTTTCGAGGTGTGGGGCGCAGCCATTCCCGCAGCGGACTTAGCGAAGCTGTTCGCCGCGCCGTCGCTGCAGGTCGGCGAAGTCACGCCGCTGGCGGACGGCGGCACCTCGCAGAACAGCTTCGAGATCGGCACCGGCGGCCTCGAGACAGCATGGCGCAAGGTTGAACCGGCCTGCACGCGGATGCCGCCGCCGGGCCAGCGCAGGCCGATGCCGCCGCCGTTTCACCGGCCCGGCCCCGGGCAGGGGTAGGCCATCTGAGCGGCGCCGCCTGCGACCGGGACGCCGGCGTCTCTGGCAACGGAACGATTCTGATCTGCGGCCGTTACTCCAAGCCACTGGTAGGTCCATCTTCCGGGCGTGCAGTTCCTCCCCGGGGTGCATTGGCAAATCTCGCCGATCCCAAGCGATGGGCGTGGCATTCCAATCGTGGCTGATACTCGCCGCCTTTCCCGGGCCCGCACCGAAGAAACGATCAGCATGGCGAGTGATATTGTGCAATCAGATCTGGACTATTCGATTTGCGACCGAGAGCCGATCCATATCCCCGGCGCAATCCAGCCGCACGGCGCCTTGCTCGCTGCGCGGATCGACAATTCGCGGGTCACGCATGCCAGCGCCAATCTCGACGAGATGCTCGGCATTTCCGCCGGCGCTGCGCTGGGACGAACGCTTCAGCAATCGATCGGGGCCCTCGCCAGTTCCGCGATCCTGGACGCGCTATCCCGCGAACACAGCACGCTGTATCAGATGTCCGGCTGGTACGGCAAAGACCTGCATCTGACCGCGTACCGGGTCGGCCCGCAGCTTTGCATCGATATTGAACCTGTTTCGCCGAGTGTTGCGCCGATCTCGCCGGTTCACCGGGTCCGGGCCGTGCTGGACGCTTTCAGGTCTGCCGAGGGGCAGCGAGAACTCTGTGCGCTGGCGGTGCGCAGCCTCAGGGAGATCAGCGGCTACGACCGGGTGATGGCGTATCGCTTCGACAGGGACGGGCATGGCGAGGTGATCGCCGAGGCGCGTCATTCCGATCTGGATCCATATCTGGGGCTTCACTATCCCGCATCGGACATTCCGCCTCAGGCAAGGCAGCTGTATTTGCGCCAGCGCGTCGGCGCCATCGTCGATTCCCGCTATCGGCCGGTGCCGCTGCTCACCGGACAGACGCTCGAGCACGAGGCGCCGCTCGATCTGACCTGCAGCACCTTGCGCAGCGTCTCGCCCTACCATCTGGCCTACATGCAGAACATGCATACTGCGGCGAGCTTGACGATCGGCCTGGCGGATGGGGCGGAGCTGTGGGGCATGCTGGTGTGCCACCACCGCACGCCGCGGAATCCGGGCCCGGAACTGCGCGCGTCCGCCGACATTCTGGGACAGTTCGTTTCGACATTGCTGGGTCCTCTGGGCGAGGCCGAGGCCGCAAAGAAAAGAGCCGAGCGCAGCGCCACCATGACGCGGCTCGCCGAGCAGTTCGCGTTCGCGCCGACGATGCTCGAGGCATTCGCCGCGGTGGAATCCGAGTTGCTCGATCTGGTCGATGCCGCGGGCGCCATCATCAGTTTCGCCGGGACGGTTCGCCGCATCGGACGGACGCCGCCGCGCCGCCAGGCCGAGCGGGCCCTCGCGCTGCTGCGTGGCGAAACCGCCGGCAGATTGCTGGCCTGCGACGACCTCGGCTTGCGCCATCCCGAACTGTCCGAATGCAAGCGGGAGGGCAGTGGCGCGATGCTGCTGCCGCTGCCGGCAGGCGCCGGCGACGCGATCCTGTGGTTCCGTCCGGAGCAGTCCCGCACCACGCGGTGGGGCGGCGACCCGACCGCAGCCGCCGTCGCCGACGCGGCCACCGGAGTCATTTCGCCGCGCACATCCTTCGCCGTCTGGACCCAGACCGTCAGCGGCTATTCCGCCCCCTGGCAGGAAGGCGATATCGCGCTCGCGCACGAATTCCGTGAACTGATCGAAGGCGAGGTGGCCCGGCGAACGAAGGTCGAACTCGCACAGCTCCGTCTGGCGCGTGAAAAGGAGCAGATTGTCCAGGCGGCACGGCTCAAGGTCGCACTCGAGAATCTGGGCGACGGAGTCGCGATGTTCGACGCCAATAGTCGGCTGGTGATGTGCAACAATCTGTACGCGCGGCTGTATCGCTTGCCTGCTGAACTGCAGCAGGTCGGCACGAATATCCAGGACATCGTCGGATTCTGCATCGAAAACGGCGTCGTCGCCGGCGACACCGCAAGTCAGGAGGAATGGCTGAAGCTCTACGCCCTGGCGACCGACGCCGCCTCCAGCCGAGTCCAGAAGCTGTCCGACGGGCGGCTCATCAATCTGACCCGACAGCCTCTGCCGGAAGGCGGCTGGGTCAGCACGCATGAGGATATCACCGAGCAGCAACGCCGCGAGGCCGAGATTCTCTATCTCGCGCATCACGACCTTCTGACCGGGCTGGCCAATCGTGCGGCTTTCGATGAAACGATCGAGAGCGCTCTGGCGCGTCTTGAGCGGAACGGCGAGCCGTTCACATTGTTGATGCTCGATCTCGACAGGTTCAAGCAGGTCAACGACACGCTCGGGCATCCTGCGGGAGACCAGTTGCTTCGGGAAGCTGCGCAACGGCTCAAATCCTCCGTCCGCAAGACCGATGTCCTCGCCCGCCTGGGCGGCGACGAGTTTGCGATCATTCAGTTCAGCTCGAAGGACCGGTTCAAAGCGGCGAAAGGTCTGGCCGAGCGAATCGTCGGGCTGATCTCGCAACCGTTCGATCTCGATGGGTCCGAGGTTTCGGTCGGAGTCAGCATCGGCATTGCGCTGGTGCCGGATTCGCCGACGGATGCCGCGGCCATGCTCAAGATGGCCGATGTTGCGCTCTATGCCGTCAAGTCCGGGGGCCGGAATGGATACCGGTTCTTCGAGCCGAGCGCATGATAACCGCGTCGCCACGCCCGCCGGGTCCGGTCGTGAAATGTTAATGCACCTGCATTGAAACCCTGATAGACCTTTGCGGGTGTCCCGCAGTTTTGCTCCCTCCGCCCTGATGCTCGGCAATTTCGTCACCGGAACCTCGGTTCTGGCGCCGGCCGGCATGCTCGGTGAATTGTCCGACGGCCTCGGCGTCACCGTCCGCGACGCCGGGCTGCTGATCACCTTCGGCGCGGTGGTGCTGTGCATCGGCTCGCCGCTGTCGGCGTGGCTGACCAGCCGGATCGACCGCCGGGTGCTGCTGACGGCGACGCTGCTGGTGCTCGCGCTCGGCAATCTGGCTTCGGCCTTCGCGCCGAACTACGCGGTGCTGCTGCTGCTGCGAGTCGCGATGCTCGCGGTCGGCGCGCTGTACACGCCGCAGGCCGCCGGGGCGGTGGCGCTGATCGTGTCGCCGCAAAAGCGCGGCGGCACCATGGCCTATGTGTTTCTCGGCTGGTCCCTGGCGGTGGCGCTCGGCGTCCCGATGATCGCCTTCATCGCCGGCCATTTCGGCTGGCGCGAGGCCTACGGCCTGATCGGCGCGATCGGCGTGGTGTCGTTCGCGCTGCTGTGGGCGCGGCTGCCGGGCGGGCTGCGCGCGGCGCCGGTCGATCTGCGCACCTGGGCCGCGGTCGGACGCAACCGCCGGGTTCTCAAGCTGCTCGGCGTGTCGTCGCTGCAGACCTCCGGGCAGTTCGTGGTGTTCACCTATTTCGGTCCGCTGCTGACCGGGCTCACCGGCGCCGGCGCCGCCGAGATCGGCCTGGTGTTCGCGCTCTACGGCGTGTTCGGCTTCGCCGGCAGCGTGATCGCCAGCCGGATCGTCGACCGCTGGGGGGCCTACAACACCTCGGCGCTGTTCACCGCCTTCATGCTCGCGGGCATCGCCGGCTGGACCTTCGGTGCCGGCCATTTCGCCGTGATGGCCGCGTCGGTGGCGATCTGGGGCCTCGGCTTTGCCGCCGCGAATTCGATGCAGCAGGTGCGCCTGCTCACCGCCGATCCGGCGCTCGCGGGCGTCACCGTGTCGCTCAACACGTCGGTGCTGTATGTCGGCCAGGCGATCGGCTCGGCGATCGGCGGGGCGCTGTTCGCGGCCGGCCTGCTGCACGTCAACGGCTACGTCTCGACCGCGGTGATGTGCTGCGCGCTGCTCGCGGTGCTGTTCGCGACGCGGGAGAAGCAGTAGAGCCTGATTCTGTGGCCGCACTTGGCGGGAACTTCGCGGGAACAATGTGTTGCGGCGCCCGTTGGCTGCGGAACCGCCGGCCGTACCGGCTGGCCGGGTGCGGGGTCCGCGCGCCCGATGACGGCGCGTCTCCGTGACGCGCGCCCCCGATTTCACACAGGAGCAGGTATGGATTGTTCGCTCTCGCGCCGTCGACTCGGCTCTGGCGTGCGCGGCGCCGGCCGGCACGGGCGGATCTTCGGCATCGCGCAGAGGGTGGCGCTGATCGCCGTCTGGCTTGTGGCCTGTGCCACGCTGGCGTCCGCCCAGACCCCGCCGGCCGGTTTGGGCGAGCAGGCCGACACCGCGGTTTCGAAGCCGGTCGAGGTCGATCCCACCGCCGACGATCAGGCGATCGCCGGCCGCATCCAGCGCATCCTGCGATCGACCAACTGGTTTCGGAATCCCGCCGTTTCGGTGCGGGACGGCGTGGTGTTTCTCGAAGGCGGGACCGATACCCAGGACCATCGGCGCTGGGCCGGCACCCTCGCCCAGAACACCGAGGGGACCGTCGCGGTGGTCAATCGCATCGAGGTCGATGCGAATCTCGGCTCGACCTTCGGTCTCGCCGGAAACGAGTTCGTCACCATCTATCGGCACGCGGTTCAGGCCTGGCCCTGGTTGCTGCTGGCCGCCGTCATCCTGCTGGTGACGTGGGGCCTGGCGCGTCTCGTTGGACTGTTTGCGCGGATGTTCTTCGCCCGACGCGTGCCGTCGTCGCTGCTCCAGTCCGTGGTCGTTGCGGCGTTTTCGATCCCGATATATCTGCTCGGCATCTACTTCGTCCTCCAGGTCGCCGGGCTGACGCGCCTCGCACTCACCGTGCTCGGCGGCACCGGGCTGATCGGCATCATCGTCGGCTTCGCCTTCCGGGACATCGCCGAGAATTTCCTCGCCAGCATTCTGCTCAGCGTCCGCAATCCGTTCAGTACCGGCGATCTGATCGAGGTCGCCGGCAACACCGGCATCGTCCAGAACCTGAACGTGCGCACCACCGTGCTGCTCACGCTCGCCGGCAACTACGTGCAGATTCCCAACGCCATCGTCTTCAAGAGCACGATCGTCAATTTCAGCAGCACGGCGAGCCGGCGCGCGACCTTCGCGGTCGGGATCGGCTATGATTCGCCCACCACCAAGGCGCAGGCGCTGATCGCGGGGGTGCTGGCGCAGCATCCCGCCGTGCTCGACACGCCGGAGCCGCTGGTGCTGGTCGAAGAGCTCGGCGAGGCGAGCGTCAATCTTCGGATCTACTACTGGTTCGCCAGCGCCACCTATTCCCCGGCCAAGATCAATTCGGCGCTGCTGCGGCTCACCAAGGAGGCGCTGCAGAAGGGCGGGATCGAGCTTCCCGATCCGGCGCGCGAAGTGGTGTTTCCGAAAGGCATACCGATCCTCCGTCGGGACGCGGCGAGCGCGCCGGCAGCGCAGCCCGAGGGGAGCGACGGCGAGGCCGAGGCCGAACAGGAACGCAGGCCGGTCAGCTACGGCGAGGGCAATCTGAGCAATGAAACCAGGGAAGTCTCCGAGCAATCCGACGGCAAGGCGCCGGAGTCCTCGGAGAACCTGCTGAAGAAGTGATCGACGCGCCACCGCGGCCGGCTCCCGCATGCGGCGCGCGCCGATCGCGAGGATCGTCGAGCGCGTTGGTTGACGTCAACGCTTTACGGCCAGTGGATCTGGCAAAGGCGGCCCGCGGCGTGCGGGCCGATCGTCGTCAGCCGAGCCGCATCGACAACTCGACCTCGTCGCCGAACGGCACCGACAGATAGCCGTGCGCCGGCGAGCGCACGCGCGCCAGATAATCCGGCGCGTAGTCGGCGTTGTCGGCAACGATCAGCGCGCCGGGTGCCAGGCGCGGCTCGAGCAAAGCGAGGATCTCCGGATACAGCGCCTTGGCGCCGTCGAGCAGCACCAGGTCGATCCGCTCCGGCAGATCGGCGCGCAGCGTCCGCAACGCATCGCCTTCGCGGAATTCGACCAGATCGGCGAGCCCGCCGGCGGCCAGGTTGGCCTTGGCGCGCACCAGCTTCGACGGCTCGAACTCGGTGGTGATCAGCCGGCCGCCGCCATTGTCGCGCAGCGCGGCAGCCAGATGCAGCGTGGAGATGCCGAAAGACGTGCCGAATTCGACGATCGTGGCTGCGCGGCGGCTGCGCGCCAGCATGTAGAGCAGCGCGCCGGTCTCGCGCGAGACGGCGAGCGGCAGATCCTTCATCCGTCCGTAGAAGGCGAGGTAGTCGGTCTTGCTCCGCATCAGCCGGTCATGATCTGCGACCAGATCGGCGAAGGCGGGGTCGCCGGCCGGCGAGCGCACATTGGCATCATCGAACAGCTCGGCCAAAAGCGGGGCGAGCGGGGCGGTGGTGAGGGTGGTCATTGCAAACTCCGGGACGTCAGCGCGATATTGCGCTCTTCGAAAATACGAATAATTATTCGCGTTTCTATTCGCATTCCCCGAGGCGACGATGGCTGACCGACCAAGTGGCTCGATTTCCACGCGAAAGCAGCCGCAACAGGCGCGTTCGACGGAGCTGGTCGCTGCCATTCTGGAGGCTGCTGTTCAGGTTTTGGCGAAGCAGGGAGCGCAGCGCTTCACCACCGCGCGGGTGGCCGACAAGGCCGGCGTCAGCGTCGGCTCGCTGTATCAGTACTTCCCGAACAAGGCCGCGATCCTGTTTCGGCTGCAGAGCGACGAGTGGCGGCAGACCGCGCAGATGCTGCGTGACATCCTCGAGGACCGCCGCGATCCGCCGCCGAAACGGCTGCGCCGGCTGGTGCTTGCTTTCATCCGATCCGAATGCGACGAGGCGGAGGTTCGCGGCGCGCTGGACGACGCCGCGCCGCTGTATCGCGACGCGCCAGAGGCCCGCGCGGCCCGGGCCGCGATGGACGGCACCATGGCGGCCTTCATGCGCGAGGCGGCGCCGCGCAGTTCCGAGGCCATTCGCGTGCGCGCGGCGGAGCTGATCACCGGCACGCTCTCCGCCGTCGGCAAGGATTTCTCCAGCCGCCCGCGCGGCGCGGACGAGATCGCCGGCTATGCCGATGCGGTGGCCGATATGTTATGCGCTTATCTGAAGACGCTGCGGCGAGGGTGAGATCGAGATGATGCGCTTGCTGATCGCCTGCAGTCTCGCGACGACGCTGGCCGGCTGCGCCGCGCTGCCGGCGCCGGCGTGTCTGCCGCCGTCGCGGCCGATGCTGAGCGCCGAACTCGCCTTCGGCCGCAACATCGGCGACCGGCCGGGCGTCAGCGACGCCGACTTCAGGAGGTTCGCCGCCGAGGAGATCACGCCGCGATTTCCGGACGGCTTCACCGTGGTCGACGGCGCCGGGCAATGGCGCGACACAGGGCGCAGCCGCATCGTCCGGGAAAAGTCCAAGCTGGTGACGATCGTGTTCGCTGATGATGCGGGCCGGCGCGCGGCGCTCGGCGAGATCGCCGAAGCCTACAAGCGGCGCTTCAGGCAGCAGGCGGTGATGGTGGCGGTGCGGCCGAGCTGCGTCAGCTTCTGACCGCCGCGGAGCGGCCGCGTTCGGTGATCTGGTAGAACGCCGATTTGGACTCCAGCGGGGGCGAGCGCTTCAGCCAGCCCAGCACCACCAGGTCTTCGTATCGGTGCTGTTCGCGCGGGTTGAACACCTGCTTGCGTCCGCCGGCGTCGCGGATTTCGCGGATCAGTTTGAAGTCGTCAGGCACGGCCATTCTCAACTCCAGACGGATACAGCTCCAGACGGACACCAACCCGGAAGAACAGCTTCGGACCGAGGCCCGGACAGCCGTCGCCGTGCGGTCAGGCCTTCTTGCGCGATTTCTTCTTGGCGGGGGGAGCGTTCTCCGCAGCGGTCTGGGCGTCGCTCTCGGCCTTGGCTTCCTTGGCGAGCCGCAGCGCCCGCAGCCGCTCCATGTTCTTGCGCACATTGACCGCTTCGGTCTGGAACTGGGCCATGGTGCGCGCGCCTTCTTCGCTGGCGAGCTGCTTCTTGCGGGCCCGGTCGAGGCTCGCGGGGGATCGTTCGCTGTCGCTTTTGCCGACCATGTCGAGATCCTCGCTTGTAGACGCCGCGCCTTCAGGGAACACACCTGCAGACATGGCGACGCCCGCCCAATCGCAGAGGATCGAGCGGGTCACACCTACCGTTTCAGTACATCCGTGAAACGGAGCGAGCTGGATCAGACCAGCTCGAGATTTTCCGCGCTCGTCTTACCGCGCATCTTGTCGGTCTTGAGCTCGAAATTCACCTTCTGACCTTCGGCGAGGCCCGAAAGCCCAGCGCGCTCAACGGCGCTGATGTGAACGAACACATCGTTGCCACCGTCGTTCGGCGCGATAAAGCCGAAGCCCTTTTGTCCATTGAACCACTTCACGGTCCCTGTCGGCATATTGTCTTCTCCAAAGAATATAGACGCATGACGATCACACGTCGTCGTTCAACTAATCGATGTCTTTGGGAAGGAGCCCGCAGGCGCGTTCAGAAAGTCACAGCGGCTAATCGAATTGAAGGACCTTAACCGAAACAGCCGGCAAACACAAGCGTCGTATCTGTCGCGGCTTTGGTGGCGAAGGAGCGCTCACAATGCGTTCGCAATGCGGCGGACGATGTCGTCTTGCCGCATTGCGATGATTCGCGCTCGGGCGTCGTGCGAGTGAGCAAGTTCCAAGTCCGCGTCGACGGAACTCAATCTTTACCGGCGGCTGCTACACGCATGCGCTCAACGCGAACGTCTCGGCGGCAAATTCTCGGCGGCAGATAATGATGATGATGATGACACGCCTGGTCCGGATCGCATTGGTGCTGGCTGGCGCAGCGCTCGCATGGTCGCCCGCCGCCGCGCAGCCTTCGCGCGAAAACGTGCAGGTCAGCTCCGGCGTCTCCTATCAGTATCTCGATCGCTGGGACGTCGATCGCCTCAACAACATTCTCACCACCGACACACCGAAATTCGCCGGCATTCCGGTCAGCTACACGCCCGCCACCAACGCCGTGAAACTATATCGCGTGACCTATGCGTCGGTGGTGCCCGAGCGCGGCAACAGGCCGATCACCGCCACCGGCCTGATCGCGATTCCGGACACCGCCGCCACGTCGTTTCCGATGGTGTCGTATCAGCACGGCACCGTGTACGGAAAGCAGGAGGTGCCGTCGTTCCCGGAGCAGTCGCCCGAGACCCAATTGATGATCGCGCAATTCGCCGGGCAGGGCAGAATCGTGATCGGCGCCGATTATTTCGGCATGGGCGCCTCCACCGAACCGGAAGGCTACATGGTCAAGCAGAGCCATCAGCAGGCGACCGCCGACATGTTGCTCGCGTCTCGCGCCGTGCTGGCGCAGATGAAACTGAGTGCGCCGAAACTGTATCTCGCCGGCTGGTCGCAGGGCGGCTTCGTCGCCATGGCGCTGCTCGAGAAGCTGGAGAGCGACGGCGTGCCGGTCGCGGCCGCCGCAACCGCGAGCGCGCCGGTCGATATTTCCGTGGCGCTGAGCGGCTTCCTGGATCTCCCGCGCAGTAACGACGCGAGCTGGGTGACGACGCTGTTCATCCTGTCGTCGTTCTCGTTCGAGAATTACTACGGCATTCCCGGCCTGGCGCGGGCGCTGATCACCGAGGAGGCCTACGAGATTTCCCGCAAGGCCTATGAGCGAAAGCCCTACGACGCCGCCGACATCCCGACCGATTTGCGCAAGCTGATCCGCCCCGATTACTTCGACTCGCAGTATTTCGCCGCGTCCGCCTATGGCCGGCTGGTCGCGGCCACCAATGCCTATCGCTGGGTGATCCGGACCCCGGTGCGCAATTACTACGGCGAGAGCGACGAGGTGATCAGCGTCGGCCTCGGCCGGATGGCGATGACCTATCAGCGCGCGATCGGCAGCGGCAATCCGCAGGTCGAGGCGGTCTCCACCGGCCCGACGACACATCGCGGCACATTCGCGACCGCCGTGCCGCAATGGAAGGCGTGGTTCGACGGCAAGTAACAGCCGGCGCGGCGAAGCCGCGCGCGACTTGCTTTCAATCCGATTCATCGCGCCGCGGCCGGGAGTTCAGCCGCGACGATGCGATGGCGGTTCAGGCCCGTGGTGCTCGGTATTTGCGTAGCGCCTGTTTTCGCCATCGAATTAACTCCGATTTCGCAATTTCAACCGTAGCGTTCATTCCGATATTTTCCGAATCGATAGTTGCAACAATGAGTATTGCCGATGTCCGCGATTGCAGGTGTCGCCGCTGAGATTTCGCAGGGGGCCGCGCCGCTGGTGCGCTTCGCCCGCGCCAATGCCAGGCTGATCGCCGGCGGGTTGCTGATCCCCAATCTGCTGTCGCTGCTGACGATGACGTCGCTGGTCGACATCGGCCTGCCGCCGCGCACCGAGGCGATCCTGCTCTATGCCAGCGTCGCGGCGCTGGCGCGGAGCGTGCCGTTCGCGCTGATCGTGCCGCTGTTCGTCGTCGTGCTCGGCTTCGACATCGTGCGCACGCTGTCGCTGATGTTCGGCGTGGCGCCGGTTGAGTTTCTCGCCGCGATCGATCGCGCGCAGCGGATCCAGTTCTTCGCCTCGCCGCTGTATGCGGCGCTGATCATCGCGATCGCGATCACCTCGGTCGCGGCGCTTTCCTGCCTGCGCCGCCGCGCTGCTCTGGCCGGCGCCAGCGTGCCGGCGCTGTTCGTCTTGACCGCAGGATTCGCCGCGCTCGACTTCGTCGGTAACGTGTCGCCGCATTATCATTTCGGCGCCACCATGGGGCGCGACCAGCCGGTGCGGTCTGCGGCGGACGTCTCCGGCTTCGCGGCGGCGGCCGGGGCCGACGGCCGCAACGTCCTGGTGGTGATGGTGGAGAGCCTCGGCTTTCTGCGCGATCCGGCGGCGCGCGCGAAGGTCGCTGCGCCGCTGTATGATCCCGCGGTCACCGGCGACTACGCCGTCACCGCCGGACACGCCGGCTATTTCGGCTCCACCACCTCCGGCGAGATGCGCGAACTCTGCAACACGCGGATGTTCTACCAGGACTACGTGGCGACCGACACCTCCGGCTGCCTGCCTAACCGGCTGGCCCGGCGCGGCTATGTGACCGTCGCGGTGCACGGCTTCGCCGGCGGCATGTTCGAGCGCGAGCAATGGTACCCGACCATCGGCTTTGACCGCGCGCTGTTCGGCGACGATCTGATCAGGACCACCGGCCGCGCCTGCGGCGGCGCCTTCCGCGGCGCCTGCGACGCCGACCTCGCGCCGCTGATCGCGGCGGCGTCGCGCGCGCCCGCGGCCGGCGACAAGCCGCGCTTCATTTATTGGCTGACGCTCAACAGCCACGTGCCGGTCGCGCCCGCCGAGGCGGCCGCCGACTTCCACTGCGGCGACGACGGCGGCGAATTCGGCCGGGTCGACGTCTGCCGCATGGCCGAACTCTGGCGCGACGTGTTCGACGTCACCGCCCGGCTGGCGCGCGATCCGGCGATGGGACGGCCCGAGATCCTGATCGTCGGCGACCACGCCCCGCCGCTGTGGTCGAAGCGCGGCCGCGCCCAGTTCGAACCCGGCCGGGTCGCCTGGTACAGGCTGCAGCCGCGCGACGCCGCCGGCGCGCGGATCGGGCAGTCGGCGATCGAGGCGGATGATTGAGGCCTGTGATCGAGGCGGGGGCGGCCGCTCAGGCCGCGCCGAGCGCGAGCAGGGCGCCGGCGAGCGCGCTGCCCGCCACGACGACCAGCGGCGGCGCGCGCCACGACGTCAGCAGCACGAAGCCCGTCAGCGCGATGGCGAAATCGATCGGGCCGTGCACGCTGCTGGTCCACACCGGATCGTACAACGCCGCGCCGAGCAGCCCGACCACCGCGGCATTGACGCCGCGCATCGCCGCCTGCGCGGCCGCGAACCGCCGGAACGCATTCCAGAACGGCAGCACGCCGAGCAGGATCAGCAGGCCGGGCAGGAAGATGCCGACGAGCCCCAGCGCGGCACCGGCCGCTCCATGTGGGGCCGGCGAGACGATCGTTCCCAGATAGGCGGCGAAGCTGAACAGCGGGCCGGGCACCGCCTGCGCGGCGCCGTAGCCGGCGAGAAAGGCGTCGTCGCTCACCCAGCCCGGCGCGACGAAGGCTTCACGCAGCAGCGGCAGCACGACATGGCCGCCGCCGAACACCAGCGCGCCGGACCGATAGAACGCGTCGAACAGCGCGATGCCGGGGGAGGCATTCGAACTCACCAGCAGCGGCGGCCCGATCAGCAGCAGCACGAAGGCGGCGAGCGCAGCCAGCCCCGCGGCGCGTGACACCGGAAATACGACCGGTCGCGTCGGCAGCGCCGATCCGTCCCGGCACAGCCACAGCCCGGCGATTCCGCCGACAGCGATCGCCGCGATCTGCATTGCCGACGACGTGCCGAGCAGGACGACGAGCGCGGCGACCGCGGCGATCGATGCGCGTTCGCGATCCGGGCACAGCGTCCGCGCCATGCCCCAGACCGCCTGCGCCACGATCGCCACCGCCGTCAGCTTCAGCCCGTGCAGCAGCCCGGCCCCGGCCGGGCCGTCGAGGGCCGCGGCGCCGTAGGCGAACAGCACCATCGCCAGCGCGGAGGGCAGGGTGAAGCCGGCCCAGGCGGCGAGCGCGCCGGGATATCCGGCGCGCATCAGGCCGATCGCGAAGCCGGCCTGGCTGCTGGCCGGCCCCGGCAGGAACTGGCACAGCGCGACGAGGTCGGCATAGCCGTGCTCATCGATCCACTTCCGCCGCACTACGAACTCGTTGCGGAAATAGCCGAGATGCGGGATCGGCCCGCCGAAACTGGTCAGTCCGAGCTTGAGAAAGATCAGCAGCACTTCCAGCGCGGAGCCGGCGCGCGGCCGGTCCGCTTGTGCATCGATCTGCGGTGGGGTGCTGGTCACAAATCGGTCCGCGGCAGCCGGCTCTCCATCCGCTGTCGATAGACGAGATCGGTCGCGACGGCCAGTTCCCGCCCGCCGCCGGGCCGCCCGTCTCATTTGATCGCGCGCGCAGGTCGCAGGGGCGTCGGCTGGCAATGCCGGGCGTGCAACCTATATCGCCATCACTTGTTCTATCCGCTCCTCATCCCGCACAGATCCTCGTGAGACGCCTCGTGATCCTCCTGCTGTTGTTCCTGATCGTGCCGATCGTCGTGTCGGCCGGCAAATACGCGCTGGGCGATCGCAGCGTGTCGTGGCAGGCGGCCGACCGCTCCAGCGCCGGGCTGCTGCCGCCGGCGGCTGCGCATCCCGACGCGCTGGTGCGGGTGTTCGCCGCGCGCACGGTGCGCTGGCGCGGGATCTTCGCGGTGCACAGCTGGATCGTGGTGAAGCCGGCGAATGCGACGCGCTACACCCGCTATGACTACACCGCCTGGGGCGACCCGGTCCGCGTCAACGGCTTCGTCGCCGACGGCCGCTGGTTCGGCGACGAGCCGCAACTGATCGCCGCGGCGGACGGCGAGGCGGCGGCCGCGATGATCCCGAAGATCGAGGCCGCGATCAAAAGCTACAAGCTCAGCGCCTATGGCGATTATCGCGCCTGGCCGGGGCCGAATTCCAACACCTTTGTCGCCGCGGCGCTGGCGGCGGTGCCGGAACTCAAGACCACGCTGCCGCCGACCGCGATCGGCAAGGACTATCCGTGGGACGGCGGCTGGATCGGCTGGACCCCGTCCGGCACCGGCATCCGCGCCACGCTCGGCGGCTATCTCGGGCTGACGCTGGGCTGGATCGAGGGCGTCGAGCTGAACCTGTTCGGCGCGGTGCTCGGCCTCGATCTGCGCCGCCCGGCGATCAAGCTGCCCGGCCTCGGCCGCATCGGGCTGAGCCCGATCTGAGCAAAGAAGGTAGGGTGGGCAAAGCGCAGCGTGCCCACGCGTCTCCTTGATAAGCATTGCAGCCGAGCGCGCTTCATCGCTTGATTGAAGCAACCGCGGCATTCTCGCGTCCGGAGTCGTCATCCTGAGGTGCGAGCGCAGCGAGCCTCGAAGGATGCGGCCAAGGCACCTGCGGCTCATCCTTCGAGGCCCGCTGGGCCGCGCATGGCGCGGCCCAGCGGGCACCTCAGGATGACGGCGGTGATTCCATCAAAGCCAGAGCTGCTCTGGCGCGTGGGCACGTCGCTTCGCGACTTTGCCCACCCTACTCATCATGATGGCCGCAGCCACAGTCCGGGGCGTTGACGCCGCGCCAGCGTGCGTAGCGCCAGGGCAGGTACCAGCGCGCGCCGGGCGGCGGGGTCTCGGGCACATTGTCGATCCCCGAGGTGCCGTAGGGATTGCAGCGAATGAGCCGCGCCAGCGTCATCCAGCCGCCGGCCCACAGCCCGAACCGGCCGATCGCCTCGTCGCCATATTGCGAGCAGGTCGGCAGGTGCCGGCAATTCGAGCCGACCAGCGCCGAGAAGCTGTGGCGATACACCCAGATCAGGCCGCGGCCGGCATTACGCGGCAGGCGGCTGAGCGCCTGCAGCATGTCGGCGGCGGTCGCTGGAAATCGAATGGGCATCATGCCTCGGATCTGGCCGCGGATCTGCCGGGTTCCTGGGCGGGGAACCGTTCTACTACTGCAAATGCGCAACAGACACGGAAATATCGCACTTTGTTGACTGCAGTGCAGCGTCGATCGGACCGATTGCGATTGATCAACGCCGGATTTTCCATGAACCTTAAATAACGTAAGCGTGACGGATTCGAGCATATTCCCCGGAACCTTTCGCGCATCTGCTGACGGAGTTGAAGTCCGCCGAGTTGAAGTCTGCCCGAGTTGAAGCCAGCCCGGAGTTGAAGAACCGGAGTTGAAGGAGCCACGGTGAACGCCGCTGTTCTGTCCCGCTTCGCCAGATCGACGCTCGCACGCGTCGCCGCGCTCGGCTTTGTGCTGCTCGGCGCTGCGGCGGGACCGACGCAATTGGCGCAAGCCGCCGGCGGCAGCCTCGAGGCCCGCAAGCTTCCGATGCGGTTCGAGTGGGTCGCCTGCGAGCCGAACTGCACCGGCTGGATCAGCGCGGTCGGCATCGTCACCGCCGACACCCCGAAGGATTTCGACGATTTCGCCCGCAGCCGCCCGCTCGACGGCGCGGCGCTGGTGCTGGATTCCAGCGGCGGCTCGGTCAACGACGCGATCGCGCTCGGCCGGCGCTGGCGCCAGATGGGGCTGATGACCACGGTCGGCGCCAGCGTGCGGACGCAGACGCCGTCCGGGATGCGTGCCGGCATCGTGCCGCAGGCCTATTGCGAGTCGATGTGCGTGTTCCTGCTGCTGGCGGGCCGGACCCGCTACGTGCCGGAGGGGGCACGGGTCCGGGTGCACCAGATCTGGATGGGCGACCGCGCCGAGGATGCCCGCGCCGCCAGCTACACCGCGCAGGACGTCACCATCATCGAGCGCGATATCGGCCGGCTCGCCAAATACACCTTCGAGATGGGCGGCACCGGCGATCTGCTGGCGCTGGCGCTGAGCGTCCCGCCCTGGGAGGATCTGCACCAGCTCTCGCCGCAGGAACTGCGCGACGCCAATCTGGTCACCGCCCAGGCGCTCGCCGAGCTGCTGCCGCCGAAACACGCCGCCCCGCCGGCCACGGTTGCCGCCGCCGCGAAGCCGATCCAGGACCGCTTCGTCCCGTCCCCGGTCGCCGCGACCAAAACCGCCGAAGCCGCGCTCCCCACCGGCGGCACCGCCCCCGCAGCGCTGCCGCCGCCGGCGCATTGAGCACCACCTATCCACGTCATTCCGGGGCGCCGCGTAGCGGCGAACCCGGAATCGAGAGCCGTTCTGCTTTAGGTGGAATCAGAATTGATGATGCGCAGCCACCAGTACATCCTCATGGTGAGGAGGCGCGCAGCGCCGTCTTGAACCATGCGCGACCGGCACTGCGTTGCCCCATCCTTCGAGACGCCCGGCTTCGCCGGGCTCCTCAGGATGAGGACTCAGTGCCTCTGGAAAGGCCGGATTGCTTCAATCAATCGATGAACCGCTTAAGAGGTTGCTCTGCGCGCCGGCCTGAGATGAACAGCTCGGGTTTCCGGGTTCGCTCGCTTGCGCGAGCGCCCCGGAATGACCTTGTTTTGTTTCGCGGTTGTTCAATGCCTCCGCCGCCATGCACAGCGCGCTCCCTCGCCCCGCTCTTGCGGGGAGAGGGGTGGGGTGAGGGGCGACGCGAGTCGCGGCCTCCGTGATTGAAACCGCTTACGCGCTCGCACCCGCGCCGGCGCGCTGCGCCTCGATCTGGCCGATCGCATCCACCACCGCGTCGAAGGTCAGCAGCGTCGAGGCGTGCCGCGCCTTGTAGTCGCGGACCGGCTCGAGCATCGCGATATCGGCCCATTTGCCGTCCGGCGGCGCGCCGTTTTCCTTGAGCATTTTCCGCACGCTGTCGCGCAAGGCTCGCAGCTCGCTGGAAGTCGAGCCGACGACATGGCTGGCCATGATCGACGACGACGCCTGGCCCAGCGCGCAGGCCTTCACCTCGTGGGCGAAGTCGCTGACCACGTCGCCGTCCATCTTGAGGTCGATCTTGACGGTCGAGCCGCACAATTTCGAGTGAGCGGTGGCGGTGGCGTCGGGATGATCGAGGCGGCCGATCCGCGGGATATTGCCCGCCAGCTCGATAATCCGCTTGTTGTAGATGTCGTTCAGCATGCGAAAGTGTCCGGGCCGGTTCGCCGGCCCGCCGATGGATTCGGGGGGGCTGCTTGGCGGTTCCGGCGTCTCATCTTATATAGGAGGGGAGGCGACGAAAGACAGTCCGCCGCGCCGCGCTGAAACCGCCGGCCGTATCTTGTGAACCCCAGTCCGCTCAGCATGCTGCGCGGCAAGGTTCGCTGAAGGGATCAAGACGACCGGCGGCTGGCCGCCCGTCTGCCCGGTGACACATCCGGCCCGCGCGGGCCGGTCGAACGGAGTGAAGATGGACGCCAAGATCAAGCCGCTGCGAACCGGCAAGCTGCCGGAGGCCCGCACCGAATTTCAGCCCGCCGAGCTCGACCCGTCGGAATTCCTCGCTGCCGCCGTGCAGCCGGATCAGCCGCGGCCGTCGCGCGCCGAAGCCGAGGCCGCGGTCAAGACGCTGCTGTCCTATATCGGCGAGAACATCGAGCGCGAGGGCCTGCTCGACACCCCGCGCCGGGTGGTCGAGGCCTATGACGAGCTGTTCCAGGGCTATCACCAGTGCCCCGCCGAAGTGCTCGACCGCACCTTTGGTGAAACGGCGGGCTACGACGATTTCGTGCTGGTGCGCGACATCTCCTTCACCTCGCATTGCGAACACCACGTGATGCCGTTCTACGGCAAGGCGCATATCGCCTATACGCCGGTCGAGCGCGTCGTCGGGCTGTCGAAGCTGGCGCGGCTGGTCGAGATCTTCGCCCGCAGGCTGCAGACCCAGGAGCATCTCACCGCGCAGATCGCGGCTGCGATCGACGAGGTGCTGAAGCCGCGCGGCGTCGCCGTGATGATCGAGGCCGAGCACACCTGCATGTCGGTGCGCGGCATCGGCAAGCAGGGCGCCTCGACCTTCACCAGCCGCTACACCGGCATGTTCCGCGACAATCCGGCGGAGCAGGCGCGGTTCATGTCGATGATTCGCAACCGCGGCTAACGCCCCGGACTGCGCGAGGAAAACGCTCGTGAGTTCATCCGCTGCCTCATCGCCCGCGCTCGACGATATCGAGGAGGGCATCGCGCTGCGTCCGAAATTCGACGCGGCCGGCCTCGTCACCTGCGTCACCACCGACGCGCGTTCGGGCGATGTGCTGATGGTCGCCCATATGAACGCGGAAGCGCTGGAGAAAACCATCCAGAGCGGCGAGGCGTGGTACTTCAGCCGATCCCGAAAACGGCTGTGGAAAAAGGGCGAGAGTTCGGGCCACGTCCAGAAGGTGCTGGAGATGCGGGTCGACTGCGACCGGGACGCGGTCTGGATCCGCGTCGAGCAGGCGGGCGCCGCCTGCCACACCGGCCGCCAATCCTGCTTCTACCGCCGCATCGACCGCGACGCCTCCGGCGATCCGCTGCTGACCATGGTCGACGCCGACCGGCATTTCGACCCGGCGAAGGTGTACGGGAAGTAGCAGGCGCGACCGCGCCCGGGTCTCACCGCGTAGGGTGGGCTGAGCGCAGCGAAGCCCACGCATGTCGCGCGCGTGGGCACGGCGCTCCGCGCCTTTGCCCACCCTACAGCAGTTTTGAACCCGTCATTTCGGGGCGCTCGCGCAGCGAGCGAACCCGGAATCTGGAGCTGTTCATCGCGCGGCATTCCCCAACTTCGAGATTCCGGGTTCGCGCCTGACGGCACGCCCCGGAATGACGGCGCGTAGCGGGAGGCACTCGCCGGCCGAATTAACTCCTCGTTAACCATACCGGCCGCACGGTCGCAGCCGGTGTCACGCGCGAGTCTCACCGCAACTCGGGGAGCAAGGGTCCTCCATCATGTCGGCCGAAATCTCCAGTTCCGCGGTGTCGATCGTCGATCCGGCGCGGACGAAGATAGCCGGCGCGATCAGGCAGGCCGCCGGCGCGACCGGCGCCAGCTTCGAATATCTGCTCGCCACCGCCAGGATGGAGTCGAACTTCAATCCGCAGGCCGCGGCCGCGACCTCCTCGGCGAAGGGACTGTTCCAGTTCATCGACCAGACCTGGCTCGGCACCGTGAAAGAGGCTGGCGCCCAGCTCGGCTATGGCGACTATGCCGACGCGATCAGTAAATCCGCGTCGGGCAGCTACTCGGTCAGCGATCCGGCGGCGCGCCAGGCGATCATGGATCTGCGCAACGATCCCGCGGTCAGTTCGGCGATGGCCGGCGCGCTCACGCAGTCCAACAGCTTCAAGTTGACGGCCGAGATCGGCCGCCGGCCGAGCGATTCCGAACTCTACATGGCGCATTTCATGGGGGTGGGCGGCGCGTCCCGGCTGATCAACGCCGCGCAGGACAATCCGAACGCCAGCGCGGCGGCGATGTTTCCGGCCGCCGCCGCCGCCAACCAGTCGATCTTCTACGACCGCTCGGGCAATGCCCGCAGCGTCGCGCAGGTCTACGACAACCTGAACACGCGCTACAACGCGGCGGCGAATTCACAGGCGACGCAGAGCGCGCTGGCCTCGGCCGGCGGCGCGGCGTCCGTCAGCGGCGCCGCGATGGTGCTGGCCTCGGCGAGGTCGGTCGACAACGCCGCCTATCTGTCGAGCTTCCCGGACCTGCGCACCGTCGAGGCGGTGCGCGCGGTGTCGCCTGTCGACGCCACGGCGTCGTCGACGCGGCAATCCTCCGAGCCGATGTTCCGCACCCTGTTCCAGGGCGGCGACCGCAGCGAGCCGGTGTCACCGGCGGTGCAGCAATTGTGGAGCAACGCCACCGACGTCTCGGGCACGACGACGAGCGGCGCATCGGGCACCTCCACCGCGCCGGCGACGGGCGCGTCCAGCACGACGATGTCCTACGCCCCGGCGGCCGCGGCCGCGCCGACCGATTTCGGCCTGTCCGACCCCTCCGCCGCGCTCTCCACCACCCCGACCATCCGCCCGCCGCGCACCCTCGACCTGTTCAGCGACCGCAACGGCACCTACGCGAACTGATCGTCCGCTCCCGTGTCCCGGCGCGCACTGCCTCACCTCTCCCCGCGTGCGGGGAGAGGTCGGCGCGCATCGCCAGATGCGTGCCGGGTGAGGGGGCGTCTCGCCGCGGCCGAGCGCGCCTGCAACTAACAACTCGCTTCATCGTCATCCTGAGGAGCCCGGCGCAGCTCGCAGAGCGGAGCCGGGCGTCTCGAAGGATGGTCCGCGCGCGACACCGATCGATCAGCGCGCAACTATCCGTCGCAACTAACTCGATCGATGGCTGCGACAAACGGCGCCGGACGTCCGAACGTTTCCGTATCGTTAACGAAACAGCAACAAACCCAACCAGTTATGGTGAACCCTTTGTTAAGCGTCATGGTTTAGAAAGTATGACGAAGACGTCGCGTCGCGGTGTCGTTGGTTGCGTAAGCCGGAATGCCCATGATCGTTCGGCAGTTCATCAGCTGGATTCGTCACGCGCCCGCGGGCGAACGTGCAGAGGCGACGAGGGCGCTGGCGCGGGCCCTCCTGATCTCCGATCTCACCCCCGACGACCGCGCCGCCGCCGAGGGCGCGCTGCTGATGATGCTGGACGACGTCTCGGCGCTGGTGCGGCAGGCGATGGCGCAGGTGTTCTGCCGCAGCGCCCACGCGCCGGCCGCGATCATTCGCGCGCTCGCGTCCGATCAGCCGTCGGTGGCGCTGCCGGTGCTGGAATTCTCGCCGCTGCTGATCGACGCCGATCTGGTCGACATCGTCGCCACCGGCGACGATGCGGTGCAATGCGCGGTTGCGCGCCGCGTGCGGCTGCCGGCCGCGGTGTGCGCGGCGATCGCCGAAGTCGGCACCGCCGCGGCCGCGCTGGAGCTGATCGAAAATCCGCACGCCGAGCTGGCGCCGTTCTCGTGGGACCGCATCGTCGAGCGTCACGGCCATCTCGCCGCGATCCGCGAGTCGATGCTGGTGCTGGACGGTCTGCCGGCGGCGACGCGGCTGGCGCTGGCCGCCAAACTCTCCGACACGCTTCAGCAATTCGTCGTGGCGCGCGGCTGGCTACCGGCCGATCGCGCCGCGCGCACCTCCACCGAGGCGCTCGACCGCTCCACCGTGACGGTGGCGGCGCGCGCGCGCGGCGACGATCTGCGCGCGCTGCTGCGGCATCTGCGCGCGACCTCGCAGCTCACCGCCGGGCTGATCCTGCGCGCGCTGTTGTCCGGCAATCTCGAATTGTTCGAATGCGCCCTGGTCGAACTCTCCGGCCTGCCGCAGGCGCGCGTCGCGGCGCTGCTGCACGAGCGCGGCGGCCCGAGCCTGACCGCGCTGCTGGCCCGCGCCGGCCTGCCGGAGACCACCTATCCGGCGTTCCGCGCCGCACTCGAGGCGATCCACGAGATCGGCTTCGTCGGCAGCGAGGGCGGCGCCGCAAGGCTGCGCCGGCTGATGGTCGAGCGCGTGCTGACGCGCTGCGAGACCGGCGCCGATGCCGCGGCCCCGCTGTTGATCCTGCTGCGCCGCTTCGCCACCGAATCCGCCCGCGAAGACGCCAGCGCCTTCTGCGGCGAACTGATCGCCGAACAATTCGTCCAGCGCCTCGAGCGGATGGCGGCGTAGCCGTTCGCAACGAGGCGCGACCGCCTTCACCTCTCCCCGCGCGCGGGGAGAGGTCGGATCATCGCGCAGCGATGATCCGGGTGAGGGGGCGCATCAAAGCAGCCGAGCGAACGTGCTGGACGAAGTGCGATCCGCGTCGCAGCCGCTGCAGCCCCTCACCCCAACCCTCTCCCCGCAAGAGCGGGGCGAGGGAGCTCGCCCTGCGCGGGGCGGACAGACGTGTTCTCACCGCGCTGCGCGGCGCCCCGGAATGACGGTGCTGGGATCTCAACGCGCGCCGGACTACTCCCCCGGCGCGATGCTCGGCGACAGGATGGCGTCGAGGTGGTCGGGGCGGTCGCGGTTGACGGCGGCGAGGTAGTCGTCGGCGACGCTGCGCAGCTTGCGGTTCAGCGCGCGCTGCAGCTCGGCCTTGTCGGCGGCGGCGCCTTCGCGGACCATCGCCTGGATGGCGCGGACGTGGTTGGCGATCAGTTCGTCGGGCACCGCGGCGAAGTCGGGCGCGTGCTCGATCACCCGGCACAGGCTGAAGGCGGCGGCGGCGACGGCCGGATAGCCGAAGGTCGCGGCGTCGCCCTTGATGTCGTGCGCGGCGCGGAACAGTTCGGCGCGGCTGTCGGCGGTGACGCCGTCGGTCTTCAGCGCCGCATAGGCGGCGGCCAGCCGCTCGCATTCGACGCTCATCCATTCGCCGAATTCGCCGGCGAGCTGCGCCAGCGCCTGCTCGGCGCGCGCCACCGAATCGTCGACATCGCCGCCGTCGACCCGGCGCATCACCTTGCGCAGCGGGTTGGCCTGGGTGATCACCTGATGGTCGGGATAGCTCGCGACCTGGATGTCTTCGGGGCGTTTCCGGCTCATGATATCAGCCTGCGACCTTGGCCTTGTCGAGCAGCGAGGCCTGCTGGATGACGTCGGCCTCGCCGTGGCCGCGCCGCTCCGGGCCGATATAGCCGCCGCCGGCGCTGCGCCGCCGGTCCGGCCCGAAGTAGTTGCGCGTCTTGATGAACGGCCGCGGGCTGGCGACCACGTTGAGCACGCGCTGATACAGCCCCTTCGACGAGATCGGCTTGGCCAGAAATTCGGTGACGCCGGCGTCGCGCGCCAGCGTGACGCGGCGCTTCTCGGAATGCGAGGTCAGCATGATGATCGGCACATAGGGGTTGGCCTTGGAGTCCGGCTGGCGGATCATCTGCGCCAGCTCAAGCCCGTCGAAAATCGGCATTTCCCAGTCGGTGATGACGATGTCGGGCGCGGCATGGCTGAAGGTCTCGAGCGCGGTGGCGCCGTCCTCGGCCTCGTACACTTCGCGCGCGCCGAACGAATGCAGCAGCGTGCGCAGGATCCGGCGCATGTGCGGATTGTCGTCGCACACCAGGAAGCGCAGCTTGTTGAAGTCGATGCGGAACATGAAACAGCGGGCTCGGCCGGGCGACGATATACTTCGCGTTAAGCATAGGCCGACGTCGTTAAGGAAGCGTTGCCGCGAGGCCGGCGGGCGCAGCGCAGCGCATCCGAAGGCACGACCCTCAGCCCGGGCGCGCCGCCACATGCACGGCCCTCATCCCGGGCGTCTGACTGGAAATGAGAGCAACAGGATCAGGCACTCAATTTCGTCATTGCGAGGAGCACTCGGATCGGCGCTCTGCGCCGTCTGAGTACAGGCTCCGCGACGAAGCAATCCAGAAGCCCCATACTCGGCGCCTCTGGATTGCTTCGCTTCGCTCGCAATGACGGGGATAGGGCGTTGATTTGGCGGCCCGCATTTCCAATCGGGCTCTCAGGAGCCCGGCGCGGAGCGGGGGCGTCTCGAAGGATGAGCGTTGGTCTCGCGTTCTTGCCGCGGCGCAGCAACGCGCGCTTAAGTAACGATTAGCCATCGCCCGCGATCGACGCCGCGCCGCGCGCCGGAATTGTCGCCGGTCATGTGCAATCGCCCTGCGCGATGATTACGATCGTCGCCCGGGCAGCGGGAAGCTGCCGCGCGGCGAACCGGACAGGGGCGACATGATGACCGACGAAGTAACCGCGTTTCTGATCTTCATCCTGGCCTGCAGCGCCTTCCTGATCGGCCTGATGGCGCACTACGCGCGCCGCATCAACCGCCTGCGCGCCATGGTCGACGGCTTCAGCCGCGTCCACGACCTCGTCCCCCAGCGCGCCCCCGCGCCGCGCAAGCGCGGCTGAGCGGGCCGGGCGGCGCGGCGAGCGCTTACGCCACCCGCCGCAGCGCGTAGTTGACGCCGTGGTCGGAAGCGACGTAGCCGAGCCGCGCCAGCGAGGCCAGCACCTCGGCGATCTGCCAATCGCCCGTGTCCCCGGGGCCACGCTCGGCGTCACCCCGATTATACTACCTCTCGCCGCCCCCGGCGGGCCCGCCGCAAACCGGCCGCAAGCGGATTTTGCCGGGTGCGGCGCGTGCCGCAGCTTTGTCACCGGTTTGCCGCAAGCGCCCGATCGGTAATTCTGTTGTGATTTCAATCGCCGCGGTGGCCGCCGGCGGCGCTGACACAGGTTTGCCCCAAGATTCCGCGTATCGAGGTCAAGCCTTTGATCAGGCAGCAGAAATAGCGATCAGCTGCCGAATTGCTCGTTCAGGATGCGCTCCTCGAGGCTGTGGCCGGGGTCGAACAGCATCCGCAGCGCGATGGTCTTGTCGGAGATCACTTCGACCCGTCGCACGTCGCGCGCCTCGTCGTGATCGGCCACCGCCGCGACCGGACGCTTGTCGACTTCCAGCACTTCGATCACCACGAAGGCGTTGTCCGGCAGCAGCGCGCCGCGCCAGCGCCGCGGCCGGAACGCCGAGATCGGCGTCAGCGCAAGTAACTGCGCGTTGATCGGCAGGATCGGGCCCTGCGCCGAGAGGTTATACGCGGTGGAGCCCGCCGGCGTCGCGACCAGAATGCCGTCGGCGACGAGTTCGCTCATGCGCTCGCGCTCGTCGATGATGATGCGCAGCCGCGCCGCCTGATGGCTCTGCCGGAACAGCGAGACCTCGTTGATGGCGTGGTGGATGTGCACCTCGCCGTAGATGTCGGTGGCGCGCATCAGCAGCGGATGAATCACGGTCTCGCGCGCGGCCGCGAGCCTGCGGGGCAGATCGTGAGTCGAGTATTCGTTCATCAGGAAGCCGACCGTGCCGCGATGCATGCCGTAGATCGGCGTGCCGCTGCGCATCTGCTGGTGCAGCGTCTGCAGCATCAGGCCGTCGCCGCCGAGCGCGACCACGACGTCGGCCTCGGCGGCGTCGTGATTGCCGTAGATCGACACCAGTTGTGCCTGCGCCGCTTGCGCTTCCGCGCTCTGGCTCGCGACGAAGGCGATGCGATCGCGTCGCGGGGAGGTGCTCATGAGGCGGGCTCTGCGCAGGCGTGGGCGGCTCGAAACCCGCAACCGAAGCGAGCTTCACCGCGCCCGTCTATACGACCTTTCACGGCTTTGTCGAGCCGTCCGCCGATTTCGCCTGCGTGCGGATCAGTACGATCCGCCGCCGCGGCCGATCGCATCCGCCAGCGATGTGTATTCCTCGCACGCGGTGTTGCCGCACAGCGCGGCGATGCGGTCGAGGTGATATTGCGCGCGCTCGCGATTGCCCTGTTCGACCTGCCACAGGCCGTAATACTGCCAGGTGCGGACGTGGTTCGGATCGGTCTTCAGCGCGCGCTCGTAATACGCCTGCGCCAGCCTGGTGTCGCCGAGCTTGCGATGCGAATAGCCGAGCAGCGTCGCCACCGAGGCGTTGTCGTCGCGGCCGAGCGCCTGGAGCTGATCGATGCCGGACGCGTAGTCGCCGCGCTCGTAGATCGTCGCGTAAGCGGCGCGGTAGCCGTCCTGGAAGCGCTGCTCGGACTGCTTCTTCTTGCCGGACTTGCCGTCCGAGCGCGGCGGCGGCGCCGGGTCGGAATCCGGCGCGGCCAGCGCCGGCGGCGCGATCAGCGCGGCAGAGACCAGCATGCAGGCGAGCAGTCGCAATCCCTTGGACGATCCTTTGGACATTGGCAGTCCTCCCATGGTCGAGCCGATCAGGACCCGCGGTCCTGCAGCATGATCGGAAGCCCGGCCGCGTTTGGCAACAGGCTTTGTCGCCGCGAGGCAAGCCTGCGGCGTGTGCCGGCGCGTCGGCGCAATCGTTGATTTCCGCGGCGAACCGGCTATGCCTTGCGCATTCTGCATCCCGATTCACGAGTCCTTCCGTGTCCGATCCTATCCGCCGCATCGCGCTCGCGCTGCTCGCCGCAGCCTCGCTGGGCGGCTGCATCACCAGCGATGACGGCGGCACGGCGCGCGACGGCGGCGATGCGGTGCAGCCGTTTCCGGCGAATTATCGCAGCGAGATCCCGGCGTTCTTGCGCAGCTACCTCAACGACCCGGCGGGCCTGCGCGACGCCGCGATGGCCGAGCCGGTGCAGCGTCCGCTCGGCGGCCGGGTGCGCTTCGTCTCCTGCGTGCGCTTCACGCCGCCCTCCGGCAAGCCGCAGGAACTCGCGATCGTCCACGTCAACGGCCGGCTCGATCGCGTTGCCGGAAATGTCCAGGAGCTCTGCACCGGCGTCGTCTACGCGCCGTTTCCGGAACTGGAAAAATTGTCGCGATAGACCCGACCAAATCGCAATCCGCCGCGACTAATCTGTCGATCCTCGAAGCTTTCGAGCCTCGAAACCCGGGTTCCCGGCTGTTGCGCGCCGTCACAGTCGCGCTCGATCCTCGCTGCGGCTTCGCCGCGCGGCAACCAAACTGGCGCCAATTTGTTTTGAGCAGATCGGACGATACGAAGGCGAGACGACGACGAGGGACGACGATGAAGAAGTTTCTGCTCAGCGCAGTCGCGGTCTGCGTGCTCGGCGCGCCGGCTTTCGCTGCCGATCTCGGTCCGCGGCCGACCTACACCAAGGCGCCGCCCGCCACCGCGCCGGCGGCGGTCTACAACTGGACCGGCTTCTACATCGGCGGCAATGTCGGCGGCGCGTTCGCCGGCAGCAACAACCTCCAGGACGATTCCGGCCGCTTCATGGGCGGCGTGCAGGGCGGCTTCGACTATCAGTTCGCGCCGAACTGGGTGGTCGGCGTCGAGGCGCAATACAGCTGGATGGCGTCGAACAACACCGGCGTGATCTTCCCGGCCGGCAGCACCGCGACCGAGAACACCCGCGGGCTGGGTTCGGTCACCGGCCGGCTCGGCTATACGTGGGGCCCGGCGCTGCTCTACGCCAAGGGCGGCTACGCGTTCCGCGACTCCTCGCTCGGCGTCAACACCGCCGGCGGCCTGCAATCCGCCTACACCACCTCGGGCAGCCGCAACGACGGCTACACCGTCGGCGCCGGCCTCGAATACATGTTCGCGCCGAGCTGGTCGGCCAAGGTCGAGTATCAGTACTACAAATTCGACAACACCACCTTCACCGGCGGCCCCGCCGACGTCGCCGGCACGTCGTTCCGCAGCGACGACCACACCGTCAAGGCCGGCATCAACTATCGCTTCGGCTGGGGCGGCCCCGCGGTCGCGAAGTACTGAGACGCGAAGCCAGCCGTCGTTCCGACCAAAGTCCCAGGACGATTTACGAAAGGCCGGCCTCGCGCCGGCCTTGGTTTTGGCGGGCAGGGCGGCGGCGGGAATCGAAGGTTAACGAGTGTTAAATCCCGCGAAAAATATCGCCCGGGACTCGGCGGCCAGAATCGCCCGATGGTCCGGCCATGACGACGATCTCCAAAACCCGCATCGACGGGATGCCGGTCGGCCTGACGCTGGCGCTGCTGCTGGCCTGTGCGGTCAACCTCGCCGTGCTGGCCCGCTGGCTCTGACGCCGGCCGCTGCGCGGGATTGACCGGCATCAAGGCCGGCCGGGGCCGGGCGTGCGGATATTGCCGCATGCGCCACAGAGGACTATTCCCATGCCTCAGATCGATGTTCTGGTGATTGCCGCCGCCGCGCTGTCCACGCTGGTGATCTGGCTCGGCGTCGTGGTGCAGGGTCGAATCGCCGCAGCGCTCGCGTCGCGCCGCTAGCCGAGGCGGCCTTGGGGCCGCGCCGCAGCGTCAGCCAAACAGCATCCAGGCTACCACGCCGAGCAGCGGGATCACCGCGACGGCGATCATCAGCAGGGGGGCAGGCTCGTTGCCTTTGCGGCTCGGGTCGTCGAATTTGTCGCTCATGCACGTTCAAAGCGCGGGGACGCAATCCGTTCCTGACGATGCGCGAGATGACAGGTGCGGCGGCTCCTGAAGAGCAGGCGGCAAAATCGGGCGGCACACTTGTCCCGACCCGCCCGCGCTGCTAGCTGTTTTGCGCCCCCGTGGCGATGCCGGCGTAGCACAGCGGTAGTGCAGCGGTTTTGTAAACCGAAGGTCGGGAGTTCGATCCTCTCCGCCGGCACCAGTCCCCTCGACATCGCGGGGCGCGCCGCCGTTAACGATTCGCTTGGCACGACAGCCGATGGAACGCGGATTCCCGCCCGTGCGTTAGGGTTGTCGGAAGTCCGCCGCCGCGCCTTAACCCATCCGCCAAGCTTTTCGACTAGCATCGGGTCATGTCCATGAAACGCCCCACGCTGCGCGCCGCGCAGGCGATGCTGCTTCTGTCCCTGACCGCGGCGCCGGCGCTCGCCGACAGCGGCGGCTTCGCCATCGTCGTCCCGGGCCGCCCCGGCGTGCCGATCATCGTCAACGGCCGCGACGTGTCCTATTCGGTGGTCGAGGGCGATTGGGGGCTGGAGCGCGGCACGCACCGGCAGCCGACCTTCTACGGCAGCCGCCCGGTGCGTCTGCCCGAGGTCGGGCATTATTATCCCGGCTCGAATCGATTGCCCGGCTATGGCCGGCTCGAGATCGAGCCGCCGGCGAACCGGCCGCTGCCGAAGCCGGCCGAGAGTTTCCGCCAGTCCTGGGAAGTGGAATCGCGTCCGCCGCAGCCCGCCGCAGCGCCGCTGCCGATGGATCCGCCGCAGGTGATCATCGCGCCGCCGCTGGACGAGGGCGGAGGGCGGCTGCCTGTCGAACCGAACTATCGCAGACCGCGAGGCTAGACCTTCGAGCTGCACGTCGAGGCCAACCAAGAAAAGAGCCCTGTCAGGAGAGAGTAACATGCGTCAGATGATGTCGGGATTGGTCGCGGCGATCGCCGTCGTGACGGTGAGCGCAGCGCCGGCGCTGGCGTGCGGCGGCGGCCTGTACGCGGGCGCCTGCGCGCCCTGCGGCGCGGTCAGCGGCTGCGGCTCCGCAGCCTATGTGCCGTACGATTACGGCTACGGCTATGGTTACGGCTCCGCGGCGTTCGAGCGACTGCCGGACCCGACGCGCTATTACTACGTCAATCAGGGTCCGACCTATACCGGCCCGGGCAATTTCGCGCCGGCGCCGTATTACGACAATCGCACCATCTCGGTGTGGCGCACCGGCTCCGCCTACACCGGCGGCGTCTATGCCGACGCGATGACGCATCAATATGCCGGCGCGCCGGCGATGGGCCCGGTGGTCTACAGCTACGGCCGCCGCCACGCCCGGCATCATCATCGCCACGGCATGCACCATCGCGCAATGATGCGCGGGCATCACGGCGCGCCGCGCCATGCCCAAGCGCCGCGCAGCCATCATCGCCATCACGCGCCGATGCGCCGCTATTACTGATCGCCCGCAAAGCGAGGCGAGGGCGCCCGTCCGCAGCGATGCGGGCGGGCGTCGACGCTTGCGGGTTACCGCATCAGGCCGAGCCGGCTGGCGCCGATATACAGCGCCAGCGCGGCGGCGTTGGAGACGTTGAGGCTCTTGATCGCGCCCGGCATGTCGAGCCGCGCCACGACATTGCAGGTTTCGCGCGTGAGCTGCCGCAGCCCCTTGCCCTCGGCGCCGAGCACCAGCGCCAGCGGCTGCCGCAGCTCGACCGCGGCGAGGTCGGCGCTGCCTTCGCTGTCGAGCCCGACGGTGAGGTAGCCGCGGTCGTTGAGCTCGGTCAGCGCGCGGGCGAGGTTGGTGACCAGCACCAGCGGCACCAGCTCCAGCGCGCCCGAGGCCGATTTCGCCAGCACGCCGGTGGCCTCCGGGCTGTGCCGCGCGGTGGTGACGATCGCCTTGACGGCGAACGCCGCGGCCGAGCGCATGATCGCCCCGACATTGTGCGGGTCGGTGATCTGGTCGAGCACCAGCACGATGCCTTCCTCGGGCAGGGTGTCGATTCGCGGCGACTCCAGCGGATCGACCTCCGCGAGCATGCCCTGATGCACTGCATCCGGTCCGAGCCGCCGGTCGATGTCGCCTGGGCGCACCATCTCGGGCGTCACCCTGGTGTCGATGTTGTCGTCGGCGAGCTTTCGCGCGGCGTTCTCGGTCAGCCACAGCTTGCGGATGCGGCGTTGTGGATTGGCCAGCGCGGCCGTGACGGTGTGCCAGCCATACAGGATCGCCGGCCCATCAGGATCGCGCTCGCGCGCGCCGTGGCGCCCGCCCGATCCCTGCGGTCGTCCCCGATCCCGGTCGTCGCGGCGCTGAAACCGCGGATTTCGCTCTTTCGGACTCATCGCGCGCTTGTCCCACGCGGCCGCGCGCATGGCAATTTGGTCATGCCGCCTATTGGCCCAAGAAATTGTCATGTGATTGGTTGACTTGAGGGGGCCGCATCGCCCATAACCGCGCCGCGTTGCAGGCCCGCCCGCGGGCTCGCTGCGGCTGTCCGGTTCCGGTTTTGCCTGCCAAAGGCGTTCGGCCGGCGGCACGGGCGGGGGAGTGTCCCGAGTGGCAAAGGGAGCTGACTGTAAATCAGCCGCCTTATGGCTTCGCAGGTTCGAGTCCTGCCTCCCCCACCAATCATCTTCTTGAAATCATGGATCATTCGACGGCCCGCCGGCTGTGCGCGGGCGCCGGTGGGCGCAGCCCCGACAAGACTGGCCTGGTCTAGTCCCGCGACAGGGCAGCCAGCGGATCCAGGAACGAAGCCTGACGCGCCGGCAGATAGCCGAACACGATGCCGATCCCCGTCGAACAGATGAAGGCGGCGGCGATCGAGGTGCCGGACAGGCTGAGCGGAAACATCGGCACCACCAGGTTGAACAGCGCGGCGAGGCCAAAGGCGACGCCGACGCCGAGCCCGCCGCCGATCAGGCAGACCACCACCGCCTCGATCAGGAACTGCTGCAGGATGTCGCTGCGCCGCGCGCCGACCGCCATGCGCACGCCGATCTCGCCGACCCGTTCAGACACCGACACCAGCATGATGTTCATGACGCCGATGCCGCCGACCACGAGCGAGATCACCGCGATGGCGGCGATCATCAGGGTCAGCGTGCCGGTGGTGCTGGTGATGGTCTTGCGGATGTCGTCGGTGTTCAGGATCACGAAGTCCTTGACCCGGTGCCGCAGCGTCAGAAACCGGGTGACGTCCTGCTCGGCGTCCGCGGTGGCGACCGTATCGCTGACCCGGAGCAGAATGCTGCGCAGCGACGAATTGCCGAGGAAACGGGCCTGCACGGTGGTGTAGGGCAGGTAGACCGAGAGGTTCTGGTTGGAGCCGAAGCCGCTCTGCTGCTGCTGCATCACGCCGACGATCCGGCACGGCACCTTGCCGATCAGAATGACCTTGCCGACCGCGCTGTCCGCCACGTCGGCGAAGAATGTCTGCCGGGTCTTTTCGTCGATCACCACGTCCTGCACGATGTCGCGCAGGCCGCTCGCGTCGAAGAACCGTCCGGCGGCGAGCTTGGCGCCCTTGACGGCGAAATACTGTTCGCCGACGCCGTTGACGAGCGCGTTGGCCTCCAGCCCGCCATAGCGCAGCGTGCTGTTGGTCGAGACCGTGGGCGTCACGCCGTCGATGTAAGGCTGCTGCGCCAGCGCCCGGGCGTCGGCGGCGACCAGGGTCTTGATCTTCGAGGAGCGGACGTCGCCCATGTCCTTGCCGGGAAAGATCTCGATCGTGTTGGTGCCGAGGCTGCTGATATCGGCCAGCACCTTGCGCTTGGCGGCGTCGCCGACCGCGACGACAAACACCACCGACGCGATGCCGATGATGATGCCCAGCATCGTGAGGAAGCTGCGCAGCCGGTGCGCCGCCATCGCCAGCACGGCGATCCGTGTCGCTTCGGCGATCCGGTCGTATTCGCGCCGCCAGTTCCATCGGGCGGTCGGCGCCGGTGGCCGGGCGTCCGAATCCTCAGCGCGAGGTTGCGTATCGGGCGAGGTGAGGCGGTCCGCGACCACGACGCCGTCGCGCAGCTCGATCACCCGCTTGGCGCGCGCCGCGACCGAGGCGTCGTGGGTGACGATGATGACCGTCTTGCCGTCGTTGTTCAGTTCGTCGAGAATCTGCAGCACCTCGGCGCCGCTGCGCTGGTCGAGCGCGCCGGTGGGCTCGTCGGCGAGAATCACGTCGGCGCCGTTCATCAACGCGCGCGCGATCGACACCCGCTGCTGCTGGCCGCCCGACAGCTGATTGGGGCGATGGCCGCTGCGGTCGGCGAGGCCGAGCCGCGCCAGCAATTCTCCGGCGCGGGCGCGTCGCGCCTCGCCGGGTTGTCCGGCGTAGATCGCCGGGATCTCGACATTGCCGAGCGCCGACAGCGCCGGCAGCAGATGATAGCGCTGAAAAATGAAGCCGAAATGCTCGCGCCGCAGCGCCGACAATTCGTCGGCTTCGAGCGACGAGGTCTCGCGGCCGGCGATCCGGTAGCTGCCGGAGGTCGGCCGGTCGAGACATCCGAGGATGTTCATCAGCGTCGATTTGCCCGATCCCGACGCCCCCATGATCGCGACCATTTCGCCGGGCTCGATCGTCAGATCGAGATCCTGCAGCGCGACGACGGTGGCCTCGCCGGACGGAAATTCGCGGCGCAGGCCGCGCAGCTCGATGGTCGAACCGGCCATCGCTCACATTCCGGGGGGCGGGCCGGCGGGGCCCGACGATTGCTTCGTTTCGGGCGCGGCCTTGCGCACCACGACTTCCTCGCCGACCGAGAGGCCGGAGCGCACCTCGGCCGTCAGCTTGTTGTTGATCCCGATCCGGATCGGGCGCGCCGCTGCCGCGCCGCCGGCGTCTTTGACCTCGACCTGATAGCTGCCGTCGGGATTGCGCCGGGTCAGCGCCGCCGAAGGGATCGTCATCACGCCTTTCGCCTGCGCCACGACGATGTGGACTTCCGCGGTCATGTAGGTGCGCAGCAGGCCGTCGGGGTTGGGCGCGGTGAAGATGCCGTTGTAATAGATCGCCGACGTCGAGCTGCTCGAGGAGGACGAGGAACTGCTCGATGTGACGCTGGTCGAACTGAAGCTGCTGTCGTTCTTGATCGATTCCGGTGCGGGCTCGATGAAGTCGAGCCGCGCATTGTAGCGATGATCGGGGTCGCCGAGGATGTTGAAATAGACTTCCTGGCCGGGCCTGATCTTGATCACGTCGACTTCTGAAATCTCCGCGCGGATCGTCATCGTTCCGACCTCGCCGAGGATCACGATGGTCGGCGCCGATTGAACGGCGTTGACGGTCTGGCCCTCCTGGGTGACGACGGCGAGCACGGTGCCGTCGATCGGCGCGGTGATCCTGGTGTAGTCGAGATTGACCCGCGCGTTCTCGACCGACACGATCGATTCCGTGATCTGTGCGTCGAGCGCCGCGATCTGCGCCCGGGTCTGCTTCACGGTCGCTTCCGCGGTTTCGAAGTCGGCGCGCGAGGTCGCCTTCTGGGCGAAGGTGAGGTTGTGGCGGGCGAGCGATGCCTCCGCCAGCGCCAGCGTGGCTTCCTTCTCGGAGCGCTGCGCGCGCATGTTCTGCAGCGCAGCTTCCGCCGTGCGCAGATCGTTCTGCTTGGTGACCGGATCGATCTGCGCGATCTGGTCGCCGAGCTTCACCTTGTCGCCGACGCGAACCTTGAGCGATATCACGCGGCCCGACACCTGCGCGCCGACCGCGACCATCTTGATCGGCTTCAAGGTGCCGCTCGCCAGCACGGTGTCTTCGATGTCCGCGATCTTCACCGGCGCGGTCGTCAGCGCGTCGGCGGGCTTCGCGGACAGCCGGTCCTTGATCAGCCATCCCGCGATCAATGCCATCAACACTGCGCCGGCAACGGCCACGCGCTTCACTTTGAACATCGGTAGTCGATCCTCGGGTCGGCGACGCTGATGAAATATCCGCTTCGCCCGGTCTCGTTCACCAGGCCTCTGCCGTCCGACTTCATGGCTGAAAACGCGGCTTAGTAAAGGGGGGCGTTGTGGCTGAAATGGTGTTTGTTGATCCGGATCATTGCTGATTGTTTCGGACAACGAAGAATCGTCGCGATCGTACCTGATTGATCGGATCAGCGCGGACGGATACCATTGAGGAACACCGAGATGAAGCGTCGAATATGCTTGGCGAGATCGTCCGTTCGCCAATTGCCGGTGTCGTTGAAAGTCTTGAAGGCAAATGCGCCGAACATCATGTCCATCAGCAAGCGGGCCGAATGCTTCGCATCGCCGATGTCGATGGCTTCTCGTTTCGATCGCCGCTTCAGCCACTTCGCCAGATCCGCATGGGATCGATCGGCGCCGTGGTGGTGCAGGATCTCTTTCAGTTCGGGGTTTTGATGGGCCTCGAGGATGACGAGTCTGATCAGGGCCATGCGCTCCTCGTGGGCCGCGGGCTCGATGTCGATGTTGAAGATCTGCTCCAGCGCCCGGTCCAGCGGCAGGTCATCGTAATCGCCGGGCAGCGCGAGCATGCTGTACCGGTGACGATCGACGATGGCGGCGAACAGCGCGGGCTTGCCAGGAAACAGGCGATACAGCGTCTGTTTGGAGATCCGGCAACGTGCGGCGATGTCTTCGGTCGTGGTGCGGCCGTAGCCCTTGATCAGAAAGAGCTCGATTGCACAGTCGGCAATCAGCTTGCGCTGAGCCTCGTCGGATCGCACCTTCGGCCGCCCGCGGGTCGCAGCCGATGGCGACAGAGACGTCTTGCCGGTGTTGCTCAATGGGATCGCTCGCTGCTGGCCGTCGTCGCTGTCTCGATCAATTCAATTGTCGTCCGGATTGTTCATTTGACATTCGAGCCGATCTGGAAATATCAGTACTGATGCGTACTGTAAATATGATGAGGATCGCTTGACTGCGACATTTTCGGCCCAGAGCCGGCGTGACCGGCTGTTTTTCCGGGCAAGTGCGGCGATCCCGGGCATCGCCGTGATGGCTGCGTTGTTGCTCGCCGGCTGCGGCGGGCAGGATCAGACGGCTGCGCAGAAAGCGGCCGGCCTTCCCCGGCCGGAGGTCGGCGTCGTCACGCTGCACCCGCGGTCGGTGGCGATCACCTCGGAACTGGCAGGACGCACCACGGCATCGTTGACGGCGGAGGTGCGGCCGCAGGTCGGCGGCATCATCAAGTCGCGGTTGTACGAGGAAGGCGGCGAGGTCGCCGCCGGAGACGCGCTGTATCAGATCGACCCCGCATCCTACCAGGCGACTTACGACAGCGCGGTCGCGGCCCTGCAAAAGGCCGAAGCCGCCGTGCCGAGCGCGGCGGCGAAGGTCGAGCGCTATCAGGGGCTGGTGAAGCAGAACGCGGTCTCGAAACAGGACTACGACGACGCCGTGGCCACGCTGGCGCAGGCCAGGGCCGACGTCGCGTCCGCCAAGGCGAGCGTCGCGACCGCGCGGATCAATCTCGACTACACTAAAATCGTCGCGCCGATCGGCGGTCGAATCGACAAATCGTCACTGACGCCGGGGGCACTGGTCACCGCCGGGCAGACCACGCTGCTCACCACCATCCGTACACTCGACCCGATCAACGTCGACGTCACCGAGTCCAGCACCAACCTGCTGAACTGGCGCCAGGCGGTCGAAGAGGGGCGCATCAAGGCGACTGGTCCCGACGTCAGCATCAAATTGAAGCTCGACAACGGCACGACCTATCCGCTGACCGGAAAACTCGCCTTCGTCGAGTCCAATGTCAGTGAGACCACCGGCACCTTTGCGCTACGCGCGCAGTTTCCCAATCCGAAACGGCTGCTGCTCCCCGGCATGTATGTGCGCGCCATCATCGAGCAGGGGATCGCCGAGAACAGCTTCGTGGTCCCACAGCGCGCCGTCGCCCGCAATGCCAAGGGCGAGGCCGTCGCGATGCTGGTGACGGCGGAGGGCAAGGCCGAGCAGCGCGTGCTGACGGTCGGCAACAACGTCGGCAACAACTGGCTCGTCAGCGCCGGCATCAAGGACGGTGATCGCGTGATCGTCGAGGGTGTTCAGATGGTGCGCCCGGGCCAGGACGTGACCGCGGTCGAGGTGACGATCGACGAGAACACCGGCCAGGTCCGTGATCGCAAGCAGGGCTCGCTGTCGCCCCCGGATCCGGTCCGTTTCGCCGATCGGGACGGCGATCCCAGCGTCACCGCGGCCGGGAAATAGCATGTCACGCTTCTTTATCGAACGCCCCGTGTTCGCATGGGTGATTGCGATCTCCATCATGCTCGGCGGACTTCTGGCGCTGCAGTCGCTGCCGATCGCGCAATATCCCCAGATCGCCCCGACCACGGTCCGCATCACCGGGACCTATGCGGGCGCCGATGCGCAGACGGTGGAGAACTCGGTCACCAAGGTGATCGAACAGGGCATGACCGGGATCGACCATCTCGACTACATGACCTCGACGTCGACCTCCACCGGGCAGTCGCAGATCACGCTGACCTTCACTGCCGCGGCAGATCCGGACGTCGCGCAGATGCAGGTGCAGAACAAGCTGCAACTCGTGACCGCGCTGCTGCCGCAGATCGTCCAGAACACCGGCCTCTCCGTCACCAAGTCCTCGACTGGCTTCCTGATGGTGATCGCCTTCGTGTCGACCGACGGCAAACTGACTTCGATCGATCTCGCCGACTACGTCAACAGTACGCTCAACGATACGCTGAAGCGGATCGAAGGCGTCGGCGACACCCAGCTGTTCGGCTCCGGCTATGCGATGCGGATCTGGCTCGATCCTGACAGACTGGCGAAATACGCGCTGATGCCGAGCGACGTCGCGACCGCGGTCGAGGCTCAGAACACCCAGGTCTCGGCCGGCCAGCTCGGCGGCCTTCCATCCCGCAAGGGTCAGCAGCTCAACGCCACGGTCACCGCGCGAAGCCGGCTGCAGACCGCCGAGCAATTTCGCAACATCATCCTGAAGAGCGCGACCGACGGCTCGCTGGTGCGCCTCAACGACGTCGCCACCGTCGAACTGGGCGCCGAAAGCTACACGACGACCGCCGCCTTCGACGGCATGCCGGCGGCCGGTCTCGCCGTGAATCTCGCGACCGGCGCCAACGCCCTCGATACCGCGAAGAACGTCCAGTCGACGATCGCCCGGCTGGCGCCGACCTTTCCGCAGGGCGTCAAGGTGGTCTATCCCTACGACACCACGCCGTTCGTTCGCTTGTCGATCGAGGAGGTGGTGAAGACGCTGATCGAGGCGATCGCGCTGGTGTTCGTCGTGATGTTCGTGTTCCTGCAGAACATCCGGGCCACGCTGATTCCGACCATCGCCGTTCCCGTCGTGCTGCTCGGGACGGTCGGGGTGCTGTCGGCGTTCGGCTATTCGATCAACACCCTGACGATGTTCGCGATGGTGCTGGCGATCGGCCTTCTGGTCGACGACGCCATCGTGGTGGTCGAGAACGTCGAACGGGTGATGCAGGAGGAAGGCCTGTCGCCCAAGGAGGCGACCCGCAAGTCGATGGACGAGATCACCGGCGCGCTGATCGGCATCGCCACGGTGCTGTCGGCGGTGTTCGTCCCGATGGCGTTCTTCGGCGGTTCGGTCGGGGTGATCTATCGGCAATTTTCGATCACCATCGTCTCGGCGATGGTGCTGTCGGTGATCACCGCTCTGATCCTCACGCCGGCGCTGTGCGCGACCATTCTCCGCCCGCCGAAGGCGCACGCTTCCGGGAAAGGTCTGTTCGGGTGGTTCAACCGGACGTTCGATCGCAGCGCGGAGGCCTATCGCCGCGGCGCGCACGGCGTGATCATGCGATCGACGCGGTTCGGATTGCTGTTCGTGGCGATAACGGTTGCCATGGGGGTGATCTTCGCGCGACTTCCGAGTTCGTTTCTGCCGCAGGAGGATCAGGGCGTCCTGATCACCAGCGTGCAATTGCCGGTCGGCGCTACGCGGGACCGTACGCTGCGGACGCTCGAACAGGTTCGCGAATACTACGCGACGAAGGAAAAGGACGCCGTCGACAGCGTATTCTACACCGCCGGATTCGGCTTCTCAGGGCAGGGCCAGAACATCGGCATTGCGTTCGTCAAGTTGAAGCCGTTCGACGAGCGCAAGACCGCGGCGCTCAGCGCGCAGGCCGTCGCCGGCCGTGCGATGGCGGCGTTCAGGCAGATCAAGGACGGCATGGTGTTCGCGCTGGCGCCGCCGGCGATCCAGGGCATGGGCAACTCGAACGGATTCGATTTCTATCTTCAGGACGTCAACGGCGCCGGCCATGCGAAACTGATCGAAGCCCGCAACCAGTTGCTGGGCGCAGCGTCCCAGAGCAAGCAACTGGCGAATACCCGGCCCAACGGGCAGGAGGACGAGCCGCAATTCTCGGTCACGATCGATCAGGAGAAGGCGAGTGCGCTCGGTGTCGGGCTTGCGGATATCAACACCACGCTGTCGACGGCGTGGGGCAGCGACTACGTCAACGATTTCATCGACCGCGGCCGCGTCAAGAAGGTCTATCTGCAGTCGGACAAGAATTTCCGGATGCAGCCGGACGACATCGGCCGCTGGTACGTGCGCAATTCGTCCGGCGTGATGGTGCCGTTCTCGGCCTTCGCATCCGGTCAGTGGAGCTTCGGATCGCCGCGGCTGGAACGCTATAACGGGTCGTCCGCGGTCGAGATCCAGGGCGAGGCCGCCGCCGGCGTCAGCTCCGGAACGGCGATGGACGAGATCGACACGCTGATCAAGCAATTGCCGTCCGGCTTTGGCCACGAATGGACCGGGCTGTCGGCGCAGGAGCGGTTGTCGGGTAATCAGGCGACCTCGCTCTATGCGATTTCGGCGCTGGTGGTGTTTCTCTGCCTCGCGGCTCTGTACGAGAGCTGGTCGATCCCGCTCGGGGTGATGCTGGCGGTGCCGATCGGCATCTTCGGGGCGCTGCTTGCGGCGCTGTTGTTCGGCCAGACCAACGACGTTTACTTCAAGGTCGGCCTGCTGACCACGATCGGTCTTGCGGCAAAGAACGCGATCCTGATCGTCGAGTTCGCGCTCGAGCGGCAGGCGGCCGGTCAACCTCTGATCGAGGCGACGCTGGAAGCGGCACGGCAGCGGCTTCGACCGATCCTGATGACCTCGTTCGCGTTCATTCTCGGTGTCACGCCCCTCGCGATCGCGTCGGGCGCGGGCTCGGGCGCCCAGAATTCCATCGGCATCGGCGTGATGGGCGGCATGATCGCGGCCACCGCGCTCGGCATCTTCTTCGTGCCGTTGCTGTTCGTCGCCGTGCGCCGCCTGTTCGATCGCAAATCGGCGACGGGAGAGACCGCCGCGAGCGATCCGGCGAAGGGGACGACGGAATGAATTCAGATCGGATCGTTCCGATGTCGGGCAGCACAACTTTCTCGCGTCATGCGACGGTGCCGCGCGGGCTGCGACGTCGTGCGCCTCGTCTCGCAATGCTGTTGGCGTGCGGCGCGGTGCTGTCCGGTTGCGCGGTCGGGCCGGATTACATCGTGCCTGGCATCGAGCTGCCGACGACCTGGGGCAACGCCAGGCCCACGAAGACACCGCCCGCCATTCCGCAACTGAGCGAATGGTGGCGGCGCCTGAACGATCCGCTGTTGAACCGGCTGATCGAGGAGGCGGTGCAGGGCAATCTCGACGTCGCCAGCGCCAAGGCGCGAATCCGGGAAGCGCGCGCGACCCGACGCCAGGCGGTCGGTGCGCTGTTCCCGACGCTCGACGGATACGGCTCGGCGACGCGCAATCAGATCAGTACGAGCACCACATCCGGCGAGGCGGCGGCGACGACGACGACCTATAATCAGTTTCAGGCCGGCTTCGACTCCAGTTGGGAGCTCGACATTTTCGGCGCCAACCGCCGCAACGTCGAGGCGACCACCTACGGAGTCGATGCCGCCGAAGACGATCTGCGCGCGACGCTGCTGACGCTGGTCGGCGACGTCGCCTCCTACTATACGCAGGCGCGAGGCTATCAGGCCCGGATCGCGCTCGCGCGCCGCACGGCGGCCTCGCAGCGCGAAACGGCGGCACTGACGCAGCGCAAATTCGACGCCGGCTCCGCGTCGGCCGTCGATGTCGCAAAAGCCTCGGCTCAGGCCGCGTCGACCGAAGCCAATATCCCGACCTTCGAGATCTCCTACGCGGAATCGGTCAATCGGCTCGGCGTGTTGCTGGGGCGCGAGCCAACGGCGCTGGCGCCGCTTCTCGCCCGTGTCAAACCGATTCCGGCGCCGCGTCTGCCGTTACCGAAGGGCATCCCAGCCGATGTGCTGGTGATGCGGCCCGACGTGCGCAAGGCCGAGCGGCAGCTCGCGCAGTACACGGCGTTGATCGGCAAGGCCGAGGCCGCGCTCTATCCATCGGTGAGTCTGACCGGTTCGGTCTCGACCACGGCGCTCAAGGTCGGCGATCTGGGGAAGAACTCCACCATCGGCTGGTCGTTCGGGCCGACCCTCAGCGTGCCGATCTTCAACGGTGGACAATTGCGCGCCGCGGTCCAGATCGGCGAGGCCCAGCGCGATCAGTACTACGTCGCCTGGCGCGCGGCGGTGCTGTCTGCGCTGGAGGATGTCGAGAACGCCATCGTGTCGCTGTCGCAGCAGCGCAAGCGGGTCGGCAACCTGTCCGAGTCGGCGCGGCGCTACGCGGAGGCTGCCCGGCTGTCGCGCTCGCTGTATGAAACCGGCTCGTCGAGCTTCCTCGATGTTCTCGATGCGGAACGCTCGCTCTACACGGCCGAGGATTCGCTGCTCGACACCAGGGTGTCGGTCGCGACCAGCTACGTCGCCCTCGCCAAGGGGCTGGGCGGCGGTTGGGACGGCGCGATCGACAGTTCGGTCCCCGAGGTGGTCGACCTCAACACCGGTCCCCACCTGGTCACGTCGCGGCACCCCTAGACGCTTCGTCGATTGATTGAAGCGATACGGCCCTTGCCCACTGTGAGGAGCCCTGCGAAGCCGGGCACCTCAAAGGGTCTGTCGAACACCTGCAGCACCGGCATACTGAGGGGTGCCCCCGCGGGGTTCGCCCCGCCTCCTGCTGGGGGCCCGAGCCCTCTTAGCGGAACCCGCAAGGCCGATGCGGCCAAAATAATCCTGCTGAAGAGCAAGGCAAAGGGCCTGTTAATATCCCGGGGGCGCTTTTACGTTCGCAATTACAGTAGTTTAGGATGGTGAGTCTCGATTCTGCCACACCTATACCTCATTTCGCCACCCTCTCGCCACACCACTTGCGTGTGGTTTTCAAGGTTGTTAGCACTGGTTCCATGTTTAAAATCGCTCAGATTACCGTCGCTGCAGCTGTTGTCGGACTGGTTTCCAGTGCCGCCGCCTTTGCGGCGGAGCCGTTCACGATTTTGGACGCGATCAACCAGGCCGTGAAGACCAATCCCGGGGTCGGCGAGGCGGCAGCCAACCGTCGTGCGACCGAAGCCGAAATGCGGCAGAGCCAGGGGAGCTTGCTGCCGCAGGTCCGGCTCGAAGCCAGCGCCGGCCCGGAGATGCTGAAGCAATACGTCTCGCCCGAGCCGCTCAATAACGACGTCTATCTGCGCGGGCGCCAGGCCGGCGTCGTCGTGCGGCAATTGCTGTTCGATGGATTTGCCTCGATCAACGAAGTCTGGCGGCAGGCGGCCCGTGTCGACGCTGCGGCGTTCCGGGTGCTGGAGCGCACCGAACTGATCGGGCTCGACGCCGCTGAAGCTTACATCGATGTGGCGCGCTACACGCGGCTGGTGGGGCTCGCCGAACAGAACCTCAGGGTCCATCTCGAACTGCGCAAGAACGTGCTGGCGCGTTTCGAAGGTGGACGAGCCGGCGAGGGCGACACCCAGCAGGCCGAAGAACGTGTCGCCGCAGCGCAGGCCGTGGCCGCCGAATTCCGCCTCAGCCTCGAGACCGCGCGCGCCAAATTCCGCAGGGTCGTCGGCCTCGAGCCTTACAATCTGCGTTTCCCCGGCCGCCTCCCGGACATGCCGAAGAGCAAGTCCGCGTCGCTCGACATCGCCTACAAGTTCAACCCGACTTTGCGCGCCGCCGGCGCCGACGTGGTGGCGGCGAAGCGCGGTTTCGATGCGACCACCGGCGCGTTTCTGCCGACGCTGTCGCTTGAAGGGCGGGCGTCGCGCGGCAAGGAGTCGATCCTTTACAACAATCAGTACGACCAGGTCAGCGGCAAGCTGGTGGCGTCCTGGGACATCTTCAACGGCGGTCAGAGCAGCTGGCGGCGGGAAGAGGCCGCGCAGCGGATGATCGAGCAGCAGCAGCGCCAGGCTCGTCTGCAGCGCGACGCGCTGGAGTCGATCGACAAGGCCTGGGCGGCGCGGACCATCACCAATGATCGCGTCGCCGCGCTGGTGCGCGACGTCGAGGCCGCGCGCCGCACCTTCATCGCCTACAACAAGGAATACGAGCTCGGCCAGCGCACGCTGATCGATCTGCTCAACTCGCAGAATCAGTATTTCAACGCCAACGTGTCCTTGATCTCGGCGCGCGGCGTCGCTGTGTTCGCCGACTATCAGCTTCTCGCCACGATGGGGCAGATGCTGAACTATCTTAAAACCGGACATCCGCCGGAGACCGAGCTGGTCGACGTGCATCCGAGCGGATTCATCGGCTACAGGCTCGCTCCGATCAGGCTGGCGCCTCCGTCGCCCGGTCCGGAGCCGCTCGGCACGGTGCCGCCCGTGCAATTGTTCGGACTCCCTTTCAATGGACCGCCGAAGCTGCCGACGGTGATCAGTTTCGACGATCGCTGGGCCTCGCACGAGGTGGCCGAGAGCAGCGCGCTGTTCGTTGCCGCCGGAACCTACGGTCGCAACGCATCGGCCGCCGTGAAGTAACGACGGCAGGCTCGCGGGCCTGCCGTCAGCGGAACGCCGCGATTTACCCTAACATCAGTTCGTTATGCAGACGACGTAGGTTACGGCTTGTAAATGTTGATTTTCAGCTAATACAAATCGAGAGCGATCATGCTGGCGAGGGCCTTGTGGGGCGGGCCCTCTGACATCCGAGGCGTCGGTGAACATTCAGTCCTCAGAATTCAATCTCCTTGGAGCGTCGCCCGTAGCGCCGCCGAGCGCCCCGGCGCCGCACCGGGATCCGTTGAGCGACAGTCTGCTGTACCTCGCCGCGCATCACGGCCGCGCGCTCAGCCGCAGCGCGCTGTTGTCCGGCCTGCCGCTCGAACGCGGCATTCTCACTGTCGGCCTCTATGAGCGCGCGGCGCAGCGCGCCGGACTGGAAGCCCAGATCGAAGAGCGTCCGCTGCAGGACATTCCGGCGCTGGTGCTGCCCTGCGTGCTGATGTTGCACGACGGCTCGACGCGGATTTTGCTGGGCATCGACGACGCCGGGCGGCTGGTCGTGGTCGACCCGTCGCACGGCGATGCCGAGGCCGCCGAGCGCCTCGAAGCCGTCGCCGCGCAATATTCCGGTTTCGCCTATTTCGTGCGGCCTGCGACCGTCGCCGATCCGCGCGCGGTGGCGAGCGGCGACCTGCCGAAGTCGCACTGGTTCTGGTCGGTGGTCAGCCGGTTCGGCGCCAACTACGCGCATGTCGCGATCGCGGCGTTCATCGTCAATATCCTGGCGCTGGCGGCGCCACTGTTCACGATGAGCGTGTACGATCGTGTCATCCCGAACGGCGCGATCCCCTCGCTTGTCGCGCTCGGCATCGGCCTCGCGCTCGCCATCGCGTTCGACTTCCTGCTCAAGGTGGTGCGCAGCCGTATCATCGACATGACCGGCAAGAAGATCGACGTCGTTCTTGCGGCGCAGATCTTCGAGCATGTGATGGCGCTGAAGATGGACAAGCGGCCGCCCTCGGTCGGCATCCTCGCCAACCAGATGCGGGATTTCGACTCGGTGCGCGAATTCTTCACCTCCGGCACGGTGGTGTCGGCGACCGACATGCTGTTCGCGATCCTGTTCATCGCGGTGTTGTTCATGATCGCCGGACCGCTCGGCTGGATTCCGCTGGCGATGCTGCCGGTGATGATCATCGTCGGCCTGCTGATCCAGCGTCCGCTCGACAAGGCAATGCGGCGGATGCAGGCGGAATCGGCGGCCCGCCACGGCATTCTGGTCGAATCGCTGAACGGCATCGAGACCGTCCGCGCCGTGGCCGGCGAGAGCCGGGTTCAGACGGTGTGGGAACGTTCCGTCGCTGCGACCGCGCGCTCGAGCGAGGACGTGCAGTTCTGGGCGTCGCTGGCGATGACGGCGGCCAGCGTCGCCAGCCAGCTTTGCAGTCTGCTACTGGTTGTCGTCGGTGTGTTCCTGATCCTCGACGGCAAGCTGTCGGTCGGCGCGCTGGTCGCGGCCAATATGCTGGCCGGCCGCGTGCTCGGGCCAATCGCGGGCATCGCCGGGGTGATGACCCGCGCGACGCAGACGAGTTCGGCGCTGCGCTCGATCGACCGGCTGATGTCGCTGGAGCGCGAACGGCCGCCCGAGAAGATCTATGTCGCTCGCGAGATCAAGCAGGGCGCGATCCAGTTCAAGAACGTCAGCTTCTCGTACCCCAGCAGCCAGGCCAAGGCGCTCGACAACGTCTCGTTCCAGATCCGGCCGGGCGAGAAGATCGGCATCATCGGCCGCGTCGGCTCCGGCAAGACTACGGTCGGCCGGCTCGCGACCGCGTTCTATCCGCCGAGCGAAGGCACCATCCTGATCGACGGCATCGACATCCGCCAATACGATCCTGCCGACCTGCGCGCCGGGATCGGCTTCGTGCTTCAGGACACCGATCTGTTCTACGGCAAGCTACGCGACAACATCACGCTCGGCCGCTCGGGTGCGACCGACGAGGAAGTGCTGGAAGCGTCGCGGCTGGCCGGCGTCGAGACCTTCATCGCCGGTCATCCGGAAGGCTACGACCTGATGATCGCAGAGGGCGGCCGCAGCCTGTCCGGCGGCCAGAAGCAGGCGATCGGCCTCGCACGGGTTCTGATCCGCAAGCCGCGCGTGTTGTTTCTCGACGAGCCGACTGCGCATTTCGACGTGCGCAGTGAAGGCGAGTTCCTCGAACGGTTGAAGACACTCGCGAACGGCGAGATGACCATCATCGTCTCGACGCACCGGCCTTCACTGCTGTCGCTGGTCGATCGCATTTTGGTGTTCGAACAGGGCAAGATCGTCGCCGACGGGCCGACCGACCAGGTCTTGACCAGGCTGCGGCCGCAACCGGCGGCGGCTCCAGCCGCGGCCGTGCGAGCGTGAGGTCCGGTCATGGCGCACGCTGATTTCGCCTTCTCCAACGACGTCCGCGCCGCCGCCGAATTGCGCACGCCGAAGACCGCGCGGATGTTGCTATTCGCGTCGCTGGCGCTGTTCGTCACCTTCGTGACCTGGGCGCATTTCGCCGTGCTCGACGAGGTCAAGCGCGGCAACGGCAAGGTCGTGCCGTCGCGGCAGACCCAGGTGGTGCAGTCGCTCGAAGGCGGCATCATCGCCGACCTGCTGGTGCAGGAGGGGGCGATCGTCGACAAGGACCAGCCTTTGGCTCGGATCGAGGACACCAACTTCGCCGCGCAGTTCGGCGAGATCCGCGAACGCCGCGGCGCGATGGCGGCGCGGGTTCTGAGGCTCGAAGCCGAGACCGAGGGCCGCACCGGCGTCGCATTTCCCCCCGAGCTGATGCTGGTCGCGCCGCGCGCGGTGGAGGCCGAGCGTCTGGTGTTCGAGGCTCACGTCCGCAAGCTCGCGCAGGACGTCGATGTCGTGCAGCAGCAGGAGATCCAGAAGACCAAGGAGATCGACGAATTGCGCGCCAGCGAGAAGCGCTTTTCCGAAACGCTTGCTCTGCTCAACCGCGAGATCGCCTTGACGCGCAAGCTCTATGAACAAAAAGTCGTCCCGGAAATCGAGATGCTGCGCGCCGATCGTCAGGCCACCGACATGCGCGGCCAACTCGCGGTGGTGCAGGCCACGATCATCAAGACCGAGGCTGCGGTGCAGGAGGCGCGGTCGCGCCGGCTCAACATCACGACGGCGTTTCGCGCGCAGGCCGAGGACGATCTCGCCAAATCCCGCGGCGATCTCGCCGTGCTCGACGAGAACATCAAGTCGGCGAAGGATCGTGTCCGTCGCACCGAATTGCGCTCGCCGGTGCACGGCGTCGTCAACAAGCTCAATATCACCACGATCGGGGCGGTGGTCGCGCCCGGCGCCAGCCTGATGGAAATCGTGCCGCTCGACGACACGCTGCTGGTCGAAGGCCGCATCCGCCCGCAGGACATCGCCTTCATCCGCCCCGACCACGAGGCGGTGGTCAAGCTGAGCGCCTACGATTCCTCGGTCTACGGTTCGCTGCACGGCCGCGTCGAGCGCATCAGCGCCGACACCATCACCGACGACAAGGGCGACAAGAACGAGCGCGGCGAGACCTTCTACCGGGTGATGGTGCGCACCGAGAAGAACCATCTCGGCACCAATGAACAGCCGCTGCCGATCATTCCGGGCATGGTGGCGACGGTCGAAATTCTCACCGGCAAGAAGTCGGTGCTGGACTATCTGATCAAGCCGGCACGCACGTTGCGCGACGAAGCCCTCCGCGAGCGCTGACGTGGTACCCGCCGGGGCGTACCGGAAGCGATACGGTCAACAAATCCTGAATCGATAAATTTCTATGCGATCCGTTGGATCGCGATTAGTTGCGATTCCAACTACGCGGGCGCTCTTGCCACAGCTTAACCGCGTTGAAGCAGCGCCCGCCTTATCCCTGATCCCACACGGATCCGGGACGGGATCGACGCGATGACGTCGGCCGATGTCCCGGACAAACGGGGCGTCAGTGATGTTGCGGATCGATCGGCCGCGGGTTGTCCCGCGCGCGCTGGGGCTTGCGCTTGCGCTTTCGGCTGGGACCATGCTCGGCGGCACGGCGTCGGCGGATGCCTTGACCAAGAAGTCGCCGGCCGAGAGGGCGATCGCGCGTTCACTGCCTGTGACCGCGCCGCAGGTGCGGTTCTTCACCATCAATGCGGTGCTCGCCAAGCACGATGGGCTGCGGCGGTCCGCCTCGGGACCCGTCGAACTGGCTTCGACGGATCCGGCCGCGCGCGCTGGCATCGCCAGCGACGCGCCGGCTTTGCCGGCGATCGCAGCACCGACCGACGAACCGTTCGGTCTGATGACCTTCCGTGCGCCGGAGGGCGTGTTGTGGACCAAGTGGCGCGGCGTCAAGGCGGCGATGGATGCGGACGCGGGGGCGGTCGTCCGCTGCAACACCGACGACGCTCGCTGCTCGCCATCGGAACGCCGTTTCGTCGCGTTGATGCGGAGCGCACGGGATGCCGGCGATGCGCGCGCGCGCGCCGAGCTCGTCAATCGCGCCGTCAATCAGGCGATACGCTACGTCAACGACGATCGGCAGCACGGCGTCGCCGATCGGTGGACTTCGCCGCTGCAGACGCTGCGCAGCGGAATCGGAGACTGCGAGGACTACGCGATCGCCAAATATGCGCTGCTGCGTGCGGCCGGCGCCGGTGAGGCGGATCTGAAACTGGTGCTGGTGCGCGACCTCGCCGTGCGCCAGGACCATGCGGTGCTGGCGGTGCGGCTCGACGGCCGCTGGCTGGTGCTCGACAATCGCCGCGCGACGCTAATGGAAGGCCGCGATCTGCAATCCTTCATGCCGCTGTTCGCGATCGATCATCGCGGCGTCAGCCTGTTCGCGGCGCCTTATGCCGAGCGCCCGCACCACGAGAGCGAGAGCGATATGGCGCCGGCGGCAGATATCGAGGTTGCTGGCGGAAGCTCCGCGCTGCCGCTGCAGTTCTGACGCATCGCGCGAGAGGGCTGCGCGAAGTTGTCCCGACGCTTGTACTGGCGACCGTTTTGCGTTCTTAATTGAACACGGCATGGTACGGGGCAGGGGAAATTGCGATGAATATCAAACAAGTGATTGTTTGCGGGCTTTTGGCTCTGCCGGCTACGGTCGGTTCGGCCAGGGCGGAGATCGTCCTGCCGGGCGCGAGTCTCTCGGTCTCCTGCGCCAATGGCGGCAACTACGTGCTGCAGTCGGGCCCGGTGGCGGCGCCAGGCGAGATCGTCACCGCGCGCCTTTATCTGACGCCGCATCGCGCCGTGCCGATGCGCCTGATCCCGATGGGAGATGGGTATCGCTATGCCGGCCGCGGCATCTGGCTCGACGGTATCCGCGACCAGGCGCTGCTGTATCGCAGCAAATATCTGCCGACCCCCTGTGTGATCGCTCGCAACTGAGCGGTACGATACGCACGTCCACAGCGAAGAAGAGCGCCGTCTCCCGCAAATAGTTCCGGGGGACAGTGGCGTAAATCTGGCCGTTCTGCGACCAAGTCGCGGTTGTCGGCCTGAGTCCGTATTGATCTCTCAAGTATTGGTGCCTCGTTCGAGTCCGTGTTGTTCTAGTTGATGTCCGATAGGATCAGATTCAATACTAGTCTAGAGCACCGATTGGCGGTGGAACCTTAAGTGTACAGTCCGAGATTTCAACGTCCGTAATCCTGTAAACTTTGTTGCACTTAACCAATTTCGCTAAAACTAGCTGAAATAAAGAGGCAATTATTGACCCAATACCAGCGTTAAGACTATTTTAACCTCACGGGCGGGTTGCCACAAATGTGGCTCGCCGATGGAGGTTGTGGTCTATGAATGCTCCCGTCCTGCTGGCTCAGCTGTCTGGCTCGTCACAGCAACCATCGGCCGCTCCAAAGTCATTGAAACTGGCAAAGCCGCCGAGCGGGCAGGCGGTCACCGTCCATCTCGACGGTGCAACCAGGATCGATTTCAGCGAGATTTCCAGCGAGAAGCTGACCTTCGTTCGCATCGGCGACCGACTGATCATCCTGTTCGACAACCAGTCGACGGTCTCGATCGACCCGGTCTTCAGCAACTCCGGCGCGCCGCTGCCGGAGGTGTCGTTCGAAATGGCGCTGGACCGGGTGCTCGACGGCACCGCGTTCGCGGAGTTGTTCCCGATCACCACCGATCAATCGGTGCTGCCGGCTGCTGGTACGCCCGGCGCGCCGTCGTCGCCGTCCGGCGCCAATTTCGGTTCTTTCACGATCGACGCGCTGTCGGGTGGCACGCCGCTGGATTTGCTCGGCGCTGAAGCCTCCGGCACGCAGGCCGGCACAGCGCAACAGACCGCGACGTCGACGCCGATTCCCGGCGGGGCCGACACCGTCATCCTCAATGAAGACGGCCTGTTCGAAGGCCAGCCCGGCGGTCTCGGCGATACCGGCGGCACGCTGACCAGCTTCACCGGCTCGCTCGATATCGACTTCGGCACCGACGTGATCGGCCGCAGCCTCGCCTTCGCCGCGACGCAGCCGGGCCTCGCCGGGCTGACCTCGGGCGGCCAGGCGGTCAACCTGCAGTTCACTACTATCGACGGTCAGCCGGTGCTGATCGGCTACACCGGCAGCGATCCGTCGGTCGCGGCCAACCAGGTGTTCATCGTCTCGCTCGATGTCAACTCGACGATCCAGGGCGCCTACACCGTCACCTTGCTGCGCCCGCTCGATCATCCGGTCGGCGGCACCGAGGATACGCTCAGCCTGACGATCGACGTCGTCGCCACCGACGGCAGCGGCGACACCGCGCCATTGTCGATCGTGATCAGCGTCAACGACGACTCGCCGGTGGCCGGGACGGTGACGCCGACCGCGCTGGTCGAGCAGACCGGCGAGGGCAATCTGTTCATCTCCAGCGCTGTGACGGCGTCGCTCGGCATCGGCTGGGGCGCCGACAGCGGCAACAGCAGTCTCGACGGGGGCTCGTCCGGTTCGGTGGTCCTCGGCGACCGCTCGCTGGTGTTCGCTGATTCGACGTTGGCCACGCTGGCGTCGCTCGGCCTGACCTCGAACGGCGAGGTGATCAGCTACGCGCAGTCGGCCGACGGCACCTCGATCGTCGCCACGGCGGGCGGCAGCCGAACCGTGTTCACGGTGGCGCTGTCCGACGCCGATAGCGGCAGCTACACCTTCACGCTGCTGGACAATCTCGATCACGTCGGTGCCAATGGCGCGATCCAGCCGCTGAGCTTCGCGGTCGTGGCGACCGACGCCGACGGCGATCCGGTGGCCTCGAGCTTCACGGTCGACGTCTCCGACGACGCGCCCGTCGCCGATCCGGGCACCGCCGCGGCGGTCGAGGACGAGTCGCTGCCGGGCGGCAATAACGAAGACGACGGGCTCTCCGCCTCGGTGAGCGGCGTGTCGCTCAACATCGACTGGAATTCCGACGACGCCAACAATGATTCCGGCCAGCCGGGTGACCGCTCGGTGGCGTTCAGCAATGCCGACGTCGCCGTGACCGGCGCCTATGGCGAGACACTGACATCGCTCGGACAGGTGGTGCGGTTCACCGTTCTGCCGACCGGCGAACTGGTCGGCTACACCGGCGAGTCCGTGCCGAATTCGACCGGCGCTGCCAATGTGGTGCTGTTCGCGTCGCTGTCGGACGCCGGCAACGGCAGCTACAGCCTGACGCTGGTCAAGCCGCTCGATCACGCGGCTGGTGATAGCGAAAACACGCTGGCCCTGACGTTCAACTACACCGCGACCGACTCGGACGGCGACAGCTCGTCGAGCACTTTCACGGTCACGGTCGTCGATGACGTTCCGGTCGCCGACACCGGTACGACCGCGAGCGTCGAGGACGAGGCGCTGGACGGCGGCAACAACGAAGATGACGGCTTCGCGGCTTCGGTAAGCGGCGTTTCACTCAACATCGCCTGGGGCGCCGACGACGGCAACGACGGAGACGGCCAGCCGGGCGACCGCTCCGTGGCCTTCTCCGATGCCGATGTGACGGTGACGGGCGGCTTTGGCGAGGCTCTGACATCGCGCGGGGAAACGGTGCAGTTCGCGTTGCTGCCGGACGGCACGCTGGTCGGCTACACCGGCGCGACGGTGCCGGCGTCCACCAGCGCGAGCAACGTGGTGTTGTTCGCCACGCTGTCGGATGCCAACAACGGCGAATACAGCTTCACGCTGGTGAAGACGCTCGATCATGCGGCGGGCAGCGACGAAAACACGCTGGCGCTGACCTTCAACTACACCGCCACCGATTCGGACGGCGACAGCTCATCGAATACTTTCACCGTCAGCGTCGTCGACGACGTCCCCGTCGTCGGCACGCCCTATCAGGACGGCGTGGTCGAGGAAGAACAACCTGCCGTCGTCGGCGCCGGCAACGAGGATTTCGGCGGCACCGGCGATGCCGACAGCGGCATCACGGTATTCGGCGTTCCGGTCGTCCTCAACGATCGCACCACGCAGGCGACCGGCGGCACGCTGGCGATCTCCTGGGGCGCCGACAACGTCAATGACGGCGACGGCCAGCCCGGCGACCGCGCGGTCGCCTTCACCGCCGAAGGCGTTGCCGCGCTCGAGGCGCAGCAACTGACCTCGCGCGGCGCGGAAATCCACTACAAGGTCTTCACCATCAACGGCGGCCAGGTGCTGGTCGCCTATACCGGCAGCGTCGAGCCGACCTCGGTGCCGGCCAGCACCAATGCCGCGATCGCGGCGCATGTGGTGTTCACCGTCAGCCTGTCGGATTCCGGTTCGGGCACGTATCAGTTCACCCTGATCGACACGATCGACCATCCCGGCGCCGTGCAGGGGGAGGAGTCGCTCGCGCTGCAGTTCCAGTTCACCGCCACCGACAGCGACGGCGACACCACCGCGCCGTCGTCGTTCAGCGTTAAGGTGATCGACGACGCGCCGGTCGCGGTCGGGACAATTCTCACCCGCACGGTCGAAGAGGAGCAACTCGCGGGCGGCAACGAGGACACCCGCGGCAACGGCGACGGCGATTTCACGCTGTTCGGCCTGGTCGATGTCACGACCGCGTCGGCCGGCGGCCCGCTCAACATCTTCTGGGGCGGCGACGATTCCGACGCCATCGCCAATGGCGGCTACACCGGCGCCCAAGCGGCGGGCGACCGCTCGGTCGTGTTCGGCGGCAGCAGCGGCGCTTACGTCGCGGACGGTGTGATCAGCGTGGCGGTCGCGGCGCAGTTCATCGGCGTCAGCGGCGGCAACGGGCCGGTTCGTCTGGCGAGCCTGACCTCTGGTGGCGAGAGTCTGATCTACACGCTGTCGCAAAACGGCACCGTCCTGATCGCGACCACCGCGGGTAGCAATCAGACGGTGTTCACCGTGACGCTGTCGGATCAGGGCTCCGGCGCCTACATCTTCAATCTGAGCGGCGTGCTGGATCACCCGGTGACCGGCACCAGCGCGTCGCAGGAGGACACGCTGTCCTTCACCTTCACCTTCACGGCGAGGGACGGCGATGGCGACATCGCGCGGGACACCTTCACGGTCAACGTGATCGACGACAGCCCGGTGGCGAACACCGGCACGGCGTCGCGGGTCGAGGACGAGTCGCTCGCGGGCGGCAACAACGAGACAGAGGCGCCCAATCTCGGCGCGTCGGTCAGCAACGTCTCGCTCAACATCGCCTGGGGTGCGGACGACGCCAACGACAACGACGGCCAGCCGGGCGACCGCTCGGTGGCGTTCGGCAGCGCTAATGTCGCCATTTCCGGCGCTTACCAGGGGACGACCCTGACCTCGTTCGGCGTCGCGGTTCACACCACGGTTCTGTCGAACGGCACTTTGGTCGGCTACACCGGCGCGACGGTGCCAGCCTCCACGAGCGCGAGCAATGTGGTATTCTTCGCCACGCTGTCGGACGCCAATAGCGGCGAATACAGCTTCACGCTGGTGAAGCCGCTCGATCACGCCGCCGGCAATGGCGAGAACGCGCTGTCGCTGACCTTCGCCTACACCGCGACCGATTCCGACGGCGACAGCTCGTCGAGCACTTTCACGGTCAGCATCGTCGACGACGCCCCGGTGATCGGCACGCCGTATCAGGACGGTGTGGTCGAGGAAGAACAGTGGATTGTGGTCGGCGCCGGCAACGAGGATACCTCGGGCGCCGCAGACGGCGACTATTGGGGCAGCTTCTTCGGCATTCCGTATTTCGTCGACGTCACCACCGAGACCGCCGGCGGTACGCTGGCGATTTCCTGGGGGGCGGACAGCGCCAATGACAATAACGGCCAGCCCGGCGACCGCTCGGTGTCGTTCACCGCGGCCGGGATCGCGGCGCTGGAGGCGCAACACCTGACCTCGCGCGGCGAGGAGATCCACTACAAGGTCTTCACGCTCAATGGCGGCGAAGCGCTGGTCGCCTACACGGGCGACGTGGCGCCATCGAGCGTGCCGTCGACTACCAACGCGGCCATCGCCGCCCATGTGGTGTTCGTCGTCGGCGTGTCGGATTTGGGCCAGGGCTCCTACGCCTTCACCCTGGTCGATACGATCGACCATCCCGGCGCGGTGCAGGGCGAAGAAGCGGTGCCGTTGACATTCGGTTTCGCGGCGACGGACTCCGACGGCGACACCGTCACCAGCAGCTTCACGGTGCGGGTGATCGACGACGTCCCGGTGATCGGCCGCCCGGACGACGAGATCGTCCGCGAATCCGATCTGCCGACGACGAATTACGACACCGGCCATCCGGATTATCCGAACTCGACGGTGCAGACCGGCGATCTCGCCATTTCGTGGGGCGCCGACGACAACAATGCGGGCGCGATCAGCAACCGTTCGGTGGTGTTCACCACCTCCGCCGGCGCGACCGGTCTGACCTCGGACGGCTCCGCCATCAGCTATTCGATCTCCGCCGACGGCACCACGCTGACCGCGACCGCGGCCGACAGCCGCGTCGTGTTCACCGTCCAGCTCTCCGACAGCGGCGACGGCAGCTACACCTTCACGCTGTTCGATAATATCGATCACGCGCCGTCCGGCCCCAATGACGGCAGCCTGCCGCTGACCTTCGGTTTCAAGGCAACTGACGGTGACGGCGACACCGCCACGGACAGCTTCACGGTGACCGTGCTCGACACCACACCGGTGGCCTTTGGCGGCGATGCGCGCACGGTCGACGAGGACGACCTCGCCAACGGTAACGACACATCAAAGGAGACGCTGATCGTCAGCGGCGACCTCAATGTGTCCTGGGGCTCCGACGACGCCAATCCGACGCCCGGGGCTGGTCTCGGAGACCGCTCGGTCGCCTTCCGTTACGGCACGGCCAGCGCCAATGTCGACCCGGAAAACGTGTTCGGCCAGAACCTGACGCTGAGGTCCGACGGCGAGACCGTCAAATACGCTTTCGAGAACGGCGTGCTGGTCGGCTACACCGGCGCCGATCTCGCCAATGGCAACCGTGTGTTCGAAGTGTCGCTGAGCGACCAGAACGACGGCTCCTACACCTTCAAGCTGATCGGCAATCTCGACCATCCAGCCGGTGCCGGCGAAAACGTCATCAGGCTCGAATTCAGCTATACGGCGACCGATGGGGACGGCGACACATCGAACAACAGCTTCACCGTCACCGTCAGGGACGACGTGCCTGTGGTCGGATCGCCGGTCGCCTCGACCCTGACCGAAGCCACCACCGGCCCCGCGGGCGCGGAAGCGTTCCAGACCCAGACCGCGTCGAACGTCTCACTCGGCATCGACTGGGGCGCCGACGACGGCAATTCCGGCTCCGCCAATCGCTCGGTCGCCTTCGATTCCGCGATCGACACCGGCGACACCGTCCGTACGACTGGTGCGGGCAGTCCCGCGCTCACATCGAACGGCGTCACCGTGCGGTTCGTCCGTGTCTCGGACACCGAGGTCTGGGGCATTGCCAACGACAATGGTGGCCAACTGTCGCTGAACGACCGCAAGGTGTTCCACATCACGCTGTCGGACGACGACTCCGGCAGCTACACCTTCGAATTGCTCGACAATGTCGATCATCGCGGCGCCGCGCAGGGCAGCGCGCTGGCGCTGGAGATCGATTTCACCGCAAGAGACGCCGACGGCGATTCCGTCGACGGCAGCTTCGTTGTCACCATCAATGACGACGCCGCGACGGTCGGTGCGATCACCACCCGGACGGTGACGGAACTGACCGCCTCGGGCTTCTCCAACGCGTTCCAGGCCCAGAGTCTGTCCGAAATCCCGCTCGACATTTCCTGGGGCGCGGACGATGCCAACGACAACAACGGCCAGCCGGGCGACCGCTCGGTCGCCTTCGCGGCGTCGCTGGCGAATGCGGTGCCGGCCGGTGTCACCTCGAATGGCTTCGATCTGATCTATCTGCGGTCGGCGGACGGCCAGACCCTGACCGCCTATCGTTACGAGAACGGTCACTATCTCACCGGCAACGGCGGCGATCTCGGCACGTCGCCCTCGAATTCGGCGCGGGTGTTCTCGGTCTCGCTGTCCGACAGCGGCAGCGGCTCGTACAGCTTCACGCTGTACGACAACCTCGACCATGCCAGCGGCGCCGGCGCCAACACGCTGCCGCTGAATTTCGCCTTCACCGCGACCGACAGCGACGGTGACGTCGCCAGCGGATCGTTCACGGTCGAGGTGAAGGACGACGTGCCGGTCGCGATCGGCGCACCGGATCTCGGCGCAGTGACGGAAGTCGCCTTGACCGGGGGCGTGTCGCTCACGACGGGCGCGCTGAAGATCGACTGGAACGCCGACGAGTCCGGCGGCCGCCATCTCGAATTCGTCACGTCGGGCGGCAACCCGGTGATCACGTCCGGCCTGACATCGGACGGGGTGCCGCTGGTCTATGTCGTCCGCACCGCCAGCAACGGGGTCGATCAGGAACTGATCGCCTACAAGACCGGCGACACGCAGATCGACGGCAACGCCGTCTTCATCATCGCGCTGAATTCGCCGTCGAATCCGACCTATGTGTTCACGCTGTTCCAGAATCTCGACCACACCGGCGTCAACGGAACGACGCTGCCGGTGACGTTCCAGGTGCGCGGCGTCGATGGCGACGGCGATACGGTCGACCAGACCGTGACCGTCAACGTCAACGACGATACTCCGACGCTGACGCAGGTCCATCGCTACAACGACGTCCACGAGTCGCAGCTCAGCGCCGACCCGGATGTCGATGGTCACAGCTTTGCGGTGCAGTTCGGCGCCGATGGCTATGGCGCGACGGCCTTCACCGGGGCGATCAAGCTCGACATCGGGCCCGGTCTGGCCGGCAATGTCAGCTTCGACGTGTCGGCGGGCGCGCATCGCGAGCCGTTGCTGACCTCCGAGGGGCGGGCGATGACCTTCGTCAAGGTCGACGCCAACACCATCCGCGGCTATGTCGCGTCGGCCGACAATGGCGGCAACCCCGATGAGACGATCATCGAGATCAAGCTCACCGACACCGATGTCAGCGCGACCACGACGCTCTATGGGGTGATCGACCACATCGCCCTGCAGGACGGTTCGCAGATCGACGCCATCCGGGTCGACGCCACCGTGGCCTTCAGCGACGGCGACGGCGACGCCGTCACCGGCGTCATCCGGACGACCATTCACGACGACGCTCCGGTCTCGACCGGCGCCGTCACGGCCGCCACCGTCCTGGACGACGATGCGTTCGCCGGGAACGCCGGCGGTGCCGGCGACGTTCCCGATGCGACGACGGTGACCGGCGCAGCCGGTGCGCTGTTCGCAATCGGCGCCGATGGCCTCAAGAGCGTGGTGCTGGGAACGACGACGGCCTTCAGCGCGATCTACACCGATGTCAACGGCGTCTCGCACACCGAGGGCGTCGCCTGGGGCGCTCCGACCGTGGCGGGCAACGCAACCACCTGGATTGCGGCAGGCGCCCATGGCGATGCGGCCCGGCTGACGATCAACGCCGACGGATCCTACAGCTTCACGGCCCTCAAGCCGCTGGTGCATCCGACCTCCGGCGCGACAGAAGAGACCTTGACGCTGACGTTCAACTACACGGTGACTGATGGCGACGACGACACCGCCGCCGGTTCGCTGACCGTCAACGTCAACGACGACACGCCGACGCTGGCGCAGACCTATCGTTACAACGTCGTCGATGAAGCTCAGTTGGGCACCGGCCCGGATGTCGATGGCCACAGCTTTGCGGTGCAGTTCGGCGCCGATGGCTATGGCGCGACGGCCTTCACCGGGGCGATCAAGCTCGACATCGGGCCCGGTCTGGCCGGCAATGTCAGCTTCGACGTGTCGGCGGGCGCGCATCGCGAGCCGTTGCTGACCTCCGAGGGGCGGGCGATGACCTTCGTCAAGGTCGACGCCAACACCATCCGCGGCTATGTCGCGTCGGCCGACAATGGCGGCAACCCCGACGAGACGATCATCGAGATCAAGCTCACCGACACCGATGTCAGCGCGACCACGACGCTCTATGGGGTGATCGACCACATCGCCCTGCAGGACGGTTCGCAGATCGACGCCATCCGGGTCGACGCCACCGTGGCCTTCAGCGACGGCGACGGCGACACCGTCACCGGCGTCATCCGGACGACCATTCACGACGACGCGCCGACGATTACTGCGATCACCGGTCAGTCGGTCACGGAGGCAACGGCCTCCGGCTTCTCCAACGCGTTCCAGGCCCAGAGTCTCTCCAACGTCTCGTTGAATATTTCCTGGGGTGCGGACGACGCCAACGACAACAACGGCCAGCCGGGCGACCGCTCGGTCGCCTTCGCGGCGTCGCTGGCGAATGCGGTGCCGGCCGGTGTCACCTCCAACGGCTTCGATCTGATCTATCTGCTGTCGGCGGACGGCCAGACCCTGACCGCTTATCGTTACGAGAACGGTCACTACGTGAACGGATCCGGCTGGGAACTCGGCACGTCGCCCTCGGATTCGGCGCGGGTGTTCTCGGTGTCGCTGTCCGACAGCGGCAGCGGCTCGTACAGCTTCACGCTGTACGACAACCTCGACCATGCCAGCGGCGCCGGCGCCAACACGTTGCCGTTGAATTTCGCCTTCAACGCGACCGACAGTGACGGCGACGTCACCAGCGGTTCGTTCACCGTCGACGTCGTCGACGACGCGCCGCTGGTCACGGCCAACGCCGAGGAGGGCTCGGTCGAAGAGCACTATCTCGATGGTCCCAATCCGACCACGTTCGGCAACCTCGCGATCGACTGGAACGCCGACGACCGCAACGTTCATCTCACCTTCACCAACACGATGGTCACCGACGACCTCGGCAACGTGCTGGCGCTGACGTCGGGCGGCGTCGCGCTGGTATACGCCACCGTTCAGGCCGACGGCAGCACCAATCCGCTGGATCAGAAGCTGATCGCCTACAAGGATGGCGACACGCCCGACAATCCGGTCTTCACCGTCAACCTCATCTCGGCCGGCAATCCGTCCTACCAGTTCGTGCTGTATCAGGCGCTCGATCATTCGGGCACCTACGACGACACGCTGACGCTGACCTTCGGCGCCACCGGCCACGACGGCGACGGTGATACGGTGACGCAATCGTTCACCGTGACGCTGGAAGACTGGTCGCCGCAATCGGGCGACGTCGATCCGGTGACGATCGAAGAGGCCGCCGGCAGCGTTTCGACCGGCGATATCGATCTCGAGATCGAGTTCGGCGCAGACGGTGACAGCGCAGGGCCGTCGATCACGTTCATCCAGAGTTCGCCTGTCTCGGTCGTGACCCAGGACGGCAACCCGGTCACGCTGACCTCGTTGGGCTTCGGAATCATCTACGCACTGTCGGCCGACGGAACGACCCTCAGCGCCTACCGCTTCAGCGGCACCAGCTTCATCGGCCAGAACGGTGCCTCGCTCGGTACCAATATCGCCGACGCCGCGGACGCCAAGGTTTTCACGGTGACGCTGTCCGACGCAGGAACCGGCTCGTACAATTTCACTTTGCTGCAGCCGATCGACCATCCGGCCGCGACGGGCTCCGTTCAGCAGCTCACGCTCAACTTCGGGTTCGAAATCAAGGACGGCGACGGCGATACCGACACCAACAATTTCAGCGTCGTGGTCGATGCGGCGGGTTCGGTCTCGACGGGTTACACCGCGCCGAACTCGGCTGTGTTCGTCAACATGAGTGAGACCGCGCAGACCATCGACGGCCAGACCGTGGCCGCGCACACCGCCACCGACCGGACATCCGTGACCGACAAGGTCGTCGGCCTCGATCGGCTCGGCAGCACCGATCAGGCCTATGGCGGCGCCGGCGACGATATTTTGGTCGGCGGTTCGGGCACCAACCGTCTGTTCGGTAACGGCGGCAACGACACCCTGATCGGCGGTGGCGGCTCCAACACCATCCAGGGCGGCGCCGGCAACGATACGATCATCTACGCCGCCGGCAGTGGCGGCATCGACACGGTCGATGGCGGCACAGATACGGACACGCAGATCATCGATGGCACCGCGGCGGCCGAGACGTTCAACATCAACGCCATCAATCTCGGGGGCGGTAACTATCTGGCGGCGAATATCGACGCATCCGGCACAGCGGCCGCGAACACGAACTTCGAAGTCGCGACCACCGCGGTCGAGGAGTGGGTGGTCAATGGCGGCGGCGGCGGCGACACCTTCCACGTGTCCGGCGCACTGCTCGGAACCGGAATCGCGACCTCGACCCTGACGATCAACGGCGACGCCGGCGACGACACGCTCGACCTGACCGGATACGCCCATGACGTCCGGATTGTGTCGGACGGCGGCGCGGATAGCGACACCGTGAAATTCGGGTTCGCCTTCGCGGACGCTAGCTACACCAAAGTCTTCGCGCAGGATGGGCAGACCGTGATCGGCGCGCAGGTGACCTACAACGGCGTCACCCACCAGCTGACGAACTACGAGACGTTCGTATTCACCGACGGAACCTTGACGCTGCCGGATCTGATCAACTCGCCGCCGGTGTTCACCTCGACGTCCTCGGGCCACGTGACAGAGGACTTCTCCTACACCGTGCCGCTGGGCCAGCGCGTCACCAATGGCAGCTTCGAGGGCTCGGACGCTACTGCTCGCCTGAACGGCTGGACGGCGGTGAATGTCGTCAATCTCGGCGCACCGCACACCGGCAGCAATGCGGTCGGCGTCTATCAGGGATCGGGCTCGCTGACCCAGACCCTCCAGACCGTGGCCGGCGTCACCTACAACATCCGTTTCTGGGCATCGAACCCGTTCGACACGGTCGGCGAAGCCGAGAGCCTCAACGTCATTTGGGGCGGCCAGACGGTGTTTGCGCAAGGCAACGTCCCGGCGTCGGGGGGCTATGCAAACTATACGTTGTACAGCATGAACGTCACCGCGACCGGTCCCAGCACCACGATCAGCATCGCCATGCAGGACACCAAGGGCTGGTGGGTCCTCGACGACGTCTCGGTCACGGCCGTCATAACAGCCGGCATCGAAACCACGCAGGGCACGCTCAGCTTCAGCGATGCCGACATCGGCGATGTGCATCAGGTCAGCTACACGCCCATGGCCACTGGTTATTACGGTGCGTTCACGGCCGTGATCGCCGATAGCGCGACGGCCGATGGGTCCGGAACGGTGTCCTGGCGCTATCTGGTCGACGACGCCTCCATCCAGCATCTGGCCGCCGGCGAGACCGTCACCCAGACCTACGCGGTCAGCATCGACGACGGCCACGGCGGCACGACGGCGCAGAATGTGACCGTCACATTGAGCGGGACCAACGATCTCGCGTCGATTGCTGGAACGAATACCGGAGTCGTGACGGAAGACGGCGTGTTGAACGCAACTGGCGCGTTGACGATCACCGACGTCGACAGCGGAGAGAACCAGTTCCAGACCCCGGCCTCGCTGACCGGGACCTACGGCACCTTCACCTTCAACACGACGACCGGTGCGTGGGGCTACACGCTGAACAATGCGGCGACCAACGTGCAGAATCTGAACGCTGGTGACGTCGTGCACGATACGCTGACGGTGACGTCGGCCGACGGCACCGCGAGCGAGATCATCGACGTGACGATCAACGGCACCAACGACGTGGTGGCGTCGCCGCTGACGGTGAACGACACGACCAGCGCCAATGGTCGCTATGCATTGGCGGACAACGGCGATTCGCCCAATGCGATCAGCTTCGATGCGACGACGCTGTTCTCGGGCGGCACCGGCCCGGTAAGCTACACCTACACGCTGGTCGCCCCGAGTTCGCAGTCCGAAGCCAACTGGATCAGCCGGAACGGAAACCAGTTCACGGGCAACCCATCTTCGGGCGACGCGGGTGTCTCCATCTACAAGGTGACAGCGACCGACAGCGTCGGCTCCGTCTCGACCTATTTGGCTCTGACCGCCCTGCCGGATTCGGGCTACAATGTCGAAGTGGTCTCGGGCAATTGGAGCGCCGCGCTGCTCTACTGGAACAGCAACGGCTATCACGACATCGTCACCTTCACGGGCGCGAACGACACCAACGAGGCCGACGCGGGCAGCGGGATCGACGTGATGCTTGGCCAGTCGGGCATCAACCTGATGAACGGCGGCGATTGGGAGGACGCGCTGTACGGCATGGCCGGCAACGACACGCTGAAGGGCGGTGCCGGCAGCGACTTCATCGATGGAGGCGCCGGCAGCGATACGATCACAGGTGGCGCCGGCAACGACGTGCTGGTCGGCGGGTCCGGCGACGACCTGTTCAAATATGCGATCGGCGACGGCGCCGATATCGTCGACGGCGGCATCGGATCCGATACGCTGGCGATGACCGGCACGAGCGGGGCCGACACACTCACGGTCGTGGTCGCTGGAAATGTGATGACGCAATTCGGGACCGGTAGCGTCGTCAATGTCGAGAGCGTGACGGCCGATCTCGGCAGCGGTACGGATACCTTGTCCTATGTCGGAACGACGCAGGACGTGACTGTCGATCTTTCCGTCGGAACGGCTACCGGGTTCACGTCGGTCGCCAACATCGAGAACGTGACGGGTGGCTCGGGCAACGACTCGCTGACCGGCAACGGTTCGGCAAACGCGCTTGGCGGTGAAGATGGCAACGACGTGCTGATCGGCGGCGGGGGGCGCGACAGCCTCTCTGGCGGTGACGGCGACGACATCCTGATCGGCGGCGGGGGGCGTGACACGCTGCGCGGTGGGGCCGGCTCGGACACCTTCAAGTGGCAGTCTGGTGATCTAAGTGATGGCGGCGGCGACAGCATCCTCGACTACAACTCTGGTCAAGGCGACAGCATCGATCTGACCGGGTTGCTCAACTCCCTCTATGGAGGCAGCCAGACCGGCGATAATGTTCGGCTGTTTGATGGGGCGGGCGCCAATGTCAGCCTTCAGGTCGATGTCGATACGACGGCCGGAACAACCTGGCAGAGCGTGGCAACGCTGACAGGTTTCGACACCGGCGGCACCGATCAGGTCAACGTTGTGCTGAACAGTCTGACCAACCAGTCTCACACCTACGCGACGTGAGGGGTTCAACTGTCGCATCAGAAAGGCCGCCCGCGGGCGGCCTTTCTCGTGGATCGGCGCCGCGACGGCGGCGTTAGGCGACGCACGACGGCTTGCGCTCGCCTCAGATCTTCTGGCCGCCCGGCCCGACGCCGACCGTGACGGTGATGCGCTGGACCTGGATGCGGCCCTCGGGGAATTTGACTTCGAGCGTCACCGTGTCGGTGCCGGTGAAGTCGGCCTTGCTCTGGTAGAAGGCGACGAAGCCCGGCACTTCCAGCGCCAGGCATTGCTTGTAGTTTGTGGCGCTGATTTTGCCGCGCTTGATCTTCACCGTGCCGTTGCCGGGCGGGCTGACCAGGCGGATCGAGGGCAGCGGGCCCGAGCTGCAATCCGGCTGGACATTGAGATAGACCCCGACCCGCACCGGCTTGCCGGCGGCGGCGCGCGCGCTGCGTTCGACCGTGGCGGCGGACGGGGCAGCAGGAGAAGGCGCCGCCGACTGGGCGGAGACTGCGGTCAGCATGGCCGTCAATGTGAATGCGGTCAGCGCGGCGACAGCGCTCCTATGCCGCCGCCTCGGTCCGTCGATCGTCGGCTCCATCGGTCGCTCGCTGTCGTCGTTGCCGGCGACAGCTTGCCGTAGTCCGGCGACGGTTCAACGACAGTCGCGGAGGTCGCGCGGAAGTCGCGCGCGGTTCGGCGTGGACGGCGGAGTCACGCACCTCAGGCGTTACCGGTCAGGCGCAGGATCGCCTCGACGACGTAGCGGCTGGATTGCGCGATCCACTGCGTCGCGCCACCGAGGCCGGCGAGCGGCATCAGGAAGACCAGTCCGATCAGGATCAGCATACCGTAGGGCTCGAGCCGCGCCAGCGGCCGCCCCAGGAACCGTGGCAGCACGCCGACGGCGATCCGGCCGCCGTCGAGCGGCGGGATCGGGATCAGGTTGAAGATCGCCAGTACGACGTTGATCAGAATTGCATTGGCGAGATTTCGCATCAGCCATTCGCCGGCTTCCCCGGGCATGTCGATCAGGCGGATGGCGATCGCGGCGATCAGCGCCAGCAGGAGATTGATTGCCGGCCCCGCGGCCGCCACCAGGATCATGTCGCGCCGCGGATGCCGCAGTCCGCGGAAATTCACCGGGACCGGCTTGGCGTAGCCGAACAGGAACGGCGACTGGATCGCCAGCAGCAGCAACGGCAGCAGGATCGTACCGAACGGATCGATGTGCTTGATCGGATTGAGCGTGACGCGGCCGAGCATCCATGCGGTGTCGTCGCCGCACGCCCGGGCCACGTAAGCGTGCGCCGCCTCGTGAAAGGTGATCGCGATGACGAGCGGCAGCGCCCACACCGAGATCACCAGCATCATGGTGGAAAGAGGGTCAGACATCGATCGTCCTGCTGGCGTCGGCGCCATCCGCCGATCTGGTTCCGATATAGAAGCCTGATTCCTTCTGCGCCAGCGGCGCGCCGGCGGCCGTAGCTTTCATGGCCGCGAATTCATCTTGGTTGTGATGGCGGTCGCTCCGGTGGAACCGTCGCTCACCGCAGCGCATTAAGGAGCGGAACTCCCCGGAACCGAGTCCCGTTCCGACGGGATGCAAGGACCGTGACCAATGCCCTCATCTGTCCCGCCGACAGCGCCCAGGCCCGATCCGCAACTTCGCCGGGCCCAGCGTACCGATCTGCTGCTCCGGATCGCCGTGATCTGGCTCCTGCTGCTGGCGACCGCCTGGGTCGCCCAGCCTTATCTCGCTTCACTATGGTTCTCGGTGTCCGGCCCGCGCACCGTCACTGCCCGTGGCGAACTTGCGCCGGCGGAAACTTCGACCATCGAGCTGTTCAAGCGGGTGTCGCCTTCGGTGGTGCACGTGTTCGCCCAGTCGAGCCGGCGTTCGCCGTCGCTGTTCGAGCAGCAGCAGGGCGGCGTGCAGTCCGGCTCCGGCGTGATCTGGGATGCCGCCGGCCACGTCATCACCAACAATCACGTCATCCAGGGCGCCAGCGCCCTCGGCGCAAGGCTGTCGACCGGTGAATTCGTCACCGCGCGGGTCGTCGGCACCGCGCCGAACTACGACCTCGCGGTGCTGCAGCTCGAGCGGCCGCGCGCGGCGCTGCGCCCGATCGCGATCGGCAGTTCGTCGGACTTGCAGGTCGGACAGTCGGCCTTCGCGATCGGCAGTCCGTACGGTCTCGAGCAGACGCTGACCACCGGCATCGTCAGCGCGCTGCAGCGGCGGCTGCCGACCGCGGCCGCGCATGAAGTCAGCGGCGTGATCCAGACCGATGCGGCCATCAACCCCGGCAATTCCGGCGGCCCCTTGCTCGACAGCGCCGGCCGCTTGATCGGCTTGAACACCGCGATCATTTCCGGATCAGGCGCATCGGCGGGCATCGGCTTCGCGATCCCGGTCGACTCGGTCAATCGTATCGCCACCGCGCTGATCAAGACCGGCACCGTGCCGGTGCCCGGCATCGGCATCATCGCCGCCGACGAGAACGAGGCCGCCCGGCTCGGCATCGACGGCGTCGTCGTCGTGCGGACGCTGCCGGACTCTCCGGCGGCGCGTGCAGGACTCACCGGCGCCAGCGAAACCGGCATGGTCGAGGATGTCATCGTCGGCGCCAACGGACAGGAGATTCACAGCATGTCGGACCTCGCCGGAATGCTCGAACGAGTCGGCATCGGCAACGAGATCAAGCTGCAGGTGATCCGCGACGGCCGCGCGCGCACCGTCAACGTCCAGGTCACCGATATCGCCCGATTGCGGCGCAGCTAGCGGGCCGCCGGCCTCGGGGCCGAAGGGTAGTGCGGATCGAGAGTCGTCCGATCAAGGGCCGGGCCTTGAACCTTCGACGACCCGTAGTACTACCAGTTTCAGCGTTAACGAGCTCCTCAGAGCTCAGCCGTATGTTTTGCGACATCAAAGGATGGTCGCAATGCTCAAGCTCAATCGAATCGGAAACAAACTCGGAATCGCCGGCCTCATCGGCATATCGTTGGCGATTGGCATGGTGGTCAACCAGTCCATCACCGAATCGAAGGTGAATGAAGCGACGCGGCTCGCGGATATCGAGGCGCATGTTTCCGAGAAGGCGCTGATCGCCGAATCCGAAATGCGCAACATGCAACTCGCGGTGCGCGGCGTCCGGCTGTCGCGGTCGCTCAAGGAGCTCGAGCAGCGCACGAACCAGTTCAATGATGCCCGGATCGCGCAGGGCAAACTGCTCGATGCGGCGATCTCGCTCGCAATCTCGGCGCCGGAGAGGGAAAAGTTCTCTGAAATCAAGAAGATGGCCATCGAATACGCCGTCGGCGCCGGCGAGCAGGCCGATCAGCATCGCCGAGGCCTCGAACTCAACCTCAAGCGAGCGACGATAGCCGGCGAGTGGGACAAGAAGGTCGAGGCGCTGGAAGCGGCGCTCGCCGACAGTCCGCCGGTCGCGAGCCTGCGGGCTGCCGACGGGGATTTCGCCGGAATCCGCTCGATCGGCTGGAAGTACTTCGTGGTCGAGGACAAGGACTACAAAGCCAAGATGGACAGCAAGGTTTCGGCAACTGCCGAGGCGCTGAAACGCGCCGGCGCACAGGCGCCGGACGCCACCACCAAGGTTGCGCTGCGCGACCTCGAAGCCATGCTGGCGACCTATGCGAAGACCACGACGGAAGCATTCGCCGCCGATACGTTGAAGAACAGCATCAGCCGTGAGCGCACCGTCCCGATCGCCAACAAGGCCGCCATCATGCTGCGTGGCGCGGTGGAGAAATCACAGCAATCCGTGCTCGATGCCAAGGCGAAAACGGCTGCAGAGATCGCCTGGTCCGGCCGGGTCAATTTTGCATTCGGCGCAGCGATCATTCTGGTGTTGATCGGCTCGGCGATCTTCTCGTTCCTCGGCGTGGCGCGGCCGCTGACGCGGTTGAACGGCGCCCTCGGCCAGATCGCTGCGGGGCGGCTGGACGTGAAGATCGTCGGCGCCGAACGCGGTGACGAGATCGGTGATATCGGCAAGACGGTGGGCCTGATCCAGGCCAATGCCGAACAGAAAGCCCGTGATGAAGCCGAGGCCAAGACCGCGCTCGATCGCGAGATCGCGATGAAGCGCAAGGCCGACATGATCCGGCTTGCCGACGAGTTCGAAGGGGCGATCGGCGAGATCGTCGACACGGTGTCGTCTGCCTCGGAAGAACTGGAAGCATCCGCCACGTCGTTGACGACGACCGCCGAACGGTCGCAGTCGCTCGCCACCACGGTGGCGTCGGCATCGGAGGAAGCCTCCACCAACGTACAGTCGGTGGCGTCGGCGACGGAGGAGATGAGTTCGTCGGTCAACGAGATCAGCCGCCAGGTCCAGGAGTCGGCGCGGATCGCGCAGGAGGCGGTCGACCAGGCCCGCCAGACCAACGACCGGGTCGAGGAACTGGCTCAGGCGGCGGCACGGATTGGCGATGTGGTCGAACTGATCAACACCATTGCCGGACAGACCAACCTGCTGGCGCTCAACGCTACCATCGAGGCGGCTCGCGCCGGCGAGGCCGGCCGCGGCTTCGCGGTCGTCGCCAGCGAGGTCAAGGCGCTCGCCGAACAGACCGCCAAGGCGACCGGCGAAATCAGCCAGCAGATCAGCGGCATCCAGTCTGCGACCGAACAGTCGGTCGCCGCCATCAAGGAAATCGGTGGGACGATCGGCAGGATGTCGGAGATTTCCTCGACCATCGCCTCGGCTGTCGAGGAGCAGGGCGCGGCGACGCAGGAGATCTCACGCAACGTTCAGCAGGCCGCCTACGGCACCCAGCAAGTGTCGGCGAACATCACCGACGTGCAGCGCGGTGCGACGGAAACCGGAGCGGCGTCGTCGCAGGTGCTGCACGCGGCTCAATCGCTGTCCAGCGACAGCAGCCGGCTGAAGCTCGAGGTCGAGAAGTTTCTCGGAACGGTGCGCGCCGCATAGCGCGCGGCGCGCGGTCAACCGACCCTGGACAGCGTCCACTGCGCCAGCAGGCCGCCGAGCGCGCCTGCTGCTGCAGTGAGGAGCGATCCCCACACGATATCGGTGCCGACCAGCGCCCAATCCCACTGCCGCAGGATGGCCATGTTGGTGAGCTCGTAGGTCGCGTAGCAGAACAGCCCGAACAGCGCGCCGTAAAGCGCGTTGTGCTGCCAGTCGCCCGGCGCGGCGCCATTGACGAAGACCACGATGCCTGCGGCGTAGAGCAGATAGAACGCAATTGCCGGCGCGACGCGCGGGGTGCTCAGCATCAGTTCGCCGATGTGCTGCTCGAACATCTTCTTGCCGACGCTGCCGAGGAACAGAAAGTCCAGCGGTAACAGCACGACGAGAGTGGCGAAGTAGACGATCGCGTGGCGCTTCATATCGATCTCCGGTGAAGGTTCCGGGCTCAACGGCGCCGATGCGTCCCGGTTCCTCGGCGAAACCGGATCGACCTGCTAGCCGGAACGAACTGCTGCGGCGGTGATTGTCGACACAAACCGCGATCGTTCACGAAGGAGGCGCACATGGGCAAGGCTTACTACGACATCATCGGCAGCGACGACAATTGGGGCATCCGGCACGACGACGACCCGACCGGCGAGTATGCCAGCAAGGAGGCGGCGTTCGAGGCGGCTGTCGCCGCGGCATCCAACGCGATCAAATTCGGCCACGAAGTCCGGATCACCGTGCCGGGCCAGGACGGATCGGGCAACGCGCTGGGGACGGTCAGCAACTGATCAGGCGAAGGATGGATCCGTCCGGGCCCCTCCCGGATGTTCTGCGATCGGCCCGGGCTCGTCCCGGGCGCTTTCGTCTGCATCCACAGCATCTTCGTCAACAGGAATGCTTGGCGTAAGAATGCCCGGCGCAAGGGCCGGGCATTGGGACTTTTCCCGCCACAGTATCTACTGTCGAAACTCGTCTACGCGACCTTCGACAGCGCCGCCTGCTGTTCGGCAGCCGGCTGTTCGGTGACCTCGTGCGTGATCACCTCGAACTGCACCAGTTGCGCGGTGCCGAACGACGTCGAGATCGCCACGTCGGCGGCGTCGCGCCCACGGGCGATGACGATGCGGCCGATCCGCGGATGATTGTGGCGGGCATCGAAGGTATACCAGCGGCCGTCGAGATAGACCTCGAACCACGCCGAGAAATCCATCGGCGCCGGATCGATCGGCACGCCGATGTCGCCGAGATAGCCGGTGCAGTAGCGCGCCGGAATATTCATGCAGCGGCACAGCGCGACTGCGAGGTGCGCGAAGTCGCGGCATACCCCGATCCGCTCGGAATGCCCCTCCGACGCGGTGCGGTCGTTGCGGGCGTAGTGATATCCGAACTCGATCTGATTGTGGGTGTAGTCGACGATCGCCTGAACCCGCTCCCACCCCGAGGTGATGCCGCCGAACAGCGACCAGGCGAGGTTCGACAGCTTGTCGGTGTCGCAATAGCGACTGCCGAGCAGATAGATCAGTGCCTCGTCCGGCAGTTCGGCGATCGGCAGTTGCCGCGCGCCCGGCGCCGTTTCGTCGGGCAGGCCGGAATCCTCGATCAGAAAATCATTGCTGATGTCGATGCGGCCGGCCGGCGCGACGATGCGCGTGCAGATATTGCCGAACATGTCGACGAAGTCGCGCGCCGGAACCTCCGGCGCGAACCGGATCCTGTGTTCGCCGATGATGTGCTGCTGCCGGGACGGATGAACGCTGAGCAGCAGGTTCATCGGGGTTTCCTGGAAGCACTGGAAGGCGATGTTGTAGCCCGCTCGAATCTTCACCGCTGTCTCCGTCGCTCGCGTGCGCGTCGCTCTTGCGCATCAATGTATGTGTCATCGACAATGACGGGACGTTCAGTGGGTTCCCCCTTAACCGACTGAACACCTGCGCAAATTTGCGGCAGAGGTGATCCATTGCGAGGCGGTGGATGAAAACTACTCCACCAGACCGAAGAGCAGCACCGAACGTGCTGTGACCTGATAGATCGAGCCGCACGCGAACTGTTCCTCGTCCGCGCCGTCGGGCATGTTGGTGTCGAGCAGCAGCGACCATTTCGAGCCGTGCGGAACTTCGGGCAGGGTGAAGTCGACCACGCCGTCGAAAGCGTTGGTGATCAGCAGCACGGTGTCGTCTTCGGCGTGCCGCCGAATGCCGGTCTTCCGGGCGCGGCCGTCGAGCAGCATGCCGAAGCACTTCACATTGCCGTCTTCCCAATGCTCGTTCTGCATTGGGCCGCCATTGGCGTTGATCCAGGTGACGTCGCAGACGTCGAGCTCCTCGTCGTATTGGCCCTGCAGGAATCGGCTGCGGCGCAGCGTCGGGCAGTTCCGCCGAAGTTCGATCAGCCGCCTGCTGAAGCCGAGCAGGTCCTGCGCGGCGCCGTCATGGTCCCAATGCACCCAGGAGATCTCGTTATCCTGGCAATAGGCATTGTTGTTGCCCTGCTGGGTCCGGCCGAATTCGTCACCGGCGAGCAACATCGGCGTGCCCTGCGCCAACAGCAACGTCGCCAGCATGTTGCGCTTCTGGCGCTCGCGCAGCGCGAGGATCTCTTCGTCCTCGGTCGGTCCCTCCGCGCCGCAATTCCACGATCGGTTGTCGGAATGGCCGTCCTTGTTGTCCTCGCCATTGGCGATGTTGTGCTTCTCGTTGTAGCTGGCCCAGTCGTTGAGCGTGAAGCCGTCATGCGCCGTGATGAAGTTGACGCTGGCCCACGCCCGGCGGCCCTGGCGATTGAAGACGTCCCCGGAGGCGGCGAGACGTGGCGCGAGGGCCGACACCGAAGCGTCGCCGCGCCAGTAGTCGCGAATCGTATCACGGAACTTGTCGTTCCATTCCGCCCAGCCCGGTGGAAATCCGCCGACCTGATAGCCGCCTGGTCCGCAATCCCACGGTTCAGCGATGAGTTTCACCGAGCTCAGCATCGGGTCCTGATTGACCGCCTTGAGGAACCCGCTCTGTTCGTCGAAGCCGTGAACCTCGCGGGCGAGGATGGTGCCGAGATCGAAGCGGAAACCGTCGATGTGCATCTCGCCGGCCCAGTAGCGAAGCGAGTCGGTGACCATCTGGATCACGCGCGGATGCGTGAGATTGACCGTGTTTCCGGTGCCGGTGTCGTTGATGTAATAGCGCTTCTGCTCCGGCAGCAGGCGGTAGTAGCTGGCGTTGTCGATGCCCTTGAAGGACAGCGTCGGGCCGAGTTCGTTGCCCTCGGCGGTGTGGTTGTAGACGACGTCGAGGATCACCGCGAGGCCGACATCGTGCAGCCGCGCCACCATCTCCTTGAATTCGCGCAGCGAGTTCGGAACATCCGCGGCATAACGCGGGTCGGGCGCGAAGAAGCCGATGGTGTTGTAACCCCAGTAGTTCACCAGCTTCTTGTCGAGCAGATAGCTGTCGTTGACGAAGGTGTGGATCGGCAGCAGCTCGACGGCGGTGACGCCGAGCGCGGCGATGTAGTCCACCACCGGCTGGCTGCCGAAGCCGGCATAGGTGCCGCGCAGCTCTTCGGGCACCTGCGGGTGCAGCTTGGTGAAGCCCTTGACGTGGGTTTCGTAGACGATGGTCTGGTCCCACGGCACGAATTTGCGGCCGGGTTCGCCCTTCCAGTCGAAACCGGGATCGACGACGACGCATTTCGGCACGAATGCCGCGGAGTCGCGTTCGTCGAACGTGGTGTCGTCGCCGGTTTCCATCTGATAGCCGAACACCGCCGGGTCCCATTTCAGCTCGCCGGCGTGGGCGCGCGCGTAAGGGTCGAGCAGCAGCTTGTTCGGATTGAAGCGGTGGCCGTTCTCCGGCTCGTAGGGGCCGTAAACGCGATAGCCGTAGAACGTGCCGGGGCCGATATCAGGGATGTAGCCGTGGAAGACTTCGTCGGTGTACTCGGGCAACTCGATCCGGCGCTCGGTGTCGCCGTCGAACAGGCATACCTCGACCTTGGTGGCGTTGGCGGAGAACAGCGCAAAGTTGGTGCCTTCGCCGTCCCAGCAGGCGCCGAGGGGGTAGGGCAGGCCTTCCCGGACGTTGCTGGTGTCGGTGATGAGTTTGTAGGCCGGCGTGGGCTTCGGCGGTTGTTTCGCTTCGGCGGCCGCTCCAGTGGCCGGCGGCGGATCGAGAATATCGGTACCGGTCATCGTCGTGCCTCTGGTTGAAACCGCGTCGCGCAGGCGGCACGCGACATCGACGATGCCGATTGATCTGTCATGATATCGTCCCCCATTCTGTCGAACGCGATAATGCCGCAGCCCGCCTTCGGTTCCCTGACTAAGGGGCGGAATGTCTGCGCGGATCCGAGACAGCAAACGGCCCGGCGCCGCGTCGCGGTCCGGGCCGTTGATCGAGAATGCGCGTGGCTTACTTGTTGGATTTCGAGGTGGTCGTGCTGTGCTGCTTCTCGAGATTCTGCGCCATGTCGAGATGGTGCTTGAGCGCGGGCAGGGTCTGGCCGGCCCAATTCTTCAGTTCGGCGTTCTCGCCGCCGCGCGCATAGCGGTCGAACAGCGAGACGGCGTCCTTGTGGGCGCTGACCTGCTGATCGATGAAGGTCTCGCTGAACTCGGCGCCGGTGGCGGTCTTCAGCTTCTCCAGTTTGCTCTGATGGGCGTCGTCGAGCGCGGTCGGCAACTGGGCCGTGACCTTCCCGCCCGACACCAGCGACTTCAACTCGTTGCTGGTCTTGGTGTGGTCGGCGACCATCTGCTTGGCGAAGGCCTTCTCCGCGGCGTTGCCCTTGGCTTCTGCCAGCTTGTTCGACTGGATTTCGAACATGTCGCTGATCGCCGCTTGCTTGACGAAGTCGGCGGTGGACGGTGCGACGCCGAGGACGGAATTGACTCCGGTCTTCTCGGTGATCGATTGCGCCAGCGCCGGCGACACCAGCAACAGGCATCCCAGAATGATTGCAGTGCGTTTCATCGAATGTTCCTTCAGCTTGCGGCCTTGCGATTGACGCCCTTGCGGAGCGCCACGGTATTGAGCTTGGTATTGGCGGCCTTTTCTTCGTTCAGATTGGTGGTGAGGAACCGGACGATATCGTCGTGGCCGAGTTCCTCGGCCCATGCGATCAGGGTGCCGTAGCGCGCGATCTCGTAGTGTTCGACGGCCTGAGCATTGGCGACGATGGCCGCATCCAGCACGGCTTTGTCGGCGATCTCGCTGGACGTCGCGTTGGCCTCCTTGATCAGGCCGTCGATCGCCGGGCAGTCGGTGCCCGACGGCGTCTCGCCGAGTTTCTTGAACACCTGATCAAGTCGCTCGATCTGCTTGCGAGTCTCTTCGAGATGCGCCTTGAGGCCCTGCGACAGATCGCGGTTGGTGGCCTGTTCGATCATCGTCGGCAGTGCCTTGGTGATCTGCTGTTCGGCATAATAGATGTCGCGAAGTCCATGCACGAGCATGTCCTCCATCGTCTGGATGTCCTTGGTGAACAGACCCATCGTCGCCTCCTGTTGTGAATTTCAGGGAGTGGTTTCCTGCACAACTGGAACGGGACATTTCGGTTCCTGGCCATCCGCTGACGGCGGGAGCCGGCTCAGCAATTGAGGGTCGCAATCGCGTTCGCGCAGGACGCCGGGTCTGCCGTGGTGGGCGGGCGGCGCGGCCGGGCTGCGGATCGACGGCTCTTCGGCCGAAGCGATCCGGCGGTGGGTGTTGAGACCGGCCGGCGAGCATGTTAGGGAACGGCCAGCGCGGGTGTAGCTCAATGGTAGAGCAGCAGCCTTCCAAGCTGAATACGAGGGTTCGATTCCCTTCACCCGCTCCAATGATTTCAATGGCTTATCGGATTATTGGATTTCCAGCCGAACCCACGCTGGCCTAGTCGCGTTTCGGCGTGAGGACCCCATAAAGGCCCATCATGCGTCTACGGACACTACCTGATCCGGACCACCTGCCGGCTCTCGATCGGCGTTTCATCCATGAGCGGCCCGCGATCGATCTCGGACCGGACGGCCGCAAGCCGCGGATCCTGATGCTTTACGGGTCGTTGCGGCTACGCTCGTTCTCGCGGTTGGCTACCGAGGAGGCCGCTCGATTGCTCCGCCTGTTCGGCGCCGAGGTCCGCATCTTCGATCCCTCGGACATGCCGTTCCCGGACCAGATCCCCGGTGACGACCATCCCGCGATCCACGAATTGCGCGAGCACGCGATGTGGTCCGAGGGAATGGTCTGGTGCAGCCCCGAGCGGCACGGCACGGTCACGGGTTTGATGAAGGCGCAGATCGACAACCTGCCGCTCAACATGGGCGGGATGCGCCCGACCCAGGGGCGCACGCTCGCCGTGATGCAGGTGTCGGGCGGCTCGCAGAGCTTCAATGCAGTGAACACGCTTCGGCTGCTGGGCCGATGGATGCGGATGATCACGATCCCCAATCAGTCGAGCGTCGCCATGGCCTATCAGGAGTTCGACGATGCCGGGAGAATGAAGCCCTCGGGCTACTACGATCGCATCGTCGACCTGATGGAGGAGTTGGTCCGCTTCACGATCCTCACTCGCCCCCACGCGACGCGTCTCGTCGACCGCTACTCGGAACGCAAGGCGAGCGGAAAAGCCTTGGACCCGGCAAACGACCTTTCGGCGATCGCAATCGCTCCGCAGACGCGTTCCCGATGAGCCGCGCCGATCATGATGTCGTCGTGATCGGAGGCGGGCAGGCGGGTCTTGCCGTGGCCTATTATCTCCGCCGCGCCGAGATCGATTTCGTCGTGCTGAATGCCGATGACCGTCCCGGCGGCGCCTGGCTTCACACTTGGGAGTCCCTGCGCCTGTTCTCACCTGCAGGCTACAGTTCGCTTCCCGGCTGGCCGATGCCATCGAGCCGGACTGCAGGATTCCCGACACGCGATGAAGTGATCGACTATCTGACGCGCTACGAGGAACGCTATCGGCTTCCGATCGAGCGGCCCTGCGATGTCCGATCCGTGGAACGCGATGGCGAACTGCTGCGTCTCGAGTTCGAGGATCGACGCAGCATCACGGCGCGTGCAGTCGTCAGTGCCACTGGCACCTGGCGCGCACCTTACATTCCAGCCTATGCCGACCGCGACCGCTTTCGCGGCGTTCAGCTGCACTCGGCGGACTACCAAAACCCCGATCCGTTTGTGGGTAAGCGAGTGCTGATCGTGGGCGGCGGCAACTCCGGTGCGCAAATTCTCGCGGAGGTCAGCGAGGGGGCCGAGACGGTCTGGGTCACCCGCAAGGATCCGGTTTTTCTGCCCGATGATGTCGACGGCCGCGTTTTGTTCGAGCGCGCGAGCGCAAGGGTGCCGGGAGACTTCGACCCGGCTGCCAACACCACGCTGGGCGACATCGTCATGGTGCCTCCTGTGAAAGCGGCGAGAGATCGGGGCGTTCTCAATGCGGTCCGACCGTTCGAGCGCTTCACGGAGAGCGGCGTGGTTTGGCGGGATGGAAGTGAGAGTCGGCACGACGCCGTGCTGTGGTGCACGGGCTTTCGACCTGCGACCGATCACCTGCGCTCGCTTGGCGTCGTCGAATCCGATGGACGCATCGAGGTCGTTGATCAGCGGTCTGTCAAGGAGCCCCGGCTTTGGCTGGCGGGCTATGGAAACTGGACGGGTGCCGCCTCCGCGACGCTGATCGGGGCAGGGCGCACGGCGCGCGAACTGGTCCCACGGATCAGCGCTGCTCTTGCCGAAGCCAAGTCTTCCCCGGACCTCGACGGACGAACTTGAGCGACGTCGAACCATTTGAATGAGGATTGTACGGCGCGTGACGATGGAAGTCGTCGCTGCTGATCGAGAGTGAATGCGTCGCGCCGAACGCTACAGTTGGCTGCAGGCTAGATGCCTTACGCGATATCGGAAGCGAAGCCAGTGAGTCGCCCAGGTTGTAAGTGATCTTGCCGGCGGCACGATGAGCTCGATGGATACGGCTGCATTCCCTCGGGCGTGCGGGTCGACGACGCGATTCCGCGGCAAGACGAGTCGTAACAAGACTTTCGATCGATGCGACGGTCGCGATGTCATTTCCTTGTAGCAAAGCCCCCGTATGAAGATGCCGAACGAAGCGCATGAATGTTCGGTTTTATCGAACAGCGCGCGGTGTCGGATCGGTGAGGCTCCATGCTGTCCAGTCGCGAAATCTGCGTCACCTATGCCAACGGCGTGGTCGCGCTCGAGCCGACCACGCTATCGTTCGAGCGCGGCAGCTTCGTCGTGTTGTTGGGCAGTTCGGGTGCTGGCAAGTCGACGTTGCTCAGGGCGCTGAACGGGCTTGTCCGTCCCCGCTCGGGCGATGTCCTCGGCAGTGACGGCAAATCCATTTTCGCCAGCGCTGCGGCGCTGCGCTCGCATCGGCGTCGCACCGCCATGGTGTTCCAGCAGCATCACCTCATCGGGCGCCTGAGTATTCTGAAGAATGTGCTGATGGGCCGATTGGCGCATCATTCGTCGCTGCGGTCCCTGCTGCCGTTGCCGAAGGCGGACCGGATGGTCGCACTCGAGGCACTGGATCGCGTCGGCTTGGCGGCGCGGGCGCTGGAGCGCGCCGACCAGATTTCCGGCGGCCAGCAGCAGCGAGTCGGTATCGCCCGCGCCATGGCGCAGAATCCGGATATCATTCTCGCCGACGAGCCTGTCGCCAGTCTCGACCCCGCCACGGCGTTTCAGGTGCTATCCGATCTTCACCGGATTTGCCGCGAGGACGGCATCACGACCGTGGTCAGCCTGCATCAGGTGGAGCTGGCCCGGCAGTTCGCGGATCGAATCTGTGCGCTGGTTCAGGGGCGGGTCGTGTTCGATGGCGCGCCCTCCGCCTTGAGCGACATCAAGCTCGACGCCATCTACGGCGCCTCGAATTCCTCGACGAACAGCTCCTTCGCGCTTGCCGCCGAATAACCCATCCAAACGGGAGAACATCATGAATCGCCGTCAGTTCCTGCTTGTCAGCACCGCCCTCGGCTTGTCCGCCCTGTCGACGCCGGTGCTGGCCGACAAGACCAACCCCGAAAAGCTGCGCGTTGCGCTGCTCCCCGATGAGAACGCCGCGACCCTGATCCAGAATGCGCAGCCGCTGAAGGCGTATCTCGAGCAGACCCTCGGCAAGCCGGTCGAGATCATTGTAACGACGGACTATTCGTCGATGATCGAGGCGATGCGTTTCGGTCGGATCGAGGTCGCGTATTTCGGGCCGTTCTCCTACGTGCTCGCCAAATCCAAGGCGCCGGAGATCGAGCCGTTCGCGGTCGGCGTGGAAAAGGGCAAGCCGAACTACAATTCCATCCTGATCGCGTCTGCCGATGGTCCGGTCAAGACGCTTGCGGACGTCAAGGGCAAGCCCTTCGCCTTCGGCGACCAGGCCTCGACCTCCAGCCATCTCGCCCCGCGCGCACATCTCGCCAAGGCGGGTCTGATCGGCGACAGGGACTACAAGGTGGTCCATCTGGGCAAGCACGACGCCGTGGCGAGGGCCGTGGCCGCGGGGCAGGTGCCGGCGGGTGCGCTCTCGGAACAGATCTACCGCGTGCTGGTCGAGAGCAACAAGATCGACGCCACGAAGCTCGTGCAGATCGGCCTTTCCGATCCGATACCGAACTATCCGATGACGCTTCAAGGATATCTGACGCCGGAGCTGAAGACGTCGATCCGCAATGCGTTCCTGAATCTCAAGGATCCGGCCATCCTGAAGCTGTTCCGCGTGGATGGACTCGCCCCGGCCACCGACAAGGATTACGACGTGCTGCGCGACATGGCCAAGATCCTGAATCTCGATATCGCCAAGCTCGGGTGAGGTGGTGACTCAAGTGGGGAGCTTCGAAGCCACGCTTGTCCGCGAAACACAGGCGGCGCGACGGGGTTGGTTGCTGCTCGGCGGCATCGTCGCGACGGTGGTCGTGGCGCTGGCTTCGACCGGTTTCTTCGACCCGCAGCGCTTTATCGAGGCGGGTCCGGCCTTTCGGCAACTCGCGGCCGAAATGATCCCGCCGGATTTCTCACGCTGGCAGAGTTGGCTGCGGCCGCTGGCGGATACGCTGGCGATGTCGATTGCCGGGACGGCGCTGGCGGTGTTGTTCTCACTGCCGCTCGCGCTGCTGGCGGCGCCCAACACCAGCCCCTACCGGGGCGTGGCTTTTCTCGTCAGGACGTTGCTGGCCTTGCTGCGTTCGGTGCCCGAAATCATTCTCGGCGTTCTGTTCGTGGCGGCGGTGGGTTTCGGGGCGCTTCCGGGCGTGCTGGCGCTGGCGCTCCATTCGGTCGGCATGGTGGGCAAGTTCTACGCCGAGGCGATCGAGCACGTCGATCCCAAGCCGCTGGAAGCAGCGCGGGCGGCCGGCGCCACGCCATTGCAGGTCATCACCCATGCGGTATTGCCGCAGGTGCTGCCGCAACTCACCGATGTGACGATCTACCGGTGGGAGTATCACTTTCGCGCCTCCGCCGTGCTCGGCATCGTCGGGGCGGGCGGCATCGGTTTCGAACTGATGGCCGCGCTACGCCTGCTCAACTACGATCAGGTCTCGGCCATTCTTCTCGCCATTTTGCTCTGTGTAGTCATCGTCGATTCGATCGGCGGCTGGCTCCGCAAGTCCCTGAAGTGATCCCATGACCGACCTGCCTCTGGTGGTTCTGACCAATCGCACGTTCGATGATACACGCGCGCTGTTCTCCGGGCGCGCGCGGATCATTGCCAATCATCTCGAGACCCCGTGGCCCGCCGACGTGTTGTTGGCTCACGCAAGTATTGCCGACGCGCTGATGGCCTTCATGCCCGACTGCATCGACGCCGAGTTTCTCGATTCCTGTCCACGCCTGCGCGTGATCGGGGCCGCTCTGAAAGGCTTTGACAACATCGACGTCGAAGCTGCCACCGCGCGTGGCGTCACCGTCACTATCGTGCCCGATCTGCTCACGCGCCCGACGGCCGAACTCGCCGTGGGGCTGACGATCGCGCTTGGGCGTCACATCCTTGCCGGGGACGCCGCCATTCGCCGGGGCGGGTTCAATGGCTGGCGACCGGAGTTTTACGGCCTCGGCCTTGCCGGCTCTACGGTGGGCATTGTGGGCTATGGCCGGGTTGGGCAGGCGATCGCGCGCTGCCTGTCGGGCTTTGGATGTCGCGTTCTGGCCTGCGACGCGAACTGGAATCCGTCGGTGCCGGACGATGCCGAGCGTGTGACGATGGATGTCCTCACGGGATCGGCGGATATCCTCATTCTCGGCATGCCCCTGACCCCTGCGACCCAGGGGATCGTGGGGCATGCCTTTCTCCGGTCGATGAAGGCGGGCGCCTTGCTGATCAATCCGGCGCGCGGCTCACTGGTCGATGAGGCCGCCGTGGCGGATGCGCTCGAAAGCGGCCATTTGGGCGGCTACGCCGCGGATGTTTTCGCGTGCGAGGACTGGGCTCGCGGGGATCGCCCTCGCGAGATCGAACCGCGCTTGCTGAGCATGACCACGAAGACCGTGTTGACGCCGCATCTCGGCTCCGCAGTCGTTGAATCGCGCAGGGCCATCGAGTATTCCGCGGCGGACAGCATCTTGAGGGTGCTGGCTGGCGAAAAACCGGAAACTGCGCTGGCCTGACAGAACTGGCGGTAGCCACCTTGCTGAACCTGACGCATGTCCGCAGTTTTTTGACGGTTATCGAGGCGCGGAGCATACGTGCCGGCGCGAGAACAGTCGGGCTTTCGCCCTCCACGGTTCTCGAACATCTCCGCCAGCTCGAGGCGTCGCTCGGGTCGGTGCTGCTGGTTCGCCAGGCGGGGAATCCGCACCTGACGCCGGCAGGGGCACGGTTTCTGCCGTTGGCCCGGGCTCTGGTGGCCACAGCCCTGCGCGCGGCCGACCTGATCCAGCGCCCGCATCTTGCCGTTGCCGCCTCGAGCAACATCGGCACCTATCTGCTCCACCCCCGCATTGCGGCTTTCGAGCGTGACGCCAGGGTCGAAGTCCGCGTCTGGATTGGGAGCAACATGCAGGCCGCCGCCCGTCTCAAGAGCGGTGAGGCGGATCTCGCCGTCCTGGAGGCCTGGGAGGATACCGACGGTTTCGACGTCACCAGTTGGAGCGCCGAGACTCTCAAAGTGATCGTGGCGCCGGATCACCATTGGGCCGGAAAAAAGTCCATCGACCGGGAAGATCTGACCAAGGAGTTGATCCTCACCGGCGAACCGGGCACCGGAACGGGGCGTATCCTGCGCGAGGCGCTGGGAAGCGTCGTTGCGCGCCTGCATTATCTGGACGGATTGGGGTCTACCGAAGGCGTCAAGCGTGCGGTGCGCGCCGGGCGAGGCATTTCGATCGTAATGGAATCGGCGATCCAGGATGAATTGCTGAACCGCACGCTGGTCGCGCTCGATGTCGACGGAACGAGTTTGGAAAAGCGCCTGTTGATCGTGAGATCTTCTCACCTGCCACCCACCGCCTCAGCATCGCGCTTCGCTGAATGTCTTCTGGAGGGGCCGAATAGCAGCAGTGGGCCGCCGGTGTCGCCGAACCCCGGTCGCCCGATTTGAACCCGGGCTGAATTTGCGGACGTTCCTGCACGAAGATGCTGGTGTCGAACTGCTCTCAAACCGGCCATTCAGCTCTGCAGGAGGCGGAAGTGCTCGCGGTGTCTCAGGCGCACAGTTCGGGCACGTCGATCCTCCGCGCAATCGTGACAAGAAATCGATCAGTAACAATCGATAACCGCCGAGACGGCTACGTATATATGCGAATATGCGCATAGGCGGAAATGCGCAATAGTCGATCAGGAACAGTGCAGGATGACAATGGATCCGATCGACATCGTGTCGGCCTTGGCCGAAGAGACGCGGCTGGAGGCCTTGCGGCTTCTGTGGGACGGTCAGGAACACTGCGTCTGCGAGCTGATGAAGAAGCTGGGCGCCACCCAGTCGCGGATGTCGCGTCACATGGCCATGCTGAAGATTGTCGGGCTGGTGATTGATCGTCGCGATGCTCAATGGGTTCGCTACCGCCGGAATCCCCATCTCGATCCGCGTATCATTGCAGTCGTCGAGGCCGTCCTGGCGCTGCCGTCGCGCGACAGGAGGGCGGCCGCATGACCACGCTGGAGACGAAAGCCGGGCGCGAGCCGCGGGGAGCCGTCTGGCTGGCCGGGACCGCGGCATTCCTGGTTGCCTGGGGACTGATTTACGCGCAATTGCAGCCGTTCTCCAAATGGGCGGTCGGGCTGCTCCCGCTCGAGCCCGGCAGCCATGCGGCAGAGGCTGTCGAGTTCTTCGTCTACGACACTCCGAAGGTGTTGATGCTGCTGACGCTCGTGGTGTTCGGCATGGGCGTTCTGCGCAGCTGGTTTTCGCTGGAGCGGACTCGGGCGCTGCTCGCCGGCCGGCGCGAAGGAGTCGGCAATGTCGCCGCCGCCGGGCTCGGCATTCTCACGCCGTTCTGCTCGTGCTCGGCGGTGCCGCTGTTCATCGGTTTTGTCAGCGCCGGCGTGCCGCTCGGCGTCACCTTCTCGTTCCTAATCGCCGCTCCGATGATCAACGAGGTCGCGCTCGGGCTGCTGTTCGCATTGCTTGGCTGGAAGGTGGCGCTCGCTTATCTGGGCTTCGGGCTCGGAATTGCAATCGTCGCGGGCTGGGTGATCGGTCGCTTCCACCTCGAAGGTTGGCTGCAGGACTGGGTCCGCAACGTTCGTTCCAGCGCCGTCGAGATCCCGTCGTCAACCGTGACAGTGGTCGACCGTCTCCGGGCGGGGATCGAAGCGGTGGTCGACATCGTCGGGCGGGTCTGGATCTGGGTCATCGCCGGGATCGCGGCGGGAGCCTTCATTCACGGCTATGTGCCCGCCGACCTGCTAGCTTCGATCATGGGCCGCGACGCGTGGTGGTCGGTGCCCGCAGCCGTCGTGCTCGGCATTCCGATGTATTCCAATGCCGCGGGTATCATTCCGGTGGTCGAAGCTCTGCTCGGCAAGGGCGCCGCGCTCGGCACCGTGCTGGCCTTCATGATGAGCGTCATCGCTCTGTCGGCGCCGGAACTGATCATCCTGCACAAGGTGCTGACCCCCCGGCTGATCGCCGTGTTCGTCGCGGTCGTTGCCTCTGGCATTCTGGCCGTCGGCTTTCTTTTCAATGCCTTGTTCACATAGGAGCGTGTCGTCATGAAGGACGTCAAAGTACTCGGTCCCGGCTGCAAACGTTGTGTCACGACGGCGGAGATGGTGCAGGCGGAGGCCGACAGGCTCGGCGTTCCGGTCACGATCGAGAAGGTCACCGACTACGCGGCGATCGCCGGTTACGGCATCGTCTCGACCCCGGCGATCGTGGTCGACGGCAAGGTGGTCCACGCCGGCGGGCTACCGAAAGCCGATGACATCGCGCATTGGCTCGCGTGAGGGCTCCCCGCTGGCAGCTTGCGCGGGCAGACGGAGGTGCTGTGACGTCCGAGGCATCCGACATTGTTCCCGTTACGTCGATAGGCCGTTCCGTCGCCGGGGCGCGGGTCATTTGACGTGGTCTGGCTAGCGCCCGCGGCGGGCAGGCGCCTTGTCGGCGGCGGCGGGCATCGGTGCGGTCAACGCCAGCGTCGCGACGCTCACCACACGCTCGATCACGCCGTCGACGTCGTCGAGGTCGCAGGCGCCGTCCGATAGCCGCAACAGCCGCTCGCTGTCGCGCACCGTCTGGTGCGCCATGGCGAGGGCGAAATGCAGGCCCCAATAGATCTCCGCGTCGGCCTTGCCGGGCAGCGAGCGCCGCAGCGCCGCGGCGAATTTCCGCAGATGATCGATCTCGCGGTTCTTGATCTTCCGGATCGCCGGGATCGCCTCGATCGAGGCGCGGATCATAAAGCGCGCCGCATCGGAGCGCTGGCTGTCTGGGCCGAGGCATCCGCGCATGGTCGGGCCGACCAGCGCGCGCAGCACGGCCTCGACCGGCGCGCGGCCGCCGCCGGCCGCCTCTGCGGCCTTCAATTCGTTCAGCCGTTCGCGATTGGTGGCGATCGAACGCGTCACGAACAATTCGGTGATCAGTTCGTCCTTCGAACCGAAGTGATAGTTCACCGCGGCGAGATTGACCTCGGCGGAAGCCACGATGTCGCGCAGTGTGACGTCGCCGAAGCCGCGCTCGGCATAGAGCCGCTCGGCCGCCCGGAGGATCGCTGTGCGTGTGGTGTCGGTGGACATGCCATGCCGTGGAAAATCGTCGAACTTGCATTTCAAACGCCTGTATGAAACTATCGTTTCACAGCCGGAAGTCAATGCGTTCGCGCCTGCGACGTTCGGCAACCCACCGGTCCGCCGTCTTCGCGTCGCTCTCCCGCGATGCAGCGCGCAGCGCAGAATTGGCTTGCGGAGGCGGAGCGGCGGGAAGACAGTGCCGGCAATCCGTGTCGGCCGAACAGGGAAACAGTGAGGATCGCCTGATGGATTTCACGATGTCCGATCGCCAGCGTGAGTGGCTGGACCGCGTCACCGCCTTCATGAATACGCATGTCCGGCCGGCGGTGCCGATCTACAAGCAGCAGGACGCCGAGGGCGACCGCTGGAAGGTGATTCCGATCCTCGAGGATCTGAAGAAGAAGGCCAAGGCCGAAGGCCTGTGGAACATGTTCATGCCGCCGTCGTCGCACGAAGACGACGAATTCCGCGGCGCCGGCCTCTCCAATCTCGAATACGCGCTGCTGTCGGAGCAGATGGGCCACATCAGCTGGGCCTCCGAAGTATTCAACTGCTCGGCGCCGGACACCGGCAACATGGAAGTGCTGATGCGCTACGGCTCCAAGGAGCATAAGCAGCAGTGGCTGCGTCCCCTGATGGACGGCGAGATCCGCTCCGCCTTCCTGATGACCGAGCCTGCGGTCGCGTCTTCCGACGCCACCAATATCGAGACCCGGATCGAGAAGGACGGCGACCACTACGTCATCAACGGCCGCAAATGGTGGTCGTCGGGCGTCGGTGATCCGCGCTGCAAGATCGCGATCGTGATGGGCAAGACCGATCCGAATGCGCCGAAACATCAGGCGCAGTCGCAGATTCTGGTGCCGCTCGACACCCCCGGCATCACGATTGAAAAGATGCTGCCGGTGTTCGGCTTCGACGACGCGCCGCACGGTCACGGCCAGGTGCTGCTCAAGGACGTTCGCGTCCCGGCGTCGAACCTGCTGCTCGGCGAAGGCCGCGGCTTCGAGATCGCGCAGGGCCGCCTCGGTCCGGGCCGCATCCATCACTGCATGCGCACCATCGGCAAGGCCGAAGAAGCGCTGGAGAAGATGGTGCGGCGGCTGCAGTCGCGCACCGCCTTCGGCAAGAAGATCATCGAATATTCGATCTGGGAACAGCGCATCGCCGAGGCCCGCACCGACATCGAGATGAACCGCCTGCTGTGCCTCAAGGCCGCCGACATGATGGACAAGGTCGGCAACAAGACCGCACAGCTCGAGATCGCGATGATCAAGGTCGCTGCGCCGAACATGGCGCTGAAGATCATCGACAACGCGATCCAGGCGTTTGGTGGCGGCGGCGTCTCCGACGAGGCCGGCCTCGCCAAGGATTACGCCAACATCCGCACGCTGCGGCTCGCGGACGGCCCGGACGAGGTGCACAACCGCGCCATTGCCCGGCTCGAGATGAAAAAGTATGCCAACGCGGCGCACTGACCGCGCAGGCCGCATAAAAACGTCATCGCCGGACTTGATCCGGCGATCCATCTCTTGAAAAGATGGATACCCGGGTCAAGCCCGGGTATGACTGTTTCTGGATTGTCGGAACGCGCGGCGCGTAACGCGCGAACAAGAACAAGGGAGCGTCACGTTGGTCGGGATACGGAAAGACGACGAGTACACCGGCACCAAGCCGGTCGAGGAGCGGCATCGCGTCGACGAAGCCCGCCTCGCGGAATGGATGCAGCAGAACGTCGAGGGCTATGCCGGCCCGCTCGAGGTGCAGCAATTCAAGGGCGGCCAGTCCAATCCGACCTACCGGCTCAACACGCCGGGCCGTTCCTACGTGATGCGGCGCAAGCCGTTCGGCAAGCTGCTGCCGTCGGCGCACGCGGTCGATCGCGAATTCCGCGTTATTGCGGCGCTCGGCAAGCAGGGCTTCCCGGTCGCCAAGGCCTACGCGCTGTGCACCGACGATGCGGTGATCGGGGCGGCGTTCTACATCATGTCGATGGAAGAGGGCCGGGTGTTCTGGGATCCGACGCTGCCGAGCCAGACGCCGGAGGCGCGCCGTGCGATCTTCACCGCCAAGATCGAAACGCTGGCGAAGCTCCACTCTTACGAACCCGAGGCGATCGGCCTCGGCGATTTCGGCAAGCCGGGTAATTACTTCGCGCGCCAGGTCGATCGCTGGACCAAGCAGTACAAGGCCTCCGAGACGCAATCGATCCCGGAAATGGACCGGCTGATGGAATGGCTGCCGAGCACGGTGCCGGATCAGCAGCGGGTTTCGGTGGTCCACGGCGACTACCGGCTGGACAACATGATCTTCCACGCCACCGAGCCGCGGGTGCAGGCGGTGCTCGACTGGGAGCTGTCGACGCTCGGCGATCCGATGGCCGACTTCACCTATCTGCTGATGCAGTGGGCGATGCCCGGCCTCGACGGCGCAGATCTGAAGGCGCTGAACATCCCGACGATCGAGGAGGCGACCGCGATCTACAACCGCGCCGCCGGCATCCCCGAAGTCGAGGACATGAACTGGTACTTCGCCTACAACACCTTCCGCCTCGCCGGCATCACCCAGGGCATCGCCGGCCGCATCCGCGACGGCACGGCCGCTTCCGACAAGGCCAAGGACTCCGCCGCCCGCACCGTGCCGCTCGCCAAGGCGAGCTGGGCCTATGCGCAGAAGGCCGGCGCGAAGTAAGCGAGGTCGGGCTTTACGCAAGAAACAGGCGCGGTCCGCAACGGGCCGCGCCTTTTGTCATCCGGTCATTCCGGGGCGCCGCGCAGCGGCGAACCCGGAATCCCGCGATTGATACGACGAGATTCCGGGTTCGCGCGTTTCACGCGCGCCCCGGAATGACTGCGTTTGTTAAATCGGCTTGCCCGCATACGGCATCGACGCTGTCAGGCCACCGTCGACAGGGAACGCCTGGCCGTTGACGTAGCTGGCTTCGTCGCTCAGCAGGAACAGCCCCATGGTGGCGAGCTCGTGCGGCTGGCCGGCGCGCTTCAGCGGATTGAGCTGGCCGATCTTGTGGTCGGTGCCGCGGGCGCGGGCGCCATCGAACACCGGCTTGGTCATGCCGGTCTCGATCAGCCCGGGGCACACCGCGTTGATGCGCACGCCGGTGCCGGACAGCGAATAGGCGGTGGTCTGCACCAGGCTGATGACGCCGGCCTTCGACGCCGCGTAAGGATGCCCCGAAGCACCGCTCTTCAGGCCCGCCACCGAAGCCGTGCACAGGATCGCGCCGTGGCCCTGTTTGATCATGTGCGGCATCGTGTGCTTGATCGCCAGGAACGGCCCGATCAGATTGATGCGCAGGATTTCCTGCCAGTGCTCCGGCGTCTGCTCTGGCAGCGGCACCAGCCCGCCGCTGATGCCGGCATTGGCCCAGATCCCGTCGAGCTTGCCGTAAGCCGCGATCGCCTTGGCGATGAAGCCTTTGACGTCGTCCTCGGAGCCTGCATCCGCGGTCACCGCTTCCGCCGTGCCGCCGGCCTTGCGGACCTGCTCGACGGTCTCGTGCACGCCGTCGGTGCGATCGACCGCGATCAGTTGTGCGCCTTCCTGCGTGAACAGCAGCGATGCCGCGCGGCCGATGCCGCTGCCGGCGCCGGTGATGATGACGGATTTGCCTGCGAGGCGGCCCATGCGTTGCTCCCTAAAGATTGCGGCGTTTGCCGTTTGACGGAATTCGCATCGCGCACGGACACACAAGTGACTTGAGGCGATGCGAGGTCTGACGTACAGCGACTTGAAACGGGAATGAAGGATTTTCTGCATGTCGAATGCGCCGCCTTCCGCCGACGAAAAGCCCTTCGTCGCCCAGCACTCCGTTCCGACGGGCGTCACCGCGACGAGGTGGTGGTGGGTGCGCCACGCGCCGGTGCGCAGCGACGGCGGCAACATCTACGGCCAGATCGATATCGACTGCGACTGCAGCGACAGGGTGGTGTTCGATGCGGTAGGCCGCGTCCTGCCGCGCAGCGCAGTGTGGTACGCGAGCCAGTTGAAGCGCACGCACATGACCGCGGATGCGATCTTCGCCGCCGGCTTTCCGCGTCCGCCGCTGATCACGCATGACGCCGATCTCAACGAGCAGCATCTCGGCGACTGGCAGGGCACCAACCGCGCCGCGTTCTTCGCCAATCTGCCGATCAATCTCGATACCTTCTGGTTCGCCCCGATCGACCAGCGCGCGCCGAACGGCGAGAGCTTCATAGATCTGTACGAGCGAACCAGGCGTGCGATCGCACGGATCACCGCCGCGCATCCGGGCGAGGACATCGTCGCGGTGGCGCATGGCGGCACCATCAAGGCCGCGATCGGCCTGGCGTTGCGCGACCAGCCGGAGCGCGGGCTCGCCTTCACCATCGACAATTGCTCGATCACGCGGCTCGACCACATGGTCTCGTCCGATGGCCAGGAGGGCTGGCGGATTCCGATGATCAATCAGCAGCCCTGGATCGCCGATCCGTCGCACGCCGCAATGCATCAGCCGGCGGGGCCGGAAGTGGCGACGCCGACGAAGCTCGCCTAGTCCGTCATTGCGAGGAGCGAAGCGACGAAGCAATCCAGTAACTCCGCGCACAGCGCTTCTGGATTGCTTCGCTTCGCTCGCAATGACGAGCAAATCATTCAGACCAATAACCAACAAAGGGAGAGAAACATGACGTTGTTCGATCTGACCGGAAAAGTCGCCGTGATCACCGGATCGTCGCGCGGCATCGGCAAGGCGATCGCCGAGCGGATGGCCGAGCACGGTGCCAAGGTGGTGATCTCGTCGCGCAAGCAGGACGCCTGCGACGCTGTTGCCAAGTCGATCAATGATGCGCGCGGGGCAGGGACGGCGCTGGCGATCGCCGCCAATATTTCCAGCAAGGACGATCTCAAGCGCCTTGCGCAGGAGGCGACTGCGGCGTTCGGCAAGATCGATGCGCTGGTCTGCAATGCCGCGTCGAACCCGTATTACGGCCCGCAGGCCGGCATCAACGACGATCAGTTCCGCAAGATTCTCGACAACAACATCGTCGCCAATCACTGGCTGATCAGTGAAGTCGTGCCGCAGATGATCCAACGCAAGGACGGCTCGATCACCATCGTCTCGTCGATCGGCGGCCTCAAAGGCTCCACCGTGATCGGCGCCTACTGCATCTCCAAGGCCGCCGACATGCAGCTCGCCCGCAACCTCGCCTGTGAATATGGCGAGCACAATATCCGCGTGAATTGCATCGCGCCCGGCCTGATCAAGACCGATTTCGCCCGCGCGCTGTGGGAAAATCCCGAGACGCTGAAAGCTTCGACCGCCCGCTCGCCTCTGCAGCGGATCGGCGAGCCCGACGAAATCGCCGGTGCCGCGATCTTCCTCGCCTCCAAGGCCGGCACCTTCACCACCGGCCAGACGCTCGTGATCGACGGCGGCGCGACGATCAGCTGATTGTTGCTCCGTCATTCCGGGGCGCCGCGTAGCGGCGAACCCGGAATCCAGAGGTTGTAGCGGCTTCAGCAGGCGCAGAGCATCTCGAGATTCCGGGTTCGCGAGCTACGCTCGCGCCCCGGAATGACTCGCGGATAGACTTTACTCGCCACACATTCCGTCCTCATCCTGAGGAGCGCGCCGTTTTGGGCGCGCGTCTCGAAGGATGGTGGCGGGAGAAGGCGCGTGCGGCCATCCTTGGAGACGGCCGCTTCGCGGCCTCCTCAGGATGAGGTCAGAGCAAACAGCTGAGCTGCTTTACTCCACCGCCGCATACACCAGATTGCGCACCAGCGTGCGGAAGTACTCGCGCTGTCCCGGCCCTTGCGACATGAACACCGCGAACAGGTCTTCCGCCGGATCGATCCAGAAGAACGTGCCGGCGATGCCGCTCCAGTAGAACTGGCCGACCGAGCCGGGGAAAGGGGCGATGCCGGGTTCGGTGCGCACCGCGAAGCCGAGGCCGAAGCCGTGGCCGGGCGGCAGGATGTAGTTGTCCGGCGGGATGTGCGCCTCGAGATGATTGCTCGCCATCAGCTGCAGCGTCTTGCGGCCGATGATGCGGGTGCCTTCGAGCGTGCCGCCACTCAGCAGCATTTGGCAGAACCGCGCGTAGTCCATCGTCGTCGACACCAGCCCGCCGCCGCCGGACTCCATCGCCGGCTTTTCCAGCATGTTGAACAGCGCCACCGGATCGCCGGTCCACGGATCGGTCGGGAACGGCTCGGCGAGCCGGCCCTTGTTCTCGGCGCCGGTGTGGAAGCCGGTCTCGCTCATCTGCAGCGGCGCCAGGATGCGTTCGGTGAGGAATGCCCCCAGGGTCCTTCCCGAGATCACTTCGATGACGCGGCCGAGGATGTCGGTCGAGCGGCTGTAGTTCCACGCCGCGCCGGGCTGGCACACCAGCGGCATGCCGGCGATCAGGCCGGCGTGCTCCTCGTTGGTGATCTTGCGGCTGCGGACGCGGGACTCGCGATACATCTTCTGGATCGGGCCGTCACTGACGTGATCGTAAGTGATCCCCGAGGTGTGGCGCAGCAGGTCCTGAATGGTGATCGGCCGCACCAACGGCACCAGATCGAGTTTGCCGTCGCGCACCACACCGACGCTGGTGTTCTCGAATTCCGGAATGAACTTCTGCAGCGGATCGTCGAGCTGCAGATGACCGTCCTCGACGAGCTGCATGATTCCGACCGAGACGATCGGCTTGGTCATCGAGAAAATCCGAAACAGGCTGTCCTTGCGCATCGGCGCATCCGAGCCCGGCGCCTGCCGGCCGAGCGCCTCGAACCAGCCAATATGACCACGGCGTGACACCAGCACGGTGACGCCGGGGATGCTGCCCTTGTCGATCTCGCGCTTGAAAGCGTCGGACATCGTCTGCAGCCGGGCGGGGGACAGGCCGATTGCCTCAGGTTTTGCTTGGTCGAGCGGCGGGGTGAGTGGGGCCGCGGCGGATTTGGCGGCTGAGTGAGCGGTCATGGCGTCTCCCGATTGATCTTTTGTTTCGCGGCCTTACATGAGCAACCATGCGGCCTTTCTCGGTACGGCGCAGCGAGATTGGCCCAGAACTTCCGGCTTGAACAGTGTGCTTTTCCGCAGTAACCAGCCGCGGGTTTCGCCGCATGTCTGCTGCGCCGACAAGGATGGATATCGATGGCCAAAGCAAAGTTTGAACGAAACAAGCCGCACTGCAACATTGGGACGATCGGTCACGTCGACCATGGCAAGACGTCGCTGACGGCGGCGATCACCAAGGTTCTGGCGGAGACGGGCGGCGCGACGTTCACGGCCTACGACCAGATCGACAAGGCGCCGGAAGAGAAGGCGCGCGGCATCACGATCTCGACGGCTCACGTCGAATACGAGACGCAGAACCGCCACTACGCGCATGTCGACTGCCCGGGTCACGCCGACTACGTGAAGAACATGATCACCGGTGCGGCGCAGATGGACGGCGGCATCCTGGTGGTGTCGGCGGCCGACGGCCCGATGCCGCAGACCCGCGAGCACATCCTGCTGGCGCGTCAGGTCGGCGTTCCCGCGCTCGTCGTGTTCCTGAACAAGTGCGACATGGTCGACGATCCGGAACTGCTCGAGCTGGTCGAGATGGAAGTGCGCGAGCTGCTGTCGAAGTACGACTTCCCGGGCGACGACATTCCGATCATCAAGGGCTCGGCGCTGGCGGCGCTGGAGAACTCGGATCCGAAGCTCGGCCACGACGCGATCCTTGAGCTGATGAAGGCGGTCGACGCCTACATCCCGCAGCCGGAGCGCCCGATCGACCAGCCGTTCCTGATGCCGGTCGAAGACGTGTTCTCGATCTCGGGCCGCGGCACGGTGGTGACCGGTCGCGTCGAGCGCGGCATCGTCAAGGTCGGCGAGGAAATCGAGATCGTCGGCATCCGCGACACCCAGAAGACGACCTGCACCGGCGTCGAAATGTTCCGCAAGCTGCTCGATCAGGGCCAGGCCGGCGACAACATCGGCTGCCTGCTGCGCGGCACCAAGCGCGAGGACGTCGAGCGCGGCCAGGTGCTGTGCAAGCCGGGTTCGGTGAAGCCGCACACCAAGTTCAAGGCCGAGGCCTACATCCTGACGAAGGAAGAGGGCGGACGTCACACCCCGTTCTTCACCAACTATCGTCCGCAGTTCTACTTCCGCACCACCGACGTCACCGGCGTCGTGCATCTGCCGGAAGGCACCGAGATGGTGATGCCGGGCGACAACATCGCCATGGAAGTGCACCTGATCGTGCCGATCGCGATGGAAGAGAAGCTCCGCTTCGCCATCCGCGAAGGCGGCCGCACCGTCGGCGCCGGCGTGGTGGCCTCGATCATCGAGTAACGTTGCGAAAGCAATCATCAGGGCCGCGAGTACGCTGGGTCGTGCTCGCGGCCTTTCTGTTCGGACAGCCGCTGTTTGCGGCCCAGGCGGCCTGTCCCGACCGCCCGCCTTGCAAAGGTTGCGGTTGCAAGGGCGGCACCGGCTATCGCGCCCCGGATGGGCACTGCGTCGGCTTCCGGGAACTCGACAAGGTCTGCGGCGCGCCGCCGACGCGCTGCGTGTTCGAGAATGCGCCCGGCACGGGCGCCAACCGGGAGTGTGCGCTGGCGCCCCGATCGAAGCGGAAACCGGACGGGCCGACGGACGCCGCGGCGGAATAGACCAAAGCCTAATCGCGCATCCCACTTGCCAGAAGGGCACCGCTTATGCTTCAACCGCGCAAATCGGCGGCAACGTCGGTCGTAGGAGTGTAGCTCAATTGGTAGAGCACCGGTCTCCAAAACCGGGGGTCGCAGGTTCGAGCCCTGCCACTCCTGCCAGCGGCTAAAGTTTCAAAAAATTCAATGGGTTAACGGCTCAAGCCGCGCTGCGACGGGTTCGTGCGCGGTCCGGTCGATCGCTGTCGCAAGTTCCGCGCCTCGCTGCGGCCGCCGGTTTGGCCGACCCTTCACATCATCAAAGGCCGGACATCTTCGGCCATGCGTTTCAGCGGCGGAAGAAAGCGGTCGATCATTTCGCCGGTCGTGATCCGGTCGACATGGGCGCCGATATTGGCGGCGGCGACGATCATTCCATCGTAGCGGCGCACAGGCACGGCGATCGAGCGGAATGCCGGCTCGGCCTCGCAATCGACCAGTGAATATCCCTTGGTCCGATCGGCGATGATGGTCGCAACCAATGTGGGCTTGTCGATCAGGGTCGTGTCGGTCTGCTTCGCCAGCGTCATCCGGTCGATCGTCGCGGCGAGGTCGTCATTGCCGAGCCGGCCGAGCAGGACCCGGCCGACGGACGTGCAGAACAGCGGCAGCCGATAGCCGAGATCGATGCCGGACGAAAACACCCGCGCCGGACTCGACCGTGCGACGAACACCGCGTCGTCGCCATCCCAGATCGCCAGCGAGCAGACCTCCTTGGCCTTGTCCGAGACCAGATCCATCGCCGGCTGCAGCAGGGTGCTGATCTGGTTCGAAGCCAGATACGCCGACGCCAGCCGCAGTACGCGCGGGGTCAATTCGAACAGCCGCTCGTCGCTGGTGACGAAGCCGGATTTCTGCAGCGTGAGAAGAATGCGCCGCGCCGTGGCGCGCGGTAGGCCGCAAGCCTTCGCGACATCGCTTAACGTCATCGGGCGCCGCTCGGCCCCGAACACCTCGATCAGCCGAAGGCCGCGCGCCAGGCTTTCGATGTGCTCGGTATCCGGCAGTTCGCTCTCGTCGCGTTTCAGTTTCGGCATCTGAGGACATTGAAGACGGCGGGTTGGTGATCCTAAGCGTGTTCGTTGTGCGAACACAAGGGCGTTAGACGGATTGTTGATTAGTGCACATCGGTATCCGGAACTTGTCTGCACCTCTGTTGGGCAGTTCTGGGACACAAAATGGGCTTGCAGGCTTCGCTCCTAAGAGGCATTCTTATTCTAATCGAACGATTGTTCGTCTATTGAACAAGCAAAACGGAGCGGCAGTCTGTTCCTTTTTCAGACAAGCTGCTCCTCGACCTGCGAAGGAGGCCTACGCCCATGATGAGCCAGGAGCAGAACGACCTGATCACCCGGATCGGACCCGCCACGCCTTGTGGCAAACTGATGCGCGCCTATTGGCAGCCGGCGGCGCTGGTCGACGAACTCGAAGGCGAGCGGCCGATCAAGCCGGTGCGGTTGCTGGGTGAAGACTTCGTGCTGTTCAAAGACGAGCAGGGCCGCTACGGCCTGATCGATCGCGACTGTCCGCATCGCGGCGCCGATCTCGCGTTCGGCCGGCTCGAAGGCGGCGGCCTGCGCTGCGCCTTCCACGGCTGGCTGTTCGACGTCGAGGGCAAGTGCCTCGAAACCCCGGCGGAGCCCGCCAATTCGGTGCTGTGCCAGAACATCAAGCAGCGGGCGTTTCCGGTGGTCGCCAAGGGCGGCATGCTGTGGGCCTATCTCGGCGCCGGTGAGCCGCCCGCATTCCCCGAGATCGACTGCTTCACCGCGCCCGACACCCATGTGTTCGCGTTCAAGGGGCTGTTCGAATGCAACTGGCTGCAGGCGCTGGAAGTCGGAATCGATCCGGCGCACGCCTCGTTCCTGCATCGCTTCTTCGAGGACGAGGACACCTCGCAATCCTACGGCAAGCAGTTCCGCGGCGCTTCGGCGGGCAGCGAGATGCCGATGACCAAGGTGTTGCGCGAATACGACCGCCCGATCATCAATGTCGAGCACACCGAATACGGCTTGCGGCTGATCGCGCTGCGTCAGATCGACGATGAGCGCACCCACGTACGCGTCACCAATCAGCTGTTCCCGCACGGCTTCGTCATCCCGATGAGCACCGAGATGACGATCACGCAGTGGCACGTCCCGGTCGACGACAACAACTGTTACTGGTACGCGATCTTCACCAGCTACACCAAGCCGGTCGACAAGGTGAAGATGCGCGACCAGCGGCTCGAACTCTACGAACTGCCGGACTACAAGTCGCGCCGCAACAAGACCAACGATTACGGCTTCGATCCGCACGAGCAGGCGACCGCGACCTATACCGGCATGGGCGCCGACATCAACGTCCACGACCAGTGGGCGGTGGAGTCGATGGGGCCGATCCAGGATCGCACCCGCGAACATCTCGGACAGAGCGACAAGGCGATCATCCAGTATCGCCGGCTGCTACGCCAGGAGATCGCCAAGGCCGAGGCCGGCCAGCGTCCGCTGCTGGCGCTCGACGCCGCCAGCGCGCGAGGCATCCAGGGGCCGGCGACGATGGACGGCATCGGCCCGAGCCGCGGCTGGGAGACCTACTGGATGGAGGTCGACGTCAAGCGCCGTCGCGGTGCGCCCTGGGCCGCGCCGGTGCCGGCGGAGATCGCCGCCAAGGTGCCGCATCTGACGGCGGCGGAATGAGCGTGGGCGAGCGGCACGGATCGAGGATCGAGCGTTGAGTCTGGTTGAGAAGTACGGCCTCTGGTCCGACGAACAGATCGAAGCCGCAGCAAGGATGCGGCGAATCGCCGAAGAGCACGGTCTCGAGACCATCCGGTTCTCGTTTCCCGATCAGCACGGCATCCTGCGCGGCAAAACCCTGGTGGCGTCCGAGGCGCTGAACTGCCTCGAGTCAGGCGCCTCGATCACCACCACGATGCTGGCCAAGGACACCTCGCACAAGACGGTGTTTCCGGTGTTTCAGGCCGGTGGTGGCTTCGGCATGTCGGAGATGCAGGGCGGCGCCGACGCCATCATGCTGCCGGATCCGACTACGTTCCGTTTGCTGCCCTGGGCGCCGAACACCGGCTGGGTGTTGTGCGATCTGTATTTCGCCAACGGTCGCGCCGTTCCGTTCGCGACGCGCGGGCTGTATCGCTCGGTGCTGCAGAAACTGGCCGATCGCGGCTACGACTACATGGCCGGGCTCGAAGTCGAATTCCACGTCTTCAAGGTCGAGGACGCGAAGATGCGGCCGGAGCATGCCGGCCAACCCGGCGAGCCGCCGGAAGTCAGCCTGTTGTCGCACGGCTATCAGTATCTCACCGAGCAGCGCTACGATCAGATGGAGCCGGTGCTCGAACTGATCCGCCGCGACATCGTCGCGCTCGGCCTGCCGCTGCGCTCGATCGAGGTCGAGTTCGGCCCGAGCCAGTGCGAATTCACCTTCCAGCCGACCGTCGGCCTGATGCCGGCCGACCTGATGGTGCTGTTCCGCAGCGCGGTGAAGCAGATCTGCCGGCGCCACGGCTATCACGCCACCTTCATGTGCCGTCCGCGAATCCCGAACGTGGTGTCGTCGGGCTGGCATCTGCACCAGTGCCTGATCGCGCGGGACGGCGGGCACAATGCGTTCGTGTCGGAGACGGACGTTCTGTCCGACCTCGGAAGGCACTACCTCGCGGGGCTGCTGCAACACGCCCGTGCTGCAACCGTGTTCACGACGCCGACCATCAACGGCTACAAACGCTACCGCTCGTATTCGCTGGCGCCCGATCGCGCGATCTGGGGACGCGACAATCGCGGGGTGATGCTGCGGGTGCTCGGCGGGCCGGGCGACAAAGCCACCCGGATTGAGAACCGGGTCGGCGAGCCTGCGGCAAACCCGTATCTTTACATGGCTTCGCAGATCCTGTCGGGTCTCGACGGCGTCGACCGCGCGCTCGATCCCGGGCCGTCGGCCGACACCCCTTACGAGACCAAGGCCGACCTTCTGCCCAAGTCGCTGCGCGAGGCGATTTTCGCGTTGCGCGACGACCCGTTCTTCCGGACCGCGATGGGCGGCGAGTTCATCGACTACTACACGTTCATCAAGAACGCGGAGATCGAACGCTTTCAGGCCGAAGTGACGGAGTGGGAGCAGCGCGAATATTTCGAGATGTTGTGAGCCGAAAGTCCACGAAATTGTCAGTCAACAGTGAGGAGAGACGTATGGGTTGGGGATTGCGATCTGTTTATGCACTCGCGGCGGTCTCGCTGATCGCCACCGGCGCGCACGCCGACACCATCAAGGTCGGCGTCATCGGCACGATGTCCGGGCCTTACGCGCTGTTCGGCAAGAACTACAAGATGGGCATCGACGCCTGGGTCGCCGAGCACGGCAACAAGGTCGCCGGCCACACCGTCGAGTTCGTCTATCGCGACGAGGTGTCGCCCAACCCGGCGCAGTCGAAGGCGCTGGCGCAGGAGCTGATCGTCAAGGAGAAGGTGCAGTATCTCGCCGGCCTGTATTTCACGCCGAACGCGATGGCGGTGGCGCCGCTGTTGCAGGAAGCCAAGGTGCCGATGGTGGTGATGAACGCGGCGACGTCGTCGATCACCGAGAAGAGCCCTTACATCGTCCGCACCTCGTTCACGATGTTCCAGAACACGGTGCCGGCGGCGAAGGTCGCCAAGCAGAAGGGCGCGACCAAGGTCGCGATCGCCGTCAGCGATTACGGCCCGGGCATCGACGCCGAAACCGCGTTCAAGAAGACCTTCGAAGCCGAGGGCGGCAAGGTCGTCGAGGCGGTCCGGATGCCGCTCAGCACCACGGATTTCGGTCCGATCATGCAGCGGATCAAGAATTCCGGCGCCGACATGATTTTCACTTTCCTGCCCGCGGGCCCGCCGACTCTCGGCTTCGTCAAGGCCTATATCGACAACGGCCTGAAGGCGGGCGGCGTCAAGCTGATGTCGACCGGCGACGTCGTCACCGAACCGGATTTGCCGAACATCGGCGAGGCCGGGCTCGGCATTCTGTCGACCTATCACTATGCGGTGTCGCACGACTCGCCGGAAAACAAGGCGTTCCTGGCCCAGCTCCAGAAGGGCGGCGCCAAGCTCGACGAAGTCACCATGACGTCGGTCGCGGCCTATGACGGCGCGCGGCTGATCTACAAGATGATCGAGGCGACCTCCGGCAAGAGCGATCCCGACAAGGCGATCGCGGCGGTGAAGGGCATGGAGTGGGTGAGCCCGCGCGGCCCGGTCTCGATTGATCCGGAAACCCGGCACATCACGCAGAACGTCTATCTGCGCGAAGTCGAGAAGGTCGACGGCAAGCTGATCAACAAGGAACTCGAGACCTTCAAGGCGCAGCCCGACTGGGGCCTCGCCAAGTAGTCGACTGGACCGCCCTCCGCGCTGGATTGCGGAGGGCGGTCGCTGTAACAGGGGCAGGCGGCCGCGGGCCGCTTCGGAATCGAGCGCGGGGGCCGGGTCGTGAAGGCTGATTTGGACACGTCGATATCGCGACGGGCTCACCTGCCGAAGCCGTCGACGGCCACGGCGACGGTGTCGTGATGCAGACCGTTCTCGGAATTCTGCCGGATGCGCTCGCTTACGGCATGGTGCTGTTCACGATCTCGATCGGCCTGTCGATCATGATGGGCTTGATGCGGGTGGTGAACCTCGCCCACGGCGCGTTCGCGATGATCGGCGGCTATCTCGCTTCGTTCGCGCTGGTGTCGCTCGGCGTCTCCTATCCGGTCGCGATCCTGATCGCCGTGATCGGGGCGGTGATCATCTCCGTCCCGTTCGAGTACCTGCTGTATCGTCGCATCTATCGCCGCTCCGACGAACTGACCCAGATCCTGCTGACGATCGGCATCACTTTCTTCATCGTCGGCGTCGCCAACTATATTTTCGGGCCGACCTCGAAGCCGATCCCGTTGCCCGAAATGCTCAAAGGCCCGTTCGATCTCGGCTTCCGCATGATTCCCGCGCACCGGCTGTTCGTGATCGGCTGCGGCGTCGTGACGGCGGTGGCGCTCTGGCTTCTGATCGAGAAGACGGAGTTCGGGGTACGGCTTCGCGCCGCGGTCGACAATGGCGACATGGCGGAATCCTTGGGCATCCGCACGCAGATCGTCTATTCGGCGACGTTTGCGCTGGCCGTCGGGCTCGCCGCGTTCGGCGGCGTCGTCGGCGCCGAACTGTTGCCGGTCGAGCCGTATTACGCGCTGCGCTACATGGTGACGTTCCTCGTCGTCGTCTCCGTCGGCGGCGCGGGATCGGTCACGGGCGCGCTCGCGGCGTCGCTGCTGCTCGGCCTGGCCGATACCACGGGCAAGTATCTGGCCCCGGAATTCGGCGAATTCTTCTTCTATGTCGCGGTGATCGTGATCGTGTACATCTTCCCCCACGGCCTGTTCGGAAGGGCCCATTGATGACGACCGCTTCCGTCACAGCCGCTCCGGTCGCCACCGCCGGCCTTCGCAACGATCTGATGGCCGCTGCGATCATCGCCGGTCTTGGGGCGATCGGCTATTTCGTCTTCCCTGATGATCTCGCCTTTCTGACGCGCGTGATCGGCCTGGCGTTCCTCGTCATCTCGCTGGATCTCGTCACCGGCTATTGCGGCGTCGCGACGCTCGGGCACGCGGCGCTGTTCGGCGTCGCAGCTTATGCTGCGGGCAACGCCGCATTGGCCGGCATCACCGATCCGATTGCGATGCTTCTCGTCGGGGCTGTTGCCGGCACTTGCACGGGGCTGGTGTCCGGCCTGCTGGTCACGCGCTTCCGCGGCCTTCCGCAATTGGTGCTGTCGATTGCTTTTGGCCAGCTCGTCGCCGCGCTGGCCAACAAGCTGTCGTCGATCACCGGCGGCAGCGATGGGCTGGCCGGCATTTCGCCGGGGCCGATCTTCGGCGTTTTCAGTTTCGACATCTATGGCCGGACCGGCTACGTGTTTTCGCTGGTGGTGCTGCTGGTCGCGATGGTGGCGCTGCTGCGTTTCGCGCGATCGCCGTTCAGCCTGATGTGCCGGGCGATCAAGGACGACACCTTGCGTGCGCGCATGATCGGCGTTCGGGTCTATCCGCGGCTGGTGATCATGTATTGCGTCGCGGGCGCTGTTGCCGGCGTCGGCGGCGCGGTGGCTGCGATCAACACCGGCGTGGTGGGGCTCGACAGCGTCGGCTTCGAGCGCTCAGCAGAGGCGCTGATCATGCTGATCCTCGGCGGCGCCGGCAATCTGTGGGGCGCCCTGATCGGCACCATCCTGTTCGAGCTGTTCCACCACTACGTGTCGGCGGCCAGCCCCTTCCACTGGATGATCCTGGTCGGTCTGTTGCTGATCGTGGTGGTGCTGTTCTTCCCGCGCGGTCTGGTCAACGAGGTCGTCCGGCGGGTCGAGGATTTCCGGCAGGCGAGGGCGGCGCGATGACCGTCTTGCTGGACGTCCAGCATCTGTCCAAATCGTTCGGCGGCCTGCGGGTCACCGACGACGTGTCGTTCACGTTGTCGAGCGGCGATCGCGTCGCGCTGATCGGCCCGAACGGCGCCGGCAAGACGACGCTGGTCAACCTGATCTCCGGCGATCTGCCGCCCTCCGGCGGGCGCATTCTGCTCGGCGGTGAGGACGTCACCGCCGCCTCGATCCCCGAGCGGGTGCAGGGCGGGCTGGTGCGAACCTTCCAGGTCACGCGGCTCTTCACCAGCCTTACGGTCGCCGAGAACGTTGCGCTGGCCGTGATGCAGCGTCGCGGGCTGACCAAGCGGATGTTCTCGTCGGCGATGGATTCGGCTGAGGTGCGCGACGAATGGCAGGGTGTGCTGAGCCTGCTCGGGATCGCCCATCTCGCAGCCATGCCGGTGACCAAATTGGCCTACGGACAACAGCGGCTGCTCGATCTCGCGATCGGGCTCGCGATGAAACCGCGGGTTCTGGTCCTCGACGAACCGGCCGCCGGCGTGCCGCACGACGAATCGCCACGAATTCTCGAAGCCATCGCCAGGATGTCGCCGGAGATCGCGATCCTGATGATCGAGCACGACATGGATCTGGTGTTCAAATTCGCCAAGCGCGTCCTCGTGCTGGCGAACGGCGCGCTGATCTTCGAGGGAACCCCCGCGGACGTGAAGCAGAACGACGCCGTTCGTCAGGCCTATCTGGGAAGCTATGCCGATGCCCGCAGCACGTCTTGAGGTCGAGCGGCTGAGCGCCGGCTATGGTTCGGTCGGCATCCTGAGCGAGATGAGCTTCGCCGTGCCGGCCGGCGGCCGGCTGACGGTGCTGGGCCGCAACGGCGTCGGCAAGACCACGCTGCTCGCCACGATCATGGGCCTGACGTCGCATCAGGGCGGCGCGATCCGCGTCGACGGGCGCGATGTGACCGGACTGAAGACGTTCGCACGCGCCGCATCGGGCCTCGGCTATGTGCCGCAGACCCGCGACGTGTTCCGGTCGCTGACGGTCGAGGAAAACCTCTTTACCGGCCTCAAGGGCCGGCCGCGCTCGGAGCTCGACGAGGTCTACGCGATGTTTCCGCGGCTCGCCGAGCGGCGGCATCACAACGGGGTCCAGCTGTCCGGCGGCGAGCAGCAGATGCTGTCGCTGGCGCGCACGCTGCTCGGCAAGCCCTCGGTGCTGCTGCTCGACGAGCCGCTCGAAGGGCTCGCGCCGGTGATCTGCGATCGTCTGATGGAGACGATCGTCAAGCTGGCGCAGTCCGGCGAGATGACCGTGGTGCTGGTCGAGCAGCAGATCGCGCGGGCGCTGGATTTCGCCGACGACGTCATCGTCATCGAGCGCGGCCGGATCGCCTGGAGCGGTCAGGCTGATCAGCTTCGCGTCGAGCGGGAATTGGTCGATGCGCTGCTCGGCGTCGGGATCGGGTGAAACGTCGCATCGCCCCGCGGTCGCGCGCCGAGATCCGCCATTACCGCCCGCGAAGCCAAGTATCTGGCAGAAAGACGATTTTTCGAGCCGTGCGGACGGCCCGGGAGCTGCCGCAGGAGCGTCTCGGATACGCCGCCGGCTTGACGTTTTGCCGAACTCGCCATAAAAGGCGTCACTCGCTGCCGGCCCGCTTCGACGGATCTCCGGCGCGGCTTTCATTTCCCGAAAACAGGGCCCGGTTGGCGGCTCATCCTTCGCGAAGGGGTTCCTTGGCAGAGGTTGGGCGCAACAGGGCTGTTCGGATTTCTGAAAACCCGACATTCGACCGACCGATCTGGATCACATGATGGCCTTCAGCCCGTTCAAGTTCCTGCAGGAAGTGCGGAGCGAAACCGCCAAGGTGACCTGGCCGTCGCGCCGCGAAGTCACGATCACCACCATCATGGTGTTCGTGATGGTGGCGCTCGCTTCGATTTTCTTTTTTGCCGCCGACCAGGTGATCAGGATCCTGATCACCTTCGTGCTCGGCGTTTAACGGCAGGCCCCTCGACATGAGCATGCGCTGGTACATCGTCCACGCCTATTCGAACTTCGAGAAGAAGGTCTCCGAATCGATCCGCGAGCAGGCCAAGCAGCGCGGTCTCGAGGATCTGTTCGAGCAGGTGCTGGTGCCGACCGAGAAGGTCACCGAGGTCCGCCGCGGCCGCAAGGTCGACGCCGAGCGCAAGTTTTTTCCGGGCTACGTCCTGGTGAAGATGAACCTCACCGACGAAGCCTTTCACCTGATCAAGAACACCCCGAAGGTCACCGGCTTCCTCGGCGCCGAGAACAAGCCGATGCCGATCTCGGAAGCCGAGGCGATGCGCATCCTGCACCAGGTGCAGGAAGGCGTGGAGCGCCCGAAGGCGTCGGTGTCGTTCGAGATCGGCGAAAACGTCCGCGTCGCCGACGGCCCGTTCGCGTCGTTCTCCGGCGTGGTCGAGGAAATCGACGAGGCGCGTTCGCGCGTGAAGGTCGCGGTCTCGATCTTCGGCCGCGCCACGCCGGTCGAACTGGAATTCGGTCAGGTCGAGAAGGTCTGATTGGGCAAGTGTCATTGCCGGGGCCTGGCTCCGGTTATGGCGTCATTGCCGGGCTTGACCCGGTAGTGGCTGTCATTGCCGGGCTTGACCCGGCAATCCATCGCCTTCGTAAGTGAAGAGCGATGGATGCCCGGATCAAGTCCGGGCATGACGGGAGAGGGCGAGGCGAAGGCTTCGCTCTGAACTGACGTGGGAGGCCGATGACGATCGCCAGTCGTCGCAGGCCCCACCACGAAACCTGAAACCGCCGGCTGTGCCGGCAACAGGAGAAGAGTATGGCAAAGAAAGTGACCGGATACCTGAAATTGCAGGTGCCGGCCGGTGCGGCGAACCCTTCGCCCCCGATCGGTCCCGCGCTTGGTCAGCGCGGCCTCAACATCATGGAGTTCTGCAAGGCGTTCAACGCGCAGACCCAGAAGGAAGAGAAGAACACCCCGATTCCGGTGGTGATCACGATCTACGCCGATCGTTCGTTCACCTTCGAACTGAAGACCCCCCCGATGTCCTTCTTCCTGAAGCAGGCGGCGAAGATCCAGTCCGGATCGAAGCTGCCGGGCCGCGATTCGGCCGGCAAGGTGACCTCGGCGCAGGTGCGCGAGATCGCCGAGAAGAAGATGAAGGATCTCAATTGCGACAGCATCGATTCGGCCATGCGCATGGTCGAGGGCTCTGCCCGGTCGATGGGCCTGCAGGTCGAGGGGTAACGGATCATGGCAATCGGTAAGCGTCTGAAGAAGATCCGCGAAGGCATCGACCGCACCAAGCTGTATCCGCTCGACGAAGCGGTGAAGATGGTCAAGGAACGCGCCGTTTCGAAGTTCGACGAAACCATCGAGGTCGCGCTCAATCTCGGTGTCGATCCGCGTCACGCCGACCAGATGGTCCGCGGCGTGGTGATGCTGCCGAACGGCACCGGCCGCACCGTGCGCGTCGGCGTGTTCGCACGCGGCGCCAAGGCGGACGAAGCCAAGGCGGCCGGCGCCGACGTCGTCGGCGCCGAGGACCTCGTCGAGCAGGTCCAGGCCGGCAACATCAACTTCGACCGCTGTATCGCCACCCCCGACATGATGCCGCTGGTCGGCCGTCTCGGTAAGGTGCTCGGTCCGCGCGGCATGATGCCGAACCCGAAGATCGGCACGGTGACGATGGACGTCGCCGGCGCGGTCAAGGGCGCCAAGGGCGGCTCGGTCGAGTTCCGTGTCGAGAAGGCCGGCATCATCCAGGCCGGCGTCGGCAAGGCCTCGTTCACCGAGGAGAAGCTGGTCGAGAACATCAAGGCGCTCGCGGACGCAGTGACCAAGGCCAAGCCGACCGGCGCCAAGGGCACCTATATCCAGCGCGTCGCGGTGTCGTCGTCGATGGGCCCGGGCGTCAAGGTCGAGCCGGGTTCGGTTCACTAAGTCGTCTGCGGCTCACGTGACTATCGAATAGAGGAGGGCGGATCGGGCAACCGGTCCGCCCTTTGCTTTGAGTCACACCAGGTCACAACAACAAGAAAAGGGAGAGCGGCGTGGCGGACAAGGTTCTGGTGTTTTCGCGGTTCGCGAAGTCGATGCTGGCGCGGTTCGGCGACAAGTTCGAACTGCTCGAGACCGGCGGCAAGCCGGCCAATGAAGTCTTCAGCCCAACCGAGCTCGCCGACGTCCGCGCGCTGCTGACCATGGGCGCGCAGCCGCTCGGCCGCGAGACGATGGATCTGCTGCCGTCGCTCGGCGCGATCGTCTGCTACGGCACCGGCTATGACGGCGTCGACCTCAAAGCCGCCGCCGAGCGCAACATCCTGATCGGCAACAGCCCGGCGGCGAACGCCTCGGCGGTCGCCGATCTGGCGATGACGCTGCTGCTCGGGCTGATGCGGCGGTTGATTCCGGCGGACGCTTATCTGCGCAGCGGCGGCTGGTCGGGGGCCAAGCCGTCGCCGCTGCTCAAGCCGCCGCGCGGGCTGACCGGCGCCAGGGTCGGCGTCTACGGCATCGGCGAGATCGGCAGGAAGATCGCGTCGCGGGTGGCGTCGTTTGAGACCGAGGTCGCGTATCACAGCCGCAGCCGCCACGACGTGCCGTATCGCTATGTCGGGAGCTTAAGCGAACTGGTCGACTGGTGCGACGTGCTGCTGATCGCGGTCCGCGCCGGCCCGGATACGCAGCGCATCATCGATGCTGACATGTTGAAGCGGCTCGGCAAGGACGGCGTGCTGGTCAACATCTCGCGCGGCTCGGTGATCGATCAGCCCGCGCTGATCGCGGCATTGGCCGACCACACCATCGCCGGCGCCGGGCTCGATGTGTTCGAGCAGGAACCCTATGCCCCGGACGCGCTCAGCGAATTGCCGAACGTGGTGCTGACGCCTCATATCGGCGGCCACACCCTCGATGCGCATGTCGCCATGCAGGATTGCGTGATCGCCAATCTGAGGGCGTTGTTCGCGGGCAAGCCAATGCCCTACGAAGTCACGTGACACGTGATAAGGCGAACCGAGTCCAGGATCTGATAGCAGGGGGAGACTGAGCGGCGGGAACGCTGGATGGTCGATTTGGTTCCAGCGCGGCGCGGTCATTTTGCGCAAATTGATGTGAGTTGTTGGAGCCGAATGTTTCCCCTTATTTTCCCGCGCGTGTGTCGGGAGAAATGGCGATGGCGGCTTTCACGCTCAGGATCAATGGTCGGTCCCATTCCATCGATGTCGATCCGGACACGCCGCTGCTGTGGGCGATCCGTGACGGCGCCGGATTGACCGGCACCAAATACGGCTGCGGCGTCGCGCAATGCGGCGCCTGCACGGTGCAGATCGGGGGCGCCACGCTGCGCTCCTGCTCGCTGCCGGTGTCGGCGGTCGAAGGCCGTGAGATCACCACCATCGAGGGGCTGCAGAGCAAGGAAGGCCGCGCGGTGCAGCAGGCCTGGGCCGCGATCGACGTGCCGCAATGCGGTTACTGCCAGTCCGGCCAGGTGATGAGCGCGACCGCGCTGCTCCAGCGCAACAGCAAGCCGACCGACCGCGACATCGATCTGGCGATGAACGGCAATATCTGCCGCTGCGCCACTTATGTGCGGATCCGCGCCGCGATCCATCAGGCCGCGAAATCGCTGGAGGGCTGAGCCATGACGATCCACGACCGCAGCCTGAGCCGCCGCGCGGTGCTGAAAGCCGGCGCCGGCCTCGCGATCGGCGTCTATGTTGCCACCCGCACGCCGTCTTTCGCGCAGAACCAGCCGGCGCCGCATCAGGTCAACATCGCGCCGAACACGTTTCTGATCATCGCGCCCGACAGCACCGTCACCGTGCTGTGCAAACACATCGAGATGGGGCAGGGGCCGCTGACCGGCATGGCGACGCTGGTCGCCGAAGAACTCGACGCAGACTGGGCGCAGATGCGCGCCGATCACGCGCCGTCGAATCCGGCGCTGTACAAGAATCTGGTGTTCGGCGTGCAAGGCACCGGCGGTTCCAGCGCCATCGCCAATTCCTACGAGCAGATGCGCAAGGTCGGCGCCGCGGCGCGGCAGATGCTGGTCGCGGCGGCGGCGGAGAGCTGGGACGTGCCGGCGTCGGAGATCACCGTCGAAGGCGGCGCGATCAAGCATCGCTCCGGCAAGCAGGGCACGTTCGGCGAATTCGCCGGCAAGGCGATGCAGATGCCGGCGCCGCGCGATCCGAAGCTGAAGGACCCGGCGGATTTCAAGCTGATCGGCAAAGAAGGCGCGGTGAAGCGGCTCGACAGCGTCGCCAAGTCGGACGGCTCGGCGATCTTCACGCTCGATATCAACGAGCCGGAGATGCTGACGGTGCTGGTGGCGCGGCCGCCGCGGTTCGGCGGCAAGGTCGCCTCGTTCGACGCCGCAGCCGCCAGGGCGGTGCCGGGCGTGGTCGACGTCAAGCAGGTGCCGACCGGCGTCGCCGTCTACGCCAGGGGGTTCTGGCCGGCGAAGCAGGGCCGGGACAAACTCGAGATCGAATGGGACGACGCCAAGGCCGAGCGGCGTGGCACGGCCGAGATCCTCGCGCAGTTCCGCGAGCTGTCGACCACGCCGGGTCGCGTGATCAAGGCGGAGGGCGATGTCGACGCCGCGATCGCGCAGGGCGGGCAGGTGATCGAAGCCGAATTCGTGTTCCCGTATCTCGCGCATGCCGCGATGGAGCCGCTCAACGGCTTCATCCATTGGCAGGGCGACACCGCTTCGGCGCGCTACGGCTGCCAGTTTCCGACGCCCGATCACGGCGAGATCGCCGAAGTGCTCGGCATCGGCGTCGACAAGGTGAAGCTGCAGACCATCCTGGCCGGCGGCAGCTTCGGCCGGCGCGCGCAGCAATCCGCCCAGGTCGCGCGCGAACTCGCCGAGGTCGCCAAGGCGATCGGCCCCGGGCGGCAGCTCAAGCTGGTGTGGACCCGCGAGGACGACATGCGCGGCGGTTACTACCGGCCGTTCGGCGTCCACCGGATGCGCGGCGTGGTCCGCGACGGCAAGATCGTCGCCTGGAGCGACACCATCGTCGGGCAGTCGATCATGAAGGGATCGGCGTTCGAGTCGATGATGATGAAGGACGGCCTCGATCCGACGGTGTACGAGGGCTCGAACGAGCCGCCCTACGATATCGCCAATTTCAGATGCGACGTGCATCAGGTCGATCTCGGCGTGCCCGTGCTGTGGTGGCGCTCGGTCGGCCACACCCACACCGGCTACGCGGTCGAGGCCTTCGTCGATCAGTTGCTCGAGGCCGCGGGGCAGGACCCGGTCGGGGGACGCCTCGCGATGATGAAGGACAAGCCGCGCCACGCCGGCGTGCTGCGCGCGGTGGCGCAGAGCAGCGACTGGAAGAATGCCAGGCTTGAGCCGGGCCGTGCCCGCGGCGTTGCGGTGGTCGAGAGCTTCGACACCTTCGTCGCGCAGGTGGTCGAACTGTCGATCGGCGAGAGCGGCCCGAAGGTGCACAAGGTCTGGGTCGCGGTCGATTGCGGCGTCGCGGTCAATCCCGACATCATCCGGGCGCAGATGGAAGGCGGCATCGGCTTCGCGCTCGGCCACATCCTCTATGCCGAGCAGACGCTGGAGCAGGGCCGGCCGGTGTCGGGCAATTTCGACACCTATCGCTCGCTGCGGATCGACGAGATGCCGGAGATCGACGTCACCATCGTCGCCTCGACCGAGAAGCCCACCGGGGTCGGCGAGCCCGGCGTGCCGCCGCTCGGGCCGGCGGTCGCCAATGCCATGGCGAAGCTCGGCGCGGGCCGCCCGCGGCAATTGCCGATCGTGCCGGGAGCCAGCGCATGAGCCGGCTGCGTCACGCTGGGATGGTGGTATTGGCCGGCGCGCTGGCCGCGGGGATTCTGGCGATCGCCGGCCCCGCGCTGCAGGGCGAAGCCGACGCGGCCAATACGCCCGCTGCAAACGCGGCGACGCTGCGGCCGGTGTCGGACTTCACCAGGATCCGCGACAAGCAGGCGCGCGCGGTCGCGCTGTTCGAGGAGGCCGGCAAGGTGATCGCCTCGCCGCGCTGCATGAACTGCCACCCGGCGGGCGACCGGCCGACCCAGACCGACTCGATGCGGCCGCACCAGCCGCTGGTGGTGCGTGGCGAAGGCGGCCACGGACCGGTCGGCGGACTCGCCTGCAACACCTGCCACCACGATGCCAATTACGATCCGGCCCGCGTCCCCGGCAATCCGAAATGGGCGCTGGCGCCGCTGGAAATGGCCTGGCAGGGCAAGACGCTCGGCCAGATCTGCGTCCAGCTCAAGGACCGAACCCGCAACGGCGACATGGACATGGCCAAGCTGGTTCATCATATGGCGGAGGACGAACTGGTGGGCTGGGGCTGGAACCCCGGCGCCGGCCGCACCCCGGCACCCGGCACCCAGAAGCAGTTCGGCGCGCTGATCAAGGCCTGGGCCGACGCGGGAGCGGCGTGCCCGAAGGGGTGAGCCCGGCCGCCCGGATGTACCTCTCGCGGAGCAGCGATCGGGCGGGGCGGCGGAGGCGAGTGTCGTTCACGGGGACCGGCCTCGCCCTTGCATAAAAGATGCCGTTTTCCTGAAAACGGCCTTGGCAACTCCGTTCAGACTCGTTAAACAGTTCCTTCCGGGCGTGCTGGCTGGTGCTGGCGCGCTCGTGCGCGCATTCCGATCACCGGTATCGATAGGAGACCAGTCCTTCAAGTCGTCCATCTCAGGATCGCTCGAAGGAAGGGGGACTGTCGTTTCGGGGAGTGCGGGCAGGGGTCGCAGGAAGACTGGTCTGGTTTGCCGGATCTGGCTTCCGACCGACTCCGGTCCTGTCCAAGACTGCAGGCGCCGACGTCGAAACTCGCGTTTCTTCAGAGGCTTAATCGCATGGCCTGCATAGACGGGTGAAGACCGGATTTTGTGTCCTGCCGCGTGCGGCGGGCACGGATAGGGTTCGAACCTCGACACCCCGTGAGGGCAATGGCTTCGGCCGGCGTCGGATCGGGAGGGCAGGCTGTTCAAGATCGTTTTGCCCCTTGGTGTCCGAAGACCGTGTGTCTTGAGGTCAGGTTGGGGCAGGACGGTGGGTGCAACCCGGCGGTCCTGTTCGCAGAGATCGCCAACCGGAGAGAGCTTGCTGTGGAAAGAGCGGCAAAAAAAGAGGCGGTCGAATCGCTGAACGGTCTGTTCCAGACCACCAGCGTCGCGGTCGTCGCTCATTATTCCGGCCTCACCGTGGCCCAGATGCAGAAGCTGCGTGCGCAGATGAAGCAGGCGGGTGCGTCGGTGAAGGTCTCGAAAAACCGTCTCGCCAAAATTGCTCTTGAAGGCACCGACGTCGTTGCCATCGGCTCCCTGCTGAAGGGGCCGACCGTGATCGCGACTTCAGACGATCCGGTAGCGGCGCCGAAAGTTGCCGTCGAATTTGCCAAGGCGAACGAGAAGTTCGTCATCCTCGGCGGTTCGATGGGCAAAACTGTCCTGAATGTCGATGGCGTCAAGGCTCTGGCCTCGCTGCCGTCGCTCGATGAACTGCGTGGCAAGCTGGTCGGCCTTCTGGTCGCGCCGGCCACCAAGATTGCGCAGCTCACGACTGCTCCCGCGGCCAAGGTCGCGCGCGTGGTTCAGGCCTATGCCTCCAAAAGCGAAGCGGCCTGACGCTTCATCTCATTCAACCCTGGTTCGAACTGATACCCGTAAGGAACTGATTCAATGGCTGATCTGCAGAAGATTGTTGACGACCTCTCGAGCCTCACCGTGCTCGAAGCCGCCGAGCTCGCCAAGCTCCTCGAAGAGAAGTGGGGCGTGTCCGCCGCCGCCGCCGTGGCTGTTGCCGCTGCGCCGGGCGCCGCTGCCGCCGCCGTCGAAGAGAAGACCGAGTTCACCGTCGTTCTGGCCGCCGCTGGCGACAAGAAGATCGAAGTGATCAAGGAAGTGCGCGCGATCACCGGTCTCGGCCTCAAGGAAGCCAAGGACCTGGTCGAGGGCGCTCCGAAGCCGATCAAGGAAGGCGTCAACAAGGAAGAAGCCGACAAGCTCAAGGCCCAGCTCGAGAAGGCCGGCGCCAAGGTTGAGCTCAAGTAACCGCAGGTTACTCAGGCGAAATCCCCGGGCGAGCGTCAGCGAGACCCGGGGATCTGCCCCAGAACGTGGATGGCCGGGACAAGCCCGGCCATGACGGGGCGGGCAGGGCGACTTCAGCGGTTGGGGCCGGTTCGCCGGCCCCGGTCGCGGCGGTGGGGGCGGTGAGGAGTGCCGGCCCGGTTGCCGTCACAGGAATGTGTGGGGATGAGCGGGGGAACCCCCTCAAATTTCCACATTGTCGACCCATATTGGTTCGGCAGCACGAAAGCGCAGGCGCGATGGACATGGTAACATTCCGCGCAGCCTCTAGGAGAATCAGCAATTTCGGGCTTTTTCGGTCTGTGACGAGAGGATTTGACGGGCGGGTGCGCGAGCGCCCCGCACGTCGTTTTGCGTTCGGAATAAGTGTTGCTGGAATTTAGGATCTAGTTCCTGACATTCGGCTTCTGAATTTCGGATGTGCGTAATTCAACCCGGGGGCGATGCGGATCGCGCTTCGGAAGGTTCGCCCCACCGGGCGACGACATGAGAGGCCACGATGGCGCAGCAGACGTTCACCGGTCGCAAACGCGTTCGCAAGTTCTTCGGTCACATCCGGGAAGTCGCCGAGATGCCGAACCTCATCGAGGTTCAGAAGGCGTCTTACGACCAGTTCCTGATGGTCGCCGAACCTCCCGGAGGGCGGGACGACGAGGGCCTGCAGGCGGTGTTCCGGTCGGTGTTTCCGATCTCGGACTTCTCCAACGCCTCGATGCTGGAATTCGTTCGCTACGAATTCGAGCCGCCGAAATACGACGTCGACGAGTGCCGCCAGCGCGGCATGACCTATGCTGCGCCGCTGAAGGTGACGCTGCGCCTCATCGTGTTCGATATCGACGAGGAAACCGGCGCCCGTTCGGTCAAGGACATCAAGGAGCAGGACGTCTACATGGGCGACATTCCGCTCATGACGATGAACGGCACCTTCGTGGTCAACGGCACCGAGCGCGTCATCGTCTCGCAGATGCACCGTTCGCCCGGCGTGTTCTTCGATCACGACAAGGGCAAGACGCATTCGTCGGGCAAGCTGCTGTTCGCCGCTCGCGTCATCCCGTATCGCGGCTCCTGGCTCGACATCGAGTTCGACGCCAAGGACATCGTGTTCGCGCGTATCGACCGTCGCCGCAAGATTCCGGTGACGTCGCTGATGTTCGCGCTCGGGCTCGACGGCGAAGAGATCCTGTCGACCTTCTACAACAAGATCCTCTACAAGCGCACCAAGGAAGGCTGGCGCGTGCCGTTCGACGCCAGCCGCTTCCGCGGCTACTCGACCGTCAACGACCTGATCGACGCCGACACCGGCAAGGTCGTGCTCGAGGCCGGCAAGAAGCTGACCGTGCGCGCGGCGCGCCAGCTGCAGGAAAAGGGCCTCAAGGCGCTGCGGCTGTCCGACTCCGAACTGGTCGGCAACTACCTGGCCGAAGACCTCGTCAACCCCAAGACCGGCGAGATCTTCGCCGAAGCCGGTGACGAGCTGACCGGCAAGCCGATCAAGGGCGACGACAAGGAAATCGAGCTGTTCGTCGGCACCACGCCGATGAAGGCGATCTTGGAGCAGGGCTACAAGGAACTGCCGCTGCTCGACATCGACCACGTTAATGTCGGCCCCTACATCCGCAACACGCTGTCGGCCGACAAGAACATGACGCGCGAGGACGCGCTGTTCGACATCTACCGGGTGATGCGACCGGGCGAGCCGCCGACGCTCGACTCCGCGCAGAACATGTTCCAGTCGCTGTTCTTCGACGCCGAGCGCTACGACCTGTCCGCGGTCGGCCGCGTCAAGATGAACATGCGGCTCGACCTCGATGCGCCCGATACCCATCGCACGCTGCGCAAGGAGGACATCCTCGCGGTGATCAAGACCCTGGTCGGTCTGCGCGACGGCAAGGGCGAGATCGACGACATCGACCATCTCGGCAACCGCCGGGTGCGTTCGGTCGGCGAGCTGATGGAGAACCAGTACCGCATCGGCCTGCTGCGCATGGAGCGCGCCATCAAGGAGCGGATGTCGTCGGTCGATATCGACACGGTGATGCCGCAGGACCTGATCAACGCCAAGCCGGCGGCTGCCGCGGTGCGCGAGTTCTTCGGTAGCTCGCAGCTGTCCCAGTTCATGGACCAGACGAATCCGCTCAGCGAGATCACCCACAAGCGCCGTCTCTCGGCGCTCGGCCCGGGCGGTCTGACCCGCGAGCGCGCCGGCTTCGAAGTCCGCGACGTGCATCCGACCCATTACGGCCGGATCTGCCCGATCGAGACGCCGGAAGGCCCGAACATCGGCCTGATCAACTCGCTCGCGACCTTCGCGCGCGTCAACAAATACGGCTTCGTCGAGACCCCCTATCGCAAGGTCAAGGAAGGCCGCGTCACCGACGAGGTGGTGTATCTGTCGGCGATGGAGGAGGGCCGCTACGCGGTGGCCCAGGCCAACATCTCGCTCGACGCCAAGGGCCGCTTCACGGACGACCTGATTGTTTGTCGCGCTGGCGGCACGCGTGACGTCGTGCTGATCCCGGCCGACCAGGTCGACTACATGGACGTGTCGCCGAAGCAGCTCGTTTCGGTGGCCGCGGCGCTGATCCCGTTCCTCGAGAACGACGACGCCAACCGCGCGCTGATGGGCTCGAACATGCAGCGCCAGGCGGTGCCGCTGGTTCGCGCCGAGGCGCCGTTCGTCGGCACCGGCATGGAAGGCGTGGTCGCCCGCGATTCGGGCGCTGCGATCGCGGCGCGCCGCACCGGCGTGATCGACCAGATTGACGCCACCCGTATCGTCATCCGCGCCACCGAAGATCTCGATCCGACCAAGTCGGGCGTCGATATCTACCGGCTGATGAAGTACCAGCGCTCCAACCAGTCGACCTGCATCAACCAGCGTCCGCTGGTGAAGGTCGGCGACCGCGTCGCCCGCGGCGATATCATCGCGGACGGTCCGTCGACCGACCTCGGCGAACTCGCGCTCGGCCGCAACGTGCTGGTCGCGTTCATGCCGTGGAACGGCTACAACTTCGAAGACTCGATCCTGCTCTCCGAGCGGATCGTGAAGGAAGACGTCTTCACCTCGATCCATATCGAGGAATTCGAAGTGATGGCCCGCGACACCAAGCTGGGTCCGGAAGAAATCACGCGTGATATTCCGAACGTCTCGGAAGAAGCGCTGAAGAACCTCGACGAAGCCGGCATCGTCTACATCGGCGCCGAAGTTCGCGCCGGCGACATCCTGGTCGGCAAGATCACGCCGAAGGGCGAAAGCCCGATGACGCCGGAAGAAAAGCTGCTGCGCGCCATCTTCGGCGAAAAGGCTTCCGACGTTCGCGACACCTCGCTGCGGGTGCCGCCGGGCGTGCAGGGCACCATCGTCGAAGTCCGCGTCTTCAACCGGCACGGCGTCGACAAGGACGAACGCGCCCTGGCGATCGAACGGGAAGAGATCGAACGCCTCGCCAAGGACCGCGACGACGAACAGGCGATTCTCGACCGTAACGTCTACGGCCGTCTCGCCGACCTGCTCGACAACCGTCAGGGCGTCGCCGGCCCCAAGGGCTTCAAGAAGGACACCAAGATCACCCGTGCGGTGCTCGAGGAGTATCCGAAGTCGCAGTGGTGGATGTTCGCTTCGCCGAACGACAAGCTGATGGCCGAGATCGAGGCCATGCGGAAGCAGTACGACGAATCGAAGAAGGGCCTCGAGCAGCGCTTCCTCGACAAGGTCGAGAAGCTGCAGCGCGGCGACGAATTGCCGCCCGGCGTGATGAAGATGGTCAAGGTCTTCGTCGCGGTGAAGCGCAAGATCCAGCCGGGCGACAAGATGGCCGGCCGCCACGGCAACAAGGGCGTGGTGTCGAAGATCGTGCCGATCGAGGACATGCCGTTCCTCGAGGACGGCACCCATGCCGACATCGTGCTGAATCCGCTCGGCGTGCCGAGCCGCATGAACGTCGGTCAGATCCTCGAGACCCATCTCGGCTGGGCCTGCGCCGGCATGGGCAAGAAGATCGGCCAGACCATCGACGCCTATTATCAGAGGCAGGATCTCAAGCCGCTGCGCGAGACCCTGAAGAAGATCTACGGCGACGACGAGACCATCAAGTCGCTCGACGACGGCGAACTGATCGAGCTCGGCCGCAACCTCAGCCATGGTGTCCCGATCGCCACTCCGGTGTTCGACGGCGCCAAGGAAGCGGACATCGAGGAGATGCTGAAGCTCGCGGGCTTCGACGCCTCCGGCCAGTCGACCGTCTATGACGGCCGCACCGGCGACGAGTTCGATCGCAAGGTCACGGTCGGCTACATCTACATGCTGAAGCTGCACCATCTCGTCGACGACAAGATCCACGCCCGGTCGATCGGTCCGTACTCGCTCGTCACCCAGCAGCCGCTGGGCGGCAAGGCGCAGTTCGGCGGCCAGCGCTTCGGCGAAATGGAAGTGTGGGCGCTCGAAGCCTACGGCGCCGCCTACACGCTGCAGGAAATGCTGACGGTGAAGTCCGACGACGTCGCCGGCCGCACCAAGGTGTACGAGGCGATCGTGCGCGGCGACGACACGTTCGAGGCCGGTATCCCGGAATCGTTCAACGTGCTCGTGAAGGAAATGCGCTCGCTCGGCCTCAACGTCGACCTGCACAATTCCAAGCTGGGCGTGCCGCCCCCGGCCGAGGCGGCCGAGTAACGACAAGCGTCATGCCCGGCGGTTTGCGCGAATTCATCTTCGCGCGAACCGGCCGGGCATCCCCGCCGCGCCGACGCAATGCGCGCGGACGGGAGCTGCCCTGAGAAATTCGAATTTGCTGCCGGTGACGATCGGTACGCGAGGAGAAGACGATGAACCAAGAAATCATGAATCTGTTCAATCCGACGACGCCGGCTCAGGTCTTCGACCAGATCCGGATCTCGATCGCGTCGCCGGAGAAGATTCTGTCGTGGTCCTACGGCGAGATCAAGAAGCCGGAAACCATCAACTACCGCACCTTCAAGCCCGAGCGCGACGGCCTGTTCTGCGCCCGCATCTTCGGGCCGATCAAGGATTACGAGTGCCTGTGCGGCAAGTACAAGCGGATGAAGTACAAGGGCATCATCTGCGAGAAGTGCTCGGTCGAAGTGACGCTGTCGCGCGTCAGACGCGAGCGCATGGGCCACATCGAGCTGGCCGCGCCGGTCGCCCACATCTGGTTCCTGAAGTCCTTGCCGTCGCGGATCGGGCAGTTGCTCGACATGACGCTGAAGGACCTCGAGCGGATTCTGTACTTCGAATACTACGTCGTGCTGGAGCCGGGTCTGACCGCGCTCAAGGAGCGTCAACTGCTGTCGGAGGAAGAGTACCTCCGCGCGCAGGACGAGTACGGCCAGGACAGCTTCACCGCCATGATCGGCGCCGAAGCGATCCGCGAATTGCTGAAGGGGCTCGAGCTCGAGAAGATCGATGCGCAGCTGCGCGTCGAGATGGCCGAGACCGATTCCGACATCAAGCACAAGAAGCTCGCCAAGCGGCTGAAGATCGTCGAGGCGTTCCGCTTCTCCGGCAACAAGCCGGAATGGATGATCCTGACCGTGGTGCCGGTGATCCCGCCGGACCTGCGGCCGCTGGTGCCGCTCGACGGCGGCCGGTTCGCGACCTCGGATCTGAACGACCTGTACCGCCGCGTCATCAACCGTAACAACCGCTTGAAGCGGCTGATGGAGCTGCGCGCGCCGGACATCATCATCCGCAACGAAAAGCGAATGCTGCAGGAGGCCGTCGACGCGCTGTTCGACAACGGCCGCCGCGGCCGCGTCATCACCGGCGCCAACAAGCGTCCGTTGAAGTCGCTCGCCGACATGCTGAAGGGCAAGCAGGGCCGGTTCCGTCAGAACCTGCTCGGCAAGCGCGTCGACTATTCGGGCCGTTCGGTGATCGTGGTCGGTCCGGAGCTCAAGCTGCACCAGTGCGGCCTGCCGAAGAAGATGGCGCTCGAACTGTTCAAGCCCTTCATCTATTCGCGGCTCGACGCCAAGGGTCTGTCGACCACCGTGAAGCAGGCCAAGAAACTGGTCGAGAAGGAGCGTCCCGAGGTCTGGGACATCCTCGACGAGGTGATCCGCGAGCATCCGGTGCTGCTGAACCGCGCGCCGACGCTGCATCGTCTGGGCATCCAGGCGTTCGAGCCGGTGCTGATCGAAGGCAAGGCGATCCAGCTTCACCCGCTGGTCTGCGCCGCGTTCAACGCCGACTTCGACGGCGACCAGATGGCCGTGCACGTCCCGCTGTCGCTCGAAGCGCAGCTCGAAGCGCGCGTGCTGATGATGTCGACCAACAACATCCTGCATCCCGCGAACGGCCAGCCGATCATCGTGCCGTCGCAGGACATCGTGCTCGGCCTTTACTACCTGTCGATCCTGCGGGAAGGGCTGCCGGGCGAGGGCAAGGTGTTCGGCGACCTCGCGGAGCTCGAGCACGCGCTGTTCTCCAAGGTCATCCATCTGCACACCAAGATCAAATATCGCTGGGACTCGCTCGACGACGAGGGCAAGCCGTACCAGCGGCTGATCGAAACCACCGCCGGCCGCATCCTGCTCGGCCAGGTTCTGCCGAAATCGGTGAAGCTGCCGTTCGAGGTCATCAACAAGCTGATGACCAAGCGCGAGATCTCCAGCGTGATCGATCAGGTCTATCGCCACTGCGGCCAGAAGGAGACGGTGATCTTCTGCGACCGCATCATGGCGCTGGGCTTCTTCAACGCGTTCAAGGCGGGCATTTCCTTCGGCAAGGACGACATGGTCGTGCCGGCCTCGAAGTGGAAGATCGTCGACACCACGCGTACGCTGGCGAAGGATTTCGAGCAGCAGTACAACGACGGCCTGATCACCCATGGCGAGAAGTACAACAAGGTGGTCGACGCCTGGTCGAAGGCCACCGAGGAAATCGCCAAGGAGATGATGAAGGAAATCTCCGCGGTCCGGAGGGACACCTCCGGCGCGGAGAGCCAGGTCAACTCGATCTACATGATGGCTCATTCCGGCGCGCGTGGTTCGCCCGCCCAGATGCGTCAGCTCGCCGGCATGCGCGGCCTGATGGCCAAGCCGTCGGGCGAGATCATCGAGACGCCGATCATCTCGAACTTCAAGGAAGGCCTCTCGGTTCTCGAATACTTCAACTCGACCCACGGCGCCCGTAAGGGCCTCGCGGACACCGCGTTGAAGACCGCGAACTCCGGCTACCTGACCCGCCGTCTGGTCGACGTGGCGCAGGACTGCATCATCACCCAGGATGATTGCGGCACCTCGCTCGGCATCAAGATGCGGGCGATCATCGACGCCGGCACCGTGGTGGCGTCGCTCGGCTCGCGCATCCTCGGCCGCACCGCGGGCGAAGACGTGCGCGATCCGCAGACCAACGAGGTGATCGTCAAGAAGGGCGTGCTGATGGAGGAGCGCGACATCGAAGCGATCCACCAGGCCGGCGTCCAGGAAGTGAAGATCCGCTCGGCTCTGACCTGCGAGCTGGTCAACGGCATCTGCGGCAGCTGCTACGGGCGCGATCTCGCCCGCGGCACCCCGGTGAATCACGGCGAGGCTGTCGGCGTCATCGCCGCGCAGTCGATCGGCGAACCCGGCACGCAGCTGACGATGCGCACCTTCCACATCGGCGGGGCGGCGCAGATCAACGAGCAATCGGTGATCGAGTCGACCTTTGCCGGCAGGGTCGTCATCAAGAACAAGGCGATCGCCAGGAACGGCGAAAACCACAACGTCGCGATGGTCCGCAACATGGTGGTTGCGATCGTCGATCCCGACGGCACCGAGCGTGCGACCCACCGTATTCAATACGGCGCCCGCATGCATGTCGACGAGGGCGACACGGTGGAGCGCGGCCAGCGCATCGCCGAGTGGGATCCGTACAGCCGTCCGGTGCTGACCGAGGTCGAGGGCACGATCGATTTCGAGGATCTGATCGAGGATCAGTCGATCTCGGAAACGCTCGACGAATCGACCGGTATCGCCAAGCGTATCGTGATCGACTGGCGCTCGACCCGCGGTGGCGCGGATCTGCGTCCGGCGATCGTGGTCAAGGGCAAGGACGGCAAGGTGCTGAAGCTGGCGCGCGGCGGTGACGCCCGCTACATGCTGTCGGTCGACGCCATTCTGTCGGTCGACGTCGGCGCTAAGGTGAAGCCGGGCGACATCCTGGCGCGTATCTCGACTGAGAGCGCCAAGACCCGCGACATCACCGGCGGTCTGCCGCGCGTCGCGGAACTGTTCGAGGCCCGCAAGCCGAAGGACGCCGCCATCATCGCGGAAATCGCCGGCACCATCCGGTTCGGTCGCGACTACAAGAACAAGCGTCGGATCTCGATCGAACCGATGGACAGTGAAGAAGAGGCGCGCGAGTACCTGATCCCGAAGGGCAAGCACATCCACCTTCAGGACGGCGACATCGTGGAAAAGGGCGACTTCATCGTCGAAGGCAACCCGGCGCCGCACGACATCCTGGCGATCAAGGGCATCGAGGAACTCGCGGCCTATCTGGTCAACGAAATCCAGGAGGTCTACCGGCTCCAGGGCGTGTTGATCAACGACAAGCACATCGAGGTGATCGTTCGCCAGATGCTGCAGAAGGTCGAGATCACCGACCAGGGCGAGACCGACATGATCTCGGGCGAACAGATCGACAAGATCGAGTTCGACCAGCTCAACGCCAAGGCGCGCGACGAGGGCAAGAAGATCGCCACCGGAACGCCGGTTCTGCTCGGCATCACCAAGGCGAGCCTGCAGACCCGCTCGTTCTTCTCGGCGGCGTCGTTCCAGGAGACCACCCGCGTGCTCACCGAAGCCGCCGTCAACGGCAAGGTGGACCCGCTGGAAGGCCTCAAGGAAAACGTCATCGTCGGCCGGCTGATCCCGGCGGGCACCGGCGCCTCGATGGCCAAGCTCCGCGAGGTCGCGATGAAGCGGGATCGCATGATCCTCGACGAACGCGAGAAGCAGGCGACCATCGTGCCGCCCGCCGCGCCGGAAGCCGAACCGCTGGCGCTGCCGCCGGTCGAGTAGGGCGCCGCTGCTGCGATGCAATCTGAAGAAGGCCGGCGAAAGCCGGCCTTTTTTGCGTCTGCCCGGCTTTTGGGGCTACGCATTACGGTCCGTTCATGTTTCCTTCAGGTGAAAGCCGCCTTGCTGTTCATGAACGATGCGATCCGTGCTCCGGGAGCGCGGATTCCGCGCCAAAATCAGCGTTAAGTCTTTGAACATAAGCTGATTTTCGCACAGAATCGGTCTGCCGGGCGCCGGCGGGGCGGATCGGGTATGGCTGCGCGCGGCCGGACGGCCTGCGCCGATGTGTTGAAAGAACCAGATGTTTGACCTTGCGATCGTTGGTGGCGGCCCGGGCGGACTGATGAGCGCCTGGTATCTGAAAAAGAAGCTCGGACCGATGTGCCGGGTGACGATCTTCGAGGCGTCCGACCGGCTCGGCGGCAAGATCGTGTCCCGCACCTTCGACACCGCGCCGGCGCTGTACGAGGCCGGGGTCGCCGAACTGTACGACTACTCGATGACCGGGCCGGACCCGCTGCGCGAACTGGTGCAGCATTTCGGGCTGCAGACGATTCCGATGGACGCCGAACAGGTCCAGCTCGACGGCGAACTGCTCGACGACGTGCCGGGGATGCGCCGGAAGTACGGTGACAAGACCGCCGACGCGATCCTCGCCTTCCGCAAGACCTGCAGCGAGATGGTGACGCCGCTGGAATATTACGAAGGCGTCGGCGCGCACGACAACGAGCATCCCTGGGCCTGGACCAATTGCGAGCAACTGCTCGACAAGGAGATCGACGACCCGGTCGCCAAGCGCTTCTTCAAGGTGATGGCGCGGTCCGACATCGCCACCGAGAGCCACAACACCAACGGCCTCAACGCGCTGAAGAATTTCGTGATGGATATCGACGGCTATATCGGCCTGTATTCGATCCAGAACGGCAACGAGCAACTGATCGAGGGGCTGCGCTCCGAGGTCGACGCCGAGATCCAGCTCAACCACCGCATCCTCAAGGTCGGCAAGACCGAGAGCGGCCGCTACGAGCTGAACATGATGAACGGCAAGGGGCCGGAGACGCGCGACTTCGATCTCGTGCTGATGTGCCTGCCGCACAACTGGCTCGCGACGCTGGGCTGGGGCGACGAACAGCTCCGCAAGGCGATGGTCAAGCACGTCGCCTATTTCGACCGGCCCGCGCATTATCTGCGGATCTCGCTGCTGTTCGACGGCCCGTTCTGGGGCGACAAGATCCCCGGCGCGTGGTTCATGTCGGAAGCGTTCGGCGGCTGCTGCGTCTACAACGAGGGCGCGCGCCACGACGTCGGCAAATACGGCGTGCTAAACTTCCTGGTCGCGGGCTCCGACGCGTTGGCGTTCTCGAACCTCACCGACGACGAACTGACCGATCTGGCGCTGAAGTCGCTGCCGGCGGCGTTCGGCGAAGCGCGCGAGCATTTCCTCGAATCAAAGACCCATCGCTGGCTGTCGTCGGTCAACTGCATCCCCGGCGGCCTGCCGGCGCGCGACGTGATGACCAACCACCGGCCGGAGCCGAAGAATCACCCGGGCTTCGTCGTGGTCGGCGACTATCTGTTCGATTCGACGCTGAACGGCCTGCTGGATTCCTCCGACGCCGCCACCGACATCATCGTCACCGAGACGATGAAGCTGCGCCGCGCCCGCGCGCTCGCGGGCAATGCGGCGTCCGACAAGATCGACGCGTCGTATTTCGCCAACTATCGCAATCAGGGACCTTATGCCGAGGTCTGGAACCGGTTCACCGACCCCGACTATCTGCTGGCGATGATCAGGACGGTCTGGGACGTGCCCCAGGGCGTCAAACTGCTGGTCGCGGGCGCGGCCAGCGGCGAACTGGTCGGCGCGCTGCGCGAGCGCGGCATCGACGCCTGGGGCGTCGACAACAACCGCGGCATCCTCGCCAGGACGCCGGAGGCGCTGAAGCCGTTCAACCAGTTCGGCTCGATCGTCGACCTGCCGTTCGAGGACGCTTCGTTCGACATCGTGTTCGAGACCAGCCTGTGCCACGTCCCGGACAGTCGCGTCGTCAAGGCGATCCGCGAACTGAACCGGGTGACGCGCACCGGCCTGGTGTTCGGCTCGGTGACCAGCGACATGGATCCGGGCGTGATCGATCGCTACGACCTGCTGCGCGGCGTGAAGAAGCTCGGCACCTGGTGGGAGTGGTCGGAACTGTTCTTCAGCAACGGCTTCGATCTGGCGATGCATCGCAACGACGTCAGCGACAAGCTCTGGGAAGCGACCCTGAAGGCCGGCAAGGGGCCGGGCCAGTGGTACGGCGACGCCGACAGCCTGCGCTACTCGTTCTTCGACAAGGTCGACGACGAAGACGAGGACTGAGCGCTTTGCCGGGCTCGAGATGATAGCTTAGGATACGCCTTAGGATACGCCGTGGCTCACGAGTCACGGCGCTCGTCATTGCGGTCGTGCTGGCCGTCCATCCACGGTTCGACCCCCGGTTCGATACATGGCCCGAAAGCCGCCTGCCAAGCCACCGACCGATCCGGCCGACGCGCCGACGGCTGATCAATCCGCCGTTCCCGACGCGAAACCGGGCGAGGGCGACGCCGCCGCGTCGCCACTCGACGAGAAATTCGCCATGCCGGTCGGCAAGACCGCCGCCGTGGTTCCCGGCACCAAGCCGCCGCTGAAGCAACTCGTCCAGGACAAGACGCCGCCGGCGCCCGCGAAGGCTGCGGCGGACGACGACGATGATGATGACGACGACGAGGACGAGGCGGAAGAGGACGACGATGATGACGACGAGGAACTCGTCGTCTTCACCGCCCGCGAGGCCGCCGGCGCGCTCGCCACGGTGGCGCGGTTCGTGCGGCCGATCCTGCCGAACTACCGGAAGATGGTCGCAATTGTGGTGTTCGGCGTCGTCGTCGAAACCCTGTTCAACGTCATCATGCCGCTCAGCCTGAAATTCCTGATCGACGACGCGCTCGGCGAGGAGGACTTCCAGGAACTCTACAAGATCCTGTCGATCCTCGCGGTCGCCGGCGTGATCACGTCGATCGTGGCGATCTGGTACGAGCGCTGGGACGCGCGACTCGCCGCCGCGGTGATCAGCGACGTGCGCACCCGGCTGTTCGACCACGTCCAGCGCCTGCCGGCCGGCTACTTCGCCCGCACCAAGCGCGGCGAGACGCTGTCGCGGTTCTCGATCGACATGGCGGCGTTCGAGAACGTGGTCGAGATCTTCGCCAATACCGCGCTGCTGCCGCTGCTCGAGCTGATCGCCGGCATCATCCTGATGCTGTTCCTGAACTGGCAGCTCGCCGTGGTCGCGCTCTTGATCTTCCCGATCACGCTGATCGGCCCGCGCATCCTGACGCCGAAGGCGGTCAAGGCCAATTACGAGCAGAAGGTTCAGGAGGCCGGGCTGCTCGGCATGGTGCAGGAGAGCGTCGGCGCGCAGGCCGTGGTCAAGGCGTTCAGCCTGCAGCGCAAGATGTTCGGCTTCTTCACGCTGCGCAACAACACGACGCGGAACAAGATCGCCGAGGCGGTGTTCCTGCGCACGATGGTCGAGCGATCGGTCACCGTCGCGGTGCTGCTGCTGCACATCGTGGTGCTGGCGATCGGCGCCTATCTCGCCACCAAGGGCCAGATCACGGTCGGCACCTTCGTCACCTTCGAGAGCGCGTTCTGGGAGGTGTCGTACAATATCGCGCATCTGATGCAGTTCATCCCGGTGGCGATCCAGGCCTCCGCCGCGGTGCGCCACATGGAAGAACTGCTCGACGAGGAGGTGCCGATCGCGGACCGGCCGGGCGCCGCCGAACTGCCGCGCATCACCGACAACATCGCCTTCGAGCGCGTGACCTTCGCCTATGAGGGCGCGGAGCGGCCGGTGCTGGACAATCTCAGTCTCAGGCTGCAGGCCGGCAAGACCATCGCCATCGTCGGGCCCAGCGGCTCGGGCAAGAGCACGCTGCTCAACCTGATCCTGCGGCTGTATCAGCCCGACGAGGGCCGCGTCAGCATCGACGGCGTCGACGTCCGCAAGGTGACGCTGGATTCGCTGCGGCAGAGCATGGCCGTGGTGTTCCAGGAGAACATGCTGTTCAACATGTCGATCCGCGAGAACATCCGGCTCGGCAAGGAGGGCGCCACCGACGCCGAGGTGGTCGCGGCCGCCAAGAAGGCCGAGATCCACCGCTACATCATGAGCCTGCCGGACAAATACGACACGGTGGTCGGCGAGCGCGGCGACACGCTGTCGGGCGGCCAGCGCCAGCGTCTGGCGATCGCACGCGCGATCGTCCGCGATCCCTCGGTGCTGCTGCTCGACGAGGCGACCTCGGCGCTCGACCAGACCACCGAGGCGGCGATCAACAAGACGCTGCTGAAGCTGGCGCGCGGCCGCACCATGATCTTCTCGACCCACCGGCTCGCCTCGGTGGTCGGGATGGACGAGATCATCGTCATCTCGGGCGGCCGGGCGATCGAACGCGGCTCGCACAAGGAACTGCTGGCCAGGGACGGCGTCTACCGCAAGCTGTGGGACGACCAGACCCACGGCCGTCACGGCAGCCGCAACGACGACGATGATGATGACGACGATGACGAGTGATCGGCGCGCCGCGGGCGAGCGAGCTTCCGACCGCGTTCGCGGACTCCCCGACAGGACAGCGTCATCCTGAGGTGGACGTCGTGACGCGCCAAAGCGCGGAGCGACGTGCCTCGAAGGATGGGCCGCAGGCACCCATCGGCAGCATCCTTCGAGGCGCGCAAGGGCGCGCACCTCAGGATGACGCTCTGCGCGGAACGACGGGGATCGCGCCGTCGGCGCGAGCCGGTGCCCTCAGTTCTTCGTCAGATACAGCGGCGTCCGGACGATGAGCTGATAGGCCGGCTTCGGCGTCCAGGCGATCTGGGCGGTGACGCCGAACCGGCGGTTGTCGTCGTCGTCCATCTTGTCGAGATCGAGCCGCAGGATCGGCTGGGTGAACGGGTCGAGCGGCGTGAGATTCAGCAGCTGCGCGCCGCCGAACGACTGCACGCCGGCGCGGGCCGACACCTTCCAGTTGTTCTCCCACTGATAGAAGCCGCCGAGCCAGCCGACCCAGTTCGGCCGGATCTCGGCGCGGTCGGCGTCGATCGCCGTCAGTGTCGATTGCACCCCGGCCAGAAATCCGCGGGTTTCGTCGGCGTCGAGCGCGTAGCTCGCCTCCAGGATCGTGTTCAGCGATGTGGTCGCCAGCGGCCCGGACGGCACCGCGCGGGTCAGGGTCGATTGCAGCGTCAGGGTCGGGATCGCGCCGCCGTTCTGCTGGAAGATGTCGGCCTGAACGCCGAGGTTCCAGCTCGTGATCGCGACCGCGCTCCAGTCGAGATCGCCGGCCTTCGACGCGGTGGCGCTGAAGCCGCCATACAGCGAGACCTGATCGTTGACGTCCACCGTCAGCGGCACGTCGAAGCCGACGCCCTGGCTGGCCGGCAGCGACGGCGCGGGCAGGGCGGCCAGCGAGGTCAATTGCGACAGCGCGCCCGCCGGATGGCTGAAGCCGATCGACAGCGCGCCGGCCGGGACCCGGGAATAATAGCTGCGCAAGTCGAGATAGACTTGCGGCGCGCTGGGCTTGGCGACGTCGTCATCATCGGCACCGCTGGCCAAGGCGAGGGCGGGAAGCTGCAGGCATAGAAGCGCTGCCAGCGACAAGCAGGCTGCGGCGTGCCGCGACGGCCCGCAATGCGTCACGCTGTACCGACCGTTCCGCCACGACTCCGACACGGATCGGCTCCCACGTTTTACAACCGCCGGTCCGCCACTGCCCGGACGTCGATCAGTAAGCACGGAGCAGGCGCCGACCGCAATCCCGCCGATCAGCCGTGGGCCTTGAAAACAGCGATCCGTTACGGGTTTCGCACTGCTGGTGACACTTCGGCACGAGGTGCAGCGATCGCGCGAGGTTCGGTCGCATGCAACTCCATCTCAGCGATTTCCGTTTCGCGTCAGCGTCCCCAAGAAATCCCGTCATGCGTTCGTATCGATTTGCGTCGCGCACATCACCGCGATGCGTCGCGTTTAAACCCCTTCTAACTCTGCGCCCCTTTGAAACCTCGAGCGGCTGTGGCAATCGCGGATCGGAAATGCACTTTCGTGCGTATGAGCTGGGGATGCCTGCGATATGATTATTTGGAAGTTCAAGGCCTCGCATTCAGCGCGCCTTGGTGGCGTTGCTCTACTCGCACTATCGCTCGATCTCGCCAGTCCGGCGATGGGGCAGGTCAGTCTGCCGCCGGTGACGATCGAAGCACCTCGGGCACAGCGACCGAGTGTCGGGCCGGCGTCGGCGCGCACGTCGTCGCGTCGCGTCACCGCCGCGCGCAATACGCGCCGACGGCCAGCCGCCGAGGTGCGCTCGATCCCGACGCCTTCGTCGCAAGCCGTCGAAACAGCCACTGGACCCGTCAACGGCTATGTGGCATCGCGCAGCGCGTCGGCAACCAAGACCGACACGCCGATCCTTGAAACGCCGCAGACGATCTCGGTCGTGTCGCGCGAACAGATCCGCGACCAGGGTGGTCAGACGCTCGGCGAGGTCCTGAACTACGTGCCGGGCGTCGGCGTTCAAGCGTCCTCGTTCGCCCGCGTCAGCGACAACATCTCCATTCGCGGATTCGACGTCGCCGCCGGCAATTCCGGCATTCTTCGCGACGGACTCAAGCTGACGTCGGGCGTGTACGATTCGACCATGGAGCCGTTCGGCCTCGAGCGGCTCGAAGTCGTGAAGGGGGCGTCATCGATTCTGTTCGGCCAACTCGGCCCCGGCGGTCTGATCAATGCCGTCAGCAAGCGACCGACCGATGTCCCGTTCGGTGAAGTGAATGTCAGCGTCGGCGACTATCAGCGCAAGGAAATCTCCGCCGACGTCGGAGGCAAGCTCGTCGACGACGGGTCGCTGCTCTATCGATTCACCGGGCTGCTGCGTGATGCCGATGCCCCGACCCAATACGTGCCCGACGACAAGCTCTATTTGGCGCCCGCGGTGACGTGGCGGCCGAATGCCGACACCTCGTTGACCGTGTTCGGCTATTATCAGGAGGTCAAAACCCGATTCCCGACCCCGCTGCCTGCGGTGGGCACCGTCGTTCCGACCAGCGTCGGCAAGATCCCGTCGAATCTGTTTCTGGGGGAGCCCAATTTCGATCGGTTCGACTCGAAGGCCGGCACCGTCGGCTATCAGTTCGAGCACGCCTTCAACAATGCCGTGAAGCTACGGCAGAATCTTCGTCTCTACGACGCCACCACGAATTGGGACTATTTGCAGCTCGGCGCTATCGGTGCCGACGGACGCACCGCTTCGCGATCGGTCAGCAGCCGTATCGAGCGCGGCAACGGCTTCGCGGTCGATACGTCGGCCGAGTTCAAATTCGTCGCGGGCCCGACGGCGCACACCGTGATTGCGGGCGTGGATTATTATCGCAGTGTCCTGAATTCGAATCGCTACACGGGAACGGCGACGTCGATCGACGTCTTCAATCCCGTCTACAACACAGCCGTTACGGTCAATCGCAGCGTCGATCGCGGTTCGAATACGTTGAGCAATCAGGTCGGCATCTATGTCCAGGACCAGATCAAGATCTACGACAAATTCGTGCTGCTGCTCGGCGGTCGGAAGGATTTCAGCGACGTTCAAACCAGGGTGTTCCGGACCTCCGTGCTGACGACGCAGGAAGACGACGCCTGGACCGGCCGCGCCGGCGCGGTCTATCTGTTCGACAATGGCGTCGCGCCGTATGCCTCGTTCAGCCAATCCTTCGCCCCGGTGCTGGGAGTCGACCGTCTGGGTAATCCATTCGCGCCGACGCGTGGCGAACAATATGAGGCGGGCGTTCGCTATCAACCGCCCGGCAGCAAGATGCTGTTCAGCGCCGCGGCGTTTCAGATCACCCAGCAGAACGTGCTGACGCCGGATCCGGTCGATATCACCTTCTCGGTGCAGAGCGGGGAGGTGACGTCGCGGGGCGTCGAACTCGAAGCCAAGGCCGAAGTCGGTCCCGTCAGCGTCGTCTCGTCCTACACTTACACCGACGCCCGCACCACGCGATCGAACAACATCGCCTTGCTCGGCGAGCGTACCGCCCTCGTTCCCTACAACGCGGCGTCGATCTGGGGCCTGTATGATTTCGGCTCGGTCGGCTGGTACGGCTTCAAGTTCGGCGGCGGTGTGCGCTTCGTCGGAGAGACGAATCTACCGGGCAGCAGTCTCGATGTTCCGAGCTACGTCGTCACCGATCTGACGGCGTCCTACGATCTCAAACATCTGGCGCGCGAGCTGAACGGCTTCCAGGCCCGGCTGAATGTGAAGAACCTGTTCAACAAGGGTTACGTCGTCTGCGTCGCCGCCTCCGGCTGCCGCTACGGCGATCCGCAGACCGTGGTGGCGACGCTGACCTATCGCTGGTAGGTGGCGACGGCGCGGCCTGACAGCCGCGCCGCTCGCACCGGGAACTGTGCCGGTCGCGGTATCCTGGCCGCTGCCGCGTGCTCGCGTATTCAGGACCGCCGGCCCGCAGCGTGGCCTTGTCGGCTTCGCTCGTCGCGTGTGCCGAGGTCCGGGGATGGGGGATCGGACCCATGGTCGCCCTGATCTCCTTTCTGAGACCAGGCTCGCGTTGATCGCCCCCTTGCCAGTGAACGCCCGCCCGGAGGCGCAACTTGCGTTCGGCGGACCGGTGATCGCGGTCCTGCTCTCATGGGAAAGGAGATTGTGCGGTATCCCCTGACCAGCGTCGTTGATTGTCGCCAAAACGTCGAAGCGTCGCTGTCGCGTCATTTTTTCATGGCATGGTTTCTCGAAATTTTCAGAGTTTCCGACATTCGCTTTGCCGTCGGTTGCAGAGGGGCGGTCGATTCGGCCCAGTTCACGCGCCGCGGAGGCGTTCCGCCGTTTCGTCGGCGGGCGAATCCTCCGATTTTCCCATGCGATTCTCCCGGATCTCCCGATTCGACGCGCACACGCGCCAACGGGCGCCTGTGCCGATCGTCGCTGCAGCGCCTCGCCGAGCCGATGTCGAGCGCCCCATCGACCTGAAAAAGCCCTTGATCGGCGGGCATTTTGTGCGGTTGCGGGGACGGCGGGCCGCGACGTGAGAACGACGTCGGACCTTCGGTTTTGCCTTGACTTGCGGGGCCTGCGCCGATAAAACCCGGCCACTTCAAGACAGGCGGTGAGCTTCGCCAACGTCGGAACGGACCACCCGGACGTCCTCACGGATTTCGGGCACCAACCTCGACCCAAGACGCTCAAACGCTGTCTCTATAAGCCAGGCAATGCCAGGACGTTCATCGTTCTCCGGAGTCTTTTTCTCCTGAGGACTGTTTTGGAAGCATGACCTCGGTACGAGCCGGTCAGCCGATGCTGTCCGGACTGTGCTGCGGTCCTCTGTTGCATGGAAGCGCTTTCCGCTCAGAAATGAGTGGCTGGCGCGATTTCGCTTTGCGCGATTGGACTTGCTCCAATCCTGCGAGGCGGCCGCTGGGGCGGGTGCCCCGAACGAATTTGCGAAGCCCCATAAAGGTTTCGCGTGAAGCTAAGGGTGAAGGCGAAGATGCCGACGATCAACCAGCTGATCGCACGTCCGCGTGTTGTGCAGAAGTCGCGCAAGAAGGTTCCTGCGCTCCAGCAGTCGCCGCAGAAGCGCGGCGTGTGCACCCGCGTCTACACCACGACGCCGAAGAAGCCGAACTCGGCTCTTCGTAAGGTCGCCAAGGTCCGCCTGACCAATGGCTTCGAGGTGATTGGTTACATTCCGGGTGAAGGCCACAACCTTCAGGAGCACTCGGTGGTCATGATCCGCGGCGGCCGCGTCAAGGATTTGCCCGGCGTGCGCTACCACATTCTCCGCGGCGTCCTCGATACCCAGGGCGTCAAGAACCGTAAGCAGCGTCGTTCGAAGTACGGCGCGAAGCGTCCGAAGTAAGCGGGAAACTGAATCATGTCTCGTCGTCATGCAGCTGAAAAGCGCGAAGTTCTGCCGGATCCGAAGTTCGGGAACATCGTGGTCACGAAGTTCATGAATTCGGTGATGTATGCCGGCAAGAAGTCGGTCGCCGAGGGCATCGTCTATGGTGCGCTCGACCTCATCGAGGCCAAGACCAAGCAGCCGCCGCTCGGCGTGTTCGAGCAGGCGCTCGAAAACGTCATGCCGGCCATCGAGGTCCGCTCCCGCCGCGTCGGCGGTGCGACCTATCAGGTGCCGGTCGAAGTCCGCAGCACCCGGCGCCAGGCGCTGGGTATCCGCTGGCTGATCACGGCCGCCCGCGGCCGCAACGAGAAGACCATGACGGAGCGGCTGTCGGCCGAACTGCTCGACGCCTCGAACAATCGCGGCAACGCCGTCAAGAAGCGTGAAGACGTGCACAAGATGGCGGAAGCCAACCGCGCGTTCTCGCACTATCGCTGGTAACGGCGAAGCAACGGAAGCAAGGAAGACGTCATGCCCCGCGTTCACGCCATCGAGGACTACCGTAATTTCGGCATCATGGCCCACATTGATGCCGGCAAGACCACGACGACCGAGCGCATCCTGTTCTACACCGGCAAGAGCCACAAGATCGGCGAAGTGCACGAAGGTGCCGCGACGATGGACTGGATGACGCAGGAGCAGGAGCGGGGCATCACGATCACCTCCGCCGCCACCACCGCGTTCTGGAACGGCAAGCGCCTCAACATCATCGACACTCCCGGCCACGTCGACTTCACCATCGAAGTCGAGCGTTCGCTGCGCGTGCTCGACGGCGCGGTATGCGTGCTCGACAGCAACCAGGGCGTCGAGCCGCAGACCGAGACGGTCTGGCGCCAGGGTGACAAGTACAAGGTTCCGCGCATCGTCTTCGCCAACAAGATGGACAAGACCGGCGCCGACTTCTTCAAGTGCCTGCAGGACATCATCGACCGCCTCGGCGCCAAGCCGGTCGCGATCCAGCTTCCGATCGGCTCCGAGAACAACTTCAAGGGCCTGATCGATCTGGTCCGCATGAAGGCCGTGGTGTGGAGCGATGAATCGCTCGGCGCGAAGTTCGAAGACACCGACATTCCGGAAGACCTGCTCGAGCAGTCCAAGGAATATCGCGAGAAGATGATCGAGGCCGCCGTCGAGCTCGATGACGACGCCATGGCCGCCTATCTCGACGGCAATGAGCCGGACGAGGCGACGCTGAAGCGGCTGATCCGCAAGGCGGTGCTGACCGGCGCGTTCTATCCGGTGCTGTGCGGTTCGGCCTTCAAGAACAAGGGCGTGCAGCCGCTGCTCGACGCCGTGGTCGACTACCTGCCGTCGCCGATCGACGTGCCGGCGATCAAGGGTATCGACGAGGACGGCAACGAAGTCGTGCGCCAGGCGGACGACAAGGAGCCGCTTGCGCTGCTCGCGTTCAAGATCATGGACGACCCGTTCGTCGGCACCATCACCTTCTGCCGCATCTATTCCGGCGTGCTGCAGAGCGGCACCGGCGTGGTGAACTCGACCCGCGAGAAGAAGGAGCGCATCGGCCGCATGCTGCTGATGCACGCCAACAACCGCGAAGACATCAAGGAAGCCTATGCCGGCGACATCGTCGCGCTGGCCGGTCTCAAGGAAGCGCGCACCGGCGACACGCTGTGCGATCCCGCCAAGCCCGTGATCCTCGAAAAGATGGAATTCCCGGAGCCGGTGATCGAGATCGCGATCGAGCCGAAGTCGAAGGCCGACCAGGAAAAGCTCGGCGTCGCGCTGGCGAAGCTCGCTGCGGAAGATCCGTCGTTCCGGGTGTCCACCGATCTCGAATCCGGTCAGACCATCCTCAAGGGGATGGGCGAACTGCATCTCGACATCAAGGTCGACATTCTGCGCCGTACCTACAAGGTCGACGCCAACATCGGCGCGCCGCAGGTGGCGTTCCGTGAGCGCATCACCAAGCGCGCCGAAGTCGACTACACCCACAAGAAGCAGACTGGCGGTACCGGTCAGTTCGCTGCGGTGAAGTTCATCGTCGAGCCGAACGAGCCCGGCAAGGGCTACGAGTTCGAGTCGAAGATCGTCGGCGGCGCGGTGCCGAAGGAATACATCCCCGGCGTCGAAAAGGGCATCGAGAGCGTGCTCGGCTCGGGCGTGGTCGCGGGCTTCCCCGTGGTCGACGTCAAGGTTTCGCTGATCGACGGCAAGTATCACGACGTCGACTCGTCGGCGCTGGCCTTCGAAATCGCGTCGCGGGCCGCCTTCCGCGAAGCGCTGCAGAAGGGCAAGTCGGTTCTGCTCGAGCCGATCATGAAGGTCGAGGTCGTCACCCCGGAAGACTACACCGGTTCGGTGATCGGCGACCTCAACTCGCGGCGCGGCCAGATCCAGGGCCAGGACATGCGCGGCAACGCCAACGTCATCAATGCGATGGTGCCGCTCATGAACATGTTCGGTTACGTGAACAACCTGCGCTCGATGAGCCAGGGTCGCGCGACCTTCACGATGCAGTTCGACCACTACGCGGAAGCCCCGGCAAACGTGTCGGCGGAAGTCCAGAAGAAGTTTGCCTGATTGTCGCCGGCGTAAGCTGCGACTGAACGGAGAAGAACGATGGCCAAAGCAAAGTTTGAACGAAACAAGCCGCACTGCAACATTGGGACGATCGGTCACGTCGACCATGGCAAGACGTCGCTGACGGCGGCGATCACCAAGGTTCTGGCGGAGACGGGCGGCGCGACGTTCACGGCCTACGACCAGATCGACAAGGCGCCGGAAGAGAAGGCGCGCGGCATCACGATCTCGACGGCTCACGTCGAATACGAGACGCAGAACCGCCACTACGCGCATGTCGACTGCCCGGGTCACGCCGACTACGTGAAGAACATGATCACCGGTGCGGCGCAGATGGACGGCGGCATCCTGGTGGTGTCGGCGGCCGACGGCCCGATGCCGCAGACCCGCGAGCACATCCTGCTGGCGCGTCAGGTCGGCGTTCCCGCGCTCGTCGTGTTCCTGAACAAGTGCGACATGGTCGACGATCCGGAACTGCTCGAGCTGGTCGAGATGGAAGTGCGCGAGCTGCTGTCGAAGTACGACTTCCCGGGCGACGACATTCCGATCATCAAGGGCTCGGCGCTGGCGGCGCTGGAGAACTCGGATCCGAAGCTCGGCCACGACGCGATCCTTGAGCTGATGAAGGCGGTCGACGCCTACATCCCGCAGCCGGAGCGCCCGATCGACCAGCCGTTCCTGATGCCGGTCGAAGACGTGTTCTCGATCTCGGGCCGCGGCACGGTGGTGACCGGTCGCGTCGAGCGCGGCATCGTCAAGGTCGGCGAGGAAATCGAGATCGTCGGCATCCGCGACACCCAGAAGACGACCTGCACCGGCGTCGAAATGTTCCGCAAGCTGCTCGATCAGGGCCAGGCCGGCGACAACATCGGCTGCCTGCTGCGCGGCACCAAGCGCGAGGACGTCGAGCGCGGCCAGGTGCTGTGCAAGCCGGGTTCGGTGAAGCCGCACACCAAGTTCAAGGCCGAGGCCTACATCCTGACGAAGGAAGAGGGCGGACGTCACACCCCGTTCTTCACCAACTATCGTCCGCAGTTCTACTTCCGCACCACCGACGTCACCGGCGTCGTGCATCTGCCGGAAGGCACCGAGATGGTGATGCCGGGCGACAACATCGCCATGGAAGTGCACCTGATCGTGCCGATCGCGATGGAAGAGAAGCTCCGCTTCGCCATCCGCGAAGGCGGCCGCACCGTCGGCGCCGGCGTGGTGGCCTCGATCATCGAGTAAGGCGAATAGGGAATAGAGAGTGGCGGGCAGGGACCTGTCCGCCGCTCACTAGTCACCATTGGCTCACTGAAGAAAGATACGGCAATGAACGGCCAGAATATTCGCATTCGCCTCAAGGCGTTTGACCATCGGATTCTCGATACGTCGACGCGTGAGATCGTCAACACCGCGAAGCGAACCGGTGCGCAGGTGCGCGGGCCGATCCCGCTGCCGACCCGGATCGAGAAGTTCACCGTCAACCGTTCGCCGCACGTCGACAAGAAGAGCCGCGAGCAGTTCGAGATGCGCACCCACAAGCGCCTCCTCGACATCGTAGACCCGACCCCGCAGACCGTCGATGCGCTGATGAAGCTCGACCTGGCTGCCGGCGTCGACGTCGAAATCAAGCTCTGAGATTGGACCGTCCGGTTACTTAACGGACAGAAAGAACAGGAAGCACGCCGATGCGCTCCGGAGTGATCGCACAGAAGGTCGGGATGACGCGGGTCTTTACGGAGACCGGCGAACATATCCCCGTGACCGTGCTGAAGCTGGGCAACTGCCAGGTGCTCGCCCATCGCACCACTGAAAAGAACGGCTATGTTGCGCTGCAGCTCGGTTCGGGTGCGCGCAAGACCGTTTACATGCCGAAGGCCGAGCGCGGCCAGTTCGCCGTCGCCAAGGTCGAGCCGAAGCGCAAGGTCGCCGAGTTCCGCGTGTCCGAGGACGCGCTGATCCCGGTCGGCGCCGAGATCCAGGCCGACCACTTCGTCGTCGGCCAGTTCGTCGACGTCACCGGCACTTCGGTCGGCAAGGGGTTCGCCGGCGGCATGAAGCGCTGGAACTTCGGCGGTCTGCGCGCCACCCACGGCGTGTCGGTGTCGCATCGTTCGATCGGTTCGACCGGTGGCCGTCAGGACCCGGGCAAGACCTTCAAGAACAAGAAGATGCCCGGCCACATGGGCGTCGACCGCATCACCACGCTGAACCTGCGTGTGGTGCAGACCGACGTCGAGCGCGGCCTGATCCTGGTCGAGGGTGCCGTTCCCGGCACCAAGGGCGGCTGGATCTCGGTCCGCGACGCCGTCAAGAAGGCGCTGCCGGCCGACGCGCCGAAGCCGGGCAAGTTCCGGCTCGCCAATGGCGGCGATGAGGCTGCGGCTCCGGCTGCTGCCGAGCAGGAGGGTGTGTGAGATGGAATTGAAAGTCACCACTCTTGAAGGTCAGGAAGCCGGCTCGGTCCAGCTCTCCGACGCGATCTTCGGTCTCGAGCCGCGCCAGGACATCGTCCAGCGCTGCGTGATCTGGCAGCTCGCCAAGCGTCAGGCCGGCACCCACAAGGCCAAGGGCCGCGCCGAGATCTGGCGCACCGGCAAGAAGATGTACAAGCAGAAGGGCACCGGCGGTGCTCGTCACGGTTCGCAGCGCGTGCCGCAGTTCCGCGGCGGTGGCCGTGCGTTCGGTCCGGTGGTGCGTTCGCACGCCATCGATCTGCCGAAGAAGGTCCGCGCGCTGGCGCTGCGTCATGCGCTCTCGGCCAAGGCCAAGGGCGGCGGCTTGATCGTGATCGACAAGGCCGAGCTCGAGGCTGCGAAGACCAAGGCTCTGGTCGGCGCGTTCTCCGGCCTCGGTCTGACCAACGCGCTGATCATCGACGGCGCCGAGGTCAATACCGGGTTCGCCACGGCGGCCCGCAACATCCCGAACATCGACGTGCTGCCGGTCCAGGGCATCAACGTCTACGATATTGTGCGCCGTCGGAAGCTGGTTCTGACCAAGGCGGCGGTCGATGCGTTGGAGGCGCGCTTCAAATGAAATCCATCGATCCGCGCCACTACGACGTGATCGTCGCTCCGGTGGTGACCGAAAAGGCGACCATGGCCTCCGAGCACAACAAGGTTGTGTTCAAGGTTCTGGGCGACGCCACCAAGCCGCAGATCAAGGAAGCCGTCGAGAAGCTGTTCGACGTCAAGGTGAAGAGCGTGAACACGCTGGTGCGTAAGGGCAAGTCGAAGTCCTTCCGCGGCACCTTCGGCACGCAGTCGGACGTCAAGCGCGCGGTCGTGACCCTGGAAGAGGGTCACCGCATCGACGTGACCACCGGACTGTAAGGCGGGACCGACCATGGCACTGAAAAAATACAATCCTACGACGCCGGGCCAGCGCCAGCTGGTGATGGTCGATCGTTCGGCGCTCTACAAGGGCAAGCCGGTCAAGACGCTCACCGAGGGCAAGCACTCGAAGGGCGGCCGTAACAACACCGGCCGGATCACCGTTCGATTCCGCGGCGGCGGCCACAAGCAGACCTATCGTGTGGTCGACTTCAAACGCACCAAGGTCGACGTTCCGGCCAAGGTCGAGCGGCTGGAATACGATCCGAACCGCACCGCCTTCATCGCGCTGATCAAGTACGAGGACGGCGAGCAGGCCTACATCCTGGCGCCGCAGCGTCTGGCGGTCGGCGACACCGTGATCGCCGGCGCCTATGTCGACGTGAAGCCGGGCAACGTCATGCCGCTCGGCAACATGCCGATCGGCACGATCATCCACAATGTCGAGCTGAAGATCGGCAAGGGCGGGCAGATCGCGCGTTCGGCCGGCACCTATGCCCAGCTCGTCGGGCGCGACCACGACTACGTCATCGTTCGCCTGAATTCGGGCGAACAGCGGCTGGTCCACGGCCGCTGCACCGCCACCATCGGCGCGGTGTCGAACCCGGATCACATGAACATCTCGATCGGCAAGGCCGGGCGTACGCGCTGGCTCGGCTGGCGCCCGCACAACCGCGGCGTCGTGATGAACCCGATCGACCATCCGCACGGCGGCGGCGAAGGCCGCACCTCGGGCGGCCGCCACCCGGTTACGCCGTGGGGCAAGCCGACCAAGGGCAAGAAGACCCGCTCGAACAAGTCGACCGACAAGTTCATTCTCATCAGCCGCCACAAGCGGAAGAAGAAGTAAGGAAGCCGGACATGGTTCGCTCAGTCTGGAAGGGCCCGTTCGTCGAGGGCTCGCTGCTGAAGAAGGCGGATACCGCGCGTGCGTCGGGCCGTCACGACGTCATCAAGATCTGGAGCCGCCGCTCCACCATCCTGCCGCAGTTCGTCGGGCTGACTTTCGGCGTCTATAACGGCCAGAAGCACGTGCCGGTGGCGATCAACGAGGAAATGGTGGGTCACAAGTTCGGCGAGTTCTCGCCGACCCGCACGTTCCACGGCCACTCCGGCGACAAGAAGTCGAAGAAGGGTTGAGGACGAAGCCATGAGCAAACCCAAGCGCGAACGGGTTCTCCCCGACAACGAGGCCAAGGCCGTCGCCCGGATGCTTCGCGTCAGCCCGCAGAAGCTCAATCTGGTCGCCCAGCTGATCCGCGGCCGCAAGGCTGCGGCGGCGCTCGCCGACCTGCAGTTCTCGCGCAAGCGGATCGCGGTCGACGTCAAGAAGTGCCTGGAATCGGCGATCGCCAACGCCGAGAACAACCACGACCTCGACGTCGACGCGCTCGTCGTCTCCGAGGCTCATGTCGGCAAGGGCATCGTGATGAAGCGATTTTCGCCGCGCGGCCGTGGTCGCTCGGGCCGTATTCTCAAACCATTCGCGCAGCTGACGATCGTCGTTCGTCAGGTCGAAGCCGAAGCAAGCGCTTAAAGCCAGGCGCGGGAGACTTTCGATGGGTCAAAAGATCAATCCGATCGGGCTGCGGCTGGGAATCAACCGGACGTGGGATTCCCGTTGGTTCGCGGGCAAGAACGAATACGGCAAGCTGCTGCACGAGGACGTCAGGATCCGCGCGATTCTGCACAAGGAATTGAAGCAGGCCGCGGTTGCGCGCATCGTGATCGAGCGCCCGCACAAGAAGTGCCGGGTGACGATCCATTCCGCGCGCCCGGGCGTCGTGATCGGCAAGAAGGGCGCCGACATCGACAAGCTGCGCAAGAAGGTCGCCGACATCACCGCGTCGGACGTCGTCATCAACATCGTCGAAATCCGCAAGCCGGAGCTCGACGCGACCCTGGTCGCCGAGTCGATCGCGCAGCAGCTCGAGCGCCGTGTCGCGTTCCGCCGCGCGATGAAGCGGGCGGTGCAGTCGGCGATGCGTCTCGGCGCCGAGGGCATCCGGATCAACTGCTCGGGCCGTCTCGGCGGCGCCGAAATCGCGCGCATGGAGTGGTATCGCGAAGGTCGCGTTCCGCTGCACACGCTGCGCGCCGACATCGATTACGGCGTCGCGACCGCGTTCACCACCTTCGGCACCTGCGGCGTCAAGGTGTGGATCTTCAAGGGCGAGATCCTCGAACACGATCCGATGGCCCAGGACAAGCGTATGGCTGAAGGCGACAATTCCCGCCCGCGCCGCGACGCTGCCTGATCTTCTGCTGAATAAGGTTTGAGGGCGTAAGCCATGATGCAACCAAAGAAGACCAAGTTCCGCAAGGCGCACAAGGGCCGCATCCACGGCGTTGCGTCGTCGGGCGCTACCTTGGCGTTCGGCCAGTTCGGGTTGAAGGCGATGGAGCCGGAGCGCGTCACCGCGCGCCAGATCGAAGCCGCCCGTCGCGCGCTGACCCGCCACATGAAGCGCGCCGGCCGCGTCTGGATCCGGATCTTCCCGGACGTTCCGGTGTCGAAGAAGCCGGCCGAAGTCCGCATGGGCTCCGGCAAGGGCGCGCCGGAATTGTGGGTCGCCCGCGTCAAGCCCGGCCGGGTGATGTTCGAGATCGACGGCGTCAACCAGCAGCTCGCCAAGGAGGCGCTGACGCTGGCCGCCGCCAAGCTGCCGATCAAGACGCGCTTCGTCGCGCGCATCGCGGAGTGAGTGTCATGGCTGAAATGAAGAGCGGCGACATCCGCGCGATGAGCGAAGACCAGATGGACGACGCGATCCTCAATCTGAAGAAGGAGCGCTTCAACCTGCGCTTCCAGCGCGCCACCGGCCAGCTCGAGGATACCTCGCGGCTGCGCGAAGCCCGGCGCGACATCGCCCGGATCAAGACCATCGCCGCGCAGAAGCGCGCCGGCAAGACGAAGTAAGGACCACAGAGATGCCGAAGAGGACCCTGCAGGGCGTGGTCGTCAGCGACAAGCAAGCCAAGACCGTGGTGGTGCGAGTCGACCGTCGCTTCACCCACCCGATCTACAAGAAGACCATCCGGCGCTCGAAGAACTACCACGCGCACGATGAGAACGATCAGTTCCATCCGGGCGACATGGTGTGGATCGAGGAGAGCAAGCCGATCTCGAAGTTGAAGCGCTGGACCGTGGTCCGGGGCGAATCGAAGACCACCGCCTAAGCGCATTTGCGCGTCAGTTGAGAGCGCATCAGCGCATTAGAGAGAGGACGAGGTGCATCAATGATCCAGATGCAGACCAACCTCGACGTGGCCGATAATTCAGGCGCACGCCGTGTCATGTGCATCAAGGTGCTCGGGGGCTCCAAGCGCCGCTATGCCACCGTGGGCGACGTCATCGTGGTGTCGATCAAGGAAGCGATTCCGCGCGGCAAGGTGAAGAAGGGCGACGTGATGAAGGCCGTGGTGGTCCGGGTCCGCAAGGACATCCGCCGCCCCGACGGCTCTGTCATCCGCTTCGACCGCAACGCCGCCGTGCTGATCAACAATCAGTCCGAGCCGGTCGGGACCCGTATCTTCGGGCCGGTGCCGCGCGAGCTGCGTGCGAAGAACCACATGAAAATCATTTCGCTGGCACCGGAGGTGCTGTGATGGCCGCCAAGATTCGTAAGGGCGACAAGGTGATGGTGCTGAGCGGGCGCGACAAGGGTCGCACCGGCGAGGTGTTCGAGGTCCGTCCGGCCGCCGGTGTGGCGCTGGTTCGCGGCATCAACATCGTCAAGCGCCACCAGAAGCAGACCCAGTCCCAGGAAGGCGGCATCATCTCGAAAGAGGCGCCGATCGACCTGTCCAACATCGCGATCGTCGGCAAGGACGGCAAACCGACCCGGGTCGGTTTCAAGATCCTGGCGGACGGCAAGAAGGTTCGCATCGCCAAGAGCTCGGGAGCAGAGATCGATGGCTGAGACCGCATACGTTCCGCGCCTTCGCACGGAATACGACAAGAGCATCCGCACGCAGCTGACTGAGAAGTTCGGCTACGCCAACGTCATGCAGGTTCCGCGACTCGACAAGGTCGTGCTGAACATGGGCATCGGCGAAGCGGTCAACGATCGCAAGAAGGCCGATCTGGCGGCTGCCGACATGGCGCTGATCGCCGGTCAGAAGCCGGTCGTGACCTATTCGCGGGTGGCGATCTCGACCTTCAAGCTGCGCGAGAACCAGCCGATCGGCTGCAAGGTGACGCTGCGCAAGGCGAAGATGTACGAGTTCATCGACCGCCTGATCACGGTCGCGCTGCCGCGCGTCCGGGATTTCCGCGGCCTGAATCCGAAGAGCTTCGACGGCCGCGGCAACTACTCGCTCGGCATCAAGGAACACATCATTTTCCCCGAAATCGACTTCGACAAATCCGGCGAGTCGTGGGGCATGGACATCACGGTGTGCACCACCGCGCAGACTGACGACGAAGCGCGCGCGTTGCTCACCGCATTCAATTTCCCGTTCCGGCAGTGAGACGCTGACAGCCTCGAGCTGATCTGCCTCTCAAACGCGGAAACCCAGGAGCCTGGCATGGCAAAGAAGAGTTCGATCGAGAAGAACAATCGTCGGAAGAAGATGACCAAGAACGCGGCGCCGAAGCGCGCGCGTCTGAAGGCCATCATCGCCGACAAGGACCTCCCGATGGAGGAGCGTTTCGCGGCGACCCTGAAGCTCGCCGAGATGCCGCGCAATTCGTCGGCGACCCGGATTCGCAACCGTTGCGAAATCACCGGCCGCGCGCGCTCGGTCTACCGCCTGAACAAGCTGAGCCGTATCGCGATCCGCGACCTCGGTTCGAAGGGCCTGGTTCCCGGCCTCGTCAAGTCGAGCTGGTAAGGAGGGTCGTCAGATGTCCACGCACGATCCGATCAGCGATCTCATCACCCGCATCCGCAACGCGCAGATGCGTTCGAAGTCCAAGGTCTCGACTCCCGGCTCGAAGATGCGCGCCAGCGTGCTCGAAGTGCTGAAGAGCGAGGGCTATATCCGCGGCTACGCCAGCGTCGAGCATTCCTCGGGGCGCAGCGAGCTCGAGATCGAGCTGAAGTATTTCGACGGCGAGCCCGTGATCCGCGAAATCGAGCGCGTGTCGCGCCCGGGTCGTCGGGTCTATGCTTCGGTGAAGAATTTGCCGCGCGTCAACAACGGCCTCGGCATCTCGGTGCTGTCGACCCCGAAGGGGATCATGGCCGATCACGATGCCCGCGACGCCAATGTCGGCGGCGAGGTTCTGTTCACGGTGTTCTGAGCGAAGCGCGACCCGCCGCATGAAGCGGTCGGGACGCGCCGAGACAACGGAAATTGGCGCATCTTCCGCGGCGTCGTTACGCCGGAGGATGTTTGGTTAGGAAGGATCGACCATGTCACGCGTTGGCAAGAAGCCCGTCACGGTCCCGTCCGGGGTGACGGCGACCGTCGAGGGTCAGACCGTCAAGATGAAGGGGCCGAAGGGTCAGCTTCAGTTCGTCGTGCACGACGACGTCGACGTCAAGTTCGAGGACGGCTCGGTGAAGGTGGCGCCGCGGTTCGAGACGAATCGCGCTCAGGCGTTGTACGGAACTGCGCGCGCCCAGATCGCGAACCTGGTGGAAGGCGTCACCAAGGGCTTCGAGAAGAAGCTCGAGATCACCGGCGTCGGCTATCGTGCCGCACTGCAGGGCAAGAAGCTGCAGCTCGCGCTCGGCTACAGCCACGACGTGCTCTACGACATCCCGGAAGGGATCACCATCACGGTGCCGAAGCCGACCGAGATCAACGTCGTCGGCATCGACTCGCAGAAGGTCGGGCAGGTCGCGGCCGAGATCCGCGACTATCGTCCGCCGGAGCCCTACAAGGGCAAGGGCGTGCGCTATTCTGACGAGTTCATCTTCCGCAAGGAAGGCAAGAAGAAGTAACGGAGCCGGTCATGTCGAAGTTGAATGTCACGAATGCCCGGCGCAAGACTCGGGTCCGGATCGCCCTGCGGCGCACCGCCAACGGCCGTCCGCGGCTGTCGGTGTTCCGCTCGTCGAAGCATATCTACGCCCAGGTGATCGACGATCTGAAGGGCGAGACCTTGGCGTCGGCGTCGTCGCTGGAGAAGTCGCTGCGCGAGGCCGGCAACACCGGCGCGAACATCGACGCGGCGAAGGCGGTCGGCAAGCTGCTCGCGGAGCGCGCGGTGAAGCAGGGCGTCAAGGAAGTCGTGTTCGATCGCGGCGGCTACCTGTATCACGGCCGCGTCAAGGCGCTGGCGGATGCGGCCCGCGAGAGCGGCCTGAGCTTCTAAGTTTCGGTTTGAACGGATACAAGGATCGGGGCGACAGCCTCGCAGAGATTGGAAAACACCATGGCAGCTGAACGCGAACGCGGTGGACGCGAACGGAGCAGGGATCGCGAGGAGCGCGACAGCGAGTTCGTCGACAAGCTCGTCCACATCAACCGTGTGGCGAAGGTCGTGAAGGGCGGTAAGCGTTTCGGTTTCGCGGCGCTGGTCGTGATCGGCGACCAGAAGGGCCGGGTCGGTTTCGGCCACGGCAAGGCGCGCGAAGTGCCGGAAGCGATCCGCAAGGCGACCGAAGCGGCGAAGCGCAACCTGACCCGGGTGGCGCTGCGCGACGGTCGCACGCTGCATCACGACATCGCCGGCCGTCACGGCGCCGGCCGCGTCTATCTGCGCGCCGCCCCGGCCGGTACCGGCATCATCGCCGGCGGCCCGATGCGCGCGGTGTTCGAGACGCTCGGTATCCAGGACGTGGTGGCGAAGTCGATCGGTTCGTCGAACCCCTACAACATGGTTCGCGCCACTTTCGACGCGCTGAAGCACCTCGATTCGCCGCGTGCGGTCGCAGCCCGCCGCAACATCAAGGTTTCCACCCTGCAGGCCCGCCGCGTCGGCGGCGATGCGGAAGTGGTTGCCGAATAACGGCGTGATCGCGCGATCACGCTGACAGAGACAAGACGCGATCCGGAGTGAAGACGATGGCCAACGCCGCAAACATGATCAAGGTCGAGCAGATCGGCAGCCCAATCCGCCGCCATCACTCGCAGCGCGCGACGCTGGTCGGCCTCAAGCTCAACAAGATCGGCCGGGTCACCGAGCTTCAGGATACGCCTGAAGTTCGCGGCATGATCGCCAAGGTGCAACACCTCGTTCGCGTCGTCGACGAGAAGTAAGAGGGCAGGGCGATGAAGCTCAGCGAGATTTCTGACAATCCCGGCGCACGCAAGAAGCGCATGCGCATCGGCCGTGGTATCGGCTCCGGCAAAGGCAAGACCGGCGGCCGTGGCGGCAAGGGCCAGACCGCGCGCTCCGGCGTGCGCATCAAGGGCTTCGAAGGCGGCCAGATGCCGCTGCATCGGCGTCTGCCGAAGCGTGGCTTCAACAACATCTTCCGGCTGGAATTCGCCGAGATCAATCTCGACCGGCTGCAGGATGCGATCGACGCCAAGACGATCGATGCCGGCGCGGTGATCAACGCCGAATCGCTGGTCGCGGCCGGCGTGCTGCGGCGTTCGCGCGACGGCGTGCGGCTTCTCGGCCGCGGCGAGCTCAAGTCGAAGCTCACGATCGAAGTCCACGGCGCCACCAAATCGGCGATCGAGGCGGTCGAGAAGGCCGGCGGCACGGTGAAGATCCTGGCGCCGAAGAAGGACGAAGGCGAAGCTGCGTAACATTGCCGTCATCGCCCGCGAAAGCGGGCGCCGGCCTTGCCGGCGGCAGTGGAATTGACGACAGTCGCGCACCAAATTGATGCCCGGCGCTCACTCGGCGGCCCGCATCCGGCGGCACCACGGGACGAGTAGCGCGGGAGAAAGCCGGACATGGTCTCTGCAGCGGAACAACTAGCGGCAAACCTCAATTTCTCGGCGCTCGGCAAGGCCGAGGAGCTGAAAAAGCGGATCTGGTTCACGCTCGGCGCGCTGCTGGTGTATCGGCTCGGGACCTACATCCCGCTGCCCGGCATCGATCCCACGGTGTGGGAGCAGGTCTTCAAGTCGCAGGCCGGCGGCATTCTCGGCATGTTCAACATGTTCGCCGGCGGCGGCATCCACCGCATGGCGATCTTCGCGCTGAACATCATGCCGTACATCTCGGCCTCGATCATCGTGCAGCTGTTGACGACGGTGTCGCCGCAGCTCGAGGCGCTGAAGAAGGAAGGCGAGTCCGGCCGCAAGACGCTGAACCAGTACACCCGCTATCTCACGGTGATCCTGGCGGCGTTCCAGTCCTACGGCATCGCCGTCGGCCTGCAGGGCGCCGGCAACGTCGTGTCCGAGCCCGGCATGTTCTTCCTGCTGTCGACCGCGATCACGCTGACCGGCGGCACCATGTTCCTGATGTGGCTGGGCGAGCAGATCACCTCGCGCGGCATCGGCAACGGCATTTCGCTGATCATCCTCGCCGGCATCGTCGCCGAGCTGCCTTCGGCGCTCGCCAGCATGCTCGAACTCGGTCGTCAGGGCGCGCTGTCGACCGCGCTGATCCTGGTCGTGCTGGTGATGGCCGTCGTCGTCATCGCCTTCATCGTGTTCATGGAGCGGGCCCAGCGCCGGCTGCTGATCCAGTATCCGAAGCGCCAGGTCGGCAACAAGATGTTCGAGGGCCAGTCCTCGCATCTGCCGCTGAAGCTCAACACCTCGGGCGTGATCCCGCCGATCTTCGCCTCGTCGCTGCTGCTGCTGCCGACCACCATCGCGAGCTTCAATTCGGGCACCGGCCCGGAATGGTTCCAGTGGGTGGTGACGCAGTTCGGCCACGGCCGGCCGCTGTTCCTGGTGTTCTACATCGCGATGATCGTGTTCTTCGCGTTCTTCTATACCGCGATCGTGTTCAACCCGACCGAGACCGCGGACAATCTGAAGAAGCACGGCGGCTTCATCCCGGGCATCCGCCCCGGCGAGCGCACCGCCGAGTACATCGACTTCGTTCTGACCCGCATCACCGTGGTCGGCGCGATCTATCTGGCGATCGTCTGTCTGATTCCCGAAGTCCTGATTTCCTATGCGGCGGTGCCGTTCTATTTCGGCGGAACTTCGCTTCTGATCGTGGTCAGCGTCACCATGGATACGGTCGCCCAGGTGCAGGGCTATCTGCTGGCGCACCAGTATGAAGGCCTGATCCGGAAGTCGAAGCTGAGGGGCCGCAAGAAATGAGACTGATTCTTCTCGGTCCGCCGGGGGCGGGCAAGGGAACGCAAGCGGCTCGCCTGGTTCAGCACTACGGCCTCGTCCAGCTTTCCACCGGAGACATGCTGCGCGCCGCCGTCGCGGCCGGCACGCCGGTCGGGCTGAAGGCCAAGGACATCATGGCGAGCGGCGGCCTGGTGCCGGACGAGGTGGTGATCGGCATCATCTCCGACCGCATCGAACTGCCCGACGCCGCCAAGGGTTTCATCCTCGACGGCTTCCCGCGCACCGTGCCGCAGGCCGAGGCGCTCGACGCGCTGCTCAAGGACAAGAAGCTCGGCCTCGACGCCGTGGTCGAACTGCGCGTCAACGAGAGTGCGCTGCTGGCCCGGGTCGAGACCCGCGTCGCCGAGATGCGCGCCCGGGGCGAGGAGCCGCGCGCCGACGACAACGCCGAGGCGCTGGCGAAGCGGCTGGCCGCCTACCGCGCCCAGACCGAACCGCTGGTCGAGTATTATTCGGACAAGCGCAAGCTGCTGACCGTCGACGGCATGATGACCATCGACGAGGTCACCCGCGAGATCGGCCGAATCCTCGAAGCGCTAGGCGAGGCCAACGCCAAGCAGGCCGCCAAGACCGCGGCTGCGAAGCGGGCCGTCAAGAAGAGCGCGAAGAAGCCGGCCAAGTCCGCCAAGGCTAAAAGCTCTAAGGCTGCGACCTCCAAGGCCAAGGCCGCCGGCAAGGCCGAAGCTCCCGGCAAGGTTCCGGCCAAAAAAGCTGCGCCCAAGAAGGCAGTTAGCGGCAAGTCTTCGAGCAAAACGGCATCCGCCAAGACGGCGTCGTCGGGTCTGAAGAAGCCGGCGAAAGCCACGAAAAAGGCTGGCAAAAAGGCCGCCAAGGCCGCGAGCAGGGCTCCCGCCAAGGCTGTGAAGAAGGCCGGCAAGAAAGCCGACAAGTCGAAGGCCAAATCGACCGCCAAGGCGCCGAAGCGCGGCGCCAAGGTGACCAAAAAGGCGGCCAAGACGGCGGGGACGTCCTCCGCCCAAAAGGCCAGGAAAGTCAACAAAAAGCGAGCTTGAACCTGGATTCGGTTGACGAACAGAAACGGAATCCTTTAATAAGGCCCGATATCCCGTCGGATAGGTTTCAGACGATGCCGGGCCCCAGAACGACCGAGGGGATGGCGTCGTGTTCGCGTTTGTGAACGCCAGCCCGAGATAGCAAGAATAGCCGGCCGGTTGCGGTCGGCGACAGGAGAGAAGTCTGTGGCCCGTATAGCCGGCGTGAATATCCCGACCAACAAGCGCGTGCTGATCGCGCTCCAGTACATCCATGGCATCGGCCAGAAGAATGCCGCCGATATCATCGAGAAGGTGAAGATCCCGGTGGAGCGTCGCGTCAATCAGCTGAGCGACGCCGAGGTTCTTCAGATCCGCGAAGTCATCGACCGCGACTATCTGGTCGAGGGCGATCTCCGCCGCGAGACCGGCATGAACATCAAGCGTCTGATGGACCTCGGCTGCTATCGCGGCCTGCGTCATCGCCGCGGTCTGCCGGTGCGTGGTCAGCGCACCCATACCAACGCGCGCACCCGCAAGGGTCCGGCCAAGGCGATCGCCGGCAAGAAGAAGTAATTTTGCGAGTAGCGAACGGTGCGTGGCGAGTAGGGCTCTACTCGCGGCGCACTTTTCGCCATTCGCATTTTGGTGGAGCCGCTGGTGTTACGGCGGCGTTGAGATCACTCAGAAAGGTAGACCATGGCTAAGGAAGCCGGCCGCATTCGCCGCCGCGAGCGCAAGAACATCGCCTCGGGCGTCGCGCATGTGAACTCGTCGTTCAACAACACGACCATCACCATCACCGACGCGCAGGGCAATGCGATCGCCTGGTCGTCCGCCGGCACGATGGGTTTCAAGGGCTCGCGCAAGTCGACCCCCTATGCCGCGCAGGTCGCGGCCGAGGACGTCGCCAAGAAGGCGCAGGAGCACGGCATGCGCACCCTCGAGGTCGAGGTGGCCGGTCCGGGTTCGGGCCGTGAGTCGGCGCTGCGCGCGCTGCAGGCGGCGGGCTTCACGGTGACCTCGATCCGCGACGTCACCACCATCCCGCACAATGGCTGCCGGCCGCGCAAGCGCCGCCGGGTCTGATTTTTTCCGTCGCGGGTGGCGCCATGCCGCCCGCGACGTTTTTCGATATTTCGGCGCGGATTGATCCGCAGTTTCCATCGCCAGTGACCCGCGCCATTGATTTCGGCGGCGTTCGACTGGCCAGGAAGGTGACACAGTGACGATCCAGAAAAATTGGCAAGAACTCATTCGACCGAACAAGCTTCAGGTGACCCCGGGCAGCGATGCGAATCGCTTCGCGACGCTGGTCGCCGAGCCGCTCGAGCGCGGCTTCGGCCAGACGCTCGGCAACGCGCTGCGGCGCGTGCTGCTGTCCTCGCTGCAGGGCGCGGCGGTGCAGTCGGTCCACATCGACGGCGTGCTGCACGAGTTCTCCTCGATCGCCGGCGTGCGCGAGGACGTCACCGACATCGTGCTGAACATCAAGGACATCTCGCTGAAGATGCAGGGCGAAGGCCCGAAGCGGATGGTCGTGAAGAAGCAGGGTCCGGGCGTCGTCACCGCCGGTGACATCCAGACCGTCGGCGACATCGTGGTGCTGAACCCCGACCTGCAGCTCTGCACCCTCGACGAGGGCGCCGAGATCCGCATGGAGTTCACCGTCAACACCGGCAAGGGCTACGTCGCCGCCGAGCGCAACCGTCCGGAAGACGCGCCGATCGGCCTGATTCCGGTCGACAGCTTGTACTCGCCGGTCCGCAAGGTGTCGTACAAGGTCGAGAATACCCGCGAGGGCCAGATCCTCGACTACGACAAGCTGACCATGACGGTCGAGACCAACGGCGCGCTGACCCCGGACGACGCGGTCGCCTTCGCCGCCCGCATCCTGCAGGACCAGCTCAACGTCTTCGTCAACTTCGAAGAGCCGCGCAAGGAAGTCACCCAGGAGATCATTCCGGATCTCGCCTTCAACCCGGCCTTCCTCAAGAAGGTCGACGAGTTGGAGCTGTCGGTGCGTTCTGCGAACTGCCTGAAGAACGACAACATCGTCTATATCGGCGATCTGGTGCAGAAGTCGGAAGCCGAAATGCTGCGCACCCCGAACTTCGGCCGCAAGTCGCTGAACGAGATCAAGGAAGTGCTGGCGCAGATGGGCCTGCATCTCGGCATGGAAGTGCCGGGCTGGCCGCCGGAGAACATCGACGAGCTCGCCAAGCGCTTCGAGGATCACTACTAAGCAAATCGGCCTCATGGTTCGAGACGCGCTTTCAGCGCTCCTCACCATGAGGCCTCTCTCCTCATCCTGAGGAGCGGCGTAGCCGCGTCTCGAAGGATGAGGCACCACCGGGCGAACGCAGGCAGCCCACCTGCAACTCCGACGAACCGTCGGGACATTGAATTAGAGGGACTACTCACATGCGTCACGGCAAGGTTCATCGGAAGCTCAACCGCACCGCCGAGCATCGCAAGGCGATGTTCGCCAATATGTGCGCCGCGCTGATCAAGCACGAGCAGATCGTCACCACGCTGCCGAAGGCCAAGGAGCTGCGGCCGATCGTCGAGAAGCTGATCACGCTCGGCAAGAAGGGCGGCCTCGACAAGCGCCGCCAGGCGATCAGCGAGATGCGCGACCTCGACCAGGTCCGCAAGCTGTTCGACGTGCTGGCGCCGCGCTACGCCGACCGTCACGGCGGCTACACCCGCATCATCAAGGCCGGCTTCCGCTACGGCGACAACGCCCCGATGGCGGTGATCGAATTCGTCGACCGCGACGAGGACGCCAAGGGCAAGGACTCCGGCCCGACCCAGGACAGCGCGGCCGAAGCGGCGTAAGCGGCTTCTTTCCAGTCTGGTTATTTCTAAAGGCGGTGCCGCAAGGCGCCGCCTTTTTCGTTGTGCATAGGCAACTTCCTCTCGTTCGTCATTCCGGGGCGCGAGCGCAGCTCGCGAGCCCGGAATCCATACTCCCAGCCTTGCGTTCGTGCCGAGTGCGGCAGCGCTGCGGCTTTACGCGTGCTCAGGGGTTATGGATTCCGGGCTCGCGCTACGCGCGCCCCGGAATGACAAACGGAAGGTTGATCAAGCTCGGTCTTGCCTGACGATTGAAACGGCCTGATCGCTACTTAGCTGCGCGCCGAGCAATGTAACCAGGAGCAACCAGATGAACATCAATCTTTCCGGCAAGACCGCGCTGGTCACCGGGTCGACCGCGGGCATCGGTCACGCCATCGCCAGGGGGCTCGCGGCGACCGGCGCCGAGGTGGTGGTCAACGGCCGCAGCCAGGCCAAGGTCGACGCCGCGCTCACCGCGCTGGACAGGGCGGTGCCGGGCGCCAAGCTGTGCGGCGTCGCCGCCGACGTCTCCACCGCGGAGGGCTGCGCCGCGCTGGTGACGGAGATTCCCCGCGTCGACATCCTGATCAACAACACCGGCATCTTCGAGCCGAAGGGCTTCTTCGACATTCCGGACGAGGACTGGCAGCGCTTCTTCGACGTCAATGTGATGAGCGGCGTGCGGCTGTCGCGCGCCTACATGCCGGGGATGCTCGAGCGCAACTGGGGCCGCATCGTTTTCATCTCGTCGGAATCCGCGCTGATGATTCCGAAGGAGATGATCCACTACGGCATGACCAAGACCGCGCAGCTTTCGGTGTCGCGCGGCCTCGCCGAAATGACCCGCGGCACCGCGGTGACGGTCAATGCGGTGATGCCAGGGCCGACGATGAGCGAAGGCGTGCAGACCTTCGTCGCCGATCTGGCCAAGCAGAACGGCCAGTCGGAGGCCGAGGCCGCCTCGAACTTCATCAAGGACCATCGCCCCGGCTCGCTGATCCAGCGCTTCGCCACCGTCGAGGAGATCGCCAACATGGTAGTGTACGTGTCCTCGAAGGAAGCCGCCGCCACCAACGGCGCCGCGCTGCGCGCCGAGGGCGGGCTGCTGCAGACGATCGCGTAGTTCGTCGAGCTCACTGCCCGCGGCTGCCCTCACCCCAACCCTCTCCCGCAAGCGGGAGAGGGAGCGCGCTGCCGGTCGGATGAGCGCCTCGGACCAACTCATAATGACGAGATCGAACTAACTCTTGTAAGAGCGATTCTGAATCGCGTTTGTCCGCTGCCGCAGCCGCGTCGGCAGCCTGCTCCCTCTCCCGCTTGCGGGAGAGGGCTGGGGTGAGGGCGACGCGGGCACGGCGACTACGGTCGTCATTCCGGGGCGCGCCGCAGGCGCGAACCCGGAATCTCGAGGTGTTCTGCGCTCCAGATTCCGGGTTCGCCCGCAGCTTCGCTGCGCGCGCCCCGGAATGACTCGCGGAGGGGGCGCGCGCTGCTACCACCCCTCCAGCACGATCTTGCCGACCGACTTGCCGCTCTCCAGCAGCGCATGGGCGCGTTTCAAATTCGCCGCATTGATGGCGCCGAAGCTGTTCTCCAGCGTCGAGCGCAGCACGCCGGCGTCGATCAGGTCGGCGACCTCGTTCAGAAGATCGTGCTGCGCGATCATGTCGGGCGTGGTGTAGCTCGACCGCGCGAACATCGCCTCCCAGTGCAGCGACGCCGATTTCGGTTTCAGCAGCATCGGGTTCAGCGCCGCAGGATCGTCGATCAGCGCCACCTTGCCCTGCGGCGCGAGGATCTCGACCAGCGCCGGGAAGTGCTGCTCGGTGCCGGTGAGGCTGGCGATCAGCGCCACCGGCGGCAGCTCCAGGGCGTCGATCTGCGGCTTCATCGCCCGGCTGTGATCGATCACCGCATGGGCGCCGAGGTCGCGGCACCAGGCCTGCGTCTGCGGCCGCGACGCGGTCGCCACCACGGTCAGCGCGGTGAGGCGGCGCGCGAGCTGGATCAGGATCGAGCCGACGCCGCCGGCGCCGCCGGTGATCAGCAGCGTGCGCGGGTCGTGCGCCTTGCCGGGCCGCACGCCGAGCCGGTCGAACAGCAGTTCCCACGCGGTGATCGAGGTCAGCGGCAGCGCCGCGGCCTGCGCGAAGGACAGCGTCGTCGGCTTGCGGCCGACGATGCGCTCGTCGACCAGATGCAGTTCGGCATTGGTTCCCTGGCGGCCGATCGAGCCGGCATAGGCCACCTCGTCGCCGGGCCGGAACAGCGTCACCTCGCTGCCCACGGCCTCGACCACGCCGGCGGCGTCGTAGCCGAGGATCTTGATGTCGCCGGCCGGCGGCGCGGCGCGGTTGCGGACCTTGAAGTCGACCGGGTTGACCGAGATCGCCTTCACCGCGACGCGCAGGTCGCGCGGTCCGGGCTCGGGCTTCGGGACATCGACATCCATCAGCGCGTCGGCGTCGTCGATCGGGAGGGATTTGGTGTAGCCAACGGCCTTCATCGAATGGTGCTCCTGTGCTGCGCGGTCGGTTGCTGTAGGTGTCATTTCGACCGGGAATTGCAAGCGTCCCGGCCGCCGGGCTATGCTCGGGACACGCATGATTGACCTGCCGGCGGTGCGCCGGAAGGCTACAATCCGCCGCTTGTGACCGCTTCGATTCGCGCGGCGCGTGGATCCACGCTGCCCCTACAACTCTGGAACATCGCCTCATGTCTGCTGTCCGCATTTTCACGGCAATCGTGCTCTCGCTCGCGACGTCGCTGCCGGCGATGGCGCAGGAGCGGCGGCTGCCGTCGTCGCAGGCCGAGATCAAGCTCAGCTACGCGCCGATTGTGCAGCACGCCCAGCCGGCGGTGGTGAACGTCTACGCCGCCAAGGTGGTGCAGAACCGCAATCCGCTGCTGGAGGATCCGATCTTCCGCCGGTTCTTCGGCGGCGGCGGCCCGCAGCCGGAGCAGATCCAGCGCTCGCTCGGATCGGGCGTGATGGTCGACCCCTCCGGTCTGGTCGTCACCAACAACCACGTCATCGAGGGCGCCGATCAGGTCAAGGTGGCGCTCGCCGACAAGCGCGAATTCGAGGCCGAGATCGTGCTGAAGGACAGCCGCACCGACCTCGCGGTGCTGCGGCTGAAGGACACCAAGGAGAAGTTCGCCACGCTCGACTTCGCCAATTCCGACGAGCTGCTGGTCGGCGATCTGGTGCTGGCGATCGGCAATCCGTTCGGCGTCGGGCAGACCGTGACCCACGGCATCGTTTCGGCGCTGGCGCGCACCCAGGTCGGCATCACCGACTATCAGTTCTTCATCCAGACCGACGCGGCGATCAATCCCGGCAATTCCGGCGGCGCACTGGTCGACATGACCGGCAAGCTGGTCGGCATCAACACCGCGATTTTCTCGCGCTCGGGCGGCTCGCAGGGCATCGGCTTCGCGATCCCGGCCAACATGGTGCGCGTCGTCGTGGCCTCGGCCAAGAGCGGCGGCAAGGCGGTAAAGCGGCCGTGGCTCGGCGCGCGGCTGCAGGCGGTGACGCCGGAGATCGCCGAGACGCTCGGCCTGAAGCGGCCGTCGGGCGCGCTGGTCGCGAGCGTCAGCAAGGGCAGCCCGTCGGAGAAGGCCGGGCTGAAACTGTCCGACCTGATCGTCGCGGTCGACGGCTTTGCGATCGACGATCCCAACGCCTTCGACTATCGCTTCGCGACGCGCCCGCTCGGCGGCACCGCGCAGATCGACGTGCAGCGCGGCGGCAAGCCGGTGAAGCTGACGATCACGCTGGAGACCGCGCCGGACACCGGCCGCGACGAGATCGTGCTGACCGCGCGCTCGCCGTTCCAGGGCGCCAGGATCGCCAACATCTCGCCGGCGATCGCCGACGAACTACGTCTCGATCCGAGCGTCGAAGGCGTGGTCGTCACCGAACTCGCCGACGGCGCCACCGCCGCGGGCGTCGGCTTCCAGAAGGGCGACATCATCGTCGCGGTCAACAACAAGCGCATCGCCAAGACCAGCGACCTCGATCGCATCACCAACGAGTCGTTCCGCCTGTGGCGCATCACCGTCGTCCGCGGCGGCCAGCAGATCAACGTCACGCTCGGCGGATAAACGTTCGGGGCACACCGTCATCCTGAGGTGCGAGGGCGCAGCCCGAGCCTCGAAGGATGCTCACGATGCGCGGCCATCCTTCGAGGCTCGCCCTGACGGGCGAGCCTCGAAGGATGACGCAGGAAAAGCGGCATGAACGCCAAACCAACGGCGCCGGGACCCAATCTCTTCGCCGCCGCCGGCCTCGAGCGCGAGGCGCCGCGGCCGTTGCCGGACCGGCTGCGGCCGCGCGCGCTCGCCGACGTCGTCGGCCAGGATCACATCCTCGGCCCCGACGGCGCGCTGACGCGGATGCTGGCGACGCGGACGCTCGGCTCGCTGGTGTTCTGGGGCCCGCCCGGCACCGGCAAGACCACCGTGGCGCGGCTGCTCGCCGACGCCACCGAGCTGCATTTCGAGCAGATCTCCGCGGTGTTCTCCGGCGTCGCCGATCTCAAGAAAGTATTCGAGGCCGCGCGCGCCCGCCGCGAGATGGGCCGTGGCACGCTGCTGTTCGTCGACGAGGTGCACCGCTTCAACAAGGCGCAGCAGGACTCGTTTCTGCCGGTGATGGAAGACGGCACCGTGGTGCTGGTCGGCGCCACCACCGAGAACCCGTCGTTCGAGCTCAATGCGGCGCTTTTGTCCCGCGCGCGCGTGCTGGTGTTTCAGTCGCTCGATGCGGATGCGATCGAGAAACTGTTCGCCCATGCGGAGGCGGCCGAAGGCCGGAAGCTGCCGCTCGACGCCGAGGCGCGGGCGGTGCTGGTGCGGATGGCCGACGGCGACGGCCGCGCCTCGCTGACGCTCGCCGAAGAAGTCTGGCGCTCGGCGCGCGACGGCGAAATCTTCAACGCCGCGCAACTGCAGGAAATCCTGCAGCGCCGCGCGCCGATCTACGACAAGGGTGCCGACGGCCACTACAATCTGATCTCGGCCTTGCATAAATCGGTGCGCGGCTCCGATCCGGACGCCGCGCTGTACTATCTGTGCCGGATGTTCGACGCCGGCGAGGACCCGCTGTTTCTGGCGCGGCGCGTGGTGCGGATGGCGGTCGAGGACATCGGCCTCGCCGATCCGCAGGCGCTGGTGATCTGCAACGCCGCCAAGGACGCCTATGATTTTCTAGGCAGTCCCGAGGGCGAACTGGCGATCGCGCAGGCGGTGATCTATCTGGCCACCGCGCCGAAATCCAACGCCGCCTACAAGGCCTATGGCGCGGCGATGCGCGCGGCGAAGCAGGGCGGCAGCCTGCTGCCGCCCAAGCACATTCTCAACGCGCCGACCGGGCTGATGAAATCCGAAGGCTATGGCGACGGCTATCAATACGACCACGACACGCCGGAAGGCTTCTCCGGCCAGGAGTACTTCCCCGACGCGCTCGGCCATCAGACGTTTTACGATCCCCCCGACCGCGGCTTCGAACGCGAGATCCGCAAACGGCTGGACTATTGGGCGAAGCTGCGCGCGGCGAAGTCGTAATCTCGCAGGGTGGCGCTGAGCGAAGCGAAGCCCACGCGAACCTCCGCACGGTGCATCGCCTTCGTCGCGCGTGCGCACGGCCCTATGCGCCTCTGCCCACCCTAGGGACTCTTGAAGCACGTGAAGCACGAACTCTCGACGTCATTGCGAGCGAAGCGAAGCAATCCAGGGCCCAGAGCATGGCGCTCTGGATTGCTTCGTCGCTTCGCTCCTCGCAATGACGGAAGTGCCGCCCCGGAATGACCGAGCGAAGGGCGGTCGCGCGATTACTTGTCGAACCCGACGAACACCGCCGCCTCGTCGACCGGCTTGCGTTCCGACACCACCGCATTGGCCGGAAAATCCTCGTACGGCCAGCCGAGCGCGATCGCCTTCATGATGATCTGATCGTCGGCGATGCCGGCGTGTTCGCGCACCACCGGGGACTGCATGATGCCCTGGCTGTTGATGACGCAGCCGAGCCCGCGCGACCACGCGGCATTGACCAGCGCGTTGGTGACCGCGCCGCAATCGAACGGCGTGTCGTCGCTGCCGTCGAGCACGCGATCATAGGTGACGATGATGCACACCGGCGCGTCGAACTGGCGGAAGCCGCGCAGCACCCAGTCGTTGCGCATCTCCTTGTCGTCGCGCGCGATCCCCATCGCGGAAAACAGCTGCTTGGCGACGCCGATCTGGCGGTCGCGATGCGCGCCCGCGAACGGCTGCCCGGTGCGGAATTCGCGCGATTGCGGGATGCCGGCGACCATCCGCTCGGTGTTGCCTGCGCGGATCCGGTCCAGCGGCTCGCCGGTGATGACGGTGAAATTCCACGGCTGGGTGTTCATCGACGACGGCGCGCGCATCGCCAGCGTCAAAATCTCCTCGATCAGCGCGCGCGGCACCGGATCGGGCTTGTATCCGCGAATGCTGCGGCGACCGAGGACGACGTCATCGAACTGCATCTGTCTGGTTTCCCCCATGACTTATCGATTGGTCCGGATCATCGCGGTTTCCCCATCGTCGCGCAAGACAGGCCTATGGTTCGTGCTATTCCGCGCGACGGGATGGCCGGGCGCGGAGCGGCGTTGTGCTATGCTCGCGCGTGACGAAACGGCTGGGATATTTCATATGCGACGTTGCCTGACGACCCCGATTCACCCGCGCACCGCGCGCGCCCGCAAGCGGCTCGCGCTCGTGGCGCTGACGTTGCTGCTCGCGGCATCGCCCGCGTGCGCCGACAGCGTCGAGGTCGCGCCCGGCGTGCAGGTGACGAAGAAGACCTATTCCGGCCCCGTCAATCAGCAGCCGTTCTTCGGCTTCGCCGCCAGGACGCCGGAGCAGCGCGCCGCCGACGAGAGATTCGTCAAGGATATGGTCGCGGCCACCGGCTCGCGGCAGAAGGCATTCGACGAAGCGAGCCTGCGCGGCTGGCGCGCGATCAGCAAGGGCAACGCCTCCGAAGCGGCACTGCGCTTCAACCAGGCCTATCTGCTGGCGCCTGAAGAGAGCGCGGTCTATCACGGCTTCGCCATCGTGACGATGATGCGCTTCAACGACATCGACTACGCCGACGAGCTGTTCAAACGCGCGCGCCTGCAGCCGCATCCGCTGAAGCCGCTGGCGTCGGATCACGGCCGCGCGCTGCTGATCGGCAAGCGCCCGCAGGACGCGCGCGCGGTGCTGGAGCAGGCGGTCGTCGACGCCCCGGACCTCGCCGATGCATGGTCCAATCTCGGCTTCGCCCGGCTGCAGACCGGCGACGCCGCCGGCGCCTGCATCGCGGCCGACGAAGCCGCCACGCGAAAACCGTCCAGCACCGTCTCCAGCGATCTGGCGCTGCTGCGCAGGACGGCGCAGTGCAAGTAGTTCACCGTCATTCCGGGGCGCGCGCAGCGCGAACCCGGAATGACCGCGTGATAAAAGCGATCCGTCACACGCTGGAGCAACGCGCGATGAAATCATTCCGCAAGGAACTGTGGTTCGAGACGCCGGGCCGCCGCGCCTTCGTCAACATCACCCGCGAGGTCGAGGCAGTGTTGCGAGACAGCGGCGTGCGCGAGGGGCTGGTGCTGGTCAACGCCATGCACATCACCGCCTCGGTGTTCATCAACGACGACGAGAGCGGCCTGCACGCCGACTACGAATTATGGCTGGAAAAGCTCGCGCCGCACGAGCCGGTGGCATCCTATCGTCACAACCGCACCGGCGAGGACAACGCCGACGCCCACATGAAGCGCCAGATCATGGGCCGCGAAGTCGTCGTCGCCATCACCGACGGCCGTCTCGATTTCGGCCCGTGGGAGCAGATCTTCTACGGCGAATTCGACGGCGGCCGGAAGAAGCGCGTGCTGGTCAAGGTGATCGGCGAATAGGGCGAAGCGCGGCTGCGCCCGAGAGGCCGGCGCGGCCGATGCGACGCGCAGCGTCGCCGCCCCGCGAACGCTACTTCGGCTCGCCGGCGTTGCGCCGGGCGTCGCGTTCGTTGGTCCGCCGCTTCTCCTTCAGCCAGTCGTAGGTGTCGCTGGTCTTGCCGCCGTGCAGCCCGTCGCCGGTCTTCGGGTCGCCCATATTGTTCATGCCGAAGGTGGAGTCGCGGCCGACCGCGGGATTGGTTCCGGGATTGACCTGCTCACCGGCGCCGGTCGAGGTCGCCTGCGCCATCGCCGCGCCGGACATCGCAGCCGCGCACGCCGCGGCGATCAGAAGCTTCATCATCGTGGTTTGTCTCTCGTTGATCCTGACCTGGATAAACAACGGCGGGCAGGGAAGTTCCGGCGGGGGACGCAGAGCCGATCCCGGCGGGAACGCGACGCCGCGCCGATCTGCCCGTCGCGCGGCGGGCGCAGGCGTAGTCCGCGACGGCCCGTAGGGTGGCGCTGAGCGGCTTGTCCGCCATAGCTCGAAGAGCGGACGGCGGAAAGCGAAGCCCACGCGGCGCAGCGGCTCAGCATCGCGGAGCGACCTACACGTGGGTACGGCACTGACGCGCCTTTGCCCACCCTAGGCTTGCTGAAATTCGCAGTTCAGGTCGATCTGGTCGGCGTCGCGATCGTAGGGCGGGTTAGCCGAAGGCGTAACCCGCCATTGCGGCGCCTCGCCCGAATGGCGGTAGGCAAGTTGGCGGAATACGCTGCGCCAAACCGCCCTGCGGGCTAACGACGGCGGACTCTCTGCTGGAGATACACGAACGCCATCGCGCCGTTCACAACTATTACCCCGAAGAACACGACAGCCGCGATCTGCGCAGGCGCCTCAACGATCATCAGAACGACGAGCAGCCCGATCGCCCAGGCGCAGTTGATCATGATACGCTTGAACAACACGCCGTGCGTCGGAATATCTGCGAACCATTCGCTGAGAAAGAACCAAAGACCCATTCTGAAACTCCGAGCGACCAATTGCGCAATTAGTAGGCGGGTTAGTTAAAGGTGCAACCTGACATTGCGACGCCTCGGCGGAATTGCGGTGGACGAGTTGGCGGATTACGCTCCGCTAATCCGCCCTACGGGCTGCAAATCCGCTCTCCAGGCACGATCGGTAGCCCGCATGAGCGCAGCGATATGCGGGAAAGCGCCGGATTGCCGCGATGGTTCATTATCGACGAAATCGTCTGGCGGGAGGGACGTTCTTCTTCACCGTCACGCTGATGGATCGTCGATCGACAGCCTTGATCGATCATGTCACGGATCTCCGGACCGCTTTCCGGCTCGCGCGCCGCGAGCGGCCGTTCTTCCTGGACGCGATCGTCATCCTTCCCGATCATCTGCACGCCGTCTTCACGCTGCCGCCCGGTGACCCCGACTTTTCTGGAAGGTGGCGGCGCATCAAAGGGCATTTCAGCACCGCCTTAGTTCAAAAGGGCGTGCCGCTGGGGCGGCATCTGAACGGCGACCTTGCGTTGTGGCAGCGCCGGTTCTGGGAGCACACCATCCGCGATGAGGACGATTTCGTCCGCCACGTCGACTACATTCATTTCAATCCCGTCAAACACGGTCTGACGTCGCGCGTTGTGGACTGGCCCTATTCGTCGTTTCATCGCTTCGTGAGGGACGGCATCCTGCCCGCCGACTGGGCCGGAGACGTCAGCGACACCAGCGGCGATTTCGGCGAGCCGATGAACCGATAGCCGCAACGCCGAGATTCGTAGCCCGCATGAGCGCAGCGATATGCGGGAAAGCGCCGGAAAGAATGACCCGGGTATCGCTTCGCTCACCCGGGCTACGCTTGCTATTCGTCGTTTCATCGCTTCGTGAGGGACGGCATCCTGCCCGCCGACTGGGCCGGAGACGTCAGCGACACCAGCGGCGATTTCGGCGAGCCGATGAACCGATAGCCGCAACGCCGAGAGTGGTAGCTCGCATGAGCGCAGCGATATGCGGGAAAGCGCCGGAGAGAATGACCCGGGTATCGCTTCGCTCACCCGGGCTACGCTTGCTGAGTACGTATGGCATTGTGGGGTATAGTATCCATCATTCAAAGGCGACCTACCGGTAGGCGGATGTGTGGGAGGCGGTGGATAGAAATCGTTGCTGCCAGAGGATTGCAACTCGGAAGTCAATCTCCTTGACAAAATTCCCATAGGATCATATACCCACTCTCGTCCCGTCCACGAGGGGCGCTTCTAGAGGCGTCTTGGAGTGGGGCGGGGTGTGGCGCCTGCGGGCGGGGGAGGACGTATCCCCGCGCCTCCGGGAGGCTGAGGGTGACCGTCCGCCGCTACTACGAGCGGCCGCCGCTTTCGTGGCTGGACGGGGGCAGCAGAACGCGGAGAAATTCCGCGCACTCCCTGTCCCCGGAAGAACGGTCCGAGGCCTGACAGAACGCCACGGTGGAGCGCCGGAAGGCGTTTCCGCGGCCTCTGATCGCCGGCGATCCGGTGATCACGCTGCGGCAACCACGACCAAGGTGCGCCTTTCGGCGCTCCGCCGCCCCTCATCGTGCAAGGGGCGGAACTTCCGCAAAGCTCGGGCGCAGGTTGCGCCGCGAGAACGCGGACGTTCGGCCGGGGCCGGTGTCGCCGAGGCGGCAGCGCCCGGGCCCGCGGTCCGGACGGCGTCTCGCCGCTCCGGGCTGCGCGCTCCGCGCCGCACTTGCTGGCGGTCCCGGATGTCGCTGCGCTCATCCGGGCTACCGGGCAGGCCACGCGCCGAGCGCACCGCATTCCGGCCGTGACCCGATGGCGCTTTTGCGCTAGGCACAGCCTCAACCCCGGAGCTTTCATCCTATGAGCCGTCGTACCAAGAAACCCCTCGCCAAGCGCGGCCCTGGCGGCGATCGCCCCAAAGCCGGCCGGCCGGCCGCGAAGCGGGGGCCGGCTGCCGGCGGGCCGGTGCGCGGCAATCGCGGCGAGGACGGCCGTCCGATCTCGGCGCGGCCGCAGCGCGAGCCCCGTGGCGAGCGGCCCGCCGCCAAGCGGCCTGCCACGAAGCGTCCCGCCGCCGAGCGGCCGGCCGCTGAACGTCCCGCGTCCGATCGCCCGCAGAGCGCGCGTCCCGGCCGTCCGCCGGCGCGGTTCGGCGCGTCATCCGCCACGCGGCCGCCGCGTGCGGCGCGCCCCGAGGCCGCAGTCGAGCCCGAGAAGGCCGCCAAGCCCGACGCGCCGCTGCCGACCAAGGTCGAGACCGTGGTCGTCACCGCCGACGAGAACGGCATGCGGGTCGATCGCTTCCTCGAGGGGCGGTTTCCCGGCCTGTCGTTTTCCCACATCCAGCGCATCGTCCGCAAAGGCGAGCTGCGGGTGAACGGCAAGCGCGCAGACTCAAAGGATCGGCTGGAGGAGGGCCAGAGCGTGCGGATTCCGCCGCTCAAGCTCGACACGCCGAAAGCGCCCGGGCATCTGTCCGAAGCCGAGCAGAAGACGCTGGCGGCGCTGAAGGCGATGACGCTGTACGAGGACGCCGACGTGCTGGTGCTGAACAAGCCGGCGGGGATCGCCGTGCAGGGCGGCAGCGGCACCACCAGGCACATCGACCAAATGCTCGAGGTGATGCGCGACAGCAAGGGCCAGAAGCCGCGGCTGGTGCACCGCATCGACAAGGAGACCGCGGGCTGCCTGCTGGTCGCCAAGACCCGCTTTGCCGCCACCGCGCTGACCGGCTCGTTCCGCCACCGCTCGGCGCGCAAGGTGTACTGGGCGCTGGTCGCCGGGGTGCCGAAGCCGAAGCAGGGCCGGATCTCGACCTATCTCGCCAAGGAGGAGAGCGAGGACGACAGCATCATGCGGATCGCCGAGCACGGCGACGAGGGCGCCAGCCACGCGGTGACCTACTACGCGGTGGTCGAGACCTCGGCGCAGAAGCTCGCCTGGGTGTCGCTGAAGCCGGTCACCGGCCGCACCCATCAGCTCCGCGCCCATATGGCGCATATCGGCCACGCCATCGTCGGCGATCCGAAGTACTTCAACATCGAGAACTGGCAATTGCCGGGCGGGTTGCAGAAGCGGTTGCATCTGTTGGCGCGCCGCATCGTGATTCCGCATCCGCGCGGCGGCACCATCGACGTCTCGGCGCCGCTGCCGCCGCATATGCTGCAGAGCTGGAACCTGCTCGGGCTGGAGCACGACCGGTTCGATCCGATCGAGCATGCGCCGGAAGAATGAGCGCGCAGCGCGCGGGGGCGGCTTGCGGTTTTGCGGCGCGATGCCGACATGATGCCGATGAAACGGATCGTGCCCTTGCTGCTCGCCGCAGCGCTTCTTGTTCCGCCCGGCGGCGCCGCGTCGGCGCAGGTGATTATCGGGACGCAGCCCTCGCTGCTGCCGCCGCCCCCGGCGCCGCCGCCGCCGCCGCGGGTGTATGTTCCGGAGGTGCCGAAGCTCGACGCCCCGGCCCCCACTCCCCGGGCGCAACTGCCGAACCAGCGCCGCTCGTTCGGCGACCGCATCACCGATTGCCTCACCGACGGCAATGCGGCGCGGCTCTCGCCGAACGATCGCGCGGCCTATTCGCGCGGCTGCGCCAATCAGTAGACACTGATCCGGAGTTTGAGCGATGATGATCGGCATCTCTCCGTCATGGCCGGGCTTGTCCCGGCCATCCACGTCTTGCCGCGCAGCGAGGCCGAAGGCGTGGATGCCCGCGACAAGCGCGGGCATGACGTGGTGAAAGGATCTTGTCAGTTGCCGCTGGCTGCGAATGGACAACATCATGCGTGAACTGTTCGACGAGGTCGCCGGCAAGTCGATGCTCGATCCCGAGGAAGCGGTGCGGCGCACGACGCGTACTTCGCTGCCGAAGCGGTTCTACACTACGGCCGCGATCAGCGAGACGCCGGACGGCTTTGCGATCACGCTCGATGGAAGGCCGATCAGGACGCCGTCCCGCAACGCGCTCGCGGCGCCGAGCCGCGATCTCGCCGAAGCGATCGCCGCCGAATGGCAGGCGCAGCAGGAGCTGATCGATCCGACCACGATGCCGCTGACGCGTTTGGCCAACAGCGTGATCGACGGCGTGGTCGGCCGCATCGACGCGGTCACCGACGACGTCGCCAAGTACTTCGGCTCGGATCTCCTGTTCTATCGCGCCGGCCACCCGGAGGAACTGATCGCGCGCGAGGCGCAGCATTGGGACCCGGTGCTGTTCTGGGCCGCGGAGCAATTCGGCGCGCATTTCATCCTCGCCGAGGGCATCATCCATGTCGACCAGCCGGAATCCGCGATCGCCGCGGCGCGCGCTGCGCTGCCGCAGGATCCGTGGTCGGTCGGCGCGGCCCATGTGGTGACGACGATCACCGGCTCGGCGCTGCTGGCGCTGGCGCTGGCGCAGCGCCGGCTCGATCCCGAACAGGTCTGGGCCGCCGCGCATGTCGACGAGGACTGGAACATCGCGCGCTGGGGCCTCGACGACGAGGTCGCGGCGCGGCGTGCGGCGCGCGAGGTCGAGTTCCAGGCCGCGGCGCGGGTGCTGGCGGCGCTGTCGCCGCGCGCAATCGCGCCTGGAAGTTAACGAGGGGTTTACGGCCGTCGGATAGCTTGACCGGACACGCGCGGGGCGAAGTAATCTCGATGGCGATTTCGGTCAATCCGAACCTTCCGGTGATCGCCCTGCAGGGCGTGACCGCCGATGTCGCGCTGCAGCCCGGCACGGTGGTTCAGGCCAAAGTGCTGTCGATCCTCGACAACAACCAGGTCCGGATCGCGATCGGCGGCCAGACCGTCGACGCCACTGCGCAAATTCCGCTGCAAGCCGGGCAGACGCTGCAGGTCGCGGTGTCGCAGACCGATCAGGGCATCCGCCTCGCGGTGGTGAACCAGCCGGCGACGGCATCGGTCACGACCGCCAATCTCGCCGCGTCCAGCACCGCGCTCGACACCGTCACGCTCGCGCCGCAGGCGATCGTGCTCACCGCGCAAGCCGCACCCAGCATTGTGCCGTCGGCGAACGCGCTGACGCCGCAACAACTCACGGCGCTGACGACCGCGGCGCAGGTCGCCGCCACGCAGCAGACCGGGCTATCGGCGCTGTTCGCCAATCTCGACGCCGTCACCGATCTCGCCAGCCTGCCGCAGGCGGTGCGCGCGGCGGTCGAACAGGTGCTGGCGCAGCGCTCCAGTCTCACGCCGGCGCTGACCGGCGCGGACATCCAGCGCGCGTTCCAGCGGTCGGGGATCCTGCTCGAAGCGTCGCTGGCGAGTGCGCAGCCTCCGACCGCGGGCACCGATCTCAAGGCCGCGCTGATCGTGCTGCGCCAGGTGCTGAGCACCGCGCTCGGAAGCAATGCGACCGCCGCGCAGGCGGCGCCGACCGCCACGACGACGCCGTCACTTCAGATCGGGCAGGGCACGCAGCTACTTGCCCAGGCCGCGCTGCTCGCCGCGCAGACCGGGCTTTTGAACGCGACCGATCCAACGACCGCGCAGGCGACACCGTTTGCGGCCGCCGGCCTCGCGACAGCGACGCTCGCGACCTCGACCGCCGCGCCAGCAAGCGTTGCGACCGACGCGGCCGAGCAGGCGCTGATCCGGAACGTGATCAATCAGCTCACCAACGTCAACGCATCCTCGTCCGCTTCGAACCCGACGGCGTCGACCCAGACCACGGCCGCGACGCTGAGCGCATTGCAGGCGGCGATCCAGGCCAATCCGCAGGCGGCGGCGCTGCTCGCCAACACCGGCTTCGCCAACAACGCGCTGCTGCTGTCGCTGCTGCCGGCGGTGGCCGGCGGCGCGCGCACCGGCAAGGTCGACGACAACGCCATCGCGCGCACCAACACGCCGCCGCCGCCGATCGGCGGCGCGCTGCCCGCGGCGCAGCCGGTGATGCCGGCGAATCTCGATCCGCACGCGCCGCTCGACACCGCACTGCGCCGGATACTCACCGAGACCGAAGGTTCGCTGGCGCGGCAGACGTTGCTGCAGGTCGCCTCGCTGCCGGACCGCGCCGATCTCGCACAGGCAAAGCTCGATGCGCCGCAGCCGCGCTGGAGCTTCGAGATTCCGTTCACCACGCCGCACGGCACCGCGGTGGCGCAATTCGAAATCTCCCGCGACGGCGACGACGGCGAGACCGGCGCGGCCACGCACCGGGTGTGGCGGGCGCGGTTCTCGCTCGACGTCGAGCCCGCCGGTCCGGTCCACGCGCTGATCTCGCTGCAGGGCGAGAAGACCTCGGTGCGGATGTGGGCGGAGCGGCCGTCGACCGCGGCGCAACTACGCGCCGGCGCCTCGCAGCTCAGCGCCGCGCTGAGCCGCGCCGAACTGACGCCGGGCGACATCGTCATTCGCGACGGCGCGCCGACCGCGCCGCCGCCGGCTGCGGCCGGCCATTTCCTGGATCGCGCGCTGTGACCGTCGGCATCAAGAACCCGATCGCCGTCGCGCTGCACTACGATCACGACGGCGCGCCGCGCGTGGTCGCCAAGGGCAGGGGGACGATCGGCGCCAGGATCATCGAGGTCGCCAAAGAGCACGACGTTCCGATCGAGGAGAACGAAGTGCTGGCCGGCGCGCTGTCGCATGTCGAACTCGGCGACGAGATTCCCGAAGAGCTCTACAAGGCGGTCGCCGAAGTGCTGGTGTTCGTGCTGAAGCTGTCGGGCAGGGCGCCGCGCTGACTTCCTTCGTCATTGCGAGCGAAGCGAAGCAATCCAGCGCAGTGCATTGAGCCGCTGGATTGCTTCGTCGCTGCGCTCCTCGCAATGACGGTGAGGTTTTGGCTCGACGGCCATCGTTTCACCACGAGCCTCGCGCATCCTCCGCGCTTTATCCATCCTCGAGGACCATCCATTGCTCTCCCGCCGTTCCGCTCTCGGCCTCTGCGCCGCCGCCCTGCTACCCACCCCCCGGGCCTTTGCGGAAGTGGCGCCGCCGCGCAGCGAAATCCGCGCCAGCCTGGCCAAGCGCTTCGCCGATGAAGACACGGCAGGTACTTTCGTCGGCTACAGGACCGACGATTACTTGATCGTCGCCAGCGACGCGCAGCGCTCCGGCGAAGCGTTTCTGCCGGCGTCGACCTTCAAGGTGCCGAATTCGCTGATCGCGCTCGAGACCGGCGTCGTTTCCGATCCCGACAAGGACGTATTCAAGTGGGACGGCGTCACCCGCAGCATCGAGGCGTGGAATCGCGACCACACGCTGCGCAGCGCGATCGCGGTGTCGGCGGTGCCGGTGTATCAGGAGATCGCGCGCCGGATCGGTCCGGAGCGGATGCAGAAATACTTGGACCTGTTCGAGTATGGCAACCGCAACATCGGCGGCGGCATCGATCAGTTCTGGCTGACCGGCGATCTGCGGATCGACTGCATCCAGCAGATCGACTTCCTCGACCGGCTGCGCCGCCGCGTGCTGCCGATCTCGAAACGAAGCCAGGATCTGGTCGTCGACATCCTGCCGGTCACCAAGGTCGGCGACGCGGTGATCCGCGCCAAGACCGGGCTGCTCGGCGCCGAGAAGGGCCAGCCGTCGCTCGGCTGGCTGGTCGGCTGGGCCGAGAAGGGCGACCGTCAGACGGTGTTCGCGCTCAATCTCGACGCCCGCGAGCCGCGCCACGCCGACGCCCGGATGACGCTGGCGCAGCAGTGCCTGACGGATATCGGCGCGATCTGAGTGCTTAGTTCACTTCGGAGGTGACCGCTGCGGCCGGCTTGCGCTTGCCGATCCGGCCGAGATGGGTGTCGTGGAAGCTCGATCCGTATTTCAGGCCGTAGCCGAGCATGCGGTCGAATCCGATATGGGCGAACCAGATCAGCGCCAGCGTGCCGGCCAACGGCCACAGCACGAGGATGCCGCCGATCGCCAGCAGCAGCGGCGCGACCGTGGTGTGCAGCGCGTTGTAGACGATCGCGCCGATCCGCGGCCCGGCGAGATAGCCGAGGAAGCCGAGATCGGGCGCGAAGAACAGGATCGCGTACAGTTCCCAGGGCGCGTCCGAGATCAGATAGAACAGCGAGGCGCCGACGAACAGCGCCGCGCCTTCGGCGCGCATCAGCGACGCCACGCCGCCGCTCGCCGCGCCGGGATTGCTGGTTTCATGGGTGGCCTCGATCATGCGGTGCTCCTGCGCGGGACACGCGATATAGGGCGGTTCGCGCCGCAACGCCATCGCGCTTTCGCATTTGGCCGATGCAGTTTTGAAGGCGGTGGCGGGCCCGCATCCGCGGCCGGGCGCGACAGCCGGCCGGAACGCGCCGAAATGGCTATTCCGGCCGGGCGCAAAGGCCGTTTCCTCCGCCGAATAGCCCGTGCTAGAAGGCCTTGAATGTTGCGGCAAACCCGGGGCAAAGCTCGGGCACGCCATGCGGCGGGACAACGACATCAAGAAGCGCGGCTCAACCTCATGAAACACATCCTTGAAGCACTCGACGAACGCCGGGCGGCGGCCAAACTCGGCGGCGGCGAGAAGCGCATCGACGCGCAGCACGCGCGCGGGCGGCTCACCGCGCGCGAGCGCATCGATCTCTTGCTCGACAAGCATTCGTTCGAGGAGATGGACATGTTCGTCCAGCACCGCTCGACCGAATTCGGGATGGAGAAGACGAAAATTCCGGGTGACGGTGTGGTCACCGGCTGGGGCACCGTCAACGGCCGCAAGACATTCGTGTTCGCCAAGGACTTCACCGTGTTCGGCGGCTCGCTGTCGGAGACCCACGCCGCCAAGATCACCAAGATCCAGGACATGGCGCTGAAGGCCCGTGCGCCGATCATCGGCCTGTACGACGCCGGCGGCGCGCGCATCCAGGAGGGCGTCGCCGCGCTCGCCGGATATTCCTACGTGTTCCGCCGGGTGGTGCAGGCCTCCGGCGTGATCCCGCAGATCAGCGTCATCATGGGCCCCTGCGCCGGCGGCGATGTCTACGCCCCGGCGATGACCGACTTCATCTTCATGGTGAAGAACACCAGCTACATGTTCGTCACCGGCCCCGACGTGGTGAAGACCGTGACCAACGAGGTCGTCACGCCCGAAGAGCTCGGCGGCGCCTCCGTCCACGCCACCCGCTCCTCGATCGCCGACGGCGCGTTCGAGAACGACGTCGAGACGCTGCTGCAGATGCGCCGGCTGCTCGACTTCCTGCCGGCCAATTCGTCGGACGGCGTGCCGGAATGGCCGAGCTTCGACGACATCGAGCGCGAGGACTTCTCGCTCGATACGCTGATCCCGGACAATCCGAACAAGCCCTACGACATGAAGGAACTGATCCTGAAGGTCGTGGACGAGGGCGACTTCTTCGAATTGTCGGACGCCTTCGCCAAGAACATCATCACCGGCTTCGGCCGCATCGCCGGCCGCACCGTCGGCTTCGTCGCCAACCAGCCGATGGTGCTGGCGGGCGTGCTCGATAGCGACGCCTCGCGCAAGGCGGCGCGCTTCGTGCGGTTCTGCGACAGCTTCAACATCCCGATCGTCACCTTCGTCGACGTGCCGGGCTTCCTGCCGGGCACCGCGCAGGAATATGGCGGGCTGATCAAGCACGGCGCCAAGCTCTTGTTCGCGTTCTCGCAATGCACCGTACCGCTGGTGACGCTGATCACCCGCAAGGCCTATGGCGGCGCGTTCGACGTGATGGCCTCCAAGGAAATCGGCGCCGACATCAACTACGCCTGGCCGACCGCGCAGATCGCGGTGATGGGCGCCAAGGGCGCGGTCGAGATCATCTTCCGTCAGGACATGAACGATCCCGACAAGATCGCGGCCCGCACCAAGGAATACGAAGACCGCTTCCTGTCACCCTTCATCGCCGCCGAGCGCGGCTACATCGACGACGTCATCATGCCCCACGCGACACGGCGCCGGATCGCGCGCGCGCTGGCGATGCTGCGCGACAAGAAAATGGAAATCCCGGCGAAAAAGCACGACAACATGCCGTTGTAGCGGTCGATCGCTAGCGAAAGGCCGACCGAAGGAGGCAGGATGCCGACGGTTCTGCGCTGGGGGCCGTATCGCGCGTTCTTCTATTCGGCGGACAGCGCCGAACCCGCGCATGTCCATGTCCGCAACGGGGACATGGAAGCGAAGTTCTGGCTTCACGATCTGAGCATTGCCGTCAATGTCGGCTTTCGGCCGCACGAGATCGGCAGTATCATTCGTCACCTTCGAGCGCATCAACCAGACCTCATGGATGCCTGGAATGAGCACTTTGGAAATTGATGTCGGCGATCTGCGCGCGCAGGCGGTGGAATGCACGGCCACCGAACTGATCGTGACCCTGCGCGACGGGCGCAGGATCGCGACGCCGCTGGCCTGGTACCCGCGGCTCGACCGGGCGACGCCTGCGCAGCGCGCCAATTACGACATCATGCCGATGGGCATTCACTGGCCCGAGATCGACGAGGACCTGAGCATCGCGGGAATGTTGCAGGGAAAGCCGGCGCGCTCGAAGTGATGATGTTGTCCTGGCAGGCGTGTCCTGGATGTTCGAAGCGATATCAAGCTGCTGTGCTCCTGCATAACGCTGCGCTCATGCGGGTCAGCTCCGGCGGCTTGGAGCACTTCCTTTAAATCGCTGCGTGCCCTTTTTTGCTGGTGTGCCGCGCGCGGTATTTCCCGCGCTTCATCCGTCGTTAGTTGTAGCGCCGCCTCCGCAACTTCGCTGGAAATGTTCCGCGATCAGGCACAAGATCGCCGCGTGAGCGCAACGCCGCCGCGGCGTTTGTCGTCGCCTCCGATGGCGTAGGTGGCTCCGATTTTGAGACGAAACTGATTGCGCAACCCAGGAGGGCCGAACCATGCGTGCCCTGGTGATAGTAATCCTGATCGTCGCAGCGGCTTTGGCGGGGTGGCTGTATTTTCACGGCTCGTTCGACAGCTACCGGCAGAAGACCGGCGAGGCCTTCGTCCGGGTCGGCGATTTTCGCGCGGCGCATCTGCCGGCTGCGAATTATGCCGGGCACTATCTGCCTTACGGGCTGTTCGCGCTCCGGGCCTACGATCCGGCCGGAGGCGACGATTCGCCAAAGTTGAACGCGCTGGAGCGGCCGGCGCCGGACGATCCCGCGCGGAGCAGGATCACCGCCGAACTGCGCGACGGCTGGCTCGAGGGCTGGACGCTGATCGAGCAGGGCGAGGGGCCGTTGCCGTGTCCGGAGGGCGACGGGCAGTGCGGCGGCCGGGCGCTCGGCGGGCTCGGCTACAAGGTGTTCAGCTCGCAGGCGCATAACGAGATCGTCGTCGCGTTCCGCGGCACCGACTTCAAGGAGGCGCACGACTGGATCGCTAATCTGCGCTGGGTGACGCGGTTTCTGCCGTACTACGATCAGTACGCGCAGGTGCAGCGGCACATCGGGCCGATCCTCGACCGCGCGCTGGCGGCTCACGGGCAGCCCGATCCGACGATCGTCGCCACCGGGCATTCGCTCGGCGGCGGGTTGGCGCAGCAGGCGGCGTACAAGGACGGGCGGATTCGCTTCGTCTACGCGTTCGACCCATCGACCGTCACCGGCTATTACGACCCCGATGTGCCGGGCAGGGAGAATTCGGTCGGGCTGCTGATCGACCGGGTGTATCAGCGCGGCGAGGTGCTGGCCTATCTGCGGTTCCTGATGACGCAGCTCTATCCGGTGGCGGCGTTCAATCCGCAGATCCGCACCGTGCGGTTCAGCTTCGGCGCCGAGGGCGGCGTCGTCGCCAGGCACAATATGGCGGATCTCGCCGCCGGCCTGCTCGAAACCGCGGGAGCGCCGGAGGCGTGGGCGGCGCGCGCGTGCCCGCTGCCGAATGCGCCCGGCAGCGACCCCGGCGAGACCTGGATCTATCGCCTCGTCGACTGGATCAACCGGAAGTAATTGAACCGGCCGGCGACCGGCGGCGACCACGGTCGATCTGGTTGGCCCGACGCAGGCGGATGGCCGCTGATGACGGGCCGGCGGACGTTATTGAAACCGGCCTGGTTCTCAGGCACAGTTTCACCGCCCTTCCGCAGGTTTCCCCTCATGTATCGCAGCTTTGCCGCCGTCCTCGCCTTCGCCGCCGTGCTGGCGCCTCTCGTGCCGGCCCAGGCCCTGGAGCAGATGCTGCTGAAGCCGCCGAAAGGCTATAAGGTGGTGGCCGAGTCCAAGACCGATACGATGAGCACGGCGGTGATGGTCCCGGACGGCCAGAGCGTGGCGAACTGGACCGAGAAACTGACGACGCAGGTCCTGTTCAAGCAGGTCGAGCAGTCGCCCTCGGACTATCGTGCGCGGTCCGAGAAGGCGGCGGCAGCCGAATGCCCGGGCGCGACCTTCGCGACGATCAAGGACGGCACCGAGAACCTGTATCCGATGGTCACATGGACCGAGACGTGTCCGAAAGCGAAGGACGGCGGCAGGCCCCAAGTCGTCTGGTCGAAGGCCGTGCGGGGGCGCGAGAATTTCTATTTGTTGCAGAAGGCGCACCGCTTCGAGCCCAGCGCGAAGCAGCGCAAGGCGCTCGCCCGTTTGTTCGATGCGTCGAGAGTATGTGATACCCGCGTGGCCGGCCATCGCTGCAAACAGAAGTGAGCCGCGCGGTCGTCGTTAGGCGGCCTGCCTGCGATCGGGCGGGCAGCCGTCCTGTCCGAGTTGAAGAGTTTTTCGCGTGACGTCGCGTCCGCGCCGGGCCTATAACATCCGGGCTGACGGCCATCGCATCACGCGGCGAGTCGATATGACAATTCCGTGGCATCTTGTCGGGCTTGCCTTCCTGATCTGCCTGGCCGTCTCGGCGCCGGGCTTCCGGCGGGTCTATTACTTCGTCAGCCTTTGCTATGCCGGCGCCATTGCGGCGCAGAGCCTGGTGTTCTGGCTGGTGTTTCGCGACACGGTCGAGGGATGGACGCTGCTGCAGCTCGGCCTGCTGCTTGTCTACGGCATCCGGCTCGGCGGCTTCCTCGCGATCCGGGAGCGCCACCCCGTCTACGCGAAAGAGCTCGCAGGCGCGGAGCGGCGCACCGCCGGGGTGAAGCTTTGGCAGAAAATGGTGATCTGGCTCGGCGTCAGCCTGCTGTTCACGCTGCTGTTCCTGCCGGCGCTACTGACGCTGTCGTTGCAGGCGCAGGGCGCATGGCCGGCGTCGACGCCGCTCGGGGTGATGGTGATGGTCGCCGGCCTCGTCATCGAGAGCGTCGCGGACTGGCAGAAATATCGCTACAAGCAAGCCAACCCGACGCATTATTGCGACGTCGGGCTGTACCGCATGGTGCGCTGCCCGAATTATTTCGGCGAGATGCTGTTCTGGTTCGGCGTCTGGCTGTCTGGCCTGTCGGCCTATACGACGGTCGCGGCATGGCTGCTGGCGACGCTGGGCATGCTGTATATCGAAGCGCTGATGACGGCGGCCGCGGCCGGCCTGGAGCGCAAGCAGGACGAACGCTACGGCGCCGATCCGGACTATCAGGACTTTGTCCGGACCGTTCCGATCCTGTTTCCGGCCACCGCGATCTATTCGCTGCGCAAGCTGCGGCTTGCATTCCGCCAGCGGTGATTCGAAGCGTCGTGGGGGACTCATACGGCTAATCCGGCCGCACAGGAGGGCAGCGGGTACATTGCTGCACCCGCTGCCCGGTCGATCCGCCGATCAATGAATTGCTCGTCCGATTACTTGCTCGCGCCGGCGCCCGTTGGGGCCGCAGCGCTGCCCGATGGCGCCGCCAGCGGCGGCGTCGGCTGATCACGCGACGGCGCTGCGCCGGTGGTGGTGCCCGGCTGCGCATTGTTGCGCGGCGTGACGTCGCGCACTCCGGCCGGTGGCGCCGTCTGCGCTGCCTGACTGGCAGAGTTGTCCGGGCTGTTCTGCGTGGTGGAGATCGCCGGCGCGCCGGGGTCGGTGGCGGTCGAGTTCATGCCGTAGAATACGGCCGCAAACACCAGCACGATGGCGACAGCAAACGCCGCGATCCGGCCGCCGGTGGCGGGACCTTCCTGCAACTCGGGATCTGCCTGAAGCTCGGAATCGAGGCTTGATCGCGTGCGCGGATCGTCGGCCGGCATGGGGGGCTGATAGGGATCGTTCGGATTGCTTCGCGCCATGGATATCCTCCTTTCGACGTCCCTGAATCAATCCATCGCCGCGTGATCCGTTCCGCGTTTTCTCGGGCGATGTGTCCGGTGTCGGGACTGCCATGGATGCGGCTTGTTGCAGCGCACCGGACACGATCGTTCGCGGCGGGCCGCTTCCGCGACGTTATCTGCAAGGACACGCCGTAGCGAAAGGAACGAAACTGCGAAGATCGGAGTGACGGGCATCCGCCGTTTTTTGTGATGTGCCAACGGCATGAACCGGCATAGACTGATTCCAAGAAAGACCGCTCGAGCGGCCGGATGGTTGCGCGGTCCAACGCGTCATGAGGGCCGTATGGGAATCGACCAGGGACCGATCAGTCTCGACCAGAAATACACCCAGCATTCGGGACACATCTTCCTCACCGGCATTCAGGCGCTGGTGCGGCTGCCCATGGCGCAGGTCCGCCGCGACCGCGCCGCGGGTCTGAAGACCGCGGGCTTCGTCACCGGCTATCGCGGATCGCCGCTCGGCGGCTACGATCAGCAACTGATCGCGGCGCGGCGGCATCTCGAGCAATACAACGTCAAGTTTCAGCCCGGCGTGAACGAGGACCTCGCGGCCACCGCGATCTGGGGCACGCAGCAGCTCAATCTGTCGCCCGGCGCGCAATATGATGGCGTGACGGGGATCTGGTACGGCAAGGGCCCTGGCGTCGATCGCTGCGGCGACGTGTTCCGCCACGGCAATGCCGCGGGCTCGGCGAAGAACGGCGGTGTGCTGTGTCTGGCCGGCGACGATCACGGCGCCAAATCCTCGACGGTGCCGCATCAGTCCGACCACGCCTTCATCGCGGCGCTGATGCCGTATCTGTATCCGTCGTCGATCCACGAAATCATCGAGATGGGCCTGCTCGGCATCGCAATGTCGCGCTATTCCGGCTGCTGGGTCGGGATGAAGGTGATCACCGAGACGGTGGAGACCACCGCCGAGATCAACCTCGCCGACGAGATGACGCCGTTCGTGATCCCGAGCGATTTCGAGATGCCGCCGGGCGGCCTCAACCTGCGCTGGCCGGACGATCGCTACGAACAGGACCGCCGGCTGCAGGACTACAAGGGCTTCGCCGCGATCGCCTTCGCCCGCGCCAACAAGGTCAACCGCATCACCATGGATTCGCCGAATGCGCGGTTCGGCATCATGGCGTCCGGCAAGAGCTACGAGGACGTGCGCCAGGCGCTGCGCGAGCTCGGCATCGACGAGCAGGTGGCCGCGCGGATCGGTCTGCGGCTGTACAAGATCGGCATGCCGTGGCCGCTGGAGCCGGAAGGCGTGAGGGAATTCGCGCACGGGCTGGAGGAAATCTTCGTCGTCGAGGAGCGCCGCGAGATCGTCGAGAACCAGCTCAAGCAACAGCTGTTCAGCACCCCCGACCGGCCGCGGGTGATCGGCAAGATGGACGAGCACGAGCATCGCTTCCTGCCGTTCGCCCAGGAGCTGAGCGTCGCCAAGGTCGCGACCTCTCTGGTCGATCGATTGCTGGCGATGGAGATCGATCCGACCATCGCCGAGATGCTGCGCGCCAAGGCCGACTGGTTTCACGGCCGCGACGCGTCGCAGGTGCAGAACGTCGTGCCGATCGCGCGGACGCCGTATTTCTGCTCGGGCTGCCCGCACAACACCTCCACCAAGGTGCCGGAGGGCAGCCGCGCGCTCGCCGGCATCGGCTGTCACTTCATGTCGCTGTGGATGGACCGCAACACCGAGACGTTCACGCATATGGGCGGCGAGGGCGTGCCGTGGGTCGGCATCGCGCCGTTCACCGACGAGAAGCACATCTTCGCCAATCTCGGCGACGGCACCTATTTCCATTCCGGCTCGCTGGCGATCCGGCAGTCGATCGCCTCGAAGGCCAACATCACCTACAAGATCCTCTACAACGACGCGGTGGCGATGACCGGCGGCCAGCGCCACGACGGCGATCTGTCGCCGCAGCAGATCACCTATCAGCTCCATGCCGAAGGCATCCGCGCGATCTATCTGGTCTCGGAAACGCCCGACGCCTATCCGGCCGACAGCATCGCGCCGGGCACGCATCTGCGCCATCGCGACGAGCTCGACGCGGTGATGAAGGAGTGCCGGGAGATCGAGGGCGCCTCCGCGATCGTGTTCGTGCAGACCTGCGCCGCCGAGAAGCGCCGCCGCCGTAAAAGGGGGACGCTGGAGGACCCGCCGCGCCGGGTGATGATCAACGCCGCGGTGTGCGAAGGCTGCGGCGACTGCTCGGTGCAGTCGAACTGCATCTCGGTCGAGCCGCTGGAGACCGAACTCGGCCGCAAGCGCACGATCAATCAGTCGACCTGCAACAAGGATTACTCCTGCCTCAAGGGCTTCTGCCCATCCTTCGTCACCATCGACGGCGGCCAGTTGCGCAAGCGCGCGCCGGTCGATCTCGGCGGTCTCGGTGATCTGCCGGAGCCTTCGAGCCGACCCGGCCTCGACAAGCCGTACAACGTCGCGGTCGGCGGCGTCGGCGGCACCGGCGTGCTGACGATCGGCGCGCTGCTCGGCATGGCGGCGCATATCGAGGGCAAGGCCTCGATGATCCTCGACATGTCGGGGCTGGCGCAGAAGGGCGGCGCGGTGCTGAGCCACGTGCGCTTGTCGGACAAGCCCGAGGACGTCACCTGTTCGCGGATCGTCACCGGCACCGCCGACGTGCTGATCGTCGCCGACGAGGTGATGGCGATTTCCAAGGAGACGATCTCGCTGTGCGAGTCCGGCCGCACCCATGGCATCGTCAACACGCATCTGATCCCGATCGCCGATTTCATCCGCAATCGCGATTTCGACTTCCAGACCCGCAAGGTCAACAGCGTGCTGGCAGGCGCGCTGCGCAAGGATTCCGCGTTCCTGGATTTCACCAAGGCGGCGGAAACGCTGCTCGGGGATTCGATCGCCACCAATATGATGATGATGGGCTACGCCTATCAGCAGGGACTGCTGCCGCTGCGGGCGGCGTCGATCGAGCAGGCGATCGAGCTGAACGGCGTGTCGATCAAAATGAATACCCAGGCGTTCCATCTCGGCCGGCTCGCCGCCGCCGATCCGGCGCGGCTGGCGTCGCTGCTGCAGGGCGCGGATCGAACGGTCGCCGTGAAGACGCAAGGCGAGATGTCGCTCGACGAGATCATCGCGCATCGCACCGCGATGCTCACGGCCTATCAGGGCAAGCGGCTCGCCATGCGCTACAATGATCTGGTGGCGAAGGTTCGCGCCGCAGCGGACGCCGGCGGCTACGCAGAGGACTTGCCGCGCGCCGTGGCGATCAACTACGCCAAACTGCTGGCCTACAAGGACGAGTACGAGGTCGCGCGGCTGCTCAGCGACGACGGATTTGCGCAGAAGATCCGCGATCAGTTCGAAGGCGACTACAAGATCAGCTTCAACCTCGCGCCACCGATCCTGCCGGGCGTCGACGTCACCGGCCGGCCGAAGAAGCGGCAGTTCGGCGAGGGCATGCGGCCGGTGTTCCGGGTGCTGGCGAAGCTCAGCTTCCTGCGCGGCACGCCGCTCGACGTGTTCGGCTATCACCCCGAGCGCAAGCTGGAGCGCGAGCTGATCGCCGGATACGAGAAGGACGTCGGAACGGTGCTGGAGCAGCTCTCGCCGCGCACGATCGAAACCGCGGTCGAATTGCTGTCGCTGCCGGACCTCATTCGCGGCTACGGCCCGATCAAGGAAAAATCCGTGCAGGAAGTCAAACTCCGCTACGCGGAATTGATGCGCGAGCTCGCCAATCCACGTCCGGCGGCGCCGCGCCAGATCGCGGCCGAGTAGGGCGCGGCCTGAATTCGGGAGGTCGCCCGGATCGCGGTGCGCGTCCGGGCGATATGCTCAGCGGACCGGGGTTGCGGTCGGCGTGATGCGCCAGTCCTGGCCGCTGACATCATCGCATTTGGTGAGCCACGGCTGGTTGTTGGTGGCTCCGCCATTGAAGATGTCGAGGCACATGTTCTTGCCGCGGAACTGCGTCTTCAGCCGATATCCGTCGCCATCCGGCACCACTTGCCACATCTGGCCGGTGACGTCGTCGCATTTGGTGAGCCACGGCTGGTTGTTGGTCGGCCCGCCATTGATGATATCGAGACACATGTCCTTGCCGCGGAACTGTGTGGTCATCTTGTAGTAACCGTCGTCGGCAGGCGTGAACCGCCACAACTGGCCGGAGACGTTCTCCGCCGGCATCAGGTGAGTCAGGTTGTTCTTCGGTCCACCGTTGAACACGTCGAGCGCCAGGTCGGGGCCGCGGAAGTCGGTGGTGAGCCGGTGATAGACCCCGGTGTTCAATCCGGCCGCCGACGCGATCTGCGGTGCGAGCGAGGAACCGAGCAACAGGGCGAGCATGAGGCGTGCGTGGCGCATGTGTGCTTTCTATCCGAATCCGGATGGCGACGATGGGGTGAGCAGGGGAAAGGCCGGGGAAGGGCGGGTCGGTGCAACGGAAGTCGATCAGCCGAAACGATCGCCTGCTCGAGCTTCGGAGCAGTGGTTTCACCGCAGAACAAGGTCATAGAGGTAATACGCCCCGAGAAGCAATCGCCACGTGCTTCTCCGCGCCGCGGTTCCGGCCAGCGCGTCGTCGCGGCGGCGAGCGCAACGGGGCGGACGTCGGGCGGGTGCTACGCGCGCAAGCGACCGCGTCGCACATTCCTCGACACGGGATTGCGTGCGAAAACCGGCGCTTGCCAATCCGGCCGCGACGGGCGAAGACATCCGCAACGACAAACCAGCGGAGACTGTGTTGAGCATCAAAGGCAAGGCCTACCTCGCCGGGATCTATGAACATCCCACGCGCCACGCGCCGGACAAATCCATCGCGCAGCTGCACGCCGAAGTCGCCAAGGGCGCACTGGAAGATGCCGGGCTGACCCACAAGGACGTCGACGGCTATTTCTGCGCCGGCGATGCGCCCGGCGGGCTGTGGCCGATGGTCGACTATCTCGGCATCAAGCCGCGCCACGTCGATTCCACCGAAACCGGCGGCTGCTCCTACATCATCCATCTCGGCCATGCCGCGCAGGCGATCGCCGCCGGCAAATGCTCGATCGCGCTGATCACGCTGGCCGGCAAGCCCCGCACCGGCGCGATGCCGCCGCGCGCGCAGGGCGCCGAGGCCGATTTCGAGACCGCCTACGGGGCGACCACCCACAATGCCTATGGCATGTGCGCCATGCGCCACATGCACGATTACGGCACCACCAGCGAACAACTCGCCTGGATCAAGGTCGCGGCGTCGCATCACGCGCAGTACAACCCGCATGCCATGCTGAAGGACGTCGTCACGGTGGAGGACGTCATCAACTCGCCGATGATCTCCGACCCGCTGCACCGGATGGATTGCTGCGTCGTCAGCGATGGCGGTGGGGCGCTGATCGTGACCACGGAGGAGATCGCCAGGAGCCTGAAGAAGCCGCTGGTGCGCCTGATCGGCCATGGCGAGGCGATGAAGGGTCCGCGCGGCGGCAAGGATCTCGATCTCACTTATTCGGCCGGCGTCTGGTCCGGCCCGCGCGCGTTCGAGGAAGCCGGCATCACCCCGAAGGATATCAAATACGCCTCGATCTATGACAGCTTCACCATCACGGTGCTGATGCAGCTGGAGGATCTCGGGTTTTGCAAGAAGGGCGACGGCGGCAAATTCGTCGCCGACGGCAACCTGATTTCCGGCGTCGGCAAGCTGCCGTTCAACACCGATGGCGGCGGGCTGTGCAGCAATCATCCGGTGAACCGCGGCGGGATGACCAAGATTCTTGAAGCCGTGCGCCAGCTACGCGGCGAAGCGCATCCCAAGGTGCAGGTGCCGAACTGCGACCTCGCCTTGGCGCACGGCACCGGCGGCATGCTCGGCATCCGCCACGCCGCATCGACCTGCATTCTGGAGCGCGTGTGATGAACAGCCCCGTGAAATATCCCGCGCCGCAAGGCAATCCGGAAACGAAGGCTTTCTGGGATGCGGCGAGCGAAGGCAAGCTGCTGATCAAGCGTTGCCAGGCATGCGGCGAGGCGCACTACTTTCCGCGCGCGCTGTGCCCGTTCTGCTTCTCGGACCAGACGGTGTGGGAAGAGAGCAAGGGCGAAGGCGAGATCTACAGCTACAGTCACATGCGAAAATCCGCGACCGGCCCTTACGCCATCGGCTACGTCACGCTGAAGGAAGGCCCGTCGGTGCTGACCAATTTCGTCGACTGCGATTTCGCCACGCTGAAGATCGGGCAGAAGGTCAAGGTGGTGTTCAAGCCGAGCGACGGCGGCGCACCGCTGCCGTTCTTCACAGTGGTCTGATTACTTCCCTCTCCCCTTGTGGGAGAGGGTGCCTGTGCGCAGCACAGGCGGGTGAGGGGTCAAGCGCGCGATGCCGCTTCCCCTCACCGGACTGCAATCGGTGCGACGTCAGTGCAGCCCTCTCCCACAAGGGGAGAGGGCGCAGTCGCAAGCGTAACACTAATAACAACAATGGAGAAGCCGATGTCGGCCCGTTACGACGAACTGATGGCCCTGAAGACGACGGGGCAGAACTACGCCTACACCGATCGCGACGTGATGCTTTACGCTTATGGCATCGGCCTCGGCGCCGATCCGATGGACGAGCGTGAACTCGCCTTCGTCAACGAGGCGACCTACACCGAGCGGCCGCTGAAAGTGGTGCCGACCTTCGCCTCGGTCGCGGCGTGGGGCGCTGGCCCCGGCGAGATGAATCTCAACCGCCTGCTGGTGGTCGACGGCGAGCGCGACATCACCTTTCACCGGCCGATGCCGGTGGCGGCCAAGATCACCGCGGATTCCAGCGTGCTGGCGGTCTACGACAAGGGCAAGGACAAGGGTGTGGTGATCCGTCACCAGACCATCCTGCGCGACGAAGCCGGCGCCGAACTGGCGACGCTGCTGGCGTCCCGCTTCGCCCGCGGCGACGGCGGCTTCGGCGGCCCGGCGCTGGAGCAGCCCGAGCCGCACAAGATGCCGGACCGCGCGCCGGATCGCACGATCGACATCACCACGCGGCCGGATCAGGCGCTGATCTATCGGCTGTGTGGCGACCGCAACCCGCTGCATTCCGATCCGGAGTTCGCCAAGAAGGCCGGCTTCCCGCGGCCGATCCTGCACGGCATGTGCACCTATGGCATCACCTGCCGCGGCGTGCTGCAGACCTACGCGGACTACGATGCCTCGGCGTTCCGGCAGCACGCCGTGCGGTTCTCGTCGCCGGTGTATCCGGGCGAGACCGTCACGATGGATTTGTGGAAGGACGGCAATGTGGTTTCGTTCGAGGCCAGGGTGAAGGCGCGCGACGTCACCGTCATCAAGAGCGGCAGGAGCGTGCTGGGCTAGGCAAACTCGCCGCCACAGAATCCAGTTCCCACCTCGATGCAATGTCCTGGTTCCCGGATTGTCGGCGGGACACGGCCATGCGAGGGCGGGGGGGATTTTGGCCGGGGATGATGTTATCGAGTGGTCGATTGGATTGAATTTCGGCCACGACTGGATAAAGGCTGCCCCGATGAAGCTGACCCCCGACGCCGCAGGCACTTTCGCCATCGCTCCGACGCCGTTCCATCCGGACGGCAAGATCGACGAAACCTCGATCGACCGGCTGACCGACTTCTACGCCGAGGTCGGTTGCGAAGGCGTCACGGTGCTCGGCATTCTCGGCGAAGCGCCGAAGCTCGATGCCGCCGAGGCGGAAGCCGTGGCTGTGCGGTTCGTCAAGCGCGCCACGTCGATGCAGGTGATCGTCGGGGTGTCGGCGCCGGGCTTCGCCACGATGCGTACGCTGGCGCGCACTTCGATGGATGCCGGCGCCGCCGGCGTGATGATCGCGCCGCCGCCGAGCCTGCGGACCGACGAGCAGATCACCGGCTATTTCCGTCAGGCCATCAAGGCGATCGGCGACGATATTCCGTGGGTGCTGCAGGACTATCCGTTGACGCTGTCAGTGGTGATGACGCCCGACGTGATCCGGCGGATCGTGATGGAGAACCCGTCCTGCGTGATGCTGAAGCACGAGGACTGGCCGGGGCTGGAGAAGATCACCAGATTGCGCGCGTATCAGAAGGACGGCTCGCTGCGGCCGTTGTCGATCCTGACCGGCAATGGCGGGCTGTTCCTCGATTTCGAGATGGAGCGCGGCGCCGACGGCGCGATGACCGGCTATTGCTTCCCGGACATGCTGGTCGACGTCGTCAAGCTGTCGAAGGCGGGACAGCGCGATCTCGCGCACAACCTGTTCGACGCGCATCTGCCGCTGATCCGCTACGAGCAGCAGCAAGGCGTCGGGCTCGCCGTGCGCAAATACGTGCTGAAGAAGCGCGGCATCATCGCCTCGTCGGCGCAGCGCAAGCCCGGCTCGGTGATGAGCGAGACCGCGCGCGAGGAGGTCGACTATCTGCTGTCGCGGCTCGCCCGAATCGACAAGCGCGCCGATCTCGAATTGCATTCCAACGCGGCGGAGTAGGGCGATGTCGAGCGAAACGGCGGTGGCGCGTCCCGCATCCACCATCATGCTGCTGCGCGATCGGCCGGACGGCTTCGACGTCTTCATGATGGTGCGGCACTATCAGATCGAGTTCGCCTCCGGCGCGCTGGTCTTCCCGGGCGGCAGCGTCGATCCCGGCGATCGCGAGATCATCGGGCAGCCGGAGCTGTATTGCTGCGCGGAGGCCGAAGACGCGCCGGCGCTGGACTTCCGGATCGCTGCGATCCGCGAGACCTTCGAGGAAAGCGGCATCCTGCTGGCGCGCCCGCGCGGCGCAGATCAGCTCGTCGCGGCCTCGCGTGCCGCCGAGATCGAGGCGGCGCACCGCACCGCGCTGTGCGAGCACAAGATCACGTTCTCGCAGATCCTCGCCGACAACGCTCTGGTGCTGGCGCTCGATCTGCTGGTGCCCTATGCGCACTGGATCACGCCGGAGAAGCTGCCGAAGCGCTTCGACACCTGGTTCTTCCTCGCCGAGGCGCCGCCCGAACAGCTCGGCATGCACGACGGCAAGGAGTCGACCGATTCGGTCTGGCTGTCGCCGCAGGAGGCGCTCGACGGCGGCGCGAACGGACGCTTCACCCTGCCGTTTCCGACCACGCGCAACCTGATCCGGCTCGGCAAGCAGCCGAACGTCCGGCAGGCGCTCGACGAATGCCGCGGCAAACCGGTGGTCTCGGTGATGCCGATCATGGGGCGGGACGGCGACAAGCGAACGCTGCGGATTCCGGCCGAAGCCGGCTACGACGGCGACGTGTTCGAATTCACCGGCAGTTAGTTCACGCCGCTTCGCGCGCTGCGCTGCGGCGAACGCGCGCTGCGGCGCGTCATGCGATACAACTTGTAGCACGTGCGTCCTTGGTTGACGCTGGCATCAACGCGCGCAACACTCCCGGCCAGGCCCGCCAGAGGCCATAGGGAGCGAAGCATGAAACAGCCTGCCGTTTCGGTGTGGTTTGCGCGCCGATTCCTCCGCGACAACGCGAAACCACGATCCGCAAAGAGAGACCTGAAAGTCGGTGCCGCCGCGCTCATCGCCGCGGCACTGTTTCATGGCGGCGCCTTCGCGCAGAATGCGAAGGGCTCCGCCGATCACATCCGCGCCGCGACCGGCGCGATCGACGGCGCCGCGATCATCGCCAACGCCAAGACCACCAATGATTGGCCGAGCTATGGGCTCGACTACGCGGAGACGCGGTTCAGCAAGCTCGACCAGATCAATGCCGGCAACGTCAAATCGCTCGGCCTGCAATGGAGCTACAATCTCGGCTCGGACCGCGGCGTCGAGGCGACGCCGCTGGTGGTCGACGGCATCATGTATGTCACCGCGTCGTGGAGCGTGGTGCACGCCGTCGACGTGCGGACCGGCAAGAAGATCTGGACCTACGATCCGGGCGTTACCCGCGAGAGCGGCTACAAGGGCTGTTGCGACGTCGTCAACCGCGGCGTCGCGCTGCACAAGGGCAAGGTGTTCGTCGGCGCCTATGACGGCCGCCTCATCGCGCTGGATGCTGCGACCGGCAAGGTGGTCTGGGAAAAGGACACGCTGATCGATCACGACCATTCCTACACCATCACCGGCGCGCCACGGGTGTTCAAGGGCAAGGTGGTGATCGGCAATGGCGGCGCCGAATACGGCGCGCGCGGCTACGTCACCGCCTACGATGCCGAGACCGGCAACCAGGCGTGGCGCTGGTTCACGGTGCCGGGCGATCCGTCGAAGCCTTTCGAAGACGCCTCGATGGAGGCGGCGGCCAAGACCTGGGATCCGGCCGGCAAATGGTGGGTCAATGGCGGCGGCGGCACCGCGTGGGACACCATCACCTTCGATCCGGACCTCAACATGGTCTATATCGGCACCGGCAACGGCTCGCCCTGGGCCCGGCACCTGCGCAGCCCGTCCGGCGGCGACAATCTTTATCTAGGCTCGATCGTGGCGCTGAACGCCGACACCGGGAAATACATCTGGCACTATCAGGAGACGCCCGGCGACAATTGGGACTACACCTCGACCCAGCCGATGATCCTGGCGGATCTCACCATCGACGGCCAGCCGCGCAAGGTGGTGCTGCACGCGCCGAAGAACGGCTTCTTCTTCGTGATCGACCGCACCAACGGCAAGTTCATCTCGGCGAAGAACTTCGTCGAGGTGAACTGGGCGACCGGCTACGACGCCAACGGCCGGCCGATCGAGAATCCGGAAGCGCGCGACCCGACCAAATCGTTCGACAGCATTCCCGGGCCGTATGGCGCGCACAACTGGCACCCGATGTCGTTCAATCCGCAGACCGGGCTGGTGTATCTGCCGGCGCAAGGCGTGCCGTTGAACCTCACCGGCGAGAAGGCGATGGCTCACAACAAGACCGAACCGCTGAAGTTCGGCAGCGCCACCGGCTGGAACGTCGGCTTCACGCTGAACGCGGTGCCGCCGAAGAACCTGCCGTTCGGCCGCCTGCTGGCGTGGGACCCGGTGCAACAGAAGGAAGTCTGGCGCGCGGAATATGTGGCGCCGTGGAACGGCGGCACGCTCACCACCGCGGGCAATCTGGTCTTCCAGGGCACCGCCGACGGTCGCTTCGTCGCCTACAACGCCAAGACCGGCGAGAAGCTGTGGGAGAGCCCGCTCGGTACCGGCGCGGTGGCGGCGCCGGCCACCTACATGGTCGACGGCGTGCAATACGTCTCGATCGCGGTCGGCTGGGGCGGCGTGTTCGGCATCAGCCAGCGCGCCACGGAGAAGGAAGCGCCGGGCACGGTCTACACCTTCGCGGTCGGCGGCAAGGCGCCGATGCCCGAATTCACCAAGTATCAGATGGGCAATCTGCTGACCGGGATCGAGTATGATCCCAAGGACGTGCCGGAGGGCACCGCGATCTATGTCGCGGCCTGCGCCACCTGCCATGGCGTGCCGGGCGTCGACCGCGGCGGCAACGTCAAGAATCTCGGCTATAGCTCGACCGAGAATATCGCCAATCTGAAGGACATCGTGTTCAGGGGCCCGCACCGCGACAAGGGCATGCCGGACTTCTCCGGCAAGCTCACCGAGGCGGACGTGGTCAAGATCCAGGCCTTCATCCAGGGCACAGCGGACGCCATCCGGCCCAAGAAGTAGCGGCGGCCCGACGACTGGCGCCGGCGGACCCTGGACCAGGCGCTTCCCGATCCAGGGTCCGCGACGGCGGGGACCAGTGACCTGCAGGGGGCGGGCGGCGCGGCAGCCCGCGGAAGGACATTGTTGCCGGCCGGGCGAGGCTGTACCCTTCGCGGCGATTGTAGACAGACATTTGCCTCGACAGGAGCGGTTTCGCCGGCATGCCAAACGCCGTTTCAGCGTTCGTCCAGAGCGTGAGGTCGCGCACGCTCTCGATCGGACAGATGACGTTCGGCAGCTTCCTGCTGCTGCTGACCATCATCGCCATGACCAGCATCGGCAGCGTCGTCGCGATCCGGCATATCGATGCCACCTTCGCCGAGCTGCAGCGGCTGCAGAGCGTCGGCGATCTCGCCGAGGAGATCGAGCGCCGGATGAGCGACCTGCGCTTCGCTGCGCGCCAGGTCGTCAGCGAGCCGAGCGCGCAGCCGGCCGGCCGGGTGTTCGAGGCCGCGTCGACCTTGACGGCGCTGCTGAAGAAAACCCGTCTCGAACTCGATTCCGATCAGCGCGAGATGATCGACGGCGTCACCGAGCGGCTCAGCAATTATCGCGACGGGCTGGAGCGGATCACGGCGCTGATGCCGCGGCGGGCCGAGATGGTCGCCACCGTGCCGCCGCTGCGCGAAGCGTTCGAGGCCGTCGTCATCGGACTGCGGGACCGCTCGCTCGCCGCGGCCCTGCACGGCGAGCACAGCAAGATCGCCGCCGCGCTGCTGTCGCGCGATCTGGTCGGTGCGGGCGAAGCGGCGCAGCGGATGAGCGCGATCCCGATCGGCGAAGCCGCCGCCGCGACCGCAGTGCGCGACTATGCCGACGTGATCATCTCGACCACCGCGGTGGAGCAGGAGATCGCGTTGCTCGAGCGCAACGTGCTGGGCACCGAAGGGCGGCTGATCGGGCGGGTCACCGAGCTGCTGCGCGATGTCGCCGCAAGGCGGGGCAGGGTGCTGTCACGCGACCTCGCCCGGACGCTCACCGAGGACAAGTGGCAGAGCATCGTGCTCGGCTCCGCCGGCGTGCTCGTCGGCCTGATGGCGGCGGCGTTCGTGGTGCGCCGGACAGTCGGTCCGCTCACCGCGATCACCGCCGCGATCCGCCAGCTTGCCGCCGGCCAGCAATACACCGCGATTCCGGCGATCGACCTCAAGAACGAGATCGGCGACATCGCCCGCGCGGCGGAAGTCTTCCGTCGGACGCTGGTCGAGGCCGACGGCGCCCGGGAAGCCGCGGTGCGGGCGCTGGCCGAACAGCGCCTCGCCGAGGAAAGCTACCGCAAGCTGTTCGAAGGCTCGATCGACGGCATCTACGTGACGACGCCGGACGGCGCGCTGCTCAACGCCAATCCGGCGCTGGCGCGGATGATGGGCTACGACGATCCGGCCGAACTGATGCGCGAGACCCGGGACATCGCCCGCTCGATCTACGTCGATCCGGGCAAGCGTGACGCCTACCGCACGTTGATGCAGCGCGACGGCATGGTGCGCGAATTCGAATATCAGGCGTTCAAGCGCAACGGCGAGGTGCTGTGGCTGTCGGACAGCGCCAGCGCGGTGCGCGACGAGACCGGCGCGGTGATCCGATATGAAGGCGCCGTTCGCGACATCACCGATCAGAAGCGCGCGGAAACCGCGGTCGCAGAGGGGCGCCGCCTGTTGCAGCAGGTGATCGACACCGTGCCCGCGGTGATCAACGTCAAGGATACCGAGCTGCGCTATCTGCTGATGAACCGCTACATGGCGACGATTTTCGGCATCGACCCGAGGGATGCGATCGGCCGCACCACCGCCGATCTGATGTCGCGCTACGGCTCGCACAAGACCGACGCCAACGACAAGCGCGTGCTGGAGACGGGCGAGGGATTGGGATTCTACGAGGAGGAATATCACGACGCCACCGGCGCGATGCGGCAGTGGCTGGTCAACAAGATGCCGCTGAAGGACGCCGAAGGGAACATCGAGCGGATCGTCACCGTCGCGCTCGATATCGGCGAGCGCAAGCGCGGCGAGCTCGAAATGCGCAAGGCCAAGGACGCGGCCGAGGCGGCGCTGCGCAATCTGCGCGAAACCCAGCAGTCACTGATCGAGGCCGAGAAGCTCGCCGCGCTCGGTCGTCTGGTCGCGGGCGTCGCCCATGAGGTCAACAATCCGGTCGGCATCAGCCTGACGGTCGCCTCCGCGCTGGAGCGCAAGACCTCGGTGTTCGCCGCCGAAGTCGAGCGCGGCGACCTGAAGCGCTCGCGGCTCAATGAATTCCTCGCCACCAGCCGCGATGCGTCGTCTCAGCTCGTCGCCAATCTCAATCGCGCGGCCGAACTGATCCAGTCGTTCAAGCAGGTCGCGGCCGACCGCAACTACTCGGATCAGCGGCCGTTCGACCTCGGCGACCTGACCGAGCAGGTGGTGATGAGTCTGCGGCCGGGGCTGCGCAAGCACAACCTGACGCTGGACGTCGACTGCCAGCCCGGGCTGACGATGAACTCCTATCCCGGCCCCTACGGGCAGGTGCTGACCAATCTGTTCCTGAATTCGGTGGCGCACGCGTTCCCGAACGGCCGCGCCGGCACGGTCGAGATCAAGGTCCGAGCCTCCGGCAAGGACAATGTCGAGATCATCTACGCCGACGACGGTTGCGGCATGAGTCTCGATGTGCGCAGGCGGGCGTTCGATCCGTTCTTCACCACGCGGCGGGATCAGGGCGGCACCGGGCTCGGCCTGCACATCGTCTACAGCATCGTCACCAATCGCCTCGGCGGCCGGCTCGATCTGGATTCCGAGCCGGGCCACGGCACCCGGATCCAGATGATCCTGCCGCGCGTGGCGCCGCGCGATGTCGTGGACCAGCCGTTGAGCGCGCAGGCCTGAGGGCGGGGCGCTTCCATCGCCGTCAGTCGGCTTCCGCGAGCCAGCGCAGGGTCGCCCGGAACAACTGGCTTGATTTGCCGACCAGCGCCGTGCCCTGCATCACCGCCGAGGTCTCGGTCCAGCTTCCGGAAACGCCGATGCCGACCGGTTCCTTCTGGCCGCCGAACAGCGGATTGGCGTCGGGGCTCGGCGTGTGCTGGCTGACCGTGACCTCGCCCTTGAAGGTATCGCCGGTCGTGACGTAGCTACCTGTGTAGAACAGATAGGCGTCGCCCCCGTGGATCTTGCCGTTCCGGAACAACGCGACGCCGCTGCCCTTGCCGGAACGGCCGTCCAACAGATCGGCGTGGATCGAATACAGACCGTTCCTCATCACGTCCCCCCGCGCCGTCGGTCGATCGCTGAAAGGCGCTGCTCACTTATGCCAAAGCCGGCCAATCGACGTCAACGTGACAGGATCACGCGAAGGCGCTCGCGGGGCGTTTCGGGGTTGTTCGGCCAAGGAGCACGAGGAGGCCGCGGGTCGGCGCCGGATGGCGGCCCGACTCCACGGCCCGATCGTCGAGAGCTCATGTGACAGGTAGAAAAGGCGGGCGCCAAGCCCGGACGGCAGGCGAAGGGGCGCGCTTTTGCCGCGCGCGTTTGATCGGGATCAACGCGGGCCCTTTCGGCGAGGAATTCATGCTCGCAAAGGGATGCCAGACCGCATCGGGCCGATCATCACGAAGGAAGCTATGAATACGCTCGCCACCAAGGGAAGTTCGCTTCTGTCAAAGCTGATCTGGGCTGCGGTGATCGCGGTCGGCGTGGTCTCTTTCGGAATCGTCGCACTCAGCCGGGGCGAGACCATCAACGCGTCCTGGCTCGTGATTGCAGCGGTGTGCGTCTACTTCATCGCCTACCGGTTCTACTCGCTGTTCATTGCCGAGAAAGTCCTGGGCGTCGATCCCGCGCGGCGGACGCCGGCCTACCAGCATAATGACGGTCTCGATTACGTCCCGACCAACCGCTATGTGCTGTTCGGTCATCACTTCGCGGCCATCGCCGGCGCCGGTCCGCTGGTCGGCCCCGTGCTGGCGGCGCAGATGGGCTATCTGCCCGGCACGCTCTGGATTCTCGCCGGCGTGGTGTTCGCCGGCGCGGTGCAGGATTTCATCGTGCTGTTTCTCTCGACGCGGCGGGACGGCCGCTCGCTCGGCGATATCGTGCGCTCTGAAATGGGCCCGGTGGCCGGCAGCATCGCGCTGGTCGGCGTGCTGCTGATCATGGTGATCCTGCTCGCCGTGCTGGCGCTGGTGGTGGTCAAGGCGCTGGTCGGTAGTCCCTGGGGCACCTTCACGGTGTTTTCCACCATTCCGATCGCCATGCTGATGGGCGTCTATGCCCGCTTCATCCGGATCGGCCGCATCGGGGAAATGTCGTTGATCGGCGTGGCCCTGCTGCTGGCGTCGCTGATCTACGGCCGCACCGTCTCCGAAAATCCGGCGCTGGCGGCGTGGTTCGATCTCAGCGGCGAAACCCTCGCGCTGGTGATCATCGGCTACGGTTTCGTGGCGTCGGTGCTGCCGGTGTGGCTGCTGCTGGCGCCACGGGATTATCTGTCGACCTTCCTCAAGGTCGGCACCATGGCGCTGCTCGCGGTCGGCATCATCATCGTGCAGCCCGATCTGAAGATGCCGGCGCTCACCAAATTCATCGACGGCAGCGGGCCGGTCTGGTCGGGCGGCCTGTTCCCGTTCCTGTTCATCACCATCGCCTGCGGCGCGGTGTCCGGCTTCCATGCGCTGATCGCGTCGGGCACCACGCCGAAGATGGTGGAGAACGAGAACCAGCTCCGCTTCATCGGCTATGGCGGCATGCTGACGGAATCCTTCGTCGCCATCATGGCGATGATCGGCGCCACCGTGCTCGAGCCCGGCATCTACTTCGCCATCAACAGCCCGAGCGGCGTGATCGGCACCACCGCGGTCCAGGCCGCGCAGGTGATCTCCGGCTGGGGCTTCGTCATCACCCCCGACATGATCACCCAGATCGCCCAGGACGTCGGCGAGAAGACGCTGATGTCGCGCACCGGCGGCGCGCCGACCCTCGCGGTCGGCATGGCGCATATCCTGTCGGGCATGTTCGGCGGCAAGGCCCTGATGGGGCTGTGGTATCACTTCGCCATCCTGTTCGAGGCGCTGTTCATCCTGACCACGGTCGACGCCGGCACCCGCGTCGCCCGCTTCATGATCCAGGATATGATCGGCAGCGTCGTGCCGTCGTTCCGCAAGACCGAGTCCTGGGCCAACAACCTGATCGGATCGGCGCTGGCGGTCGGCGCCTGGGGCTACTTCCTCTATCAGGGGGTCATCGATCCGATGGGGGGGATCAATACCCTCTGGCCGCTGTTCGGCATTTCCAACCAGATGCTGGCCGCGATCGCGCTGATCCTGTGCACGGTCGTGCTGTTCAAGATGAAGCGCCAGCGCTACGCCTGGGTGACGATCGTGCCGACCGTATGGCTGCTGATCTGCACGCTGACGGCGGGCTATCAGAAGATCTTCAGCGCGGATCCGAAAATCGGCTTTATCGCCCACGCCTGGAGGTTCAGCGATGCGGCCGCCGCCGGCAAGCTGCTGGCGCCGGCGAAGACGATGGCGGAGATGCACCGCGTCATCGTCAACGATTACGTCGATGCAACCCTCTGCGCGCTGTTCGTCGCGGTGGTGCTGTCGATGATCGTTTATGGCGTCATTGCCATCCGCCGCGCGCTGGGCGATCCTAAGGTCACCGCCAACGAGATCAGTCTGCCTGCGACGATCCGGGGAGCCGACCTTGCGTGACCTGATGGCGATGAAGGAATGGTCGGTTCGCACCGCGCGTCTGATGGTCGGGATTCCCGACTATCAGACCTATGTCGATCATGTCCGGGATAACCACCCCGACAAGCCGACGATGACGTACAAGGAGTTCTTCGTGGAGCGCCAGAACGCGCGCTACGCCGTCGGCAAAGGCCGTTTCCGCGGCTGCTGTTGAGCGGAGGGAGCGTCGCGGCGGCTGTATTGGCGCGGCCGTTTGGACGGAACACGGCTATCGCGGATGCTCGCAGGCCGTTCCCGATACAAGTTGGCGCGCTCGGAAGGATTCGAACCTCCGGCCCTCGGAATCGAAATCCGATGCTCTATCCAGCTGAGCTACGAGCGCCTGACCAACTCGACCGGCCGCCGCGAAGCAGCCGGGCACCTGCCGATTACCGCATTTTTGCCGGGATTTACAAGGGGGTGCGCAGAATTGCCCATGTTTTCGCCGGAATGCGATGCTTAAGGATTTCCAAACCATGTGACGCCACATTGGGGAGCCCGGCGGAATCCGCCGTCGTTTCCTCCCGACCATCCGGTTGCCGACCGATCCATGCGAAGATTGCTTGCCGCGCTGCTGTTGCCTCTGGTGCTGATGGTGTCGCCGGCGCATGCCGATCTGCGCATCACCCGCGACCACGGCGGCTATGTCACCGAGTACAAGGCCAAATACGAGCGCATCCGAGAACGCCGCGAGCGGGTGATCATCGACGGCATCTGCAATTCGGCCTGTACCATGGTGTTCGGCATCGTGCCGCTGAACAAGATCTGCGTCACCCCGCGCGCCAGCCTCGGCTTTCATCTGGCCTATTACGACAAGGCCTTCACCTTCGGCATCAAGGTCAACAGCTCGGAGGGCACCTCCGAGCTGATGGGCTATTATCCACAGCCGGTGAGGGACTGGATCCGGCGCAATGGCGGCCTCACCAACGAGATGAAGAAGATCAGGAACGGCGCCGAGCTGTGGAAGATCGTCGATCCGTGCCCCGAGGACTTCTGATCGCGGCGCCTCGCTGAGCATCCGCGGGCCGCGCCGCACCTTTGAGATTGCCGCCCGCGCGCGGATCGGGCACTCAGGCCGCCATGGCTTTACTCTCCGACCATCCGGCCGCACGCGCGGCGCCGGCGATCTTCGTGGTGCTGTGGAGCACCGGCTTCGTCGGCACCAAATACGCGCTGAGCGGCGCCGAGCCGCTGACCTATCTGGCGATCCGGATGGTGCTGGTGGTGGCGCTGATGGCGGCGATCGCCGCGATCGGCCGGCCGCGCTGGCCGAACCTCGCCGGCATCGGCCACAGCATCGTCGCCGGCCTGCTGGTGCACGGCGTCTATCTCGCCGGCACCGCGATCGCGATCGCACACTCCGTGCCGGCGGGACTGTCGGCGCTGATCCCGGGCCTGCAGCCGATCCTGACCTCGACGCTGGCGAACCGCTGGCTCGGCGAGCGCGTCACCGCGCAGCAATGGGCCGGGCTGGCGCTGGGTCTCGGCGGGGCGCTGATGATCATGCACAACCGCAGCATCAGCGGCGACGCCGGCTGGGGATGGTTCGCCTCGGGATGCTCGCTGGTCGCGATCACCGTCGGCACGCTGTACCAGAAGCGGTTCTGCGGCGGCATCGACTGGCGCGCCGGCAACTTCGTGCAGTTTCTTGCCGCACTGGCGTTCTTCGCCACCGGCGCTTTCCTGTTCGAAACCCGCGAGGTCGACTGGACCGCGGAGTTCGTGCTGGCGGTGAGCTGGCTCGCGGTGGTGCTGTCGATCGGCTCGATCGGGCTGCTGTACTGGCTGATCCGGCGCTCGGCCGCGACCTCGGTGGCGAGTCTGTTCTATCTGGTGCCGGCGGTGACGGCGCTGATGGCCTTCGTGCTGTTCGACGAGCGGCTGGACGCGGTCGCGATCGCCGGCATGGCCACCTGCGCGGCGGCGGTGTTCCTGGTCAACCGCGCGCGGGTGTAGGCAAGGCGAGCGCCGCGTTGGGCTCGGGATGCAGATTGATGTCATTGCCGGGCTTGACCCGGCAATCCATCTTCTTCACGAGATGCATCGATCAGCGCGCTGCGCGCGCGATGGATCCGCGGGTCAAGCCCGCGGATGACGGCGGTGAGTGTAGCAGTCGCCATGCCCTGCCGCGATCTCCGATTCAATTGTCAAACAGCCACGCCCAATACTTCTCGCGGCTCCTAAGAGCCCGAGTTGTGCACCCGTCGCTGTCACAGCGAGGGGCGGGGGCGCGCCGCGTGGCGCAAAGGTGGTGAGTGTCGCGATGGCTTTGCGGACCATCGCGCAACGCCTCGTCGGCGCGCCCACCGCGGCGATTTTGGGCATCGGGACCGTTCTTCCGGGAACACAGCGGTGCGGGATCTCCCCGGCCTTGCTGCGCCCGTCCAGCCACGAAAGCGGCAGCCGCTCGTAGTAGCGGCGGACGGTGACCTCTGCCTCCCGGACGCGTGCTTGCGAGGCACAGCGCGCAGGACGCCGCGTCCGTCCGATTCCACCGGCACAGCGCCGGCTTCATCGAACCATCGTTCCGGACCGGTTGCCCGGCCCGTCGATCTGTCCCGCTATCCGACGCCTCGCGAAGCGCCCCTCACGGACAGGACAGTGCGGACTATAATCATAATAGGAATGTTGTCAAGGGGTCGGCGATGGGGTTACGTTCGATCTCGCGCACGCCTTCTCGTTCGTCATTCCGGGGTCGCGCTGCTTCGCTGCGCGCCCCGGAATGACGAATGCGAGGTGGAGCACCCGGCGCCGTTGCGCTCCTCGCCATGACCGCACGGTCGACGATCGAGGAGGTGGGACGCCCCGCACAGCAAAAAGCCTCCGGAGACGATCCGGAGGCTTTCGCTTTGCCGAGGCCGAAGGGCTCAGCGCTTGGACTTCTTGGCCTTCTTGCCGGCCTTCTTCGCGGTCTTCTTGCCGGCCTTGGCGACCTTCTTGCCGGCCTTCTTCACCGACTTCGTCGCCTTCTTGGCGGACTTCTTCGCCTTCTTGGCGACGCTCTTGCCGGCCTTCTTGGCGGATTTCTTCGCGGCCTTCTTGGCAGGAGCCTTCTCGGCTTTCTTGGTCTTCTTGGCAGGGGCCTTCTTGCCGGTCACCTTCTTCGCGACCTTCTTCGCCGCCTTGGTGGCGGCCTTGCGGGCCTTCTTGACCGCCTTCTTGGCTTCGTCCGCCGCGGTGTTGATGGCGTCGGTCATCTGATCGATCATCGGCTTGTCGTCGTCCATGTCATTCCCCGAGGGTTCACTAGATGGTTTACAGATGGAATCGACGATAGCCGATTCGCGTCAGTTAGTAGCGGTGCTAACCGAAGTTGTTCAACTCTGACGCAGTTCGGCGTAGGCGGCAAGCGCGCGCTCGCGTCCAACCTTGTGATCCACGATCGGCGCGGGGTAATTGCCGCCGAGCGTGACGCCCGCCGCGGCGAGTTCGAGCGGGGTCGCGGTCCACGGCTGGTGGATGAACTTGTCGGGCAGGGCGGCGATCTCCGGCACCCAGCGTCGGACATAGTCGCCCGCGGGATCGAATTTTTCTCCCTGCAGGATCGGGTTGAAGACGCGAAAATACGGCGCGGCATCGGCGCCGGACCCGGCAACCCACTGCCAGTTGCCGGGATTGCTGCCGGGATCGGCGTCGACCAGCGTGTCCCAGAACCACTGCTCGCCGAGCCGCCAGTCGATCAGCAGATGCTTCACCAGGAACGACGCCACCACCATGCGGACGCGATTATGCATCACGCCCGACTGCCAGAGTTCGCGCATCCCGGCGTCGACGATCGGGTAGCCGGTGCGACCACGCTGCCAGGCGTGCAGCGCCGCGTCGTTCGTGGTCCATGGGAAAGCGTCGAACGACGCCTGCAGATTGCGCTCGGCGAGGTCGGGATGGTCGTGCAGCAGATGCCGGCAGAACTCGCGCCAGCCGAGTTCGCTCAGGAACTTGTCGACATCGGCCGCGATCGCCGGCCGCTTGGCGGCGGCAAAGCGCGCGGCGTACCAGACCTGTCGCGGACTGATCTCGCCGAACCGCAGATGCGGCGACAGCCGCGAGGTGGCGCAGCGATCGGGCCGGTCGCGGCCCTCGGCGTATCCGGGCAGGCCGTCGAGGAAGGCGGTCAGTCCGTCCTGCGCGGCCCGCTCGCCCGGCGTCCAGTTCTCGCGCAAGCCGCCGGCCCAGTCGGGAGCCGTCGGCTCCAATTGCCACGTCGCCAGATCATCGCTCGCAAGATCGGGCGTAGCACGCAGCGCCGTCGGCGCCGGCAACGGCTTCGGCGGATCGCCGAGGCTGAGGGCGCGGCGCCAGAACGGCGTGAACACCCGCATGCCGCGGCCTTCCTTGCCGCGGATCGCGGCCGGCGCGGCGAGCAGGTCGCCGCGATGGCGGTGGTGATCGATCCCGGACATGCTCAGCGCTTCGGCGAGGTCGTCGGCGATCGCGCGATCGGGTGCGGTCTCGATCTCGTTCCAGTGCACTGCGCCGGCGTCGACCTGTCGCGCGAGTTCGCCGACGACCGCGGCGGCAGGGCCGCGGCGAAGGATCAGTTGCGCGCCGCGTTGTTCGAGCTCGGCAGAAAGCGCGCGCAGCGACTGCGCCAGCCACCAGCGCGAGGCGCCGCCCAACGGCCGCGCTTGCGGCGGGCGGAGCTGCGGGCTGTGCTCATCGAACACGTAGATGCAGATCACCGGCCCGCCGGACGCGGCTGCTTCATGCAGGGCCGGATGATCGGACAGGCGCAGGTCGTCGCGAAACCAGACGATGACGGGGCGGGGCGTGTCTTTGGCCATCAGCAAGATGTAATCCGGCGGGAGGGATTTTGATCCGTGGCGAGGTGAAGGCTTGAAACCGGACAGGAAGTGAAGCGTATTGAGGACGATGGCTGATTTCAGGAGGTCGATTTGAAGCGGTATGGCGTTCTCTACCTGGCGACGTTCATCATTCTGATCCCGCTGGATTTCCTGTTTCTTGGATTCATTGCGAAGGACTTCTTCGCCGGTCAGGTCGGCGAGATGCTCGGCCCGGTCCGGATGCTGCCCGCAGTGCTGTTCTATTCGCTCTACGTCGTCGGCATCATGGTGTTCGTCAATGGCGCGGCGACCGCCACCTGGCGGTCCGCGCTGCTGCTCGGCGCGCTGTTCGGCTTCTTCTGCTACGCGACATTCGAACTGACCGCACTGGCGGTGCTGAAGCACTGGACCTGGCCGATGGTCGCCGTCGACATCTCGTGGGGGACCTTCGTCACCGCGCTGTCCGGCGCGCTCGGCCTCGTGATCGCCGACCGGTTGTCGCCGCGCTGATTTCCGACGACGGCTAAGCTGAACGGAACGTGTCTGCGGCGGCGCGCGCACGCGGCCGGCCGTTATGGTGCCCAGGCACCCTGCGCGACGCCGCGACATCTGGTGCCGGCCTGCCTCGATAAAGCCTTTGCTGCGCCGCAACGCCGCCGGAGCGGCCTGCGATCTCTTTGTCCGTGACCCTGGTCACTGCGACAGAACCGGAATCCTCTTAACGATGATCGCGTGAGGATGCAGGAACCTCGCAAGCCGGAATGAAGACTTAACCAAGCGTTTACGCCGGCATGGAAGTGCTGGTCGGCAACCAACATGAAGAGCAAGGAACCATGACTGCCGCTGCCCTGGCCGACGAGATCGGCATCGAACCCACCCGTATTTCGGACCGCTACACCGCCGCTCTGGCGCTCGGTGTCGTGCGCGATGGCGTGATCACCGGAGAGGGCCCGACGACCCGCGGCAGAGTTCATTTCTCGCGGACGCTCGACGACGCCGACGCCGCCTGGTGCGCCCGCATCCTCACCGCCACCGCGGTCGAGAACCTGCCGATCAGCCGCGCGGAGGCCGAGGCGCTGTTCGAGATCAACGCTGCCGCGGCCGAGCGTAAGGACGATGGTCGTTTCGACGACCTGTTCGCCAAGGCGGTCGTCCACCATGCCGCCGCAGCGTCGGGGCTGCCGGTGCCCGCGCGCAGCGTGGCGCTGGCGCCGGATACCGCCATTGAATCCTGGGCACCCACCAGGGCGGTCGGCGTCGACACCGAGGTTCTGGAGTGGATCTCGCGTCAGATGCGCGGCAGCGCGCGCCCGAACAATCACACCTTGATGCGGATGGTCGCGACCCTGATCGGCGTCGCAACCCTGCCGCTGATTCAGCTGCCGAAGGTCTTCGACCTCGGCATGTAAGACAGTTTTCTCTCAGGCTGAGAGCCTCGGGGCGGCGGGATCATCTCCCGCCGCTTTTTTGTGTGTGCCCGGCATCCGCCTTGGCTTTATCCAAAACCTCGTGCGACTGCGTGAGGTCATTGTCTGCGATGCGGAATTTCGGCGCCGGCACGCACGGCTGCGCCTGTTGCAGGGTACCCGTTCCGGGCTAAAGCGGGGTGCAGACGGGGGGCGGACCCCTGAAATCTGAGCGGCGGAGGGGGCGGAGCGTCCTGCGACGGGCGGCGGGGCACCCCTTCGCAATAACTAGTTTTCCTCGGCGACAGAATTGTTACAAGCACATGCGCAACGCCGATTGCCGTCCCTGCCGGGAGGGCAGAACACCCCAAGGTCGCAAGCAACAAGAACATGTTCAAACGCATTCTGATCGCCAATCGCGGCGAGATCGCCTGCCGGGTCATCAAGACCGCCCGCCTGATGGGGATCGAGACGGTCGCCGTCTATTCCGAGGCCGACCGCGACGCGCTGCACGTCGAGATGGCCGACGAGGCCGTCCTGATCGGGCCGGCCGCGGCCTCCGAGAGCTATCTGGTGATCGAGAAGATCGTCGAGGCGTGCCGGAAGACCGGCGCCGAGGCGGTGCATCCCGGCTACGGCTTCCTGTCCGAGCGCGAGTCCTTTCCGCGCGCGCTGGCTGACGCCGGCATCGTCTTCATCGGTCCCAACCCCGGCGCGATCGCCGCGATGGGCGACAAGATCGAATCCAAGAAGGCGGCCGCCAAGGCCAAGGTCTCGACCGTGCCGGGCTATCTCGGCGTGATCGAGGACGCCACCCACGCGGTCAAGATCGCCGACGAGATCGGCTATCCGGTGATGATCAAGGCCTCGGCCGGCGGCGGCGGCAAGGGCATGCGCATCGCGCACTCGACCGCCGAGGTCGCCGAGGGCTTCAACCTCGCCAAGGCGGAAGCCAAGGCCTCGTTCGGCGACGACCGCGTCTTCATCGAGAAGTTCATCGTCGATCCGCGCCACATCGAGATCCAGGTGCTCGGCGACAAGCACGGCAACGTGATCTATCTCGGCGAGCGCGAATGCTCGATCCAGCGCCGCAATCAGAAGGTGATCGAGGAAGCGCCGAGCCCGCTGCTCGACGAGGCGACCCGCCGCAAGATGGGCGAGCAGGCGGTCGCACTGGCGAAGGCGGTACAGTACGATTCCGCCGGCACCGTGGAGTTCGTCGCGGGACAGGACAAGAGCTTCTACTTCCTCGAAATGAACACCCGCCTGCAGGTCGAACATCCGGTCACCGAGATGGTCACCGGCATCGACCTGGTCGAGCAGATGATCCGCGTCGCGGCCGGCGAGAAGCTGGCGCTGGCACAGAAGGACGTCAAGCTGAAGGGCTGGGCGGTGGAGAGCCGCGTCTATGCGGAAGATCCGTTCCGCAGCTTCCTGCCGTCGATCGGCCGGCTGGTGAAGTATCGCCCGCCGTCCGAGAGCTCGGCCGACGGCATCACCGTGCGCAACGACACCGGCGTTCAGGAAGGCGGCGAGATCTCGATCTTCTACGATCCGATGATCGCCAAGCTGGTGACGCATGCGCCGTCGCGCGCGGCGGCGATCGAGGCGCAGGCGCACGCGCTGGATGCGTTCTACGTCGACGGCATCCGCCACAACATCCCGTTCCTGTCGGCGCTGATGACGCATCCGCGCTGGCGCGAGGGTAATCTCTCGACCGGCTTCATTGCCGAGGAATTCCCGCAGGGCTTCGCCGCGCGGCTGCCGGAGGGCGACGTCGCCCGCCGCATTGCAGCGGTGGGCGCCGCGATCGACCGCGTGATCGGCGAGCGCAGGCGCAAGATCTCCGGCCAGATGATCGGCCGCGCGGTGATCCGCGAACGTCGCCGCTGCGTCTGGCTCGAGCGCACCGAGATCCAGCTCGACGTGATCCGCGAGGGCGAGGGCTTCGTGGTGCGCTTCGTCGAGGCCGACGGATCGCTGGGACAGCCGCATCAATTGCTGTCGTCGTGGATTCCCGGCGACCCGGTCTGGCAGGGCACCATCAACGGCCGCCCGGTCGCGGTGCAGGTCCGGTCGATCCCGAACGGCGTCCGGCTCGCGCATCACGGCTACGAAGTCGCGGTCAACGTCTTCACCGAGCGCGAGGCGTCGTCGGCGCGCTGGATGCTGGAAGGCAACAAGGCCGATACCGGCAAGAAGGTGCTGTGCCCGATGCCGGGCCTGGTGGTCTCGATCGCGGTGACCGAGGGCCAGGAGGTCAAGGCCGGCGAGACGCTGGCGGTGGTCGAGGCGATGAAGATGCAGAACGTGCTGCGCGCCGAGCGCGACGGCACGGTGAAGAAGATCCACGCCGCGCCCGGCGCCACGCTGGCGGTGGACGCGCTGATCCTCGAATTCGCGTAAGGCCATGGCCTGGCGCGACCGCCGCGGCGCGTTGCGGGCGATCCTTCAAGGGTCTGCCTGCGTGCGCCCGGCGTCGGTTTACGACGCGATCTCGATCCGGATCGCCGACGATCTTCGGTTCCCGCTCGGGATGTTCGGCGGCTCGGTGGCGTCGCTGGCGATCCTCGGCGATCCCGATAGCGCGCTGATCACGCTGACCGAACTCGCCGAGCAGATGCGGCGGATGGCGCGCGCGGCGGCATTGCCGGTGCTGGTCGACGCCGACCACGGCTACGGCAACGCGCTCAACGTCCGCCGCACCGTGCAGGAGCTGGAAGCCGCAGGCTGTGCCGGCCTCACCATCGAGGACACGCTGCTGCCGCAGGCCTATGGCGAGGCCGCGCCGCAACTGATCTCGCGCGAGGAAGGGCTCGGCAAGATCAGCGCCGCGCTCGACGCCCGGCTCGATCCGTCGCTGGTGATCATCGGCCGCACCGGCGCGGCATCGATCAGTTCGCTCGACGATGCGATCGAACGCGCGGTGGCCTACGAGGCGGCCGGCGTCGACGCGCTGTTCTTCACCGGGGTGAAGACGCGCGACCAGTTGGCGGCGATCAGCGCCGCGACGACGCTGCCGATCGTGCTCGGCAGTCCGCCTGCGGAACTGGCCGATTGGGAGTACCTCGCCGATCAGCGGGTGCGGATCGCGGTGCAGGGCCACGCGCCGATCGCCGCTGCGACCGAGGCCGTTTTTAAGACGCTGTCGGCGATCCGCGATGGCGCCGCGCCGAAGCAACTGACAGGTCTGGCGACGGCCGACCTGATCGACCGCGTCACCCGCGCGTCGCTGGTCGAGGAGCGCGGCGCGCGGTTTCTCGGGCTCGCACGCGAATGAGCCGGGCGATCCGGCAGGTGATTGTTCGCGGCCGGGTGCAGGGCGTCGGCTATCGCGCCTGGGTGGCGACGACGGCGCAGGCGCAGGGCCTCGAAGGCTGGGTCCGCAACCGGCGCGACGGCAGCGTCGAGGCCTTGCTCTCCGGGGTGAGCGCGACCGTGACCGAGGTGATCGCCGCCTGTCACCACGGCCCGTCCGCCGCGCGGGTCGATGCGGTGTTCGCGGAAGATGCGGGATCGGACGCGCTCGATCAGCGGCATCCCGGCGAACGGTTCTCGATCCTGCCGACGGTGTGACGGGACGACGCGCTGCCGCGCCGCGTCATGCGCTAGCCGCGCGGGCCCCACAGGATGATCGCCGCGCCGGCGAGACAGACGCAGGCGCCGGTGACGTCCCAGCGATCGGGGCGCACATGCTCGACGCTCCACAGCCAGGCCAGCGAGGCGACGATGTAGATCCCGCCATAGGCCGCATAGGCACGGCCTGCGGCTGCGCTCTCGACCAGCGTCAGCAGATAGGCGAACAGCGCGAGCGAGAGCAGCCCGGGCACCAGCCACCACACCGGCTTGCCGAGCCGCAGCCAGCCCCAGAACGCGAAGCAGCCGGCAATCTCGGCGACCGCCGCGCCGACATAGACGATCACGGTGTTCATGCCGGCGATCTCTCGCCTGCATTCTTCGCCGGTTCGGCGCGCTGCGCATCGATGGTCTGGCCGAAGATGCCGGTGAAGGCCGCGCGCAGCGCGATGTCGGCGTCCGTCATCGTCACCGGCAGGCCGAGGTCGACCAGGCTGGTGACGCCATAGCGCGGATCGCTGATGCCGCAGGGCACGATCGCGGTGAAGTGGCTCAGATCGGGCTCGACGTTGATGGCGATGCCGTGCAGCGACACCCAGCGCTTCAGCCGGACGCCGATCGCGGCGATCTTGTCCTCGTAGCCCGGCCCCTTGTCGGGCCGCGCGACCCAGACGCCGACGCGGTCCTCGCGTCGCTCGCCCCGGACATTGAACGCGTCGAGCGTGGCGATGATCCACTGCTCGAGCGCGGCCACATAGGCGCGAACGTCGGGACGGCGGCGCTTGAGATCGAGCATCACATAGGCGACCCGCTGGCCGGGGCCGTGATAGGTGAGCTGTCCGCCGCGCCCGGTGGTGTGCAGCGGGAAGCGCGGATCGAGCAGGTCGGCTGCCTGGCCACTGGTGCCGGAGGTGTAGAGCGGCGGATGTTCCAGCAGCCAGACCAGTTCGGCGGCGTCGCCGGCCGCGATCGCTGCGGCGCGCGATTCCATCGCCGCGACCGCGTCGGGATAGGGCACCGGCTGCTCCGAGATCAGCCATTCGACCGGCTGGGCGTGGGCAATGGGTCGGAAACCGGCGATATCGAGCGTCTGGCGGGCTGAAGGCGGCGCGTTAATCATTGGATAACCATAACGTGGTCAAGTTCGCACACTTTCATTCACAGTCTGCCGGTCCGGGTCCCAGTGCCAACACTCGATAACGTTTCGGTCGATCTCATGGTGGTGCTCGGCACCACCTCGATGCCCATTCATCAGGTGCTGCGGCTGTCCCGCGGCGCCATCATCGAACTGGACGCCACCGAGGCCGACGAGGTCAAGATCCTCGCCAATAACATGCCGGTGGCCAGCGGCGTGGTGCTGGTCGATCGCAATCGCATCGCGGTCGAGGTCAAACAGATGTTGACGCGATCACCGGATCGACGATGACGGCCTTGTACCCCCTTCATTGATTTGTTAAATGGGCGCCGTCGATCCGGTCGGGCGCCCAGCCTGAACCGATCCCAAGCGCTCGTGGCGGAATTGGTAGACGCGCTGCCTTGAGGTGGCAGTGAGTAAAATCGTGGGGGTTCGAGTCCCTCCGAGCGCACCAGGCCAATGCCTAATTGATTGAAATTAGGACGTTTCTTCAAGCATTCTCGTGCAGCGTCCCGCAAACCCGCGGGGAAAGCAACGCAGCCGGCGCCTGTCACGCACCACATCCATCGACGCTGAGAGGACGCCGACCTATCGCGCGAAGGTCACCGTCCCGCGCAGACCGCCTTCGGGTCGGTTGGACAAGGTGATGCTGGCGCCGTTCGCCTGCAGGATGGCGCGCGCGATCGGCAATCCAAGGCCGCTGCCGCCGGTGTCCCGCGAGCGGGAGGTCTCAAGCCTGACGAACGGTTCGAACACCCGCGCAAGCTCGCTGTCCGGAATCCCGGGACCACGATCCTCGATCACCATTCTGACTTCGGTGCCGTCGTGCTCGATCCGGACCTCGCCGCCGCCGCCATAGCGCTGGGCGTTTTCCAGAATGTTGCGCAGCGCGCGGCGCAGCGGCACGCGCCGTAGCGGCAGCACGACCGGCGTCGCCGACGTGATCCGGATCGGGGGGCCGATCGCGCTGAGCTCGGCGGCCAGCTCCGATACCAGCGCGGCGAGGTCGACCGGTTCGCTCGGCTGGTCGGTGGAGACGCCGCGGGCGAAGGCCAGCGTCGCTTCCACCATCTGCTGCATCTCGTCCAGCGTCGCGATCATCCTTTCCTTGTTTTCGGCGTCGTCCACCATCTCGGCGCGGACGCGCAGCGCGGTGATCGGCGAGCGCAGATCGTGGCCGAGCGCCGCCAGCATCCGGGTTCGCTCTCCCAGCATCCGCGACAGCCGCTCATGCATCCGCGCCAGCGCGTCCGACAACGCACGGACTTCGCGCGGTCCGCCGGTCGGCATCCGGGGAGGCGGGGCGTCGAGGCCGAAGCCGTCGGCGGCCGAGGCGAGCTGATCGAGTGGCCGGGTGACGCGCCGTAGCGCGAACCACAGCGCCGCCAGCACCAAGGCCAGCGAGACCAGCGTGGTGCCCAGCACCTGTGGGGGCAATTGAATGGCCGGCCGGTCGAAGCGCGAGGTGACGTTGAGCCACTGCGCGTCGCGCAGCGGCAGCGACAGCTTGAACGCCACAGGCGCCAGGCCGGACTTCATGATCCGGTCGCGAAAGCGGTGTGAAGGCTCGCTGAACCGGCCGCCATCGCGCCGCGAGATGTATTCCTCCTGCATGCGCAATCCCGCCGGCAAGTCGAGTTCGTCGCAATGGTGCTGCCCGCAATCGGCCCCGAGCAGGTCGACGGGATGATCGACGATCGTCGCCGCGGCAATGTCGAACCGGGTCGAGCGTGAACTGGCGGCTTCGAGCAGATCGTCGCGCGCGGTCACCGGGGCCTTGTCCAGCAATGCGGCGACGGCGGCGACGCGTTCGACCACCTCGATGCGCTGCGCGACCCGAATCCGCTTGGCGCGGTCGGCCGTGAACAGCCAGAAGCTGACGAATTGCGCCACCAGCAGCGCCACGAAGCTGAGCAGCGCCACCTGGGTGAGGAGGCTGCGCGGCCTGCGGCGGCTCATGACAGGTCCCGGACGTCGGCGGCGAGGCTGTAGCCGCCGGAACGGACCGTGGTGATGATCTTCGGATGCGCCGGGTCGTCCTCGATCTTGCGGCGCAGCCGGCTCACCTGGTTGTCGATGGTGCGGTCGAACACGTCGGCGCTGCGGCCGCTGGTGATGTCGAGCAATTGCTCGCGCGTCAGCACGAATCGCGGCCGTTCCAGGAACGCCACCAGCAGCTTGAACTCGGCTGTCGTCAGCGCGATTTTCTCTGCGCCTTCGGCGTCGCGGACGAGGTCGCGGGTATCGGTATCGAGCATCCACCCGGCGAAGCCGAGCTTGCGGCCGCCGAGCCCGCCGGCGAGCGGCTCGCGCCGTTCGCTGCGGCGCAGGATCGCCTTGATCCGTGCCAGCAGTTCGCGCGGGCTGAACGGCTTGGCGAGATAATCATCGGCGCCGATCTCCAGCCCGACCACCCGATCGGTCTCCTCGGACAGCGCGCTCAGCATCAGCACCGGCGGCCCGCCGCCGGCACTGAGCCGCCGCGCCGCCGACAGCCCATCCTCGCCGGGCATCATCACGTCGAGGATGATCAGGTCGAATCGGCCGGCCTTGAGCTGGGTGTCCATCTCGATCGCGTTGCTCGCGGCGCTGGCGCGCATGCCGTTGCGCTCAAGGTATTTCGTCACCGCGTCGCGGATTTCGCGGTGATCGTCGACGACCAGGATGTGCGGCAACTGCGGTTGATCGGCCATGTTGTTGATCTAGCCCGACTTGCCCCGCGCCGGAAAAGACTTCTGTCGCAAATGATCGCAGGCCGGCGTGTTGCGACAGACCGATACAAATCCCCGCCTGGCCGACAAGCTGCTGCGACAGGACGGGCCGATCTTCGCTGCATCCATTCTGGAGCAAGAGGAGATCACGACATGAAACGCAGCACAATCCTGGCGCTCGGCGCCGTCGCAGCCGTGGTGGCCATCGGCGCCGTGGCGATCCCGGCGATCGCCGGCGGCGGACCGTTCGGCAATTGCGGACCGCACGGCTTTGGACCGATGGGCAATTGGGGGCCGGGCATGATGCACTTCGCGCAAGGCGGCTGGGGCGGTCGCGGCGGCTTCGCCAACAACCCGCTGATCAAGACCCTCGACGCCGATGGCGACGGCGTCGTCTCGCCTGAAGAAGCCAAGGCCGGCACCGCGGCGCTGCTGAAGAAGCACGATGCCGACGGCAACGGCACGCTGTCCAAGAAGGAATTCGGCGACATGGTCGCCGAGATGTCCCGCGGCTTCGCCGAGCGCCCGTTCGCGATGCTCGATGCCGACAATGACGGCCAGGTCAGCGTCGTCGAGATCAACGCCCCGGCGCAGATGATGGCGCGGATGCACGCCTGGCGCTACGGCGCGTCGAAGCCGGACGCGGCGCCGCAGAAGCCGTGATCGAGACTGCGACGGCGCCCGGACAAGGCGCCGTCGTTCGATCCCAACATCGCGAGGACACGTCGATGATCTCTCCCATAGGCTATTCGCGCGTGCAGATCGCGCTGCACTGGGTCGTGGTGGCGCTGGTCGCCGCGCAGTACATCTTCAAGGATTCCATCGCCAACGCCTGGATGGCGTGGCAGCAGGAACTGCCGTTCGCGTTCGACCCGCGCATCCTGGCGCATATCGTCGTGGGGATGCTCATTCTGCTGCTGATCGGCTGGCGTCTGGTGCTGCGTGCCAAGCTCGGAACGCCGTCCCCGCCGGAAGACGAGCCGGCTCCGATGCGCACGATCGCCCAATTCTCGCACGCCAGCTTCTACGTGGTGCTCGCAGCAATGTCGGTCAGCGGCGTCATCGCCTGGTTCGGCGACGTAGCGCCCGCGGCGCAACTGCACAATCTGCTCAAGTTGGTTCTGCTCGGGCTGATCGCGCTGCATGTGCTCGCCGCACTGCTCCATCACGTCGTTCTGAAGACCGACGTGATGCGGCGGATGGTCCGGCCGCAAGCCTGAGCGATCGCACGCGATCACCCGGGATCGCGTCGATCGCCCGTCAGTGGTTCAGCGGCCGCGGCCGGGCGGTGACTTTGATCGGGCCGCGCTGCAGGGCAGCGGGGGCGATCGCGGCGCTTCCGGAGATCGGTCGGGCGGCGGCGCCGATCTCGGTCGAGCGCAGCTCCGACTGCGCTGTCTGCGGAGCGGCGTCACGCGACGCGCGGTGCGCCGGGATGCGGACCATCGCGCGAATTGCCGGCTGGCTCTTCTCGGGGATACTGAACAGCGCTTCCGCGGGAATCGGGAAGGCGATCGAATTGGCAAAGCTCGCAGCCGGCCTCTGTCGCGGCCAGGGCGCCGGCTTCGGCAGCGGCACCTGGCCGCGCGCCAGATGCCGGAGGCCGTCGAACGGCTCCGTCACGCGGCCGATGTCGAGGCCGAGATCGGCGATCGATGGCCCCGGCAGCATCGCGGCGCTGGCAAAGCTGAAGCTCGGCACCTTCGGCCAATGCGAGATCGCGACATGCTCGGTGACCGGGTGCAGCCGCCATTGCGACGGCAGGGTCGGCGTCTTCGGGCGGTCCGGCGCTGCCGGCACGACGTGAACGATGCGGAAGCCGCGGGCCTTCAGCTCGTGCAGGATCTGCGGCAGCGCCGCCACCGTGCGCGGCTGGATGTCGTGCAGCAGCAGCACGCCGCGGCCCTTGGCCTGCAGCCGGCTCATCGCCAGGCTGTAGACGGCTTCCGGCGAAATGTGCCGCCAGTCGTCCGCGGGGAAATCGGCGCTCCAGGTCTGGATGCCCTGCGAGCCCAGATAGCCTTCCACCGCCTCGGCGCGCAGCAGGCCGGGGATACGAAAGAACGGCGCGATCGCGGCGCGGCTGCCGAGCGCGGCCGCGACCGCATCGATGCCCTCGTCGACTTCCTGCTTGGCCTGTTCGGCCGTCATCCGGTTGAAGCTCAGCGGATGGTTCTGGCTGTGGGTGCCGATGGTGTGGCCGCCGTCGCGCATCCTGCGCACGCCTTCCGGATAGGCCTTCGCCATTCGCCCGACCACGAAGAACGTCGCCTTGACGCACTCCTTGGCCAGGATATCCAGCACCGCGTTGCTGTAGCGCGGCAGCGGACCGTCGTCGAAGGTCAGCACCACCTCACGGTCCTGCAGCGGCAGCGTCTCGGCATATTGCATCGTGCCGATCCGCGGATGTTCGCGCGGATCGACGACCAGGGTGCGGGAGGTGCCGAGCGCGCCGGGATTTCCGGGGCAGTCCGCGGCCATGGCGGCTGCGGGAAGGGCGAGCGCTGCGGTCACGCAGGCGATGCCGAGCAGGGACCGGGTCCGCGCCCGTCGTCGAAACAGTTCACTTGCCATTACGTGACCACGCACCCCGGGCCGTCAAATCAGTCGTCTTGGAACATAGGATAGCGGCCTGAACAGCAGCTTAACTGTGGCATTGATCACGGTTTCCCGGCCGGCGCCAGTGTGCCGGTCAGCGCGTCGCATGAGACCCGGCGGCGACAGCCGGCTGCTCGTCCGGCGGCGGCACGGCGTGCACGACGCGATAATGATTTTCGCGCAGCCAGCGCAGGAAAGCCGGTATCATTTCAGCGGTTTGCGAGCGGGGGTCGTGAAACAGGATGATGCCCTTGCCGGCGGCCTTGAGCCGATCGGTGATAAGTTTGAGCTGGGCCTCCGGCGTCATGACGTTCCAGTCGCTGGCCCAGAGATCGGCGCCCCACACGACGATGCCGCGCGACTGCAGATTGTCGAGCAGCGCGGGCGTCGATTCGAAAAACGGAAACCGGAAGAACTTCGTCGGCGACACGGCGATGCCGTTGCGGCGGAGGATCGCCTCGTCGGCGGCGATGCCGCGATCGATTTCCGCCAGCGCGTCGGCATAGCCGAGACTCGACAGATGTTTGTGCGTCCAGGTGTGATGCGCAACGGTGTGGCCCTCGATCGCGATCCGCCTCACCAGGCCGGGCGTCTCGGCGGCCGGCTTGCCGACCAGAAAGAACGTCGCCTTGACGCATTCGTCGGCGAGCGCCTTCAGCACCTTCGGTGTCGTCGCAGCGGGGCCATCATCGAATGTCAGCACGACCTCGTGGTCGTCCAATGGCAGCGTCTGCGGAAAGCTCTTCGTCCCGATGCGCGGGTACTTCGCCGCGTCGACCACCATGGTGCGCGCGGTGCCGAGCGCGCCGGGGCGGGCACAATCGGCGGCCTGCGCGGCGGAGCCGAGAACGCCGAGAGCCACGATCGCGGCCACCGCTGTCGATGCGTTCATGACACCCCTTCCGGCTGATGATTGATCGCGGATGTCACGAAATTCATTGCGCCGTGCATCACCGATTGAGTATTGCCAAAGTCATTCGATCCGCCGATCGACAGCGCATCTTGCCCGACGGCGCACGAAATCTGCAACCGATAAAACCCGCGGGGTGCGCCATGGCCGACGAACTCGATGCGGTCGTGCGAGCCGACCAGTCCGGGCCCGATCAGCTTTCGATGCGCGACGAGGACGGCGAAATCAGGGCCGACTTCGTCGCCGCGATCTCCCGCGCGATCGAACAGGAAAACGCGCCGTTTCTGCGCGAAATCGTCTCCGATCTGCACGAGGCGGATGTCGGCGACCTGATCGAGGCGCTGGATTCCGACGAGCGCGTCCGGCTCGTGGAACTCACCGGCACCGATTTCCACTTCTCGGCCCTGAACGAGGTCGACGAGACCGTCCGTGAGGAGATCCTCGAGGAACTCGAGCCCGCTGCCGTCGCCGAAGGTGTCCGCGAGCTGGATTCCGACGATGCGGTCGAACTGCTGCGGGTGCTCGACGAGGACGAGCAGGACGAAATCCTCGGGAAGCTGCCGCAATCCGAGCGCGACGCGCTGGAGCGCAGCCTCGACTATCCGAAAAACTCCGCCGGCCGGCGGATGCAGACCGAGTTCATCGTGGTGCCGCGCGACTGGAATGTCGGGGAGGCGATCGACTTCATGCGCGAGACGCCGGATCTGCCGGACCGGTTCTACGAGATCTACGTCGTCGACGGGATCAACCGCTGGCAGGGCGCGATCGCACTCGACGCGCTGCTGCGGTCGCATCGTAACATTCCGCTGGCCGATCTGATCGACGAGGACCGCCGCAAGGTCTCGGTGCTCGACGACCAGGAAGAGGTGGCGCGGCTGTTCGGCAAATACAATCTGGTCGCGGCGCCGGTGGTCGACCCCGACAACCGGCTGGTCGGCGTGATCACCATCGACGACGTCGTCGACGTCATCGAGGAAGAGGCCGACGAAGACCTCAAGGCGCTGGGCGGCGTCACCAGCGACGAAGAACTGTCCGACCGGGTCTGGCCCACCGCCCGCGGCCGCTTCAACTGGCTTCTGGTCAATCTCGCCACCGCGTTCCTGGCATCGTCGGTGCTGGGGATGTTCGAGGACCAGTTGCAGCAGATGGTCGCGCTGGCGGTGCTGGCGCCGATCGTCGCCAGCCAGGGCGGCAACGCCGCGACCCAGACCATGACGGTGGCCGTGCGGGCGCTGGCGACCCGCGAACTCGGCTCCAGCAATGCCTATCGCGTGGTGAGGCGCGAATTGCTGGTCGGCCTGGTCAACGGCATCGGCTTCGCGATCATCACCGGCGTCGCCGCCTATGCCTGGTTCCGGGTCCCCGGCCTCGGCGTGGTCATCGGTCTGGCGATGATCACCAATCTGGTCGCCGGCGCCCTCGGCGGCATCCTGATCCCGATCGCGCTCGACCGGGTCCGGGCCGATCCCGCGGTGGCGTCCGGAACGTTCGTCACCACGGTGACCGACGTGGTCGGCTTCTTCGCCTTCCTCGGCATCGCCACGCTGTGGTTCGGGCTGAAGTAACTGCGCCTTCATAGGCTGTTAACATCGCTGGCGGACCATCTTCCGATGGAAGTCGTCGACGCGCACGGCGCAACAATCCCCGCGATCGGACTCGGCACCTGGGAGCTGAGCGGCCACGCCTGCGCCCGTATCGTCGAACAGGCGCTGCGGCTCGGCTATCGCCACGTCGACACCGCTCAGATCTACAACAATGAACGCGACGTCGGCGAGGGCATCCGCAGCTCGCACGTCCGGCGCAGCGAGATGTTCATCGCGACCAAGGTCTGGACCACGCATTTCGCGCCCAACGACCTGATCCGCTCGACCAAGGAGAGTCTGTTCAAGCTGCGGCTGTCGGAGGTCGATCTGCTGATGCTGCACTGGCCGAATGCACAGGTGCCGCTGCAGGAGACGCTCGGCGCACTGGCGCACGCCAGGGAACTCGGCATGGCGCGGCACATCGGGGTGTCGAACTTCACCGTTGCGCTGCTGAAGCAGGCGGTCGCGGCCTGCCCGGCGCCGCTGGTGTGCAATCAGGTCGAGTATCATCCGTTTCTCGGCCAGTCGAACGTGCTTGCAGCCTGCGCCGCGCACGGCATCGCGATGGTCGCCTACAGCCCGATCGCGAGGGGCAATGCGCAGCAGAGCGAGGTACTGAGCCGGATCGGTGCTGCGCACGGCAAATCCGCCGCGCAGGTTTGCCTGCGCTGGCTGGTGCAGCAGAAAGTCCCGGCAATCCCGCGCACGTCGCGGGTCGAGCGTCTCTCGCAGAACATCGACGTGTTCGACTTCGTGCTCAGCGAAGACGAGATGCGCGAGATTTTCGCGCTGGGTAGCCCAGGGGGGCGGCTGATTCACACGGCGACCGAACCGGAGTGGGATTGAGCGACATCGCGGCCGATTGACCCGAGCGTTGAAATCGAGCACCTCGCGGGCACCGCATCGCTGCGCAGGTGAACGATGTTCTTCGTGCTCTCCAAGATCCTCGGCTTCTTCATCCACCCCTCCAACACCATCGCGGTGATCTGCGCGGTCGGCGTGCTGTTGTTGCTGACACGGTGGCGGCGGGCAGGGGCGGGGGTGCTGAGCGTGGGCGTCGTGGCGCTGCTGATCGTCGGCTATTCGCCGCTCGGCAGCGTGCTGCTGCTGACGCTGTCGGAGCGCTTCCCGCCGTGGCAATACAGCGGCCGCGCCCCGGACGGGATCATCGTGCTCGGCGGCGCCATCGACTCCGAGGTCAGTGCCGCGCGCCATTCGCTCGAACTCGATTCCTCGGCCGAGCGCGTCATGGCCGCGCTGGAGCTGGCGCGGGACTATCCGCAGGCACGGATCGTCTACAGCGGCGGCAGCGGCAATCTGATGCAGAATTCGGTGGCCGAGGCGCCGATCGCGGCCGGCCTGTTCGCGCGCTTCGGCGTCGCGCCGGACCGCTTCGTGGTGGAGAGTAGATCGCGTACGACGGCGGAGAACGCCAGCTTCACGCGCGAGCTGGTGTCGCCGAAGCCGGGCGAGTTGTGGCTGCTGGTGACCTCGGCGTTCCACATGCCGCGCTCGATCACCGCGTTCCGCGCCGCCGGTTTCGACGTGACGGCCTATCCGGTGGATTGGCGGACGCGCGGCTGGCGCGACGCGGCGCTGCCGTTCAACCGGCTCAGCAGCGGGCTGGCTCGCACCGACGTCGCGGCCCATGAATGGGCCGGGCTGTTGGCCTATCGGCTGAGTGGCCGGACCACGAGCCTGCTGCCGTCGCCCTAGCGTTCAGTCGCTTTAGCTTCAATCGTGCCGCGGCAGGCCGAGCCGGTAGACGCCGCGGAAGTCGGTCGGGTCGGCCGGCTTGCCCTTGCGATAGATCACCAGCCGGCCGGCCATTGCCAGCGCCACTGCGGTGCGCCGGATCGGCATCAGCAGGCCGTGCCAATCGCCCTCCGGAGAGATCGCATGCGCGATCTCCGGGGCGCTCAGTGTGCCGGGGCTGGCCTTTGTCAGGATGGAGAGGAGCGCATCTTCGAGAGACGCGGGCGCGGGGGTGGTCGAATCCTGGATGCTCATCCGCCACACCTGCAGCATCGCGCCGTCGTTCGCAACCGCCACTCGCGCTTCGGTTCTGATCGACGCGTTGTCTTGATGCGAACCGGTGCCGCTTCGATCGAAAACGCCGTGATTGACAGCCAGCCCGGCGTCGCGATTGATTGTGCTGCAGGCCGTGTGGAATCGGCTGTTTCTGGAGTTCATCGATGGCGCGCACGCTGGTGATCGGCAACAAGAACTACTCGTCCTGGTCGATGCGGCCGTGGCTGGCGCTGAAGGCGACCAACACCGCCTTCGACGAAGTCGTGATCCCGCTCTACACCGGCGACGCGGACAAGCAACGCATCCTCGCCTTCACCGATTCAGGCAAGGTGCCGGTGCTGATCGATGGCGACGTGACGATCTGGGATTCGCTCGCGATCATCGAATACGCCGCCGAGCGATTTCCCAAGGCGCAGCTCTGGCCCGATGACGTCGCCGCACGCGCGCATGCGCGCGCAGTGTCGGCGGAGATGCACTCCGGCTTCGCGGCGCTGCGAAACGAATGCGGTATGAACATCCACCGGCCGGTCGGTCCGAAGACGCTGTCCGAGGCGGCGCAGGCCGACATCGCCCGGATCAAACAGATCTGGACCGACTGCCGCGAGCGTTACGGCAGGTTCGGTCCCTATCTGTTCGGGGCCTTCAGCGGCGCGGATGCGATGTACGCGCCGGTGGTGCACCGGTTCCGCACCTACGCGATCGAGCTCGATCCGATCTCGCAGGGCTATGTCGACGTGATGCGGGCGCTGCCGGCGTTCCGCGAATGGACCGAAGCGGCGCTCGCCGAGACCCTGATCATCCCGAAATTCGAGGCGGATTGAACGGGTTCCCCGATCGCTGCCGGAAGACTCCCGAAAACGCTGCGACGATCTGGCCTACCTCGCTGAAAAAGCTGCAAATTCGATGCGGAGCTATGCCCTCTGATCACTGGTCATCGGACCCCCTCGCATGCTATAAAGCACTAGGGTTTTGGCCGGCTTGCGCAGGGGATCAGCGGTAGCCGGCGTTCTCTTGGCGCATGGAGTAGAGCGTTGAAGCACAAGTTCGTGGTTGGTGAAAACGTGTATTTTACCGCCAGCAACGTTGCCCGCCCGGCAGCGAGCGGTATTTACGAGGTCATCCGGTTGCTCCCGACCGATGGCCACGACTGTCAGTATCGCATCAAAAGTTCGTCCGAAACCTTCGAGCGCGTGGCCAAGGAAAGCCAGCTCACGGTTACCTGATCCGGCCGTTGGCTGACCGGCGTCGCAACGCCGGCAGCCCGCCGACCGATGGCGCGGCGGAACTTTGATTGCATGACTCGCCCGCAATGCGCGCGCGTATTTTGGTCGCAAATCCCGTGTTGATTTGATCCGGGTAGGCGCAAGGGGACAACGCGCATGGATTGGCCGTCATGGTCGGCGGCAGCCGACCGCATTCTGCATTCGCCGAATTTCCCGGTCCTGGCCGCGGTCACCGCGCTGGCCATCTTCACCCTGGTTCTTCTCGTGGCGTTGCTGCGCGCCGACAAGTCGGCAGCCAATGGCGTGCTCGGATTCATCACGCTGCTCGCCGTCGGCATCGCCGGCTTCGCGTCGTGGCGGCTGTTCGTCGACGGCGCGGGGCCGTCGCTGCGCAGCGCGGACGCGGGACGCAGCATCCACGCCATTCCGGCGCTGGCCTGCGTCGACGATCTCGCCGGCGATGCGGTGCAGGCCGCCTGCGAGCGCGTGCTGTTCGGTGGACCCGAGACGGTCGCGGCGGCGGTGTCCTACGCATCATCCCGGCTGGCGAATCTGACGGCGCACGGCGACGTCGCGTCGGCGAACCGGCGCATGACTCCCGAGCTCGACCGGTTGAGGAGCGCCATCGAACGCGACCGCTACGGCCTGATCGCCTATGTGCTGACCTCGCAGGAGCGCTGCGTGCCCGAGCAATGCGCGGCGTTCCAGTCGCTGACTGACCACAGCCGAATCTCGGCCAATATGAACGAGCACGTCTACGAGACGAGCGTGACCCGGGCCGCACCATCGTGGGGCGCGGCAAGTGGACCTCTCGCGGGCGCCGCGCCGGTGCCGGGTGGCGTGCTCGGCGCCGCCGAGGCGCCGAGCGGCAAGCCGGTCAATATCGATTTCGCGACCTCGTCCTCGATCCCCCCGATTTCGATCATGACCGAGCCGGCGCCGGCCGCGTCGAAGCCGGCCGCCACAAACGCGGCAGCCGGCCATGCGCCGCCGCCCGCCGCGCCCAGACGGCCGCCGTCAGCAGCCAACGCCCAGGCTCCGTCCAGCGGACAGGCCCCCGCGAATGCCCAGGCCGCTGTCAGGCGACCGCCGCCGCAGCCGAAGCCGAAGCCGCCATTGGCTGCGCCGGTCCAGCTTGCGCCGGCGGGGGCAAATCCGGATAACTGATCGCGAACCCTCCCGCATCAGGATCGATCCGAACCATGGCGCTTCATCTGATCAAGCTGGCGGTCGGCTGCGAGTCGGTGAAGGACCTGACCGACCGGGTCGCCGAGCGCGCCAAACTGGCGCGCCAGCAGGGGCTGTCGCGCCAGCATGTCCACATCACCCGGATGGTGCCGAAGCGCGATGCGGAGCTGCTCGACGGCGGCTCGATCTATTGGGTGATCCGCGGCGAGGTCGCCGCGCGTGAGAAGCTGATCGGGATCGAGCCGTTTCGGGACGGCGACGGCATCGGCCGCTGCCGTCTGATCATGGAGCCGAAGGTGCATGCGGTGAGCCCGCGGCCGATGCGGCCGTTTCAGGGCTGGCGTTATCTCACCGCCGCAGACGCACCGCCCGACCTCGGCAAGGCCGCCGAGAGCATCGCAGCGATGCCGGAGCCGATGCGTCGCGAGTTGCGCGAACTCGGGCTGCTGTAACTACACCGCGACGTTGTCGATCAGCCTCGTTTTGCCGAGCTTGGCGGCGACCAGCAGGCGGATCGGACCGTCCTTGATCGACCGGACCGGCGCCAGCGTGTCGGCGTGGCGCGCTTCGAGATAGTCGAGCGCGAAGCCGGCTTCGGCGATCATCTTCGCGCCAGCAGCCAACGCCGCTTCCGCGCTCTTGCCGGCCTTGAGAAGTTTCGCCGTCTCCTTCATCGCGCGATACAGCGTCGGCGCGACGGCGCGCTGCTCGGGCGTGAGGTAGACGTTGCGCGACGACATCGCGAGGCCATCGCGCTCGCGGATCGTCGGCGCGCCGATCACCTTCACGCCCAGGTCGAGGTCCGCCGCCATTCGCGTCACGACGCGGAGCTGCTGGAAATCCTTCGAGCCGAACACCGCGACATCCGGCCGGACCTGCAGGAACAGCTTGCCGACCACGGTGGCAACACCGCCGAAGAAATGCGGACGGAAGCGATCCTCGAGTCCGGCGACGGCGGGGCCCTCGACGCCGATTCTGGTCGCGAAGCCCTCCGGGTACATCGTCTTGACGTCGGGATTCCAGATCAGGTCGACATCTTCGGCGGCAAGCTTGGCCACGTCGGCCTTCCAGGTCCGCGGGTAGGAGCCGAAATCCTCGTGCGGCGCGAACTGGGTGGGGTTCACGAACACCGACACCACGACCTTGGTGGCGCGCCGCTTCGCCAGCCGCACCAGCGACAGATGGCCGTCGTGCAGCGCGCCCATGGTCGGGACCAGCGCCACGGTGGCGTTCCGGCGCCGCAGATCGTCGAGCGCGCGGCGGAGGGCGGGGAGGGTGCGGGCGACGACGGGGGGAGGGGACATGAGGACTCGCAAGCATGAAGCGCCGCCGGGCGGCAGCGTTGAGGACTTCGATCTTATCAAAGCTCGCCGCCGGCCGCCAACACCAAGGGGTTTTCCGGCGCCCGGAACGGCTGCTTCGCCGTCACGATTCATGATGAAGCGCGAACGCCGTTGATCCGGCAGCGGGTTCACGCAATTTGCTTGACCGCAGAGGTCGCCGCTTTGAAAATACCCACAAGGGGAGATCGATGCTGGTTCAGGCTCCGCATTCACAGTCCGGCCCGGCGCGCGTAGTTGTCCTCGGCAACGAGAAGGGCGGCTCGGGAAAGTCGACGCTGGCGCTGCACATTGTGGTGGCTTTGTTGAAAGCCGGCCAGCGCGTCGCGACCATCGACCTCGACTGCCGCCAGCAGAGCTTCACCCGCTCGATCAACAACCGCCGGACCTGGGCGCGGCACAGCGGGCTGGACCTCGAATTGCCGCAGCATTGCTGCATCAAGCTCGGCGAGACGATGCAGATCGCCGACAACGAGGCGAGCGAGTTCGCGCAATTCGCCGACGCGGTGTCCGCGGTCGAGCTCACGCACGACTTCATCGTAATCGATACGCCCGGCGCCGACAGTTATCTGATGCGGCTGGCGCATTCGATGGCCGACACGCTGGTCACGCCGATCAACGACAGTTTTCTGGATTTCGACGTGCTGGGCCGCGTCGATCCAGCGACGTTCATGGTGACCGGCCCCAGCCACTATGCGTCGATGGTGCTCGATGCACGCCGCAGGCGGCGCCAGCTCGACGGCGTCGATACCGACTGGATCGTGGTGCGCAACCGTCTGTCGACGATGGGGTCGCGCAACAATCAGCTCGTCGCGGGCAATCTGAAGGAGCTGGCGATGCAGATCGGCTTTCGCCCGCTCGACGGTTTCGCCGAGCGCGTGGTGTATCGCGAGTTCTTTCCGCGCGGACTGACGGCGCTCGACGATCTCACCGAGGCGACGCTGGGGACCCGGCCGAGCATGGGTCACGTCACCGCGCGCGAGGAAGTCACGAGCCTGCTGCGGCAATTGAAGCTGCCGCTCGACGAACGCGGGCGCCGCCGCGCCGCCAACCGCGCCGAATGGTTCGCCCAGGTCGACAAGCCGCTCGAACTACACGACATCGTCGGCGCGTAGCAGGCGGGCTGCCGTCTGCTGCTTTGGTCGCAGCCTGGTGCGCGGGCATGGAATCGTCTGCTTTCCGAGACCTCCGTGACGTCCGTTCGATCCCGCAACATGCTGCCGCGACAGCAAAAACGGCCCTCGATGTCGCTGCATTGTGCAGTTGCACAAGCTGCGAGCGCGATTCTCCTAATGTTTGATCTTCCCGTCATATGGCGGTGATCTAAACTCGCGGTATCGGCATACGAGGCCTCGGGCCTTGGTATGTGCCGTTACAGGATGGATCATGACGCGCGGAATTGCCGTTCTGCTGACGCTGTGCCTCGTGACGGCCGCAGCGTATTTCACCGCTTCGAAGTGGGCGATCCGTCACGAGACGCTCACGTTCTTCGATGCCGCACGCAACCGACCGGTCGCGGTCGACATCGCGGTGCGGCGCGACAAGGAGCTTCAGGCCGACGCCGGTCTGCTGGAGCTGCCGGTCGCGATCCTCAATCACGGCAACACCGTCCGCTTCACGGAGTACTCGTTCCTCGCCAATCTGTTCGCCGCGCGCGGCTACATGGCGTTGAGTATCCAGCACGATCTCGCCAGCGACGCGCCGCTGATGACGAAAGTCGGCGAGCCCTATGTCGGACGGCTGCCGGTGTATCAGCGCGGCATCGCCAATATCGAATTCGCTGTGAAACAGCTCGGCAAGTTGCAGCCGAATGCCGATTACGACCACCTGACGATGGTCGGTCATTCCAACGGCGGCGATATTTCGATGTACTACGCTCAGCTCCATCCCGACCGGATCAGGAAGGTGGTGACGCTGGACAATCTGCGGGTGCCGTTCATGATCGACGGCAAGTTCAGAATTCTGTCGTTCAGGTCCAAGGACCCGGTGTTCAAGCCAGATCCGGGCGTCGTGCCGGATCAGGAGATCTGCGACAAGGCCGGCATTACCGTGGTCAACACCGGCTTCCAGCACGTCGACATGAGCGATCGCGGACCGGAAGACGTCAAGGCGTCGATTTCCAGCGCGCTCGACCAGTTTCTCGACACCGAGGGAGCCAGGCCGGGGCCGGTCAGGGCACGACAGGCTCCTGGCGCAGGCGCGATGGCTCAGGTGAAATGAACCGCGGGCTTTGGCCGCTTGCGGTCGAGGCGCTCCGGCATTGACCGCCGCGGGGGCAGGCGCCACATAAGCCGCGTGACCAACGCGAGCTTCAGCTTCGATGCCTCACGATCCGACCAAATCTTCCCAACGACCGCTGACGGACGCCGCCGGTCGGTCGGTGCGCGGCAGCAATTCGTCGGATGAGATCGCTGCCTTCGTCGCCAGGGCCCGGGCGATGGCGCCGGGGGCGGCCGGCGTACGCGGCCGGCTGGTGTTCGCGCTCGACGCGACGATGAGCCGGCAGCCGACCTGGGACATGGCCTGTGCGCTGCAGGCCGACATGTTCCGCGAGGCGGCGGCGATCGGCAGCCTCGACATCCGGTTGGTATATTATCGCGGCCTGAGCGAATGCCGCGCCAGCGGCTGGATTTCGTCCAGCGACGAACTGGCGCGGCTGATGGGCCGGATCGACTGCCGCGGCGGCCATACCCAGATCGGGCGCGTGCTGTCGGACACGCGCCGCGAGGCGGTCGCGTCGGGGGTGCGCGCGGTGGTGTTCGTCGGTGACGCGATGGAGGAATCGGTCGACGATCTCTGCGCCAAGGCCGGCGAACTCGGCATGCTGAAGGTGCCGGTGTTCATCTTCCAGGAAGGTTACGACCCCGTGGCCGAACAGGCGTTCCGGGAGATCGCGCGGTTGACGGGCGGGGCCTGGTGCCGGTTCGATCCGGGGGCGGTGGCGCAGTTGCGCGAACTGTTGCGGGCGGCTGCGGCCTATGCGGCCGGTGGCCGCGATGCGTTGCTGCGGCTCGCCCGGGGCGGCGGGGGTGCGGCGCTGCTGCTCGGGCAGATGAAATAGCCGCGACGATGCTTTTTGCCGGCCGACATCCTATATTGGCTTCATGACTCTGATCGTCGGCATCGTCGCCGTTTTCGTTCTCTACATGCTGCTGCAAATGGTCCGGTCGGCGAACCCCGCCGTGCTGGCGCGCGCGATCAAGGTCGCCGGTGGCATCGTCACGCTTGCGGCGGCCCTGTTCACCGGCGTCAAGGGCCAGCTGGCGGTGGCGATCCCGCTCGGCCTGTTCGGCGCCGGCCTGCTCGGCTGGGCGCCGATGGGCAATACCGGCTTCGGCAGGCTCGGCGGAGTGTTCGGGTCGGCCGGCCGGCGCTCGCCCGGCCAGACCTCGCAGGTCCGCACGTCCGCGCTGGAAATGACGCTCGACCACGAGAGCGGTGCGGTCAACGGCCGCATCCTGACCGGCGTGCATGCCGGCCCCTCGCTGGACGAGTTCGATCTTTCCGAACTCGCCGCGATGATGGCCGGCTTCGATGCCGAGAGCTGTGCGTTACTTGAAAGCTATCTGGACCGCCGGTTTCCCGCCTGGCGTCAGAACGCGCAGGGAGACGCGGCAGGGGGGCGTGGAAGCCAGGCGTCGAGCGGCAAAATGACGGCCGAGGAGGCCTATGAGATCCTTGGCCTGAAGCCGGGCGCGGGGCCGGACGACATCGGGCGCGCTCACCGCGCCCTGATGAAGAAATTGCATCCCGACCAAGGGGGGTCGACGTACCTTGCCGCCCGTGTAAACGCGGCCAAGGACACTTTGCTTCGCACGCATCGCAGCTAACTCCGGCAACGCAACTCTACGCTACAGACTGCGAGGGCTCTGGTTCTCTGATGACACCTCATGCCCGCCGATTCCGGCGTGGCTGTTGTCGGAGTTTTATCGCGCAATGATTGACGAGTGGTTTCCCGCGCCCTCCCGCGCGTGCGATCTCGCATCAACGATGCGAACTGTGGCCGCGCAAGTACAAACGCGGCCGGGCGAAGGCCCGACCGCGTCGCAATCTACCCTGAACGTCGGCTGAGCCCGGCTTGCGTTAGGAGCGCGTCAGTTCTTGATGGTGAAGCAGGAGATGTCGGAGCGCTTCAGCTTGCGGCACACGGCTTCGGCCTCTTCGCGACCGAGCCCGGCGAAGCGGGCGCGATACAGTTTGCGGTCGCCCTTGGACACGACCGTCTCGGTGAACGGATCGGCCTTGCCGAGCAGGCCGCGGGCCTGATCGCGCGCAGTTTCGAGCCGTGCCAGCGCCTGGCTCTCGCTCTCGAGTGCGCCGACCTGGATGATCCAGCCGGTATGCGTCACCGATTTGATCGCGCCGTTCTGCTGAACCGTGCTCGACGACGGTGCGTTCGCCGGCTCGACCGAGGCCATCGCCCGGGCGTTCGACGGGCTCACCCGCGAGGCCGGCAGCACGCCGAGAATGCCGTTGCCGGTGCCGTGATTGGCCGGCTGCTGGATCAACTCGGCCTTGGCGATTGCGGCGGTGGAGGTTTCGGCGATCTCGCGGCGTGGCGCCGGAATCGCGTTGGTGACGGGCGGTGCGGCGACGGCGGAAGCGAGCTTGATCGGCGCCGATTTGACCTGAACCGTCTTGACCCGGACCGGCTTCATCGGCTCCGACGAACCTGGAACCAGCGACAGCGGCTTGGTCTCGATGGTGCCGCTGTTGAACGGGCCGGGCTCCGGCTTCTCGGCCCTGGCTGGGATGGCGCGGGTGACGGGTGCCGGCGGGACGGGGCGGGCCACCGTTTCAATCGGCTCCGGTGCGGCGGAAGCGACCTGGACGGCGCCCTGGACCTGGACGGTCGGCGACGGGCGGCGGGTATCCGGCGCATCTTCCGCGACCTCGGTCTGCGACGGCGCGCGTTCAACGATCGCAGCGACGGTGCGCCTTGTCGCGCCCTTCTCCAGATTTTCGGCGAGCAGCTTGCGCATGGCCGCGTCGCGCGAACTGCCGCTGCGACCGCCCAGCACCACGCCCACGAGGAAGCGATTGCCGCGGTGCATCGAGGTGACGAGGTTGAATCCGGACGCGCGGGTGTATCCGGTCTTGATGCCGTCGACGCCTTCGACATTGCCGAGCAGGCGATTGTGGTTGCGGATCGAGGCGCCGCGGTAGTTGAACGAGGCGGTCGCAAAATAGCGGTAATAGCGCGGGAAGCGATCCTGGATCGCGCGGCCGAGGATCGACTGGTCGCGGGCGGTGGTCACCTGATCGTCGTTCGGCAGGCCGGAGGCATTGCGGTACACGGTGCGGGACATGCCCAGCGCACGCGCCTTGCGCGTCATCATTCTGGCGAAGTCGGCCTCGCTGCCGCCGATGGTTTCGGCGATCACCGCCGCGGCGTCATTGGCCGATCGCGTCACCAGCGCCTTGATGGCGTCTTCGACGCGCAGCGTCTGGCCGGGGCGCAGACCGAGCTTGGTCGGAGGCTGCGACGACGCATGCGCCGACACCTCCATCTCGCTGTCGAGCGACAGCTTGCCTGCCTCCAGGCGCTCGAACAGCATATAGAGCGTCATGATCTTGGTCAGCGACGCCGGATGGCGCAGCGCGTCGGGATTGGTCGCGCTCAGCGTGGCGCCGGTGTTGGCGTCGACGATGATCGAGGCGAAGGCCGGATTGTAGCTGTTGCGCTCGACGTGATGCCGGGAAGAGCGGTGTTTTCGCCGGGCGTCCGCCGTGTCGGTGGTTGCGATGACGGCAGCGGCGATGGTGGCCAAGCCGAGTACGCAAACTCGCAAGACCCGCGAGCTGACATAGGTGTTGCGGTGCATGAACGTCCCCGTCCGATCTTTCATCAATCACCGGACCGTGAGGCAGAATTATGCCCGTCACGGCGGCAACGCTTCCCGGTTCGGCCTCGAGTTCAGCCGCGGAAGCCCGACCCATAGTGTCGAGGACGAACGGTCGAGATTAAGCGGCTGTGTTTACGCAGCTTTTTCTCAAGAGCGCGAACAATCAGAGGTAGAGGTTAGGGGAGGCGCGTTTCCAAAAGGTTAAGCATCTGTTGCGGCAAACCCGAGGATTTCGGTAAAATCCGCGCTGTGCGGCGCGCGAGGCCCGGACAGGAGGGTGCAATGCAGCAGATCGAGCGGCGATTCGCAGGGGAGCGGCCCGATCTGGTCGACACAAAATACCGCTCCGACGAGCTCGGAGCGGCTGGTCTTCGCGCGGTGCTTTATTGCCGAAGTCGCGAGCCCGGCCGTCCTGGCGGGCTCCGGGGACCTATTTGGCGATGCGCAGCTTGGACAGCGAATTGCCGATCTGGGCGAAGGCGGTGCTGATGCCGGACGCGGTAGTGGTGGCGAAGAAATTGCCGCTGTCGGCACAGTATTTCAGAATCTCGGATTCCGGATCGCCGTCGGTGTTGACCTGGATGGTGTAGATCACGGTCTTCGTCTCGCTGCTGGCCGAGGCGGCGCGGATGTTGTCGCAGAGAAGCTTCTGACGGGCGTCGACATCCTTCGACCAGGTCGAGCCGTTGCCGTACCAGCGGTCGATCGTGTTCATGCCGTCCGACAGCAGAATGATCGCGTCAGTGTATTTGTAGTCCGAGTCCTTGGCCGGGGTGTTGAGTGGAACGCCGGTCTGCAGCGACATCCATGCCCAGTGCAGGCCGATCGCCTGATTGGTGCCGCCGTTGCCCTTCAGCGCATCGATCTTGTCCTTTACGGTCTGGGCGCCACTCGCCGAATAGGCCGAGGTCATCGGCAGAATTTGCGCCGGGCAGGCATCGTAGGCCGCGGCCGGAAATTTCGTCGCCGTCGTGGTCGGTGCGTCCTTGGTGGTGTCCGCCGGCTGATCGCGATCGGTGACGCAGCCGCCCCACGCGGTGCGATTCGCGGTCCACGTCCGTCCGGCATTCTCGCAGTCCGTCTTGTTGTAATAGTTTCGGTAGTTGTAGCGGCTGGTGCTGCAACTGCCGTTGTCTTCGTCCCACAAATCCCATTTCAGCCAGCTGGCGCCCTTGTTGCTGCTGCCGACATTGACCATCTGCGCGAACGGCACGATCGACACATAGACGTCCTCCGCGTCCTGCGCGTTGGCGCGCAAATTGTCGACCAGAGCCTTGGCCGCCTTTTTCATTTCGGCGAGTTTGGTCGACCCGTATTGAACCATCGACCCGGTGACGTCGAGCGCCATCGCGACGCGCAGCCGAGTGCCGCCCCAGGTGGCGGTGGCGGCGCTGCCGATCCCGAGTGTCGGGAAGCCGAACAGTCTCATGAATTCGGTGCTGATTTCGCCGGAGCCTTTGAGCAGGACGGTCGACGAGCCCGTGCTGTCCTTCGCCGTGTAGGTCGCCGTGACGGCGATGTCGGGAGCTTCGGTGTTGGTATAGAGGGCGGCAAAATAGCTCTGCGCCTTCGCCGCGACCTGGCCCGAGTTGATGACCCCCGACGACAGATCCTTCGCGACCATCAACGAAGCCGAATCGAGCGCCGCCTGCATCGAGGTGCGCGCCTTGTTGGCGCGGGAATAGTCGATCGCCGCGCCGATGAAGCCGAGCATCGGCAACAGCGCGATCGCGAAGAGGATCGCGACGTTGCCTCCCTCCGCTTTGACGAAGCGGCTCGAAACGTCCCTCGACCAAGGGGCTATGGACGTCAGCGACATCTGCAAATTCCCGACTGTAAGAAGATCGCCGGGATGTTCCATTCTACCGCTGAACGGCGAGTAAAGCCGATCTGCGAAACTCGCTAAATTGCATGACAAATGCTGTCGGAACCGCGCCCAGGGTGAATCGCCCGCAAACGGCTCCACCGCGATTGCGGGCGAATCGGGAAGGATCCATTAACATTCAAGGTTTCGGTGGGGAGCGTCTGTTTGGACAGGCTCCGGAATTTCTGCGCTTGCGGCGCAACGCGTGTCGACCCATATTTGCGGTACCCGGTCCTGTCGGATCGGCCCGCCGGGGTGGCGGACAGCCGGAGCTGAATCGTCGATCACATTTTGTGCGCGTTGCGGTTCCGGTGATGATGAGTTCCCTGGGGATTCGAATACCTGAGCCATGCTGCAACGATTTTCATGTTCCGACTCCGTCCCCGCATCCGCCGGGCCATTGAACTGTACGACCCGTATGGCGGGCGAAGGCGGTCGCTCCAGCGGCGGTAGCCCGACGACGTCGGTCATCACCAAGGTCAAGCCGAAGACCAAACGGCCGAACCTGTATCGTGTTCTGATTCTGAACGACGACTACACGCCGATGGAATTCGTGGTTCACGTGCTGGAGAAGTTCTTCCAGATGGACATCGAGGCCGCGACCAAGGTGATGCTGCATGTTCATCATCACGGCATCGGCGAGTGCGGAATCTTCACCTACGAGATCGCCGAGACGAAAGTGACGCAGGTGATGGACTTCGCGCGAAAGCACCAGCATCCTCTGCAGTGCGTGATGGAGAAGAAATAGGCGGGGTCAGGTCGCTGAACTCGGAACGGCTCTTGCATCGGTTCTGTTAGCGAGTTTTCCCGGACTTGCCTGGTGTGCCGCCCGACGCGGAAGGGAACGGGGCTTTCGTCGGCGGGTTGCGACACTATATGTCGAAAGGTTGTTGTTGCGCGACGTTGCAGCGGCGATCATGATGAGCGGGGGCCACAGAGGACGAGATGCCAACATTTTCGCAAAGCCTTGAGCAATCCCTCCACCGCGCGCTCGCGATCGCCAACGAGCGACATCACCAATACGCCACGCTCGAGCATCTTCTGCTCTCTCTGGTCGACGATTCCGATGCCGCCGCGGTGATGCGTGCCTGCAGCGTCGATCTCGACAAGCTGCGCGCGAGCCTGGTGAACTACCTCGAAACCGAATTCGAGAATCTGGTCACCGACGGTTCCGAAGACGCCAAGCCGACGGCCGGTTTCCAGCGCGTGATCCAGCGTGCGGTGATCCATGTGCAGTCGTCGGGCCGCGAAGAGGTGACCGGCGCCAATGTGCTGATCGCGATCTTCGCCGAGCGCGAGAGCCACGCCGCTTATTTCCTGCAGGAGCAGGACATGACGCGCTACGACGCGGTCAACTACATCAGCCACGGCATCGCCAAGCGCCCCGGCGTCTCCGAGGCGCGGCCGGTGCGCGGCGTCGACGAAGAGACCGAGACCAAGAGCGGCGAGGAGTCCAACAAGAAGAAGGGCGACGCGCTCGAGACCTATTGCGTCAACCTCAACAAGAAGGCGCGCGACGGCAAGATCGATCCGGTGATCGGGCGCAATGCCGAAATCAACCGCGCCATCCAGGTGCTGTGCCGCCGGCAGAAGAACAATCCGCTGTTCGTCGGCGAAGCCGGCGTCGGAAAGACCGCGATCGCCGAAGGCCTCGCCAAGCGCATCGTCGACAGCGAAGTGCCGGAAGTGCTCGCGGCGGCCACGGTGTTCTCGCTCGACATGGGCACGCTGCTGGCCGGCACGCGCTACCGCGGCGATTTCGAGGAGCGCCTGAAGCAGGTGCTCAAGGAACTCGAAGCGCATCCGAACGCGATCCTGTTCATCGACGAGATCCACACCGTGATCGGCGCCGGCGCCACTTCCGGCGGCGCGATGGATGCCTCGAATCTGCTCAAGCCTGCCTTGGCATCAGGCACGATCCGCTGCATGGGCTCGACGACGTATAAGGAATACCGCCAGCACTTCGAGAAGGACCGCGCGCTGGTGCGCCGGTTCCAGAAGATCGACGTCAACGAGCCGACCGTCGAGGACGCGATTGCGATCCTCAAGGGCCTCAAGCCGTATTTCGAGGACTATCACAAGCTCAAATACACCAACGAGGCGATCGAATCGGCCGTCGAACTGTCGTCGCGCTACATCCATGACCGGAAGTTGCCGGACAAGGCGATCGACGTGATCGACGAATCCGGCGCGGCGCAGATGCTGGTGGCGGAGAACAAGCGCAAGAAGACGATCGGCATCAAGGAAATCGAGGCCACCGTCGCGACGATGGCGCGGATCCCGCCGAAGAGCGTGTCGAAGGATGACGCTGAGGTGCTGAAGCACCTTGAGACGACGCTGAAGCGCGTCGTGTTCGGTCAGGACAAGGCGATCGAATCGCTGTCGGCTTCGATCAAGCTCGCCCGGGCGGGCCTGCGCGAACCGGAAAAGCCGATCGGCTGCTATTTGTTCTCGGGCCCGACCGGCGTCGGCAAGACCGAAGTCGCCAAGCAATTGGCGTCCTCGCTCGGCGTCGAGCTGCTGCGCTTCGACATGTCGGAATATATGGAGCGTCATACCGTCTCGCGGCTGATCGGCGCACCGCCCGGCTATGTCGGCTTCGATCAGGGTGGCCTGCTGACTGACGGCGTCGATCAGCATCCGCATTGCGTGGTGCTGCTCGACGAAATCGAGAAGGCGCATCCCGATCTGTACAACGTGCTGTTGCAGATCATGGATCACGGCCGCCTCACCGACCACAACGGCAAGCAGGTCAACTTCCGCAACGTCATCCTGATCATGACGACGAATGCGGGTGCCGCCGATCTTGCGCGGCAGGCGTTCGGCTTCACCCGCAACAAGCGGGAAGGCGACGACCACGAGGCGATCAACCGGCAGTTCGCGCCGGAATTCCGCAACCGTCTCGACGCGATCGTGTCCTTCGCGCACCTCAATGCCGACGTCATCGGCATGGTGGTGGAGAAGTTCGTGCTGCAGCTCGAGGCGCAGCTCGCCGATCGCGACGTCACCATCGAGCTGACCGACGAGGCCAAGGCCTGGCTGGTGCAGCACGGCTATGACGAGCAGATGGGCGCGCGGCCGATGTCGCGCGTGATCCAGGAGCACATCAAGAAGCCGCTGGCCGACGAGGTGTTGTTCGGTCAGCTCAAGGGCGGTGGCCACGTCAAGGTGGTGCTGGTCAAGGACGAGGCGGTCGCCGGCGTCGAGCTGGAGAAGATCGCCTTCGAATTCCTCGACGGCCCGGTGACGCCGAAGCCCGAGAACCTGCCGGGCGCCAAGAAGCGCGGCGCGTCCCGCAAGGCCAAGCCCCGCGCCAAGGATCAGGTCGAGAAGGCCTGATCAGGCTGCGAGCAAGCGACGAGTCAAGAAGGCCGGCGAGCAATCGCCGGCCTTTTTTTGGTTGGGGCGAGTCGTCATCCTGAGGTGCGAGCACAGCGAGCCTCGAAGGATGCGGCGGCGAGGACGGCATTTGCAGCCCATCCTTCGAGGCCCGTCGAGCCGCGCTGTGGCGCGGCTCGACGGGCACCTCAGGATGACGTTGAGACTTGTGGCGAGGGTTGATGAAGAATTCCGTCTAATTACTTCGCCGGCGCCGGCGCCTGCAGCGTTTCGCCCTCCGGCGCGATCATCGCCCAGCCATAGGCTTTCAGCTTGCCGCGGCCGAGCGGCAGCACCATCGTGCCGAACACCGGCGCGCCGCCGCCGAGCGCGCTGCGATAGGGCGCCGGGATCTCATCGGTGCGCGCGAATTCATCGGTCGACCACACCACCAGCGTGCCGGATTGCTTCAGCCGCTGCGGCGTGATCCATGGGCTTTTGGCGAAGTCGGCATCGATGAACACCGACGGCCGCGGCGAGGCTCCGAACGCGACGAAGCCGGCCTGCCGCGTGCTGCCGGTGACGCTGTCGAGCGGCCTCGTGGTCCGGCTCTTCCACACCGCCTGCATCGCATGCGACAGCGCGCGGGCAGGGTAGAGTTCGGTCGGCAGCGGGCCGTCGCCATAGGCCCTGGTGTAGATCGAGGCGGTGGTGGCGAACGGCACGCCGATCAGCACCAGCAACCACGCCACCACTGCGAGGCGCGGCGCGCGCAGCACCAGCCGCGGTGGCAGCAGCAGGATCAGCGCCAGCCCAGACAGCGCCACCAGCGAACTGCCGGTGTAGGCACCGATCGTGAACCAGTCGGGGACGCTCCCGACCGCAACCAGCAGCGACGGCACGAAAGCGGCGGCGAGGATCAGCGAGCGATCGAACGGGGGCGGTGAATCGCGTTCGATCACGGCCGGCTCGCCCTGCAGCGGCACGCGCGGCAACAACGCCAGCACCGCGATCAGGATCAGCCCGGCATGCAGCGCCGCCTGGCCGAATACGAACGCGAAAGCTGCGCCCATCCGCGGCAACAGATCCGCCGACGCCCCCGCCGCCACCGGCGCTGATGCGTTGGCCTGACCCAGCCAGATCAGATGTGGCAACAGCACGACGAAGCAGACCAGCGCTGCGATCGGGAGGCCCAGGGTGCCCAGTTGCCGGCGGCCCTCGCGCGTCAGCAGCAGATGGCCGAGCAGCACCAGGATCAGCGCGATGCCGGCGTGATTGGCATTGCCCAGCAGCGCGCAAACGACGCCGAGGCCGATCCAGCTCGACCGCGCCTGCCCGAGCACCGCCTGCCGATACAGCAGCACCGCCGCGACCGTCAGCGGCAGGCTGGCGATCGCGGGATCATAGCCGGTGACCTGCGGGCCGAAGCAGCCGATCAGGATCGTCAGCGCGACGGCCAGCGTCGCGCCGGCAGCGCCGACGATGCCGGCGCCGAGCCGCCACAGCAGCACCAGCGTCGCCAGCGCCGAGCCGATCGACAGCAGGAGCTGCGAGCCGCTCCACCGGCCGGTGAGCAGGGAGGCGATCTCGGTCAACCAGGGCGCCAGCGGCGGATACTTCCAGTAGCCGGCCTGCAGCTCCTTGCCGAACAGCGACATCTCGTAGCTGATCGCCGGCAGCCCCGGGAAGCTGATGGCCGCGACGAACCAAAGCCCGCCATAGATGCCGAGGATCCACAGCAGCAGCCGCCGCGGCTCGCCGCGCAGGATTTGTAACACCACGTCGCAGGCGCGAAGCAGCAGCCCCGGCGTGGCGCCGGCGGGGCGCGCAACCGGTGCGGCATCCGGAGCCGGCGACGCGGCCGGTTGGCGGGGTGATGGCTTGAGAGTGGACGGCTTTGGCTGCGCAACGGGACGTTTGGGAGCGCCGGGGGCAAAGCGCGCCGGCGCGCTCTCGGCCTTTTCCCCGCGCGGCGCGGGCGCAGCGACCGGCGCAGATGCTGCGGCCGAGTCAGCCGCCGCGGTCTCGGCACCGACGTCGGAAGCGGCGGCTGTCTCGACCGCACCGACGGCCGGGCTCGCGCCGCTGTTGCCGCCGTGCTGCTTCTTCGGCCGCCGCTTCTTCGACTGGTTCTTCGACTGGTTCCTGGGCTGCTTGCGCTTGATGGTGCGTCGTCCTCTGCAGATCGGCGACGCAGCCGCAGCCGCGGGCCTGATCGTGAAGTCAGGACGACGTTGTAGTCCATCCGGCAGGCGAGGCAATTGCCGGAAAGGCGACTTGCGGAGAACCGGATACTGCGGCGGCGCGCGCCGGCCGCTCAGGCCTCTCCGAGCAGAACCTTGATCTTGCGCTGCAGCTCGCGCTTCTTTCGCTCGCTCTTGCGCAGGCGCTCGCCGAGGTCCGAGCCGTCGGCCGCCGCGCTGAACGCCAGTCCGACCGTATCGCCGCGGCGCCAGACGATCTTCGACGGATAGGTCCGGGCCTTCCTGGCGACGGTCAGCGCGATCTGGTCCGGGACGCCGGCCGCGCTGCCGAACTCGACCGTGGCGCCGTCGTCCGAGATGTTGCGGACCACGCAGTTCCGGGTCGAGCCACGCGCGTTGATCGCCGCGACGCCGCCATACACAACCTTGTCCCGCCGGGTTTTCCGCCGATCGTCCATCGAACCCTCCACGCATGAGCGACGGAGTGTAGGCGGCTTCGGAAGGTGCGGAAGGGCGCGGGCGAGCCGATCGCGGGTTAACCTGAATCGATCGTGTGTCCGATCCGCCGTTCGTGAGATTTGCGCGACAATGCGGCATTGTACGTTCAGCGAGAAGGAACATCCTTGGCGATCGTGCGATAATAGCGCGGGTTGCCGTGTCAGCCTCGACCACACGATCAGGAACTTCGCGTGAGGATCCGGATGCTCATCGGCATGCTGCGCGGCATCGCGGTCGTTCTGCTCGTCGCGCTGACAGCGCCGGGCTTCGTGCGCGCCGAGGAGGCGCAGCCGGCGAAGCAAAGCGAGACGCAGAGCAAGCCCGAGCCGCAGGCGAAGTCGGACCCGGCGGAGCCCGCGGCAAAGCCTGTCGAGCAGCCCGGAGAGAAACCCGCCGACCGCGACACCCGCGAGTCGATCTGCCTGATGATCGAGTCGGCGGCGAAGGCGCACGATCTGCCGCTCGAGTTCTTCGCCCGCGTGATCTGGCAGGAGAGCCGGTTTCAGCCGGACGCCATCGGGCCGGTGACGCGCAACGGTCAGCGCGCCCAGGGCATCGCGCAATTCATGCCCGGCACCGCGACGGAGCGCAGCCTGCTCGATCCGTTCGACCCGGTGCAGGCGCTGCCGAAATCCGCCGAATTTCTCAGCGAACTACGTAGGCAGTTCGGCAATCTCGGTCTCGCGGCGGCGGCTTACAACGCAGGCCCGCGCCGGGTGCAGGAATGGATCGCCGGCACCGGCCCGATGCCGCAGCAGACCCGCCACTACGTCTATGCGATCACCGGTACCACCGTGGATGATTGGGCCGCTGCCGGCCGCAATACCAAGCCTGCGACGCAAGCCGCCGGAGATTGCCGCACGCTGATGGCGCTGCTGCGGCGCGCGCCGAACCCGTTCGTGACGCAGCTCGAAGCGCGGGTGAAGCTCGCCGCCGACAAGCCCTGGGGCGTGCAGCTTGCGGCCGGCTTCAATCGCGACCGGGCGCTGGCGATGTATGCGCGCGCGATGTCGCGGCTGAGCGCGGTGATCGGCGATCACGATCCGAGCCTGTCGAGCTTGGTGTTCCGCAGCCGCGGCACGCGGCCGTTCTATCGGGTCCGGATCGGCGCCGAGACGCGGCCCGAGGCCAACGAGCTATGCAATCGCATTCGCCGCGCCGGCAGCGCCTGCCTGGTGCTGCGCAACCGCGGCTGAGTGGGCGCGGATCAGAATTCGGACCGCAGTTGCGCCAGCCTGGCGCGCAATTGCACATTGACGCGCTCGGTGGCGCGGATGCGCAGAGCGAGGTCGAGCGGCAGTTCGGAGGGTTGCCGCCGCGGCGCGTCCAGCCGAAGACCGGCGCGGTTCTGACGCCGCCAGACGACCCGGCCGAGATAAGCGATGCTCTTGCGCGTGATCACCAAGTCCACGCGGTCCGGCACGGCGGCCGGATTGTCGAACTCGATCTGGGCGCCCTCCGCCGACAGATTGCGGACGACACAGTCGATCGTTGCGGTGCGGGCCTGGAAGGCCAGCCGTCCGCCGTAATAGACCCGTCTTCGTAAACTGCTGCGCCGTTCGAACATCGTCAGCCCCTCGCGATGGTTGTGGAATGCTATCAGAGGTAGTGGCAAGGCGGGAATTCGACTGACGATCAACCGATTGTTAAGGTAAACGGGCCGCGAGACGGTGCGGGGATTCGCCGCGCGTCCGGCCAATAAGGTGTTCTCATTCGCAATGGCGCTTCCTCCCCATGAATCCTCGCGCTGGCAGAGCCCGATGCGCGCCTTTCTGCTGGGGCTGCGGGCGGTCGCGACCTCGGTACTGTCGATGGTGCTGTTCGCCACCTTCATCGGCATCGGCGCGCTGGCGCATGACAGCGGCTTCAGCCTCGGCTGGGTGCTGCTCGGCACGCTGCTGGTCTGGGCTGGCCCCGCGCAGATCATTCTGATCTCGACGCTCGGCTCCGGGGCCACCGCGTTGCAGGCGGCGATCGCGGTGACCGTCAGTGCGATCCGGCTGTTTCCGATGGTGGTGTCGGTGCTGCCGATGCTGCGAACGCCGACCACAAAGCTGCGTCACCTCGTGATGCCGGCGCATTTCGTGGCGGTGACGATGTGGGTCGAATGCTTCCGTCTGCTGCCGCAGGTGCCGCGCGAGCGACGGATCGCCTTCGCCAATGGACTCGGCACCGGGCTGATATCCGTGTCCCTGATCGCCAATGTGACCGGCCATCTGCTGGCTGCCAATCTGCCGCCATTGTTCGGCGCGGCCGTGCTGCTGTTGACGCCGCTGGCGTTTCTGCTGTCGACGGCGCGCAACTGCCGCGAACTCGCGGACGTCGTTGCGCTCGGGCTGGGGCTCGCGCTGTTTCCGCTGGTCGCGCTGTTCGATACCGGCGTCGACGTGCTGATCAGCGGCGTCGCGGCCGGCACCATCGCTTACGGTGTGCATCGCTTTCGGCGGAGGCCGGCATGAGCGGCTTCATCGGTGAATGGCAGGCGCTTCTGGTGCTGGTGCTCGCGGGTTTCCTGCCCAACGAGATCTGGCGGATGCTCGGGCTGTGGCTCGGCGGCGGCATCGACGAAGGCTCCGAACTGCTGATCTGGGTGCGTGCGGTGGCGACCGCGATCCTCGCCGGCGTCATCGCGCAGATTCTGGTGCTGCCGCCGGGCGCGCTGGCGGGGGTGCCATGGCCGCTGCGCACCGGCTCGGTTGCCATCGGGTTGCTGGTGTTTCTGGTGACCGGACGATCGATCCTGACCGGGGTCATCGCCGGCGAAGCGGTGCTGATCGCCGGGCAGTGGTGGCTGGCCTGATCGACTTTTGCGGTGCTTGCCAGCGTGCGCCGAGCGACTAGGTTGAAGCGCGCATCGTTCGCATGGGACAGCAATCATGGCCGACGACGACATTCGTGAGGGTGAAATCACCGTGGCGCCGCCGTCGCCGACCGACGCCGGGCTGGTGTTCGTCGGCCGCATCCGCACGCCGTGGACCTCGCGAAGCCAGACGCCGCGGCAGGGCAGCTTCGACGGGCCGATCTGCCGGCTGGAGATCTTCGAGCCCTGGACACCGGCGCTGCAGGGGCTGGAGAAATCTGCGCAGGTCCAGGTGGTCTATTGGCTGCACCAGGCGCGGCGCGATCTGGTGATCCAGCGCGGCCACGGCATCGACGGCCCGCGCGGCACCTTCGCGCTGCGCTCGCCGTTGCGGCCGAACCCGATCGGGATTTCGGCGGCCGCGCTGGTCGGGATCGAAGGCACGGTTGTGCTGGTGCGCGGCCTCGACTGCCTCGACGGTACGCCGCTGATCGACCTCAAGCCGGATCGCTGCAGTCATTCAATGGCGAAGTAACAAGACAACGGCGCAATGTCGGGCGATCGGCGAACGTCCCGACGATCGCTTCGTCGTCTGTGACGGTCCCCGATCAGGGCGACTTGTGTCTGGCACGCCACTCGCGCCAGGTGATCACCACGAAGGTCAACGCGCACAGCGGTAGAACAATGGTCCCGAGGACAAAGCCATAGGTCGACAGGCCGTCATGGTCCTGGGCTGCCATCACCAGATAGACGGTGTAGCCGACATAGAGCGCCAGAAACAGCGCGCCCTCCCAACGGGCGATCAGGTTGCCGGTGAAGAAAATCGGCAGGCAGGCAATCGCCACCGCGACCATCACGGGGATATCGAACGCCATCATGGCCGGAGCGATGGAAAGCCCGTCCGGCACCACCCCGGCGGACAGGCCGAGCACGCCGAGAATATTGAAGGTGTTGCTGCCCACCACGTTGCCGACGGCGATGTCGCGCTGTCCGCGGATCGCAGCCGTCACCGAGGTCGCGACTTCGGGCAGGGAAGTGCCCGCCGCCACGATCGTCAAGCCGATCACCATCTCGCTGATGCCGAGCAATCTCGCGAAGGTGACGGCGGCATCGACCAGCCACGTCGCGCCGAACACGAGCATGGTCAAGCCGACGACCATCAGCGCAATCTGCACCGGCAGCCGCGAATCCCACCCTGATACGGGTTCGGAGGTCGTCGGCTCCGCCTCGTCCGAGGCTGCGTCCTGACGGCGGCTCTGCACGATCAGAAACGCAGTATAGGCCGCCAGGAGACAGACCAGAATCAACCCATCGATGCGCGACAAACTGCCGTCCCATGCCAGGGCAGTCAGCAGCAGGGATGCGCCGACCATGATCGGAACTTCCTGGCGGATCAGTTGTCGATTGATGATCAGGGGCGTGATCAGCGCCGACACACCGAGGATGAACAGCACATTGAAAATGTTGCTGCCGACGACGTTGCCAACCGTGATGTCGACCTGGTTCGACATCGCCGCCTGAATCGCGACCGCCAGCTCCGGGGAGCCGGTCCCGAAAGCCACCACCGTCAGCCCCACCACGAGTGGCGATATGCCGAACGAGAGCGCCAGTTTCGAGGCCCCTCGGACCAGAAGTTCTGCGCCGACAATGAGAGCAACAAGTCCCAACAGAAAACTGAGGAGCGCCATCACTCTCGTGCCTCGTTAGCGGACGGCGCCGAGACGGCGACCTGGTTCCGGAAGTAAGCCTGCAATGTGCGTCAAAATCCCGGCCGAGCGGCGAGGCGGACTGGAGCAGGATGACAATCTTCGAATCGCCATCCTGCTTCAGGCTTTCTTGTTTGAGCACGAAGTTTTCCGAAAACCGCTATCCAATTATCGGGTTAGCGTGCTCTAACCCTGCGCCAGCGCCGCCTTCAGCTTCTCGGCGTGGCCTTCCAGCACGGCCGGGTCTTCTTTTTTTGTCGCCGGCGGCAGCAGCGGCACGCCGTCGTGGCGCGGCATCACGTGCATGTGCAGATGATACACGACCTGGCCGGCGGCCGGTTCGCTGAACTGCTGCACCACGATGCCGTCGGCCTTGAAGGCTTTCATCGCGGCGTGGGCGATCTTGTGCGCGCCGCGCGCGACATGGGCGAAGTCTTCGGCGGTAATATCGAGGATGTTGCGCGCCGGTGCCTTCGGGATGACCAGCGTATGCCCGGGCGAGCGCGGCATGATGTCGAGGAAGGCGAAGACGTGGTCGTCCTCGTAGATCTTGTGGCAGGGAAACTCGCCGCGCAGGATCTTGGCGAAGATGTTCTCGGGATCGTAGGCGGTCATGGCGGCTCCGGCTGTTCGCTCGCGCCATCTTTCGCCGCCGTCGATGAGCGGGTCAAGCCGGATCGGCGGCGTCGCTCTTGCGGAACGGACCGGCCTCGGTCAGTTCGCGACCCATTTCGTCGACGACCATCCGTTCGCGCTTGAGATAATCCGCGATCGCGCGGCGTAGCGCCGGGTCGGCGATGTAGTGCGCCGAGTAGGTGGTCTGCGGCAGGTAGCCGCGGGCGATCTTGTGCTCGCCCTGCGCGCCGGCCTCGACGGTGGCCAGGCCGCGGGTGATGGCGAAGTCGATCGCCTGGTAGTAGCAGACCTCGAAATGCAGGAACGGGTGGTGCTCGATCGCGCCCCAGTGCCGGCCGAACAGCGTGTCACCGCCGATGAAATTGATCGCCCCCGCAATCCAGCGGCCGCCTCGTTTGGCCATCACCAGCAGCACGTCCTCGGCCATGCTCTCGCCGATCAGCGAATAGAACGCGCGGGTGAGATAGGGGCGGCCCCATTTGCGTGAGCCGGTCTCGATGTAGAATTCGAAGAACGCGTCCCAGGCGTCCTCGGTGATGTCGCGGCCGGTCAGGCAGTGGAGGCTGATGCCGTTGGCCAGCGCGTCGCGGCGTTCGCGCTTGATCGCCTTGCGATGCCGCGAGGCGAGGGTGGCGAGGAAATCGTCGAACGTCTTGTAGCCGGCATTGTGCCAGTGGAATTGCTGATCGGTGCGCTGCAGGAAGCCCTGCGCGGCAAGGAAGCGCCACTCGCTTTCGCGGGCGAAGGTGACGTGCGCAGATGACGCCTTGCTCAATCCGCACAGCGCCACCAGCCCGCCGGCGAGCGCGGCGGCGACCTGCCCGGTGTCGCCGCCGTCGCGGATCAGCAGCCGCGGTCCGGTCGCCGGGGTGAAGGGGACCGAGACCTGCAGTTTCGGATAATAGCTGCCGCCGGCGCGCTCATAGGCGTCGGCCCAGCCGCGGTCGAACACGTATTCCCCTTGGGAGTGCGATTTCAGGTAGCACGGCACGACGCCGACAACCCTGCCTTCCTGCTTGGCGACGAGATGCCTGGGCCCCCAGCCGGTCCGCGCGCTGGCCGACTTCGAGGTCTCGAGCGCAGCGAAAAACGCGTGCGACAGGAAGGGATTGTAAGCCGTTCTCGAAGTGGTGCAGGAGCTGCCTGAGAGGCCGGTGGAGGATGCGTCGGGCGCCACCGCGGCACGCGCGCAGGCATCCCAGTCGGCGGCGGCGATGGCGTCGACCGAGGGGACGGCTTCGAGCACGATGTCGGATGAAGTCGTCAATCAGCAGACCGGTCGCTGGGGCGATCTAGGCAGGTGAGCGTCATTCGCAGAGATTGGGCATTTCCGGCGCGGGCCGCAAGGGCTGCCGTCGTCACGGTTCCGGAACGAAACCTTCGAAGATCATCTGGTCGGCATGGTCCGCGGCGCGGCGGCGCTGCTCCGGGGTGCGCACCGTCCAGGCTAACAGCGCGCAGCCGAAGACTTTTTGCGCGATCCAGGGCGCCGGCGCGGGGAGGTCGTCGACGCGGTAGGCGATGAAATGCGGCCGGGTGCGCAGGCCGTGGCGCAGCGCGACCATCGGATTGCGCTGGGCCTGGTTGAGCTTGTCCCAATAGGCGTCGTCGTAGCGGCGCTCCGCGGTGATGCCGCGCGGCAGTTTCGGCGCGAGCTGGCGCAGCGCCAGCACCTGGTCGGGATCGAACGACATCGCCGCGACCGGGCCGCGATACCGCGCCAGCACTTGCGTCAAACGTGTGGCAAGCTTGCGATCGCCGTCGAAATGGCTTTTCAGCTCGATCAGCAGCGGCACCCGGCCGCCGACCAGGTCGAGCAGGTCGCCCAGCGCCATCATCCGCTCGGCGGTGTCGTGGAAGCGGGCCTGCTTCAGCTCGGCCGTCGTCAGGTCGAGCAGCGCGGCGCTGCCCTCATTGAGTCGGCCGAGCGTGTCGTCGTGATGCACCATCGCCTCGGCATCGGCGGTGAGCTGGATGTCGACCTCGATGGCGAAGTTGCCGGCGATCGCGGCGTTGATCGCGGCCGGCATGTTCTCGATCGCGCCGCGGGCGCGGTCGTGTAGTCCGCGATGCGCGATCGGACGAGCCGTCAGCCAGTCGGGGGCGCGCATCGCAGTCCGGTTCCGTATCAGGCGACTTCGAACAGGCCCTCGACCTCGACCGCGGCGTCCGCCGGCAGCGAGGCGACGCCGATCGTGGTGCGGGCGTGGCGGCCCTTGTCGCCGAAGGCGGCGACCATCAGGTCGGAGGCGCCGTTCATCACCTTCGGGCCGTCGACAAAATCCGGCGTCGAATTGATGAAGCCGCCGAGCCGCACCACGCGCACCACCTTGTCGAGATCGCCGAGCGCCGCCTTGAGCTGCGCCAAGAGATTGATCGCGCAGCCGCGCGCGGCGGCGTTGCCGTCCTCGATGCTGACGCCGGCGCCGAGCTTGCCCTTGGCGATCAGCTTGCCGCCGCCGTCGAAGCAGAGCTGGCCGGACACCACCAGCAGATTGCCGGTGCGGACGAAGCCGACGTAATTCGCGACCGGGCTCGCGGGTTCGGGCAGGACGATGCCCTGCGCGGTCAGCTTCTGCTCGATAACTCCGGTCATAGCGGTCCCCAGTTTTGTTGATCACATGGTCTGTTCGTCAAGTCCCCGGCCGGCCATGCGTCCGGGCCGCCCTGTTTGGCCGATTGCGCGGGGTCTTGCAAGCAAGCCGGGCGCGGCTGTGAACAGCGGGGCGATGCCGCGACCGGCGGCCTTTTCCGCAGCCTTCATGCAAGTTTGATCGAATTGCTCCGCGAATTCACCGCAATCGGGTGTTCCATCGGCCGGTGGCGTTGCGGCGCGACCGGCCGCTTACTATCCTCAATTGCATGTCTTCAAGGAGATCAATCCGCATGTCACGACCGACGAGCCTTCGCCTGAGCGTGCTGGCGACGACGATGTTCGGCGCCGCGGCGCTTTCCGGTGCGCCCGCGATCGCCGCTCCGAACGTCTCGTTCCTGCCGCATCAGGCGTTGTACGATCTCAGCCTGCTGAAGACGCGCAACAATGCTTCGGTCAGCACCGTGCGCGGTCGCATCCTGTACAATTTCTCCGGCAATGCCTGCGAGGGTTACACCTCGGACTTCCGTCAGGTCTCCGAGATCGAGAGCGGTGAGGGCAAGAACACGCTGAGCGACCTGCGCTCGTCGAGCTGGGAAGACGCCGCCGGCAAAAGCTATCGATTCAAGATCGACACCAAAATGAACGATGCCGATCCGACCGACGTCGACGGCATCGCGGAGCGGACCGGCGACACCATCACGGTGAAGCTGAAGCAGCCGGTGCAGAAGACCTTCACGCTCGACGGCAAGACGGTGTTTCCGACCGAGCAGATCGAACGCATCATCGCGGCGGCGCGCGAAGGCAAGACGCTGCTCGAGCTGCAGGTCTATGACGGCTCGGACAACGGCGAGAAGGTCTACAACACGCTGACGGTGATCGGGCAGCCGATCTCCGGCGACCGCGCGGCATCCTCGCCCGACCCGTCGACCTCCGACGACGCCATGAAGCCGTTGAAGCGCTGGCCGGTGACGGTGAGCTATTACGATCACGCGGCGAAATCCAATTCCGGCGAGCAGACGCCGGTTTATGCGATGTCGTTCGAGCTCTACGAGAACGGCGTCTCGCGCTCGCTGGTGCTCGACTACAATGATTTCGTGCTCGCCGGCGCGATGGGCAAGTTCGACGTCAAGACCAACAAGCCGTGCAACTAAGTCGAGCGAGCCGTTACCCTGAGGAGCGGCGCAGCCGCGTCTCGAAGGGCGACGGCATTTCCGGCCCGTCCTTCGAGGCTCGCTGCGCGAGCACCTCAGGACGACGCAAGCCTCGCTGCAGCGACGATGCCAACTAACAACCTTCGTCATGGCCGGGCTTGTCCCGGCCATCCACGTCTTGGGCCTGTCCACGTAACAAACACGTGGATGCCCGGGACAAGCCCGGGCATGACGGTGGTTGTTGATGTCTCGGCGCTAGAGCCGTTCTGCTCTAGGTGGAATCAGGATTGATGATGCGCGGCCACAAGTACCTTCTCATGGTGAGGAGGCGCGGAGCGCCGTCTCGAACCATGCGCCACCGGCACTGCGTTGCCCCATCCTTCGAGACGCCCGGCTTCGCCGGGCTCCTCAGGATGAGGACTCAGTGCCTCTGGAAAGGCCGGATTGCTTCAATCAATCGATGAAGCGCTCTAAAGACGAAAGTGAGTCAACTCCGCGTTTTTTCCGGCCCGTCGTAAGCCAGCCCTTTGATCACCGCGGCGTTGCCGAATTTCTTGCGCAGATCGTCGATGGCGCGCTCCGCATGGGCGGAGCGGCGATCGATCATGTCGGTGTCGCCGGCCGTGGAGCCCGGCGCCAGCGCGCTGACGCCGGTGCCGATCAGCCGAAACGCGGTGCCGTCGATTTCCTTCGCCAGCATGTCGCGCGAGATCGCGAAGATTCGTCCCGCGAGCTGGGTCGGCGCGTGGATCGTCTGCGAACGGGTGCGTTGACGGAAGTCCCCGGTTTTCAGCTTCAGGGTGATCGTCGAGCCGGCCAGCGATGCGCCTTTGAGACGCGAGGAGACTTTCTCCGACAATCGCCACAGGATCCGTTCCAGCGTCTCGAAATCGCGGATGTCGGTCTCGAAGGTGGTCTCGTTGGAGATCGACTTGGCGCCGCGATCCGGCACCACGCGGCGGTCGTCGATGCCGCGGGCGAGCCGCCACAGCCGCCGGCCTTCGTCGCCGAACTGCCGCATCAGCTCGATCTCGTCGGCCTTCTGCAGATCGCCGATGGTGCGAAAGCCGCGCTGCGCGACCCGCGCGGCGGTCGCCGGGCCGACGCCGAAGATGAAGCCGACCGGCCGCGGCGCCAGCATCTCCCGGGCTTCGTCCTGATCGAGCGCGGCGAAGCCGCGCGGCTTGTCGAGATCGGAGGCGATCTTGGCGAGGAACTTGTTGCAGGACAGCCCGACCGAAACGGTGATGCCGATGTCGCGCTCGATGTCGCGGGCGAACCGCGCCAGCACCTTGGCGGCGATCGAGCCGTGCATCCGCTCGGTTCCGGACAGATCGAGGAACGCCTCGTCGATCGACAGCGGCTCGACCAGTGGCGTGAGCTGCAGCATCGCCTGGCGGACCTCGCGGCCGACCCGGACGTATTTCGCCATGTCCGGCCGCACCACGGCGGCCGACGGGCACAGCGCCAGCGCCTTGAACATCGGCATCGCCGAGCGCACGCCGAAGGTCCGCGCGATGTAGCAGGCGGCCGAGACCACGCCGCGTTTGCCGCCGCCGATGATCACCGGACGATCGGCGAGATCCGGATTGTCGCGCTTCTCGACGGTCGCATAGAACGCGTCGCAGTCGATATGCGCCAGCGTGAGCGCCGGCAGCGCGCGATGCCGGACCAGCCGCGGGGAACCGCAGGAGGCGCAGCGCCGCGCACCCGCCTCATTGTCGGCGAAGCAGTCGCGGCAGAAGCACAGCGGTCCGGGCGGCAAGGCCGACGTCACGGCGTATCGCGCTCCCACGGCTTGTCTTCCAGCACCTGCAGCGCGGCCGCGACATTGGTCGGATCGAGGTCGACCGAGGTCGCGAACGCCTTCACGGTCGCGTCATCGCGCATCACGAAATTCAGCACGCTGACGAGAAACTGCGGGTCGGCGGCCGACTGTCGCAACGTCTCGGGGCCGATCCCGGTCTCGGCGAGGAACAGGCCCAGCCGCTCGGGGTCGGCGGCGATGAAGGACAGCGCCTGAATCGCTACGATTTCAGAAACTTGTCTCACATTGTGAACACGCTTTGGCATCGCTGATGTTTGCCTTTCCGTAACTTCTGGTCTCTATTTTATTCAATCATGCCCGAGTCTTGCATGCTTGAGTCTCGAGTTTTGCGGCTTGTCGAACAGTATCGCTCGCCGCAGGCGCGGGCATTCTCGTATCAGGATTGGAGGGCGGGATGGCCAAAACCGTCCTGATCGTCGAGGACAATGAGCTCAACATGAAGCTCTTTCGCGACTTGCTGGAAGCCCATGGTTACCAGACGTCGGGAACGAGCAACGGCCATGAAGCGCTCGCCCTCGTGCGCAAGCTGCATCCCGATCTGATCCTGATGGACATCCAGCTTCCGCAGGTGTCTGGTCTCGACGTCACCCGATGGATCAAGGACGATCCCGAACTGCGGCACATTCCGGTGGTCGCGGTTACGGCGTTTGCGATGAAGGGCGACGAGGAACGCATCCGCGAGGGCGGCTGCGAGGCCTATCTGTCGAAGCCGATTTCGGTGGGCAAGTTCATCGAAACCGTGCGCCGTTTCATCGGATAGGAGAACGCGATGTCCGCACGCATCCTGGTGGTCGACGACATTCCGGCCAACGTCAAGTTGCTCGAAGCGCGGTTGTCGGCCGAGTATTTCGACGTCGTGACCGCCGTCAATGGCGCGCAGGCGCTGGAGATCTGCGAGCGCGCCGAATGCGACATCGTGCTGCTCGACGTGATGATGCCGGACATGGACGGGTTCGAGGTCTGCCGCCGGCTGAAGGCCAATCCGAAGACGCATTTCATCCCGGTGGTGATGGTGACGGCGCTCGACAGCCCGGCCGATCGGGTGCGCGGGCTCGAGGCCGGCGCCGACGACTTCCTCACCAAGCCGGTGTCGGACGTGGTGCTGATCGCGCGGGTGCGGTCGCTGACGCGCCTGAAGATGATGACCGACGAACTGCGGATGCGCGCGATCACCTCGTTCGAGATCGGCGTGCAGGCGCCGGAGCGCGAGGCGGTCAACGATCTCGGCAAAGGCGGCCGCATCCTGCTGGTCGACGACCGGCCGTCGTCCTACGAGCGGCTGGCGCCGCTACTCGCCGCCGAACACGACATCGACGTCGAGCCAAATCCCTCCGAAGCGCTGTTCCATGCGGCCGAAGGCAATTACGACCTGCTGATCGTGTCGCTCGGCCTGGAGAATTTCGACGGGCTGCGGCTGTGCAGCCAGGCGCGCTCGCTGGAGCGGACGCGCCACGTGCCGATCCTCGCCATCGCCGACGCCGACAATAATGCACGGCTGCTGCGCGGCCTCGAGATCGGCGTCAACGACTATCTGCTGCGCCCGGTCGACAAGAACGAACTATTGGCGCGCGCACGCACGCAGATCCGCCGCCGGCGCTACACCGATCACCTGCGCGACAACGTGCAGCATTCGATCGAGATGGCGATCACCGACGGGCTCACCGGCCTGCACAATCGCCGCTACATGGAAAGCCACCTCGCAACCCTGGCCGAGCAGGCGGGGGCGCGCGGCAAGCCGCTGGCGCTGATGATCCTCGACATCGACTTCTTCAAATCGATCAACGACAGCTACGGCCACGACGCCGGCGACGACGTGCTGCGCGAGTTCGCCGTGCGGATCAAGAAGTCGATCCGCGGTATCGACCTCGCGTGCCGTTACGGCGGCGAGGAGTTCGTGATCGTGATGCCGGAGACAGATCTGCACGTCGCCCAGATGGTGGCGGAGCGGCTGCGCCGCGCCATCGCCGGCGAACCTTTCGCGATCGAAAAGGGCACGAAGCGGATCGGGGTCACGATCTCGATCGGACTGTCGACGCTGGAGCGCAAGGGAGAGGCGGTGCGCGATCTCCTCAAGCGCGCCGACACAGCGCTGTACCGCGCCAAGCACGACGGCCGGAATCGGGTGGTCGCCGCGGCGGCGTGAGCAGAGGCACCCTCTGCATCGAAACACGCGCCGCCGTCATCCTAAGGTGCGCGCCGTCCTTCACGGCGCGCCTCGAAGGATGGCCGCGCGTGCCTGCCGCCCATCCTTCGAGGCGCGCAAGAGCGCGCACCTCAGGATGACGTGGATTGTGTGGTGACGCCCCGCAAAAGCAAACGGGGCCCGAAGGCCCCGCGAAACTCGACCAGCAAGCGTGACGCTTACTTGATCTTGGCTTCCTTGAATTCGACGTGCTTGCGCGCGACCGGGTCGTACTTCTTCTTGGTCATCTTGTCGGTCATGGTGCGCGAGTTCTTCTTCGCCACGTAATAGAAGCCGGTGTCGGCCGTGGAGACGAGCTTGATCTTGATGGTGACCGCTTTGGCCATGTCGGAACCTCGGATGTCGGGAATCAATCAGCGAGGTCGAACGTCAGGACCCGCGTTTGGCGCGCAAACTAGCCGCGAATGATCGAAAGTCAAGGTTTTCGCTCCAATCGGCGCCGCCGCCGGGAGCCGGAGGCGGTTTCGGGCCATTTCAGGCCGGACTAAGCCGAAATACGGGCGATTTCGACAAGACGGCGGACTTCTGCATCGCAGATCCTCGCCGAACCGCTCTCGACACGGGGCCGGCGTGCCCCATGTTCGAAGCCGACCCGAATCCATACGAAAGTCGAGCAATGACAGCGATCGAGCCGAGCCTGAGGGTGGTGGACGAGCAACGACCCGAGCCGCCGCCGCGCAAGGCCGGCCGGGAGGAGGGCGCGCCATCGGGCCCGGCGATGAGCTTCGGCCTGACCCTGGCGATGGCAGCCGCCTCCGGGATCGCGGTGGCCAACATCTACTACAACCAGCCGATGCTCGGCGTGATCGAGCGCGACCTCGGCACGCCGTCGCTGACCGGCATGATTCCGACCGCGACCCAGTTCGGCTACGCCGTCGGCCTGTTCCTGCTGGTGCCGCTCGGCGATCTCACCGACCGGCGCCGGCTGATCGCATGGCAATTCGTGCTGCTCGCGGGCGCGCTGGTGCTGGTGGCGCTGGCGCCGTCGGCCGGCCTGATGATCGTCGCCTCGCTGGCGCTGGGCGCCTGCGCCACGGTGGCGCAGCAGGTGGTGCCGTTCGCGGCGGCGCTGGCCGAGCCGGCGCGGCGCGGCAAGGTGATCGGCGCGGTGATGGCGGGGCTGCTGTGCGGCATTCTGCTGAGCCGCACCGTGGCCGGATTCGTCGCCGGCCATGCCGGCTGGCGCGAGATGTTCTGGCTGGCGGCGCCGATGGCGCTGGTCGCCGCCGCGCTGATGGCGTGGCTGCTGCCGCGCCACCATCCGCATCTGACGATCGGCTACGGCGCCGCGCTGAAATCGCTGCTGGCGCTGTGGCGCGAGCAGCCGAGCCTGCGCCGCGCCACGCTAGTGCAGGCCGCGCTGTTCGGATCGTTCAGCGTGTTCTGGACGGTGCTGGCGCTGCATCTGCAGGAGCCGCGCTTCGGGCTCGGCCCCGACGCGGCCGGCTTGTTCGGGCTGGTCGGCGTGGTCGGCATTCTTGCCGCCCCGATCGCCGGACGCATCGCCGACCGCAGCGGGCCCGGGCCGGTGATCACGATCGGCGCGCTGCTGACGCTGGCGTCATGGGCGCTGTTCGGCCTGTGGGGCAGCGTGGCGGGGCTGGTGCTGGGCGTGATCGTGCTGGATTTCGGGCTGCAGAGCGCCCTGATCTCGAACCAGCACATCGTCTACGCGCTGGTGCCGGAGGCGCGCAGCCGGCTGAATACCGTATTCATGACCGGCATGTTCATCGGCGGCTCGGCCGGCTCCGCCGGCGCGGCGTTCGCATGGGGGCAGGGCGGCTGGCCGGCGGTATGCGGCTTCGGCGCCGCGCTGGCGGCGGTCGCCCTGGTGCTGGAAATCATGGCCCGCCGGGCGGCCCGGTAGAGCGCAGGCAGTGCCGGGCCCTCAGGCGCCCGGCAGCAGGTCCTTCTGCATCTTGCCGCCATAGAAATGGAAGAACGGCACCGGCGCGTCGTGGCGCAGCGGGCCGGTGGCGAGGCGGCGATGCAACTCGCCGAGCACGTTCTTGGTCATCGCATGCAGATCGGCGAGCGGGCTGGAGCCGAGCTCGACCCAGACCAGCTCGACCAGCTCGGCATCGGCGTGGACGACACCCTCGACCCGGTGGGCGATCGCCGACGCATCGGCGGTGAAGAACCGGGTGTCGAAGCGCCGGACGCGGCCGGGCGGGGTGATGGCGCGGGCAATCAGGAACAGGCCGGAGGGATCGGGCAACAGCCCGGCCTCGGCGAAGGGCTGCCAGGGTCCGTCGAGACCGGAGCGGACCGCGTCCGCCTTGCAGCCGAGACACAGGCCGGTCTCCTCACAGGCCTCGCGGATCGCCGCGATCGCCAGCGCGCGGGCGCGGGCGGGGGTGATTCTGGGGCTGCCCTTGAGCAGATTGGCCTCGAGCTCCGGCGGAATCTGCGCTGCCACCGGCACGCGGTTGTCGAACTTGTCGACCCGGCCGCCGGGGAACACGAACTTGCCGGGCATGAACACCACCTTGTCGTGGCGGCGGCCGACCAGAACCTTCGGGATGCTGCCGCTGCGATCGACCAGGATCAGCGTCGCGGCGTCCTTGGGACGGAAATACGGATGGTGATCGGCTTCCTTCTCACCCTGTTCGACCGTGTGCGCAGCCTGCGTGACCGTCTCGCTCATCCCGCTCCCCCTTTTCTTGTTATTGATGCGGCGTGATCGCCGTCACTTCTCTGGATTGTTCTCGTCGAAGCCGTGCATCCGGAACGCCCATTGCAGGCCGACCACCGCGCCCTTCACCGGCTGCAGCAGCGCCAGCGATGCAATCAGGGTGATAGGCAGATAGATCGCAAGCTGCAACATCACCGGCGGCGAGAAATTGGTCTCGATCGACAGCGCGATCGGAACCACGATGTGGCCGACGATGACGATCACCAGATAGGCCGGCAGATCGTCGGCGCGGTGACCGGTGAAGTCCTGACCGCAATGGCTGCAGCTATCGGCGGTCTTCAGGAAACCGCGGAACATCTTGCCTTCGCCGCATTGCGGGCAGCGGCCGCGGAAGCCGCGCCACATCGCCTGCCAGACATTGCGATCCTCGGTGGGAGCGTTGTCCGACGGCCAGACGATCGGCGCACGATTCACAACGGCTTTCATCGCTTTCCCTTTCCGGGCTTGTTCGGCTTTCGCTTCGATGCCTTGGCGTCTTTCGTCTTGCCGGCCTTGCTGCGCCCGATGGCATTGCCTTTTGGCGGTTTCGGTCCCTTGCCCTTGTGCGGAACTTTGCCCGGGCCGCGCGCGACGCTACGCGATTCACTTAAGAGCTCGAACCGCAATGCGCCAGCCACTGGTGCAGCTTCTACCAGACGAACGTCGACGACGTCCCCCAGCCGATGCATGGCACCGCTGCGCGAGCCGATCAGCGCATGGCGGGCTTCGTCGTAGTTGTAATATTCGTCGCCGAGTGTGCGGATCGGAATCAGCCCGTCGGCACCGGTGTCGCTCAACTTGACGAACAGGCCGGCCTTGGTGACGCCTGAAATCCGGCCCTGAAAGGTCGCGCCGATGCGGTCGGCGAGGTGATGCGCGATCAGCCGGTCGACGGTCTCGCGCTCGGCCTTCATCGCGCGGCGTTCCGTCAGCGAGATCTGGGCTGCGACTTCGGCCAGCGTTTCCACCGTCTCGGCCTCGGGTAGTGCCCCGTCGCCGAGATTGAGCGCGCGGATCAGCGCGCGGTGCACCACGAGATCGGCGTAGCGCCGGATCGGCGAGGTGAAATGCGCGTAGCGGCGCAGGTTCAGGCCGAAATGGCCGTAATTCTCCGAGGCATATTCCGCCTGCGCCTGCGAGCGCAGCACCACTTCGTTGACCAGCGGCTCTGCGTCTTCGCCCTTGACCATCGCCAGGATGCGGTTGAACTGCGCCGGCTTCAGCGCGCCGCCCTTGGCGAAGGACAGATCGAGCGTCTTGAGGAAATCGACGAGGTTGTGGACCTTCTCCACGCTCGGCTCGTCGTGCACCCGGTAGATCAGCGGCAGCGCCTTCTTCTCCAGCATCTCCGCGGCGGCGACGTTGGCGAGGATCATGAATTCCTCGATCAATTTATGCGCGTCGAGGCGTTCGGGCACGATGACGCGATCGACGGTGCCGTCCGGCTTCAGCATGATCTTGCGCTCGGGCAGATCGAGATCGAGCGGGTCGCGCTCGTCGCGGCCGCGCTTGACGATCGCGTAGGCGTCGTAAAGCGGCTTCAGAATGGTGTCGAGCAGCGGTCCGGTGGTGTCGTCCGGATGGCCGTCGATCGCGGCCTGGGCCTGCGCGTAGTTCAGCTTTGCGGCCGAGCGCATCAGCACGCGATGAAACGAATGCGAGCGCTTGCGGCCATCGGCGCCGATCACCATGCGGACCGCCAGCGCGCCGCGCGGCTCGCCGGGCTTCAGCGAGCACAGATCGTTGGAAATCCGCTCCGGCAGCATCGGCACGACGCGGTCGGGGAAGTACACCGAATTGCCGCGCCGCAGCGCGTCGCGGTCGAGCGCCGAGTCGGGCCGCACGTAGTAAGCGACGTCGGCGATCGCGACGTGCAGGATCACGCCGCCTTTGTTGTTTGGATCGGGATCCGGTTCGGCGTGGACCGCGTCGTCGTGGTCCTTGGCGTCGGGCGGATCGATCGTCACCAGCGGCAGCTCGCGCCAGTCCTCGCGGCCCTTTAGCGTCGCCGGCTCGGCGGCTTCGGATTCGCGCAGCGCGGTTGTCGAGAATTCCTGCGGGATGTCGTGGGAGTGGATCGCGATCAGGCTGACGGCCTTTTCGGTCGCGAGCGAGCCGAGCCGTTCCTTGACGCGCCCGGAGGAGAGTCCGTAACCGCGGCTGCGGATCAGGTCGACGCTGACGAGATCGCCGTCTTCCGCGCCGCCCGCATCGTGGGGCGCGATATTGAGTTCGCGCCCGGCCTGTTTCTTGTCGACCGGCACCAGCCGGCCGCCGCCCTGCGGCGATGCGCGAAAGATGCCGAGAATGCGAGGCTTGCCGCGATCGAGCACGCGGATGACGCGGCCGACGTAAGCGGGACCTTGCTCGGGCGCCTCGGCCGGCTCGACATGCAGCAGCGCGCGGTCGCCGAGGCCGGCGGCGGTGCCGGGCTTGGGACGGCGCGGGATGTGGAGGCGGATCTTCGGCGGATCGCCGTCCTGCTCGTCCCATTCCGCGGGCGTCGCGATCAGTTCGCCGTCGCTGTCGCGCGCGACGACGTCCGCGAGCAGCGTCGGGGGCAGGGTTGCCGGCTCGGCGACCTTGCGGCGGCCGCTCTTGCGGATCGTGCCCTCGTCGGACAGTTCCTTGAGACGGCGCTTCAGCTCGGCACGGTCGGCATTCTTCAGGCCGAACTCCCGCGCGATCTCGCGGGTGCCGACCTTGCCTGGATGCGCGCGGATGAAGGCGAGGAGGGTGGCCTTGTCCGGGAACTTGTCGTCGCGCGTCTTGCTCACATCTATCCGTTCTTGGCCGCGCTCTTCTTGGCGGTTGATTTGGGCTTGGCGGCTGCGGCTTTGGGCTTGGTCGTTGACGTCTTGGCTTTCACCGGCGCGCGCGCCGGGCTTGCGGCGGCGCCTTCGGCTTTCGGCTTTGCCTTTTTCGCGGCGGCTTTCTTGGCGGGCTTGGCATCGCTCTTGGTGGCAGCCTTCTTGGCCGGCGCCTTCTTCTTGGCCTTAGCCCCGCCGCCCTTGGCGGCGCGCTCGTCGATCAGCGCGATCGCTTCCGGCAGCGTGATGGTGTCCTGGGTCTTGTCGTTCGGGATCGTGGCGTTGACGCCGCCCGCCGTGACATAGGCGCCGTAGCGGCCGGCCTTGACGGCGACGGGACCGAGCGACGGATGATCGCCGAGCGGCTTGCCGGGATCAGCACCAAAACGCCGCTTGCTCGGGCCCTTGGCGATCTTCTCGGCGATCAGCGTCGCCGCGCGGTTGAGCCCGATATTGTGGACGTCGTCGCCGGCCTCGAGGCTGGCGTAGGTCTTCTCGTGCTGCACATAGGGCCCGAACCGGCCGATGCCGGCCTTGATCGGCTCGCCGGTCTCGGGGTGCTTGCCGACTTCACGCGGCAGCGCCAAGAGCCGCAGCGCGACGTCGAGCTCGACGTCGGACGGCGAGGTGCCCTTCGGGATGCCGGCGCGCTTGGGCTTCTCGCCTTCCGCGTAGTCCTTGGCATCGCCGAGCTGGATATAGGGGCCGAACCGGCCGGATTTGACGGCCACTTCGAAGCCGGTGTCCGGATCGAGGCCGAGCACGCGGTCGGCATCGCCGCCGCCGCCGTCTGCAGCAAGCGGGCGGGTGTGGCGGCATTCCGGATAGTTCGAGCAGCCGACGAAGGCGCCGAACTTGCCGGCCTTGAGGTTGAGCCGACCGGTGCCGCAGCTCGGGCATTGCCGCGGATCGCCGCCGTCCTCGCGCGGCGCATAGATGTGCGGGCCGAGCAACTCGTCGAGCACGTCGAGCACCTGTGCGACGCGCAATTCCTTGATGTCGTCGACGGCGCCGATGAAGTCGGTCCAGAAATCGCGCAGCACTTCCTGCCAGGAGATTTCGTTGTTGGAGATGCGGTCGAGCTTTTCTTCCAGCGCCGCGGTGAAGTCGTATTCGACGTAGCGGGCGAAGAAGCTCTCCAGGAACGCGATCACGACGCGGCCCTTGTCCTCGCCGTGCAGCCGCTTCTTCTCGAGCCTCACATATCCGCGATCCTTCAGCACCTGCAGGATCGACGCGTAGGTCGAGGGCCGGCCGATGCCGAGCTCTTCCATCCGCTTTACCAATGAGGCTTCGGAGAAGCGCGGCGGCGGCTCGGTGAAGTGCTGGGTGACGGCGAGCGCTTCGCGCTTCAGCGCTTCGTTCTCGCTCATCGCCGGCAGCCGGCGCGACTCCTCGTCCTCGCTGTCGTCGTCGCGGCCTTCCTGATAGGCGGCGAGGAAGCCGTCGAACTTGACCACCTGGCCGGTGGCGCGCAGCTCCAGCACCCGCGACCCGGCTTTCGCCTCGATGTCGACGGTGGTGCGCTCCATCTCGGCCGATTCCATCTGGCTGGCGACGGTGCGGACCCAGATCAGTTCGTAGAGCCGCGCCTGATCGGAATCGAGCCGCTTGGTGACCTCGGCCGGGCGGCGCGACATGTCGGTCGGGCGGATGGCTTCGTGGGCCTCCTGCGCGTTCTTGGCCTTGGCCTGATACTGCCGCGGCGAGCCCGGCACATAGGCTGCGCCATAATCCTCGGCGATCACCTTGCGCGCCTGGGTGATGGCGGACGGGTCGATCTGGACGCCGTCGGTTCGCATATAGGTAATGAGGCCGGTGGTCTCGCCGCCGATGTCGATGCCTTCATACAGTCGCTGCGCGATCCGCATCGTGTGCGCCGGCGCGAAACCGAGCTTGCGGCTGGCTTCCTGCTGCAGCGTCGAGGTGGTGAACGGCGCCTGCGGGTTGCGGCGGGCGGGCTTGGCCTCGACGCTCGACACTTTGAAATTGGCGGTCTCGATCGCCTGCTTGAAATCCTCCGCCTCGGCGCCGGTGCCGATGTCGAGCCGCTGGATCTTCTTGCCGTCGGCGCCGACCAGGCGGGCCTCGAAGCTCTCGCCGCGCGGCGTCGTCAGGGTCGCGATCAGCGACCAGTATTCGCGCGCGACGAACTTCTCGATCTCCATCTCGCGGTCGCACACCAGACGCAGCGCGACCGATTGCACGCGCCCCGCCGAGCGGGCGCCGGGCAGCTTGCGCCACAGCACCGGGGAGAGGGTGAAGCCGACCAGATAGTCCAGCGCGCGGCGGGCCATATAGGCGTCGACCAGCGCACCGTCGATCTCGCGCGGATGCTGCATCGCCTCGGTGACGGACTGCTTGGTGATGGCGTTGAACACCACGCGCTCGACCTTCTGGTCCTTCAGCGCACGCTTCTGTTTCAGCACCTCCAGGACGTGCCAGGAGATCGCCTCACCCTCACGATCAGGGTCGGTGGCGAGGATCAGCTTGTCGGCGCCCTTGAGCGCCTTCGCGATGTCGTTGAGCCGCCCGGCGGCTTTCGGATCGATCTCCCAGATCATCTGGAAGTTGGCGTCGGGATCGACCGAGCCATTCTTGGCCGGAAGGTCGCGCACATGCCCGAACGAGGCCAGAACCTCGTAGGACGAGCCCAGATATTTGTTGATCGTCTTGGCCTTCGCAGGCGACTCGACAATGACGAGATTCATCGGATTCCAATGACTTAGCTGAGAGAAATGCACCGTTTTCGCGAGACTCGCGCCAGCCGCATTGCCCGGAACATGGGTTCTGGTGCGGTCGCTGTCAAATCGTCCCGGTCATCACGCCGGCCCATAGCGACAGAAAATCGCGTGGGCCGATACGAAAATTAAACCTAGAGTTGCACAACCTAGAGTAGTATTACGTAGGTGAGACTCACCGATGGGGGCCGTCGTTACCCCTGAAAGGATCCGCCCATGGTGTCACGAAGTGGCAGCGGCTCACGTGATCGCGATGGCGGCCCGGCCGAAGCGGCCGGCTACCTCGTCGAGGCGATCTCCGAGCTGATCACGATCGCCGGTGTCCATCGACTGGATATGCTGTGTTATCTGCTCGACATGGCGCGGCTGGAGGCCACCGAGATCGTCCGCCATCGCACCGGTCGCCGTTCGGAGAGCAAGTAAAGAGGCTCGCGCCGAGTGTCAGATGAACGAGCTAACCTCGCGGGCTGCTTTGACTTTCAAAGGCCAAGTCGGACGCTTGTGAGCGCGCTCCCGCAAGCTCGGCGGAACCAAAGTCGGCGTTCACGTCTTATTAACCGAACTGGTTCACGATTCGAATAAGCAGGAGGCGGGCCGGATGTACGTCCGCCTCCAAGATGGCTCGAAGTGTCACCACTTCGGGCCGTTGCTTTTTTGGGGGGGCGTGCCGCGATGCTTGCGCCGTCAGGCCGCTCGCAGGCCGGCCGCGGCGGACAGCGCCGAAGCGAGCGCCTTCTCGCGATGCTCCGGACCGAGCTGGATGCCGTCCGCCGAGATGATTTCGGGATCGGCGATGCCGATGAAGCCGAACACGAAGCGCAGATAGCTTTCCAGATGCTCGCCGACCGCCATCGGCGTATCGGCGCCATAGAAGCCGCCCCGCGACACCGCGATGATCACCCGCTTGCCGGCGGCCAGCCCGTCGACGCCGGTGGGACCGTATTTGAAGGTCTTGCCGGCGACGAGGATGCGGTCGATCCAGGCCTTGAGCTGGCTCGGGATGGTAAAATTGTACATCGGCGCGCCGATTACCGCGATGTCGGCGGCGAGGAATTCGTCCAGCACCGCCTGACCCGCGGCAAGGTCGGATTGCAGCGACGGCTCGGGGGCGGCGCCCTGCGCGGCGGCGAGATGCGGACCCGAAAGGTGCCGCAGCGGCTCGGCGGTGAGGTCGCGATAGGTGACGGTCAGTCCCGAGTGGGCCTGGCGAAGCCGGTCGACGATCGCGGCGGAGACCTGGCGGCTGACCGAGTGGGGGCCGAGCACGCTGGAGTCGATATGGAGCAGTTTCATTGGCGTCTTCCTTGGTATAGATTTGTAACTGACGCACTATGAGTGACTGCGAAAACCGCACAAGAAGGCACTATTTTGAAACCCGAGCACAGCGATCTGCCTGCGCACAGCGATGTTCCCGGGCACACTGATGTGCCTCTCGGGCCGGGCGCCCACGCGCACAGCGATTGCCAGGGCGTGAATTCAGTGCTGTCGCGGGTCGGCGACAAATGGACCGTGCTGGTGATCATGCTGCTGCGCGATGGGCCGCGGCGCTTCAACGAGCTGAAGCGGATGATCGGCGGGATCTCGCAGCGGATGCTGACGCTGACGCTGCGCGGGCTCGAGCGCGACGGGCTGGTGACGCGCACCGTGTTTCCGACGGTGCCGCCGCGCGTCGACTACGAACTGACGCCGCTCGGGCACGGCCTGAGCCAGCCGGTGCAGGCGCTGGGCTGCTGGGCGATGCAGCATCTGCCGGAAATCGAGACCGCGCGACGCGCCTTCGATAGTCGCGGCTCGTCGAACTGACGCTTCAACTCAGCGACACCAGCCCGCCGCCATGGCGCTCCAGCCGGCCGGCGATCTCCAGCTCCAGCAGCACCGTGCGCACAACCGCCGGAGCGATGCCGGAGAGGCGGATCAGATCGTCGATGCCGACCGGGCTCGGCCCGAGCAGGTTGATGATGCGGGCGCGGTCGCCTTCGTCGGGCTCGCTCGCCGGCAAGGCGTGATCGGGCTCGCGGCCCGGCAGCTCGATCGGCCGCTCGAGGATCGGCGCCACCGCCTGGATGATGTCGGCGGCGCAGGTGATCAGCGCCGCACCCTGCTTGATCAGGTCGTTGGTGCCGGCGGCGCGCGGATCGAGCGGCGAGCCGGGTACCGCGAACACCTCGCGCCCCTGATCGGCGGCGCGCCGCGCGGTGATCAGCGAGCCGGAGCGGTACGCCGCCTCGATCACCGCGACGCCGACCGACGCGCCGGAGATCAGCCGGTTGCGGCGGGGAAAATCCTTGCCGCGCGGGACATGGCCGAGCGGCATCTCCGAGATCGCCGCGCCGCGGGCTTCGACGATGTCGAGCAGCAGCTCCTCGTGCTCGGCCGGATAGATCCTGTCGTGGCCGCCGGCGAGCACCGCGACGGTGCCGCTGCCGAGACTGGCGCGATGCGCCGCCTGGTCGATGCCGCGCGCCAGCCCTGAGATCACCACGAAGCCGCTGGCGCCGAGGTCGCCGGCGAGAAGCTGAGCGAATTTCAGCCCGGCGCCGGAAGCGTTGCGCGAGCCGACGATCGCGATCATCGGCCGTGCCATCAAGGCCAGCGCGTCGGGCAATGCGTGGACGCCAAGCAGCGGCGGCGCGTCGTCGATCAGCGCGAGGCGAGGGGGATAGCCGGGCTCGCCCGGCGCGACCAGTTCGACGCCGAGCCGACGCCCGCCCTCGATCTCGCGCCGCGCCTCGTCCTCGCCCGGGATGCGTCCGGCGCGCGCCGCGCCGCCGCGCCGGGCCAGATCCGGCAGCCGCTCCAGCGCCGCGCGGGCCGAACCGAAATGATTGATCAGCGAGCGAAAGGTGCGCGGCCCGACATTGTCGGCCCGGATCAGCCGCAGCCAGTCGATCCGCTGCGCCTCGGTGAGGACGGTCGTGCCGGAAGTCCCAATGCTGTCGCCCACGCCCGCCTCCGCAAGGCGAGTGTTGCGCAACTTATTGGTGTAGGCAAGTTCGACGAAGGCGGTGCGTGAGGCCGGCGTTTCCGGCTTCGCGGCGGTGGCCGCTTACTTCTTCTCGCCGATCCTGCTCTCGGTGCCGGCCTGCAGTCGCTTGATGTTTTCGCGGTGCATCCAGAACAGCAGCAGCGTCAGCACGGCGAACAGCGAGGCGAGGGCCGGGTGGCCGAACCACCACAGGAAGATCGGGGTGATGAAGGCGGCGACCAAAGCGGACAGCGACGAGTAGCGCGCGGTGAAGGCAGTGGCGAGCCAGAGCAGGCAGAACACGATCGCCGCCGGCCAGAACAGGCCGATCAGCACGCCGATGTAGACGGCGACGCCCTTGCCGCCCTTGAACTTCAGCCAGACCGGAAACAGGTGGCCGAGAAACGCGCCGAGCGCCGCCAGCATCGCCGCTTCGGCGCCGCCGAAACTCGACGCGATGATCACCGCGGCGGTGCCCTTCAGCGCGTCGAGCAGCAGCGTGGCGGCGGCGAGGCCCTTGCGGCCGGTGCGTAACACGTTGGTGGCGCCGATATTGCCGGAGCCGATCGAGCGCAGATCCTGCGTGCCGGCGAACCTGGTCAGGATCAGCCCGAACGGGATCGAGCCGAACAGATAGCCGAGCAGCAGCGCTGCGATGTAGATCCCGATCATCACAATTCTCCAAACAACTCTAGCGCGTCGGCAATAAAGTCAGACTTTCCCCGTCATTGCGAGGAGCGAAGCGACGAGGCAATCCAGCGTAGTGCACGGCGCTTCTGGATTGCTTCGCTTCGCTCGCAATGACGAGAACGGAAGCCCTTATCGTCCGGACACTGACGCAGTCCTTCAAATCCACTTACACGTGCTCGTACACCGTGCGGCCGCCGACGATGGTGCGGACCACCCGTCCGGAGAACCGCGCCTCGTCGAACGGGGTGTTCTTGCACTTCGATTTCAGTTCGTTCGGATCGACGATCCACGGCGTGTCGAGGTCGATCACGATCAGGTCGGCCGGGCTGCCGGCGCGCAGCGTGCCGCCGGGCAGGCCGAGCAGTTCGGCCGGGCGGGTCGACATGGCGCGGATCAGGCTCACCAGATCGAGTTCGCCACTATGCACCAGCCGCAGGCCGGCCGGCAGCATCGTCTCCAGCCCGATCGCGCCGGCGGCGGCCTCGGCGAAGGGCAGCCGCTTGACCTCGACGTCCTGCGGATTGTGATCCGACATGATGACGTCGATCAGACCGGAGGAGACGGCGGCGATCAGCGCCTTGCGGTCGTCCTCGGTGCGCAGCGGCGGCGACAGCTTGAGGAAGGTGCGGTACGGGCCGATGTCGTTCTCGTTGAGGGTGACGTGATTGATCGACACCGACGCCGAGACGTTGATCCCGGAATCGCGCGCGCGCTGCAGGATCTCCAGCGACTCGATGCAGGTCAGCGAGGCGGCGTGGTAGCGGCCGCCGGTCAGCGCGGCGAGGCGGACGTCGCGCTCCAGCACCACGGCCTCGGCGGCGTTCGGCACGCCGGACAGCCCGAGCCGGGTGGCGAATTCGCTCTCGTTCATCACGCCTTCGGCGACCAGATCGGGGTCTTCGGTGTGGTGCACGATCAGCGCGTCGAAATCGCGGGCGTAGGTCAGCGCGCTGCGCATCACCCGCGCGTTCATCACGCTACGGTCGCCGTCGCTGAACGCCACGGCGCCGGCGGCCTTCAGGAGGCCGATCTCGGTCATCTCGGTGCCGTTCAGCCCCTTGGTCAGCGCCGCCATCGGATGGATGTTGACGATCGCGGTGTCGCGCGCGCGGCGCATTACGAAGTCGACCGTCGCCGAATTGTCGATCACCGGCGAGGTGTTCGGCTGGCAGATGATGGTGGTGATGCCGCCGGCGGCGGCGGCCTGGCTGGCCGAGGCGAAGGTCTCGCGGTGGCTGGCGCCGGGCTCGCCGACGAAGGCGCGCATGTCGACCAAGCCGGGGGCGACCACCATGCCGGCGCAATTGATGATGTCGGTGCCTTCCGGCACACCGGCCGCGCCGATGCCGCGGCGGGCGTCGCGGATCACGCCGTCGGCGATCAGCACGTCGCCGAGGCCGTCGAAGTCGCGCGCCGGATCGATCAGGCGGGCATTAGCGAGCAGGATCGGGCGGCGGTCGATCAGCATCTCAGTTCCGTTCCAGCTTCACGCGTTGGGCAGGTTGCGGGCGAGCGCTTCGAGCACCGCCATCCGCACCGCCACGCCCATTTCGACCTGTTCGCGGATCACCGATTGCGCGCCGTCGGCGACGATCGAGTCGATCTCGACGCCGCGATTCATCGGCCCCGGATGCATCACCAGCGCGTCGGGCTTGGCGTAGGCCAGCTTCTTCTGGTCTAGCCCGAAATAGTTGAAATACTCGCCGCTCGACGGCACGAAGGAGCCGTTCATCCGCTCGCGCTGCAGCCGCAGCATCATGACGATATCCGCGCCGTCGAGCCCCTCGCGCATGTCGCGCGCGACCTCGACGCCCATCCGCTCGATGCCGCGGGGCAACAGCGTGGAGGGCGCGACCACGCGGACGCGCGCGCCCATGGTGTTGAGCAGCAGGATGTTGGAGCGCGCCACCCGCGAATGCATGACGTCGCCGCAGATCGCGATCACCAGACCTTCGAGCCGGCCCTTGTTGCGGCGGATGGTCAGCGCATCCAGCAGGGCCTGGGTCGGATGCTCGTGCGCGCCGTCGCCGGCATTGATCACCGAGCCGTCGACTTTTCGCGCAAGAAGCTCGACCGCGCCGGAGGCGTGGTGGCGGACCACGAGGATGTCCGGGTGCATCGCGTTCAGCGTCACCGCGGTGTCCATCAGCGTCTCGCCCTTGCGCATCGAGGACGACGACACGCTCATGTTCATGACGTCGGCGCCGAGCCGCTTGCCGGCGATCTCGAACGACGACTGCGTCCGCGTCGAGGCCTCGAAGAACAGATTGACCTGGGTGCGGCCGCGCAACGAGGCGCGTTTCTTGTCGACCTGCCGGTTGAGCTCGACATATTCCTCGGAGAGGTCGAGCAGGCCGGTGATGTCGGCGGCGGAAAGCCCTTCGATCCCCAGCAGATGCCGGTGAGCGAGGACAAAGGTCGATTTCAATGCGGGGGTCATTAAAGCAAGAGCTATAGGGAGAGTTGCCGGAGCGGGCAAGCGCGATCAGCACCGCCGCGCAGAATATCCCCGGCGCTGTGGAACATGCGTCCGGCGTGTCGCGACCGGCTTGCGACGTTGGTCGGATGCGGCGGTTCTGGTAAAGCGGTGCGGACTGTTTCGCGCGACGCTCAGGAGCCCCCATGCCGACGCTTGCGACCGCTTTGCTCGACGCTCTCGAGGATCATGGCGCCAGGGAAATCTTCGGCATCCCGGGCGATTTCGTGCTGCCGTTCTTCAAGGTGATCGAGGAGAGCGGGAGCCTGCCTTATTTCACCCTGAGCCACGAGCCGGCGGTCGGCTTCGCGGCGGATGCGGCGTCGCGTTACCATGGCGGCATCGGCGTCGCGGTGGTGACCTACGGCGCCGGCGCATTCAATCTCGTCAATTCGATCGCCGGCGCCTATGCGGAGCGTTCGCCGGTGGTGGTGATCGCAGGCGCGCCGGGTGCGCGCGAACGCACCAGCGGCTATCTGCTGCATCACCAGGTCCGCACCGTCGACACCCAGCTAGCGGTGTTCAGGGAAGTCACCTGCGCGCAGGCGGTGCTGGACGATCCGGCGACTGCGCCGGCCGAGATCGCCCGGGTGCTGCGCAGCGCGCTGGAACTGTCGCTGCCGGTCTATATCGAGTTTCCGCGCGACATGGTCGACGCCAATGTCGAGCCGGTCGAGAAGCTGCCGCAGCGCGCGGCCGATCCCGGCGCGCTCGCCGAATGCGCCGAGGAAATTCTCGGCCGGGTCGCCAAGGCGAAATCGCCGGTGGTGGTGGTCGACGTCGAGATCCGCCGCTACGGTGTCGAGAAAGAGGTCGCGGCGCTCGCCCGCAAGCTCGGCCTGCCGGTGGTCACCACCTTCATGGGGCGAGGATTGCTCGAAGGCGAGGACGACGTCGTGGCCGGCACCTATATGGGCGCCGCCGGCGATCCGGGGCTGTCCGCGCTGGTCGAAGAGTCAGACCTGGTGCTGATGTTCGGGGTGATCCTGTCCGATACCAATTTCGCGCTGTCGACCAACATGACCGATCCGCGCCGCACGGTTCTCGCGACCGGGCGCGAAGTGCAGATCGGGCACCACGTCTATCGCGATCTGCCGCTGGCGGATCTGATCGCCGGGCTCGACGCCCATGCCACGCAGCATCCGCCGCGGCCGCGCAACGCCGGGCAGGGCATGGTCTATCCGCGCAAGCTCGTCGCGGATTCAGGCGCAGTCGCGCCATCCGACATCGCGACCGCGATCAACGACCTGTTCGACAAATACGGCAAGATGCCGATGACCGCCGATATCGGCGACTGCCTGTTCACCGCGATGGAGATCGACAACACCGCGCTGGCGGCGCCGGGTTACTACGCCGGCATGGGCTTCGGCGTGCCGGCCGGCGTCGGCGTCGCGGCCACCGGGTTGCGGCCGCTGATCCTGGTCGGCGACGGCGCGTTCCAGATGACGGGCTGGGAGCTCGGCAACTGCAAGCGCTACGGGCTCGACCCGATCGTGGTGCTGTTCAACAATTGCAGCTGGGAGATGCTGCGGGTGTTCCAGCCGGAATCGAAGTTCAACGATCTCGACGACTGGCACTTCGCCGATATCGCGCCGTCGATCGGCGGCCACGGCGTGCGCGTCAGAACACGCGCCGAACTCGCCGCCGCGCTCGATGCCGCGTTCAACCGGCGCGGGCAGTTTTCGCTGATCGAAGTGACGCTGCCGCGCGGCGCCACCTCGCACACGCTGGCGCGGTTCGTCAAAGGCTTCAAGGCCGCGCGCGAGCGGATGAAATGAGCGCATGAGCTTGATGCGCCGCCTCTCGCTGGCTTTCTTCAGCATCGTACTGACGACGCCGGTGGCTGCGCAGGCTCTGCCTGACGACTTCGTTTATCTGCGCGATCTCGATCCCAGCATTCGGCAGGATATCCGCTATGCGGGCGTCAACAATTTCGTCGGCCGCAGGCTGCCCGGCTATGAGGCGAACGAGTGCATCGTCAGGCGTTCTGTCGGGCTCGCCTTGCAGAAGGTGCAGCGCGAACTCGCCCAACAGCAAGTCTCGCTGAAGATGCTGGATTGCTACCGGCCGGCGCGGGCGTCGCGCGAGATGGTGACGTGGGCGCAGGACGGCCACGAGACCGCGGCGCAGCGGCGCTACAATCCGGGCTTCAGCAAGAGCGAGCTGTTCCGGCTCGGCTACATCGCGGAATATTCCGGTCACTCGACCGGCGCCGCGGTCGACGTCACGCTGGTCGATCTCACCGCGCCGAAGGGACCGGCGTTCGATCCGGACCGCGCCTATGCCGATTGTATCGCGCCGGAAGCGCGACGCGCGCCGGAGGACAGCGTCGACATGGGCACCGGCTACGATTGCTCCGACGCAAGGGCGCATACCGCGGCCAAATCGATCAGTCCGGCGCAGCGCCGCTGGCGCAGGCTGCTGGTGAGCGCGATGGCACGGCAGGGCTTCGTCAATTTCAGCAAGGAGTGGTGGCACTTCTCGCTGCCGGGCATCGGTCGCCGGGCCTACGATTTTCCGATCGTACGCCGGCTGCGGTAATCGCGGGCGGCGAGGGGGCGGTCGTAGTCGGACGAGGTGGCACGATCCGCGAACCGGCGTGATCTTGCGCGCGTTTGTGCGTAACATGCCGCCGAATCTCTTCTCAGCCTGGAACAATCATGACCGACAGCGCTTTCGCGACCCACGACGTCTTCAATCAGTCGCCGCCGTTCGAGGACGTCGATCTGTTCGGCGCCGACCGGCCGCTGGTCGAGGCGGTGGCGCTGAATCAGGGCAGCCACGCCCATGTCGAGCTCGAGGCGTTCGGCCGGGTCTGGGGCTCTGCGCATATGGCCGAGCGCGGCCGGCTCGCCAACGAGCACACGCCGAAGCTCAAGACCTTCGACGCCAAGGGGCTGCGTCGCGATCAGGTCGAGTTTCATCCCGCCTATCACGAACTGATGTCCGAGAGCTTCCACGCCGGCATCCACAATTCGACCTGGGACGGGCACGGCCATTCGGCCGGCGGCTCGGCCGAAGTGGTGCGGGCCGCGAAGTTCTACATGGCGGCGCAGGTGGAGACCGGGCATCTGTGCCCGGTGACGATGACGCGCGCGTCGGTCGCAGCACTCGGCGCGCAGCCGGATCTGCTGGCGCAGGTGATGCCGGTGCTCGGCACCAGGCGCTACGATTCCGCATTCGCGCCGTGGAGCGAAAAGCGCGGCATGAGCATCGGCATGGGCATGACCGAGAAGCAGGGCGGCACCGACGTGCGCAGCAACGCGACGCGCGCGATCCGCGACGGCGACGGCTATCGCATCATCGGCCATAAATGGTTCATGTCGGCGCCGATGTGCGATGCTTTTCTCGTGCTGGCGCAAGCGGAGGAAGGACTGAGCTGTTTCTTCATGCCGCGCTTCAGGCCGGACGGCTCGGTCAACGACATCCAGTTCCAGCGGCTGAAGGACAAGCTCGGCAATCGCTCCAACGCGTCGTCCGAAGTCGAATTCACCGGCGCCTATGCGGTGCCGGTCGGCGAGCCGGGGCGGGGCATCCGCACCATCATCCAGATGGTGCAACTGACGCGGCAGGATTGCGCGGTCGCGTCCGCAGGCCTGATGCGGTCCGGGCTCGCGCACGCGCTGCATCACGCCCGGCATCGCAGCGTGTTCCAGAAGCATCTGGTCGATCATTCGCTGATGCAGTCGGTGCTCGCCGACATGGCGCTACAGGTCGAAGCCTCGGTGGCGCTGGTGATGCGACTGTGCCGGGCGTTCGATCAGGCGCCGTTCGATCATCTCGAGGCCGCCTATATGCGGCTGATGACCCCCGTCGTGAAATACTGGGTGTGCAAATCGGCGCCGCCGTTCGTCTACGAGGCGATGGAGTGCATGGGCGGCAACGGCTATGTCGAGGACGGCATTCTGGCGCGCCACTATCGGGAAGCCCCCGTCAATGCGATCTGGGAAGGCTCCGGCAACGTGATGTGCCTCGACGTGCTGCGCGCGATGTCGCGCGAGAGCGACGCCGGCACCGAGGTGCTGCAGAGCCTGATTCAGGATACCGCGGCGCTGACCGGGGCCCCTGCCGCGGCCGGCCTGGTGGCGCGGGCGTTCCTGCAGGCCGACAACGAACGCACCGCGCGGCTCGCGGTCGAGACGCTGGCGAAACTCGCCGCCGCCGCCGCGCTCAACGAAGTGCATCCGCCGCATGCCGAGCTGTTCGCGCGAACGCGGTTGACGCCGGAGCCGGCGACGATGTACGGCGCGGCGGCCCTCTCGGCGGATCAGGCCCGCAGCCTGCTGGCGCGGGCGCTGCCGGAGATGTGAGGGCAGCGTCATTGCGAGCGAAGCGAAGCAATCCAGCGCCGGTGCGCAACGTTGCTAGATTGCTTCGTCGCTTCGCTCCTCGCAATGACGTTTGTTGATAGGACGAGGGCGCCTTAGAGCACTTCATCGATTGTTTGAAGCGTTGCCGTCTCCTCAAGTGCTGAATCGTCATCCTGAGGTGCGCGCGTAGCGCGCCTCGAAGGATGCGGCCAAGGCGGTTGCGGCTCATCCTTCGAGGCCCGCAGCGCCGCGCATAGCGCGGCCCTGCGGGCACCTCAGGATGACGGCGGTGTTTTTGTCAAATGCGGAACTGCTCTAGCCGACCGTCACGCCCTCGGCGAAGTACCACCGGCCGCGCACCTTGCGGAATTGCGAGCGCTCGTGGTGGGTCTGGTCGGTGCCGCCGCGGCTGAAGCGGGCGACGAACTCGACCGTGCCGCTTCGGCCTTTCTCGCTGCTCGCGAGTATCAGCAGGTCGACGAAGGTCGACTGCTCCATCCAGGCGCGATTGGCGTCGTGGTCGAACAGGTCGCGCATGTCGGGATCGGTGGTCTCGACGATGTAGTCGAAATCCTTCAGCGCGTATGCCGCGTAGCGCGAGCGCATCAGCGCTTCCGGCGTCGCGGCGGGACGCGCGCGGGCGAGCAGCGGCCCGCAGCACTCGTCGTAGGGCTTGCCCGATCCGCAGACGCAGTTCATCGCACCAGGTCCGTCATTCGTTCACGTCGCAATGAAGTTCGATCAGCCGGCGCGGTTCAGCGCCGTCAGCCGGTCGAGCGCACCCTGCAGAATGTAGATCGCGGCGTGTTCGTCAATGATCCTGGCCCGCTTGGCGCGGCTGACGTCGTTGGCGATCAGCTCGCGCTCGACCGCGGCGGTCGACAGCCGCTCGTCCCACAGCCCGATCGGCAGCTCGGTGAGCCTGGCGAAATTGCGCGCGAAGGCGCGGGTGGATTGCACGCGCGGACCTTCGCTGCCGTCCATGTTCAGCGGCAGTCCGAGCACGAAGCCGCAGGCGTTACGTTCGGCAGCCAGCGCCAGCAGGCGCTTTGCGTCGGCGGTGAACGCGGTACGCGCCACGGTCTCGATCCCGGTGGCGAGCCTGCGGTCGGGATCGGACACGGCGACGCCGATCGTCTTGGTCCCGAGGTCGAGGCCGAGCAGGGAGCCGCGCGCGGGCCACAGCGCGCAGGCGTCGATCAGCGGAAGGATGGGAGCAGGCATGGCGTCGCATAGCAGCCGATGGCCGCGGGCGCAAAGCCGATCCCGCGCACATCCCCGACGGTCGGTTCTGGTCGTCAGGAGCGCCGCGCCGAGGGCAGCTGTTTGATCTTGGCTGCGAGAGTGGTGCTTAAATACCTAATACCCTGAAGGTTTTCGACTTCCCGCCCTGATTTGAGCAATATCATCTGTCATTCAAATATCAGTTGATATCTGAAACAAGCTCGATCGCGTCCCCGGATGCGATCGACGGAAGGGACGACCATGACCGAACCAGTCCGCACACCGATCAACCCGACTTCCGGCAAGCCCCCGATCGAGGCCGATGCGGGCGCAGGGTTCTGGCGCAAAGGGCCGAGCGACACACTGCCGCCGCCCGACATGATGGGCCCCTACATGCGTAACCGCCCGGTTCCGGCCGAACAGGTTGAAGGGCGCAAGGCATGGATCATCGGCAGCGGCATCGCCGGGCTGGCGGCCGCGTTCTACATGATCCGGGACGGCGGGATGAAAGGCGAGGACATCACCATCCTCGATACGATGCAGATCGCCGGCGGCTCGCTCGACGGCGCCGGCAATGCCGACGAGGGCTACATCATCCGCGGCGGCCGCGAGATGAACTTCAACTACGACAATTTCTGGGACCTGTTTCAGGACGTGCCGGCGCTGGAATTGCCCGAGGGCTATTCCGTCCTCGACGAATATCGGCTGGTCAACGACAACGATCCGAACTGGTCGAAGGCGCGGCTGATGCACAGGCAGGGCGAGATCCGCGATTTCTCGACGCTGGGCCTGAGCAAGCTGCACCAATGGGAGATCCTCAAGCTGCTGCTCAAGCGCAAGGAGGACCTCGACGACATCACCATCGAGCAATATTTCAGCGCGAGCTTCCTCGAGACCAACTTCTGGTATCTGTGGCGCTCGATGTTCGCCTTCGAGAACTGGCAGAGCCTGCTGGAAATGAAGCTCTACATGCATCGTTTCCTCGATGCGATCGATGGGCTGACCGACATGTCGGCTCTGGTGTTTCCGAAATACAATCAGTACGACAGCTTCGTCGTGCCGCTGACCCGTATGCTCGCGGACAAGGGCGTCAAGGTTCAGTTCGGCACAAGGGCCTATGATCTCGACATGGTCGAACAGGCCGGCCGCCGCACCGTGACCGCGATCCGCTGCAAGAAGGACGGCAAGGACGACAGCATCGCCGTCGGACCGCACGACGTGGTGTTCGCGCTGACGGGATCGATGACCGAGGGCACGGCTTACGGCGACATGGACACCGCCCCCGTGCTGGCGCGCGGCAATGCCGAGCCGGGCGACGACAGCGACTGGATGCTGTGGAAGAACCTGGCGAAGAAGTCGCCCGTGTTCGGAAAGCCGGAAAAATTCTACGGCAATGTCGCGGGCTCGATGTGGGAATCGGCAACGCTGACCTGCAAACCCTCACCCCTCATCGACAAGCTGAAGCAATTGTCGGTCAACGATCCGTATTCCGGCAAGACCGTCACCGGCGGAATCATCACCTTCACCGATTCCAACTGGGTGCTGAGCTTCACCTGCAACCGCCAGCCGCATTTTCCGACCCAGCCCGACGATGTGCTGGTGCTGTGGGTCTATGCGCTGCTGATGGACAAGGACGGCAATCACGTCAAGAAGCCGATGCCCGCCTGCACCGGCCGGGAAATCCTGGCGGAGCTGTGCTATCATCTGGGGATTGTCGATCAGATCGACGCGGTCGTCGCCAGCACCAAGGTTCGCCTTGCGCTGATGCCTTACATCACCGCGCAGTTCATGCCGCGGGCGGCGGGCGACCGCCCGCGCGTTGTTCCCGAGGGCTGTACCAACCTGGCGCTGATGGGCCAATTCGTCGAGACCAGCAACGACATCATCTTCACCATGGAAGCCTCGGTGCGCACGGCGCGGATCGGCGTCTATACGCTGCTGGACCTGCCCAAGCAGGTCGCCGACATCAGCCCGACGCAATACGACATCCGCAACCTGCTGAAGGGCGCGCGCGCGATGAACAACAACGAGCCGTTCCCCGGCGAGCGGCTATTGCATCGGTTGCTCGACAACACCTACTACGCCCATATCCTGCCGCCGCTGCCGGAGCACGACGACACGCTGCGCGAGCGCGCCGAGGCCGAACTGTCCACGCTGCTGGGCAAGGGAAGCCAGGCGCTCGGCGCGGTCGTCGGCTGGCTCGACCGGATGCGGGACGGACTGAAAGACACATCGAAATAACGACGAGCGGAGGGAAGCGGGAACGCTTCCTTCCGCGCGCGTTGCAGCGGACCGATTGAATGCGAAAGACGAGGGAACAGAGCCGGCTGGAGACCCGGGAGCGCCTGATTGCTTCGGCCCATGCGGCGATCAGGCGTGACGGCATCGGCGGTCTGTCGCTGCGCCGGCTGTGCGAGGAGGCCGGCTATTCCCAGGGCGCGTTCTACTCGAACTTCGCCAGTCGCGACGACCTGCTGCTGGTGCTGATGGAGCGACACGTGCTCGGCGAAGTGGAAACGCTTCGGCGCCTGGTCCAGGTGATGGACGGCGAGGCCCTGGGCGATGTGCTTGCAACGGTCGCCGCGCGCCTCGCCGATCTGGCGAAGCAGACAGAATGGTCGCTGCTGTCCATCGAACTGCAACTGCACGCCCAGCGCGATGCCCGGTTCGCGGACGCCTACAACGCGGCAAAGACCAGCTATCATGCCGAGTTCGCGCGGCTGGTCGAGGATATCCTGCGACGCCATAACCTCGCGCCGGCGCTGCCGCCGCTGCAGATCGGGATCGGCCTCTACGCGCTGTGGTCGGGCCTTGCCGTGCAGGGGACCGTGCCCGGCGCCGGGCCACGAGACGAGATCTTTCTTGCGTTTCTGCGCGCCGTGATCGGCGGATCGCCATCGCCCGCTGACGGGAGACAGCCCTCCGCCGATCAGTCGGCATCGTGAGAAATGCCGATCAGCGGATCGCCACCGGGTTGATCATGCTCTGCACCGCGCCCTTGAACCGCGGCTGGCCGAGCACGAACATGAACTCGTAGACCTTGTCGCGGGCGAGGTCGGCGGTGTTCATGTTCTCCAGGATGTAGGTGCCGTTCATCGGCAGCAGGATCTGGTGCACCTCGAAGATGTTCTTGCTCTCGAACGGCACCACCTCGACGCCCCAGGTGTCGGCGCCGACCGCGACCACGCCTTTCGAGGTCAGATACTTCGCACCTTCGACGCCGACGCCGGGCTCGCCGGTGTTGTAGCGCTTGTCGTCCTTGCCGATCAGGCTGATCCAGCCGGTGTGAAACAACACGACGTCGCCCTGACGGATTTCGACGCCCTGTTTCTTGGCGACTTCCTCGATCTCCTTGACGTTGAAGGCGGTGCCTTCCTTGACCACGTCGGTGCCGAAATGCGCCGCCATGTCGAGCAGCACGCCGCGCGTCACCATCGGCGGAACCTTGTCGATGCCGAGTTTCTTCAAGCCGGTCGCATCGCCGAAATCGGCGATCTTGTTGCCGTTGTAGTAGACGTGCTCGACGCCGATATGGCCGAGCCCGTCGAGCTGGCTGCCGACGCCGACCCAGCCCTCGATGATGTCGTCGTTGTATGTGGTCTTGCTCGGGCCCATGCCGGGGCTGCCGGCCTGGCCGGGCTGCACGACGGTGATCTTGAAGGCGCGCGGCGGATAGGCGGGGGTCTTGGTATCGACCGGGATGCCGAGCGCGTAGACTTTGCCGGTCTTCACCAGTTGCGCGGCCTTCAGCGCCAGTTCGGGCGTCAGATAGTTGGCGGCGCCGATCTCGTCGTCCGGCCCCCATTTCGATTTGGTCCAGTCCTGTGCGGGGGCCTGGGCCTGGGCAATTCCGATCGAGCCCAGCAAGGCGAGCGAGCAGCCGAGCGTCAGCATCTTCAGCATGGCAGTTTTCTCCCGATTTTTGTTTCTTGACGATTGTCGTCAGCCCGCGATGCCGTTGCCGGTCGCGGTGCGGCGCGATCTTCCGCCGGAAATCCTGTGCGCGCCATCGGCATCATTGCGCGTGCGGCGCGGCGCTACAAAACGCCGCAGAAATCTGGGTCGCACTTGCTGTGGTGCAAAAGTGCGTCGCTGCAATCGCGAACGACCTCACCCGATCCCGGATAGCCGGGCGGCCGGACTGCGTGCTAAAGCGGCAGCGGCGAGCAATGACGCCCGTCGCCGTTTTCCCTCATCGCGAGCGTTGACCATGTGGCCGGATCGCCGTCTCCTCGACCTGTTCGATATCGAGTTTCCATTCGTGCTGGCGCCGATGGCCGGGGCGATGGATGCGGAGCTGGCGATTGCGGCGGCGCGGGGCGGCGCGCTGGCGTCTCTGCCTTGCGCGATGCTGACCGCGGAGAAAGTGCGCGAGCAGGTCGGGATTTTCCGGCAGCAGGTGTCGGCACCGATCAATCTGAATTTCTTCTGCCACACGCCCGCCGCCGCCGATCCTGCGCGCGAGGCTGTGTGGAAGCGCAGGCTCGGTGCCTACTATCAGGAATTCGGCCTCGATCCGGCGGCGCCCGTGGCCGGCGCCAATCGTGCGCCGTTCGATGCGGCGATGTGCGAACTGGTCGAGCAGTTGAAGCCTGCGGCGGTCAGCTTTCATTTCGGCCTGCCGGACGAGGCTTTGCTGCGGCGCGTGAAGGACGCCGGCTGCATCGTGCTGGCGTCGGCGACCATCGTGCGCGAGGCGATCTGGCTCGAGGAACGCGGCGCCGATCTGATCATCGCACAGGGGGCCGAGGCGGGCGGCCATCGCGGCATGTTCCTGACCGAGACCATCGCTGAGCAGCCGGGCCTGTTCGCGCTGCTGCCGCAGGTGGTCGATGCGGTGCGGGTGCCGGTGATCGCCGCCGGCGGCATCGCCGATGGACGAGGCGTCGCCGCGGCGCTGGCGCTCGGGGCGTGCGGCGTGCAAATCGGCACGGCCTATCTGCGCTGTCCGGAATCGCGGATCAGCGCGCCGGCACGCGCGGCGCTGGCGCAGGCCACCGATGCGTCGACCGTCATCACCAACGTCATGACCGGTCGGCCGGCGCGCGGCGTCGCCAACCGGGTGATGCGCGAAATCGGGCCACTGTCCGCTGACGCGCCGGCATTTCCTCATGCGGCCTCGGCGCTTGGGCCGCTCAAAGCGGCGGCGGAGAAGCAGGGCCGGACCGACTTCACCAATCTCTGGGCCGGGCAGGCGGTGCGGCTCGGTCGCGATATGCCGGCGGCGGAACTGACCCGGGCGCTGGCGGGTGCGGCGCTGGCGCGGCTGAGCCGGCTCGCCGGCTGATCGGGCAATCCGGCTCGGCCGGCGAGGTTGCGGCGCCAAAGCCGGCTCTGCTATACGGCGCGGATCGATATCTCCGGAGAGGCCATATATAATGTCGGTCGATGCCGCCACCGTCCGCCGCATCGCGCATCTGGCGCGGATCGCCGTGACCGACGACGAAGTCCCGCATCTTCAGGGCGAGCTCAACGCCATGCTGGCGTTCGTCGAGCAGCTTTCGGAAGTCGACGTCGACGGCGTCGAGCCGATGACCTCGGTGACGCCGATGCAGATGAAGAAGCGCGCCGATGTGGTCAATGACGGCGAGATCGCCGATCAGGTCGTGGCGAATGCGCCGGCGACGGAAGATCACTTCTTCATGGTACCGAAAGTGGTCGAATAGGAGGAGCGCGCCATGTGCCTGCTGTGCGACGACGAGAAAGCCTACCAGGCCTATATGGACTACCTCGACGCGATGGAACGGCAGGGCAAGGTCGCCGATCCCGACAAGGCGATGGACGCGGTGCTGGACGGACTTCAGGCCGCCGACAAGGCTAGGCGCGACGCGCCCGAGAACGACAAGACGCTGTCGCCGTTCTTCTGCAGCCCGGTCAACAAGTGAGGCTCAGGCCTTCTTGAGTTTCCGCACCCGGCGCAGGTCGGCGTTGATCTGCGACTGCCAGCCGGCGCCGAGCGCGCGATAGGCGTCCAGCAGGTCGGCATCGAGCCGCAGCGTCACCGAGCTTTTCGGCTGCGCTCCCAGCGGCGGACGGCCGCGGCGGATGATCTTGTCGCCGTCGCGGATTTCACCGGTCCGGAAAAACTCGTCGAGCAATTCGGGGGCGTCGTCAGGATCGTCAGTCAAAGGCTCGCCGAAAGAGCGCGGCCCAGCGGACTTCTTCCTTGGCATGACAGTACCTCATCGAAATAACATGACGGTCGCCGTTACGAGGCGTCCAGACAATGACGACCATGCGTGAACCGACATATCCGGCCGTGATGTAACGGCTCTCTCCGTGGTCGAAGCGATCGTCGAGTTTCGTCACGATACGTCCGGCAAAAGCCGTTGCGGCGTCGGTGGCAAAGTCGAGGCCACGATGTCGCCGGGTCCAATCCCGCTTCGCCGGATCGAATGTGATGGACATGCAATTATGTAACTACAATATTCGGAACGTCAATGGCCGAGCCTAGCCGTGGCGTACAGATCGGCGCAATCGCTTCAATTCCGGGGGGCGCTGTGCTAGCCAGCCGCAAGTCGCGGCGCTTCGCGCGCGATCCCTGACCTGCCAGACACGCGTGCTTTGACCCATGACCGACCTGACATCGCTGACGCTCGCCGAGGCCCGTGACGGCCTGGCGCAAAAGTCCTTCACCGCCGTCGAGTTGACCGAGGCGCATCTCGCGGCGATCGAGGCTGCGCGTGGGCTGAATGCCTTCGTGCTGGAGACGCCGGAGCAGGCGCGGCAGATGGCGCAGGCCGCGGATGCGCAGATCGGCAAGGGCGAGAGCGGGCCGCTGGCCGGCATCCCGCTCGGCATCAAGGACCTGTTCGCCACCAAGGGCACGCGCACCACCGCCTGCTCGAAAATCCTCGGTGACTTCCAGCCCCCCTACGAGTCGACCGTCACCTCGCAGCTCTGGCGCGACGGCGCGGTGCTGCTCGGCAAGCTCAACAACGACGAGTTCGCGATGGGCTCGTCGAACGAGACCTCGTGCTTCGGCCCTGTGGTCAATCCGTGGCGGCGCGCCGGCTCGGAGACAAAGCTGGTGCCCGGCGGCTCGTCCGGCGGTTCCGCTGCGGCGGTCGCGGCAGGGCTGTGCCTCGGCGCCACCGCCACCGACACCGGCGGGTCGATCCGGCAGCCGGCGGCGTTCACCGGCACGGTCGGCATCAAGCCGACCTATGGCCGCTGCTCGCGCTGGGGCATCGTCGCCTTCGCGTCGTCGCTCGATCAGGCCGGGCCGATCGCACGCACCGTGCGCGACAGCGCGATCCTGCTGCGCTCGATGGCCGGCCACGATCCGAAGGACACCACGTCCGTCGACCGCCCGGTGCCGAACTACGAGGCCGCGATCGGCGGCTCGGTGAAGGGCATGAAGATCGGCATTCCCAAGGAGTATCGGCTCGACGGCATGCCGGCCGAGATCGAGAAATTGTGGATGCAGGGCGCCGAGTGGCTGAAGGCCGCCGGCGCCGAACTGGTCGAGGTGTCGTTGCCGCACACCAGATACGCGCTGCCGGCCTATTACATCGTGGCGCCCGCGGAGGCCTCGTCGAACCTCGCGCGCTACGACGGCGTCCGCTACGGCGCCCGCGTCAACGGCCGTAACATCGTCGAGATGTACGAGAACACCCGTGCGGCCGGCTTCGGCGCCGAGGTCAAACGTCGCATCATGATCGGAACCTATGTGCTGTCGGCCGGCTATTACGACGCCTATTATCTGCGCGCGCAGAAGGTCCGCACCCTGATCAAGCGGGATTTCGAGCAGTGCTTCGACCAGGGCGTGTCGGCGATCCTGACGCCGGCGACGCCGTCGGCGGCGTTCGGCATCGGCGAGAAGGGCGGCGCCGATCCGGTCGAAATGTATCTGAACGACATCTTCACCGTCACGGTGAACATGGCCGGGCTACCCGGCATCGCGGTTCCTGCCGGCGCTGACGGGCAGGGCCTGCCGCTCGGGCTGCAACTGATCGGGCGGCCGTTCGACGAGGAGACGCTGTTCTCGCTCGGCGAGGTGATCGAGCAGTCGGCGGGGCGCTTCACGCCCGACAGATGGTGGGCTTAGGTCGCGTGCAATGCACCTGATTTTGCGTTGCGTTTCCTTTTTTGTTTCGCCATGCTCGAACGATTGGGCAGGAATTGTTGAATGAGTGCCGATGAAGGGGTGCCGTCCGCGCAGAGCGTCGACGGGATTTTGGGATCATCAGAGATTGCGGTTGCGATCGGAAACGACCGCTACAAGCACCTGCTCGACAATGTTCCGGTGGCCGTCGCGGTGTCGCGCGGCAGCGGCGACGCGCAGCGGATCGCGTACATCAACAAGGCCTTCGAGGACCTGGTGTCGCTCACCCCGGCCGACGTCGAAGGCGAGGGCTGGGGCTGCCTCGACGCCTTGGTCAATGAGGACGATCCGGCGCAGACGCTCGGTGCCTCGATCCGCGACGGCGAGGACTTCATCGGCGTGTTCCGCCCGGCGGTGCCGTCCGACCGGTTGCTGATCGTGCAGGCCTACGCCTCGGTGATCGAGAGCGACGACGGCATCGAGAATTTCCGGATCGCAGCGCTGGTCGATGTCGGCGGGCGCGAGCGCGCGCAGATCGAGCAGTTCGAAACCCGGATCCGCGAGCGCGATACGCTGATGCGGGAGCTGCAGCATCGCGTGAAGAACAATCTGCAACTGGTCACGGCGCTGGTGCGGCTTGAAGCCCGCTCGGCGGTGGAGGGCGAGAACGTCGCGCTGGCGCGGCTGGCGAGCCGGATCGATGCGTTGACGGCGTTGTACCGCATCCTGTCGGCGGAAAACGCCGGCGCGAACGACATCGATCTCGGTCAATATCTCTCCGACATCACCGAGGCGGTGATGCAGGCGCACGGCAGCGAGGCGATTTCCTACGAGCTGAACGCCGGCTATTGCCCACTGTCGGTCAACATCGCGATGCCGGCAGGTCTGCTGGTCAACGAGATGCTGACCAACGCGTTGAAATATGCCTTCGTCGGCCGCAGCGGCGGCCGCATCAAGGTGATCTGCTCCGTCGAGAACGGCCGGGTCTCGGTGATCGTGTCCGATGACGGCGTCGGCCTGCCGGAAGGCCAGGAATGGCCGTCGCCGCGCAAGCTCGGCGCGCTGATCCTGCAGACCCTCAAGGAAAACGCCCGCAACGTGACGTTCGGGGCCAAGAGCATCCGCGGTCAGGGCACCTGGTTCACCCTGATGTTCGACGTGTCATCGCCGCCGCCGCCGCACTGATCGCGGGCAGGCACCTACTCCAGTGCAGGTGCGATGCCAGGTTTCCCGGGTGCGGACGGTTGGATTATGTCGCGAAACGGCCTATTCAAGCGCTGATTGCTGAATTCGTCGAGAGAGCTCCCCATGAACGCACCCGTCAAACCGTCCCAGCTCATCAAGGGCGCCACCGGCGATTGGGAAATGGTGATCGGGCTGGAGATCCATGCCCAGGTCTCCTCCAGCGCCAAGCTGTTCTCCGGCGCGGCGACCGAGTTCGGCGGCGATCCCAACAGCCACGTCTCGCTGGTCGACGCCGCGATGCCCGGCATGCTGCCGGTGATCAACGAGGAGTGCGTGAAGCAGGCGATCCGTTCGGGACTGGGACTGAACGCCCAGATCAACCTGCGCTCGGTGTTCGACCGCAAGAACTATTTCTATCCGGATCTGCCGCAGGGCTACCAGATCAGCCAGTACAAGTCGCCGATCGTCGGCGAAGGCGTCGTCGTGGTCGATCTGCCGGACGGCGACAGCGTCTCGGTCGGCATCGAGCGGCTGCACCTGGAGCAGGACGCCGGCAAGTTGCTGCACGACCAGCACCCGACGATGACGTTCGTCGACCTCAACCGCTCCGGCGTGGCGCTGATGGAGATCGTCTCGAAGCCCGATCTGCGGTCATCGGAGCAGGCCAAGGCTTACGTCTCCAAGCTGCGCACCATCCTGCGCTATCTCGGAACCTGCGACGGCGACATGGAGAAGGGCAGCCTGCGCGCCGACGTCAACGTCTCGGTGCGGAAGCCGGGTGAGCCGTATGGCACGCGGTGCGAGATCAAGAACGTCAACTCGATCCGCTTCATCGGCCAGGCGATCGAATACGAAGCGCGTCGCCAGATCGGCATCCTCGAGGACGGCGGCGCGATCGTTCAGGAGACCCGGCTGTTCGATGCGGGCAAGGGCGAGACGCGGTCGATGCGTTCCAAGGAGGAGGCCCACGACTATCGCTACTTCCCCGATCCCGACCTGCTGCCGCTGGAATTCTCCCAGGCCTATGTCGACGAGCTGAAGTCCGGGCTGCCGGAACTGCCGGACCAGAAAAAGGCCCGTTTCATCGGTGCTTTCGGACTTTCGTCGGACGACGCCGGCGTGCTGGTGAGCGAGCGCGAGAGCGCCGACTTCTACGAGGCGGTGCTGGCGAAGCTGTCGGATGCTGCACGCGACGGCAAGCTCGCGGCCAACTGGGTGATCAACGAACTGTTCGGCCGCCTCAACAAGGACGGCCAGAGCATCGACGCGTCGCCGATCTCGGCCGCGCAACTCGCCGCGATCGTCGACCTGATCGGCGAAGGCGTCATCTCCGGCAAGATCGCGAAGGAACTGTTCGAGATCGTCTGGACCGAAGGCGGCGATCCGCGCGAACTGGTCGAAGCGCGCGGCATGAAGCAGGTGACGGACCTCTCCGCGATCGAGAAGGTCGTCGACGACATCGTCGCGAACAATCCCGACAAGGTCGCGCAGGCGATCGCCAAGCCGGCGATGCTCGGCTGGTTCGTCGGGCAGGTAATGAAATCGTCCGGCGGCAAGGCGAACCCGCAGGCCGTGAACGATCTGCTGAAGCGCAAACTCGGTCTCTGACATCCCGCGGGCGTCGTCTTCGCCGTCGCAGCGATGCGAGAAGGCGGCGCGCGGCGCGGACGATCGCTCTCGAATCATCGGTTTCGATTCGTGCGAAAACCGCGCCCGGTGCACTCTTTGTGCGCCAATGCGGGGGTCCGCGTGAAAATATTTTCATTGCCAAAAATTGCGACTCAGAGTCCACGCGCGGCTCCCGCGCTCCGACTCGGTACGCCGCGCTGGTGCGTAAAGTGTGTACTTGGCGCTACTAATCAGTTCGAGAAAGTGCCGTATTTCGGGCTCTTTTCGTGATCTTGACAAACGCCGATGCAGGTTTTTTGCGCCTAAACTCGATCGCGCGACGAATTGAGCGGCGCGCCGATTTCAAAGACGCCGCAGCCACGCGGCAAAACAGCCATCAACACTTCCTTAAGCGGGACACTGTTTTTTTCGATGTGTTGGTGTATTCGGGAAGTAGTGCATCTCGATTCCCGAGTGCACGCAGCAGCAATCGAGCCATCTCACTTTATCGGAGGGCAATATGGCCAAGAAAGCGAAGAAGGCAGTAAAGAAGACGGCGAAGGTCGCCAAGGCCAAAAAGGCCAAGAGCGCCGTCAAGAAGACTGCGAAGAAGACCAAGAAGGTCACCAAGAAGGCCGCCAAGAAGTAAGCTCGTTTCGGCGAGAGCCGGCAGGTCGATGCCGGCAGCGTCACAAGGGCCATCGGCGCGGTTCGCTTCTCGGAGCGGCCCCCGGCGAAGGTTCGGGTCGACGAAAGAGGGTGTCGGCGAGACATCAGGTCAAACGGCTGGGTTCTTCGGCGGGGTTCGCCCACGTTCAGAAGAGTTCGGCAGAAGAAACGGTTTTTCTTCGAACGGTGCGGACGCTAGGTCCGCAGTTTCACGGCGGTCATCGCGTGTGAGATTTGGTCCTGACGTGTTCGCCGACGCCCTCGTTGTTTCCGTCTCCGAGTTTCGATGTTCGGCTCGTGATCAGTTCCGCCTTCGGGCGTGGCGCGGCGTTGCTGTCGCCCATTTTCCTCCCATCCGTTTCGTCCTCGCCATCGCTGACCAACCGCTCCGGTTTTCCCCGGGAGATGCCTGCCGCACTCTCGCCGGTTGCCGCGATGGTTATCGGTTCGCCAAATCCGAGGGTGAATCGACCGTAAGCGATTTGAGGAAAACGCTGTGTCGCAGCGGTTTCTGCAATGCGCGCGGCGGAACGGCGACCTCGCGTTCAGAATCCGTTCATCGCAACGCTTAAACTGCTCTTCAAATTTGACCGACATGATCACCCCATAACGCGCCGGGACACGGCGGTGGGGACGACAGATCAGAGGACGGGAGCCGCGCTCGGTTCAGCCCGGCCAGGATGGAGAGACAGATGCTGCAGGGACATTTCAATACCGAAACGGCGATGCCGATCGAAGCCGGCGAGAGCCCGGACGTGCTGTTCGATCTCGGCCTGTTGTTCGCGTCGGGCCGTGGCGCGCCGGTCGATCTGATCGCGGCGCACAAATGGTTCAACCTCGCCGCATTGCGGGGCCGCGCCGACGCGATCGAATTGCGTCGCGAAGTTGCCGAGCAGATGTCGGCCGACGAGATCGCCGCGGCGCAGCGCGAAGCTCGCGCCTGGATCACCTCGCACTGATTTCCGCCGTTCGCGACGGCGGGTGGGCCAGGACCGCCTGACGACCCTCCGCAGTCGCGCGCCGTTCATTCGATCCGGATGCCGGCGGCGCGGATCACATCGGCCCACAGCAGCTTCTCGTCGGACAGCGTCTTGCGCAACTCTTCGGGTGACGAGGCGGCCGGCACGATCATCTGGGTCTTCAGCTTCGCGATCACCGCCGGTTCGGACAGCGACCGGCGAACCGCTTGGTTGATCGCAGCGACCAGCGCCGGCGGTGTTCCGCCCGGCGCGATCAGCGCGTTCCAGGCATCGGACTGAACCTCGATGCCGCTCTCCCTCAAGGTCGGGACTTCCGGCAGGAACGGTGAACGCTCCGGCGTCGTCACCGCCAGGATCCTGATCGCGCCCGACGCCTGCTGCGGCGCCACTGCGATCGCCGGCAGACAGGCGGCCTGAACGTCGCCGCGGATCAGCGCGGTCACCGCGTTGGGCGATCCGGCATAGGGGATGTGGACCATCCCGGCGCCGGCCTTCTGCGCGATCGCCTCCATGCACAGCTGCGACAGCGAGCCCGCGCCGATCGAGGCGTAGGCGAGACTGCCCTTGCGGTCTTTCAGCCGCGCGACGAAGTCGGCCACGCTGTTGATCCCGAGGCTCGCGGGCACCGCCAGTATGCTCGGCATTCGCGTCAGCATCGTCACCGGCGCGATGTCGCGCTCCGGATCGTAAGGAAGATTGGCGAACAGCATCCGGTTGATCACCAGCGGGCCGGGGATCGAGATGCCGAGCGTCGCGCCGTCCGGCGCAGCCTTCGCAACGGTGGCGGTGCCGATATTGCCCGAGGCGCCCGGCTTGTTCTCGACGACGAAGCTTGCGCCCGGATGGCGCGCCTGCAGACTGTCGGCCAGCACGCGGCCCACCATGTCCGGCGTCGATCCCGCCGCGAACGGCACCACGATCCGCACCAGCTTCGGCGGCCAGGTCTCGGGCGGCGAAGTTGCGGCGGCGGCGTCAGCCATTGCAGCGCTCGCGCCGAGCAGAACGGTCAGTCCAAGCCATGCGACCGTGCACAGCGTCGACCGTCGACCAATGGCTCCCAGCATTTGCATCCGTCCCGTAAAGAATGATACCCGAAATCGCCGGCGCGATCGGCCGATCTGCCTCTGCCTCGTGTCGCAGGCGGCGGCGCGGACCATAGTGGGCTTTGACCGGCGCGGAAACCGACGCGTGCCGATGGGACAGGAGTTGCGCGATGGGACTTGCGATGATGATCCTCGGCCTGGCGCTGTTCATCGGCGTCCACGTCGTGACCACCCAGCGCGACCTGCGGGCCCGCCTGATCGGGATCGGCGGAGAGGCGGTCTACAAGCTCGGCTACGCCGTTCTGGCGATCCTCGGCATTGTCCTGATCTCCTTCGGCTTCGGTGCCTATCGCGCCGACGGATTGATCGAGCTGTGGTATCCGCCGCGATGGACCACGCATCTCACCGCGCTGCTGATGCTGCCGGCGGCGATCCTGCTGGCGGCGGCCTATTCGCGCGGCCGTATCTATCGCGCGGTCAAGCACCCGATGATCACCGCGGTGAAATTGTGGGCTGCCGCGCATCTGATCGCCAATGGCGACCTCGGCTCGATCATTCTGTTCGGCTCGCTGCTGGCCTGGGCGGTGTATGATCGCATCTCGCTGAAGCGGCGCGCCGACCCGGGCGGCCCGCCGATCCCGGTCGGCGGCCCGAAGAACGACGTCATCGCGATCGTCGCCGGCGTCGTGCTGTATCTGGCGCTGGCCTTCGCTTTCCATCCCTACGTCGTCGGCGTTCCCGTGTTCGGAGCCTAAGCATGTCTGTTCAATCGACCATCAAGCGGAAGACCGCTCCGGAGATCCGCGCGCGCAAGGGTGGCGATCCGATCGTGATGCTGACCTCGTATCACGCCCACACCGCCTCGCTGGTCGACCGCTATTGCGACGTCATCCTGGTCGGCGACTCGCTCGGCAACGTCATGCACGGCTTCGAGACCACCGTGCCGGTGACGCTCGACATGATGATCCTGCAGGGCCGCGCGGTGATGCGCGGCTCGCAACAGGCGCTGGTGGTGGTCGACATGCCGTTCGGCTCCTATGAGGCGTCGAAGGAGCAGGCGTTCCATTCCGCGGTGCGGATCATGAAGGAGAGCCTTTGCGGCGCGGTGAAACTGGAGGGCGGGGTCAAGATGGCGGAGACCATCGCGTTTCTCACCGAGCGCGGCATTCCGGTGATGGGCCATATCGGTCTGACGCCGCAATCGATCAACACGCTCGGCTCGTTCCGTGCGCAGGGCCGCGAGGAGGGCAGCTGGGAGCCGATCGAGGCCGACGCCCGTGCCGTCGCCGATGCCGGCGCATTCTCCGTCGTGGTCGAGGCGGTGGCCGAGCCGCTCGGGCGCAAGATCACCGAGACCATCGCGATCCCGACCATCGGCATCGGCGCCAGCGCCGCCTGTGACGGCCAGGTACTCGTACTCGAAGACATGCTCGGCCTATCGCCCTGGGCGCCGAAATTCGTCAAGCGGTTCGGCAATCTCGGCCCCGGCATCGAGGCGGCGATCAAGGACTATGCGGCGGAGGTGCGGTCGCGCGCCTTTCCCGGGCCGGAGCACGTCTATGGCATGAAGGCGAAGGGCTGAGCCTGGCGCGCCGGTTAATCATTTCGGGGCATCCCCTTGATCCGGCTGGCTTTGCCTTGCCTCCGCCATAACGCTAGGGTATCGCCGCCGCGACGTCGGGAGACGGGCGCGCGCCGGTTTTGCAAAAGCGCGGCTCAGTCGAGACAGGAAATCTATAAGTGTCTGAATTATTTAATGAAGTCGATGAAGAAGTTCGTCGCGAGCGGCTCAAGCAGCTGTGGAGCAAATATTCGCTCGTCATCATCGCCGGCGCGATCCTGATCATCGCCGGGGTCGGCGGCTGGCGCGGCTATCAATACTACGAGGGCAAGCGGGCTGCCGAAACTGGCGCGGCGTTCACCGCGGCTGCCGATCTGGCAGAGCAGAACAAGCACGCCGAGGCCGAGGCCGCGTTCAACAAGATCGCCGAGACCGCATCGGGCGGCTATCGCACGCTGGCGCGTCTGCGCGCCGCGGCCGAGGTCGCGCAGCGCGATCCGACGGAAGCGGTCAAGGTTTACGACGCCATCGCTGCCGATCGCAGCGTTCCGGCGCAGGATCGCGATCTCGCCACGCTCCGCGCGGCGCAGTTTCTGATGGACAGCGCCAGCTACACAGACCTGTCGCAACGGCTCGAACCGATCTCCGGCGCGAATGCCGCCTATCGTCACAGCGCGCGCGAGATGCTGGCGCTATCCGCCTGGCGTGCCGGCAATGTTGCTGCCGCACGACAATGGATCGAGCAGATCAATACCGACGCCGAGACGCCGGCGAGCCTGCGCAATCGCGCCGAGGTGCTGCAGGCGCTTCTGCCGCCTGCAGCCAAGAGCTGAGTTTCGACCCAGACCGCCACAACGCCCGCTTTTGAGTTCATGTGAGATACCGTCCATGCGTCGTTCGCACCGTCTGATCTCCCTCGCCGTGTTGCTCGCTTTGTCGAGCGGACTGACCGGCTGCGGCAGCCTCGGCGGATGGGACCCGACCGACATGTTCGATTTCCTCGACACCAAGAAGAAGCTGGCGGGCGAGCGCAAGCCGGTGTTTCCGGAGGGCGTGCCGGGCCTGGAACAAGGCGTCCCCAAGAGCCTCTACAAGGGGTCGGTCGAGGAACAGCAGCGTGAGGAAGCCGCGGCGGCCGCTGCTGCCGTCCAACCGCCGCCGGCCGAAGCCCGACCGAAGCGGCCCCGGTCGCGCAGCAACTCGGCTGCTGTCCGCCCCGCGGCCGCGCCGCAATCCGCCGACGAGCCCGCACCGGAAGAGCAGGGCAGCACCGCCGCCGCTCCGCCGGCGCCGAAGCCGGTGAAGCAGTCGCGCCGCCGTGTCACCACGCCGCCGGCCGACGAGTCCGAGCAATCGACCCCCTCGAGTTCGTCAGCGGCGCCGTCGGCGTTCCCGGCGCCGCTGCCGAGCGGTACTTTCCAGCGCTGATACCGGTCGCCGGGCGTCTCCCGGCATGCGGCGACATTGACAGGCCACCGCTTCTCGGCGCACGGATCAGCCATGTCATTCACACTCGCCATTATCGGCCGACCCAACGTCGGCAAATCGACGCTGTTCAATCGACTGGTCGGGCAAAAGCTCGCGCTGGTCGACGACACGCCCGGCGTCACGCGCGACCGCCGCGAAGGCGAGGGGCGCCTCGGCGATCTCGAATTCACCATCATCGACACGGCGGGCCTCGACGAAGGCGCCAAGGGCTCGCTGACCGCGCGGATGCAACTGCAGACCGAAACCGCGATCGAACTCGCCGACGCGCTGATGTTCGTGTTCGACGCCCGCATGGGGCTGACGCCGAACGACCGCGCCTTCGCCGATTTCGCCCGCCGCGCCAACAAGCCGGTGGTCCTCGTCGCCAACAAGAGCGAAGGCAAGGCCGGCGAGATCGGCGCGATGGAATCCTACGCGCTCGGCCTCGGCGATCCGGTGCAGATCTCCGCGGAGCACGGCGAGGGCCTGAGCGAATTGTACGACGCGCTGCGCGCGATCATGCCGGAACCGGATGTCGAGGCCGAGGACGACGAGGAGATCGAAGGCCTCACCGAGGAGGATTTCTCCAAGCGTCCGATCCGGGTCGCGATCGTCGGCCGCCCCAACGCCGGAAAGTCGACCTTCATCAACCGCCTGCTCGGCGAGGATCGGCTGCTGACCAGTCCCGAGGCCGGCACCACGCGGGATTCGATCGCCGTCGAGGTGAACTGGAAAGGCCGCGACTTCCGGATCTTCGACACCGCGGGGCTGCGGCGCCGGTCGCGGATCGAGGAGAAGCTCGAAAAGCTCTCGGTCGCCGATGCGCTGCGGGCAGTCCGCTTTGCCGAAGTCGTCGTGCTGATGATGGATTCGCAGAACCGCTTCGAGGAGCAGGATCTGCGCATCGCCGACCTGATCGAGCGCGAGGGCCGTGCGCTGGTGATCGCGGTCAACAAATGGGATCTGGTCGAGCAGCAGGGCGGACAGATCGGACAGCTCCGCACCGATGCCGATCACTGGCTGCCGCAGATCCGGGGCGTCCCGATCGTCGCCACGTCCGGGATGCTGGGCGAGGGCGTCGACCGGCTGATCGATGCGATCCAGGACGCCTATGCGGTGTGGAATACGCGGGTGTCGACCGCGGCGCTGAACCGCTGGTTCGAGCAGGCGGTGGCGCAGAATCCGCCGCCGGCGGTCGCGGGCCGTCGGCTGAAGCTGAACTACGTCACCCAGACCAAGGCGCGGCCGCCGAGCTTCGTGGTGTTCTGCTCGCGCGCCGACGCGGTGCCGGAATCCTATCTGCGCTATCTCGTCAACAGCCTGCGCGGCGTGTTCAAGCTGCCGGGCACGCCGGTCCGCATCACGCTGCGCGAAAAGGCCAATCCTTTCGCACACAAGCGCAAACGGAAATCATGACCGCGGCCGACCCCGCTTCCGGGACGAGCGCGCCGGCTCCGGGCGCGCGCCCCGCCGCGGTCGGCTTCATCTTCGTCACCATCCTGCTCGACATGCTGAGCGTCGGCATGATCCTGCCGATCCTGCCGAAACTGATCGAGAGCTTCTCCAACAACAACACCGCGGACGCGGCCAAGATCTACGGCCTGTTCGGCACGGCCTGGGCGCTGATGCAGTTCGTCGCGTCGCCCGTGCTGGGCGCGCTGTCCGATCGTTTCGGCCGCCGCCGGGTGATCCTGCTGTCCAATCTCGGCCTCGGGCTCGACTACATCCTGATGGCGCTGGCGCCGACGCTGGCCTGGCTGTTCATCGGCCGGGTGATCTCCGGCATCACCTCGGCGAGTATCTCGACGTCATTTGCCTACATCGCCGACGTGACGCCGGCGGAGAAGCGCGCGGCCGTGTTCGGCAAAGTGGGAGCCGCGTTCGGCCTCGGCTTCATCTTCGGCCCCGCGATCGGCGGTCTGCTCGGCGGCGTCGATCCGCGGCTGCCATTCTGGGTCGCGGCAGGCTTGAGCTTGTGCAACGCGCTGTATGGTTTGTTCGTGCTGCCGGAATCGCTGCCGCCGGAGCGGCGGTCGCCGTTCCGCTGGCGGTCCGCCAATCCGATCGGCGCGATCAAGCTGCTGCGCTCCAATGCGACGCTGACGGCAATGGCGGTGGTCACCTTCTGCGCCGAGGTCGCGCATGTCGCGTTGCCGGCGATCTTCGTATTGTACAGCACCTATCGCTACGGCTGGGACCAGACCACGGTCGGGCTGGCGCTGGCCTTCGTCGGCGTCTGCACCGCGATCGTTCAGGGCGGGCTGGTCGGGCCCGCGGTGAAGCTGCTCGGCGAGCGCCGTGCGCAGATCATCGGTTATGGCGGCGGCGCGCTCGGATTTCTGATCTATGCGTTGGCGCCGAGCGGCGCGCTGTTCTGGATCGGCATTCCGGTGATGACGCTGTGGGGCATCGCCGGGCCGGCGACGTCGGGAATGATGACGCGGCTGGTATCGCCGGATCAGCAGGGCCAGTTGCAGGGCGCCAACACCAGCGTGCACAGCGTCGCCGAACTGATCGGGCCGTTCCTGTTCACGATGATCTTCGCGTATTTCATCGGCGCAGACGCGCCGGTGGTGCTGCCGGGTGCGCCGTTCCTGCTGGCGGGCGCGCTGCTGATGGTGTCGATGCTGATTGCGGCCACTGCGTCGCGGGCCGCCGACGGCAATCAGGCGCCGCAAGCGGCGCCTGAAAGGTAGTTTGGGTCGTCATTGCGAGAAGCGAAGCGACGAAGCAATCCAGCACGGCACTCGATATCTGGATTGCTTCGCTTCGCTCGCAATGACGGTGTTGGGGGTTACTTCTTGACCAGCGGGCACTCGCTCTGGGCCAGCGGGCGTGCGGCGTCTTCGGCGGAGATGTCGGCGATCTTCTTGTAGTAGTCCCACGGCGCTTTCGATTCCGCCGGGGACTTCACTTCGAACAGGAAGGCCGGGACCATGCGCCGGCCGTCGGCGCGGATGATCGACTTGCCGAACGGCGTGTCGTCGGCCGGGATTTCCTTCATCTTGGCGACGACCTTGGCGCCGTCGTGCGGATTGCCGCCCATCGCCTCCAGCGTCTTGAGATAGTGCAGAACGGCGGCATAGACGCCGGCCTGGGTCATCGACGGCTTGGCGTTGTTCTTGGACTGCTCCGAGAAGCGCTTGGCGAAGGCCCGGGTGTTGTCGTTGAGATCCCAATAATAGGATTCGGTGAAGGTCAGACCCTGCGCGACCTTGAGGCCGAGCGAATGCACGTCGTTGATGAACAGCAGCAGCGCGGCGAGCTTCTGGCCGCCGGCGGTGATGCCGAATTCCGAAGCCTGCTTGATCGAGTTGGTGGTGTCTCCGCCGGCATTGGCGAGGCCGATGACCTTGGCCTTCGACGCCTGCGCCTGCAGCAGGAATGACGAGAAGTCGGCGGTGTTGAGCGGATGCTTGACGCCGCCGAGCACCTTGCCGCCGTTGGCCTTCACCACAGCGGTGGTGTCCCGCTCGAGCGCGGCGCCGAACGCGTAGTCCGCGGTCAGGAAGAACCAGGAGTCACCGCCGGCCTTGGTCAGCGCCTGACCGGTGCCGTGCGCCAGCATGTAGGTGTCGTAGGTCATCGAGATGGTGTTGGCATTGCACGCCTTGCCCGTCAGGTCGGCGCTGGCGCCGCCGGAGTTCATCAGGATGGCGTTCTTTTCCTTGACGAGATTGCTGATTGCCAACGCCACGCCGGAGTTCGGCGTGTCGGTGATCAAGTCGACCTTGTCGACGTCGATCCATTGGCGGGCGACGTTGACGCCGATATCCGGCTTGTTCTGATGGTCGCCGGCGACCAGTTCGATCTTCCAGCCTTTCTTTTCGAGACCGGAATCAGCGATGGCCAGCTTTGCGGCGACGACCGAGTTCGGTCCGCCGATGTCGGCGTAGAGGCTCGACATGTCGTTGAGAACGCCGATCTTGGCGGTCTTGTCCTGGGCGAGTGCGGGCGTTGCGAAGGCGGCGCCAGCCAGCGCGATGGCAATGGCACGACGGCGCGAGAACACGACTCTCATTCAATTTCCCCCTTGTGGTGGTCGATTGTGAGCGGGTGTCGCCCCCGCTTGCGGTCAGTCAATCGCGCCACCGGGCCGAAGTCAATCGGCGGAGGGGTCTTTCAAGGTTCGGGACGCCGCGTCGAACAACTGGCCGGTCTCGGTCCAGGACGGCAGGCACATCGGTACCAGTAGCTCCGCGATCTGATCCGGTGTCGGCAGCGTTTCCGGGTCTTCGCCGGGCATGATCGTGCCGCGCAGCTTGGTGCGGGTGGGGCCCGGATCGAACAGGTTGATGCGGATCGGGGTGGTGTTCACCACTTCCTTGGCCCAGACTTGAACTAAAGTCTCAAGCGCCGCCTTGGAGGCCGCGTAGGGGCCGCGATAGGCCGGGGCCTTGCCGCCCGCCCGCGACGTCATGAACACCGCGCGTCCGGCATCCGACATCCGCAGCAGCGGCTCCATGCAGCGGATCAGCTGGAAATTGGCGGTGAGGTTGATGCCGATCACGCCGCTCCAGGACTTCATCTCGATGTGTCCGAGCGGCGACGACGGACCGGCGATGCCGGCATTGCCGACCAGCACGTCGAGCTTGCCATGGCGCTCGTGGATCGAGGCGCCGAGACGGCCGATCGCATCGAAATCGGTGAGATCCAGCGGCACCAGCGTTGCGGCGTGTCCGCCGTCGGCGCGGATCGCGTCGTCGAGTTCTTCAAGTCCGCCCTGCGTCTTGGCGACGGCGATCACATGGGCACCGGCCCGGGCGAGGGCACGCGCGGTCGCATAGCCGATGCCGCGCGAAGCGCCGGTGACGAGAGCGATGCGGGAGGCAAGGGGATGGGTCATGACATGCTCTTCCGGTGTGATGGCCGGGTTCGTCCCGGTCATCACGACCTTCTAAAGACGTGGATGCCCGGCACAAGGCCGGGCATGACGAACTTTAGTAAGAAGATCGCGTGAGCGGTCAGCTCGCTTCGGCCAGCAGTGACAATTGGCGCGGCGATGCTTCGGTCTGATTCAGGTCCGTCAGCGGGGTCGGATACTCACCGGTGAAGCAATGGTCGGTGAATTTGGGCTGGGCCGGGTCGCGGCCCGGTTCGCCCATCGCCCGGTAGACGCCGTCGACCGACAGAAACGCCAGCGAGTCCGCGCCGATCAGGTCGCGCATCTCGTCGAGCGAATGCGTCGCCGCCAGCAGACCGGCGCGGTCCGGCGTGTCGATGCCGTAATAGTCCGGATGGGTGATCGGCGGCGAGGCGATGCGGAAGTGGACTTCCGTGGCGCCGGCGTCGCGCATCATCTTGACGATCTTCTTCGAGGTCGTGCCGCGCACCAGGCTGTCATCGATCAGCACGATCCGCTTGCCCTCGATCGCCGCGCGGTTGGCGGAGTGCTTCATCCGCACGCCGAGTTCGCGAATGCTCTGGGTCGGCTGAATGAAGGTGCGGCCGACATAATGGTTGCGGATGATGCCGAGTTCGAAGGGCACGCCGCTTTCGCGGCTGTAGCCGATCGCCGCCGGCACGCCGGAATCCGGCACCGGTACGACGACGTCGGCCTCGACATGGCTCTCGCGCGCCAGCTCGGCGCCGAACCCCTTGCGGACGTCGTAGACCGAGCGGCCGCCGACGATCGAATCCGGCCGGGAGAAATAGATGTATTCGAAGATGCAGGGCCGCGGCGGCTGCGGCGGGAACGGCTTGTGGCTCTGCGCGCCCTTTTCGTCGAACACGATGATTTCGCCGGGCTCGACATCGCGGACATGCTTCGCGCCGATGATGTCGAGCGCGCAGGTTTCCGACGCCAGGATCGGACAGCCGTCGAGCTCGCCCAGCACCAGCGGGCGGATGCCGAGCGGATCGCGCGCGCCGATCAGTTTCTTGTTGGTCAGCGACACCAGCGAATAGGCGCCCTCGATCGCGCGCAGCGCCTCGATGAAGCGGTCGATGAAGCGGCCGCGCTTGGACTGCGCGACCAGATGCAGGATCACCTCGGTGTCGGTGGTCGACTGCATGATCGCGCCGCTTTGCACCAGTTCGCGGCGCAGCGTCAGGCCGTTGGTGAGATTGCCGTTGTGGCCGACCGCGAATCCGCCGGCGTTGAGTTCGGCGAACAGCGGCTGGACGTTGCGCAGGATGGTCTCGCCGGTGGTCGAATAGCGGACGTGGCCGACCGCGAGATTGCCCGGCAGCCGCGCGATCACATCGGCGCGGGAGAAGGTGTCGCCGACCAGGCCGAGTCGACGCTCCGAATGGAAGCGTCCGTTGTCGAACGAGACGATGCCGGCGGCTTCCTGGCCGCGATGCTGCAAGGCGTGCAACCCGAGCGCGGTGATGGCGGCGGCGTCCGGGTGGCCGAAGATGCCGAACACGCCGCATTCCTCCCGCAGCGTATCGCCGTCGGTGTCGAACACATTGTCATCCGGGATATGGTTATCGAGAACTTGCGGGTCGCGGGCGTCCAGAGCGGGCGTTGCGGCGTCGTCGGAAGAGCTGTTGATCGCGTCCATCGCGCCTCTCACTGAGCACGCGTCAGCGTGCGTCGGGTTTGCCCTCTATCAGCTTTTTCAAACTGTCGCGGGCGGGTTTGCTGTAGCCGTCGCCACTGCCGGGCGTGGCCGACTCATCGGTCTGCTCTTCGTCCGACTTCTTCTTGAACCTTTTCAAGATGGTATTTTCAGGGTCGTCCGGCAAGAGCGTCATCAGCCAATCACCGCTTCCTTGCAGGACGGTGCGCGATTTTGCGTTGGTCACCCAATCAGGCCGCTGTTTTTCGGGAACCAGCCAGTTGAAAAACAGATAGGCCACCACCACGATCAGCAGGCCGCGGGCGAGGCCGAACAGGAACCCCAGCGTCCGATCGAGCGCGCCGATCCGCGAATCCAGGATCATGTCCGAGATTCGCACGGTGATGATCGACACCACGATCAGGGTGCCGAGGAACACGCCGGCGATCACGACGACGGCGGCGACCGTATCGTTCGAGAAATAGGTCTTGGCGGTCGGCAGCAGCTTCTGGAAGGCATACAGCGTCACCAGAGCGGCTGCGCCCCAGGCCGCGATCGACAGCACTTCGCGCATGAAGCCGCGGACCATCGCCAGCAGGCCCGACACCAACATCACCGCGAGGACAACGAAATCGAGAATCGTGATCGGCATCGGTTCGTCGGGTCCGCTCGGTCTGCAAAACGGAGAATCGGCGTGCGCAGCGCCGCTCCAGATGACGGTGGTATGGCACGCCGCGCAAGGCGAGAAAACCGCCAACCATCCCGTCGCCACAGCAATGTTCCGCTGGGTTAAAGGTTGGTGGCTGCTACTGCCGCAAAGCGCGCGCGTTGTATAGCGGCGCCGTCCGTAAAGGTCACGCCGGTTCAGCCCTCCTGCCGCCGGAATCGCGCCGGTGTGGCATTTTTCTCCGACGAACTACTGTCGCGCCCTGCGGGGCGCGGCGTTCCGCGTGCCGCGATATCGGCGACCAGGCTGGTGAGCCCGCCGACCGTCTGCAGCGCCATCCCGGCGTCGGATGGCGCATCGCCCCGGGCGGTCTCGGGCAGGATCGCGCGGGCGAAACCGAGCTTGGCGGCTTCCTTCAGCCTGGCGGCGGTCTGCGCCACCGGCCGCACCGCGCCGGAAAGCGAGATCTCGCCGAAATACACCGCGTCGGTCGGCAGCGGCGAATTCGCCAGCGACGACACCAGCGCTGCGGCGGCGGCAAGATCGGCCGCGGGCTCGTTGATCCGCAGCCCGCCGGCGACGTTGAAATACACATCGTAGCCCGACAGCTTGACGCCGCAATGCGCCTCGAGCACCGCCAGCACCATCGACAGTCGCGCCGAATCCCAGCCCACCACCGCGCGGCGCGGCGTGCCGAGCGTGGTCGGCGCCACCAGCGCCTGCAGTTCGACCAGCACCGGGCGGGTGCCTTCGATGCCGGCGAACACCGCAGTGCCCGGCGAGCCGAGATCGCGCTCGGACAGGAACAGCTCCGACGGATTGGCGACCTCGCGCAGGCCCAGCCCGGTCATCTCGAACACGCCGATCTCGTCGGTCGGCCCGAAGCGGTTCTTCACCGCGCGCAGGATGCGGAACTGCTGCGAGCCTTCGCCCTCGAACGACAGCACCGCGTCGACCATGTGTTCGACGACGCGGGGACCGGCGATCTGGCCGTCCTTGGTGACGTGGCCGACCAGGATGATCGCCGCGCCGGACTTTTTCGCAAAGCGGATCAGCGCCTGCGCCGAGGCGCGCACCTGCGTCACCGTGCCGGGCGCCGACTCCACCGTGTCGGTCCACATCGTCTGAATCGAATCGATCACGATCAGCCGCGGCGTCGCGCCTTCAGAAAGGGTTGCGATGATGTCTTCGACCGAAGTCTCGGCCGCAAGTTCGACCGGCGCGGACGCGAGGCCGAGCCGCTCGGCGCGCAGCCGCACCTGCGCCACGGCTTCTTCGCCGGAGATGTACACCGCGCGATGGCCGCTGCGCGCCATCAGGCTGGTGGCTTGCGTCAGCAGCGTCGATTTGCCGATGCCGGGGTCGCCGCCGACCAGCAGCACCGAGCCGCGGACGAAGCCGCCGCCGGTGACGCGGTCGAGTTCGGCCATGCCGGAGGGCAGGCGGGGCGCGTCGACGCTCTTGCCGGCGAGCGATTCCAGCTTGAACGGCCGCCCGCGCCGCTTGGCGCGAATGCTGACCGGGACGGCGCTGTCGCCGGCTTCCTCGACCAACGTATTCCACTCGCCGCAGGACTCGCACTTGCCCTGCCAGCGATTATAGGTCGCGCCGCAGTTCTGGCAGACGAAGGAGGGCGAGGCTTTGGCCATTGTTCATGCAGTCGCGACGTGAGCGTGTCGACATTTTTGTTCATATTTTGTTCTTGGCGTCAACCTCGGAGGCGAGGTTGCGATAGCAGTCGGTGTGCGGCGACGTCGAGGCAGCAATTGATGAGGAAGATTTGGATCAACGCCGTTGCCTGGAAGGCGCGGCATTCTGGCTTCCGATTCTGAGCACAGAGCGGAAGAGCCAACATGAAGATCGCCATCCCCACGACCGACTGGGTCACCGTCAGCGGCCACGCCGGGCAGGCGCGGCAATGGCTGTTGTTCGATCTGGCCGGGCATCGCGGCGACGCGCCGCTGCCGGCGCCGTCCCGGGTCGAACTGACCAAGGAGCAGCTTCCGCACTACTTCAAGGACGACGGTCCGCATCCGCTCGACGGCGTCGAACTGATCGTCGCCGGGAGCGCCGGCGACGGCTTCGTCCGCCACATGAAGAAGCGCGGCGCCGACGTGCTGCTCACCGGCGAGACCGATCCGGCCACCGCGATCGACCTCGTCATCAAGGGCGAGACGCTGCCCTACCAGCGCTTCGACATCACCACTACTTTGTGCCGGCTGCGGGATCTGTTCTCGCGGCATTGAATCGCCGCCTCTCGTCATGGCCGGGCTCGTCCCGGCCATCCACGCCTTAACTTCCGGCGTCTGCTGCAAGACGTGGATGCCCGGCACGAGGCCGGGCATGACGCGTTGGCGGTGGTGCCCGATGTGATAGGTCGCATCTTCGGCCGACACCCAGGATGACGAGCAGTGCCTGCGGAAGGCCGTGCCGCTTCAACCACGCGATGAATTGCTCTAGCATGGCGCGGCGATGCCAGACGACGACCGCAACGCCTACGAGCGACGCAAATGGCGGCAGGTGGCCGGGCATTTTGCGATGGGTGCTGTGTTCGGCGCAGGATTCGCGGTGATCCTGCTGCTCGGCAATTATTTCGGCCTCGCCAAAGTCATCGACACCAGCGAGGCGCCGATGCTGATCCGCGCGGTGCTGGTCGTCGGCATCGCCGGCTCGTTCGCGTTTCTCGCGGCGATCACCGGCTTCCTGTTTCTGGTGCACGAAGACTGAGCCGGCTGGCCGATCAGGTGAGAGGCTCCGTCATTGCGAGCGCAGCGAAGCAATCCAGAGACGCGGTGCACTGCGCCTCTGGATTGCTTCGTCGCTGCGCTCCTCGCAATGACGCTGAGAGTTCGTGCGTGGGACTCAGTCCGTCGTGGCGGTGAGCGCGCCGTCGCCCTCGGCCGGCTTCTCGTCCGGCTTGGCGTCGCCGCCCTTATAGATCCGCGCGTAGCGGCGGCCGAGGCTGGTCAGCACTTCGTAACCGATGGTGCCGAAATGATGCCCGAGTTCGTCGACGGTGATGCCGTCGCCGATCAGCGTCGCCATCTGGCCGCGGCGGGCGGCGTTGGCGGGCAGGTCGGTGACGTCGACCGCGATCAGGTCCATCGAGATCCGACCGGCGATCGGGCAGCGCTGGCCGGCGATGATCACGTCGGCGCCGCGGGTGCCGTCGTTCGAGCCGGCAGCGCGGAAGTAACCGTCGGCATAGCCGGCCGACAGCACCGCGATCTTCGTCGGCCGCCGCGCCGTCCAGGTGCCGCCATAGCCGACGCTGTCGCCGCGCTCGACGCCGCGGACCTGCAGGATGCGCGCCTTGAGATCGACCACCGGCAGCATCGGATTGTCGGCCTCCGGCGTCGGGTTGATGCCGTAGAGCGCGGCACCGGGGCGCACCATGTCGAAGGCGAATTGCGGGCCGAGGAAGATGCCGGAGGAGGCCGACAGCGACGCCGGCACGCCGGCGAACAGGCTGGCAATCTCGCGAAACGCCGTGACCTGCCGGGCGTTCATCGGATGGTTGAGGGCTTCGGCGGCGGCGAGGTGACTGATCACCAGCGTGACGCCGTGATCGCCCGTGGCGATCCGCGGCACGATGCCCTGCGCCTCCGAGATCGTCAGGCCGAGCCGGTTCATGCCGGTGTCGATATGGATCGCCGCGCCGCCGTTCCAGTGCGTGCGGCGGCAGTACACGTCCCATTCGGCGAGTTCGTAGAGATCGCCGATCACCGGTCGGCAGTTCAGCCTGGCGAATTCGTCGCCGGTGCTCTGGAAGAAGCCGTCGAGAACGTAGATCGCCGCGTCCGGCGCAATCGCGCGGGCGGCGCCGGCCTCGGCGAGGGTGGCGACGAAGAAGGTCTTGCAACCCGCCGCGGCGAGGGCCTTCGTGACCGGGCCGATGCCGCAGCCATAGGCGTCACCCTTGACCACGGCGGCGGCTTCGGCCGGCACCGCGGTCTTCTCGAGCTTGCGCCAGTTGGCGACGATCGCGTCGAGGTCGATGGTGAGGATGCCGGGCGCCGTGGCGGTTGCTGCAGCCAGCGCCGCCGCTTGGCCGGCTTCAGGTGTCAACAGGCTGGCGACGGTCGCGTTGGGATCAGGAAGAATGTTCATGCCGCACGATAATCTCTGCCCGAATTCCGTTCAACGGCGGTTGCTGGGCCTCAGATCCGCTCCGGCAGATGACCTTCGCTGACGAGGTCGCTGAAGCGGGTGAATTGGCCTTCGAACTGCAGGTCCACCGTGCCGGTCGGACCATGGCGCTGCTTGGCGATGATGACTTCGGCCTTGCCGTGAACGAGGTCCATATCCGTCGTCCACTTCTCGTGCTCGGGCGTGCCGGGGCGCGGCTCCTTGTTCTGCAGGTAGTACTCTTCGCGGAACACGAACATCACGACGTCGGCGTCCTGCTCGATCGAGCCCGATTCACGCAGGTCGGAGAGCTGGGGACGCTTGTCGTCGCGGGATTCGACCTGACGCGAGAGCTGCGACAGCGCGATGATCGGAACGTTGAGCTCCTTCGCCAGCGCCTTCAGGTTGGTGGTGATCTCGGTCACCTCCTGGACGCGGTTGTCGCCCTTCTTGCTCGAGCCCTGCAGCAGCTGGATGTAGTCGACCACCAGCAGGTCGAGGCCCTTCTGCCGCTTCAGCCGCCGCGCCCGCGCGGTGAGCTGCGAGATCGCCAGGCCGCCGGTTTCGTCGACGTAAAGCGGCAGGGTCTGCAGTTCGATCGAGACGTCGCGAATCCGTTCGAAATCGGACTCCGAAATGCCGCCGCGCCGGATCTTGCTCGACGCGATCTCCGCCTGCTCGGCGAGAATACGCGTGGCGAGTTGCTCGGCCGACATTTCGCAGGAGAAGAAGCCGACGATGCCGCCATTGACTGCCTTCGTCGTGCCGTCGGCCTGGACCTCGCCGCGATAGGCCTTGGCGACGTTGTAGGCGATGTTGGTGGCGAGCGCGGTCTTGCCCATGCCGGGGCGGCCGGCCAGCACGATCAAGTCGGAATGCTGCAGTCCGCCCATCCTTGTGTCGAGGTCGCGCAGGCCGGTGGCGATGCCCGACAGCTTGCCGTCGCGCTGGAACGCCTTCGCCGCCATGTCGACCGCGGTGGTCAGCGCCTGCGAAAACCGCTGGAAGCCGCCGTCATAGCGGCCGGATTCGGCGAGTTCGTACAGCCTGCGCTCGGCGTCTTCGATCTGGTTGCGCGGCGCGAAATCGACCGGCGCGTCGAACGCGACATTGACCATGTCGGTGCCGATCCCGATCAGGTCGCGCCGCAGCGACAATTCGTAGATGGTCCGGCCGTAGTCGTGGGCGTTGATGATGGTGGTGGCTTCGGCGGCGAGCCGTGCCAGATATTGCGCGACCGTGAGGCCGCCGAGATCGAGGTCGGCGGCGAGGAAGGTCTTGAGCGTGATCGGCGTCGCGACCTTGCCGGCACGGATCAGGCTGGTGGCGGTCTCGAAGATGGTCTGGTGGATCGTTTCGAAGAAGTGCTTCGCCTCGAGAAAATCCGACACCCGGTAGAACGCGTCGTTGTTGACCAGGATGGCGCCGAGCAGGGCTTGTTCCGCCTCGATATTGTGAGGCGCGGTCCGATAGGCAGGCGCGGTGGCGTCGGGCGCGAGCTTCAGAACGTTCGAATCGATTGCAGCCATAGCTCTGAATTGTTCTTTCGAATTTGTCGGATGCGGGGCGCGACTAAAGCGCCGATTCAACTGCCAGCGGAAGCATCAATCGCGCGTTATGCACCAGCGCGAAGAAGAGTGTGGAGAACCGGCGCATCCGTGGCGGCGGGCTTGACGAACCGGCGTTGCGGAAGCCCCAGCCGGGGCGGGGGTTCCATTTGTCGCAGCCAGATTGAACCGTGTGATCGCAGGCCCATACCTAATGGATGGGTCGGATTTCTCACACCAGCAGCAGGCAGACTAATCCGATCAGCCCTGTCGCTGTCCCAATGGCGAGCAGGGCATAGTCGATGGCGATGTCCTTCGGGACCCGGAGGCGCGTTTTGCGGGGCTGTTCGATCATGAACCGGATTGAGCGCGACGCCGGGAAATTGATCTGTGATCTTGGTCACATTAGCCGAGGGTTGTCATTTGTAGGAACGGTTCGAGCGGCGGCGGGTTGATCACGCAAAATATCGAAGATGAAACACGGGAACGGCGATGGCTCAGAAACAGCGACGCGACGGAACCGACCGGCTCTGGCTGGAATCGCTGATCGAATCGTTCGAGGCGACGTTGCGCACTGAGGTGCGTGCCGTTCCGTGCGACCGGGCGCTTCTGACCGCCACGCGTGAACATCTTTCGATTCACAAGGGACCGCGCGATGACGAGAGCAAGGTCCGGCTCACTCACGCTGCTTGATCGCTTGTTGAGCTGACCAGCGCGCCGCCGACGCTGGCAGGCCCGTCCGGCGGATCCAACCCGCGCATCGACGACGCGATTGCGCGGCTGGTATGCGACTGTTCGTTATGGCAAAACAGCGTCATCTCTTCCCTTCCAATCATCTTCCAATCGGATAAAAGGACTGCGCCGCGGGCGCGGCCGTTCATGCATTGGAGGATCAAATGTCGAGCCGAGCGCTCATTTCAGCGGCGGTGATGCTTCTGATCGCCTCCATCACGCCCCCGGCGCAGGCGCAGAACCTCGAGGCCGGCAAAAGCCCGGCCCAGCTTTTTTCAGGGAATTGCGCCGTGTGCCACAAAGGCGCGCGCGGTCTCGTTCGATCGATACCCCCCAATTCCCTGGCGTCGTTTTTGCGCCAGCACTACACGACCAGCGGCGACATGGCTTCGTTGCTCGCGGCCTACCTGATTTCCAACGGAGCGACCGACACCCGCTACAGGCAGAACGACGTCAGGACCAATCCCGGCCAGCAGGACGGCCGGTCGGGGCGCCGGCAGCGGCCGGGCGCGGAGCAGGCTGAAAAGCCGGAGACGGCCAAACCAGAGGCGGCGCGACCCGAAGTTCCGGCGCAGGCCGAAGAAGGCGCGCGCCGCGGCCGCCACAGCAAACGGCCGCCCAAACCCGAAGCTGAAAAACCCGCCGACGGTGCTGCGGCAGCGGAGAGCGCTGCGCCTGTGGATCAACCGCCCGCAAAGGATCGCCGCAAGCAAAGCCGGAAAGACAAGCCCGCGAAGGGCGCGCCTGCCGACGCGGCCAAGGGCGAAGCGGCGAAGCCGGAGCCCGCCGCGAGCGAACCGGCCGCAGCGAAACAAGACGCTGTGAAAACAGACGTTGCGAAACCGGAAACTTCGACGTCGGAAACCCCGAAGCCGGAAACTTCGAATTCCGGCACGCCCAAGCCCGATGCGTCGAAAGCGGATGTCGTCGAGCCGCAACAGCCGAAGTCGGACTCCGTCAAGACCGAACCGCCAAAGACCGAGCCGCCGCAGACCGAGGCCGTGCCGGCGGAGCGGGCCGTAACGCCTGGCGCGGTGCCGCTGCGCGCCGATCCGGTTCCTGCGGTGACGCCGGCGCCGAAGCCCGCCGACACGCCGCCGGCGACTGCTCCGCTTGCGAAGCCGCACGAGCCGCCTGCGGCTTCGACGGCGCCTGCTGCGACGCCTGCGACCCCGACCAGTACGCCGGCCGCTGCGGCAACCCCGTCCAGCGAACCCTCGGTCACCGTGACGCCGACGCCGCCGCCGCCGCCCGAGCAAGGCAACTCGCGCGACGTGCCGATCTCACGATAGACCGCGTCGTCTCAATGCAAAAAAAAGCCCGGCGCGAATGCCGGGCTTTTTCGTTGAGGCGCCTCGCAGGCGAGCGGCTTACTGCTCGGCCGGCTGTTCTTCTTCCTGCTCCGCATCCGGATCGAAGAATTCGCCGGCAGCGGCGATCGCCTCGGCGGCCGCGTCCTGGTCTTCCCGACGGGTCGAGATGTCCTCGCCGCGATTGATCCGCTCGGCTTCCTCGGCGCTGCGCGCCACAGTCACCGACACGCCGACTTCGACTTCCGGATGCACCGCGACTTCGATGGTGTGCTTGCCGATGGTCTTGATCGGGGCATCGAGCAGGATCTGGCTGCGGCTGATCATGACGCCTTCGGCTTCGAAGCTGGTGACGATGTCGCGCACCGACACCGAACCGAACAACTGGCCGGTTTCGGAAGCCTGACGGATCACGACCACATTGTGACCGTCGATCTTCTCCGCGACCTTGGCGGCTTCAGCCTTGGCGGCGATGTTGCGCGCCTCGAGATCGGCCTTCATGTGCTCATACTTGTCGCGATTGGAGGCGGTCGCGCGCAGCGCCTTGCCGCGTGGCAGCAGGAAATTGCGGGCATAACCGTCCTTGACACGAACCAGTTCGCCCATCTGGCCGACCTTGGCGACGCGTTCCAGCAGAATGACTTCCATGTTGTTCTCCTCGGGTTGTTTGATAGGGGAAAAAATCAGTTAGCGGTCGGTGGCGGCATCGAGCGGCGCTGGTAGTAGCGCTGACGAAAGCCGAAGACGGCGTCGCCGATGCCGAGAGCGATCAGGCCGATCGCCGGCCACAGGAAGATCAGCACCAGCGCGTAGGTCGAACTCAACAGAAAGCCGCGATGGCGGGCGGACATCGTCAGCGTGTGCAGTGTGGCCGCGCCGGTCAGCCCGTAGGCGACCAGCAGCGTGGCGCTCACGGTCTTGCCGATCAACGCGGCCAAGCCTCCGGCAAAGCTGAGGCCGAGTGCGAGCGAGAGCACCGCCAGCGTCATCGCCGGCAGCGCCACTGTTCGCAGATCCGGCCGCGGCCGGGTCAGCCGGCCGGAGGTCGCGGTGATCCTGGCGGCGAGCCAAAGATTCAGCGTCAAGGTCAGCATCGCCACCGTGGCGGCGGCCGGCGGCGCGACCGCGACCAGCGCGTCGATCAGCTTGTCGGCATCGGCGGAGCTGCGCGGGCCCAGCGCCCGCTGCAATCCGCTGCGCAGGCCTTCGCTGATCGTAGCGCCGTCAGTGCCGAGCGTCAGCATCGCGGCCATCGTGGTCAACGCGGCGAAACCGGCCATCCACACCACGATGCGGCCGACCGGGTACCACTCCAGCGCGGCCGGGGTGGCGCCGTCCGGGGCCTCGGCCGGTCGCGCCAGCATCGCGAGGCGGCCGAGCCAGTAGGCCGGCGCCACGACAGTGACCATAAAGGCGATGGCGTAGGAGAAACTGAAGATCGCGGCGAGCCCGGCGGCGCCGAGCAGCCCGCCAGCCGCGGCGCCTGCCGCGCCCCAGCCGAGCGCGGCCACCATCAGCGGCAGCGGCGCCAGATAAAACAGCAGCAATGAAATCAGCGCGCCCGAGACAATCGAGGCGAACATCAACGCCGAGGCACAGCCAGCGGCAATCGCGATCAGGATCTGGATCATCATCAGCTGTCCCGCTCCTTTCGAGCGGTTAGAGGCGATTCGCCCCAACCATCGGCGTCCGGGTCAGCGGCGCCTTATGACTTACGACACGTGATCTGCGACACGTGACGACGAAACCAAGGGAAACCCGCGGCGCGAACGCCGCGGGTGAAACAATCAGCGGATGACGTAGGGCAGCAGACCGAGGAAACGGGCGCGCTTGATGGCGCGCGCGAGTTCGCGCTGCTTCTTGGCGGAGACGGCAGTGATGCGGCTCGGCACGATCTTGCCGCGCTCGGAGACGTAACGCATCAACAGCTTGGAATCCTTGTAGTCGATCTTCGGCGCATTCGGACCCGTGAACGGGCAGGTCTTGCGACGGCGGAAGAACGGACGGCGGGCACCTGCTTCAGCCATGATTCTTACTCCTCGCTCGCTGCGGCAGTGTCGGCGTCTTCACGCGGACGGCGCGGACCACGGTCGCCACGGAAGCCACCGCCCTCGCGGTCGCCTCGGCCTTCACGATCGCCACGGAAGCCACCCTCGCGGGGGCCGCGATCGTCGCGCTCGCGGTCACGGTCGGCCTTGCGCATCATCGCCGAGGGGCCTTCCTCGTGCTCTTCGACGCGGATCGTCAGATAGCGCACGACGTCTTCGTTGATGCGCTCCTGGCGCTCGATCTCGGCGACCACCGCGGAGGGGCCGTCGATGTTGAGCAGCACGAAATGCGCCTTGCGATTCTTGTTCATGCGGTAGGTGAGGGAGCGTAGTCCCCAGGCTTCGGTCTTGGTGACCTTGCCGCCGAGCCCTTCGATCACGCCGGTGATCTGCGTGGTCAGCTCTTCCACCTGCTGGGTGCTCGCGTCCTGACGCGCGAGAAAAACATGCTCGTAAAGAGGCATGACAGTCCTTTCCATGTTGGCGCAGAACCGGCGGCAAGCCCTTCGAACCCTTCGGAAAGGACTCGACTGCTCAGAAGGCGGAAGCACGGGACGACGAGCCGACTGGCTCTGCCGCATCAAATTCGCCGGAAAGGTGAAAATGCTGAGACCGTCCGTTCAGCTCCCGGCCGGGATCTGCGGATGCGCGGGTTATACGGATTTTGGCCGCGATGGCAAGGGTCCGAACGTTCTCCGGCGCCCTGGACGTTCGAATCCGCCCGTCAGGCCTCGGCTCCGGACCACACCCGCCGTGCCGCGCGGGAGTTGGCATCCGCCTCGGGAACCAGCCCGATCGCATCGTCAAGGCCATCGCATTGCACCACGATGCCCTTGCCCTGACGCTTCGCCTCGTACATCGCACTGTCGGCCGCGCGGAGCAGGGCGTCGACCGTCGAGCCGTCGCGCGGGAAGGTGGCGCTGCCGATGCTGACGCCGATCGTCAGCGGCTCTTCGCGGCCGAGATCGAAAGGTTCGGCGATCCGGGCAATCACCCGCCGGGCGATCGCCGTGCTTTCGTCGGCATTGGTCGCCGGCAGCAGGATCACGAACTCGTCGCCGCCGACCCGGAAGATCAGGTCGTGATCGCGCACACAATGGCGAAGCCGTTCGGCCACGACCACCAGCACCGCGTCGCCGAGCGCGTGGCCGTAGCAGTCATTGGCGGCCTTGAATCCGTCGAGGTCGAGGCAAAACACCGTCAGCGGTTGATAACCCCGGCCGGGCGTGCTGAGCGCGCTCTGCAAGAGATGCTCGAAGCGCTGATGCTGCATGGTCCGGTTCGGCAGGCCGGTGAGCGGGTCGTAGTTTGCAAGCCACTGGTTTTCCCGCTCTTTCAGAAACAGATTGAGCAGAACCTGATAGTTTTCCATCAACACCAGCGCCATCCCCAGTCCCCACAGCGGAACCAGAATGCCGACCACGTACATATGGGGAATCGGCGACAACGCCAGGGCGCAGGTGTAGGGAAGGCCGAGAATGTAGATCAGCGTAATTCCGTAGCGCGGCGTGCCCGCATTGCGCGACGAGATGCCACCGGCGAGACCGGCGATCACCATCCCTGCGAGCAGGATCAGCGGCCATTCGCCCGAGACGACGCACATTGCGCAGCCAATCGCGTAGCTGACGCCCCAGGACAGGCCGATATACAATGGCAGCACGGCGTTGCCGGCCCGGCCGGCGGCTTGGGCCCTGATCAGCGAACGCAGGGCGGCGTACCGGGCGACGCCGAAGGCCAGCTCGACCCCCAGCCAGGTGTAGGCCCAGGCCGCGCCCGTCATTGTCGCAGCAACGATCGTCAACAGGACGGTCGAAAGGATGGCCAGGACCAGCGAGCGCGCCTTTGTCTGGCTGTGGAGCAGCAGCCGGCGCGTGATCGGCTGAGGCTGGCAACGCGGCCCGTTGACCAGCCACGCGATGGCGCGCGCCATCGCGCCGGTATGTCCAGCCTCTCCGGTTTCGATCGGATGGATGTCGACTTCGTTCACGTAGGGCATCAGATACGGGCTGTTACTTGTTGTCGTTGGGCTTTAGCCGAACCACGGTTGATTGGCGCCATATTGCGCTGCATGAATTCAGACAGAGTAAACAAACTCGGTCTTGGGTGACCGAATGTTCCGCGACTGCGAGGCCGTCGCAATCTCTTCGGCGGGACACGGACGGGCACCTCCCGTCTGCAGCCGGAGGGGCGGCGCGCCTATAGAGGGGAGCGCGCCCCTGCATTGGTCAACTTGACACGACCCGCCCGCGGGGTGTCTTACGGCGCCACTCAGAAAGGTTCAGGAACGCAATGACGGCAGCATTCACATTCCCCGGGCAGGGCTCGCAGGCGGTCGGCATGGGCAAGGGGCTGGCCGATGCCTTTCCCGCCGCAAAGGCGGTGTTCGACGAGGTCGATGCCGCGCTCGGCGAAAAGCTGACGGCGATCATCTGGGAGGGGCCTGCGGAGACGCTGCAGCTCACCGAGAATGCCCAGCCGGCGTTGATGGCGGTGTCTCTGGCCGCGCTGCGGGTGCTCGAGAGCGAGGCGGGGCTGAACGTCGGTCGCGATGCCGCCTTCGTCGCCGGGCATTCGCTGGGTGAATATTCGGCGCTGGCAGCCGCCGGCGCGCTGTCGGTCAGTGATACCGCACGACTGCTGCGCATCCGCGGCCGGGCGATGCAGAAGGCCGTGCCGGTCGGCGTCGGCGCGATGGCCGCGCTGCTCGGGCTCGACTATGAGGCCGCAATGGCGGTCGCGAGCGAAGCGGCCCAGGGCCAGGTCTGCCAGGCTGCCAACGACAATGGTGGCGGTCAGGTGGTGGTCTCCGGCCACAGGGAGGCCGTGGAGCGCGCTGTCGAGATCGCCAAGGGCAAGGGCGCCAAGCGCGCGATGTTGCTGCCGGTGTCGGCGCCGTTCCATTGCACCCTGATGCAGCCCGCGGCCGAGGCGATGGCGGAAGCTCTGGCGGGGGTGACGATCCGGTCGCCGGCGGTGCCGCTGGTCTGCAACGTGTTGGCCGCGCCGATCACCGACCCGGACGAGATCCGCCGCCGACTGATCGAGCAGGTCACTGGCACCGTGCGCTGGCGCGAGTCGGTAGAGTATATGGCCAGCCAGGGCGTCACCCGGTTCTTCGAGATCGGCGCCGGAAAGGTGCTGAGCGGACTGGTCAAGCGGATCACCGACGGCGCGACGGGTCTCGCCATCGGCAGTCCCAACGATATCGCGGCCGCCAAGGACGCACTCACGGCCGGACGTTCGACGTAATCGGCGGCGAAGGAGACGACATGTTCGATTTGACAGGACGAACCGCGCTGGTCACCGGCGCAACCGGCGGCATCGGCGGCGCGATCGCGCAGGCGCTGCATGGACAGGGCGCGACGGTGGCGATTTCCGGCACCCGGCGCGAGGCGCTGGACACGCTGGCGGCGAGGCTCGGCGAGCGCGTTCACGTGCTGCCGTGCAACCTCTCCGAGGCGTCGGAGGTCGAGGCGCTGGTGCCGGCGGCGGCCGAAGCCATGGGGCAGCTCGACATTCTGGTCTGCAATGCCGGCATCACCCGCGACAATCTGTTCGTGCAGTTGCGCGACGAGGACTGGGACGAAGTGATCAAGGTCAATCTCACGGCGACCTTCCGGCTGACCCGCGCCGCGACCAAATTGATGATGCGCAAGAAATTCGGCCGCATCATCGCGATCACCTCGGTGGTCGGCGTCACCGGCAATCCCGGGCAGGGCAACTACACGGCGTCGAAGGCCGGGCTGATCGGCATGATCAAGACGCTCGGCGCCGAATACGCCAAGCGCAACGTCACCGCCAATTGCATCGCGCCGGGGTTCATCGCGACGCCGATGACCGATGTGCTGAACGACAAACAGCGTGAAGCGATTCTCGGCAAGGTGCCGGCAGGCCGGCTGGGTACCCCCGAGGACATCGCGGCTGCGGCAGTGTATCTCAGTTCGAACGAGGCCGCCTACGTCACCGGGCAGACCATCCACGTCAACGGCGGGATGGCCATGATCTGAGCCGGCGGCACCTTTGCTGCAAGTCCTTGTGCTGCAAGTCCCTGTGCTGCAAGTCCTTGGCATCACACGCGGCGGTCCGCGCCTGCGGCCGTGTCCGGTGGTCAATGCATCGGAAGTATGATAACCGGAGCACCGGCGGATAGGCAAAGAAGGCCATTGCAGGAAGTCCAAACCCTGTATATTGCCGATGGGGACCTGCCGCTGGGGGCGGTCGGTTTTCGACCTCGGGGACGGGGCAAAATCAGTACACTTTCGCGATTGCGACGGGAACTTAGCGAGTTGACGCACCACGATGGCTCGTATCGTCTGTCGGTCGGGTCGGAACAGCACGGGGTTAGAGAATGAGTGAGATTGGCGAGCGGGTTAAGAAGATCGTGGTGGAGCACCTCGGTGTCGAGCCGGAGAAGGTGGTCGATAGCGCCAGCTTCATCGATGATCTCGGTGCCGACAGCCTGGACACCGTCGAGCTCGTGATGGCGTTCGAAGAAGAGTTCGGCTGCGAAATTCCCGACGATGCCGCCGAGACGATTCTGACCGTCGGCGACGCCACCAAGTTCCTCGAAAAGAACGCGAAGAGCTGATCCTCTGCGCGGTGAACGATGAAGCCGGACGGACCGTGCATCAGCGGTCCACCGGCTTCTTGCTTTGGACCGCGCATTCTGGCCCGGAGTACAGGATATGAGACGTGTCGTGATCACAGGCCTAGGCATGGTTTCGCCGCTCGGCTGTGGCGTCGATGCGACCTGGAGCCGGATTCTCAAAGGTGAGAGCGGTGCGCGAAAGATCGAAGCCTTCGACGTCTCCGACCTGACCAGCCAGATCGCCTGCATCATCCCGCGCGGCGATGGCACCGACGGCACCTTTAATGCCGATCAATGGATGGAGCCGAAGGACCAGCGCAAAGTCGACGAATTCATCGTCTATGCGATGTGCGCGGCGCGCCAGGCCCTCGACGACGCCGGCTGGCATCCGTCCACCGAAGAGGAACGCTGCGCCTCCGGCGTGCTGATCGGCTCCGGCATCGGCGGCCTCCAGGGGATCGCCGAGACCGCGCTGATTCTGAAAGAGCGCGGGCCGCGCAAGATCTCACCGTTCTTCATACCGGGCCGTCTGATCAATCTCGCCTCGGGCTATGTGTCGATCGAGTTCGGGCTCAAGGGACCGAATCACTCCGTCGTCACGGCGTGCTCGACCGGCGCGCATGCGATCGGTGACGCGTCGCGGCTGATCGCGCTCGGCGACGCCGACGTGATGGTCGCTGGCGGCACCGAATCCCCGATCAGCCGTCTGGCGATGGCCGGCTTCTGCGCCGCGCGTGCGCTGTCGACTGGTTTCAACGAAACGCCGCAGAAGGCGTCGCGACCCTATGACAAGGATCGCGACGGCTTTGTGATGGGCGAGGGCGCCGGCATCGTCGTGCTCGAGGAGTACGAACACGCCAAGGCGCGCGGCGCGCGGATCTACGCCGAAGTGACCGGCTACGGCCTGACCGGCGACGCCCATCATATCACGGCGCCGGCGCCGGACGGCGACGGAGCATTCCGCTGCATGGGCGCCGCGATCAAACGCGCGGGCATTGCGGTCTCCGATATCGACTACATCAACGCGCACGGCACCTCGACGCCGCTCGGCGACGAGATCGAACTCGGCGCCGCGCAGCGACTGCTCGGCAACGCCGCGTCGCGGGTGTCGATGTCGTCGACGAAATCCTCGATCGGCCACCTGCTCGGCGCGGCCGGCGCGGTCGAAGCGATCTTCAGCGTGCTGGCGATTCGCGACAATGTCGCGCCGCCGACCATCAATCTCGACAACCCGTCGGTCGAAACCGCGATCGACCTCGTGCCGTGGAAGCCGCGCGAACGTGAAATCAACGTCGCGCTGTCGAACTCTTTCGGCTTTGGCGGGACTAATGCATCGTTGATCCTGCAGCGTGTCGTCGATTGACGCGCTGCAAACGCTTCAACGTTTCGCCGTAATCCCTGCTAAATCCTGCGACATCAGGCAATATGGGGGTATGATCGGCTGCGGCCCCGATGACGTCTGGAGCAGTTCCACGCCGGATCTCCACATCAACGACGTGATCCCGAACGCCGCCGGTGCGATCTTGCACGGACCATCCATCAGACCACAGGAATCAGGTTGCACCGATGAGTGAAAGGCCGCCGATCTCGCCGAGAAGTCCGCGCGCGGCGCTGGAACCGGAGCAACTGCCGCCGCCGCCGAAGCGATCGGATCGGGCGCGCAATCCGCTGGTGATCATCGGCAACGCCATCATCACGCTGGTGCTGGTGCTGATGATCGGCGCGGGCGGCATCTACGTCTACGGCAAGCAGAAGATCGAGGCCGACGGCCCGTTGCAGGAAGACAAGGTCGTCAACATTCCGCAGCGCGCAGGGCTCGGCGATATCGCCGAGATCCTGCAGCGCGAAGGCGTGATCGAAAACAATCGCTGGGTGTTCATCGGCAGCGTGCTGGCGTTGAAGGCGCGCGCGGATCTCAAGCCCGGCGAGTATTCATTTCAGAAGAACGCCAGCCTGCGCGACGTGATCGGCACCATCGTCGAAGGCAAGGTGGTGCAGCACGCGGTGACGATTCCGGAGGGACTGACCTCCGAGCAGATCGTCTCACGCCTCACCGACAACGGCATCTTCACAGGGGGCCTGCGCGAAATTCCGCGAGAAGGAACATTGCTGCCGGAGACCTACAAGTTTCCGCGCGGCACGCCGCGCGAGCAGGTGATCAGTCGGATGCAGCAGGCGCAGAAACGCGTGTTGAGCGAAGTCTGGGAACGCCGCAATCCGGAGATCCCGATCAAAACGCCCGAGCAACTGGTGATCCTCGCCTCGATCGTGGAAAAGGAGACCAGCAAGGCGGATGAGCGAAGCCGTGTCTCCGCCGTGTTCGTCAATCGCCTGCAGAAGAAGATGAGGCTGCAGTCCGACCCGACGATCATCTACGGCCTGGTCGGCGGCAAGGGCACGCTCGGGCGACCGATCAAGCGCAGCGAAATTCAGCAGCCGTCCCCCTACAACACCTATGTCATCGACGGTTTGCCGCCGGGCCCGATCGCGAATCCCGGCCGGGCTTCGCTGGAAGCTGCGGCCAACCCGGCGCGAACGCGCGATCTGTACTTCGTCGCGGACGGCAGCGGCGGTCACGCCTTCAGCGACAGTTATGATCAGCATCTGAAGAACGTCGCCAAGCTGAGGGCGCTCGAGCGGCAGACGCAGGACGATACGATGGAGCCCGCGGAGGATACCCCGCCGACAGCGACGGGCGCTCCCGACGCGAACGCATCGGCCCCGCCGCCTGCGCCGGCGGCGAAGCCTGCGAGGAACAGCGGTGCACCCAAGAAGCGGACGCCGAACGGCACCGCTCCGGCTGCAGGCGGCCGGGATTAGTCCCGCGGCTGTTCCCATCGCACGCCGCGATGGGCTAAGCTCCGCCGTCCACGCGTCACGCGAATCTCAATCCAGCAATCTGCGGAGTCTGTGAGCGATGTCTTTGTCGAGCATGACGGGGTTTGCGCGCAGCCACGGCAGCAGCGGCCCGTATTCGTTCGAATGGGAATTGAAGTCCGTCAATGCGAAGGGCTTCGATTTCCGGCTGCGCATCCCGCAGGGCTGGGACGATATCGAGGCCGGCGTACGGAAGCGCGCGGCCGAGGCGCTGTCCCGGGGCACCGTTTACGCCAACCTCACGGTCAAGCGCGCCGATGCGGCGTCGACGGTGCGCATCAATGAGGATGTGCTGAATTCGGTCCTGAAGATCGCAACCGATCTTGCGGGCCGGGTCGATGCGGTGGCGCCGAGCATCGATGGGCTGATGTCGATCAAGGGCGTGATCGAAGTGTTCGAACCGGAGGCCGACGAGGCCGAGGAGCAGGCCGCGCGCGCCGCGGTCGAGGCCTCGTTTGCGCAGGCGCTCGCCAGCCTGATCGAGATGCGCAAGCGCGAAGGCGCGACGCTCGGCGGGGTGTTGTCGCAGCGGCTCGACGAGATCGAAACTTTGGCGAAGAAGGCGGAGGCCGCGCCCGGTCGCAAGCCGGAGGCGATCAAGGCCCGGCTCGCCGAACAGGTCGCGGCGCTGCTGGAGACGTCCGAGCGGTTCGATCAGGATCGGCTGCATCAGGAAGCCATCATGATGGCGACCAAAGCCGACATTCGCGAAGAACTCGACCGCATCGCCTCTCACGTCGCGCAGGCCCGCGAGATGCTGGGCACCGGCGGTGCCGTCGGCCGAAGGCTCGACTTCCTGTCGCAGGAATTCAACCGCGAGGTGAACACCTGCTGCTCCAAGTCGATCGATATCGAACTGACGAATACGGGTCTTGCGATGAAGAACGTGGTCGAGCAGTTCCGCGAGCAAGTGCAGAATCTGGAGTGAGCATGAAAGACGGCGCGGCGGGCAGCCTGAACGGCATCGAGCGGCGCGGACTGATGTTCGTGCTGTCGTCGCCGTCCGGCGCCGGCAAGACGACGCTCTCGCGCATGCTGGTCGACGAGGCGCCGGGACTGCGGATGTCGGTGTCGGCGACCACCCGGCCGAAGCGGCCGGGAGAGGTCGACGGTCGCGACTACTACTTCGTCGACCGACCGAAATTCGACGCGATGGTCGAGGCCGGCGAGTTCCTCGAATGGGCCAACGTGTTCGACAATTGCTACGGCACGCCACGCGCGCCGGTCGAAGCGGCGCTCTCCGCAGGCAACGACGTGCTGTTCGACATCGACTGGCAGGGCACCCAACAGTTGCGCAGCCGGGCGTCGAACGACGTCGTCAGCGTCTTCATCCTTCCGCCGTCGGTTCAGGACCTCGAGCATCGTCTGCACACCCGCGCGCAGGACTCCGACGAAGTGATCCGCGGACGGATGAAAAAGGCCGGCGACGAGATGAGTCATTTCGACGCCTATGACTACATCGTCGTCAACGACAACATCGGCGTCGCCTTCGAATCCGTCAAAGCGATCCTGCGCGCGGAACAGCTCAAGCGCGAGCGGCAGATCGGGATCGACGCGTTCGTGCGCGACATGCGCCGCGAACTCGAGAAGTAGCGGGCGGGTATCGCCGCTACTCCCGTGGAGGCGTCAAGCCGCCGGACGCTTCTGCGCGCGCGCCAGCAATTCCTCGATCTCGTCGGTGCTCTTCACTTCGGTTTGGCGCTGGCGCGCGGCCTTGATCCAGGCCGGCGGCTCGGCGGGCTGCGTCGGCGGCGACGGATCAATTTCGAGATCGATATGTTCGGCGGCGACGTCCTCGGCTAAGGCCGATCTCGGCGCGTCGCGCCAGATATCCGGACGGCCGTTGGGATCGCGACGAACGACAGGCTCGCGCCTGCCGAATTTGACGATGCCGCCGACGATCAGGCCGGCGAGGGCGAGCGCGGCGAGCAGCGCGGCGATCAGCGTGGATGCGGATCCGCTCGCGGACAGCGCTGCCGCAGCCGGCGTGGCGCCCTTGGCCGCCGCCGATTGCGCAGCCGTGCGCAGCTTGCTCGATGCATCCGCCGTCGAAGCCGGACCAGCGGAGGACGCATCGATTGCGGTCGCGTCCGTCCAGCGCTGGTCGATCGGCGAGCCCTGGCTCGCGCTGGGCAGTTCGCCGGCTTGCGTCGGGCTCTGCGGATTTGACGATGACGTCATCGCAGGTAGCGGCGCCGGGAATTGCGAAGCCTGGCCCGGTTCGGCGACTTCGCGCATCGGCGCGGGTTCAGGCGGCGATGGAAATTCGGCACGCGCATTGGCGATCGATGAATGCAACGGCACTGCAGTTGTTCGCACCGGTTTGGGCGAGGTCTGCGGCCCGGCAGCGGAGGCCGTCGGATCGGCCGCCGCAGGCTGGCTTCTGACTGCCGGTGCGGCGGCTGCGGCGTTCGTGCCGCCCGGGGCCGCATCGGTCGAGGCCGTGTCGGCCGGCTTCGCCGACTGTTCGCCCGTCGCGCGAACGTACCAGCATTTGCGCTTGTTGGTGTGATCGGTCCGGTAGAACCAATGGCTTCCGGCGGGCGCCGGTCCCTTCGGTCCGGCGAGACATTCGCTCGCTTGCGCGGCGCTATCGGGAACGGCGGTGAGGGCGAGGCTTGCGATCAATCCGGCGCCGGCGGCGCTCAGGACCTTCGCGGTGGACTGACTCATGGCATCCCCGATCATGATGCGGTAACGGAAATTTAGCGTTCGCTGTTTTCCGCATCAAATGGGGTCGCAATAAGCCGCAAATCCGGTGGGGTTGGGACAAGAATCGGGCCTGCATTGCGGGTGGAATGGAACCCGCAATGCAGCTCCGCGGAAGCGCGATTAGTTGGTCAGCATGATGCGGCCGACGACCTTGCCGGCGCGCAACTGATTGATCCACTTCTGCACGTCGGTCATCGGCTCTTCTTTCATCGGCGTCGGCTTGATTTTGCCGGTGCGCGCCAGCGCCAGCAGCTCCTTGGTCTCTTCGAGCGTGCCGACCATGAAGCCCTCGACGGTCATGCGCTTGTAGATCCACTGCACCATCGGCAGGCTGAACTGGCCGCCCATCAGGCCTGACACCACGATCTTGCCGCCGCGCGCCACGGTTCCGACGGCGAAGTTCATCGACTTGTCGTTGCCGGCGAAATCCACGATGCAGTCGAAGCCGCCTTCGGTTTCCTTGACGATGCGCTTGATCACGTCCGGCTCCGACGGATCATAGGCGGTCGCGGCGCCGTTCTGCAGCGCCGCTTCGCGCGCTGCCGGGCTGAGATCGGCGACCGAAATCGGCTGCTTGAACATCGCCTGCGCCAGCGACAGCCCCATCATGCCGACGCCGCCGAGACCGATCAGCAGGATGTTGCGTTGGCGCGGCTGATCCACCAGCCGCTTCAGCGCGCCGTAGGCGGTGATGCCGGAGCACATCAGCGTCGCCGCGACATTGGTCGGCAGCGGGTCGTAGTCGAGCAGATACTTCGCGTCGGGTACCAGCACGTGCGTGGCGAAGCCGCCGTCGATCGCGACGCCGAGGAAGCGATTCTTGGTGCAGAGATTCTCGTCGCCGGCGAGGCAGTCGCGGCACTTGCCGCAGCCGATCCACGGAAATACCGCCTTCTTCTTGCCGACCAGATCGGCCGGCGCATCGGGGCCGACTTCATCGACCACGCCGGCGATTTCGTGGCCGAGCGTGAACGGCAGGGTCATGCCACGCGTGGTGTCGAGCTTCTTACCGCCGCCGAGATCGGCGTAGCCGTCCTGAATGTGCAGATCGGAATGGCACAGCCCGCAGCGCTCGATCCGGACCAGCACTTCGCGGCCCTGCGGCTTCGGCGTGTCGATGATGGTCTCGCACAGCGGGGCGTCGAATTTCACCAGCGATTGGCGACGCATCTGCGTCATGTCGGTCTCTCCCTTAGGGTGTGTTTTTTGTAGCTCGTATATCGGTCAATTCATTCGCCATGGCAACAAAGCCGGACACCGGGACGGTCTCGGCGCGGCGCGTCGGATCGATGCCGGCGGCCTCGGCCAGCCGCGCCGGATCGACGCCGAGCGCCTTGAGGCTCTGCCGCAGCATTTTGCGGCGCTGGCCGAAGGCGGCGGCGGCGACCTGCTCCAGCGCCGCGCGGTTGCATGGTTCGGGCGCGGAGCGCGGGACCAGGCGGACCACGGAGGAGGTCACCTTCGGCTGCGGCACGAAGGCGGAGGGCGCGATGTCGAACAGCATCCCGGTTTCGCACCGCCAGTTCGACAGCACCGCGAGCCGGCCATAGGCGTCGTCGTCTTCGCAGGCGACGATGCGCTGCGCCACTTCGCGCTGAAACATCAGCACCATCATGTCGTACCAGGGCGGCCACGGCTCGGCGCAGAGCCAGCCGATCAGCAGCGGCGTGGCGATGTTGTAGGGCAGGTTGGCGACGATCTTCGCGCGCGCATTCCCCAGCAGCGGCCGCGGGTCGAACTCCATCGCATCGGCGCAGACGATCTCCAGCCTGTCCGGATAGTGCGCCGCGATTTCCTCGAGCGCGCCGAGTGCACGCTCGTCGCGTTCGATCGCGATCACGCGCCGGGCACCGGTGGCGAGCAGCGCGCGGGTCAATCCGCCGGGGCCGGGACCGATCTCGACCACGGTGACCTCCTCGAGCGGGCCGGCGGCGCGCGCGATCCGGGCGGTGAGGTTGAGGTCGAGCAGAAAATTCTGACCGAGCGATTTCTTCGCGGCGAGGTCGTGGCGCTTGATGACGTCGCGTAACGGCGGCAGACCGTCGATCGCGCTCATGGCGAACGCGCCGCAGCCATCCGGGCCGCGAGTTTCAGCGCGGCGATGAGGCTCGATGGATCGGCGCGCCCGGTGCCGGCGATGTCGAATGCCGTGCCGTGATCGGGCGAGGTGCGGATGAAAGGGAGACCGAGCGTGACGTTGACGCCTTCGTCGAAGGCGATGGTCTTGATCGGGATCAGCGCCTGGTCGTGATACATGCAGATCGCGCAGTCGTAGCGTTCGCGCGCGGCGGGATGAAACATCGTATCGGCGGGCAGCGGTCCGCGGGCGTCGATCCCGTCGCGGCGCAGGATCTCCACCGCAGGCGCGACGATGGCGCGATCTTCGCTCCCCAGCGCGCCGTCTTCGCCGGCGTGCGGGTTGAGGCCGGCGAGCGCGAGCCGCGGCGCGGCAATGCCGAGGCGGCGTTGCAGATCCTTCACCACGATGCGTGCGGTCGAAACGATCAGTTCGGTCGTGAGCTGGGCGATCGCGTCGCGCAGCGAAACATGGATCGTGACCGGCACCACGGCGAGGGTCGGACACCACAGCATCATCACCGGCTGCGGCAACGCGCCATCGCCGCGCGCCAGTTCGGCGAGGAATTCGGTGTGGCCGGGATGCGCGAAGCCGGCTTGATACAACACGCTCTTGGCGATCGGATTGGTGACGATCGCGGCCGCCCGGCCGGCCCCGACATCGTCCACCGCCCGGCGGATCGACGCGATCGCTGCGGTTGCGCTGGTGGCGTCCGGCCTGCCGGGGTCTGCCGTCGCGGCATGTCCTGTCGCCACGACGGGCAGGGCGGTCGCAAAGGTCTCGGCGGCCTCTTCGGCACACACATCAGCGATCGGGATGTCGACGCCCAACAGGTGCGCGCGCCGCGCCACGCAGTCGCGGTCGCCGAGCAGATAAAACGGCGGAAGATCGCCCGCGTCGCGGCGCATCCACGCCGCGATCGTGATATCGGGGCCGATGCCCGCTGGCTCGCCGAGCGACAAGGCTAGTGGTCTGGTCATTCTTGGTCCGCCGCCGGAAGCGCCCCGTGCCGCGCGAATTCGCGCGGTGCCTGATGCGCGCCCTAGCGATACTCGATCATCGCGGCATTACGCGACTCGCGCAAATAGTCCTTCGACTTGGCCTGGAATTTTTCCGCATACATCTTCTCGCGGATTTCACGCTTCATCGGCGTGTCGGCGGTGGTGGGCTTGCGGGAGCACAGCGCCACCATCTCGATCCCCTGCTTGGTCGCTTCCGGCGCCGTCATCTGGCCGACCGGGGTCTTGTCCAAAATCTCGCGCAGCGCCGGCGGAAGATCGGCCGACGTCTTCACGACCGTGCCGCGGATCGCCGCGTTCGGCAATGCCTTGAAGATGCGATCGGCCTCCGCGCAGCTCTGGACGCGGCCGCGCAACGATTCGGCTTCCTTGCGCCGGGCTTCCACCGCGCCCGCGCCGGAGCCGCGCGACACGATCAGCACGACCGGTCGCATCCGATATTCGAAGCTCTCGGTCGTCGCCTTGTCGTCGCCGCCCTTCGCGGCGAGCTGCGCCTGGATATCCTTCTCGCCGACCAGCAGACTGTCCTTGAAGCGGCCGCGCACCAGGCTGGTCCAGACCATCTCGGCCTTGATCTTGGACTTCAGTGTGCCCGGGCGGATGCCCTGAGCGGCGAGCATTTTCACCATCTGATCCGGCGACATCCGCATCCGCGAACTCATGCTCGCAAACGACGAATCGATGTCGGAATCGCTCGGGTTGACGCCGAATTTCTTGCCTTCCCTGATTTTGACTTTCTCGTCGATCAGTTCATCGAGAATCTGCTGACGCGTGCGGGATTGGTTCGACAGCCTGTCGAGCTTGGAGCGCTGCTCGATGTCGAAATTGGTGATCGGCTCGCCATTGACCATGACGGCGACGGATTGCGCGCGCGCGAGTCCCACTCCGCCCCACGTGGTGACGGCGCAGGCCAGCGCCAGAGCGAACATACGAAAGGAAAACTTGGTCGTCATGGGTCGCATATGCCTCCCAGCCGATTTGATTGATCAGAAACGGGGCCTGCCCGTATGTGTTTCGGCGCTACTGGCCGAAAACGCCGCTCGACGCGCCCGATACGCTCTGTTGCATCGCGCTCATGCCGATGGTCCGAAGTCCGATCTGCAGCATGACCGAGTGATTCAGCGTCGGCGTCGTTCCGTAGTTGGCGTACGAATAGCCGGTGACATAGTTCACGGCCATGACGAAGCAGTCGTCAACGTAACCTGCGCCCACGATATACTGGTTGATCTTGTTCGCCTCAAGGTCCCATCGGGCACCGCCCGACACCACCCAGTTCGACGCCACCTTGATCGAACCGGTGGTGAGGATGCCCTGACGTCGCGTCAGGAACCCGAGATCCGGCTGCGCCGCATAGTTGCCGTAGATCACGCTGACCGACCAGCGATTGAACGACGCGCTGGCTTCGGCCTCGAAGCGGTTGACGTCGAGCGTCGCCTCGTCGAGGCGCGCACGGGTGGTGAACTTATAGGTCGAATTCGGCGAGTATGAGACCCGGCCGACATAGTCGGAACGGGCCGTCGCGAGCCCCGAATCGAGACCGGTATTGGTGGTGTCCTTCACCGCGTAGGAGTTCTGCCCGAACAATTGATAGGACTGCCCGAACAGCACGTTGATCGCGCCACCGCGATCGAATTGCGTGGTCGCCTGAATGCCGACATTGGCGCGGCCGCCGCCTTCGACGCGATCGTAGCCGGAGAACTTGTCGACGCTGAACAGATTGCTGGTGTCGAACACCATGCTCTGCGCGTCCTCGTTCGGCAGCTTGCCGGCGTAGGTTTCATTCGGGCGGACGATCACCTGCGCGATCGGCTCGATCGTCGTGGTGCCCCACGGCTGCACGTTGATGAACGGGTAGCGATATTCGAGGCCGACCGTCGGCATCACCCGGAACGCCTGGGTATCGCCGACCGGGAGATAGTTTGAGACGCCCGGCTGGTTCGAGATAGACGAATCGATCGCATCCATGCGGATCGACGCGAATGGCGTCCAGATCTGACCATAGGAGTCGGTGAACGAGCGGCGCCATTGCGCCTCCGCGGTCACCCGCGTGTAGGTACCGGGAATGCCGCGCAGCAGGCAGCTCGACGGCATGCGCGCCAGCGGGTCGGCGGACGTCGTCAGGCACAGCCCCGTCGTATTGGCGATGGTCGTGATCGGGTCGAACTGCGCGGTCTGCCTGCTCAAGCTGGTGAGGTTGGTCCTGAAGCTGACCTCGCCGCCGAAGATGTTGCGATCGAGCGTCTTCGAATAGTCGAGCACCGGGTGGATGACCGGAATCTGGCCCTGAATGTCGGCGGCGGCCCAACCGAGATAATGGATCGCCCGCAGATCGAAATAGGAACGATTACCGACGCCGGTCAGATAGATCTGCGAGGTCGCTTCCGTGGTCTGGTTGAGGAAGGTGCCCCAGCTGTCGCGATATTGCGCCAGCCGATAGTCGAGGAAGAACGCGCGGTCGGACAGCAGCACGCCTTCCCAGCCGAACACCCATTTGTCGTTCAGCGCGAACTCGCCCTTGGTGTCGACGCCGCCGCGGAAGTCGCGGTTGCCCGGATTGGCGCCGAAGGCGGCCGGATCGGACTGGTTGATGCCATAGGCGCGGATCTGATAGGCGCCGTCCAGCAGACGCTGGCGGAATTCAGCCTGCATCAGCACGCCCTGCTTGGTCGTGATCCGCGGCGTCAGGGTGACGTCGTAATCCGGTGCGAGCGCCCAATAGAACGGAATTTCGAAGCCCAGGCCGAAATTGGTGTTGCTGGTATAGAACGGCATCAGGAAGCCGGTCTTGCGCTTCACCGTCGGGTCGGGCGTCGAGAAATACGGCAGATAGGCCAGCGGAACGCCGAAGAATTCGAGTTGGGCGTTCTCGAAATACAGCATCTTGTCGGTCTGGTCGTGGATGATCCGCGCGCCCTTGACCTGCCACAGCGGGGGCTTCTTGGGATCGTTCTTGCACGGCGCGCAGGCGGTGTAGACGCCGTTCTGAAACACGTTGTAATCGCCGTCGGTGCGATCGGCGCGCGACGCCGCGATGCGGGTGTCTTCGGCGGTATCGACGCGCAGCGAATCGACGAATCCGTCGCGGTAGTCGTCGCTCAGATCGAGCATGTTGGCGTAGGTGATCTTGCCCGTCGCGTCCGTCATGCGCACGTTGCCTTCGGCGCGCAGACGCTTGGTGTTCTGGTCATACACCAGCCGGTCGGCTTCGACGGTGGTGCCGTTGAAGAACATCTGGACGTTGCCGACGGCCGACACCCGCTGGTTGTTGTAGTCGTAATTGACCTCGGTCGCCTGGACGAGCATTTGCCCGTCCGTCCCGGTCTGGGGCGGACGCGGCCGGACCGGGCGCGGATTATAGGTGTAGCTCTGCGCCTCCGCCGAGGAGATCGACGCAAGATCGACGGCGCCCGCCAGCAGCAGGGCGGCCAATGGAATCGCGCAACTGGCCAACAGGGAGCGTTTGCTGCGCACGATGGTGCGTCGCAGCATGCCAGGCAGTTCGTCTCGGAGGGCGGCGATCATGGCCACTACCCGTCCTCCTGGTACAGCAAGGCCAAAAAACCAGCGAGGCCGCCCACGCACACGGGCAACCACGCTGCAGCAAGTGGATGCATCAACTCAGCCTTGCTCAAATCCTCAGTCACTTTCGACAGGATATAGAGCAGAAAGCCTGCCCCCACGCCACTCAAAACCATCTTTTGCACGCCGCCGAAACGGAAGAATCGCAAGCTGACAGAAGCAGCTAGCATCACCATCGCGGCCAGCAAAAACGGCTTTGCCAGCAGCTTGTGATACTGCAGACGATACCCTGCCGTCGCGAACCCGGAGCTCTCAGAGGCCCTGATGTAGGACGGTAGTTGCCAAAAGGACACACTTTCGGGCGTGGCAAAGCTGTTCCGGACTTGCGCAAGCGTCAGCGCCGTCGGCAGGCGGAGGTTCTCCTGCTCTTCCGGTGCGGAATCGAGAGTGAAAATTCGGACGCCTTTCAGCAGCCAATAGCCGGGCTCGAGCACCGCCTCGCGGGCTTCGATTCGGTCCTTGAACTGGAAATCGGGCTCGAACCGGAACACGCTGATCCCGCTCAGCACCGCTCCCTGCTGCTGGCTCCGCGCCGCGTTGATGATCGATTGCCCCTCGGGGCTGACCTGATTCATCCAGAAGCCGTTGGCATCCTGCAGGCTGCCCGAGCCCTGGCCGAACAGTTCGGCCTCCATCTGCTTGGCGCGTTCCTGCATATAGGCCGACATCGGGTTGAAGACCGCGCTGGCGAACACGCCCAGCGCGAGCGCGCTCCACAGCGCCGGGGCGATGAACTGCCACGCCGACATGCCGGCGGCGCGCGCGATCACCAGCTCGAGCCGGCGCGACAGCGCGAGATAGCAGGTCATGGCGCCGATCAGGATGCAGAACGGCAGCAACCGTTCGAGCAATTGCGGCACTCGGAAAAACGAGGCCTGGGCGATCACGAAGGCCGAGACGGCGAGGCCGCCGGCGCGGCGCAACAGATCGATGTAGTCGACGAACACCAGCAGCACGAACAGGCCGAAAAACACGCCGAGCGCCGACGTGACGAAACGGGCAGCGAAATAGCGTCCGAGCGTGTTCAACACCATGGCGGGCACCGCATCACGCCGGCATCGGCCGCCGGACCAGCCGGCTGAGCGAAGCGGTGAGGGCGTTGAACGCGTCGACCAGCAGCGCGGGCGGTTCGATCACCACGTTGCGCCGGATCAGCCAGACGCTGACGGCGATCGCGACGGCGAGCAGCAGATATTGCAGGCCGGCAATATAGGGCGTGTGGTTGGCGACCACCGACAACGCAAATCCCGCGAGCCGGACGACGAAAGCGCACAGCACCGCGCCGACCATCGAGAAATTTCGACTCTGGCGCGTGGTTCGTGGCATCCCCAGAAATGCGAACGTCACGGCCGCGAAGAAGAACGGATAGATCGGCGCCAGCAGACGATCGTGCATCTCCGAGCGGAACTGCGTCGGCAATTGAGCCAGCAGCGGATCTTTCGGATCGGGCCAGATCAGTTCCCAGAGGTAGTGTTCGCGAATCCCGTAGGCGACGTCACGGGCCCGCGAGAATTTCGACATGTCGAACGCATAGCGGCTGAAGGCGACCAGCGCCGGCTCCTGCTTGCCGGCCTGAAAACGTTCGAGGTGGCCGTCCTCGAGCACGAGGAAGGAGCCGTCCTTGTTCTTCAGCACCGTGCCGTGGTCGGCAATGATGCTGACACGATCGTTCGGGTCGCGGCGGTCATCGATGAAGACGCCGACGAGAAGCCCGCCGGGCTGCCGCTCGCGCACGCGGATCGTCAGATTCTGCTCGAGCTGCGCGAAGCGGCCGGGCTGCAAGACATTGGCGAGCACGTCGGCGGTGATTTCGCTGTCCCACCGGGCGATGCGACGCAACCCGTCCGGCGCGATATAGGAGCCGATCAGGGTGACGAGAGCCGCGACGACGATCGTGGCGTAGACGAACGGCCGGAACAGTCGCAGCGGCGACAGGCCGGCGGCGTTCATCACGATGATTTCGGAGTCGGTGGCGAGCCGGTTCAGCGTATGCGCCACCGCGATCATCAACGCGATCGGGGCGATCACCAGGATCAGCACGGGCACCGCGAGGCCGGTCAGGCCGAGAAACGTCACGATGGTCTGCCCCTGGCTGGTCATCAAATCGATGCCACGCAAAGCCTGGGTGATCCAGATCACGCCGGTGAGGCTGGCCATGACCACCGCAAACGACGTGAGAGTCGTGCGGAATATATAGCTATCGATGGAGCCCATCGGCCGGTGAAATCCCCTGGCGCCCATTACGATCGACACCAGGATTCGATTCGAATCCTCCCCAGGGGTCAATCGCGCGGGCCTTCCCACGATCGCATTAGCATCTGTCTGATCTGTCAACAAAATGGCTGACCGGCGGCGGCTTCCGGATATGGTTAATCCTGTGCAACTGTACCCTTCGTGCCACGATATCGAGCTCGCAAATGGTGTTTTGATACCATCTGGCGTGGCCAAGTTGGAACCCGGCAGCCCCCGGGGACGAATCGTTGATCGTTTCAACGGGGCAACGATGCACCGACCCAGATGCCGGCTTGACTTGAGGGCGCAGGGCACCAAAACAGCAAGTCACACCCGTGCCTGCCGGTTTCCGTCACTGCCCGACAGCCCCTATTTGGAGGAATGCCCATGCCCGACGCCGTCAAGGTCGGCTTCGTCCCGTTTTCTGCTGCCGCGCGCGGCACGCTGGTCGTGTTCTGCGACGACGCGCTGAAATTCGGCTCGGCCACCAGCAAGGCGCTGGGGGTGGCGGTCAGCACGGTCAAACGGGCGGTGGCGGCGAGCCATTTCAAGGGCAAGTCGGGCTCCGCACTCGATCTGCTTGCACCCGAGGGCCTCAAGGTCGGACGGCTGGTCGTGATCGGCACGGGCAAGGCGGCTGCGCTCAAGAACTACGACGTCCTCAAGCTCGGCGGCGCGATCGCCGGCAAGATCGGCGCCGGCGATGCCGCGGTCACGGTGATCGCCGAACTGCCGGGCGGCGCGATGAAGCCCGAGCAGGCCGCGGCGATCGCCTCCGGCATCCTGCTGCGGGCCTACAAATTCGATCGCTACAAGACCAAGAAGAAGGACGACGATGCGAATGTGCTGAACGCCAATGTGTCGATTGCGGTGGCGGACGCCGCCGCGGCGAAGAAGGCGTTCGCGCCCGACAGCGCCGTCGTCGACGGTGTAATCATGGCGCGTGAGCTCGTCAACGAGCCGCCGAACGTGCTGTATCCGGAAGAATTCGCCAAACGCGCCGCGCAATTGAAGAAGCTCGGCGTCGAAATCCAGATCCTCGACGTCAAGGCGATGACCCAACTCAAGATGGGCGCGCTGCTCGGCGTGTCGCAGGGCTCCGCGCATCCCGGTCGCACCGTGATCATGCGCTGGAACGGCGGCAAGCGCGGCGAACAGCCGGTCGCCTTCGTCGGCAAGGGGGTCTGCTTCGACACCGGCGGCATCTCGATCAAGCCGTCGGCCAGCATGGAAGACATGAAGGGCGACATGGGCGGCGCCGCCTGCGTCGTCGGCCTGATGCACGCGCTCGCCGCGCGCAAGGCCAAGGTCAATGTGATCGGCGCGATCGGTCTGGTGGAGAACATGCCGGACGGCAACGCGCAGCGCCCGGGCGATATCGTGACCTCGATGTCGGGCCAGACCATCGAGATCATCAACACCGATGCCGAGGGTCGGCTCGTGCTTGCCGATGTGCTCTGGTACGTGGCGCAGAAGCACAAGCCGAAATTCATGGTCGACCTCGCCACACTGACCGGCGCGATCATGGTCGCGCTCGGCACCGATCACGCCGGCCTGTTCTCGAACAACGACGAACTCGCCGAGCGGTTGACCGCGGTCGGCCAGTCGACCGGCGAGAAGGTATGGCGGATGCCGCTCGGTCCGGAATACGACAAGCAGATCGACTCGCAATTCGCCGACATGAAGAACACCGGCTCGCGCAACGGCGGCTCGATCACCGCGGCGCAGTTCCTGCAGCGTTTCGTCGGCGACACGCCGTGGGCGCATCTCGATATCGCCGGCACCGCGATGGGCGCGCCGAAGACCGACATCAACCACAGCTGGGGATCGGGCTACGGCGTTCGGCTGCTGAACGCGCTCGTTGCGGAGTATTACGAAGCCAAGAAGTAATCCGATGCGATGACGGAAGTCCTCTTCTATCACCTGCAAGGGCGGACGATCGAACAGGTTCTGCCGCCGCTGCTCGAGAAGTCGCTGGCACGCGGCTGGCGGGTGGTGGTGCAGGCCGGATCGGAGGAGCGCGCCGACACGCTCGACGCGCATCTGTGGACCTATCGTGACGATTCGTTTCTGCCGCATGCCACCTGGCGCGTCGCCGATGCCGCGCAACAGCCGATCGTGTTGACGGCCGAGGAGGGCAATCCGAACGCCGCCACGGTTCGGTTCTTGCTCGACAACGCGGCTTTGCCCGCCGATGCGGAGGGCTACGAGCGGATGGTGCTGCTGTTCAATGGTGACGATGACGACGCGGTGGGTATGGCGCGCAACATGTGGAAGCAAAGCAAGTCGCGCGGCTTCGAAGTCACCTATTGGCAGGCCGACGCTGCCGGGCGATGGCAGAAGCGAGAATAGCCGGTCGCGCCGTTAACGATATTCTGGCATCCTGCGGGCAATGCCGAGGTGGCCATTGTGGCGCCGTAAATCGATGTTTGGACAGATGCTTACGCTGCGGGATGGGACCCAATCGATCGTGCAACACAAGTTCTCTTGCCGCCCAGTCGTGCTGACTCTCGTGCTGGCCACGCCGCTGCTTGCCGGATGTTCCGGCACTTCCGATCTGCTGTCGCGTGACGCCGACTGGTTCTCGCGGCCGGGCCGGGTGTTCATCAAGAACATCTCGATCGAGACGCCGCCGCTGACGCCCGACAAGCCGGTCACAGCGGAAGACCTGATCTCCGCCGACGGCATGTGTCCGGGCATGGCGCAGCCGGGCGCGGCCGACGCCAATGCGCAGGGCGGTGACCCTGCTGCTCCGACCATGACGGGTAGCGGTACGGTGGCGCTCGGCCACACCGAATGCGACGTCGCCCGCGGCGCCGGTGCGCCCGACAGCGTCAACCTCTCGACCAACGAGCGCGGTCAGCGCGTCGTGCTGCTGACCTACGCGCGTGGTCCGCGCGCCGGAATCTACACCTTCACCGCAGGGCGGCTGACCTCGATCGAACGCGTCGCCGAGCCGGCCCCGCAACCGAGGGCGGCGAGGAAGCGGAGCAGGTCGTAAGAGGCTACGATTCCGCCCTCAGCCCTGCGTCTCGTCCATCGCCGAACTCGACTCAAGCCATTTTTCCTCTGCCTTCTGCAGGGCGGCTTCGGCCTTCGCGCGGGCGGTTGAAAGCTGTGTGGCCTGTTTCGGATCGCGCGTATACAGGTCCGGCAGGGCAAGCGCCGTATCGATCTTGGCGATGATCGCGGTGATGCGCTCGACCTCGGCTTCGGCATCGGCGATCTGCTGCTTCAGCGAAACCCGCTTTTCCGACTTCGGGCGCGGCGGCTTGGCGCCGGCGCCGTCTGCGGCTCGTTCCCTGGGTTGACGCGATCCGCTGCGGGCGCCGCGCGAGGACAACACCGCGCGGCGATAGTCGTCGAGGTCGCCGTCGTAGGATTTCACCTTGTGATCTGCAACCACCCACAACTGATCGGCGCAGGCGTCGATCAGGTAACGATCATGCGACACCATGATCACCGCGCCGGGAAAGTCGTTGATGGCTTCGGCCAGCGCCGCGCGGCTGTCGATGTCGAGATGGTTGGTCGGCTCGTCGAGGATGATCATGTTCGGGCCGTAGAAGGTCGCAAGACCGAGCAGCAGTCGCGCTTTCTCGCCGCCCGACAGGCTCCTGACCAGCGTATCGGCGGCCTTGCCCGAAAACCCGATCTGGCCGGCGCGGGCGCGGATCTTGCTCTCGGGTGCGTCCGGCATCAGCTTGCGGATGTGGTCGTAGGGCGAGCCGTCTTCATTCAGTTCGTCGAGCTGGTGCTGGGCGAAGTAAGCGACCGACAGCTTGTCGGCGCGGGTCACCGTCCCCGAGAACGGCGCCAGCCGGTCGGCCAGCAGCTTCACCAGCGTCGACTTGCCGTTGCCGTTGGCGCCCAGCAGAGCGATACGGTCTTCGGTGTCGACGCGCAGCGTGACGTGACGCAGCACCGGATGCTTGGGGTCGTAGCCGATCGAGACGTTGTCGACGGCGATGATCGGCGGCGACAGCGTCTTTTCCGGCGGCGGAAACACGATGTCGGGGACGTCGTCGCTCACCAGCCGCGTCACCGGCTTCATCTTCTCCAGCATCTTGACGCGGGACTGCGCCTGGCGTGCCTTCGAGGCCTTGGCCTTGAAGCGGTCGACGAACTCCTGCAGGTGCTTGCGCCGCGCTTCCTCGCGCTTGGCGTTCTTGGCGTCGAGCGCTTCCTTGTTCGCGCGGAACTCCGCATAGGCCGAGTAGGTGCCGCGGAAATGCACCAGCCGGCCGCGATCGAGATGCAGGATCTCGTTGACAGAAGTGTCGAGCAGATCACGGTCGTGGCTGATGACGATCACCGTGCGCGGATAGTTGGCGAGGTGATCCTCGAGCCACAGCGTGCCCTCGAGATCGAGATAGTTGGTCGGCTCGTCGAGCAGCAGCAGATCCGGCGCGGCGAACAGCGTCGCCGCCAACGCAACGCGCATCCGCCAGCCGCCGGAGAATTCCGAACAGGAACGGGCCTGGTCCGCAGCGGAAAAGCCCAGACCGCTGAGAATGGCGGCGGCGCGTGCAGGCGCCGAATGCGCGTCGATATCGACCAGCCGGGTCTGGATGTCGGCGATGCGATGCGGATCGTGCGCGGTCTCGGCCTCCTGCAGCAGCGCGTCGCGCTCGAGGTCGGCCTTCAGCACCACTTCGAGCAGGGTCTCGGGCCCGTTCGGCGCCTCCTGGGCGAGGCTGCCGACCCGCCAGCGCGGCGGCATGGTGATGCGCCCGGTCTCGGTCGCGAGCTCGCCGCGGATGGCGTGAAACAGCGTCGACTTGCCGGCGCCGTTGCGGCCGATGAAGCCGACGCGGGCGCCCGGCGCGATCTGCACCGTGCTGTGGTCGATCAGCAGCCGTCCGGCGATCCGGACCGAAATGTCGGACAAAGTGAGCATGAGCGGGTTTTGACCGGGACCGCAGCTAAAGGCAACCACGATCGGCCGGATTGTGACCGAGGTCGGCGCAACGCCGCGGGCGGACCGCTGCGATCGCCCGATGGCGCGGCTTGCCGTGCCGCGGCGGCGCCGATATAAGCGCGCAACTCTCCCGCCCCAGGCGTTTCAAGGACATTTCCATGACTGTTCAACGGACTTTCTCGATCCTCAAGCCCGATGCGACCGAGCGCAACATCACCGGCGCGATCAATGCTCTGATCGAAAAGGCCGGCCTGCGCATCGTGGCGCAGAAGCGGATTCACATGACCCGCGGCCAGGCCGAGACCTTCTATGCGGTCCACAAGGAACGCCCGTTCTTCGGCGAACTGGTCGACTTCATGACCTCGGGGCCGGTCGTCGTTCAGGTCCTCGAAGGCGAGGGTGCGATCGCGAAGTATCGCGACGTGATGGGCGCGACCGATCCGTCGAAGGCGGCGGATGGCACCATTCGCAAGCTGCACGCCAAATCGATCGGCGAGAACTCGGTGCACGGTTCGGATGCGCCGGAGACCGCCGCGATCGAGATCGCGCAGTTCTTCGCCGGCAACGAAATCGTCGGCTGAACAATTCGACAATGAAACCGCGCGCCGCTGATTGGCGGCCGCGGTGATTGCAGGAGATGGGATAGAGCCGCCGCTCCTGTTGAACGCTGTCGCTCATTTCGAAAGCGACATCCGGCAGCCAGCGTTCTGGCTGTCTTTCAGCGAGATCAACGTGGTGTTTTCCGGGGACAACGCGCTCGTGATTGCGCGCTGATCGTCATTACCTTCTGGAAAATCCTCCGCGCCTAATGGCGAAGGCCTCAGGCCGTGCCGGCGATGACGTCGCCGTCGTGCCCATGGGAGCACCCGGCATGATCGTGGCCGTCGTGTGTGACCTGCGTCCAGGCATAGGCGTCACGGACGATGTGGTAGCAATCGCAGGCGCGGTTCTCGAGCCCCGGCCGGTCGATCACGCGCACCGCACCGCGGGTCTTCTGCACGATGCCTTCGGCTTCGAATTGCAGCAGCGCGTTGGTGATGCTGGCGCGGCGGACACCCAGGCTTGCGGCCAGCAGCTCATGGGTGATGTAGAGCACGTCGCTCTGAATGCGATCGTTCGCGAGCAGCAGCCATCGCGCCAGGCGCTGGTTGATCTCGTGGCGGGCGGCGCAGAGCACGCTCTGGGAATTCTGGGCGATCAGCGCCGGGACGTAGCGCAGCAATTGCTCGCGGATTTGCGGCCGGCTCGCCAGCACGCGCGACAGATCCTCGGCCTCGATCCGCAATGCGGTTCCCGGCATGGAAACGATCGACCGCTGCGACGCCACCGACGTGCCGAGCACCAATGGCACGCCGACATATCCGAACACGCCGACCATCGCTGTCTCGACATAGTCGGTGCGGCTTCCGGAGACGTGCGAAACGAGACCGTCCTCGATGAAGTGGATGCACTCCACCGGCCGGTTGGCCTCCTGCAGCACGGCGCGCCCCTTGAACTCGATCGGCCGCAGCATCGGCTTCAGGGCATGAAAATCGTCGGGTGAGAGTTGCGCCAGAACGCGGTTCTTCACCGTCGAAGGGCATTCGAAATCGTTGATGTGGCTGGGCACGATCAGGATCAACTCCTCGCACGCGGGGCGATTGTCAGGTTGCGAAGGGAACCAGCCGCGGCCGATTCAGCCGCAACAGTAGTCAAGTGCGGCGCGCATGAACATCGCGCGAGGTGTTCAAAATTGTCGCATGCCGTGCCGGATGTGCGGCGCAGTGAGGGACGGATCTCCCCGACACGCGTATCCGCGCCTCGTCCGGAACCCGGTTCGGAACCGGCCTAAAGGCGACGGTGAGCGGGCGGCCGGACTGGCGAACTACGTGGCGCAACTATGCGGCGCTTATTTCTGCGGCACCCGCGAGGCTTGCTAACCGGGAAAAATCATGTTGCAATTGACCCGCAATCGGATGTGGGCCGTTCGGCTTTATGTTTCGCGACTCGAAAATCAGCACTTTGCAGTCGAGGCTTGAAGATCAGGGCTTGAAGATCAGGGCCTGGAAGCAAGGCTTGGAAGCAGGCAGGGCGACGGGATCGCCGTTTGTGGCGTGGCACGCAGATAGCGAGCCGCGTCTTTTTTGTGTCTAGACAGGAGACAGGCGATGCAAAAGGGCACCGTCAAGTGGTTCAACCCCACCAAGGGTTATGGCTTTATCCGTCCTACCAGCGGCGACAAGGACGTCTTCGTCCACATCTCGGCGGTCGAGCGCGCCGGGCTCAGCACTCTGAATGAAAATCAGCCGATCGAATACGAGCTGGCCGAAAATCGGGGCAAGACGTCGGCCGAGAACCTGAAGCTCACCTGAGCCGGTTCGATCGTCGGGTCTCGCCGGCACCGGCTTAAGGCCGCGTCGTCGCCGCGAGAAACGATCATCTTTCCGCGGGCACGATCAGCGTCTGATCATTCGCGTCGCTCGAGGTCGATCTGCAGAGATCGCCCTCGAACCGCGTTTGGCCGGATGCGACCATCTGCAGGGCTTTCGGATAGATCCGGTGTTCGATCGCCAGGACGCGGTCCGCCAGCGTGTCGGCCGTGTCGTCGTCGCGCACGGGCACAGCGCCCTGAATGACGATTGGGCCGGCGTCGGTCTCTGCGATGACGAAATGCACGGTCGCGCCGGAGATCTTCACGCCTGCGCGCAGGGCCTGACCGTGTGGATCGAGGCCCGGAAACGACGGCAGCAGCGACGGATGGATGTTGAGCATCCGGCCGTACCAGTGATTCACGAAGTCCGCCGTGAACAGCCGCATGAAGCCGCCGAGGCAGATCAACTCGATGCCGCGCGCGTCGAGCGCCGCCTGCAGCACCTCCTCGAAGCCGGCGCGATCCTTGCCGAACGGCTTGCTTTCGATCACCAGCGTTTCGATGCCGCTGCGTTGCGCGATCGCCAGCCCGCCGGCGCTCGCGGTGTTGGCGATCACGACGGCGATCTCGGCCGGAAAGCCGTCTTCGGCCGCGGCTTCGATCAGCGCGGCCATGTTCGACCCGCGCCCGGAAATCAGGATGGCGACGCGACGCTTGCTCACGCGATCACCAGGACAGGTCGAGGTGACCGTCGTAGACGACGCGATGTTCGCCCTTCGCCGCGATCACTTCGCCGAGCAGATGCACGCTCTCGCCGGCGCCGGTCAGCGCCTCGGTGACCGCGTCGACCGCATCCGCCCTGACGATCGCGATCATGCCGATGCCGCAATTGAAGGTGCGCAGCAATTCCAGTTCAGCGATGTCGCCTTGCTCGGCAAGCCATTTGAACACCGGCAGAACCGGCAGCCGCGGCAGATCGATGCCGACGCCGAGATGCTTGGGCAGCACGCGCGGGATGTTGTCGGTGAAGCCGCCACCGGTGATATGCGCCAGCCCCTTGATGGCGCCGGTCGCGCGGATCGCGTGCAGGCAGGATTTCACATAAAGCCGGGTCGGCGTCAGCAGCGCGCCACCGAGCGTCATCACCGGCGAGAATGGCGCCTTCGCGTCGTAGGGCAGGCCGGACTTTTCGACGATCTTGCGGACCAGCGAAAAGCCGTTGGAATGCACGCCGGAGGAGGCGAGCCCGATCACCGCATCGCCCGCGGCGATGTCCGGCGACGGCAGCAATGTGCCGCGTTCTGCGGCGCCGACCGCGAAGCCGGCCAGATCGTAGTCGCCGTCCTTGTAGAGGCCGGGCATTTCCGCGGTCTCGCCGCCGATCAGCGCGCAGCCCGACTCGCGACAGCCTTCGGCAACGCCGGCGACGATTTCGGCCGCGGCTTCCGGATCGAGTTTGCCGCAGGCGAAGTAGTCGAGAAAGAACAGCGGCTCGGCCCCCTGGACCACGAGATCGTTCACCGACATTGCAACCAGGTCGATGCCAATGCCGGCGTGCAGTCCGGCTTCGATCGCAACCTTGACCTTGGTGCCGACACCGTCGGTCGCCGCCACCAGCACCGGGTCCTTGAAGCCCGCGGCCTTCAGATCGAACAATCCGCCGAAGCCACCGATTTCGGAATCGGCGCCGGCGCGCGCGGTGGCGCGCACCATCGGCTTGATCAGGTCGACGAGACGATTGCCCGCGTCGATATCGACGCCGGAATCGGCATAGGTGAGGCCGTGCTTCCGCTCGGTCATGGCCGGCTCCCGCAAGAAAAAAAGGCGCTGCGCGGCAACGATTGCCGCCCGGCATCGAGCCGCCGCCGAATGAACCCCCGGTCGGTCGCGCTAGACCTAAGTCCCGCTTGTCCGCGCCCGACCAATGGTTTTGGGGTGGTTACGTCGGATTCCGCCGGCGTGCAATGGCTCGCAAGGGGACCCAGCATGTACTATGTAGACAACCATCCCTTCCCGCCGTCGAAAGTTCAAGGGTTTCGCCGGATCTGGGCTGGAAGCCGGGAACGTCGCGTGAGCATTCCGAACATTATTACACTGGGCCGGATCCTGCTGGTGCCAGTCATTGTCTGGGCCATTGCATCGAACGAAATGGCAGTCGCTTTTGCGGTCTTTGTGATCGCCGGCGTCAGCGACGCGATCGACGGCTTTCTCGCCAAGCGCTTCAACATGAGCAGCGAACTCGGGGCGCTGCTCGATCCGCTGGCCGACAAGGCGCTTCTGGTCTCGATCTACGTGTCTTTGGGCATCTGGGGCGCGATCCCGCGCTGGCTGGTGATCCTCGTGGTGTCGCGCGACATCATGATCGTCGGCGCGGTGATCATTTCCTGGCTGTTCGGCAAGCCGGTGCCGATGAAGCCGCTGATGGTGTCGAAACTCAACACCGTGGCTCAGGTCGGGTTTGCGGCGCTTGTGCTCGGCGCGCTCGGCTTTGGCTTTCAGCCGGCGCCCTACGATTTGATCCTGATGATCCTGGTCACGGTCTTGACGTTGCTTTCCGTCTCCTTCTATCTCGTCGAGTGGACGCGGCATATGAGCACGATCGAGCCTGACCGCTGAAGCGCGTCTGCCGGCCGCGCAGAGCGGGCCGGCCTGGAGCGACCCCGTGGCAGTCCGCGTACAACCCCGTCAACTGGCTCTGGACCTGCCGCACGCCGAGAGCCTGTCTCGCGAGGACTTCCTCGAAGGCACGGCGAATTCATCGGCACTCAAACTGATCGAGAGCTGGCCCGACTGGCCGAACCGGATCATGCTGCTGGTCGGACCGGAAGGCAGCGGCAAGAGCCATCTGGCATCGATCTGGGCCGAGCTGGCGGGGGCGCGATCGACCTCGGCCCAGGCGCTGACCACCGCGAACGTCCCTGGTGAACTCGCCACCGGTGCGCTGGTGGTGGAAGACTTGACGCCTGGCAACTTCGACGAGCGCGCGCTGTTTCATCTGATCAATCTGGCGCGCGAGGACGAGGCCTATGTTCTGATCACCGCGCGGCTGGCGCCATCTGCATTTCCGGCCGAACTGCGCGATCTGCGATCCCGGCTGCGCGCCGTGCCGGTGGTGACGCTGTTGCCGCCTGACGATGCGTTGTTTCGGGCGCTGATCGTCAAATTCTGTGCCGATCGCCAGATGAGCATCGACGCCAATCTGGTCGGCTATCTCGCCAACAGGATCGATCGGTCGTTCGCCGCAGCGCGTCTGACGGTAGAGCGGCTCGACGCCGAGGCGCTGCGGCTCCGCCGCCCGGTCACTCGTGCCTTGGCGGCGGACGTGCTGCGGGACGACTGAACCGCCTGCGGCATCCGGGACTGCCGGCCCGGCTTGACGGCGTCCGCGCCAAGTCTCTCAATGTCATGGAAACGTCTTGTGCGTGCAGCATTGTCTCGCCGCACCGCCGCACCGCCGCTTCCGGCACGACGACCCGCACCGCACTGGACCGACTGCACATGGACTCCGAGCAAGTCATTGTCATTGAAGAAAAAAAAGGTGAAGCCGAGCCGGCCTCGGTGGTCGCCGCCGGCCCTGAGCGCTTCATCAATCGTGAACTGTCCTGGCTGCATTTCAATCGGCGGGTGCTCGAAGAGGCGGTCAATCCCTCGCATCCGGTGCTCGAACGCGTCCGGTTTCTGTCGATTTCGGCCAACAACCTCGATGAATTCTTCATGGTCCGCGTCGCCGGCATCAAGGCGCAGGTTCGCGAAGGCATCACCGAGCGCAGCCCCGACGGGCTGACGCCGGCCGAGCAATTGGTGCTGATCAACGAGGCGGTCTCCCGTCTTGCGACGGATCAACAGGCGATCTGGCGCGACCTGCGCGGGATTCTGGCCGAGGCCGGGATCGTTCTGCTCGACGGGCGAGACGCCACCAAGTCCCAGCGCGCCTGGATCGAGGATCATTTCCTCCACAACATTTTTCCGTTGCTGACGCCGCTCGCGATCGACCCGGCGCATCCGTTCCCCTTCATCCCCAGCCTCGGCTTCACCATCGGCCTGCAACTCGCGCGCGTCTCGGACGGCAAGTCGATGAACGCGCTGATCCGGATGCCTGGCAAAATCGACCGCTTCATCCGGCTGCCGCCGAACGGCAAGGACCAGTCGGTCCGGTTGATGACGCTGGAGCAGGCGACGTCGCTGTTTATCGGCAGGCTGTTTCCAGGATACGTCGTCAAGGGGCAGGGCTCGTTCAGGGTGATCCGCGACAGCGAGTTGGAAATCGAGGAAGAGGCCGAGGATCTGGTGCGGTTGTTCGAAACCGCGCTGAAGCGCCGCCGCCGCGGATCTGTGATCCGGCTCGAAGTCGATTCGACGATGCCGGAAGAATTGCGGGCCTTCGTGCAGCGCGCGTTGTCGACCGCGGATGACGAGGTGCTGCTCGTCGATGGCGTGCTGGCGATGAACGAGCTGTCGCAACTGACGCGGGTGGATCGCTCCGACCTCGAATTTCCGCCTTACGTGCCGCGCCATCCGGAGCGGGTGCGCGACCATGGCGGCGACATCTTCGCGGCGATCCGCAAGAAGGATCTGATCGTCCACCATCCCTACGAGTCGTTCGACGTTGTGGTGCAGTTTCTGCAACAGGCGACCCGCGATCCGGACGTCGTTGCGATCAAGCAAACTCTGTACAGGACTTCGAACAATTCGCCGATCGTGCGGGCGCTGGCCGAAGCCGCCGAAGCCGGCAAGTCGGTGACGGCGCTGGTCGAACTGAAGGCGCGGTTCGACGAGGAAGCCAATATCCGCTGGGCGCGCGATCTCGAACGCGCCGGCGTGCAGGTGGTCTACGGCTTCCTGCAACTCAAGACCCACGCCAAGCTGTCGCTGGTGGTGCGCCGCGAAGGCAACACCCTGACCACTTATGTCCACACCGGCACCGGAAATTATCACCCGGTCACCGCTCGCATTTATACTGACCTGTCGTACTTCACCTCCGATCCGATCATCGGCCGCGACGCTGCCCGGGTGTTCAACTACATCACCGGCTACGCCGAGCCGAGCGACATCGAGAAGATGGCGGTGTCGCCGCTGACGCTGCGCAAGCGCATGCTCGAACACATCCACGGCGAGACGGTGTTTGCACGTCACGGCAAGCCGGCGGCGATCTGGCTGAAGATGAACTCGCTGGTCGATCCGGACATCATCGACGCGCTGTACGAGGCGTCGCGCGCCGGTGTTTCTGTCGAGCTGGTGGTGCGCGGCATCTGCTGCCTGCGTCCGGGCGTGCCGGGCCTGTCCGAGAACATCCGTGTCAAATCGATCATCGGTCGGTTCCTCGAGCACGGCCGTGTCTACTGCTTCGGCAACGGGTACGGCCTGCCGAGCGCCAAAGCGGCGGTCTACATCTCCTCGGCCGACATGATGCCGCGCAATCTCGACCGGCGGGTCGAGATTCTGTGCCCGCTGCAGAACCCGACCGTTCACCAGCAGGTGCTGGAACAGATCATGGTTGCGAACCTGAAGGATACCGAGCAGAGCTGGCAGTTGTTGCCGGATGGGTCATCGACGCGTATGAAGGCGGCGAAGGGCGAGGAGCCCTTCAATGTGCACAACTACTTCATGACCAATCCGAGTCTGTCCGGCCGTGGAAAGTCGCTCAAGGAATCGTCGCCGCGACGCCTCACGCGCCGTTCGGAGCGCCATCAGTCCTCTTAAGGAATTCGCGCGGTGACGAAGCGGGTGCGCAGGCGCGAAACCAGCGTCGCAGTGATCGACATCGGCTCGAACTCCGTGCGTCTCGTGGTCTACGAGTCGCTGGCGCGCAGTCTGGTCACGGTTTTCAACGAGAAGTCGCTGTGCGGGCTCGGGCGTGAGGTACAGAGCACGGGCCTGCTCGCGACCGACGCCGTCGACAAGGCGCTGACCGCGCTGCGCCGGTTCCGGGCGCTGATCCGGGTGATGAGAGTGGGGCGGGTCTACGCCATCGCCACCGCGGCCTGTCGCGACGCGAGTAATGGGCCGGATTTCATCACGGCGGCAGAGCGGATCTGCGGCGTGAGCATCGAGATCCTGTCGGGACCGCGCGAGGCCAAGCTGTCGGCGCTCGGCGTCATCTCGGGAGTACACAAGCCGAACGGCATCGTCGGCGATCTCGGCGGCGGTTCGCTGGAATTGATCGATGTTCGCGGCAACCTGGTCCGCAAGGGCGTGACGCTGCCGCTCGGAAGTCTGGCCCTGCAGGACGCCTCACAAAAATCGCTCAAGCGCGCCGAACGCATCGCAAAAGAAGCGCTCGCGGGCGCTGTTCCGCTCAAGGCGGCGCACGGGCGCACGTTCTACGCGGTCGGCGGGACGTGGCGCGCGCTCGCGCGGATCCACATCGCCCAGAGCGGCTACTCGCTCAAGGTGATGCATGGCTATTCGCTTCCGGCGGCGGAAGCGCTGCGGTTCGCCAAGCGCCTGCGCGTGCTGGCGTCGACCAATCAACTCGCCGACCTCGATCTGGTCGCCGACGCGCGGCGGCCGCTGTTGGCCTATGCCGCGCTCGTGCTCGAATACGTGATCGAGGCCGCCAAGCCGAAGACCATCGTGTTCTCGACCTACGGCGTTCGTGAGGGGCTGCTTTACGAGCAGTTGCCGCCCGCGGAGCGCGCCAAGGACGGGTTGATCTGCGCCGCGCAGAACCTCAACTTGTTACTGTCACGCTCGGCGCGCCACGCCGAAGAACTGATCGAATGGACCGACCGGCTGTTTCGGGTTGCGAAGGTTCGCGAGGTCGGAGCCGATCGCCGGCTGCGGCACGCCGCCTGCCTGATGTCGGACATCGGCTGGCGGGTGCATCCCGACCATCGCGGCGAGCAGACCTTGGCGCTGATCACCAACGGCAATTTCGGTGACGTGACGCATCAGGAGCGCGCCTTCATGGCGCTGTCGGTGTTCTATCGCTACGCGGGTTTCAGCGAACAGAACGAGCCGCCGGGCGCCGTGCGCGAACTCGTGACGCAGGCGATGGACGAGCGTGCGCGGCTTCTCGGCGCTGCTTTTCGGGTCGCGCATCTGGTCAGCGCGGCGCGTCCGGGCGTGCTGCCGGCGACGCATTTCCGAACCAGCGAACGCAAGCTGATGCTGGTGTTCGAACACAGGCTGGTCGATCTCGTTGCCGACCGCGTCGGCAGTCGCTTCAAGCAATTGGCGCGGATGGTCGGCCGGACGGGCAGTATCGTGCGGCGCTGAGTTCAGCGGCGGGATCGACGCTCAGGTCAGGATGTAATTGTCGGGCTTCGGCAGAGCCGGCAGGTCTGTTTTACCAAGTGCTTCCCGCAGGTTGATTTCGATCGTGTCCGCCAGTGCGCCGATCGGCAGGTCGTTGGGAAGCTGTCCGAACGGCTCTTCCAGTTCCGAGCCCAGGGCATCAAGTCCGAAGAATGTGTAGGCGGCGAGAGCGGTGGCGAAAGGCGTCAGCCAGCCGAGCGTATTGGCGAAGCCGAACGGCAGAAGGAAGCAGAACACATAGGCGGTGCGATGGAGCAGGAGGGTGTAGCCGAACGGCACCGGCGTCGAGCGGATCCGTTCGCAGGCGGCCTGCACCATCGCCATCTCCCCGAGGGTGCGATCGAGCATCTGCAGCGGGATGTCGCGCAGTTGGCCATTGCGATGCAATGCGGCGATCTCGGCTTGCATCGCCGCCAGCAAAACTTCGGGCGGATTGCGGCTGGCGTTGTAGCGCGCCAGTGTTTCAGGAGGAAGGCGGCGCGCGACCTTGTCGGTGCCGCCGCCGGGGCGCAGGTGAACGACAAGCGACTGGGCAAACGCCATCGCAAGTGTCAGAAGTGTCCGCCGGCTCGCGTCCGGATCGTCGCCGGGTTGCCGCAAAATCAAGGTCTGGCGCGACAGATTGCGGCTGAGGCAGATCAGGGCGCCCCAGTGCCGACGCGCCTCCCACCATCGATCGTAGCAGGCGCTGTTGCGAAACCCCATGAACACCGACAGCGCGATGCCGAGCACCGCGAACGGGGCACTGTTGAAATCCGCGACCATCCCTGGATAGGCGTGATGCGCCCAGACCACTGCCGCAGACAGGCCGGCGATGATCAGTGCCTGCGGATAAATCCGCTGCACCACCGAGCCCCGAACCAGAAAGAAAAGCTGGAACAGATTGGGCTGCTGACGAACGATCATCGTTCAGCGACGGCTTGTCCGGCGTCTTCGGTGCGGGAGACCCGCACCACCTTGCCCTTCTCGATCGCGAGCGCGAGCCGGCCGTGCTTCAGCGCCAGTGCTGCTTCGCCGAACAGTTCGCGGCGCCAGCCGCGCAGCGCGCCGACCTCGGCCTTGTCGTCGCAAGCGATCTGCTCGAGGTCGTCGACGGTGGCGATCACCTTGGCGGCGACGGCGTGGCGCTCGGACGTCATCCGCAGCAGCACTTTCAGCAGCTCGACAATGGCGCCACCGTTGGAATTGTTGCGCGGCTTGTCGATCTTGGGCAGCGTCTGCGGGTCTCGCGCCAGACCGCGCTGCACCGCGGCGACGATCTCGCTTCCCCATTTCGACCGGTCGAAGCCTTTCGGCAGCGAGCGCAGATTGGCGAGCCGCTCCAGCGAGGTGGGCGCGTGGGTGGCGATGTCGCCGAGCGCGTCGTCCTTGAGCACGCGCGAGCGCGGCACGTCGCGGGTCTGCGCTTCCTGCTCGCGCCAGGCCGCGACTTCCATCAGCACCGCAAGCTCTTTCGGCTTGCGCACGCGCGTCTTCAGCCGTTCCCAGGCGCTTTCGGGGTGGAAGTCGTAGGTTTTCGGCGAGGTTAGAACTTCCATTTCCTCGCTGACCCAGTCGCTGCGGTCGCGCTTCTTGAGGTCGGCATCGAGCGCGGCGAAAACATCGCGCAGATGGGTGACGTCGGAGACGGCGTAATGCAGCTGCTCCTCGGTCAGCGGGCGGCGCGACCAGTCGGTGAAGCGGTGGGTCTTGTCAGGGCGGTGGCCGGTGATGCGCTCGACGAGCTGATCGTAGGCAATGCTGTCGCCATAGCCGAGCACCATGGCGGCGACCTGGGTATCGAAGATCGGGTGCGGCACGATCCCGGCGCGGTGCCAGACGATTTCGATGTCCTGGCGGGCGGCGTGGAAGACTTTCAGGACCCTCTCGTTCGCCATCAGGTCGAAGAACGGCTTCAGGTCGATCCCGGGCGCCAGCGTATCGACCACCACCGCTTCATCCGCGCTGGCCATCTGCACGACGCAGAGCAGGGGATAGTAGGTGGTCTCGCGCAGAAACTCGGTATCGACCGTGATGACGGGGTGGCTGGCGAGGCGGGCGCAGGCGTCGGCGAGCTGCTCGGTGGTGGAAATCAGGTCCATCAATCTCTGTCACGTTCCGGAAATGGAGGCGTTGGGGCCTGATCGATCGGCACAGCGCCGCCTGCCCAAAAAACCATCGAATCCGAAACACTAGACACGTTCGCCGTGCGGCGATCAAGTTCCGCAGAAGGTTTCGCGCACCCGTTCATGGAGCTGTGGCGGCTCCGCATAGCGGGCGAATTCCGGCTGTTCCCGGAAGGGGTTGGCAAGCACCGCCAGCAGCTCTTCAAAGAGCGTGAAATCGTCCCGATCGACCGCGGCTCGGATCACCGCTTCGACGCGGTGGTTTCGCGGGATATAGGCCGGATTGACTGCCCGCATCGCCGCCTGCCGGGCGGCTCCGTCCTGCGGCTCGGCCGCAAGCCGGGCCCGCCAGCGCGGCGCCCAATCGTCGAAAACGGCCGGTTCGCCGAACAAGGCCCGGACCGTCTCGAGGTCGGCCGGGTCGATGGCCGCATCGCTCAGCCGGCGGAAGGCGAGGGTGAAGTCCGCGTGGCCTTTGGCCATCGCAGCCAGGAAATCCAGGGAGAGCTGGGCGTCGTCGGGCTGAGCAGTGAACAGCCCCAGCTTGGCCGCCAGCCCTGCCAGATAGGCGGCATTGAAGCGTTCGGCGAAGCCGCCGAGGGCGGTCTGGGCGATCTCGACGCCCTTGTCGTCATCGTCGGACAGCAACGGCACCAGACACTCGGCAAGCCGGGTCAGGTTCCACAGCGCGATCGGCGGCTGATTGCCGAAGGCGTAGCGGCCCATATGGTCGATCGACGAGAATACCGTCTTGGGATCAAACGCGTCCATGAAGGCGCAGGGGCCGTAATCGATGGTTTCGCCGGCAATCGAGGTGTTGTCGGTGTTCATGACGCCGTGGATGAAGCCGATCATCATCCAGCGCGCGATCAGATCGGCCTGGCGCGCAATCACGCCCTCCAGCAGCGCCAGATAGGGTGCATCTGCCCGAGCGGCATCGGGGTAGTGCCGGGCGATGACATGGTCGGCCAGCGCGCGGACGGCGTCGCGGTCGCCTCGGGCTGCGAAAAACTGAAACGTCCCGACCCGGATGTGGCTCGACGCCACCCGCGTCAGCACCGCGCCTGGCTGGATCGGATCGCGCAGCACGGTTTCGCCGGTCAGCACCGCAGCCAGCGAGCGCGTGGTCGGCACGCCGAGCGCTGCCATCGCCTCGCTGACGATGTATTCGCGCAGCACCGGGCCGAGAGCGGCGCGGCCGTCGCCCATCCGCGAGAATGGCGTCCGGCCCGAGCCCTTGAGCTGGATGTCGCGGCGGACGCCCTCGCGGTCGATCACCTCGCCGAGCAGGATGGCGCGGCCGTCGCCGAGCTGGGGCACGAAATTGCCGAACTGGTGCCCGGCATAGGCCATCGCGATCGAGGCCGCCCCGGCCGGAATGCGGGTCCCGGCGAGGATCTCAGCGCCTTCGGGAGTGTCGAGCCGGTCCGGATCGAGCCCGAGCCGCTCGGCCAGCGGGCGGTTGAGCTTGATCAGTCGGGGGGTGGCGACCGGTGTCGGGGCCACCCGCGCGAAGAACGTCTCCGGCAGCGCCGCGTAGCTGTTGTCGAACGGAAAATGGACTGTCATCCGGCACCAGATAGGAATAGTTCGCCGCTATGACAATCGGTCGGAAAGCGGCCCGGATCAATATGTTCAGCGAGTTTCTTGCGGGCGTTTGCCAGCGGCCTCGTCGTCGCCGCTGCTCCAGCCTGAAACGGGCGCCGGTCCCACGCCGGAATGCAGCCGTGACGAGGCCGCATTTGGTTGCCGCGATGGGTTCGCTCGGGTAAACCCTGACGCTCTCCGCAAAGGCTGCGGACGCTCGATTCTGCCCCAAGACGGCTTTCCCGGGATTTCCATGCACCGTTACCGAACCCATACTTGCGGCGCGCTCCGCGACAGCGACATCGACCAGACCGTCCGCGTGTCCGGCTGGTGCCATCGCATCCGCGACCATGGCGGCCTTCTGTTCATCGATCTGCGCGACCATTACGGGCTCACGCAATGCGTTGCCGATCCGGATTCGCCGGCGTTCAAGGACGCCGAGAAACTGCGCGCGGAATGGGTGGTGCGGATCGATGGCCGCGTCCGCCGTCGCCCCGAAGGCACCGACAATGACGATCTGCCGACCGGCAAGGTCGAGATCTTCATCACCGAGATCGAAGTGCTCGGCCCGGCCGGCGAATTGCCGCTGCCGGTGTTCGGCGAGCAGGACTACCCGGAAGATGTGCGCCTGCGGTACCGGTTTCTCGATCTGCGCCGGGAGAAGCTGCATCAGAACATCATGACCCGCGGCGCCATCGTCGACTCGATGCGCAAGCGGATGAAGGAGCAGGGCTTCTTCGAATTCCAGACGCCGATCCTGACGGCGTCGTCGCCGGAAGGCGCGCGCGACTTCCTGGTGCCGAGCCGGATTCATCCGGGCAAGTTCTACGCGCTGCCGCAGGCGCCGCAGCAGTACAAGCAATTGCTGATGATGTCCGGCTTCGATCGCTACTTCCAGATCGCGCCGTGTTTTCGCGACGAGGACCCGCGCGCGGACCGGCTGCCGGGTGAGTTCTATCAGCTCGACGTCGAGATGAGCTTCGTCACGCAGGACGATGTTTTTGCTGCGATGGAGCCGGTGATCACCGGCGTGTTCGAGGATTTTGCCAAAGGCAAACCTGTGACAAAGTCGTGGCCGCGGATTCCGTATGCCGAGAGCATGCGGAAATACGGCACCGACAAGCCGGACCTGCGTAATCCGATCGAGATGCAGGACGTCTCCGAGCATTTCCGCGGCTCCGGCTTCAAGGTGTTCGCGCGGATGCTCGAAGAGGAGCGCAACCAGGTCTGGGCGATCCCCGGACCGGGTGGCGGCAGCCGCGCATTCTGCGACCGGATGAATTCCTGGGCGCAGGGTGAAGGCCAGCCGGGGCTCGGCTACATCATGTGGCGCGAGGGCGGTGAGGGCGCGGGCCCGCTCGCCAACAATATCGGCCCCGAGCGCACCGAGGCGATCCGTGCGGCGCTCGGCCTCAAGGCGGGCGACGCCGCGTTCTTTGTCGCCGGCGATCCGGCCAAGTTTGTCAAATTCGCAGGCCTGGCGCGCACGCGCGTCGGAGAGGAGCTCAACCTGATCGACAAGGATCAGTTCGCGCTCGCCTGGGTGGTCGACTTCCCGATGTACGAGTACAACGAGGACGACAAGAAGGTCGACTTCTCGCACAACCCGTTCTCGATGCCGCAGGGCGGCATGGATGCGCTGACGTCGCAGGATCCGCTGACCATCAAGGCGTTCCAGTACGACATCACCTGCAACGGCTACGAGATTGCGTCGGGCGGCATCCGCAACCATCGCCCCGAAGCGATGGTGAAGGCGTTCGAGATCGCGGGTTACGGCGAACAGGAAGTGATCGACCGCTTCGGCGGCATGTATCGCGCCTTCCAGTACGGCGCGCCGCCGCATGGCGGCATGGCCGCCGGCGTCGATCGCATCGTGATGCTGCTGTGCGGCACCAACAACCTGCGCGAGATCTCGCTCTTCCCGATGAACCAGCGTGCGGAAGACCTGCTGATGGGCGCGCCGTCTCAGGTCGCGCCGAAGCAGTTGCGTGAGTTGCACATCCGTCTCAATCTGCCGGAAAGCTGAGGGCGTCCGAGTCGACGATCCAAGTGCCGACGAAGCTGCCGGGAGAATTCATGGCGTCCAATACCGAAGATCTGCAGACTGCGGCGCTGGCCTATCACCGGCTGCCGCGGCCCGGCAAACTCGAAGTGCATGCGTCGAAGCCGCTGGCCAACCAGCGCGACCTCGCGCTTGCCTACACGCCGGGCGTCGCCGCCGCCTGCAATGCGATCGCTGCCGATCCGGCGCAGGCCGCCTCGCTCACGGTGCGCGGCAATCTGGTCGCCGTGGTTACCAACGGCACTGCGGTGCTCGGCCTCGGCAACATCGGTCCGCTCGCAGCCAAGCCGGTGATGGAAGGCAAGGCGGTCCTGTTCAAGAAGTTCGCGGACATCAACGTGTTCGACATCGAGATCGCGGCCGACACCGTCGAGCGCGTGGTCGAGACGGTGGCGGCGCTGGAGCCGACCTTCGGCGGCATCAATCTCGAGGACATCAAGGGTCCAGAGTGTTTCGAGATCGAGGCGCAGCTCAAGGAGCGCATGAAGATCCCGGTGTTTCACGATGATCAGCACGGCACTGCGATCATCGTCGGCGCCGCGGTCAAGAACGCGCTGCTGCTGAAGGGCAAGGAGCTCAGCGAGATCAAGATCGTCACCGCCGGCGCCGGCGCCGCGGCCTTGGCCTGTCTGAACCTGCTGGTGTCGCTCGGCGCGCAGCGCAAGAACATCTGGGTCTGCGACCTCGAAGGCCTCGTCTACGAAGGCCGCAACGTTCTGATGGACCGCTGGAAAGAGGTCTATGCGCAGAAGACCGACAAGCGGACGCTCGCCGACGTGATCGGCGGCGCCGACGTATTTCTCGGTCTGTCCGGACCCAAGGTGCTGACCCCCGAGATGGTCAAGCAGATGGCCGACAAGCCACTGGTGATGGCGCTCGCCAATCCGACCCCGGAGATCATGCCGGACGAGGTCCGCAAGGCGCGTCCCGACGCGCTGATCTGCACCGGACGCTCGGACTTTCCGAACCAGGTCAACAACGTCCTGTGCTTCCCCTACATCTTCCGCGGCGCGCTCGATGTCGGCGCCACCGCGATCAATGAGGAGATGAAGATCGCCGCGGTCGATGCGATCGCCCAGCTCGCGCGCGATCCGCCGGCCGATCCGGTGGCGGGCAGCCTCGATACCGACGAGGTGCTCGGCTTCGGCGAGGGATCGCTGATCCCGAGTCCGTTCGATCCGCGGCTGATCCTGCGGATCGCGCCCGCGGTGGCCATGGCAGCGATGGATTCCGGCGTCGCGACCCGGCCGATCACCAGTTTCGACGATTACTACGCCCAGCTCGAGCGCTTCGCGTTCCGCTCCGGCCTGGTGATGAAGCCGCTGTTCGCCAAGGCGAAGACGCAGCCGGTGCGGGTGATCTACGCCGAGGGCGAGGACGAGCGCGTGCTGCACGCCGTGCAGGTGATCCTCGAGGAAAAGCTGGCGCGGCCGATCCTGGTCGGGCGGCCCTCGGTGGTCGAGGCGCGGATCAAGCGCTCCGGCCTGTCGATCAAGCCCGGCGAGGATTTCGACCTGGTCAATCCTCAGGACGATCCGCGCTACCGCTCCTATGTGCAGTCCTATATCGACATCGCCGGCCGCGCCGGTGTGACGCCGGCCGCGGCGCGCACGGTGGTGCGCACCAATTCGACCGTGATCGCTGCGCTCGCGGTGGCGCGCGGCGAGGCGGATGCGATGATCTGCGGCCTCGACGGCCGCTACATGAATCATCTGCGCCATGTGCGTGACGTGATCGGCTCGCTGCCCGGCGTCTCGGACTACGCGGCGCTGGCGCTGCTGATCACCAGCAAGGGCGCGATCTTCATCGCCGACACCCAGGTGCGGCCCAATCCCACCGCCGAAGAACTGGCCGAGGTGGCGGCGCTCGCCGCGGTCCACGTCCAGCGCTTCAACATCAAGCCGCGGATCGCCTTCCTGTCGCATTCGGATTTCGGCAGCTATCCGACCGACTCGTCGATCAAGATGCGGCGCGCCACGGCGATCCTCGCCGAGCGGCATCCGGAGATCGAGGCCGACGGCGAAATGCAGGGCGACACCGCGCTGTCGCAGAGCGCGCGCGAGCTGATCCTGCCGCATTCCCGGCTCGAGGCCGGCGCCAACGTGCTGATCATGCCGAATCTCGATACCGCCAACGTCGCCTACCAGATGATCAAGGTGCTGGGCGACGCCTTGCCGGTGGGACCGATCCTGATCGGACCGGCGCGGCCGGCGCACATCCTGACGCCGTCGGTGACCGCACGTGGCATTCTGAACATGACGGCCGTTGCGGTGGTCGAGGCGCAGGAACGGGCAGGGCGGACTCAGCGCACGCTGTTCGGCTGAGTGGAGTGTTCCGACGCTTTGACCGGCGCAAGCCGGTGTCACCCGGCTCGAAACGGGCTGGTCGTGGTGCGTAAGGCTGCGCGCCATCATTTGACCGTTTGAAAACCGTCAATCGACCCCTCATACTTGTCGCGCGTCTGCGCCGCTTTCGCCGTTGCCATTGGGGTCGAAAATGCCTGCCTTCATCGCTCTCGGGCGCTTCCTGTTCTCCGTGCTGTTCATCTTCTCCGGAGCCAACAAGCTGCTCGACATCGCTGCGACCACCCAGCTGACGCAGAAGATCGCCGTTCCGGAGATGCTGGCGACCTACACATCGCAGCTCGAGGGGCTGGCCGGCGGCATGCCGTTCGCGCAGATGCTGGCGATCGGGGCAGGCGTCACCGAACTGGTGTGCGGTCTGTTGATCGCGCTGAATTTCGGCGCGCGTTTCGGTTCGCTGGTGCTGATCCTTTTCGTTGCAGCGAAGATCTATTACTACCATGATTTCTGGAACATGGACGGCGTCGACGCGCAGAACAACATGATCCTCGCGCTGAAAAGCGTGTCGCTGATCGGCGGATTGTTCATCGTCGCCGGGATCGGCCGGGGGCCGCGAGCGGCCGAGTCGTCTCATCTCGACGTCTGAGAGTCTCGACGTCTGAGAGTCAGACGACCCGCCGCCAGGCAGTGACGCCGACATCATGATCGGCGTCGAGGACGATCCGCTCCGCGGGATGCAATCCATGGGTGGCGAGAAGCTGTTGCGGCGTCTGCGCGGGCACGCCGGGAAAGCACGGTTCGCCGCCGGGCAGGCGCACCCGGGGCGCTTCCGACAGCCAGAACGTATCGTAGCGATCAAAAAACATCGCGAACACGTCCGGCCCGCCGATGATGGCGACGACGCCGGACTGGACGCCGATGCGCGCGCGTGCCTGTTCGAACGATGCGCCTGCGGGATTCCAGCGCACCGCGTGGGGATTGGTTTCGTCGGGCGCAAGGCTCGCAATCTGCCGCGTCACCAGCAGCCGCTTGCGCTGCGGCGAGTTTGGCTGGTCCTCGAACGAATTGCGGCCGTGGACGATCAGCGCGGCGCGATCGAGCGCTTCCGAAAAGAAACGCTGGTCGCCCGGGAATTTCAGCGCGTCCGGCATCACGCCGCAGGCGTCCGCGAGATGGCCCTCGGCGGAGACGATCACGAAGCCTTCGATCCGTAGCGCCGGCGCGCCCGTCATCTGGTCTCCAGAGGACAACAGTTCAAGCGGTGTCCGATCACTCGGAGATGGTCTGGACGACGGAGCTCACCGGGCGGGAACTGACGGTCGGCAGCGCGTTGCTCTTGGCGAGTTCGTCGTCGTATTGCGCCATCGTCACCACCGGCGCCTTGGCTTTCATCTGCACGACCTTGTAGCCGCCTTCCTTCAGGCGCCGCAGCAATTCGGGCAGCGCCTCGGCGGTGCTCTTCTGGAAGTCGTGCATCAGGATGATGCCCTTGCCGAGCTTGTCAACCTTCTTCATCACGGTGTCGACGACCTGTTGCGGCTTGCGCGCCTTGAAGTCGAAGGAATCGAGATCGCAGGAGAACATCGCGACATTGCGGGTGCCGAGATAGGTGACCATTTCCGGCGGATGCCGCAGCGCAGGGAAGCGGAAGAACGGCGACGGCGCGGCGCCGAGCGCCCATTTCACGGCCGCAAAGCCCTTTTCGATCTCGTCCTTGCGCTGGTCCTCGGTCAACTTCTTGTTCGAGAGGTTGGCGTGCGACCAGGTATGCGAGCCGATGGTGTGCCCGGCCGCCGCGACCTGCTTGAGGATCTCCGGGTGATAGGTGGCGTGTTTGCCGATCGGGAAGAAGATCGCCTTGGTACAATGATCGGCCAGCGCCTTCAGCACCGCCGGCGTATTGCCCGGCCACGGGCCGTCGTCGAAGGTGAGCACGACTTCCTTGTCACGCAGGAAGTCGAGTTGCTTGAAGTGCTCGAATCCGAAACCCGGGCCGCCGGTGGTGTCGATCTCGACGACGCGGCCGACGCCGATCGCGTCCGGATTGGCACAGGCCTGTTTGGCGGGCGCGGGCGCGGGCGAGGGGGCAGGCGCCGGTGCAGCCTGTTGCGGTGCCGGCGGCGCAGCTGCGCCGGTGGCCTTCGGTGCTACCTGCGACCAGGCTCCTCCGATCGCACCCAATGAGATCGCGCTTGCGACCAGGAGACCCGTTGCTATCCGCATGTCGTTGTCCTTATGCCGTCGTCTGCCGCCAGCGCACATGAAACGGGCAAAAGCTCCGCATTTGACCCTGAAACTAGAGGCAGGAAAGCGGTCCGGGCAACGGTTATTCGACCTCGGCGCCGAGTTGCCCGCAGTTTCGAAGGACCGCCGGTGCCCAGCGGGCACGTCGCTCGGCGAGGCCCCGCGGGCGCGCGTCGGCACGTGGGCAGAGGACGAAGCTACCGATGGCTGATGATGAAATCGGTTCCCCGGCCGGTCTCGCCGCTAGCGGTGATGCCCTGATCGGAGACGATGAGCGATGCGCCGGTGGTGATCGCTTCGGTGATTCGCGCCATCGCCTCCGGGGGAATTGTCAGACGATCCAGCGCCGCGGCCGGGCCATCTGTTTCCAGCGATGCTTTCACCGGTGTCGGCAAGGCCTTCTTTGAATGGCGGGAATTGCTTTCATTGGCCCGGCGGGAGGCCGGCAGCGACACCACGGTCCAGCGGATGCCATCGTCCTTCGCCAGTTCGGCGGTGAAGACGTGCGTCCCGAGCGGGCGCTCGCCTGCCGCGATCTCGACCGGAACGTCGAACAGCGGGGTCATGTTCTGCCGGACGTAAAGCTTCTGGTCCTTGCCGCTGACGAACACGGCAATCTGGCCGCCGCCGCGCTTGGCTGCCGGCAATTCTGCGGCCGGCGTGGTCGCCGCATCGCCGGGGCGAGACTGATCCTTGTTCAGGTCCTTGCTCACGTCGCTGCTTTGGCTGGTGGCATCCGGCCCGCCGTCGACCTTATCCGCAGATTGAACGGATGGCGCTTCCGCATTGGAAGGAGATGCTTTTTCGCTCGCTTGCGGGTTCGATCCGGAAGCTGGTTTTTGCGCCGGGGGCGCAACCGAGGCGGTCGTCGCGGGATCGACGGCGCCCGGCCGGCTTTCGCTCGCTCCATCCTTGGCAACAGCTGCGGTCTGCTCTGCGGCGTCGTCGCTGGCATTCGTGTCCGCCATCACCTCGGCATGCGCCTCGGCGTTGGCCGGGCCCAGCGCGGGCGCTGGCTCTGTCGCGGCGGTCGTCTGCGCGCGTGAGTCGGACATAACGAGCACCGCGCTGCGGTCCGCGGCACTGGCGTCGGCGGTCTTCACCGGCCGGGGGTCATCGAGCAGGATGCCGGCGCGCAGTTCCGGATGCAGACCGGCGGCCGGGGCGCCGGCCGGCTCGGCCGCAGCGGCCTTGTCGGATTTCGACGAGGTGCTCGGCTTCTGCGGATCGGACGCCATCGGCGCGTCGAGCGGCGCCGTGCGCCTGGTCGCCAGCAAAGCGTGGGTGAAATTGGTCGGCGTGATGTCGCCGGGCGTGACGATCACGCGGGCGCCCATCCTGGTCCAGCCCCACATCTTTATGGCGAACGAATTCGGCATGCGGATGCAGCCGTGCGATGCCGGGTAGCCCGGGATCGCACCGGCATGAAGCGCAATTCCCGACCAGGTGATGCGCTGCATGTAAGGCATCGGCGCGCCGCTGTAGATGTTGGAGCGGTGCCATTTGTTTTTCTGGATGACGCTGAACACGCCCATCGGCGTGGAATGGCCGCGCATCCCGGTCGACACCGGCGTCTCCGCAAAGAAACCATTGGCATCATAGACGCGAAGCTTCTGCTGATCGATCGAGATCGAGATCACCAGCGGCCCCCGGGGTTTGGCCGTCGGCTTTTCGAGCAGCTTCTGCTGCCGCGTGTCGAGACGAGGTTGCTTCCTTTGATACCGCTTGGGCGCGGGCTGCGCCGGGATATAGACCGCATCGTCGTTCTCGGGCCACCACCAGCTCGTGGCATGAGCCTCGGAGGACAGCGCGAAGATGCCGGCCGCCGTCAGGATCCCCGCGCGCCATGCGGCTCTGGAGAGCAATCCGGGGACGAGACCATTCTGAGCGGCTCGCGGTGCATTTCGGCGCGAGATTGAAGATTGTTCCAGGCGCACGCGGTGGGTCCTCGAATCTCTTGGGCGATCTCGGAAGCGATCTCAGATAAGTGTCGCAGCCGCGAACCGTTCACCAGCATCGCTCACGGTATTCCCGCGCAGTTGATTCAAGCCTAACAAAAAAGCCTCACAGGAGGTTAAACGAGAGTCGAAGGACGCCAGCATCTTCCGCAACGGTGCGTCGCCCCCCACATGGCTGGCAGCCTGCTTACGGAGACTCCGATGAGACCTCGCCACTTCACGTCGCTTGTGACCCGCCTGACATGCGCCGCCCTTGCCGCGGCCGTGACCACTCTGGCATCCGTGCCGGCCAGCGCCGCGGAAGATCCCGATCTGATCTTCCGTCGCTCGACGGTGTTCAAGCTGCTCAGCCCCAACGACAAGCTGGCCACCTACGGCATCGACGACCCGGAGATCCAGGGCGTTGCCTGTCACTTCACCGTGCCGGAGCGGGGCGGATTCAAGGGATGGCTCGGCCTGGCCGACGAAGTCTCCGACATTTCGCTGGCATGCCGCCAGATCGGTCCGATCCGGTTCAAGGAGAAACTCGAACAGGGCGACGACATGTTCAGCAAGCGGCGCTCGATGTTCTTCAAGAAGATGCAGATCGTTCGCGGCTGCGACGCCAAGCGCAACGTGCTGGTGTACATGGTCTACTCGGACCGGCTGGTCGAGGGCTCGCCGAAGAACTCGACGTCGTCGGTGCCGATCATGCCGTGGGGTGCCGCTGATCCCGCCGTTCAGAAGTGCGGCGAATTTTTCAAGTAGGCGCTTTCCCGGGTCATCTTGCAGAGCGATGCGTTCATTGGCCGGCGGAGCGGCAGGTTGCTGTCGCTCCGCTTGTCGTTGATCAGCTGGATGGCGTCGGGAGCGGGCGGATCGCCGCCGCCGTCCGCGACGGATCCCGGTAGCCCACCAACCGGACCAGGCCCTGCGGAATGGACTGCGTTGCCGGGTGGCCCAACAGGTTCTGCAACGGCATTTCTCCCGGCGACCCGACATTGCGGATCTTGGTGACAGCAGCAGCGATACGACCCGCAACGGGCTGTTCGCCGGCTGTTGTCACGTTCGGCACGCGCGCATTGGTTTTCATCTGCGCTCCTCCACTAAGCCTGGTTAACGCGCATCGCCCGGAATTGTTGCGGTCCGTCGCCGGGCGTCGATGCGGTGATGTCTGGGGTCTGTCGCCTCGAGCCGCGCATTCGCGTGAGATCGGCCCGGGCAGGTCGTCGTGCCGGTCAGCACCGTGGTGCTTCGACACGCTGTCAGCGCTTCTGTATCGACTGGCGCTGTTCGTACCAAGTGCTCGATAAAAACTAGTTTAATACAATCTGCACATCGGGGAAGCCGCCGCACATCGGGCAAACCGACCGTCTGCGCCAGCCGCTGCGCATCGTGACGATGGCCGGTGCGAGCTACGCACTAGTCGCTGCGGATGACAATTTGATGTCGGCGGCCGCTGCTTTTTGCGGCAAAGCGGCTGCGGGGCGGCATACCGGACGGGGAACTTCCGACAAGTCGGAGCCTGCCTTTGTGTTTCGTCGCCACGCCCGCGACGAAACATTCCGGCCGCCGACGAAACCATTTTGCGGCTCGAACGCAGACATCCGGAAACCGGCTTTGGTTATCAAGCTCTCAACAAAATGACGGCGTTTGCCGCCGAAGTCCCCGGAGACACCTCGATGCGAACCCTGAGTCTCATCCTCGCTTTTGCCTTCGTCGTGGCCGGACCGTCGGTTGCGGGCAGTTCGGAAACCGGGCTGCCGGGCGCCGGGGTCTTCTCCTTTATCGGCTGCGGCCTCGGTTCGTCCGATGCTGGCTCGCCGGTCGCGCAGGCTGCGGCGCCCATGCTCGTGGCGGCCAGGTGAGATCGTCGACGTGATGCAGTCTCGTACCGGCCGCTTGCCGCTGGTCTGCGGCATCGCCGCGGTCGTGCTCGGTGTGTCGCTGCTCGCCGGGACCAGCGCGAAAGCGCAGGCCCGCTCGCTGCTGAATGTCCAGGATCCGCGGATCGAATTCATCCGCCAGTGCACCGCGCATATGGCCGGGCGCTGGACGCATCCGGCCGCTGTCTGCAGTTGTCTGCACGATCATGCCGCCGCAGCGGTGCCGGACAACGATCTGCGCGAGGCGCTGTTGCGCGGCATGCGCGAGAGCGGCGTGCCGACGATCCAGAGCGAATGGGTGCCCGCGGCCAAGCAGTCGCAGATCAGCGCGACCTTCACGCTGATCGCGAAGCCGGCGCTGCAATGCATGTTCGATCCGGCCGACTAGCCGACGATCACGACAGTTCGGTCTCCGAAGCCGCCGACCTAACGCCGCTGCAGCCGCGGAACGCATTTGCGCGTCCGGGTCACGCCCGCCGTGGTGAGCGTGGCGCCCATGACTTCCTTGATCTGCCCGTTGGGGCACGAACCGTCGTCGACGTGAATCTTTTGGCCGAGGCGCAAATCGATGATGTCCTGCTCGCGCGACACCTGCTGCTGCGCGGCCGCCGGCGCGGCGAGCGCCAGCAGCGTGACGGCGCTCGTCAGCATCATCGCGAAACGAAGCGGTCGGACTTCACCAGCGTCGGACATCTGATCTCCCTTATGCGCCGAACGCAACGATGGCTTGATTCGGACGCCCGGCCAAACTGTCTGCAAATTTCGGCAATCTGTGGTTTGATCCCGGCCGCCGGATCAATCAACAACAACGGAGCAGCCGCCGCATGAGCGTGTCCGACCTTCAACGCCGAATTCTCGATGCTGTCGATGCCGGCTTCGACGCACAACTGGCCACCACGCGCGATTTCGTCGCGATCCCGAGTACGCGAGGCGCCGAAGGCCCGTGTCAGGACATGATCGCCGATCTGTTGCGGCAACGCGGCTACGAGGTCGACGACTGGCACATCGACGTCGACGATCTCAAGGACCTGCGCGGCTTCGGTCCGATCGAGCATGATTTCTCCAAAGCGCGCACCGTGGTCGGCACCTATCGCCCCGCCAACAATCAGGGCCGCTCGCTGATCCTGCAGGGGCATTGCGACGTCGTTCCGGCCGGGCCGCTGGAGATGTGGGCCACGCCGCCATTCTCGCCGGTGGTCAAGGACGGCCGGATGTACGGCCGCGGCGCCTGCGACATGAAGTCGGGCACGATCGGCGCGCTCTACGCGCTCGACGCAATCAAGGCCGCGGGACTGACGCCGACGGGGCGGATTCACTTTCAGTCGGTGATCGAGGAGGAGAGCACCGGCGTCGGCGCGTTGTCGACGCTGCAACGGGGCTATCGCGCCGACTGCTGCTTCATTCCGGAGCCGACCGATGGAAAGATGGTGCGCTCGCAGGTCGGCGTGATCTGGTTTCGTCTGAAGGTGCGTGGATTTCCAGTGCACGTGTTCGAAGCGGGCTCCGGCTCCAACGCGATCACCGCGGCCTATCATCTGATCCATGCGCTCGAGAAGCTCGAGGAGGACTGGAACAAGCGCGCCGCGAGCGACCCTCACTTCAAGGGCGTGGTGCATCCGATCAACTTCAACCCCGGCATCATCAAGGGCGGCGACTGGGCGTCCAGCGTGCCGGCCTGGTGCGACGTCGACTGCCGCATCGCGATCCTGCCGGGCTGGTCGGTCGCCGATCATCAGGCCGAGATCCTCGCCTGCGTCGCCGCCGCAGCGCGCGATCATCGCTTCCTGTCGAACAATCCGCCGCAGGTGGAATGGTCGGGCTTTCTGTCGGAAGGTTATGAGCTGAAGGACTCCGCGGAGCCGGAGGCCGCGTTCGGCAAGGCCTATGACGCCGTCTATGGCGGGGCGACGCCGGATCTGGTGTTCACCGCGCTGACCGATACGCGGTTCTACGGGTTGAACTACAACATTCCGAGCCTGTGCTTCGGCGCCAGCGGCGCGGCGATGCACGGCTTCAACGAATACGTCGATCTCGACTCTCTGCGGCAATCCACCAAGGCGACCGCGCTGTTCATCGCCGAGTGGTGCGGCGTCGAGCCGGGCTAGCGCATGACCTGACAGGTAATTGCGTTCGGCGGATCGTCATGCACGATCCGTCGGACGTTTCAAGACGCACACGAGCACGCGCCGCCATTCGGCGAGAACGCGGGCCGCAAGGAGGGATGATGACGCCGCTCGAACTGATCAATTCGCGACCGCTGCCGTTTGCAGCTTTGATGGGTGTCAGTTTCACCGAGGCCGGTCCCGATCGGGTGGTGGCCACCATGCTGGTGCGCCCGGATCTGTGCACGCTCGGCGATGCGATCCACGGCGGGGCAGTCATGGCGCTGGCGGATACGGTCGGCGCCGCGGCCACCTTCGTCAATCTGCCGGCTGACGCCAAGGGCACCACCACGCTGGAGAGCAAGACCAATTTTATCGCCGCCGCCAAGGCCGGAACCTCCGTTCGGGCGATTGCGACGCCGGTGCATCGGGGGCGACGGACCCAGGTCTGGCAGACCCGGATAGAGACCGAGGAGGGGCGGCTGGTGGCGATGATCACCCAAACGCAAATGGTGCTTTAATACCGATTTCGGCGGAATTGGAACTCCGTATGATCCCTAGAGTGCGGTGCAGCAACACCGCCTGCGGGGCTCGATTTGCGCTCGCTCAAGGTTTGTTAAGCGACTTGGATTTATGCAGTTTTTGCGAAGTTCGATGGCAGTGCGCCAGTCGTTTCCCTGGCGTGCCCGCCATTTGATCTTGAAATTAATTGTGCGTCGCACAATATACTTTCGGTCTAGGGAATCGAACGCCTCCTTGAGGGTCGTCCCCAAAGGAGATGTGAATCTATGTACGACGCACTCATCGCCGATCTCACCGGGTCGAAAGGGACGATCAGGTCGCTGATCAACCAGGAACTGCCGCTGCTCCGCGACCACATGTTGCGGCTGGACGCCGAGAGCCGGCGTGACCGGTTCAACGGCTATGCCGACGAGGGTTTCATCGACCGCTACGCAATGAAGTGTGGCGGCGACGGCACCATCATCATCGCCTATTTCGCCGAGGACGGCATGGTCCATGCGGCGGCCGAATTGCACCAGCCCGACTTGTCGACCGACTCCCTGCCCGAGATCGCGTTCAGCGTCGAGGCCCATCTCCGGCGCAAGGGGATCGGCAGCATCCTGTTCAAGCAGTTGATGGAGGTGGCGCGGTCGCTCGGCTACGAGAATCTGCGCATCACCACCGGATCGCAGAATCAGGCGATGCGGGCGCTGGCCAACAAGTTCGGCGCCCACCTGACTTTCCGGCAGGGCGAGTCGACCGGTACGATCGATCTCAAGCAGGAAGCGGCGCCCGGCAGCCAGCCGACGATCGAAATTCCGGCCGGCGCCGCGAGCGCGCTGATCGACTTCAATCAGGCGTGCTGGAATCTGTTTCTCAGAATGTCGGGCATCAACCGCGCCGCCTGAGTTTGGTGGATGATCCTGGAATTCCGACGCCGACAGCGAATCTGAAAATGCCAACGCCGCGTGCTGATGCCCGCGGCGTTGTTTGATTCAGCGGCTATTCAAGAAGCAGACGTGGACGGGCGTCCGGCGCGTAGTCCGCGGCTCAGACGCGCTTGTCGTTGCCGATCACCCGGCGCGAGACACGCCGCTCGACGACCACCGAGCGCTGGCTGCCTTGTTCGCCGGTGATCACCCGGGTGGTGCGTGCCGCGGCACGGCCGGCCTTGCGGACTTCGCTCTGCACCTGTTCGACCGGCAGCCCCATCAGCGACGCGGCAATCTCGGCCTGCGATTCCAGATCGTCGGTGATACCCATGGCGGCAAAAATCGCTTCCTCCAGCGTGGGAGGATCTCGCCGCACGCGGCGCACGCCGTACTTCGTATTCCAGTCTTCGCTCATCGACCGCCCCGGGTTTGTTGGGGAATACCTAGTTGAGCCGATGCTGCAATGCAATATTGAATCGGCAACGCGCGTGCGACCTTGGTCGATACCAACCGCGAACCGATTGCGGCAGATCAATCAATCCAATGTTCATGGCAGCCCTGCGTCTTTTTCGAACGGCGGGGCTGCGTCACGCCGTCGCCGCTACGTTCGGAAGATCGTGAAGCCGAGGATCAGCAGAACGATGAAGATGACTGCGAAGATGTAGAACAGAATGCGGGCCAGATCGGCGGAAGCGGCGGAGATTCCGGTGAAGCCGAAGACGCCGGCGATGACCGAGATCACCAGAAAAATCAGGGCCCATTTCAGAATCGTCATTGCTGTCGTCCCCTTTGAAGCATGCGGTCTGAACGAGGAACTCCAGCCTTGGTTCCCGCAGACCGGGATGATGCTATTGTCGGACCGACATCATGTTGGGGGCGACCCGTTCTTTTGTTATCCGGGGGACGGGAATTGCCGGGCGCCGCGGGCAGGGCTGATGTTGGCGGCGACGAACGGGCGGAGCGATGGGCTAATGGGACCACAGCAGCGGCGACGAACGAAACCGGGGCGCAAGGGGATCATGAAGCCGATGACGAGGCGTGCAGGGGGCGTGCGCTGGATTGCCGGGGGGATCGCCGGCGGCATTTTTGCGACTTTGCTGCTGTCCGGCGCCGCCACGCCGGCGCGGGCGCAATCCGCCGACCTGGTGCTGTGCGACCGGATCGCGGCCGATCCGGCCGATCCGGACAAGCCCGCAGGCGTCAAAGGAGTCGCCGAGATCGCGCCGGCCGACGTCGAGACCGCGATCAGATATTGCCGCACCGCCGCCGCCGGTTCGCGTCGCGCGATCTATGCGCTCGGCCGGGCCTATGCGGCCAACAAGCAGCTGGCGGAGGCGATCGCCGCGTTCCGGAAGGCGGCCGACAAGGGCAGCACGTCGGCAATGGTGGAACTCGGGGTCGCCTATGCGACCGGAGCCGGCGTTGCCAGAGACGACGCCAAGGCCCGGCAATTGTTCGAGCGCGCAGCCGAGGCCGGCAACCCGCGCGGCGTCAGCAATCTCGCGGCGCTCGGCGGCGGGACGCCGTCCGATCCCGGCAAGACCCGCGCCTTGCTGTCCAAGGGGGCGGAAACCAACGCCGAGGCGCAATACCAGCTCGGCATGATGCTGGCGGAGGGACTGGGCGGCCCGAAGGACGACGTCGCCGCGCGTGCGTTATTCGAGAAAGCGGCAGCCCAGGGTCATCCGGCTGCGCTCGAGCGGATGGGCGCATTTGCGCAGAGCGGACGCGGCGGCCCGAAGGATTCGGCCGCTGCGAAGGGTTTCTACGAAAAGGCCGCCGCGCTCGGCAACGCCGACGCCGCCGCGGCGTTGAAGCGGGCGGATTGCCCGTTCGTGATCAAGGACAAGCAGGGAAGGCTTGTGACCAACCTGTGTTTCTGAGCCTCCTGCTCAATTCTGCCTGCGCAATTCTGCCTCACGCAGAAATCTTGTATCGAATCGATGATTGGATCAGGGCTGGAAGCGGTCGGCGAAGTCAGCTGTCTGATCCAGGTCAACAACGGGGCGTTGCCGATATGAACAGAAGCATAGATGCCGGCCGTTCGGTTCGGGCTGCGTGCCATTGGTCCCGGGTCGGCATCGGTCTGCACCCTGCGGTTTTCGTCCTGGCGGGCCGATCGACGTGGGGCAGGGGTCGCGCATGAGCCGGCACAAGAACAGCGTCGGGCTGCTGGTCAGCGCGATCGGCGTGGTCTATGGCGACATCGGCACCAGTCCGCTCTACGCCATGAAGGAGACCTTCGCGGGCCATCATCCGATCCCGGTGACGCCGGAGAATATCTTCGGCGTGTTGTCGCTGGTGTTCTGGACGGTGATGCTGCTGGTCACGGTGAAATACGTGATCGTCATCATGCGTGCCGACAATCACGGCGAGGGCGGCAGTCTCGCGCTGCTGGCGCTGGTGACGGAACTGACGCGCGGGCGGCGCGTGCACTACCCGTTGATGCTGCTGGGCGTGATCGCCGCGGCGCTGTTCTACGGCGACAGCATGATCACGCCGGCGATCTCGGTGCTCAGCGCGGTCGAGGGGCTCGAAGTCGTCGCGCCCGATCTGAAAGCCTATGTGGTGCCGATCACCGCGGTGGTGCTGACCGGGCTGTTCGCGATCCAGTCCCGCGGCACCGGGCTGGTCGGCCGCCTGTTCGGCCCGGTGATGTGCATGTGGTTCGTCACGCTGGCGCTGCTCGGCATCGTCAACATCGTCCGCGCGCCGGAAGTGCTCGAGGCGATCAGCCCGACCTTCGCCATCGAATTCGTCATCCGCCATCCGCTGATGAGTTTCTATGCGCTCGGCACCGTGGTGCTGGCCGTCACCGGCGGCGAGGCGCTGTATACCGATATGGGCCATTTCGGCCGGTTTCCGATCCGCCTGGCGTGGTTCGGCATGGTGCTGCCGGCGCTGCTGCTGAATTATTTCGGCCAGGGCGCGCTGCTGATCGCCGATCCGTCGGCGATCCAGAATCCGTTCTTCCGGATGGGGCCGGAATGGATGGTGATGCCGATGGTCGCACTCGCGACATTCGCCACCGTGATCGCCTCGCAGGCGGTGATCTCCGGCGCCTTCTCGGTGGCGCGGCAGGCGATCCAGCTCGGCCTGCTGCCGCGGATGACGATCGTTCACACCTCGGGCGAGGAGGCGGGCCAGATCTACGTGCCGTTCACCAACTGGACTTTGTACTTCGCGGTGATGGCGCTGGTGATCGGCTTCCAGTCGTCGAGCAATCTGGCGGCGGCCTATGGCATCGCCGTCACCGGCACGATGATGATCGACACCATTCTGGTGTCGTTCGTGATGGCGCTGCTGTGGCGCTGGAACATGGCGCTGGTGATCACGGTGGCGGGCACGCTGCTGCTGGTCGACTTCGCCTACTTCGCGGCCAACATCATCAAGGTGGCGCAGGGCGGCTGGTTCCCGCTGTTCATCGGCTTCATCTCGTTCACCGTGCTGACGACATGGCGGCGCGGCCGCGCGCTGGTACGCAAGCAGCTCAAGAAGCAGGCGGTGCCGCTCGACGTCGTGCTGCGCGCGCTCGGCCCCAACGTGTCGCGGGCCCGCGGCACCGCGGTGTTCCTGACCGCCGCGACCGACGGCGTGCCGCCGGCGCTGCTGCACAACCTCAAGCACAACCAGACCGTCCATCAGCGCGTCGTGCTGGCGACCGTGACCACTGCGGAGACGCCCTATGTGCCCGACTCGGAGCGCGTGCACATGACCGATATCGGCGACGGTTTCCATCGCCTGATCATCCGCTACGGCTTCATGCAGACTCCCGACATTCCGGCGGCGCTGACGCTGTGCAAGCAGTTCGGGCACGAGTTCAACATGATGTCGACCTCGTTCTTCCTCAGCCGCGAGACCTTCGTGCCGAGCCTCAATCCCGGCATGGCGCTGTGGCGCGAGCGATTGTTCACCTTCATGACGCTGAACGCGACGCGGGCGACGACCTTCTTCAAGATCCCGACCGATCGCGTCGTCGAACTCGGCACCCAGCTCGAAATCTGATCGCGGCCTTACGACGCGCCGACGAAAGGGAGGCGACGCGCAGGTGCTGCGCGTTGCTTTGCTCGGCGCTCAGGCCAGCCCGAGCGCGAAGGCCAGCGTGCCGATCGCGGCGTGCGAGACGATCAGCGGCCAGATGTTCCGCATCCACAGATAGGCCACGCCCCACACCACGCCGAGCAGGAAGGTGTTGAGCAGCAGCGCCGGGTCGCCGTAGCAGAGGTGGATCAGCGAGAACATCGCCGCCGAATACATCACATAGACCCAGCCGCCGCGCGACAGCTTGTCGGTGATCAGTTTCGGGATCGAGCGGCACACCACTTCCTGACACGGACTCGACACCAGGACGTAGAACGGCGCGAAGCTCAGCCACGCCGGCGGTTTGGCCTCGAAGGCGAAGAATTGCGTCTGCAGCAACATCACCACCGCGATGGCGAGCGTGACCGCCGCGCAGCCGAGCCAATGACTCCATTGATGCGGCTTGCCGAAGCCCAACTCCGCGAAGGACACGCCGGCCCACAGGCACAGGCCGATGCACACGCCCGAGACCAGCAGCAACGCGTGGATCCGGTAGGAGAAGGGAAGCAGATCGAGCTGGATTGCGATGCCGGGACCGGCGAGCAGCAGCGCAAGGCCGGCGAACGGCGCGAGCCGCCAGCTCTGCGAGCGGGCGGGGAGGTCGGCCGGGCTCGAGTCGATCTGTCGCAAATCCGTCATCCAGCAATCACACGGCATTCGCCGCGCACATGCCAGTCACAACTGCGCCAGTGAAAAATGTTCCGCTGAGCGCCGGTCAGCGCCGGCTGCTGCTGCCGACTCCGACGCCGATCCCGCCGCCGAGCCTGACGCAGGTCGCGCTGCCTTCGACCTGGACGAAGCCCGGACCGAATGCGGCGCAGGGATTGCTCGTGGTCTGCTTCGGTGCGGGTGCCGGAAGCGGCTTCGCAGGGCGCTCCGACCCTTGCGACGACCCTTGCGACGACCCTTGCGACTTACCCTGGGACAATGCTGGCGCCATCGCGGCGAGAGGCGAGGCGGCGACGACAAAGGCGATCAGCAACGTTCTCATGGCGTCTGAATATCGCAGAAACCTCGCGGCTTCCACCTGCGCCTCGCGGTCGGGGACGGTTCCGGTTCCGCCGCAAACAAGCCGCAATTGCTGCGCTGATCCTGGCCTGCGGTGGGAAACCGCAGGGCAGCATCGGGCAACGCGCTTGACGTTGCCGCCGGGCTCGGATTTGAGGAAGCGATTGTCTTTGAACAGTTGTCGCAGGGCGCGGATGCCGCGCCGGTCGCGCGCATGTCGACGGGGATTTCGATGAGAACGATTGTTGTCCTGGTTTCGCTGCTGGCTTCGGGCGCGGCGCTCGCGCAGACCGCGCCTGCGCCGGCCAAGCCGCCGATGATCGGCGATCGGCCGCTGGTGCAGGTCAAGCCGCGTGGCGACGCGACGGCCCGGAACGGGGCCGCCAGTCCGGCCGGCAAGCCATCGATCGCGGCGCAGCTGCAGGGCTGCCTCGAGATCGAGGACGGCAGCAAAGAACGGCTCGACTGCTACGATGCGATCTATCCGCCGAAACCGAAGGCGCCGAAGCCCGGCGCCAAACAGCAGCCGGCCAAGGCGGTTTCCGACTGCCGCCTCACCAAGGAGGAGGACGAGCGGCTGGCCTGCTACAACGGCTTCGCCCAGGCGCTCCCGAAGCCGCCGAAGACCTGACCGCGGACGCGCTCCGCCGAGCGAGCCGACGGCCCGCCGTCGCAGAGGAGTCGATCGATGGCCCATCGCCTGCTGGTTTTGTACGGCTCGTATCGCTCCGACCGAATGGGCATCCGGCTCGCGAACTACATCGTCGCGGAGCTGCGTGCGCGCGGCGACGACGTCGAACTGATCGACGCCAAGGCGATCGGGCTGCCGATGCTCGACCGGATGTACAAGGAATATCCCAAAGGCGAGACCCCCGCCGCGATGGAGACGCTCGCGGGAAAAATCCGCGCGGCGGACGGCTTCGTGTTCGTCACCGGCGAATACAATTGGGGGCTGCAGCCGGGATTGAAGAACCTCACCGATCATTTCCTCGAAGAATGGTTCTGGCGGCCGGCGGCGATCGCGAGCTACTCGGCCGGACGCCTCTCCGGCGTGCGTGCGGCGACCGCGTGGCACGGCACGCTCAGCGAAATGGGCATGGTGGTGATCTCGTCGACGCTCGCGGTCGGTCCGATCGCGCAGACGCTCGACGCCGACGGCCAGCCGACCGGCGACGCCGGGAAATCGCTCGCCCGCGCGTTCCCGCGCTTCGCCGAGGATCTCGCCTGGTGGGCCGAGGCCGCGAAGGCGCAGCGGGAGAAGACGAAGCCGCCGTATTGAGTGTGGCCGCGCCGCGCATTACATCCGGGTGATGCACGAGATCACCGAAGCCGAGATCGCCACGATGGTGCGCACGTTCTACACGCGTGCCCGCGACGACGAACTGATCGGCCCGATCTTCGACCGCGCAGTCGACGACTGGGATCATCACATCGCGCAGATCACCGATTTCTGGTCGTCGATGCTGCTGAAGACCGGGCGCTACGGCGGCCGGCCGATGCGACCGCATCTGGTGCTCGATCTGGAACCCGCGCATTTCGACCGCTGGCTGGCGCTGTTCGAGGCAACCGCCAGCGAGCTGTTTGCGCCGGAGCTGGCGGCGGCGTTCATCGTCCGCGCCCGCCGCATCGCCGACAGCTTCGAGATGGGCATCGCCACCACGCAGGGCAAGGTCACAGTGCCGCGACACAGCGTGTAGTTCAGCCGACCACTGTCATTCCGGGGCGCGCGCATCGCGCGCGACCCCGGAATCCCGAGGTTGCTGCATTCCGCGCAGAACAGCCCGAGATTCCGGGTTCGCGAGCTGGCGCTCGCGCCCCGGAATGACGTCGCCGTGCGGTTTGATTTACTTCGCCGCAGCCAGCTTGTCCTGCGTCTTCGTCTCGAAGTCTGCGGCGTCGTGGCGTTCGTGGAGCTGGCTCGCGGGATCGCCGGAGACGCGGTTGACGATGCGGCCGCGCTTGACTGCAGGGCGCGCGCCGATCGCTTCGGTCCAGCGCTTCACGTTGGTGTAGCTCGCGACGTCGAGGAACGTCGCGCTGTCGTTGTACAGCCAGCCGTTGACGAGCCCGCCGTACCACGGCCACACCGCGATGTCGGCGATGGTGTAGTCCGCGCCCGCGAGATACTCGGTTTCCGCCAAACGGCGGTCGAGCACATCGAGCTGCCGCTTCACTTCCATCGCGAAACGGTTGATCGGATACTCCCATTTCTCCGGCGCGTAGGCGTAGAAATGGCCGAAGCCGCCGCCGAGATAGGGCGCCGAGCCCATCTGCCAGAACAGCCAGTTCAGGCACTCGGCGCGGCCGGCCGGATCGGTCGGCAGAAACGCGCCGAATTTTTCGGCGAGATACAGCAGGATCGAACCCGACTCGAACACGCGGATCGGCGGCGAGGCCGAGCGGTCGAGCAGCGCCGGAATCTTGGAATTCGGATTGACCGCGACGAAGCCGGAGCCGAACTGATCGCCGTCGCCGATCTTGATCAGCCAGGCGTCGTATTCGGCGCCGCTGTGGCCGGCTGCCAGCAGTTCCTCGAGCAGGATCATGACCTTCTGTCCGTTCGGCGTCGCCAGCGAGTAGAGCTGCAGCGGATGCTTGCCGACCGGCAGTTCCTTGTCGTGCGTCGCGCCCGCGACCGGCCGGTTGATCGACGCGAATTTGCCGCCGTTCTCCTTGTCCCAGGTCCAGACTTTGGGCGGCGTGTAGGGGGCGTCGGTCATGCGGGGCTCCGGCTGTTTCGGATTGTCGTTGCGGCGGGAAGCTGAGATTGGCGCATGCGCGGCGATTGGCAAGGGGTAACGCGGCGGGAATGTCTAGACCGCCGCGCGGCGTGCGGGCTCGTCGTCCGCATCGGACCGTGCGGTGCCGCCGCCGGCACGCTTGGCGGCATAGAGGGCGCGGTCGACCTGCTCCAGCAGGTGCGCCGTCGAGCCGGCGGCGAACTCGCCGTCGTTGACAAGAACGCCGGCGCTGGCGCCGACGCGAACCGGCAGGTCCGACAGCAGATACGGTTTCGAGAGCTCGAAGATTGCCCTGCGCGCCAGTTCCAGCGCGTCGGCTCGCCCGTGCTCGCCGGCGGCCACGGGTTTCAGCATCATGAATTCGTCGCCGCCGAACCGTGCGGCGATTCCGTCGGCGCCGGCGCAGGTTGCCAGCCGCGCCGCGACCTGGCGCAGCAGATCGTCGCCGGCGTGGTGACCGTGACGGTCGTTGACCGGCTTGAAGCCGTCGAGATCGATCGCGATGATGGCGAAGTTGCCGCCGATGGTGGCGAGCGACTGCAGAAACGCGGCACGGTTCGGCAGGCCGGTGAGGAAATCGCGGCTCGCCTGAAGCGCCAGCCGATGCCTGGCCTCGAGCCGCTCGACGAAGGCGGCGCTGAGATGTTTGGAGGCTTCGCGTAAGGTCAGCCAGAAGAACACCAGCATCACGGCGCCGACATTATACGCGAGTTCCGGCCGCATCAGGCCGGCGACGACGGTCGGCAGCAGCAGGGCCGCCGCGGCGGTCAGAATAACCCAGGGGCGGATCGCCGCCCGCGACACCATGCCGACACAGAACGACATCGACAGGCCGAACGCCAGCCAGGCCCCGGGTGCGTCGCCGAGATGCAGCGTCCGATACGACAGCGCGCCGAGCGCGAGGCTGAAGGCGCACGCGCCGGCGCCGTAGATCCGCTCCCATCGCACCACCTCGACGTCCGATAATTTTCCGGCGCGGGATTTGTAGCGCAGCAGCGAAGCGATCCGGGCCGAGGCCGTGATCAGGATCAGCAACGCGATCACCGCGTAGCCGGGATCGCCGTCGATCACAGTGAGCGCGACGGCGCCGATCACGGAGGTGACGCTGATCGCCATCACCTGCGGCAGCGAGGTGTACAGCAGGTCGACCAGCTCGCGGCGGACGCGCGGATCAGGATGCAGAAATCTGGACAACATCGTGAAGGGCATGGTCGGCACCATGTCCGCGACTTCCTAACAACCGATAGGTAATCGAATGCAGCGCGCGCCACCGATTGTGGCGTCGTTAACAAACGGTGAAAACGGAATCACCGCGCTGAACTTGACCGGTGAACGTGTCGGTGATCGGCGCCCACCGCGATCCGCCGGCGCTGGTTGCGCCGGATCGATCTTTCAATCAGTCAGCCTGTCGAACAGCTGAGCGTTCATCGATATGCGGGGGTCATCGGCGATCTGCCGGCCTCGGCGGATCGAAGGTTCGGATCGTCGGGATCGGACCGGCGTACTTCTCGCATTCGACGACGGTCACCTGACCGGTGCAGCCTTGCGCCAGCCGCGAGGTTCCGACGTCCCGTGTCAGCACGTTCGGGTTGCCGTGGACGCAGAGGGGAGGGCCGTCGCCGTCGGGTTGCGGGTCGTACCATGCACCGGTCGGCAGATGGATCACGCCCGCCGCAACCCGGTCGGAGATCGCAGCGGCCGCAAGACAGGCGCCGCGATCGTTGAACAGGCGGACGATGTCGCCGTCGGCGATGCCGCGCGTTCGTGCATCGGCGGGGTTGAGGCGCACCACCTCGCGGCCGGCGACTTTGCTCGATTGGCTGTACCGGCCGAAATCGAGCTGGCTGTGCAGCCGCGTCGCCGGCTGATTGGCAATCAAGGTCAATGGATGGCGCGTCGTCGCCGGTTCGGTCGAGGGCAGCCAGGTGGGATGGCCCGGACAATCATCGTAGTCGAAGCCCGCTATGGTCTTCGAGAATATCTCGATCCTGCCGCTCGGCGTCGGCAGCTTGTGCGCTTCCGGATCGCTCCGGAACGCGCGCAGCATTCCGCCGTCGTCCGGCTCGGACGGTAGCGCCAGTTCGCCGCGGCGCCAGAATTCGTCGAAGGTCGGCGCATCGTGGCCCTTGCCGGCCAGTGCTTCGCGGGTGGTCTCGTAGAGATGCGCCATCCATTGCCGGCTGTCGCGGCCCTCGGTGAAGGCTTGCTCGACGCCGAGGCGACGCGACAGCTCGACGAAGATATCGAAATCGTCGCGCGCCTCGCCGATCGGGGGCGCGACTTTTCGCATCGCGATCAGCCGCGGATCGGTGGCCGCCGCGCCGATATCGTCGCGCTCCAGCGTCATCGTCGCCGGCAGCACGATATCGGCGAAGCGCGCCGAGGGCGTCCATGCAGTTTCGTGGACCACGATGGTTTGCGGGACGTTGAAGGCAAGGCGAAGCCTGTTGATGTCCTGATGATGGTGGAACGGATTGCCGCCGGCCCAATACACCAGCTTGATGTCCGGGTAGTGCAGCGTTCGGCCGTTGTAGTCGAACGGCTGCCCCGGATTGAGCAGCATGTCGCTGATCCGGGCGACCGGGATGAACGCCTCGACGCCGTTGCGGCCCTGCGGCATGGTCGGAATCGGAACGGCATTGACGCGCCGTCCGGTGTGTCCGAGCGCGCCGAGCGCGTAGTTGTAGCCGCCTCCGGGCAAGCCGATCTGTCCGAGCATGGCGGCGAGCACCGCGCCCATCCACACCGGTTGCTCGCCATATTGCGCGCGCTGCAGCGAATGCGACACGGTGATCAGGCTGCGTCCCTGCGCCGATCTGCGGGCGAGGTCGACGATTTCCGTGGCGTCCATGCCGGTGATGGCCGATGCCCATCCGGCGTCCTTCGGCTGGCCGTCATCGAGGCCGAGCAGGTAGCGCTCGAAGATATCGTAGCCGGTGGCGTGGCGCGCGAGAAAATCCCGGTCGTGCAGCTTCTCGATCACCAGGCTGTGCGCCAGCCCCAGCATCAATGCGACGTCGGTGCCGACCCGGATCGGAAGCCATGTCGCGGAGGCTTGCTCGGGCAGGTCGTCGCGTAGCGGGCTGATACAATAGAACCGTGTCCCGCGCTGCGCCGCCTTGCACATCGCATCCCGCTCGATATGCCGGCTGATGCCGCCGCTGGCGACCATCGAATTCTTCAGCGCCATACCGCCGAACGCCAGCACCACATCGGTATGCTCGCTGACCTGTTCCCAGGTGACGTTGCGCCGTGACAACGCTTCGAACGATCCGAGTACGTGCGGCAGGATCACGGCGGATGCGCCGGCGCTGTAACTGTTGACCGAGCGGACATAGCCGCCGAACGCAACATTCAGAAGCCGATGGATCTGGCTCTGCGCGTGATGAAACCGGCCTGCGCTGGCCCAGCCGTATGAACCGCCGAAGATCGCCGCGGCGCCGTGATCGGTGTGAACGCGCGACAATTCGGCGGCGAGCAGGTCGAGTACCTCGTCCCAAGGTAGTTCGACGAACGCGCCTTCGAAGGTTCGCGGCTCGCCGGTCTTCTCCAGCCAGCTTCGCCGAACCATCGGCCGTTCGATCCGGGCCTTGTGCCGCAACGCGTCGGTGAAATTGCCGAGAATGGGTGACGGGGCCGGGTCGCCTGCATCCGGCGCGACGTCGACGACTTCACCGTTCCACCGCGCCGAGAAGGCGCCCCAATGCGAACTGTGCGTGCTCCAGCCGTCGTTCATGCCGTTGTTCTCCTTCGACCGTTCGAGCCCGCCGATCGTCTCGCGAACGAGCCGAGACCGCACGGGTTGCGATCGTTCTAAATTGATAGGAATGCCGCGCGGTCACGTCCGACATGCGCGGCGAAGTGGAAGCCTAAACATTTGTGACCGTTGCGTCGGCGTGCCACAAGAGCGAAGATTTTCGCTTGCAGTGCAAATTTCGGACACCTCCCGGAACCCCGTGCGAGCGAGCGCGACCATACCGCAAGGAAACAATGTGCAAGCGTGCCGCCCCGATCCATTGACGAGACGTTCATGACCCGGCGTCGCCTGCCGTCGCTGATTGCCTTGCGCGCCTTCGAGGCGGTCGGCCGCACCGGCAGCGTTCGCGCTGCGGGCGACGAACTCGCGGTCAGCCACACCGTCGTGTCGCGTCATCTGCAGAATTTGCAGAAGTCCCTCGGGGTCGCTTTGGTGCGCGGCGAGGGCCGCGGGGTCATGCTGACCGACGCCGGCCTGACCTTTCACACCCAGATTTCCCAGGCGTTCGACATCATCGCCCGCGCCACGATGAGCGCGCGGCCGTCGTCGCTGCCGACGCTGAACATCTGGTGCATCCCCGGTATCGCCAATCGTCTGCTGTTGTCCCGGCTGCCGGAGCTGACCGGGCCGCCGCGCAATTGGGAGGTGAATCTGCAGCCGACCCTGACCCATCCGGATCTGGCGCGGGCCGAGGCGGACGCCGAGATCGTCTATGCCGACGTGGTCGATTCCCGAGGTCCGCTGGTCTCCGAAGCATTGGTGCGGCCGCGCGTGTTTCCGGTGGCGAGCCCCGCTTATCTCGCGCGTTATCCGGTCATCGGCAGTCTCGAGGACCTGTCGAAGATCGCGTTGATCCACGAGGAATCCACCGAGCAATGGACGCGCTGGTTCGAACTCGCAGGGCTCGACGACCTGCCGCCGCTGCGCGGTCAACGGCTCTGGCACGCCCATCTGGCGATCGAAGCGGCGAGGCTCGGCCAGGGCGTTGCGATCGGCAACGAGGTGCTGGTCGAGGACGATCTGCGCTCCGGCGCGCTGGTCGAGGTGATCAGTTCGTCGGTCTATATGGAGACCTATCAGTTGGTGGCGCTGAAGGAGCGTTGGGACGATCCGGAGATCGTCGCGCTGCGCAACTGGCTGAAGCGGGTGCTGGCGGAACGCTAGACGAGCCGGGCGCGACGAAGCCCGCGCGCTGCGCTGACTGTCCGGTGGGCAGGGCGCACAACAAAACGCCAACATCTGCTCGCGATCGGGCAGCCTCGATCGATTGGTGCACGCAAGTCACCAGAGCGAACTTACAAGCTGATTGATTGCCGCCGCCGCCGCTCTAGCCTCGCTAACAGTGCGGGAGAGAGCTGATGACGAATAGTGAGTTGCTGGCGCGCAGGCAGGCGGCCGTTGTGCGAGGCGTGAGCCAGGCCACGCCGATCTTTGCGGAGCGAGCGCAGAACAGCGAGATTTGGGACGTCGAGGGCAAGCGCTACGTCGACTTCGCCGGCGGTATCGCCGTGCTGAATACGGGCCACTGCCATCCACGTATCGTCGAGGCGATCCGCGCTCAACTGGACCGCTTCACGCATACCTGCTTCCAGGTACTTCCCTATGAATCCTACATCCGGCTCGCCGAGCGGTTGAACGAACTGGCGCCGATCAACGGTCCGCTGAAATCCATCCTGCTCAGCACCGGCGCCGAAGCCACCGAGAATGCCGTCAAGATCGCCCGCGCCGCGACCGGCCGCAGCGGAGTCATCGCGTTCACCGGCGGTTTTCACGGTCGCACCGCCTTTGCGTCGGCGATGACCGGCAAGGTCATTCCCTACAAGAAGGCGCTGGGGCCGCCGTTGCCGGGCGTCTGGCACGTGCCGTTTCCGGTCGCTGGTAGTGACGTCACGGTCGACGACGCGCTGCGCTGCGTATCGTTCATCTTCAAGGCCGACATCGACGCCTCGCAGGTGGCCGCGATCATCGTCGAGCCGGTGCAGGGCGAGGGCGGCTTCCATCAGGCGCCCGCCGAACTGATGCGCGGCCTGCGCAGGATCTGCGACGAGAACGGCATCGTGCTGATCGCCGACGAGGTGCAGACCGGCTTCGGTCGCACCGGCAAGATGTTTGCGATGGAGCACTACGACGTCCAGGCGGACATCGTGTGCGTCGCCAAGAGCCTCGCCGGCGGCATGCCGCTGTCCGGCGTGATCGGTCGGGCCGCGATCATGGATGCGGCCGAGCCGGGCGGACTCGGCGGCACCTATGCGGGCAATCCGCTGGCCTGCGCCGCGGCGCTGGCGGTGCTCGACGTGTTCGAGCAGGAGAACCTGATCGCGCGCGCCAACCAGATCGGCGAGCGGCTTCGGTCCGCGATCGATCGCTTCGCGCTGTCGAACACGCTGGTGCCGACCTCGGTCGCGCGTGGGCCGGGCGCGATGGTCGCCTTCGACATCCTGAAGCAGCGCGGCGGCAACGAGCCGGATGCTGAGACGACCAGGCGGGTGACGCGGCTGGCCTATGAGAACGGCCTGATCCTGCTGTCCTGCGGAACGGCTGCCAACACGATTCGTATCCTGGTGCCGCTGACGGCATCGGACGCCATCGTCGACGAGGGGCTCGCGATCCTGGAGAGCTGCCTCGCCGCGTAGCAAGGGTGCGCGTGAGCGTACCGAAACGGGAATGGTCGAGATGTTGATGCCGAGTGATCCGGGCCTGTTGGCCGAGCGCTGCCTGATCGGCGGCAAGTGGTGTGGCGAGCCCGTCGATGCCGTGTTCAATCCTGCGACAGGCGAGCGCGTCGGCGCGGTGCCGCGGTTCGGCGCGGACGAAGCCGGGGAGGCGGTGCGGGCCGCCGAGATCGCTTTCCGGACGTGGTCGAAGCTGCTCGCGAAAGAGCGCGCGGCGATGCTGCGCGGCTGGTTCGATCAGATCATCGCCAACCGCGACGACCTCGCGCGGTTGCTGACGTCGGAGCAGGGCAAGCCGCTCGCGGAAGCCTTGGGCGAAATCGACTACGCGGCGTCGTTCGTGGAGTTCTATGCCGAGGAGGCGCGGCGCATCTACGGCGAAACCATTCCGTCGCACCGCGCCGATTCCAGAACGATCGTGATCCGGCAGCCTGTCGGCGTCGTCGCGGCGATCACGCCGTGGAATTTTCCGGCGGCGATGATCACCCGCAAGGTCGCGCCCGCGCTCGCCGCCGGCTGCACCGTGGTGATCAAGCCGGCGCCGGAGACGCCGCTCACCGCGCTGGCGCTCGGCGTGCTGGCGCAGCGCGCCGGATTTCCGCCCGGCGTGCTCAACATCATCACCGGCGACGCTCCTGCGATCGGCAAGGCCTGGACCGAGCATCCGACAGTGCGGGCGATCAGCTTCACCGGCTCCACCGAGGTCGGCAAAATCCTGATGCGCCAGGCCGCCTCGACGGTGAAGAAGGTCGGCCTCGAACTCGGCGGCAACGCTCCGTTCATCGTGTTCGACGACGCCGACCTCGACGCCGCGGTCGACGGCGTGATCGCCTCGAAATTCCGCAACATGGGGCAGACCTGCGTCTGCGCCAACCGCATCTACGCGCAGGAGCGGATCTACGAGCCGTTCGTCGAGAAGCTCACCGCGAAGGTGGCCACGTTGAAGGTCGGCAACGGACTCGATGCCGGTGTGACCCAGGGGCCGCTGATCACCAGGGAGGCGGTCGGCAAGGTCGAGCGGCATCTCGCCGATGCCGTCGCCAAGGGGGCGAAGATCGTGCTCGGCGGCAAGCGCCATTCGCTCGGGCGCACGTTCTTCGAGCCGACGGTGCTCGCCGCGGTGACGACCGAGATGGTGATCTCGCACGAAGAGACATTCGGTCCCGTCGCGCCGATCTATCGCTTCACCGACGAAGCGGACGTGATCGCGCAGGCGAACAATTCGCCGTTCGGACTCGCGTCGTACTTCTACGCGCGCGACCTCGGTCGGGTGTTCCGGGTCGCGGAGGCGCTGGAGTCCGGCATGGTCGGCGTCAATTCGGCGCTGCTCGGCGCCGACGTGGTGCCGTTCGGCGGCGTCAAGCAATCAGGCCTCGGCCGCGAAGGATCGCGCCACGGCATCGAGGAATATGTCGAGACCAAATACATCCTGCTCGGCGGCCTCGATCGGTGATCCGGCCGAGCATCGATACACATTCATAAAACCTGGGGAGACCGACGCGTGGCGACTGACACATTGACCAACACGGATTCGATCACCGACAGCCTGCGTGCGGCCGTCGATCGCAATTTCGACGATCAGGTCGCGTTCCTCCAGCGCATGGTGCAGTTCCGCAGCCTGCGCGGCGAAGAGGCGCCGCAGCAGGCGTGGCTGGCTGAGCAATTCGCTGCCCGCGGTTACCAGGTCGATACGTTCAGTCTCGCCGACGTCGACATCGCCAGCCATCCCAAGGCGGCGCCGATGGACGCCATCGATCCTGCCGGCTCGATGCAGGTGGTCGCGACGGCGGACAGCGACGGCAAAGGCCGCAGCCTGATCCTGCAGGGCCACATCGACGTGGTGCCGGAGGGTCCGGTCGATCTGTGGAACGACCCGCCGTTCGCCGCCACGGTGCGCGACGGCTGGATGATCGGCCGCGGCGCGCAGGACATGAAGGCCGGCGTCTCAGCGATGATTTTCGCGCTCGATGCGATCCGCACCGCCGGCTACGCGCCCGATGCGCGGGTGCATCTGCAGACGGTGACCGAAGAGGAAAGCACCGGCAACGGCGCGCTCTCGACCCTGATGCGCGGCTATCGCGCCGACGCCTGCCTGATCCCGGAGCCGACCGGGCACACACTGACGCGCGCCCAGGTCGGCGCGGTCTGGTTCCGGCTGCGGGTGCGCGGCACGCCGGTGCATGTCGCCTATTCGGAGACCGGCACCAGCGCCATCCTGTCGGCGATGCACCTGATCCGCGCTTTCGAGGAGTACACCAAGACGATCAACGCCCGGGCGGTGCGCGACCCGTGGTTCGGGCAGATCAAGAATCCGATCAAGTTCAATGTCGGCATCATCAAGGGCGGCGATTGGGCGAGCTCCACCGCCGCGTGGTGCGAATTGGATTGCCGCCTTGGCCTGCTGACCGGCGAGACGCCGGCCGAGGCGATGCGCGGCATCGAACAGTGCCTCGCCGATGCGCAGGCGGCCGACGCCTTCCTCTCGGAGAATCCCGCCGAGCTGATCTGGAGCGGATTCCAGGCCGATCCCGCGGTCTGCGAACCCGGCGGCGTCGCGGAAGCGGTGCTCGGCACCGCGCATCAGGCGGCATTCAACGCCCCGCTCGACGCGCGGCTGTCGACCGCGGTCAACGATACCCGCTACTACTCGGTCGACTACGGCATTCCGGCGCTGTGCTACGGGCCTTACGGCGAGGGTCCGCATGCGTTCAACGAGCGCGTTGATCTCGAAAGCCTGCGCAAGACGACGTTGAGCATCGCGCTGTTCGTAGCGGAATGGTGCGGGCTGAGGAAGCTGTGATGGCGATCGCGGCCGCGTCGACCTCCGCCACGCAGTCCATGACCGGCGCCGACCGGCTGTGCGACGCGCTGCTCGCGCACGAGGTCGACGTCTGCTTCGCCAATCCCGGCACCTCGGAGATGCATTTCGTCGCGGCGCTCGATCGCCAGCCGCGGATGAAGTGCATCCTCGGCCTGTTCGAAGGCGTCGTCACCGGCGCCGCCGACGGTTACGCGCGGATGCGCGACCGGCCCGCGGCGACGCTGCTGCATCTCGGCCCCGGCCTCGCCAACGGCCTGGCGAACATGCACAACGCGCGGCGCGCGCATTCGCCGATGATCAACATCGTCGGCGATCACGCGGTCGAACATCTGCCGCTGGATTCGCCGCTGACCAGCGATATCGATTCGCTGGCGCGCCCGATGTCGCGCTGGGTGAAGCGGATCGGCGATCCGACGCGGATCGATCACGATGTCGCGGAAGCCTGGTCGCAGAGCATGGCGCCGGGGATATCGACGCTGATCCTGCCCGCCGACATGGCGTGGAACGAACATGTCTACCGCTCGGCGCCGACGCGGGGGAAGCGGCTGCCGCAGACGCCGCTGCAGCAGGAAACGGTGGCGCGTATCGGCGATGCGATCCGAACGAAGCGCCGGGTGGTGTTGCTGCTGACCGGCGCCGCTTTGCGCGAGCGGCCATTGCGGATCGCCGACGACATCCGCCACGCCACCGGCGCGGAGATCTACGCGCAGGGCGCCAATGGCCGGATCGAACGCGGCCGCGGCCGCGCGCCGATCGCGAAACTGCCGATGACCCACGAGATCGGCGGCGCGATGCTGCGCGGTGTCGATATGGTGGTGCTGATCGGCGCCAAGGAGCCGGTGTCGTTCTTCGCCTATCCGAACCGGCCCGGCCGGCTGGCGCCGCCGTCTTGCGAGATCGTGCAATTGGCGCGTCCCGATCAGGACCTGTTGCAGGCGCTGGAATGGCTGGCGGACGAGGTCGGCGCGGTGTCGACGACGGCCTCGGCCGCTCCGCGCGCTGCTGCGGCTCCGACGTCGCGAGCGGGCGACGCCCTGAGCGTCGATGCGGTCAACCGTCTGGTCGCCGAGCGACTGCCGGAGCAGGCGATCGTCTGCGACGAGGCGCTGACCTCGTCTGGGTTCTTCGACTACTCCTATGATGCGCCGCCCCACGATTATCTGCAGATCACAGGCGGCGCGATCGGGATCGGCATCCCGATGGCGGCAGGCGCCGCGGTGGCGTGTCCCGATCGCAAGGTGATCAACCTGCAGGCCGACGGCAGCGGCATGTACACGGTGCAGGGGCTCTGGACCCATGCGCGCGAAAATCTCGACGTGCTCACCATCGTGTTCTCCAACCGCTCCTACGCCACGCTGTGGGGCGAGATGAGCAAGGTCGGCGCGCAGACGCCGGGCCGCAATGCGCAGCGGATGCTGCAGCTCGACCAGCCGGAACTCGATTGGACGAAGATCGCGCAGGGGCTCGGCGTCGACGCCAGCCGCGCGACGACGGCGTCGGAATTCGAGCGGGCGCTCGACGCTGCGCTCGGCCGCCGCGGTCCGTGCCTGATCGAGGCGATGGTCTGATGTGGATACCGACCTCGACGCCGACGTCGATGTCGCGGGCGAACTACCAATTCAATCCAACGCGGGGGATCTCATGAACAGGCGTGATTTTACCAAATTTGGTCTGATGGCGGGCGCGATCGGCATCGGCGGCATTCCGCTCGGCGTGACGCGGGCGGAGGGGCAAACCCGCGGCGGAACGCTTAACACCATCATCCAGCCGGAGCCGCCGATCCTGGTCACCGCGCTCAATCAGCAGCAGCCGACGCTGACGCTCGGCGGCAAGATCTACGAGAGCCTGCTGCGCTATGATTTCGATCTCAAGCCGCTGCCGGGACTGGCGCAGTCCTGGGAGGTGTCGCCGGATCAGCTGACCTACACCTTCAAGCTGTTTCCCAATATCACCTTCCACGACGACACGCCGCTGACGTCGGAAGACGTGGTGTTCTCGGTGATGAAGGTGCTGATCGAGAATCACGCGCGGGCCCGTAGCACGTTCTCGCGGGTGGAGAAGGCCGAGGCGCCGGATCCGCTCACAGTGGTGTTCAAACTGAAGGCGCCGTTCGCACCGTTCCTGACGGCGTTCGACTGCACCACCGCGCCGATCGTGCCGAAGCACATCTACGAGGGGACCGATTTCCGGAAGAACCCGGCGAACGCGCGGGCGATCGGCTCGGGTCCGTTCAAGCTGAAGGAATGGGTGCGTGGCTCGCACGTTCACCTCGTCAAACACGAAGGCTATTATCGCCCCGGCGAGCCTTATCTCGACGAGATCATCTACCGCGTGATCCCGGATTCGGCGTCGCGCTCGGTTGCGCTGGAGCAGGGCACGGTGCAGCTCACGCAGTGGTCGGACGTCGAGATGTTCGAGGTGCCGCGGCTGACGAAGATGCCCAACCTGACGATGACCACCAAGGGCTACGAGTTCTTCGCGCCGCATACGTGGCTCGAATTCAACACCCGGATCGCGCCGATGAACGACAAGCGGTTCCGGCAGGCGGTGATGTATGCGATCGATCGCAAGGCGCTGCTGTCCCGCATCTATTTCGGTCTCGGCAAGGTCGCGACCGGCCCGGTATCGTCGAAGACGAAGTTCTACGACAAGAACGTCAAGACCTACGACTACTCGCTCGACAAGGCGAAGGCTCTGCTCGACGAAATGGGCCTGAAGCCGGGCCCCGACGGCAAGCGCGTGACGATTCCCTATCTGGTGCCGCCCTACGGTGAAACGCATCAGCGGACCTCCGAGTTCCTGCGCCAGTCGCTGTCCCGCGTCGGCATCGACCTGCAACTGCAGGGCATCGATATGGCCGGTTGGGCCGACAAGTTCAGCAACTGGAACTTCTCGATGACGGCGACGACGGTCTATCAGTTCGGCGATCCGGCGCTCGGCGTGTCGCGGACTTACGTGTCGTCCAACATCCGCAAGGGCATCCTGTTCTCCAACACTTCCGGCTATTCCAATCCCGAGGTCGACCGTCTGTTCGAGGAAGCCGCGGTCGCGACGTCGGAATCCAAGCGCCAGGAGCTGTACAGCGAGGTTCAGAAGCTGCTGGTCGAGGACGTGCCGGTCGCCTGGCTGCTCGAGATCGACTATCCGAACTTCATGGACAAGCGGCTGAAGAACGTGGTCACCACCGCGATCGGTGTACACGACACCTTCGGTACGGTCTCCTTCGGATGAGAGCGCTGGCGCAGTCGATCGGCGACAATCCCGGCGTGGCGGTCGCTCTGGCGGCCCTGCAATGGGCGGTGCGCCTGGTGGCGGTGGTGCTGGTCATCGCCACCTTCAACTTCGTGCTGGTTCACGCCGCACCGGGCGATCCCGCCCAGGTGATGGCGGGACAGAGCGGCGCGGCCGACGAGGAATTGCTGCGCCAGCTCCGCGCCGAATACGGTCTCGACAAGCCCTATCCGGTCCAGCTCGCGATCTACCTGAAGCGGATCGTGACGCTGGACCTCGGCTATTCCTATCGCCAGCAGCGCTCCGTGCTGTCGCTGATCGGCGAGCGCCTGCCGGCGACGCTGCTATTGACCTGCAGCGCGTTCCTGCTGTCGCTCGCTGTCGGCGTCTCGCTCGGCACGCTGGCCGGGGTGCGGGCCGGCAGATGGTCGGACACGGCGCTGACGATCGTCTCGCTGTTCCTCTACGCCATGCCGGTGTTCTGGCTCGGCCTGATGCTGGTTCTGCTGTTCTCGGTCCATCTCGATTGGCTGCCGGCGTTCGGCTACGTCACTATCGGCGTGCAGATGACGCCGCTCGAACGGGCCCGCGACATCGCCGCGCATATGGTGCTGCCGGTGGTGTCGCTCGGCGCGGTGCATCTGGCGATCTATGCGCGGCTGATGCGATCGGCGGTGATCGATGTGGCGCATCAGGACTTTATCAAGACGGCGCGCGCCAAAGGTCTGAAGCGCGGCCAGATCATCATCCACCATATGCTGCGCAATGCCGTGCTGCCGGTGGTCACCGTTGCCGGGATGCAGGCCGGCACGCTGGTCGGCGGCGCGGTGGTGATCGAAACTGTGTTCGCGTGGCCGGGTCTCGGCCGATTGACCTTCGATGCCGTGCTGCAGCGCGACTATCCGTTGATGCTCGGCATCTTCCTGGTGATGTCGGTGATCGTCATCGCACTGAATCTCCTCACCGACGCGATCTACCGGATTGTCGATCCGCGTGTCTCCCTGCGTGCGGCGTCCTGAGCGGAGCTTGTAATGGATAGGCTGAAGGCGTTCCTGCGCCATCCCACCGGCGTGATCGGTCTCGTGATCCTGGTCGGCGTCGTCGTCCTCGCGGCGGCTGCGCCCGCGATCTTTCCCGATGATCCATGGGACATGGTGGCGGCGCCGTTTCAGCCGCCTGCGAGCGAGGGACTGCCGCTCGGATCGGACATGCTGGGGCGCAACGTCGCCGCCGGCATCGCCTATGGCGCGCGGGTGTCGCTCACCATCGGCATCGCCTCGACGCTGGCGGCGTTGTGCATCGGCGTGGTGATCGGCGCGATTGCCGGTTACTTCGGCGGCAAGGTCGACGAGCTGATGATGCGGATCACCGAGCTGTTTCAGACCATTCCCGGCTTCATTCTCGCCATTCTGCTGGTCGCGACGATCGGGCCGACTTTGACCAACGTGATCATTTCGATCGGCGCGGTGAGCTGGCCGCCGCTGGCGCGGCTGACGCGCGCCGAGTTTCTGCGGCTGCGCGGTCGCGAATTCGTGCAGGCCGCGGTCTGCCAGGGCCAGGCGCCGATGGCCGTGGTGCTCCGCCACATCCTGCCCAATGCGATTTCGCCGATCATCGTCACCGGATCGCTGACGATTGCGACGGCGATCCTGATCGAGAGCGCACTCAGCTTCATGGGGCTCGGCGATCCCAATCAGATGTCCTGGGGGCTGATGATCGGCGCGTCGCGCACGGTGATCCGCCAGGCGTGGTGGATGAGCGTGTTTCCAGGCATCGCGATCCTGCTCACCGTTCTGGCGATCAACCTGGTCGGCGAGGGCCTGAACGACACGTTGAACCCGCGCATTTCCAGAAAGGCGCGCAACGCATGAGCGACGATATCCTGCTGTCCGTCGAGAATCTGTCGGTGGCGCTGCCGCATGGCGGCGATCGCAGCCATGCGGTCGCGGACGTGTCGCTGAGCGTGCGCCGTAACGAGATCGTCTGCCTGGTCGGGGAATCCGGTTCGGGCAAATCGATCACCGCGCATGCGGTGCTGCGGCTGCTGCCGCCGAATCTCGAGATCGGCGCCGGCGCCATCCGGTTTCGCGGCGCCGACCTCGCTCACGCCGATGAGGACGCGATGCGCGGACTGCGCGGCGGCGCGATCTCGATGATCTTTCAGGAGCCGTTGAGCGCGCTCAATCCGCTGGCGCGGGTCGGCGACCAGATCGCGGAAGCGATCCGCATTCACGCGAAGCCGCGCCCGACCCGGGCCGAACTCGACGCGCGGGTGCTGGAGCTGATTTCCGCGGTCGGCCTGCCGGAGCCGTCGACGCTGGTCCGCAGCTATCCGTTCCAGCTCTCCGGCGGTCAGCGGCAGCGCGTGATGATCGCGATGGCGATGTCGAACAACCCGGCGCTGCTTCTCGCCGACGAGCCGACCACGGCGCTCGACGTCACCACCCAGAAGCAGATCCTGGCGCTGATCCGGAAATTGCAGGCCGAGCGCGGCATGGGCGTGCTGTTCATCACCCATGATTTCGGCGTGGTCGCCGATATCGCCGATCGCGTGGTGGTGATGCGGAACGGCCGCGTCGTCGAACAGGGCAGCGTCGACGAGGTGCTGCGGCGGCCGACCGACGACTACACCAAGGCGCTGATCGCCGCGGTGCCGGGCTCGCGGCCGGCGTCCGGGACCTTCCGCGGGATCGAGGGCGAAGCGTTGCTCGACGCGCAGGGGCTGAACAAGACCTTCGTCACCGGGCAGGGGCTGTTCCGGCCGGACCGGACGGTGGTGGCGGTGCGCGACGTCGCGCTCAGCCTGCGTCCGCGCGAGACGGTGGCGGTGGTCGGCGAATCCGGCTCGGGCAAATCGACGCTCGGCCGGATCATCATGCGGCTGATCGATCCCGATGCCGGCGCGATCGAATTCGGCGGCGTCGATCTTCTCGAGCTGCGGGGAAGCCGGTTGCGGGCGATGCGCCGCAAGGTGCAGATCGTGTTTCAGGATCCCTACGCGGCGCTCGATCCGCGCCAGAAGGTCGGCGACGCCATCGCGCGCGGGCCGATGGCCTATGGGGCGCCGCCGGCGGAGGCGGTCGCCGATGCGAAACGGCTGCTGGCCCGGGTCGGCCTCGAGCCCGGCGCGGCCGAGCGCTATCCGCACGAATTCTCCGGCGGCCAGCGGCAGCGCATCTGCATCGCGCGCGCTTTGGCGCTGAAGCCGCTGGTGCTGGTGGCGGACGAGGCCGTGTCCGCGCTCGACGTTTCGGTGCAGGCGCAGATCCTGGCGCTGCTGGCGGAGCTGCGCGAGGAAATGAACCTCGCGATGCTGTTCATCACCCATGATCTGCGGGTCGCGGCCGAGATCGCCGACCGGATCGTGGTGATGCGCCGCGGCGAGATCGTCGAGCAGGGCGAGACCCGCGCGGTGTTCACCGCGCCGCAACACGCCTACACCCGCGCGCTGCTCGATGCGATCCCGGGCCGCAGCCTGTTCGCCGGCCCGCACGCCGCTCCGGCCCCCGGCGCGATGATCGCCTGACCGCGGCGGATCGGCCCGCCCAGCAGCAGCGGCGGCGTGATCGAGGGCCACGGCTTCGAGGGCCACGGCTGCGCGATCCCGCGGCGCGCATGCGCCCGGGCTTTGCCAGAAACGTTCCGCCCTCTGCGACGAGAGGGCGTGCGGAACGCCGGACGCTCGACGCGTCCATGGCCTCGTGTGCAAAAGTAAAAAGCACACGAGTTAGCAACCACGGTCACGCCGGAATCATCCGGCGTTCCGCACGCGATGGTGTTAACGGCCTGGTTCGCGAAGACCCCCGGTGGGCGACCCTGAGTGATCCACCGTTGCGGGAGGCTGACGCACCGTCCTCGCCGGCGGTCAGGCCGGCGCGGCTTGGCGCTGCTCCCTGCGCAAGGCGATGCGCCGGGATATCGCGACTTCGGCCGTCCGCGTTCGGCGTGGCCGTCAGTTTCGTCACCCTCGCCAGGGTTACCCCCGGCGCGATCGGAAACTCGAACGCCGCCCGCGTCCACCGCCTCCCGCCCCGCGGATCGTGACGATCGCGAAACGCCCCTCTCGATGGGGCGGGATGAGCGTGGGTATACTATCCTATAGGAATTTTGTCAAGAGGTGCGGTGCGGACATTTTCGCGCGTTGTCATTCCGGGGCGCCGCGCAGCGGCGAACCCGGAATCCATAGCCCCTGGCGTCGCTCAAGCGCGTCGTGCTTCACCGCGAGTCCAGGGGCTATGGATCCGGGCCTGCGCTGCTGCGCAGCGCATCCCGGAATGACGGCGGCGCGCGGGCTTGACCGCGCCGGCGCGAGCGCCAACAACAGCCGCCGGACTGGCGTGGACGAACCGGAGCAGGGCGATGCCGCATCTCGTGATCGATTACTCGGGCGAAGATCTCGGCCGCGACCGCATCGCGCCGATGATGGACGGGCTCGCCGTCGCCGCCGCGGCGACCGGGGTGATGCACGCCGCCGACATCAAGATCCGCGCCCGCGGCTTCGACGACTATCTCGTCGCCGGCCGGCGCGACAGCTTCGTCCATCTCGCCGTGTACCTGCTGGCCGGCCGCACCCCGGAGCAGAAGGAGGCGCTCAGCATCGCGCTGCGCCAGACTCTCGTCGAGCACTGCCCCGACATCGTCAGCCTCAGCGTCGACATCCGCGACATGGACCCGGTGGCGTACAAGAAGCGGTTGAAGGGGGCGTAGTCCGGAGCCCGTGTAGGGTGGGCAAAGCGAAGCGTGCCCACGCGCAGCGTCTCCCGAGGTCGCGACCTCCGACGTCGGCACGGCGCTCCGCGCCTTTGCCCACCCCACGACGACGCGTCCTCGTCATTCCGGGGCGCGCGCAGCGCGAACCCGGAATCCATACCCCCCGGCATCAATGATCAACCGCGCCGTGTCTCATCGCGAGTCCAGGGGCTATGGACTCCGGGCCTGCGCTGCTCCGCAGCGCATCCCGGAATGACGATGAAGGGGGTTGTAAAAGCTGGTAAGGTGACGGTCCCGCATCCGAAGAAAGACCTGATCCGAAGAAAGACCTGCATCCGAAGATCGTTCGTTCGGTCACTCGGCAGGCAGGCCTGAAGGAGGTCCGGTGAGCGCAACGTCCGGCTATCTGGCGCTGGTCTACAAGGACCGCGACACGTCCTACGGCGTCGCCTTTCCCGACGTGCCCGGCTGCATCTCGGCGGGCGACACCTTCGAGCAGGCGATCGACAACGCCGCCGAAGCGCTCGGCGGTCACCTCGCGCTGCTGCGCGCCGACGGCGACCCGATCCCGCAGCCGCGCAGCCTCGAACAATTGCGCGACGATCCGGACTTCACGGCGGACGCCGCCGACGCCGTGGTGGCATTCGTCAGGCCGCAGGCGGCGAGGGCGGCGGCGGAGTAGTTTGGTGCGAAATTGTAGCGTGGGTTGAGCGCAGCGAAACCCACGGCAGCCAGAACGAAATGGGTTTCGCTTCGCTCAACCCATCCTACGCTTGCTGACCTGCGATCACGGGCAGGCTTCATGCAGAGCCAAGCGGGGCTCCGGGCTGCTCTCCGCGGGCATGAAACGAACCTCGCGTTCGCTGCTGTCTGATACAGCCGTGAGCCCGAACCGCCCGAGATATTTCAGGCCGAGGTAGTATCTGGAGGAGGGCGGATCAGTCGGGATGGGGCCGCCCGCATCGCCCGGCTGCAGCATTTCAAAACGGCGTCTTGCGCCGGGGTCGATGTCCTCGGCTTGTTGTCCCTTTGAGCGCAACTCGAACAGTCGTTTCGCGAGCGTTGTGAGCTTGGGAGAGCTGGTCCACTCGCAAGACCCGGGAGTAAGCCCGCGGCCCGGGATGAAGCGATAGAGATCATGGCCGATGCCGATATCATAACTCTGTCCGTCGTCGTGCGCGTAAACGACGGCTCCCGAACTGTAAGGCTTATCCCAGACCGCGATCCAATCCGTGGACGTGGAGGATTTGGGATCGCCGATCTGCGTCAACGTCATTTTCTCCTTCATGTCGGAGGGACCCCACGTCATCGTGTAGGTCATCTCGTAATCCGTCGACCCGAGCCTTGTCGTGACGGACCGCGTGGTCGTCCTGAACCAAGCCGCGTAGATGGCGGCGAGGACGAGGAAAACGACGAGGGCTCTGAGCGGAAGACCCATCAGCAACTGACTGCCACAGCATGTGTTCGGACGACCGGAGCGCCCGTCGGCATCCGACAGTAAACCTGTCGGGCTGATGAGTGAAGCGCCATCGGGGAGCAGCGTTTCAGCGAGATGAAGAGTCCCGGGTATCGCTGCGCTCACCCGGGCTACGCTTGCTGCCGACACCTTGGTGGCGTACGTCAGACCGCAGGCGGAGCGGGCGGCGGCGGAGTAGCATTGGCACGGGACTGTAGCGTGGGTTGAGCGCAGCGAAACCCACGGCAGCCGGAACGAAGCGATGGGTTTCGCTTCGCTCAACCCATCCTACGCTTGCTACCGGCTATGCTCGCTCAGAACGGAATGTCGTCATCCGTCTCGGACGGTCGAGCTGGAATTGTCTTGACGGTATCTTTCCCTGTGGGGCGCGGGGCGCTTAGTGTCATTGGGGGAGTAGATGGCGGCAGTAAGCGCGCGGCATCATCAGCAACTTTTGCTTCTCCAACCGTCCTCAGGATGTTGGTTAGTAGCTTGTTGGCAACTTCGGCCGAAGACCACAGCGCGCCTGGTGCGCCGGCAATCGTAATTGCAAGAGTTGTGACAGCCAACAAACTTAGACGCTTCTTATCCAACTCAGCCTCAAAGTCGGTCAAGCGGCGCAGTAGAACTTGGCGTTTTGCTTCATCCAAATCGCCAGCGTCTTCGATCAATTTTCGTAGGTGAAAAGCATATGTGCGGATAGAGTCCCTTACCTGAGGAGATATGGTGACGGAGTCTTTCTTTGATCGTGAACTGTTGTCGAGCAGGAGTTGGGTGAGATAGTGATCTAAGTCCTGCTTAAATTGACGATGCTCATCGTTGCCGAAATCGTTAACTCGCGGGACTGCGAGTGAGGCAAACGGTTCAATTTCATACTTTTTCGCAGCGGCAATTGCCACATTCATGAAGCCGAGACGCGCTTCATTCCTTTCGTCCCATCCAGCAGAATCCCCGTCATCTATACGAGAGACCCGCTCTCCAAGACGGCGTTGGGCAATCCTGACAAAAGTAACGAAAGCTGCCTGCGGATCGTCATCCGGAAGGTCGTCGATTTCGTCTTGGGTAAGAAAGTCAAAAATTATCATGATGTCGCCAAGCAAGCTAGACGATAGTGTGGATGGTGCGGTCCTGGCCGTGGCACGCCGCGCTCGACCCGTGCCTGTCCGATGGGCTAATCCTCCTTCCGCACACCCTTGAACGGCTTGCCGTCGGATTTTACATCCATGAATCGGCCCGTCTCGCTATCCCGTTTAACCCAAGTCTCAGTTTTGGTGTTGTACGTCTGCGAGCGATCTCTCACCGCGCCGTTGCGATGACCATCGCCTTTAGGTGGGTTAGTAGCCATAGCCTTTCTCCGAGTTGGTAAGTGAGTAGTTCGTGATTTGTTCTATTGTGTCAAGGGCGGCGAGTAGCCGCCGCCCTTCAACCTGTGGACTAGTAACTTAAGAACACCCCGTCGTGCTCCCGCACGTATCGCACTTCATACAAGTCCCGTTCCGCACCAGCGTGAAATTCCCGCATTCGCCGCAGGAGTCGCCCTCGTAACCCCGCGCCTTGGCTTCGGCGCGGCGTTCGGCTTTCGAGGCTGCGGGCTGGGTCGTGGCGGCGGCGCCGGCGCGGCTCCATTGCAGGGCTTCGAGCTTTTCGGTCGGCGACAGATCGTGCTCGGCTTCCTGCTTCAGCGCGGTAGCGCCTTCGAGGACGTCGCCGATGCGGGAGGTCGACTTGGCGTGGGTGTCCGGCTGCGAGTAGGCCATCTTGACCGGCGCCGAGCCGCCGTCGGGCGCGGCCGGCGCGCTGCGCATCACCACCAGATTGTCGGTGCGCGAGCGGGTCAGGCCCTTCGACAGATATTTGGTCGCGGCGTGCTGGCCCGGCGTGGAGCCTTCCGGCGCCTTGCCTTCGTCGACGCCCTTGCCGATGGCGTCGAAGCCGGTCTCGCTGGGATCGACATGGGCGAGGTCGAAGCGGCCCATGTAGCTGACGGCGAGTTCGCGGAACACGTAGTCGAGGATCGAGGTCGCGTATTTGATCGAGTCGTTGCCCTGGACCGGGCCGGCGGGCTCGAATCGCGTGAAGGTGAAGGCGTCGACATATTCCTCGAGCGGCACGCCGTATTGCAGGCCGAGCGACACCGCGATCGCGAAATTGTTGATGAAGGAGCGCAGTGCGGCGCCTTCCTTGTGCATGTCGATGAAGATCTCGCCGATCCGGCCGTCGTCATATTCGCCGGTGCGCAGATAGACCTTGTGGCCGCCGACGACCGCCTTCTGGGTGTAGCCCTTGCGGCGGTCCGGCATCTTCTCGCGCTCGCGCATCACCACGATGCGCTCGACCAGGCGCTCCACCACCTTCTCGGAGATCTGGGCGGTGCGCGCCGCCATCGGCTTCTCCATGAAGGCGTCGAGCGCGTCGTCGTCCTCGTCGTCGTCGGCGATCAGCTGCGAGTTCAACGGCTGCGACAGTTTTGAGCCGTCGCGATAGAGGGCATTCGCTTTCAGCGCGAGCTTCCACGACAGCATATAGGCGGACTTGCAGTCCTCCACCGTGGCGTCGTTCGGCATGTTGATGGTCTTGCTGATCGCACCCGAGATGAACGGCTGCGCCGCGGCCATCATCCGGATGTGGCTTTCGACCGACAGATAGCGCTTGCCGACCTTGCCGCAGGGATTGGCGCAATCGAACACGCTGTAGTGCTCGGCCTTCAGATGCGGCGCGCCTTCCACGGTCATCGCGCCGCAGATGTGGATGTTGGCGGCCTCGATCTCGCGCTTGGAGAAGCCGATCGCGGCCAAGAGGTCGAAGCTGGGCTGGGCGATCTGCTCGGCTTCGAGCTTCAGCGTCTCGCGCAGGAAGTCTTCGCCAAAGGTCCATTTGTTGAAGGCGAATTTGATGTCAAAGGCGGTCGGCAATGCGGCCTCGACTTTCGCCAGCGCCTCGTCGGTGAAGCCCTTGGCTTTGAGGGTCGAACGGTTGATCGCCGGCGCGTTGCTGAGCGAGCCGTGGCCGACCGCGTAGGCCTCGATCTCGGCGATCTGGTTTTCCGGATAGCCGAGGATGCGCAAGGCGGCCGGCACCGCGCGGTTGATGATCTTCCAGTAGCCGCCGCCGGCGAGCTTCTTGAACTTCACCAGCGCGAAATCGGGCTCGATGCCGGTGGTGTCGCAATCCATCACCAGACCAATGGTGCCGGTTGGCGCCACCACGGAGACCTGCGCGTTGCGGTAGCCGTGCAGCTCGCCGAGTTCGAGCGCGCGGTCCCACGCCGCTTTGGCATGCGCGATCGCTTCGGGGATCGGGCAGCCGGCATGGTCGAGCGGCACCGGCGCCACCGACAGCGCCTCATAGCCGCGGCTCTCGCCGTGGGCGGCGCGGCGGTGATTGCGGATCACGCGCAGCATGTGGGCGGCGTTCTTCTTGTAGCCGGGGAACGGGCCGAGCTTCTGGGCCATCTCGGCCGAGGTCGCATACGACACGCCGGTCATGATCGCCGACAGCGCGCCGCACAGCGCGCGGCCTTCCTTGCTGTCGTAGCTGAGGCCCATGGTCATCAGCAGGCCGCCGATATTGGCGAAGCCGAGGCCGAGCGTGCGGAATTCGTAAGACAGCTCGGCGATCTGCTTGGACGGGAACTGCGCCATCAGCACCGAGATTTCCAGCACCACGGTCCACAGCCGGCACAGATGCTCATAGGCGGGCAGGTCGAACACATTGGCGGTGGTGTCGTAGAAGGTCAGCAGGTTCGCCGACGCCAGATTGCAGGCGGTGTCGTCGAGGAACATGTATTCCGAGCACGGATTGGACGCGCGGATGTCGCCCGACGCCTTGCAGGTGTGCCAGTCGTTCATCGTGGTGTTGAAGTGCAGGCCGGGATCGGCGCTGGCCCAGGCGGCGGTGCCGATCTTCTCCCAGAGGTCGCGGGCCTTCAGCGTCTTCATCACCTTCTTGGTGGTGCGGCTGGTCAGATTCCAGTCGCCGTCGGTCTCGACCGCGCGCAGGAAATCATCCTTCAGCGATACCGAGTTGTTGGAGTTCTGGCCGGAGACGGTGAGGTAGGCCTCGCTATCCCAGTCGGTGTCGTAGATTGGGAAGTCGATCTCCTTGTAGCCCTGCTTGGCGTATTGGATGACGCGCTTGATCATCGCATCGGTGACCAGCGCGCGGCGCGCGATCTTGACCTCGCGGCGCAGCGCCGGGTTCTTGTCGGGATCGAAGCAGTCGTCGCCCGAGCCCTGGCAGTTGACGCAGGCCTTCAGGATCGCCTTGAGGTGCTTCTGGTTGAGCTTGGAGCCGGTGACGAGCGCTGCGACCTTCTGCTCCTCCTTCACCTTCCAGTCGATGTAGTTCTCGATGTCCGGATGGTCGGCGTCGACCACGACCATCTTGGCGGCGCGGCGCGTGGTGCCGCCGCTCTTGATCGCGCCGGCGGCGCGGTCGCCGATCTTGAGGAAGCTCATCAGGCCGGAGGAGCGGCCGCCGCCGGAGAGCTTTTCGCCTTCGCCGCGCAGGCGGGAGAAGTTCGAGCCGGTGCCGGAGCCGTATTTGAACAGCCGCGCCTCGCGCACCCACAGGTCCATGATGCCGCCCTCGTTGACGAGGTCGTCCTCGATGCCCTGGATGAAGCAGGCGTGCGGCTGCGGGTGCTCGTAGGCGGATTTCGACTTGGTCAGCTTGCCGGTCTTGTAGTCGACGTAATAGTGGCCCTGGCCGGGGCCGTCGACGCCGTAGGCCCAGTGCAGGCCGGTGTTGAACCATTGCGGCGAATTCGGCGCGACCATCTGCGACGCCAGCATGTAGCGCAGCTCGTCGTGGAACGCGCGGGCGTCGTCTTCCGACGAGAAGTAGTCGCCCTTCCAGCCCCAATAGGTCCAGCAGCCGGCGAGGCGGTCGAACACCTGCTTGGAGGAATGCTCGGAGACGAAGCGCTCGGCCTCAGGCAGGGCGGCGAGCGCCTCGGTGTCGGGCACCGAGCGCCACAGCCAGGACGGCACGGTCTCTTCCTCGACCTTCTTCAAGCGCGCCGCGACGCCCGCTTTCCGGAAATATTTCTGCGCCAGCACGTCGGAGGCGACCTGCGACCAGGCCTCGGGCACTTCGACATTCTCGAGGCGGAACACCACCGAGCCGTCCGGATTGCGGATCTCGCTCGTCGTCAGCCGGAATTGAATCGCCGCGTAGGGTGACTGGCCGTCCGTGGTGTAGCGCCGTTCGATCTTCATCTGATGCCCCGTTCTATGCCGGACCCCGTGGGCCCGAAAGTTGTTGGTCGCGAACCGTTCGGTTCGCCGTGCGAGCCGTGGTCCGGCCCTGTTCTGTCTCGGAGGCAGCGCCCGCGATTGCCTTCAACCGCGGCCCTGATCCTCTAACGCCCCACGCTTCAAAGCGAGCCGTTTTACGACCCGTCTTTTGCGCCCAAACAGCCGGTTTCGGGCACAGATAACCCCATACCCCGATGCCGTTCAGGCTTGTCGGAGGTGGTCGGCTCGGTACCCTTCTGGGAATGTCCGGCGGGACCAAAAACCCCCTCGCCGGACAGGCCCTGAAGCTAGGCCGACTCCGTCTGACCCGTCAAGCAATAGTGCGGGTTCCTGAATCAAATACTAAATATGGTGGAACTACGTGGAAAACAGGGGGCTCGGCCGCGTCCTGATGTCGCCAAGTATCGGTGAGTCCTCACGGATTCCAAAGGGTAAAAATTCGCCCGACGGGGTCGGAATCCGGACTGCACCCGCTGTTCACAGGGCAGGTATATTTTCGCGCGAAGGGCTTGCCATGCGCGACTCACCGCGGCGCGCCACCGGAACGCTTTTTCGGGTGGTGACGGGACGCCGATACCGGCATGGTGGCGCCGTTCTTCCTGCCGGGTGTTCCCCATGTCCGACCCATCTCCCGCCGCCGCGCCGCCGCGCGTCGCGACCGGCGGCCTCGTCCTGCTCGCCGTCACCTCGGTGGCGTGGGGGCTGGCCTGGCCGGTGTCAAAATACGTGATCTCGGAATGGCCGCCGCTGCCGGCGCGCGGCCTGCCGGGGATCGCCGGCTCGCTGCTGCTGTTCGCCTATGCGGCGCTGCGCGGCGACTCGCTGCGCGTGCCGCGGGCGCTGTGGGGGCGGCTGGCGATCTCGACGGTGTTCAACGTCACGCTGTGGATGGTGGTGATGGGGCTGGCGCTGCTGTGGCTGCCGGCCGGCGAAACCGCGGTGATCGGCTATTCGATGCCGGTGTGGACCGCGCTCCTGGCCTGGCCGCTGCTCGGCGAGCGGCTGACCGCGCGGCGCGTGCTGGCGCTGGTGATGGGGTTCGGCGGCATCGCCGCGCTGATGGGCGCCGACGGGCTCGCGGCCAGCGCCGCGAAATGGCCGGGCGTGGCGCTGGCGCTGTCCGGCGCGATCGGTTTCGCGCTCGGCACCATCTTCCTGAAGCGGTTTCCAATTCAGCTTCCGGGCGCGACCTCGGCGGCGTGGCAGATCGGGCTCGGCTGCATTCCGGTGACCGCGGTCGGTCTCGCATTCGAAGTGCCGAATTTCGCTGCGACCACGGCCTATGGCTGGGCCGGGCTCGCTTACCTGACGCTGATCCAGTTCTGCCTCGCTTATCTGTGCTGGTTCGCGGCGCTGCAGCGGCTGCCCGCCTCGGTCGCGGCGATCGGCACAATGGCGGTGCCGGTGATCGGGGTGGTGGCCTCGGCGATCGCGCTGCACGAGCCGCTCGGCCTCGGCCAGATCGCGGCATTGGGGCTGACGCTCGCCGGCGTGGCGCTGGCGACGCGGTCCTAACCGGATAGTTGTGCGCCGGAGCGGCGATCGCGCGGCGTGCCGCGCGATGATTGCGCTGCAATCGAAACAGTGTGCAGCGCAGTGCAGCCCGGACGGCCGCGACAAACACCCGGCCATCGCTTCGTGTTGCAGTGCGCGCGCTGCTGTGCAAACAGCATCAACTAATCATTTGATCAACTAATCGATCAGATTTCTCGACAGTCGCGAACAATTCTGATCAGATCATCGCGACACCGGAATGCTGCGTCCGTGGCGCAAGCGGCCTTCAGAGCCGCGCCACCAACAACAAAAGCGCTTCAAAGGCCCCAGACCATCGCATTGGCTCACCAGGGAGGAATGCCACATGTCGGATGATGCCAAGTCGCCCGCTGCCAAGTCGCCCGCTGCCAAATCGCCCGCTGCCCAATCGCTCGCCGCCAGTCCTCGGAACAAGCTCAGCCGCCGTCAGTTCGTCGCCGCCACCGCCATCACCTCGGCGGCGCTGGTCACCGCGCCCTACGTCCGCGGCGCCCACGCCGCCGGCAAGCTGACGATGGGGTTCTGGGACCATTGGGTCCCCGGCGCCAACAACACCTGCACCGAACTCGTCAAGCAATGGGGCGAGAAGGAGAAGGTCGAGGTCTCGATCGACTACATCCCGAGCCAGGGCAACAAGAACCTGCTCACCATCGCCGCCGAAGCGCAGGCTAAATCCGGCCACGACATCCTGTCGATGCCGACCTGGTGGCCGCACGCCAATGCCGAACTGATCGAGCCGGTCAACGACCTGATGGAAGACCTGATCAAGCAGAACGGCAAGGTCAACAACACCGTCGAATATCTCGCCAAGCGCGACGGCAAATGGCTCGCGGTGCCGTCCTGCATCGGCAGCCAGATCAAGGGGCCGTGCACGCGCATCGACCTGTTGAAGAAGCACGCCAATCTCGACATCCAGGCGATGTATCCGGCCGGCAGCGAGCCGAAGGACGACGACTGGAACATGGAGACGTTCCTGAAGGCGGCGGAGGCCTGCCACAAGGCCGGCGTGCCGTTCGGCATCGGGCTCGGCGAGACCTCCGACAGCGTCGACAGCGCCGGCGCGTTCTTTCAGGCGTTCGGCGCGCAGCTCGTCGACAGCAAGGGCAACGTCACGGTGAAGACCGACGAGGTCCGTCAGGTGCTGGAATTCTACAAGAAGCTGATGGCGTTCCTGCCGGCCGACGTCACCGCCTGGGACGACTCGTCGAACAACAAATGGATCGTCTCCGGCCGCGGCGCGATGATCATGAACCCGCCGAGCGCCTGGGCGGTCGCCAAGCGCGACGCGCCGCAGGTCGCCGAGCAGCTCTGGACCCACGGCTTCCCGAAGGGGCCGAAGGGCCGCTACGCGCCGTTCCTGCCGTTCTTCTGGACCACCTGGACGTTCTCCAAGAACAAGGAGGCGGCCAAGAGCCTGCTGCGGCATCTGTCGCAGCCGGAGTCGATCGAGAAACTGGTGGCGGCGTCGGGCGGCTACGACCTGCCGGCCTTCGCCAACCTCACCAAGCTGAAGGTCTGGGCCGAGCAGGCGCCGCCGAAGGGCACGCTGTTCAGCTATCCCGACCCGTATCAGCGCCAGACGCTGTCGATCGCCGCGTCGCCGGCGCCGCCGAAGATCGCGCAGCAGATCTACGCGCAGGCGACGCTGACCAAGATGTGCGTGCGCCACTATCAGGGCGAGGCGATGGAGAAGACGCTCGCCTGGGCCGAAGGCGAGTGCGAGGGCTTCATGCGAAGCTGACGGCGCAACAAGCCGAGACTCACGCAACGTCTAAGTTCGTCATTGCGAGCCGAAGGCGAAGCAATCCAGAGCACCGCATGCTGCGCCCCTGGATTGCTTCGTCGCTTCGCTCCTCGCAATGACGAGGAGGAGCCTTCGATGGTCGACATTCCGTATCAGCCCGGCCGCGTCGCCGCGGCACCCCGCCGCCGGCGCGGCGGGCTCGCGGCGATGATGAAGCGCAAATCGATGGTGGCGTTCCTGATGGCGCTGCCGCTGATCGTGCTGATCGGCGTGCTGGTGGTCTATCCGGCGTTCTATGCGGTGCACCTGTCGACGCTGAACAAATCGATGCAGCGCTTCGTCGGTTTCGACAATTTCCTGTTCCTGTTCAAGCGCGACACCTTCTGGCTGGTGGTGCAGCAGAGCTGCATTTTCGCCATCACCGCGGTGGTGTTCAAGGCGCTGCTCGGCTTCATCGTCGCGCATTTCGTCCACAACGTGCCGGCCAAGGGCCAGCGCAAATGGCGCGGCATGCTGCTGGTGCCGTGGGTGATCCCGCCGGCGATGTCGACGCTGGCCTGGCTGTGGCTGTTCGATCCGTCCTATTCGGCGTTCAACTATACGCTCGGGATGTTCGGAATCGGCCCGATCCCGTGGACCGGCGACGCGGGCTGGGCGCGGTTTTCGGTCATTCTGGTCAATATCTGGTACGGCGCGCCGTTCTTCATGATCATGTATCTGGCGGCGCTGAAATCGGTGCCGGAGCAGCTCTACGAAGCAGCCGCGATCGACGGCGCCAACTGGTGGCAGAAGCTGTGGTACGTGACGCTGCCGATGATGCGCAACATCATCGCCATCACCACGCTGTTCTCGCTGATCGTCACCTTCGCGAATTTCGACATCGTCCGCATCCTCACCGCCGGCGGCCCGCTCGACCACACCCACATCTTCGCGACCTGGGCGTTCCGGATCGGGATCGAGGGCTCGGACATTCCGCTCGGCGCCAGCGTGTCGCTGTTCATGCTGCCGATCCTCGGCGTCGCGGCGATCTTCATCCTTCGTGACATCAACAAACGCGGGAACGAAAGCTGATGGCCTCGACGCTGACGATCGACAAGGCCGCGCCGCGGCGCAATCCCGGCTACGGCAGCATCAGCCGCGACCGCGCCTGGGCGCTGAAATGGTCGTATTTCTTTCTGACGATCTTCGCCGTTTTCTCGCTGGTGCCGCCGCTCTACATGCTGATCACCTCGCTCAAGAGCAGCCAGGAGATTTCGGCGGCGACCAATCCGTGGTGGGTGTTTCACCCGACGCTCGGCAATTACATCCAGTTGCTGACGTCGAACCAGTTCCTGACGTTCTTCTTCAACTCGGCGATGGTGTCGATCTTCGTCGTCACCATCACCATGCTGATCAGCGTGCCGGCGGCGTTCGCGCTGGCGCGGATGCGGTTCTGGGGCTCGGCGACGCTCGCCACCGGCGTGTTCCTGACCTATCTGATCCCGGACACGCTGCTGTTCATCCCGCTGTTCAAAATGTTCGCGACGTTCGGCGACTGGAGCGGCATCCAGCTCATCAACCGCTGGTACGTGCTGCTGATCATCTATCCGACGCTGACGGTGCCGTTCTGCACCTGGATCATGATCGGCTATTTCGCCTCGATCCCGAAGGAGCTCGACGAAGCCGCGATCATCGACGGCGCGTCGTGGTTCCAGACGCTGACGCGGATCTTCATCCCGGTGGCGCTGCCCGGCATCATCGCCGCGACGATCTTCGCCTTCACGGTGTCGTGGGCGCAGTTCCTGTATCCGCTGGTGTTCACCACCTCGACCGATCAACTGGTGCTGCCGGTCGGCATCATCACCACGTTGATCAAGGGCGACGTGTTCAACTGGGGTCAGATCATGACCGGCGCGCTGCTCGGCGCTGCGCCGCCGCTGATCATCTACGCATTTCTGATGGACTATTACATCGCGGGGCTCACCGCGGGCGCAACCAAAGGGTGACGACATGGCTGAAGTCAATCTGCGCAAGGTGGTGAAGCGCTACGACGACGTCGAGGCCGTCCGCGGCATCGATCTCGACATTCCGGACAAGGAGTTCGTGGTGTTCGTCGGCCCCTCGGGCTGCGGCAAGTCGACGACGCTGCGGATGATCGCGGGGCTGGAGGAGATCTCGGACGGCGATATCGTGATCGGCGGCGACGTCGTCAACGACGTGCCGCCGAAGGACCGCGACATCGCCATGGTGTTCCAGAACTACGCGCTGTATCCGCACATGACGGTGGCGGAGAACATGTCGTTCGGGCTGCGGCTGAAGAAATATCCCAAGGCCGAGATCAAACAGCGGGTCGACGAGGCCGCGCGGATGCTCGACATCACCGATCTGATCAACCGCAAGCCGAAGCAGCTCTCCGGCGGCCAGCGCCAGCGCGTGGCGATGGGCCGCGCCATCGTCCGCAATCCGAAAGTGTTCCTGTTCGACGAGCCGCTGTCCAATCTCGACGCGCAGCTGCGGGTGCAGATGCGGTTCGAGATCAAGCGCGTGCACCAGAAGGTCCGCACCACCACGGTCTACGTCACCCACGACCAGGTCGAGGCGATGACGCTGGCGGATCGCGTGGTGGTGATGAACAATGGCCGGATCGAGCAGGTCGGCACGCCCAACGAATTGTATCACCGCCCGGCGACGCGCTTCGTCGCCGGCTTCATCGGCTCGCCGGCGATGAATTTCATTCCCTGCACGCTCGAGGACGTTGCCGGCCGGCTGCAGATCCGGCTGTCGGACACGCTGGCGATGGCGGTGCCGGAGCAGAAGGCGGCGCATTATCGTGGCATCGCCCGCGACAGGAAATTGCAGCTCGGCATCCGCCCGGAGCACATCGCCGACGCGAAGGCCACGCTGGAGCCCGGCGTCGCGACGTTCGACGCGCTGCTCGACGTCACCGAGCCGATGGGGATGGAGACGCTGATCTATTTCAACCTCAACGGCAGCGAAGTCTGCGGCCGCGTCAGCCCGAATGCCGGGGCGCGGGATGGCGGCATGTTGCGTTTGGCGGTGGACCTCAACAATATGCACCTGATAGACGAGGGGACCGGTCTCGTGATCTGAAGGCCGGACAGAGAGACGTCCACGGGGCCGGAATGACGACCAACAAGAAGAAACTGCTGATCACGGAATCGCTGTCGGAACGGGGAAGGGCGCTGTTCGCGGAGCGCGCCGACGTCGACGTGATCGAATTCTCCAACATGATCTCGGCGCCGGATTTCGAGGCGCTGCTGAAGACGGAAGCGCCGGTGCACGGCGTCGCGCTCGGCGCGACGCGGTTCGGCGAGGCCGAGCTGGAAGCGTCGCGCGACATGAAGGTGGTGGCGCGGATCGGCGTCGGCTACGACGCGGTCGACGTTCCGGCGCTTTCGAAGCGCAAGGTGCCGCTGATGATCGCCGGCACCGCGAATTCGCCCTCCGTCGCCGAGCAGGCGCTGTTCATGATGCTGACGCTGGCCAAGCGCGGCGTCGAGCTGCACGCGCTGGTCAAGACCGGCGCCTGGGCGACCCGGCTCGGCCTGCTGCCGTTCGACCTGTTCGGCAAGACCGTGCTGATTGTCGGCTTCGGCCGGATCGGCACCCGCACCGCCAAGCGTTGTCTGGCGATGGAAATGACCGTGCTGGTGTACGATCCCTACGTGCCCGCCGCGGCGATCGAAGCGGCCGGCTGCGAGCCGGTGCCCGATCTCGACGCGGCGCTGCCGCGCGCCGATTTCGTCAGCCTGCATTGCCCGAAGACGCCGGAGACCACCGGGATGTTCGACGCGGCGCGGCTGTCGAAGATGAAGGCGACGGCGTATCTGATCAACACCGCGCGCGGCGGCATCGTCGTCGAGCAGGCGTTGTACGACGCGCTGGTCGCGGGCCGGCTCGCCGGCGCCGGGCTCGACGTGTTCGAGGTCGAGCCGCCGCCGCTCGGCCACAAATTATTCGATCTGCCCAATGTGATCATCGCGCCGCACGTCGCCGGCGTCACCCGCGAGGCGCTCGACCGGATGGGCGAGCAGACCGCGCGCAACATACTGAGCGCGCTCGACGGCGCCCCGATCGCCGCGAATGTCGTCAATCAGGACGTGCTCGGTTAGTTCGACAAATCTCGGCCCCGTCATTGCGAGGAGCGTAGCGACGAAGCAATCCAGCTCCGTGGACTGAGATTCTGGATTGCTTCGCTTCGCTCGCAATGACGGCAACCACGATCATTGCATCACACGAAACAACAATTGGGGAGGCTCATCGTGGCATTGAAAGAGTACGGCGATTATGACGCTGTGGGTCTCGCCGAGCTGGTGCGTCGCAAGCAGGTCACGCCCGGTGAACTGCTCGATGAGGCGATCGCGCGGACCGAGGCGCTCGATCCGAAGCTCAACGCCGTGGTGGTGCGGCACGACGACTACGCGAAGGCGCAGATCGACAAGGGGCTGCCGGACGGGCCGTTCACCGGCGTGCCGTTTCTCCTGAAGGATCTCGACCTGCTCGCCGGCACGCGCACCACCTTCGGCGCCAGCCTGTACAAGGATTTCGTCGCGCCGCACAGCGGCACGCTGGCGGGCCGCTTTCTCGCGTCGGGCGTGACGATCTTCGGCAAGAGCGCCAGCCCCGAATTCGGGCTGATGCCAACCACCGAATCGCGGCTGCACGGGCCGACGCGCAATCCGTGGAATCTCGATCACTCCTCCGGCGGGTCGTCGGGTGGCGCCGCCGCGGCGGTGGCGGCGCGGATTCTCCCCGTGGCGCATGCCAGCGACGGCGGCGGCTCGATCCGGATTCCGGCGTCATGCTGCGGCGTGTTCGGGCTGAAGCCGACGCGGGCGCGCAACCCGATCGGGCCGGATCGCGGCGAGGGCTGGGGCGGCTTCGCCTGTGGGCACGTCGTCAGCATCAGCGTCCGCGACAGCGCCGCGATGCTCGACGCGCTGCACGGCCCCGAGCCGTCGAGCCCTTACGTCGCGCCGCCGCCGGAGCGGCCGTTCGCCCAGGAGGTCGGCCGCGATCCGGGGCGGCTGCGGATCGCGTTCACCGATCAGTCGACCTATGGCGATGCGATCGATCCCGAGATCGCCGCCGCGGTGCGCGACACCGCGAAGATGCTCGAAGGTCTCGGCCACCACGTCGAGCAACGCGCGCCGAAGCTGCCGGCCGACCCGGCCGAAGTGATCGCCACCATCGTCGCCTGCAATACCGGGCTGACGGTGAAGCTCGCCGAGCAGGCGATGGGCCGCGCCATGACCGTTCGCGATTTCGAAACGCTGACGCTGGCCAGCGCCGCCAATGCCGGCCGCGCCAGCGGCATCGATTATTGCGCCGCGCAGCTCGCCGCATTTCAGATCTCGCGTACCGTCTCGGACTTCTTCGCCGACATCGACGTCTTTCTGTCGCCGACGCTGTGCCTGCCGCCGCTGCGGATCGGCGAACTCGACACCATGGCGAGTGATCTCTCCGGTATCAGCCCGCTGCTGCGGCGCTACATCCCCGGTACCAGCCTGTTCAACATGTCGGGCCAGCCGGCGATGTCGGTGCCGCTGGCATGGACCGCGGGCGGCCTGCCGATCGGGATGATGTTCGCGGGCCGGTACGGCGACGAGGCGACGCTGTTGCGTCTCGCTTCGCAGCTCGAGCAGCAGCGGCCCTGGAAAAACCGGCGACCGCCGGTTTGCGCCTGATTTAGTCCCGCTTTTCGCCAGCATTCTCAGAAACAAAACGACCAAGGTCGGCGTTGACGCGCCGCCGCGGCTGGCATTTCGTATGTATTTGAGGGGGACTTCGACGTGACTGGCAACGATCCGACCGATCAGACGCTTGCGGTAATCGCAAGCATCTTCGAGAAGCCGGCGCCGAAGCTGGACGCCAAGGCCGATGGCGAAAAAGGCGACGACGCTTCTGCTGACCCCGCTCAGCAGCAGACCGCTGCGGAGGACGGCGCGATGCACACCGATGCCGCGCCCGACCTCATTGGGACCGACGACACGCCCCACGAGGACACGCCCAGCAATGACGCCCCCCGCGATGACGCGGATGACGATGTGGCGGCCGGCGAGCCGGCGCAGCACGATGCGATGGATCGCGCGCTCGCTTTGGCGGAGGAAGGCGTCTCGGTTCGGATCGAGACCATGGAGGTCGTCGAGATCACCATGACGTCGGCGCCCGACGAGCCCGAGCCGGCCGGCGTGGCGATCGACCAAGGGCCCGAGGACCTCGACGCCTTGACGCGCCACGGCCCGGGACCGCTGGAGGCGCTGCGCTTCAAATGGAGCGTGCGCCGCGAAGACGACGGTTACTACGTCGACGAGACGATCGGCACGACGTCGCAGCCGATCGTCGCCGGCCCGCTGTCGCGCGCCGAGGCGATCAGCTTCATCGACACCCGCGAGCGTCGAACCCGCCGCCGCTACGAGCGCCTGCGCAACGATATCGTCTCCGGCCCGTCGGAGCGCGGTGTCGAGGACGACGACAGCGACTTGTAGGATGGTGTGCGCGGCCATCGTATCGGCGCGGCTTTGCGCTGGTCCGAAAGGACGCTTTGCACAGGTGCACCGGTTCGAAAGAACAAGGGCGCCGCAAGGGCGCCTTTGCTGTTTGTGATCCGAGCGTGTGCCGCCGGCGATCGCTTCGGAGCCGTTCTGTCTCCGATGGAATCAGCACTGTCGTTCAGGGATCCTCGCCGCAGGCACAACCTCATGATGAGGAGGCGCGCAGCGCCGTCTCGACCATGGGCCGCGGGCGGTGCGTCGCCACATCCTTCGAGACGCGAGGCTTCGCCGGGCTCCTCAGAGCCTGACTGGAAATGCAGGCCGCAAACGCCCTATCCCCGTCATTGCGAGCGAAGCGAAGCAATCCAGAGGCGCCGAGTATGGGGCCTTCTGGATTGCTTCGTCGCTTCGCTCCTCGCAATGACGAACTTAAGTGCCTGACTTGTCGCTCTCATGTTGAGTCAGACTCTCAGGATGAGGGGCAGTGCATCTGGCAAGGGCTAGATCGCTCCAATCAATCGATGAGGCGGTTAGCTCTTCGAGAACGCCTGAGCGATCCTGCTCCAGGTCTTCTCATAGACCGCTGCGGTTTCATTGAGTCCGGTCTTCAGCGCGCTCCAGGTCTCATCGCCCGCGGCGGAGAGCTGGTTGAGCTTCGGACCCAGGGTCTTTTCGGTGTCCTCGGCCCATTGCCGCAACGCCGCCTCGACTTCCTTGCGGCCTTGCTCTGCCGCGGCGGCGGCGTTGGCCTGGAACGATTGCATCGAAGTCTGAAACGACTGGCGTTGCGCTTCGGCGCGCGCCATCAGCGCGTCCTTGACGAGGCCGGCCTGATCTCCCGACGTCTTGAGGAATTGCTGGAAGGCCAGTTCGACTTCGGTCCACTGCGCGGTGACTGCCGCGGTCGCGGCCTCGGCGTCCTTCTTGGACGCGCTGAGGTCGGCCTGCAGCGTGTCGACCTTGGTCTGGAAGCTGTCACGGGCGCTGCGGAACTGGTCGAGGGCCAGCTTCGCCCTGGCGCTGGCCTCGTCGCCGAGTTTGGCGGCGGCTTCATCGAGCTTGGCGAGGGTCGCGGTCGTTTCCGCGAGCTTCTGTTTGGCCCATTCGAGGTAGGCCTGGGTGAATTCTGTCGTCGGCATCGGATGTCCTTTCGAGGTTACGCCGAAGGCGGATGTCCACCCTCGGCGAGGGAGTGAGAGGCGTGCCGCGGAATGGCCCGGTCGGTCGGCCGCGGGCCGAGCAACTGGGCGAGGGCGAACTGTCGGATCGCCGTATCGAGCCGTGCCCGTGGTTCGGCATCGAGCTTGTCCCAGCCGAGTGAACTGAGCATGACGTTGCGCAACGTCCGGAAACAGGCGATCGAGCCGGGCACGATGACGACGCGGATAGTCGGGCCTTCATCGGTCGGCACCTTTGAAGCATCTTATGCCTTCGAATGAAGGAGCCTTGATCTGGATCAATGGCCAATCGCCAGACCGCCGCAAGCGGCCGGCGCTCCGCCATCGCTGCCATCCTCCGCCGCGCCGACGCAACGCGTGCCGACGCCCGACGAAAAAAGGCGCCCCGTTGCCGGGGCGCCTGATCCGTCATCGAAAGGCCGTTCGCGGCGCGGGCCGCGAAGACGGCTTACTGCGAGTAGTACATGTCGAACTCGACCGGGTGCGGCGTCATTTCGAAGCGCATCACTTCGGTCATCTTCAGTTCGATATAGGCGTCGATGAAGTCGTCGTCGAAGACGCCGCCGGCCTTGAGGAAAGCGCGGTCCTTGTCGAGGTTCTCGAGCGCCTCGCGGAGCGAACCGCAGACGGTCGGGATCGACTTCAGCTCTTCCTTCGGCAGGTCGTAGAGGTCCTTGTCCATCGCCGGACCCGGATCGATCTTGTTCTTGATGCCGTCGAGGCCGGCCATCAGCATCGCCGCGAAGGCGAGATAGGGGTTGGCCATCGGATCCGGGAAGCGGACTTCGACGCGCTTGGCCTTCGGCGAGGTGGTGTAGGGGATGCGGCAGGAGGCCGAACGGTTGCGGGCCGAATAGGCCAGCAGCACCGGGGCTTCGTAGCCCGGGACCAGACGCTTGTAGGAGTTGGTCGACGGGTTGGTGAAGGCGTTGATCGCCTTGGCGTGGGTGATGATGCCGCCGATGTAGTGCAGGCAGGTCTCCGACAGGTCGGCGTACTTGTTGCCGGCGAACACCGGCTTGCCGTCCTTCCAGATCGACTGATGCACGTGCATGCCCGAGCCGTTGTCGCCGAACACCGGCTTCGGCATGAAGGTCGCGGTCTTGCCGTAGATGTGGGCGACCTGATGGATGCAGTATTTGTAGATCTGCATCTGGTCGGCCATGTGGGTGAGGGTGTCGAACTTCATGCCGAGCTCGTGCTGGGCGGAAGCGACCTCGTGGTGATGCTTCTCGACCTTGACGCCCATCCGCGCCATCGCGCCGAGCATCTCCGAGCGCATGTCCTGCACCGAATCCTGCGGCGGGACCGGGAAGTAGCCGGCCTTGGTGCGGATGCGGTGGCCGAGATTGCCGCCCTCATATTCGGTGTCGGAGTTGGTCGGCAGTTCCGACGAATCCAGCTTGAAGCCGGTGTTGTACGGGCTCGACGAATAGCGCACGTCGTCGAACACGAAGAACTCGGCTTCCGGGCCGACGAACACCGAGTCGCCGACTCCCATCGCCTTGACCTGGGCCTCGGCCTTCTTGGCGATGCCGCGCGGGTCGCGGTTGTAGGGCTCACCGGTCGACGGCTCGAGGATGTCGCAGGTGATGACCATGGTGGTCTCGGCGAAGAACGGGTCGATGACCGCGGTCGTCGGATCGAGCATCAGCATCATGTCGGACTCGTTGATCGCCTTCCAGCCGGCGATCGAGGAGCCGTCGAACATCGTGCCCTCGGCGAAGATGTCCTCGTCGATCATGCTGACGTCGAAAGTGACGTGCTGCCACTTGCCGCGCGGGTCGGTGAAACGAAGATCGACGTATTTGACGTCGTTGTCCTTGATGGATTTCAGGACTTCTTTGGCGGTCGTCATGAGTACCCCTTGTGCTTAAGGTCGTCGTAAATGCTGAAGGTGGTCGTGCGATTGCGGCCGCACGCGGCCGCGAGGTGATGCGATCAGGCTGAAGGTGATAGGCCGGTGGATCAGATGGCGTCCAGTCCGGATTCGCCCGTCCTGATGCGGATGGCTTCTTCGATATTGGAGACGAAGATCTTGCCGTCGCCGATACGGCCGGTCTGGGCGGCGCGGCGGATCGCGTCGATGGCCTTCTCGACCAGGTCGTCGCCGATCACGATCTCGATTTTGACTTTCGGGAGGAAGTCCACGATGTATTCCGCGCCGCGATACAGCTCCGCGTGGCCCTTCTGCCGGCCGAAGCCCTTGGCCTCGGTGACGGTGATACCCTGCAATCCGACTTCCTGAAGCGCTTCCTTGACCTCGTCGAGCTTGAACGGCTTGATGATGGCTTCGATCTTCTTCACTTAGACTCTCCCCGGACTTCCAACGTGACTCGGCAGTTGTATGACAGATTGCGCTGCGCTGCGCAGTGGATCGATGACACCGCGGGCCGAATGGGTGAGCAGCTCCGTCTGCGGTCCGGACATGCCTGAAAACCGGAGACGGTCGCGCGCAGACCCCGCCGAGACCGGCGAGCGCGGGGGATCGAAACATGGCTTCCGTAAAAGCAGGGTCCATGCCAAGTTGCCAAGATGGCTGATTATGGAGCGTTATCAGATTATTAAGAGCGCGTCCGCGTAGACTTTCGAGACCTGCGCTCGTCGTGTCTGACTAATGATCAGGCGATCAGCTTATTATATGTGCAGACGATGAGGCGATCGTGGGCGCATTCGGCGTCTGCTGCCTCCGACTGAGGCGAGAGTACTGGGAATTGGGCATGGAGCTGTTGACGCCCGCTGAAATGGACCGCGCGGACCTGCTGACGATCGCATGGGGATCGTCCGGCTTTGCATTGATGCTGCATGCCGGCAGGCACGTCGCGCAGGCTGCGATCGAACTGGCCGAGACCGGGCCGATCCTGGTGATCGCCGGTCCCGGCAACAATGGCGGCGACGGCCTGATCGCGGCCACCGAGCTGGTGGCGCTCGGCCGCACCGTCCACGTCATGCTGCTCGGCGAGCGCGACGCGCTGAAGGGCGACGCCGCGCTGGCGGCGCGGGAATGGAAGGGGCCGCTGCTGCCGTTCCTGCCGCAGTCGATCGGGACGCCGTCGCTGATCATCGACGCGCTGTTCGGCTCGGGGCTCAACCGTCCGGTGAAGGATCAGGCGCTGGAGATGATCGAGGCGGTCAACGCCACCGGCGTGCCGGTGCTGGCGGTCGATCTGCCGAGCGGCATCAACGGCGCCAGCGGCGCGGTGCTGGGCGCGGCGATCAAGGCGCGCGAGACGGTGACGTTCTTCCGCCGCAAGCCGGGGCATCTGCTGGTGCCGGGGCGGCTGTATTGCGGCAAGCTGAAGGTCGCCGATATCGGCATCGACCCCGCGGTGCTCGACGAGATCAAGCCGCAGGCCTTCGAGAACGATCCGGATCTGTGGCTGCCGCATTTTCCGGTGCCGCGCGCCGACGGCCACAAATACGGCCGCGGCCATGCGGTGGTGATCTCCGGCGAAATGTCGCAGACCGGGGCGGCGCGGCTTGCCGCGCGCGGCGCGCTGCGGGCCGGGGCGGGGCTGGTGACGCTGGCGTCTCCGCGCGATGCGCTGGCGGTGAACGCGACGGCGCTGACCGCGGTGATGGTCCGGGCGGTCGACACGCCGCAGGAACTGGGCGAGATGCTGGCCGACCGGCGCTTCAACGCCGTCGGTATCGGGCCGGGCGCGGGCGTCGACGACCGCACCCGCGGCAATGTGCTGGCGGCGTTGGCCGCGGGCGCCGGCGCGGTGCTCGACGCCGACGCGCTGACGGCCTTTGCGGGCAGTCCCGAGACGCTGTTCGAGGCGATCAAATCCGGCGCTAATCCACAGGTTATCCTCACACCGCACGAAGGCGAATTTCCACGACTCTTCAGTGATATGAGCAACAAAAATCCACTTCGCTCGAAACTCGAACGTGTCCGCGTAGCGGCGCAACGTTCCGGGGCCGTGGTGCTGCTCAAGGGGCCGGACACGGTGGTGGCGTCGCCGGATGGCCGCGCCGCGATCGCGTTCAACGCGCCGCCATGGCTGGCGACCGCCGGCGCCGGCGACGTGCTGACCGGCATCATTACCGGGCTGCTGGCGCAGCGGGTGGCGGCGTTCGAGGCGGCCTGCATCGGGGTGTGGATGCACGGCGAGGCCGCCTGCGAGGCCGGGCCCGGCCTGATCGCCGAAGACCTGACCGAGACGCTGCCGGCCGTGACCCGGCGGGTGTATGACGAACTCGGGATCGAATACTGAGGCCGGTTCCACGAAACCGTGGAGTCGGAGAGGCTTGGGTCTCGCAGCTCAGGTGACGACATAACTGCGCAGCAGCCGCGGCGCTGACCATTTCGCGGCGAAGGCTTCCATCAGCCACAGGCCCGGATACTCGGCCGCGAAGGCGATGCGCTGGGTCTGGCCGGCGTCGATCGCCAGCGTGTCCAGCCAGAACGGCTTCCAGCCGTCGTCAAGCCGGTCGAGCAGCCGGAAATGATGGCCGTGCAGATGAAAGATCATCGGCATCGTCGCGCGGTTGACCAGCGCCAGCACCACGGTGCGGCCGCGCTTGACCTGGAAGGCGGGGCCGGCGGCGGGTGTGAATTTGCCGGGCGCAAACCAGTCGAGTTGCGCCGACGTCAGCGCGCCGAGCGGTAACTCGACCCGCAGCGCGGAGGCGAGCGGGAGCTGCGCCGGCAGGCCGTTGTCGGGCAGCGGCGCGGATGGCGGCAGCGGCGCGGGGCGCAGCGCCGGCTCGCTCGACGTGACAAGTCTCGCGATAGGCGTCGGCTTGCCGCCGTCGAGCAGCGTGATCGCCGAGGTCGTGCCCGGCGGCCTTGTGGCATCGAGCAGCACGTCGACGCGGGTGCCGGGCGCCAGCACCAGCGTGCCGTTGCGCGCCAGGAAGGGTTCGGCCGGCTGGCTGTCGAGGGCGATCACCCGGACGTCGTGATCGTCGATTCTCAAAGCAATGACATTGCGCTGGCAGGCGTTGATGAAGCGGAGCCTGAACCGGCCATTGGGGCGCAGTACGATCTCGGCTGTCGGCTTGCCGTTGATGGTGTAGAGCCAGGGCGCATCGCCGGAGTCGGTTCCGGCGGCGAGCGGCCGGCCGTCGCTGCCAAGCCTTGCATCCTCGATCAGCACGACCTCGTCGCCGTCGACCTGCGGCGGGCTGGTCTCCTGCACCACCAGCGGCAGCGCCGGCATCGGCGCCGGACCGCCGTCGGCGGCGAGCCGGAGGTCGACGAGCAGGGTGCCGGCCGACCGCAGCGGCACGATGAAGCCGTCGTTGCCACCGGGCGGCACCGGCTGCCGGCCGACCAGCGGTTCGGCGGCGGCGACGCCATCGATGCCGCGCCAGCCGAGCAGCGCCGGCTGCGCCAGCCGGTTCTCGAATCGCACCGCCACCTCGTCGCCGCGCCGCAGCACGACGGCTTCCGCGAGCGCCAGCATCGGCCGCGCCACCGGCTCGCCGCCGGCTTTCAGGACGGCGCTGCCGATCGTCGCGCGCAGCGTCAGCGCCTTGCGCGGCGCAGCGGTCTGAGCGGACCCCGGCAGCGGCAGGCCGGCGAGCGCGGCGCCGCCGAGACCGGCGAGAAGGGTGCGGCGCGACAGCGGGAAGGGGGCGTTGGTCATCGTCGATGCGGACCATGTTCGGGGCGTGCTGTCCACTGCGGCGGGCCGCCGCGGAAGCCGCAATGCAGCGGGATTTTCTTGATGCACAACCTATATGTCATGTTATAAGCCCGCCGCCCGCGGCATCGCGGCCGGACATGATGCTCTTCGCGGGCGTGGCGGAATTGGTAGACGCGCTGGATTTAGGTTCCAGTGACGAAAGTTGTGGGGGTTCGAGTCCCTCCGCCCGCACCACGCAAGTGCTGCTGCTCATGACGCATTTCCGGCGAGCCGGGTCCGCAGGGACACGCGCCCGCCAAGCCACCGGTGCAGGCGAGACGCCGCGCATCGCAACACTCGACACCTCCAGCCGCCCGGCTGGGTCACACGGAAGAAGATCGACGCCATGCAGGTCAAGGAAACCGTCGCCGACGGGTTGAAGCGCGAATTCGAAGTCAATGTCCCGGCCGCGGACATCGACGCCCAGGTCGATGCGCGTCTGGTCGACCTGAAGGACAAGGTGAAGCTCAATGGCTTCCGTCCCGGCAAGGTCCCGATCAGCCATCTCAAGCGGGTCTATGGCCGCTCGGTCGCCGCCGAGACCATCGACAAGCTGGTCCGCGAGACCAATGACGGCATCTTCGCCGAGCGCGGCTTCCGCCTCGCCACCGAGCCGAAGATCACGATGCCGCAGGACCAGCAGGTGGTCGAGGACATCCTCGCCGGCAAGTCGGACCTGAATTACACCGTCGCGGTCGAAGTGGTGCCGACGATCGAACTCGCCGACTTCAAGAGCTTCTCGGTCGAGAAGCCGGTGGTCGAAGTTGCCGATTCCGACGTCGACGACGCGATCAAGCGGATCGCCGAGGCCAACCGCGCTTATGCCGAGAAGGCCGAAGGCGCCAAGGCCGAGACCGGCGACCGCGTCACGGTGTCGTTCAAGGGCACGATCGACGGCGTCGCGTTCGACGGCGGCACCGGCGAGGACATCCCGGTGGTGATCGGCTCGAACAGCTTCATCCCGGGTTTCGAGGATCAGCTGATCGGCATCGGCGTCGGCGAGACCCGCACCATCAAGGTGTCGTTCCCGGCCAATTACGCCAGCGAGACGCTGGCCGGCAAGCCGGCCGAGTTCGAGACCACGGCCACCAAGGTCGAGGCGCCGCAGGACGTCACCATCGACGACGAATTCGCCAAGACGCTCGGCCTGGAATCGCTCGACAAGCTGAAGGAAGCCGCCAAGGCGCGCCTCGCCGCCGAATATGCCGGCGCCACCCGGCTGCGGGTCAAGCGCCAGCTGCTCGATCGGCTCGACGAGACCCACAAATTCGACGCACCGCCCTCGCTGGTGGATCAGGAATTCGCCGTGATGTGGCAGTCGATCAACGCCGAGATGCAGCAGAACGGCAAGAGCTTCGCCGACGAGGACACGACGGAGGAGGCGGCGCGCGAGGAATATCGCAAGATCGCCGACCGCCGCGTCCGTCTCGGCCTGGTGCTGTCCGAGATCGGCGAGAAGAACAAGATCCAGGTCACCGACGACGAGGTCAGCCGCGCCGTGATCGAGCGCGCCCGGCAGATGCCCGGCCGCGAGAAGGAGGTCTGGGACTTCTACCGCAGCAACAACGAGGCGCTGGCCCAGCTCCGCGCCCCGATCTACGAGGACAAGGTGGTCGACTTCATCCTCGAGCTCGCCACCGTGACCGAGAAGCCGGTCAGCCGCGAGGAGCTCTACAAGGACGACGACGACAAGACCGCCGCCTGAGCCAGTCTATAGCTATTCCAGCGGCCGCCGTGACCACCCGTCACGGCGGCCGTTTCGCGTCGTGAGGCGGCGTTAACGATGCCCGGCAAAACCGCGGTGAATCGGCCGCGGATCGTGCCGCCGGTTTTGCCGTCGCCTGCCGAATCAGTATCAACTCGGCTCAGAAACGGGGCTCGCCCTTGTCGCCGCGCAATCGGCCCATATCTGAGCACTCGCTTCACGTCCTGCATCACGGGACGATCGCTCGCTGCGAGGCCTGTGTTTCGGGCCCGCGAGCGTCGTCTTCGACAACCCTCAGGTGAATTATGCGCGATCCGGTGGAAACCTACATGAACCTCGTGCCGATGGTGGTCGAGCAGACCAACCGCGGCGAACGGGCCTACGACATCTTCTCGCGCCTCCTGAAAGAGCGGATCATCTTCATGACCGGACCGGTCGAGGACGGCATGTCGACGCTGGTCGTCGCCCAGCTGCTGTTCCTCGAAGCCGAGAATCCGAAGAAGGAAATCTCGATGTACATCAACTCGCCGGGCGGCGTGGTGACGTCGGGCCTGGCGATCTACGACACCATGCAGTTCATCCGCCCGCCGGTCTCGACGCTGTGCACCGGCCAGGCGGCCTCGATGGGGTCGCTGCTGCTCGCCGCCGGCCACAAGGACATGCGGTTCTCGCTGCCGAACGCCCGGATCATGGTGCACCAGCCCTCCGGCGGCTTCCAGGGCCAGGCCACCGACATCATGCTGCACGCCCAGGAAATCCTGAACCTGAAGAAGCGGCTGAACGAGATCTACGTGCATCACACCGGCCAGACCTACAAGGCGATCGAGGACGCTCTGGAGCGCGACAAGTTCCTGACCGCCGATATGGCGCGCGACTTCGGCATCGTCGACAAGGTGATCGACAAGCGTGCCGAGGAGTCGGCGCCCGGTCCGAAGGTGTCCTGATCGCGGTTGCCGGTCGGGTCCAGCCTCGTGAAACCTTCAGGGACAGCCTCGATGTTCCGCTTTCGTCCCTGGTCCGCGTGACAAACGCGCAACTCTGCCCTGTTTTCAGGAATGCGGGGTCGCGCGCACGCTGCAAATCACGCTATTGTCACGCGCCTGAGCGTGCTGCCGATTAGCGAAATCTTGATAGACGGGTGCCAGCATGGTTGGCTGAACCTGATCGACGAAAGTGTTTGGGGGATTCGAAACGGTCGCGATTGGTGCGGCCACAGAAGTGCGGGGGTCTTTTCTGGTATGGGATTTGCTCCATTTATACCAAATCTGCCGGGTCCAGCCGGCGGACGAGGTCACCAGAGACGGCCGAACTGCGGACGGAGAACGAAATGAGTAAGGTCGGTACGAGCGACTCCAAGAACACCCTGTACTGCTCGTTCTGCGGAAAGAGCCAGCACGAGGTCCGCAAGCTGATCGCCGGCCCCACGGTATTCATCTGTGATGAGTGCGTGGAACTGTGCATGGACATCATCCGGGAGGAGAACAAATCCTCGCTGGTGAAGTCGCGCGACGGCATCCCGACCCCGAAGGAAATCTGCAAGGTCCTCGACGATTACGTGATCGGCCAGAACCATGCGAAGAAGGTGCTCTCGGTCGCGGTCCACAACCACTACAAGCGGCTCAATCACCAGACCAAGCATAACGACGTCGAACTGGCGAAGTCGAACATCCTGCTGATCGGCCCGACCGGCTCCGGCAAGACGCTGCTGGCGCAGACGCTGGCGCGGATTCTCGACGTGCCGTTCACCATGGCGGATGCGACGACGCTGACCGAAGCCGGCTATGTCGGCGAGGACGTCGAGAACATCATCCTGAAGCTGCTGCAATCCGCCGACTACAACGTCGAGCGGGCGCAGCGCGGCATCGTCTATATCGACGAGATCGACAAGATCTCGCGCAAGTCGGACAATCCCTCGATCACCCGCGACGTGTCGGGCGAGGGCGTCCAGCAGGCGCTGCTGAAGATCATGGAAGGCACGGTGGCCTCGGTGCCGCCGCAGGGCGGCCGCAAGCATCCGCAGCAGGAGTTCCTGCAGGTCGACACCACCAACATCCTGTTCATCTGCGGTGGCGCCTTTGCGGGCCTGGAAAAGATCATCTCGGCACGCGGCCGGTCGACTTCGATCGGCTTCGCGGCGCAGGTGCTCGCCCCTGAAGACCGCCGCACCGGCGAAATCTTCCGTCACGTCGAGCCCGAGGATCTGCTGAAATACGGCCTGATCCCGGAATTCGTCGGCCGTCTGCCCGTCGTGGCGACGCTCGAGGATCTCGACGAGGCCTCGCTGAAGAAGATCCTGACCGACCCGAAGAACGCGCTGGTCAAGCAGTATCAGCGGCTGTTCGAGATGGAGAACATCGAACTCACCTTCGCCGACGAGGCACTGGGCGCGGTGGCCCGCAAGGCGATCGAGCGCAAGACCGGCGCCCGCGGGCTGCGGTCGATCCTGGAGAGCATCCTGCTCGAGACGATGTTCGATCTGCCGGGCCTCGAAGGCGTCGAGGAAGTCGTGATCTCGCGCGAGGTCGTCGACGGCACGGCGCGTCCGCTCTACATCTATGCCGACCGCGCCGATCGCGCGGCGGAGAGCAGCGCCAGCGCCTGATGGCCAGCGACCGCACGCGGAAGTCCGCGCGAAGGGTCCTTCAATATCGGGCTGCCGAGACCTCTCGGCAGCCCGGTTTCGTCTGCGCTCCCGACTCGGCATCCGCCCGCGCATGCCTGACAAAGCAACGCCTTTTCCACGACTTGACACCCCCCCGGTGGATAGCCACCTAATGTTCACGGCGATGACAAGCGTTGTCAGGATTCGCCTTCAAATCCGGACGAGTGGGGCCTGACCGGCCGAAGCGCGCCGGTACACTCGGCACCTTGTGGTGGCTGCGCCGGGGGGGCGGGCCACGGGCAAGGGGGCACAACGAAAAGGAACGGGCCATGACCGCCACGAAACCAAGGCCGACCATCGTTTTCGGCGAAAGCCACTCCTACCCAGTTCTTCCGCTGCGCGACATTGTCGTTTTCCCGCACATGATCGTGCCGCTGTTCGTCGGCCGCGAGAAATCGATCCGCGCGCTCGAAGAGGTGATGAAGAACGACGCGCTGATCATGCTCGCGACGCAGAAGAATGCGTCGGATGACGATCCGGCGCCGGACTCGATCTACGAGATCGGCACGCTCGCCAGCGTGCTTCAGCTGCTGAAGCTGCCGGACGGGACCGTCAAGGTGCTGGTCGAAGGCCTGGCGCGCGCCAAGGTCGAGAGCTACACCGATCGCACCGAGTACTACGAGGCGCAGGCCCAGTCGATCGCCGATACCGACGCCACCAGCGTCGAGGCGGAAGCCCTGTCGCGTTCGGTAGTGTCCGATTTCGAGAGCTACGTGAAGCTCAACAAGAAGATCTCCGCCGAAGTCGTCGGCGTGGTGCAGTCGATCACCGACTTCGCCAAGCTCGGCGACACCGTCGCCTCGCATCTCGCCGTCAAGATCGCCGACCGCCAGGGCATCCTGGAGACGCTGTCCGTCACCGCGCGCCTGGAGAAGGTGCTCGGCCTGATGGAGAGCGAGATCTCGGTGCTGCAGGTCGAGAAGCGCATCCGCTCGCGCGTCAAGCGCCAGATGGAGAAGACCCAGCGCGAGTACTATCTCAACGAGCAGATGAAGGCGATCCAGAAGGAGCTCGGCGACGACGAGGGCCGGGACGAACTCGCCGATCTCGAAGAGAAGATCGCCAAGACCAAGCTGTCGAAGGAAGCCCGCGAGAAGGCGCAGCACGAGCTGAAGAAGCTGCGCCAGATGTCGCCGATGTCCGCGGAAGCGACCGTCGTGCGCAACTATCTCGACTGGCTGCTGTCGATCCCGTGGAACAAGAAGTCCAAGGTGAAGAAGGACCTCGAGGCGGCGCAGGCCACGCTCGATTCCGATCACTACGGGCTGGAGAAGGTCAAGGAGCGGATCGTCGAGTATCTCGCCGTGCAGTCGCGCGCCAACAAGCTGTCGGGCCCGATCCTGTGCCTGGTCGGCCCGCCCGGCGTCGGCAAGACCTCGCTCGGCAAGTCGATCGCCAAGGCGACCGGCCGCGAATTCGTGCGGGTGTCGCTCGGCGGCGTGCGTGACGAGGCCGAGATCCGCGGTCACCGCCGCACCTATATCGGCTCGATGCCCGGCAAGATCATCCAGTCGATGCGCAAGGCCAAGACCTCGAACCCGCTGTTCCTGCTGGACGAGATCGACAAGATGGGCGCCGATTTCCGCGGCGATCCGTCCTCGGCCCTGCTCGAGGTGCTCGACCCGGAGCAGAACTCGACCTTCAACGACCACTATCTCGAGGTCGACTACGATCTGTCCAACGTGATGTTCATCACCACGGCGAACACCCTGAACATCCCGGGGCCGCTGATGGACCGCATGGAGATCATCCGGATCGCGGGCTACACCGAGAACGAGAAGGTCGAGATCGCGCGCAAGCATCTGATCCCGCTGGCGCTGACCAAGCACGGCCTGGATTCCAAGGAGTGGTCGATCGACGACGACGCGCTGCTCCTGATGATCCGGCGCTACACCCGCGAGGCGGGCGTGCGTAATCTCGAGCGCGAACTGTCCACGCTCGCCCGCAAGGCGGTCAAGGACCTGATGCTCTCGAAGAAGAAGTCCGTGAAGGTCACCGAGAAGGCGATCGAGGAATATCTCGGCGTGCCGAAATTCCGGTTCGGCGAGATCGAGCTGGAAGATCAGGTCGGTGTGGTCACCGGGCTGGCGTGGACCGACGTCGGCGGCGAGCTGCTGACGATCGAAAGCGTGATGATGCCGGGCAAGGGCCGGATGACGGTCACCGGCAATCTGCGCGACGTGATGAAGGAATCGATCTCGGCGGCGGCGTCCTACGTCCGCTCGCGCGCGATCACCTTCGGGATCGAGCCGCCGTTCTTCGAGCGGCGCGACATCCACGTCCACGTGCCGGAGGGGGCGACCCCGAAGGACGGCCCGTCGGCCGGCGTGGCGATGGCGACCACCATCGTCTCGGTGCTCACGGGCATTCCGATCCGGCGCGACATCGCCATGACCGGCGAGATCACGCTGCGCGGCAGGGTGCTGCCGATCGGCGGTCTGAAGGAGAAGTTGCTGGCGGCGGCCCGAGGCGGCATCAAGACGGTGCTGATCCCCGAGGACAACGCCAAGGACCTCACCGAGATCTCGGACGCGATCAAGGGCGGCCTCAACATCATCCCGGTCGCCCGGATGGACGAGGTCATCGCCAACGCGCTGGTCCGCGCTCCAGTGCCGATCGTGTGGGAAGAGGAAACCGCCGCCAAGATCCCCGGCAAGCCGGAGACCTCGGAGGCCGACGAAGCCGCCGGCGGACTCACCGCCCACTGAGCGGAAGATCCAATACCAACTTCAGCGGCGCCCTTCGGGGCGCCGTTTGCGTTTGGGGGCGAGCGAATCGGCCATCGCCAGAAGCCGGCTTTCATCCAATGGGGACTGCAGGAATGCGCGGCGATGTCGTACATAGGGCGCACACGTCACACGCGAGTCGAAAGAGAAAATGGCGAGAAGTCCGGGGAAGCGTAAGCAGGCGGCGACCGACACGACCAGTTCGAGCAGCGAGAACGGGGCCTTCGAGGCCAAGCTGTGGGCCGCAGCGGACGCGCTGCGCAACAACATGGATGCGGCCGAATACAAGCACGTCGTGCTCGGGCTGATCTTCCTGAAATACATCTCCGACGCGTTCGAGGCCAAGCACGCCGAACTGGAAGCCGAGCGCGCGCAGGGCGCCGATCCGGAGGACCCGGACGAATACCGCGCCGCGAACATCTTCTGGGTGCCGCCGGAGGCGCGCTGGAGCTATCTGAAGTCGATGGCGCCGCAGCCGACCATCGGCAAGCTGGTCGACGACGCCATGGAGGCGATCGAGCGCGACAACGTCTCGCTCAAGGGCGTGCTGCCGAGGGACTACGGCCGGCCGGGGCTGGACAAGCAGCGGCTCGGCCAGATCATCAATCTCGTCAGCGACGTCGCGCTCGGCGCGCCGGCGGACCGCGCCAAGGATACGCTCGGCCGCGTCTACGAGTATTTCCTGTCGCGCTTCGCCAGCGCCGAGGGCAAGAGCGGCGGCCAGTTCTACACGCCGTCGCACGTCGTTCGGGTGCTGGTCGAGATGCTCGCGCCCTACAAGGGCCGGGTCTACGATCCGTGCTGCGGCTCCGGCGGCATGTTCGTGCAGAGCGAGAAGTTCATCCACGCCCATGCCAACGGCAACGGCAATGGCGGCAAGGCCAGGAACGACATCTCGATCTGGGGCCAGGAGTCGAACTACACCACCTGGCGGCTCGCCAAGATGAATCTTGCGATCCGCGGCATCGACGCCCGGATCGCCCACGGCGACACCTTCCACGCCGACGGCCACCCCGATCTGAAGGCCGACTACGTGCTGGCCAATCCGCCGTTCAACGATTCCGACTGGCGCGGCGATCTTTTGAAGGACGACAAGCGCTGGGTGTACGGCACCCCGCCGGCCGGCAACGCCAACTTCGCCTGGGTGCAGCACTTCATCCACCACCTCGGCCCGACCGGGCAGGCCGGCTTCGTGCTCGCCAACGGCTCGATGTCGTCGAACCAGTCCGGCGAGGGAGAGATCCGCAAGGCGATCATCGAGGCCGATCTGGTCGACTGCATGGTGGCGCTGCCGGGGCAGTTGTTCTACTCGACGCAGATCCCGGTCTGCCTGTGGTTTCTGGCGCGCACCAAGCGCAACGGCCGCTTCCGCGACCGCCGCGGCGAGACGCTGTTCATCGACGCGCGCAAGCTCGGCACGCTGACCGACCGCGTGCATCGCGAACTCACCGATGCAGATATCGCCAGGATCGCCGGCACCTACCACGCCTGGCGCGGCGACCCCGATCTCCCGCTTGCGGGGAAGGGGCAGGGTGGGGGCTACCAAGACGTGCCCGGCTTCTGCAAGGCAGCCAAGCTCGACGACATCAAGCAGCACGGCTACGTGCTGACCCCCGGCCGCTACGTCGGCGCCGCGGCGGCCGAGGAGGACGACGAGCCGTTCGCCGACAAGATGGCGCGGCTGGCGAAGACGCTGCGGGAGCAGCAGAAGGAAGGCGCGAAGCTGGATGCCGCGATTTCCGCCAACCTGAGGGAGCTTGGGTATGGGGGGTGAGTGGGAACTCGCTCCGTTGGTCGATCTCGTTGAGGTCGAACGAGGGATTAGTTACGGCATTGTCCAGCCGGGCCCCGCAGTTGAAGCCGGCGTTCCCATCGTTCGCGTGAGCGACGTAAGGAACGGTCGAATATCGACGACGGCTCCTCTCAGAGTGAGTCCTGAGATTGAAGCGGCGTACTCTCGCACACGGTTGAAGGGCGGAGAACTGCTTCTAACGCTAGTTGGTACAGTGGGCGAAACTGCAATCGTCCCAAAAGCCCTTGCTGGATGGAATACCGCCCGAGCTGTTGCGGTCATACCGGTACGAAAGGAGGTCGGACCGTACTGGGTTCAAATTGCGCTTTGTTCGCCGGAGTTGCGAGAACGGATTGGATCTCGCGTGAACACCACTGTTCAAACCACTCTAAATCTCCGCGACGTTGCTCAGTTACCGATTGTCTTGCCGCCGCAGAAAGAGCGAGAGGCCATAGTCCACATCCTCGGCACGCTCGACGACAAGATCGAGCTGAGCCGGCGGATGAACGAGACGCTGGAGGCGATGGCGCGGGCCCTGTTCAAATCGTGGTTCGTTGATTTCGATCCGGTTCGGGAAAAGTCGGAATTTTCAGGTCTTTCTTCGCGCCTCCTGAAGTTGTTTCCAGATTCTTTTCAGGAAACCAAATTGGGTAACATTCCAACAGGTTGGGAAGTTAAGTCCATCGGCGAGCTAGCAGAAGTAGTGGGTGGAAGTACACCAAGTACGAAGGTTCCTCGTTACTGGGATAGCGGCGGAAATCATTGGGTGACCCCTAAGGATCTTTCAGGATTGTCGACGCCGATCTTGGTCGAGACGGAACGATGCATTACCGATGCAGGTCTATTGCAGATCGGGTCCGGCCTCCTGCCGGTTGGGACGGTCTTGCTTTCGTCTAGAGCTCCGATCGGCTATCTGGCTATCACGGAGATTCCCGTTGCCATCAATCAAGGCTTCATTGCGATGAAGCCGATCAACGGAGTCTCGAGCTTATTCTTGTGGCTATGGGCGAGCTTCGCCCACGCAGATATTGTCAGTAGGGCAAATGGATCGACCTTCCTGGAAATTAGTAAGGCGAGCTTCCGGCCGATACCGGTCTGCACGCCTCCTCAAGGTTTAATGGATGCGTTCGATGGCTTAGTGAGACCACTCTATGGTCGGATGCTCGCGAATGTTCGAGAGATAAAGGTTCTCACGGGACTGCGCGACGAGCTGTTGCCGAAATTGTTGTGTGGCGAAATTCGCGTAGGTGTTCGTTGAAATGGTCCGGGCCCTGGAGGTTTTGTTCGAGGAACAGGTTGTTTTCAGGCTGAGCGACGGCGCTGATGTCGATGGCAGCGTGTTTATCGGCGAGACGGAGTTTTTGCCTGTCGAAATACTTTGCGCTGACAAGACTGCTTATCGCGACGAATTCAAGCGCTGGTTGAACGAAAGGTGGATACCCGAGAGGGCAGAAGAGCGCGAACACATTCTGTCTATCCACGGCAATAGGAAGAGGTTTCAGGATCTCCTGAGTGCGACTGCACGGAAGCAGGTGGTTCCCTTTATCGGGTCAGGTATGTCTGCTCCCAGTGGATTGCCCACCTGGTCCGATCTGCTGAGAGGTATTCGGCGTTACACTGTTGTTTCTGACGATGCGCTGGAGGGATTGATTTCTACTTCGTTATTCGAAGAGGCCGCGGATCTGTTGGCTAGTGCCGCAAACAGGAAGCTCTTGAACGAACGCATTGAGCACGAGCTTCGAATTGACGATCAGGCTATTGACGGGCCGGTCAGATTGTTGCCGGAGGTCTTCTCAAGCCTGGTTGTGACGACAAATCTCGACGACATTCTTGAAAGCAATTATCGTGGCTGCAATGTTGCTTTTCATCATGTTCTCGTTGGTAGTGATTTAGGGCGCTTTAGGCAGCTAAAGGATCCCAATCAGCGTATTTTGTTGAAGCTCCATGGCGATTGCCGGAGTGCTGCTGGCCGCGTGCTGCTTACCTCGGAATATGACGCAGCGTATGGTGTCGGTAGCTCCCCACGCGAAGAACTTTCGCTGATCTATCGGAGTAACCACGTCCTATTTTTAGGGTGTAGCTTAGGGCCGGATCGGACCGTGCAATTGTTCAATGAGGTCGCGACAAGTGACTCTTGCATGCCGAAGCACTTCGCGTTTCTGGAGCTGCCATCGACAGAGAAGAAACGTATTGAAAGAGAGCATATGCTGACCAATGGCGGGATCTTTCCGATCTGGTATGAAGGCCCTCATGACCAAGCGTTGACTGCCCTGTTGGCAGGTTTGCTTAACCCAGGCGAAGACGTCTGAAGGACGTGATCCGCTCGATGAACAAGCTCGCTGAATTTCATGTGGAAGAGGCCGCGCTCGAATGGTTCGCCGGTCTCGGCTATGCCGTGCTGCGCGGGCCGGAGATCGGCGCCGGTGAGCCTGCGGCCGAGCGTGACGGCTCCGGTTGCCGCGATGTGGTGCTGCAGGGGCGGCTGCGGGCGGCGCTGGCGCGGCTCAATCCGGAGCTGCCGGCCGAGGCGCTGGAGGAGGCGCATCGCAAGTTGATGCGGCTCGATGCGCCGACGCTGATCGAGCGCAACCGCGCCGTCCATCGCCTACTGGTCGACGGCGTCACGGTCGAGTTTCGCCGTCCCGACGGTTCGATCGGCGGGGCGCAGGCGCGGCTGATCGATTTCGACGAGCCGGCGCAGAACGATTGGCTGGCGGTCAATCAGTTCACGGTCGCCGAAGGGCAGCATCAGCGCCGGCCCGATCTGGTGGTGTTCGTCAACGGCCTGGCGCTGGCGGTGATCGAACTGAAGAACGCCGCCGATGTGGACGCCGACATCTGGGCGGCATATCGCCAGTTGCAGACCTATCAGGCGCAGATCCCGGCGCTGTTCGCCGCCAATGCCGTGCTGGTCGCCTCCGACGGCGCGCAGGCGCGGATCGGCTCGCTCGGCGCCGGGCGGGAATGGTTCAAGCCGTGGCGCACCATCACCGGCCGCGATCAGCCGACCGGCCTCGCCGAATTGCAGGTGCTGCTGGAGGGCGCGTTCGAGCAACGGCGGTTCCTCGACCTGATCCGTTACTTCATCGTGTTCGAGGCGTTCGACGGCGGGCCGCTGGTCAAGAAGATCGCCGGCTATCACCAGTTTCACGCCGTCAATGTCGCGCTGGAGGAGACGCTGCGGGCCGCGATCCCCGCGCAAAGCTGGCACAAGGCGCAGGGCTTTGCGGAAGAGGACGGTCACTACCACGCTGGACCGATGGCGGGCGGCGCCGAGGGCGACCGCCGCGTCGGCGTGGTGTGGCACACCCAAGGCTCCGGCAAGAGCCTGACGATGGCGTTCTATGCCGGCCGCGTCATCCTCGCGCCGGAGATGGAAAACCCCACCATCGTGGTACTGACCGACCGCAACGATCTCGACGAGCAGTTGTTCGGCACCTTCGCGCGCTGCCGCGAACTGTTGCGTCAGCCGCCGGTGCAGGCCTTGGGCCGCGCCGATCTGCGCGCCAAGCTGGCGGTCGGCGCGGGCGGGGTGGTGTTCACCACCATCCAGAAGTTCTTTCCGGAAGAGAAGGGCGACCGCCACCCGGTGCTGTCGGAACGGCGCAACATCGTGGTGATCGCCGACGAAGCCCACCGCAGCCAGTACGATTTCATCGACGGCTTCGCCCGCCATATGCGCGATGCGCTGCCGCATGCCTCGTTCATCGGTTTCACCGGCACGCCGATCGAACAGACCGACGCCAACACCCGCGCGGTGTTCGGCGACTACATCAGCGTCTACGACATCCAGCGCGCGGTGATCGACGGCGCGACGGTGCCGATCTACTACGAAAGCCGGCTCGCCAAGCTGGAGCTGAAGGCCTCCGAGCGCCCGAACATCGACCCGGATTTCGAGGAAGCGACCGAAGGCGAGGAGGTCGAGCGCAAGGAGAGGCTCAAGAGCCGCTGGGCGCAGCTCGAAGCGGTGGTCGGCTCGGAGAACCGGGTCGAGTTGGTCGCACGTGATCTCGTCGAGCATTTCGAGGCCCGGCTGTCGGCGATGGACGGCAAGGCGATGGTGGTGGTGATGAGCCGCCGCATCGCCGTGGCACTCTACGACGCGATCGTCCGGCTGCGGCCGGATTGGCACAGCGACGACGACGCGGCCGGCGCGATGAAGATCGTCATGACCGGATCGGCGTCCGATCAGATCGAATGGCAGCCGCACATCCGCAGCAAGAAGCGACGCGAGGATCTGGCCGAGCGGTTTCGTGACGCCAGGGACCCGTTCAAGCTGGTGATCGTCCGCGACATGTGGCTGACCGGCTTCGACGCGCCGAGCCTGTCGACGATGTATCTCGATAAGCCGATGCGCGGCCACGGCCTGATGCAGGCGATCGCGCGGGTCAATCGGGTGTTCAAGGACAAGCCGGGCGGTCTGGTGGTGGATTATCTCGGGCTCGCCGAGGAATTGCGGCAGGCACTGGTCACCTACACCGAAGCCGGCGGCACCGGCCGCACCGCGCTCGACCAGGACGAAGCTGTCGCGGTGATGCTGGAGAAATATGACGTCTGCCGCGGCCTGTTCCACGGCTTCGACTGGTCGCATTGGCTGAGCGGCAGTCCGGCCCAGCGTATCACGCTGCTGCCGGCGGCGCAGGAACACATCCTCGCCCAGGACAACGGCAAAGTCCGGTTGATTCAGGCGGTGGACGAACTGTCGAAGGCTTTCGCGCTCGCAGTGCCGCACGACGAGGCGATCCGAATCCGCGACGATGTCGGCTTCTTCCAGGCGGTGCGCGCCGTGCTCGCCAAGAACGAGCCGGGCGAGCGCAAGAGCTGCGAAGACATCGAGCACGCCATTCGCCAGATCGTCTCGCGGGCGATGGTGTCGGACAAGGTCGTCGACATCTTCGCCGCCGCCGGCCTGAAGAAGCCGGACATCTCGATTCTGTCCGACGAGTTCCTGGCCGACGTGCGCGCCATGCCTCAGCGAAATCTCGCCGTCGAGCTGCTGCAGAAGCTGCTGAAAGGCGAGATCAAAACGCGATCCCGACGGAATCTCGTTCAGGCGCGGGCGTTCTCCGAAATGCTGGAGCAGGCGCTGCGTCGGTATCAAAATCGGGCGATCGAGACCGCGAAGGTCATCGAGGAGCTGATCCAGCTCGCCAAGCACATGCGCCAAGCCGCGTTGCGCGGCGAGGCTCTCGGCCTCACCGACGATGAAGTGGCGTTCTATGACGCGCTGGAGACCAACGACAGCGCCGTCAAGGTGATGGGCGACGACGCCCTGCGGACGATCGCGCGCGAGCTGGTCGCCACCGTCCGCGCCAATGTGACGATCGACTGGACGGTGCGCGAGAACGTCCGCGCCAATTTGCGGGTGCTGGTCAAGCGGATCCTGCGCAAATACGGCTATCCGCCCGACAAGCAGGAGAAGGCCACGCGGACGGTGCTGGAGCAGGCCGCAAGGCTTAGCGAAGACTGGGAGTTCGCGTAACCGGCTGGGCACTTGGTCGGGGCGGCCGGGAGGGGCGTGGTGGGCGGCGAGAGATTCGAACTCCCGACCCTCTCGGTGTAAACGAGATGCTCTAACCAGCTGAGCTAGCCGCCCGTCGGGGCTATCTAGCCCGGCGATCGTAGTCTGTGCAAGACGAGCGGGCCCGCCGCCGTGTGGCGTCGAAATGGCGCCGCGGCGCGCGCGGTGATATGCAGGCGCTCGCCGAGCCGGGAGGAACAGCATGAGATTCGTCTACGCCGTCGCCATTTTCGCGTTGCTGGCCGGACAGGCTTACGCGCAAACCGCGCCGATGCAGAAATACGGCGATCCCGACCCGGAGAAATCCCGGACCGAGATCGAGGCCGAGAAGCAGGCGGAGCGCGCCTATCAGCGATCGCTCAGCAACGTCCCGAATGCGACCGGGCCGGTCGACCCCTGGGGCAATGTGCGTAGCGGAGACGCGCAGAAGGCGGCTGCAAAGCCGGCACCCGCAAAACGCAGCAAGCCTGCCAATCCGACCAACTAGGCCGGCGCGGCCGCGGCCGCGGCCGCCGCGCTGCGCCTGGCCGTCCAGCTCTGGATTGTTGTTTGAGCATGATCGTTTCCGAAAACCGGCATCCACTTTTCGGGATTATGCTCTACGCCCGCTCGTCGAAGATCGTCGCCAGATGCACGATGGTGCGGACTGCGGCCTCCATGTCCTGGCGGCTGACCCATTCGAGCCGGGAGTGGAAGGCGTGTTCGCCGGCGAAGATGTTGGGGCAGGGCAGGCCCATGAACGACAGCCGCGAGCCGTCTGTGCCGCCGCGAATCGACGTCGTGACCGGCGTGAGCCCGGCGCGGCGGATCGCCTCGCGGGCATTCTCGACCAGCTCGGGATGGCGGTCGAGCACCTGTTTCATGTTGCGGTATTGCGGCTTGATCTCGACGGTCGCGGTCGAGCGCGGGTAACCGCGCATCACCTCGTCGACGATTCCTTGCAGCAGCGCTTCCTTCTCCTGCAGCCCCGCCTCAGTGAAGTCGCGGACGATGAAGCTCAGCGTTGCCTGCTCGAGCGAGCCTGCAATGCCGATCGGGTGCAGGAAGCCGTCGCGGCCCTCGGTGGTCTCCGGCGAGCAGGTGTCTTTCGGCAGCCGTTCGACGATCGCCGTGGCGATCTTGATGGCGTGCTCGATCCTGCCCTTGGCGAAGCCGGGATGGGCGCTGACGCCGGTGATGGTGACCACCGCCGAATCGGCGGAGAACGTCTCGTCCTCGATGTTGCCGGCGGTCTCGCCGTCGATGGTGTAGGCGAAATCCGCGCCGAGCTTCTCCAGATCGACCTTGTCGACGCCGCGGCCGATCTCTTCGTCGGGCGTGAACAGGATCTTCAGCGTGCCATGCCTGATTTCAGGATGCGCGACCAGGAATGCCGCAGCGTCCATGATCTCGGCGATGCCGGCCTTGTTGTCGGCCCCGAGCAGGGTGGTGCCGTCCGCGGTGATGATGTCGTGGCCGATCTGCTGCGCCAGCGCCGGATGCTCGGCGGCGCGGATGATCTGGGCCGGGTCCGCCTTCAGGACGATGTCGCCGCCCTGATAGTTCTTTACGATCTGAGGCTTGACGCCTTCGCCTGAACAGTCGGGTGAGGTGTCCATATGCGCGCAGAAGCAGATCACCGGCACCGTCTTGTCGGTGGTCGCCGGAATCGTGGCGTAGACATAGCCATGCTCGTCGAGATGCGCGTCGGCCAGCCCGAGGTCGCGCAGCTCCTGCGCCAGCAGGGCGCCGAGGGTCTTCTGCTTGACGGTCGACGGGCAGGTGGGGGAAGCCGGGTCCGACTGGGTGTCGATCGTGACATAGCGCAGAAAGCGCTCAGTGACGCCGTGGATAAATTCGATGTTGCCGACGCCGGTGTGCACGGTCAGGACCGCCAAGACTTCAGGACCGCCAAGACTTCTTCAGGACCGCCAAGGGTCGCCAAGACTTCAGAAAAGCGTGGAAAACTCGGTGGTCGGTCAATCGCGATCCCGGCAGCCGCGAGCGGCTCCCGGGATCCTGGATCGTTGGAAGAGAAAGCTCAGATGGCTTCCTTGAGTTCCTTCGCGGCGCGGAACGCGACCTTCTTGCTGGCCTTGATCTGGATGGTCTCGCCGGTGGCGGGATTACGGCCGGTGCGGGCGGCGCGCTTGCGGACCTGCAGGATGCCGAGGCCGACGATGCGGATGCGCTCGCCCTTCTTGAGGTGCTTGGTGATGCGGGCGACCAGATCGCCGAGGATGGCTTCCGTCTGCTTCTTCGACAACTCGTGCTCTTCGGCGAGCGCCGCGGCGAGATGCTTCAGGGTGACGGTGGTGGGTGTCGCGGCTTTCGCAACTGCTTTCTTCGCCATATTTTGCTCTCCGGGTTTTGTAGCGGCTTAGGAAACTAAGACGTAGCAGGCCTTAGACGATTCGGGTGGGGACTGCATACGCTGTTTTGCCTGCAAACAGCGCATTATTTGCATTGCAGGGCCAAAAACAGCCGGCATCAAAGGACAACAGCGACCCCGGCGGACGAAAATGGAGCTTTCGCGCAATCGGCTTGACTTGGGAAGGACGCCCCGTTAGATCGACCGCCTGCGCGGGACGCAAACCACGCGGGAGTAGCTCAGTTGGTTAGAGCGCCGGCCTGTCACGCCGGAGGTCGCGGGTTCGAGCCCCGTCTCTCGCGCCATTTAGCCCTGTAAAATCAGGCCTTTGGCGAAACCGCAGACTCTCCTCGAAAAATGTCCGAACGGCTCGTGCCGTAACTCGCATTGCATGCCGTCACGCCTCACGGCGCGGCGCGCAGGACGATGCCGCCGTGCCAATCCTGCAGGGGCAGGCCGCCGACGCCGCGCTTCAGATTTTGTTCAGTACGTTGTCGAGAAGTTGCCCGGTCGGGATCCCGCGTCCTGCCCCGGAGTTCGGTACAGACCAAATCAAAGGCCGCCCGGAGGCGGCCGATTTCAACGATCCGTGAGAAAGGGGTGCGAGCGCCGACCGGCGTCCTACCTCACCGTCGAGGTTTCCGAACTGGTGATGGCGATCTGCTTGGTCGGCTTCACGACGTGGGCGGTCTGGCTGTAGTCGGCGCCCACCCGCGCGGAAATGCCCAAGGCGGCGACAGCGATGCTGGCGACCAGCGCCACAACCACGATCTTGAGGTGGGTCGCCCGATCCGCTGAATGAATTGAGTGGTTCATCTGTCGCCTCCGCGCGGTGCTTCTTGCCGCTTCGATGCGCACAGATTTATCCGGCGTGTGTTGCAGGAAAGTTTCGCGGGTTCCGAAAATGGTTTCGTGTGTGGGGGTTATGGTTTCCTGGAGGTATATGCGCATTTTCGCCGCCAGCGACCAAGCTTTGAACCCGGGTTTGAAAATGTGTCCGGGAAAACCCCAGCGCTGTGCGCATGACGAGGTACCTGGGTGTCAACACAGCTTGTCTTGCGCCCCCTGTTGCACTGCGCTAAGCGGTAGAACAATTCAAATGCAAACGAGTCTGCGGCGGTGCACCACCGCGGGATAGGGAACGGTGATGAGCGGCATTCTGCCGAACTATCTACCAATCGTCGTATTCATTCTTGTTGCGGCTGGACTGAGCTTCGTGCTCCTGGTGGCGCCTTTTGCCGTCGCCTATCAGCAGCCCGACCCTGAAAAGCTCTCGGCTTATGAATGCGGGTTCAACGCTTTCGGCGACGCCCGCATGAAGTTCGACGTCAGGTTTTACCTCGTCGCCATCCTCTTCATCATTTTCGATCTCGAAGTCGCTTTTCTGTTTCCCTGGGCGGTCGCATTCGGGAAACTCGGGGCGACCGGGTTCTGGTCGATGATGGTGTTCCTCGGCGTGCTGACCGTGGGCTTCGCGTATGAGTGGAAGAAGGGCGCGCTCGAATGGGATTGAGTCCAGCTTCGATGCATCAGCCGACGCCGTCGACGCGGCCTGAAGGCGCCCAGCCGCTGATCGCGCGAGCCCCCTCCGGCATCATCGATCCGAACACCGGCAAGCCGGTCGGCGCCGACGATCCGTTCTTCCTCGGCGTCAATCGCGAACTGTCCGACAAGGGTTTCTTCGTCGCCGCCACCGACGACCTGATCACCTGGGCGCGCACCGGCTCGCTGATGTGGATGACGTTCGGTCTCGCCTGCTGCGCGGTCGAGATGATGCAGCTGTCGATGCCGCGCTACGACGCCGAGCGGTTCGGCTTCGCGCCGCGCGCCTCGCCGCGGCAGTCCGACGTGATGATCGTGGCCGGCACGCTGACCAACAAGATGGCTCCGGCGCTGCGCAAGGTCTACGACCAGATGCCGGAACCGCGCTACGTGATCTCGATGGGATCATGCGCCAACGGCGGCGGCTACTACCACTATTCCTACTCCGTGGTGCGCGGCTGCGACCGCATCGTCCCGGTCGACATCTATGTGCCGGGGTGCCCGCCGACCGCAGAAGCCCTGCTGTACGGCGTGATGCTGCTGCAGAAGAAGATCCGTCGGACCGGCACGATCGAACGCTGAAGAAGAAAGCTGCTTCATGGACGACAACGGGCTCGACACCCTGGGTCAGACGATCGTCGGCGCCTTGCCGGGCGCCGCGATCGGTCATTCGATCGCCTACGGCCAACTGACGGTGACGATCGACGCCGCGAAGGTGGTGGAGGTCGTGCGGTTTCTGCGCGACGATCCGCGCTGCCGCTTCGTCAACATCGTCGACGTCACCGCGGTCGACTATCCCGGCCGGGTGCCGCGGTTCGATCTGGTCTACCATTTCCTGTCGCCGGCGCTGAACGCGCGGGTCCGGCTGCGCGCCGAGGTCGGCGAGACCACGATGGTGCCGTCGATCATCAGCGTGTTTCCCGGCACCGACTGGTTCGAGCGCGAGGTGTACGACCTCTACGGCATCGTCATCACCGGCCATCCCGACATGCGCCGGATCCTGACCGATTACGGCTTCGACGGCCACCCGCTGCGCAAGGACTTTCCGCTCACCGGCTTCGTCGAGGTTCGTTACGACGACGACCAGAAGCGCGTGGTCTACGAGCCGGTCCGCCTGAATCAGGAATTCCGCAAGTTCGACTTCCTGTCACCATGGGAAGGCGCGGACTATCCGATCCTGCCGGGCGACGAGAAGGCGGGGGTGAAGCCGTGACGCCGATCGCCATGAACCACTCGCCATTCGCTACTCACCATTCGCTACTCGCCAGCAAGCGGAGCTTGCCCCATGGCTGACGCCGCGACCGAGGCCGCCGGGCTTCGCAACTTCACCATCAATTTTGGACCGCAGCATCCGGCGGCGCACGGCGTGCTGCGGCTGGTGCTGGAGCTCGACGGCGAAGTCGTCGAGCGGGTCGATCCGCATATCGGCCTGTTGCATCGCGGCACCGAAAAGCTGATCGAGCAGAAGACCTATCTGCAGGCGATCCCGTATTTCGACCGGCTCGACTACGTCGCGCCGATGAACCAGGAGCACGCGTTCTGCCTCGCGGCGGAAAAGCTGCTCGGCATCGAGGCGCCGCGGCGCGCGCAACTGATCCGTGTGCTGTATTGCGAGATCGGCCGGATTTTGTCGCATCTCCTCAACGTCACCACCCAGGCGATGGATGTCGGCGCGCTGACCCCGCCGCTGTGGGGGTTCGAGGAGCGCGAGAAGCTGATGATGTTCTACGAGCGCGCGTCCGGCAGCCGGATGCACGCGGCGTATTTCCGCATCGGCGGCGTGCACCAGGACCTGCCGCCGAAGCTGATCGCCGACATCGACCACTGGTGCGACAACTTCATCCAGACCGTCGACGATCTGGAAACGCTGCTCACCAACAACCGCATCTTCAAGCAGCGCAACGTCGATATCGGCGTGGTGACGCTCGAGCAGGCGTGGGAGTGGGGTTTCTCCGGCGTGATGGTGCGCGGCTCGGGCGCCGCCTGGGATCTGCGCAAGTCGCAGCCTTACGAATGCTACGCCGAGATGGATTTCGACGTTCCGATCGGCAAGAACGGCGATTGCTACGACCGCTACTGCCTTCGCGTCGAGGAGATGCGGCAGTCGGTGCGGATCATGAAGCAGTGCATCGCCAAGCTGCACGAGCTCGCCGGGCAGGGGCCGGTCGCGATCGACGACAACAAGATCTTCCCGCCGCGCCGCGGCGAGATGAAGCGTTCGATGGAATCGCTGATCCATCACTTCAAGCTCTACACCGAGGGCTTCCGCGTGCCGGAAGGCGAGGTCTATGTCGCGGTCGAGGCGCCGAAGGGCGAGTTCGGCGTGTATCTCGTCTCCGACGGCACCAACAAGCCCTACAAATGCAAGGTCCGCGCGCCCGGCTTCGCGCATCTGCAGGCGATGGATTTCATCTGCCGCGGCCATCTGCTCGCCGACGTCTCGGCGATTCTCGGTTCGCTCGACATCGTGTTCGGAGAGGTCGATCGGTGATCGCGCCAAAGCCCATCCAGTTCGACCGCGCCACCGGCGCTCTCGAGGGCGCCAGCGCTCTCGAGCGCATGGCCGCGTTCGCGCTGGTGATGGGTGCGCGGGTGTCGTCGAATTTCTCGTATCGCGGCTACAACGCCGCGGCGAATCTGATGCGCAAGGCGCTGCCGTCGCGCGATATCGCGATCAAGCTCAATCCCGATGCGACCTTCGTGTTTCCCTATGGCGACGGCTACTGGAGCAAGCTGCTCGAGCGGTCGTATCGCTACGAGATCGAGCTCGACCTGCTGTTCGCCGACTCCGTCGAGGTCGACTACACACTGATCGATTGCGGCGCCAATTACGGCTACTGGTCGGTGCTGGTGTCGAGCAGGCCGTTTGGCGCGCACCGGGCGATCGCGATCGAGCCGTCGCACGCCAACTACGCCCGGCTGGCGCACAACGCCCGCGTCAACGGCGAGCGGTTCGAGACGATGAAGTGTGCGATCGGCGCTGCGCGCGGCACCGCCCGGCTGTCCGGCACCAAGCACGAGGCGCTCAGCATCGTCGGCAAGGCCGACGCGACCGGCGAGGACGTCCCGGTGATCCGGCTCGACGATCTGCTCGAGAACGGGACGATCGCGATCGACGGCAAGTATCTGGTCAAGCTCGACGTCGAGGGCGTCGAGATCGACGCCATCCGCGGCGGCGAACGGCTGCTGCAGGGCGACACTGCCATCCTCTGCGAGGAACACGGCAGCGACAAGGATCATACCGTGTCGCGCTTCATCCTCGAACACACCCCGCTGAAGCTCGTGGTCTACGACCCCGGCACCAACCAGTTCGAGGCCGTGGTCGACCTCGCCATTCTCGACCGGATCAAGGTCGCGTCGAATGTCGGCTACAACGTCGTCGGAACCGCGAGCGCGTTCTGGCAGGCCCGAATTGAAAATCTGAATGCGAGCGCGACCAAACGCGCGATGAGAAACTGATCATGTCCGTTCGTCGTCTGGCTCCCAAGGAGCTGCAGCCCGAGAGCTTCGCCTTCACCGAGGAAAACCTCGCCTGGGCCAAGCGCGAAATCACCAAATATCCGCCCGGCCGCCAGTTCTCGGCGGTGATCGCGATCATGTGGCGGGCGCAGGAGCAGTGCGGCGGCTGGCTGCCGGAAGCGGCGATCCGCGTCATCAGCGACATGCTCGACATGCCGCATATCCGCGCGCTCGAAGTCGCGACCTTCTACACGATGTTCCAGCTCAACCCGGTCGGGAAGAAGGCGCATGTGCAGGTCTGCGGTACCACGCCCTGCCGGCTGCGCGGCGCCGGCGAGCTGATCGAGGTTTGCAAGAACCGCATCCATCACGACCCGTTCCACCTGTCGGCCGATGGCGACTTCTCGTGGGAAGAGGTCGAGTGCGCCGGCGCCTGCGTCAACGCGCCGATGGTGCAGATCCGGAAGGACACCTACGAGGATCTGACGCCGGAGAGCCTGAACAAGGTGCTCGACGGTTTCGCCGCCGGCAACCCGCCGAAGCCCGGCCCGCAGAACGGCCGCCAGTACGCGGCGCCGATCACCGGGCCGACGACGCTGAAGACCGGCGGTATCAATGTCGCCACCGATACCAATGACGGTCCGGCGCTGACCGATCAGGAGCCGAAGAAGGCCACCGAAGCCGCCAATGTGCAGGAGCGGCCCGCACCGAAGGCGCCGGCTGCCGACGCCACTGAAAAGAACCCGCCATGACCGAGCCGAGCAAAGCGGCCTCCGGTCGCGCGGAGAGGGCCGAAACGATGCGCCAGCCGTACTATATTGCGATGCACGCGGTGGTCGCCGCGGGTTTCATATTTCTGCTGCAGCGCTACGCGCTGAGTGCGACACTTGAATCGAGCCTGCTGTGGTCGCTCACTTTCGGTGGATGCGCCGCCGGTCTCGCTTACATGCAATCGAATCGCTGACAGGGAACGCCGCAAGCCATGCTGGACGACAAGGACCGCATCTTCCGGAACCTGTACGGGCTCGACGATTGGGGCCTCAAGGGCGCGCGCCGTCGTGGCCAGTGGGAAGGCACCAAGGCGATCATCGACAAGGGGCGCGACTGGATCATCAGCGAGATGAAGGCGTCCGGCCTGCGCGGCCGCGGCGGCGCCGGCTTCCCGACAGGCCTGAAATGGTCGTTCATGCCGAAGGACAATGCCGACGGCCGGCCGAGCTACCTGGTCGTCAACGCCGACGAATCCGAGCCGGGCACCTGCAAGGACCGCGAAATCATGCGGCACGATCCGCATACGCTGGTCGAAGGCTGCCTGATCGCCGGCTGCGCGATGGGTGCTCATGTCGGCTACATCTATGTGCGCGGCGAGTTCATCCGCGAGCGCGAGCATCTGCAGGCGGCGATCGACCAGGCCTACGAGGCCAAGCTGATCGGCAAGGACAACGTCCACGGCTTTCCGTTCGATCTCTACGTCGCGCACGGCGCCGGCGCGTATATCTGCGGCGAAGAAACCGCGCTGCTCGAGAGCCTCGAAGGCAAGAAGGGCCAGCCCCGGCTGAAGCCGCCGTTCCCGGCCAATGTCGGCCTGTACGGCTGTCCGACCACGGTCAACAACGTCGAGTCGATCGCGGTGGCGCCGGACATCCTGCGTCGCGGCGCGTCGTGGTTTGCCGGCATCGGCCGCGCCAACAATGTCGGCACCAAGCTTTACGGCATCTCGGGCCACGTCAACACGCCCTGCGTCGTCGAAGAGGCGATGAGCATTCCGTTCCGCGAACTGATCGAGAAGCACGGCGGCGGCATCCGCGGCGGCTGGGACAACCTGCTGGCGATCATTCCCGGCGGCGCGTCGTGCCCGCTGATTCCGGCGGCGGACTGCGAAGAGCTGATCATGGATTTCGACGGCACCCGCGCGGTGAAGTCGAGCTTCGGCACCGCCGGCGTCATCGTGATGGACAAGTCCACCGACGTCGTCGCCGCGATCGCCCGCATCAGTTACTTCTTCAAGCACGAGAGCTGCGGCCAGTGCACGCCGTGCCGCGAGGGCACCGGCTGGATGTGGCGCGTGCTCGACCGGATGGTGCACGGCCGCGCCCACAAGCGCGAGATCGACATGCTGCTGGAAGTCACCAAGCAGGTCGAGGGCCACACGATCTGCGCGCTCGGCGACGCCGCGGCCTGGCCGATCCAGGGCCTGATCCGCGCCTTCCGCCCCGAGATCGAGCGCCGCATCGACGATTTCTCGCGCAAGGCCACGCTTGACGATCAGGGCGTGCTCGACCCGGCGCATATGGTCGCGGCGGAGTAGGGAGGCTGATGATGGCCGATGAGCCCGAAAATCTCGTGCTGACTTATTTGCGGAGAATGGACGCCAAGCTCGATCGCGTGATCGATGACGTCCATGGTCTCAAGGTGCGAATGACCGGAGTCGAGGAAGGTTTGGCGGGGGTCAACCGCCGGCTCGACCGTCTCGACGTTCGCGTCGATCGGATCGAGCGACGTCTTGAACTATCCGATCAACCACACTGATCGTTCGCCGACTATGAGAGTGACTGGAACGATATGATCAAGATCATCGTCGACGGCAAGGAAGTCGAGGTTCCGCCGGAATACACGCTGCTGCAGGCCTGCGAGTCCGCCGGCGCCGAGATTCCGCGGTTCTGTTATCACGAGCGGCTGTCGATCGCCGGCAATTGCCGGATGTGTCTGGTCGAGCTGAAGGGCACGCCGAAGCCGGTGGCGAGCTGCGCCTGGGGCGTGCGCGACTGCCGTCCGGGCCCGAACGGCGAGCCGCCGGAGATCAACACCAAATCGCCGATGGTGAAGAAGGCCCGCGAGGGCGTGATGGAATTCCTGCTGATCAACCATCCGCTGGATTGCCCGATCTGTGATCAGGGCGGCGAGTGCGACCTGCAGGACCAGGCGATGGGCTACGGCGTCGATACCAGCCGGTTCGCCGAGAACAAGCGCGCGGTCGAGGACAAGTATCTCGGCGTGCTGGTCAAGACCTCGATGAACCGCTGCATCCAGTGCACCCGCTGCGTGCGCTTCGCTGCCGAAGTCTGCGGCGTGCCGGAGATGGGCGCGACCGGCCGCGGCGAGGACATGGAGATCACCACCTATCTCGAAAGCGCGCTGACCTCGGAGCTGCAGGGCAATCTGGTCGATATCTGCCCGGTGGGCGCGCTGACCTCGAAGCCCTATGCGTTCGCGGCGCGGCCCTGGGAACTCGGCAAGACCCAGTCGGTCGACGTCATGGACGGTCTCGGCTCGGCGATCCGGGTCGACACCCGCGGCCGCGAGGTGATGCGGATCCTGCCGCGCGTCAACGAGGCGATCAACGAGGAGTGGATCTCCGACAAGACCCGCCACGTTGTCGACGGGCTGCGCACCCAGCGGCTCGACCGGCCCTATGTCCGTATCGACGGCAAGCTGCGTGCCGCGAGCTGGCCGGAAGCGTTCGGCGCGATCAAGGCGAAGCTCGCAGGCGTCGACAGCAAGAAGATCGGTGCGGTCGCCGGCGATCTCGCCGCGGTCGAGGAGATGTTCGCTCTCAAACAACTACTCGCGGCGCTCGGATCGTCGAACCTGGCGGCGCAGAACGTCGCGGCGTTTGATCCGAAGGCGGGGCGGGCGTCCTACATCTTCAATCCGACCATCGCCGGCATCGAGCAGGCCGACGCCCTGCTGATCATCGGCTCCAACCCGCGCAAGGAAGCGGCGATTCTCAACGCCCGAATCCGCAAGCGCTGGCGCGCCAGCGGCATGCCGGTCGGCGTGATCGGCGAGCAGGCCGACCTGACCTATCCGACCGAGTATCTCGGCGCCGGCGCCGAGACGCTGGCGGACGTCGCCTCCGGCAAGCATTCCTTCGCCGAGACGCTGAAGAACGCCAAGAACCCGGTCGTGCTGGTCGGCGCCGCGGCGACCTCGCGCCGCGACGGCGCGGCATTGCTGGCGGCGGCGGCCAAGCTCGCGGTCGATATCGGCGCGCTGACCGACGACTGGAACGGTTTCGCGGTGCTGCATCCGGCGGCGTCGAGCGTCGGTGCGCTGGACATCGGCTTCGTGCCGGGCACAGGCGGCCTGGACGCCGCGCAGATGACCACCGCCGGTGCGCTGGATGTGGTGTTCGCGCTCGGCGCGGATGAGGTGAAGCTGCCGGACGGCGCCTTCGTGGTCTATATCGGTACCCATGGCGACCGCGGCGCGCATCGCGCCGACGTCATCCTGCCGGGCGCGGCCTACACCGAAAAATCCGGCATCTACGTCAACACCGAAGGCCGTGTGCAGATCGCCAATCGCGCGGCGTTCCCGCCGGGCGATGCGCGCGAGGACTGGGCGATCATCCGCGCGCTGTCCGAGGCGCTGGGGCACAAGCTGCCCTACGATTCGCTGGCTGCGTTGCGCAAGGCAATGTTTGCCGCCGTGCCGCATCTGATGCGGGTCGACCAGATCGAGCCCGGCGACGCCGGCGCCGTGCGCGCGCTGGCCGCAGCCGGCGGCCGCGTCGACAAGGCGCCGATCAAGCCGGCGATTGCCGATTTCTACATGACGAACCCGATCGCGCGGGCATCCGCCGTGATGGCGGAGTGCTCCCGCCTCGCGTCGGGCCAGATGCTGACGGCGGCGGAGTAGGCGAGGCCCATGGCTGATTTCTTCATGACCAACCTGTGGCCGCTGATCATCGTGATCGGGCAGAGCGTGCTGCTGCTCGTGCTGCTGCTGATCTCGATCGCCTACATCCTGCTCGCCGACCGCAAGATCTGGGCCGCGGTGCAGATCCGGCGTGGCCCGAACGTGGTCGGGCCGTGGGGGCTGCTGCAATCCTTCGCCGACCTGCTGAAATTCGTCGTCAAGGAGCCGACGGTTCCGTCCGGCGCCAACAAGGGCGTGTTTCTGCTGGCGCCGCTGGTGACCTGCGTGCTGGCGCTGTCGGCCTGGGCGGTGATTCCGGTCAACGCCGGCTGGGTGATCGCCGACATCAATGTCGGCGTGCTGTACATCCTCGCGGTGTCGTCGTTGTCGGTCTACGGCATCATCATGGCCGGCTGGTCGTCGAACTCGAAATATCCGTTCCTGGCGGCGCTGCGCTCGGCGGCGCAGATGGTGTCCTACGAAGTCTCGATCGGCTTCGTGGTGATCTGCGTGCTGCTGTGCGTCGGCTCGCTCAACCTCACCGCGATCGTCGAGGCGCAGAACTCGCAATGGGGCATTCTCGGCTGGTACTGGCTGCCGCTGTTTCCGATGTTCGTGGTGTTCTACGTCTCGGCGCTGGCGGAAACCAACCGCCCGCCGTTCGACCTGGTCGAAGCCGAGTCCGAGCTGGTCGCCGGCTTCATGGTCGAATATTCGTCGACGCCGTATTTGCTGTTCATGCTCGGCGAATACGTCGCGATCGTCACGATGTGCGCGATGGGCACGATCCTGTTCCTCGGCGGCTGGCTGCCGCCGGTGCCTTACGCGCCGTTCACCTGGGTGCCGGGCATCGTCTGGTTCGCGCTCAAAGTCCTGTTCATGTTCTTCATGTTCGCGATGGCGAAGGCGATCGTGCCGCGCTACCGCTACGACCAGTTGATGCGTCTCGGCTGGAAGGTGTTCCTGCCGCTGTCGCTGGCGATGGTGGTGATCGTCGCCGCCGTCCTGCAATTCGCGGGGCTCGCGCCGAAATGAGGCCCTCATGAATATCAACGCAACCGCCCGCTCGCTGCTGCTGACGGAATTCGTATCGGCGTTCTTTCTCGCCATGCGCTATTTCTTCAAGCCGAAGCCGACGATCAATTATCCTTTCGAGAAGAATCCGATCTCGCCCCGCTTCCGCGGCGAGCACGCGCTGCGCCGCTATCCCAACGGCGAGGAGCGCTGCATCGCCTGCAAGCTGTGCGAGGCGATCTGCCCGGCGCAGGCGATCACCATCGAGGCCGGGCCGCGGCGCAACGACGGCACCCGCCGCACCGTGCGCTACGACATCGACATGGTGAAATGCATCTATTGCGGCCTGTGCCAGGAGGCCTGCCCGGTCGATGCCATCGTCGAGGGGCCGAACTTCGAATTCGCCACCGAGACCCGCGAAGAGCTGTATTACGACAAGGCTCGGCTGCTCGCGAACGGTGATCGTTGGGAGCGCGAGATCGCCAAGGCGATCGAACTCGACGCGCCGTACCGGTGAGCTGACGCCATGTCCATGCCTGTCCTGTTCTTCTATCTCTACGCCGGGGCCGCGATCGCCGCCGCGGTGATGGTGGTGTTCGCGCGAAATCCCGTGCATTCGGCGCTGTTCCTGATCCTGGTGTTCGTCAACGCCGCGGGCATGTTCGTGCTGATGGGCGCCGAATTCCTGGCGATGATCCTGATCGTGGTCTATGTCGGCGCGGTCGCCGTGCTGTTCCTGTTCGTGATCATGATGCTCGATGTCGACTTCAGCCGGCTGCGCGAGGGCTTCCTCGAATATCTGCCGTTCGGCCTGCTGATCGGCTTCATCTTCCTCGCCGAGCTGCTGCTGCTCGCCGGCGGCTGGGTGATCACCCCCACCGTCACCAAGACGATCACCGCGCCGATCCCGGCCGATGTCAGCAACACCGAGGCGCTCGGCCTGGTGCTGTACACGCGCTACATCCACTATTTCCAGATTTCGGGGGTGATCCTGCTGGTGGCGATGATCGGCGCGATCGTGCTGACGCTGCGCCACAAGAAGTCGGTGAAGCGGCAGAACATCGTCGAGCAGAATGCCCGGACCAAGGAGACCGCGATGGCGATCCGCCAGGTCAAGCCGGGGCAGGGCCTGTCCGACAGCGACTCCGCGGAGTGGGTGCGATGAACGAGATCGGTCTGGGTCACTTCCTGTCGGTCGCCGCGGTGCTGTTCACGCTCGGCATTCTCGGCATCTTCCTCAACCGCAAGAACGTCATCATCATCCTGATGTCGATCGAGCTGATCCTGCTCGCCGTCAACATCAACCTGGTGGCGTTCTCGATCTATCTCAACGACATCGTCGGGCAGGTGTTCGCGCTGCTGGTGCTGACCGTCGCCGCGGCCGAGGCCGCGATCGGCCTGGCGGTGTTGGTGGTGTTCTTCCGCAACCGCGGCACGATCGCGGTTGAAGATATCAACCTGATGAAGGGCTAGGGCATGATCGTCCATCAGGCGTCGCGGACCCGCGGCGTGACCCGGCTCCCAGCGAAGGCGCGCGCATGATCCAGGCTATCGTATTCCTGCCGCTGATCGGCGCGCTGATCGCCGCCGTCATTGCGCTCGCCGGCGCTCATGCCCGCAACCCGAGCGGCGACACCGTCGAGCACGGCGATCATGGTCACGGCCACGCCGCGCATGCCCACGATGCGCACGGCCACGCCGCGCATGAGGACGGCCACGACGATCACGGCCACGGCCCGGTCGAACCCGCGGCGTTCGGTTCACGCGCGACCGAGGTGATCACCACCGCGCTGCTGCTGATCTCCTGCGCGCTGTCCTGGGTGACGCTGGTCGACGTCGGCTTCATGCATCACGACGCCCGCGTCGCGCTGTTTCCGTGGATCAATTCCGGCGACCTGCAGGTCGCCTGGGCGTTGCGCGTCGACACTCTGACCGCGGTGATGCTGGTCGTGGTGACGACGGTGTCGTGCCTCGTCCATCTGTACTCGATCGGCTACATGCACGAGGACCCGCACCGGCCGCGGTTCTTCGGCTATCTGTCGCTGTTCACCTTCGCAATGCTGATGCTGGTGACCGCCGACAATCTTTTGCAGCTGTTCTTCGGCTGGGAAGGCGTCGGTCTGGCGAGCTATCTGCTGATCGGCTTCTGGTATCAGAAACCGTCCGCCAACGCCGCCGCGATCAAGGCCTTCGTCGTCAACCGCGTCGGCGATTTCGGCTTTCTGCTCGGCATCTTCACCGTCTTCGTGCTGGTCGGCTCGACCGATTTCGACACCATCTTCGCGGCTGCGCCCGGGCTCACCGGCAAGACCATCAACTTCTTCGGGTGGAACGCCGACGCGCTGACGCTGGCCTGCCTGCTGCTGTTCATGGGCGCGATGGGCAAGTCGGCGCAGTTCCTGTTGCACACCTGGCTGCCGGACGCGATGGAGGGCCCGACCCCGGTGTCGGCGCTGATTCACGCCGCCACCATGGTCACCGCCGGCGTCTTCATGGTGGCGCGGATGTCGCCGCTGTTCGAGCTGGCCCCGAACGCGCAGGCTTTCGTGATGCTGATCGGCGGCACCACTGCGTTGTTCGCGGCGACGATCGGTCTGGTGCAGAACGACATCAAGCGGATCGTGGCGTATTCGACCTGTTCGCAGCTCGGCTACATGTTCGTGGCGATGGGCGCGGGCGCCTATTCGGTCGGCATGTTCCACCTGTTCACGCACGCCTTCTTCAAGGCGCTGCTGTTTTTGGGCGCGGGCTCGGTGATCCACGCGATGCACCACGAGCAGGACATCCGCCACATGGGCGGGCTGAAGGACAAGATCCCGTTCACCTACATCGTGATGGTGATCGGAACGCTGGCGCTGACCGGCTTCCCGCTGACCGCCGGCTACTTCTCCAAGGACGCGATCATCGAGTCGGCCTACGTCTCGCACAATCCGATGGCGTTCTACGGCTTCCTGATGACCGTCGTCGCCGCGCTGCTGACGTCGTTCTATTCGTGGCGGCTGATCTTCAAGACCTTCCACGGCGAGCCGCACGACCAGAAGCACTATGACGCCGCGCACGAGAGCCCGCTGACGATGACGATCCCGCTGTTCGTCCTCGCGTTCGGCGCACTCGCCGCCGGCTATCCGTTCAAGGAGCTGTTCGCCGGCCACGGCGTCGAGGAGTTCTTCCGCGCATCGCTGAAGATGCATCCGGGCATCATCGAGGAGATGCACCACATCCCGGCCGGGATCGCCTATCTGCCGACGGTGATGATGGTGGTGGGCTTCCTGGTGTCGTGGATTTTCTACATCCGCCGGCCGTATCTGCCGGTCGAGCTCGCGACGCAGCATCCGCTGTTGTACAAGTTCCTGCTCAACAAGTGGTACTTCGACGAATTGTACGAGGTGATCTTCGTGCGGCCGGCGAAGTGGATCGGCCGGCAGCTCTGGAAGAAGGGCGACGGCATGCTGATCGACGGCCTCGGCCCCGACGGCGTCTCGGCCCGGGTGCTCGACGTCACCCGCGGCGTCGTCAAGCTGCAGTCGGGCTATCTCTATCACTACGCATTCGCGATGCTGATCGGCGTGGCCGGTCTGATCACCTGGTTCATGCTCGGCGGGGGAGGCCGTTAATGTCGGCTTCAATCATGACCTGGCCGGTGCTGTCGGTCGTCACCTTCCTGCCGTTGCTCGGCGCGGCGCTGGTCTATCTCGCCCGCGGCGACGACGAGGCGGCGCGCCGCAATGCGCGCTGGATCTCGCTGTGGACCACGCTGATCACCTTCGCGGTGTCGCTGATCCTGGTCTGGCGCTTCGACGCCGCCGACCCGGGCTTCCAGTTCGTCGAGAAGGCGCCCTGGCTCGGCGCCACCATCGGCTATCACATGGGTGTCGACGGCATTTCGCTGCCGTTCGTGATCCTGACCACCGCGCTGATGCCGTTCTGCATCCTCGCGAGCTGGAAGTCGATCACGGTGCGGGTGCGCGAATACATGATGGCGTTTCTGGTGCTGGAAACGCTGATGATCGGCACCTTCTCGGCGCTCGACCTGGTGCTGTTCTATCTGTTCTTCGAGGGCGGCCTGATCCCGATGTTCCTGATCATCGGCGTCTGGGGTGGTCCGCGCCGGGTCTACGCGTCGTTCAAGTTCTTCCTCTACACGCTGCTCGGCTCGGTGCTGATGCTGCTGGCGATCATGGCGCTGTACTGGACCGCCGGCACCACCGACATTCCGACGCTGATGAACACCGCGATCCCGCGCAACCTGCAGACCTGGGCGTGGCTGGCGTTCTTCGCATCCTTCGCGGTGAAGATGCCGATGTGGCCGGTGCACACCTGGCTGCCGGACGCGCATGTCGAGGCACCGACCGCGGGCTCGGTCGTGCTGGCGGCGATCATGCTGAAGATGGGCGGCTACGGCTTCCTGCGGTTCTCGCTGCCGATGTTCCCGGATGCCTCGGTGTATTTCGCGCCGCTGGTGTTCAGCCTGTCGGTGATTGCGATCGTCTACACCTCGCTGGTCGCGCTGATGCAGGAGGATATCAAGAAGCTGATCGCGTACTCCTCGGTCGCGCATATGGGCTTCGTCACCATGGGCATCTTCGCCGGCAACACCCAGGGCGTCGCCGGCAGCGTGTTCCAGATGATCTCGCACGGCATCGTCTCGGGTGCGCTGTTCCTCTGCGTCGGGGTGATCTACGACCGGATGCACACCCGCGAGATCGCGGCCTATGGCGGGCTCGTCAACCGGATGCCGATCTACGCCTTCGTGTTCCTGGTGTTCACCATGGCCAATGTCGGCCTGCCGGGCACCTCGGGATTCGTCGGCGAATTCATGACGCTGTTCGGCACCTTCCGGGTCAATATTCCGACCGCGACCATCGCCTCGCTCGGCGTGATCCTGTCGGCGGCCTATGCGCTGTGGCTCTACCGCAAGGTGGTGTTCGGCGCGCTGACCAAGCCGGCGCTGGCCGACATCAAGGACCTGACCTGGCGCGAGGGGATCATCCTGGCCCCGCTGGTGGTGCTGACCATCCTGTTCGGCTTCTATCCCAAGCCGGTGCTGGACATGTCGGCCGCATCGGTCCAGCAACTCGTCAACAATTACGCCGCCGCCGCGACTGCCGTGAAGGCAGCCGCGCTTCCGTAACCGGCAAGGACCGCACGCTATGAACTTCGAAACCGCCGGTTATTCGCTGCTGCCGATCATGCCGGAGCTCGTTCTGGTGATCGGCGCGATGCTGCTGCTGATGCTCGGCGCCTATCGCGGAGAGAAGACCACCGGCCTCGTCACCACGCTGGCGGTGCTGCTGCTGGTCGTGACCGGCGCGCTGGAGCTGATGCTGCCGGCCGGCAAGCTCGTGACCTTCGGCGGCAGCTTCATCGTCGACGATTTCGCCCGCTTCCTGAAGGTGCTGGCGCTGATCGGCTCGGCGGTGACGCTGATCCTGTCGGCCGAAATTCTCGCCAATCCGGCGCGTCGGATGTTCGAATATTCGATCCTGGTACTGTTGTCGTCGGTCGGCATGATGCTGCTGATCTCGGCCGGCGACCTGATCATGCTGTATCTCGGCCTCGAACTGATGAGTCTGGCGCTCTACGTCGTCGCCGCGAGCAATCGCGAGGACCCCAAGTCAAACGAAGCCGGCATGAAGTACTTCGTGCTCGGCGCGCTGTCGTCGGGCATGCTGCTGTACGGCTGCTCGCTGATCTACGGCTTCACCGGCACCGTTCAGTTCACCGGCATTGCCGCCGCGGCCAAGGACGGCAGTGTCGGGCTGGTGTTCGGTCTGGTCTTTCTGCTGGCCGGGCTGTGCTTCAAGGTGTCGGCGGTGCCGTTCCACATGTGGACGCCCGACGTCTACGAGGGCGCGCCGACCCCGGTGACGGCGTTCTTCGCCTCCGCCCCGAAGGTCGCGGGTCTGGCGGTGTTCACCCGTGTGACGCTGACGGCGTTTCCCGAGATCGTGCCGCAGTGGCAGCAGATCGTGGTGTTCGTCGCGATTGCCTCGATGGCGCTCGGCTCGTTCGCGGCGATCGGCCAGAAGAACATCAAGCGCCTGATGGCGTATTCGGCGATCGGCCATATCGGCTTCGCGCTGGTCGGGCTGTCGGCCGGCACCGTCGAGGGCGCGCAGGGCGTGATCATCTACATCTCGATCTATGTGGCCATGACGCTGGGTGCGTTCTCGGTGATCCTGGCGATGCGCCGCAACGGCCTGCATGTCGAGAACATCAGCGACTTCGCCGGCCTGTCGCGCACCAATCCGGCGCTGGCGTTCTTCTTCGCGATGCTGCTGTTTTCGATGGCCGGCATCCCGCCGCTCGCCGGCTTCTTCGCCAAGTTCTACGTGTTCATGGCGGCGATCAAGGCTGGGCTGTTCGCGCTCGCGGTGATCGGCGTCGTCACCAGCGTGGTCGGCGCCTATTATTATCTGCTGATCATCAAGGTGATGTATTTCGACGAGCCGGCGCCGGGCATCGACCGGGTGCGGCTCGAACTGCGCGGCGTGCTGGCGGTCGCCGGGCTGTTCAACATGCTGTTCTTCATCTATCCGGCGCCGCTGGTGAACGCGGCCACGGCGGCGGCAAAGTCGTTGTTCTAGGTGGCGTTCGCCCTCGGACCGAAGGCGCGCGCGGCCGGCGTTGGCCTGAAGGTTTTCGACGAGACCGGCTCCACCAACGCCGACGCGATGGCGTATGCCCGAGCGGGGGGGCGGACGCCCTGCTGGTTCGTGACGACGATGCAGACCGCGGGACGCGGTCGTCGCAATCGGGTCTGGGTGGCTCCGCGCGGCAATCTGGCGAGCTCCGTCTTCGAGAGCTTCAAGGTCACCCCTTCTGTCGCCGCAACCCTCGGCTTTGCTGCAGGCGTCGCGCTCGAGAAGGCATTGCGAGAGGTGAGCGTCGAGGCCGCAATGCGGTCGCCCACTTCCGCTGCGAATGATTATCGGCTGAAGTGGCCCAACGATATCCTGGCAGGCGGATCGAAGCTTGTCGGGATGAATCTCGAAGCCGAGACGTTGCCGGACGGGCGACTCGCCGTGGTGGTCGGGATGGGCACGAACGTGGTCGCTGCGCCGGAAGGTCTTCCGACGGCGGTGACATGCTTGAGCAAGCTCGGCGTGACCGCCAGCGCGGAAGACGTATTTGCGGCGCTGTCGGATTCGTGGCACGAGATGCGCGGCATCTGGGATGACGGGCGTGGTTTCGCCAAGATCCGCGATCTCTGGCTGGAACGGGCCGCCGGGCTCGGTCAGACGGTTTCCATCCGGTCGGGCTCGTCGGTGGTGACCGGGATATTCGACACCATCGATGAAACAGGCTGTATGGTCCTGATAACGTCCGATCGGAGACGCATTCCGATCGCGGCCGGCGACGTCTATTTCGGCGATGCGGCGTCAGCAAAGGCTGCAGACTAATGGCACGACCCGACGATCTGGTTTTTGCACCGCTTGGCGGTGTCGGCGAAATCGGCATGAATTTGTCGATCTACGGCCTCGGCAACCGCCAGCAGCGGAGCTGGCTGGCGGTCGACCTCGGCGTGTCGTTCGGCGACGAGGAGCATCTGCCCGGCATCGATCTGATCATGCCGGACATCCGCTTCCTCGAAAAAGAGAAGAAGAATCTGGTCGGGCTGGTGCTGACCCACGCCCACGAGGATCATTTCGGCGCCATCATCGATCTGTGGCCGAAGCTGCGCTGCCCGATCTACGCCACCAAGTTCAGCGCCTCGCTGTTCGCCGCGAAGCTCGCGGCGGAGCGTACCACGCTGAAGATTCCGATCACCGTGGTGCCGTCCGGCGGCCGCATCGATCTCGGCCCCTTCAACGTCGAGTTCATTCCGGTCGCGCATTCGATTCCGGAATCGCATGCGCTGGCGATCCGCACTTCGGCGGGCCTGGTGCTGCACACCGGCGACTGGAAGATCGATCCGACCCCCGTAGTCGGTCCACCGACCGACGAGAAGCGGCTGCGCGAACTCGGCGACGAGGGCGTGATGGCGCTGATCGGCGATTCCACCAACGCGGTGCGCGACGGCCATTCGCCCTCGGAGACCGAAGTGGGCGCGTCGCTCACCGGCCTGATCAAGGCCGCCAAGGGCCGCGTCGCGGTTACCACCTTCGCCTCCAATGTCGGCCGCATGCGCGCCGTCGCCGACGCCGCGAAGGCGGCGGGGCGGGAAGTGGTGCTGGTCGGTCGCGCGATGGATCGCGTCTCCCAGGTCGCGCGCGAGTGCGGCTATTTCGATGGCGTGCAGAGCTTTCGAGGCTCCGAATATTACGGGCATTTTCCGCCGGACAAGGTGCTGGCGCTGTGCACCGGCAGCCAGGGCGAGCCGCGTGCGGCGCTGGCGCGGATTGCGCGCGACGATCACCCCGACGTCACGCTGAACAAGGGCGACTGCGTGATCTTCTCGTCGCGCACCATTCCGGGCAACGAGAAGGCGGTCGGCGGCATCATCAACGGGCTGGTCAACCAGGGCATCGAGGTGATCACCGATCGCGACCATCTGGTGCACGTCTCCGGCCATCCGCGCCGCGAGGAGCTGCGCGAGCTGATCTCCTGGGTGCGGCCGCAATTGCTGATCCCGGTGCACGGCGAGGCGCTGCATCTGAACGAGCACGCCAAGCTGGCGCGGCAGATGGGCGTGCCCAAGGTGGTGGTCTGCCGCAACGGCGATCTGGTCCGGCTCGGGCCTGGCGATCCGGCGATCATCGACCAATTGCCGGCTGGCCGGCTGTACAAGGATGGGACCATCCTCGAGGAGGAGAAGTCGCGCGCGGTGGTCGAGCGCCGCAAGATGGCGTTCGCCGGCTGCGCCTTCGTGGCGCTGGCGCTGACCCAGACCGGCGACATGGTCGACGACCCGGAAGTCGAACTGATCGGCGTCCCGGAAAACAACAGCGCCGGCGAGCCGCTCGACGACATCGTGTTCGATGCCGTGGTCGCGACTGTCGAGGGTTTGCCGAAGGCGCGCCGTCGCGATCCGGATGCGGTCGCGGAATCGGTGCGGCGCACGGTTCGCTCGGTGGTGCAGCAGCACTGGGGCAAGAAGCCGCTGTGCTTCGTGCACGTGCTGAGGGTTTAGGGGCGTATAAGTAACAAGATCAAGGACGGAGGAAGTGTCATGCTGGGGCGGCTCAATCACGTGGCGATCGCGGTGAAGGATGCGGAGCAGGCGGCGAAGATCTACGGCGCCGCGTTCAACGCCGAGATTTCCGACGCGGTGCCGCTGCCGGATCACGGCGTCATCACCGTGTTCGTGACGCTGCCGAACACCAAGATCGAGTTCATCCAGCCGCTCGGCGAGGCATCGCCGATCGCCAAGTTTCTCGATCGCAATGCCGATGGCGGCATCCATCACGTCTGCTACGAAGTGCCGGACATTATCGCGGCGCGCGACACGTTGATCAAGGAAGGCGCCCGCGTGCTCGGCGACGGCCAGCCCAAGATCGGCGCGCACGGCAAGCCGGTGCTGTTCCTGCATCCGAAGGATTTCTCGGGCGCGCTGGTCGAAATCGAGCAGTCCTAGCCATGTTCAGTCAGATCGGCAGCCTGCTGGCGATCTATTTCGTGCTGTGGTGGGTCGTCTTTTTCGTGACGCTGCCGTTCGGCGTCCGCAATCGGTCCGAAAGCGGCGAGGTCGAGGACGACGTGCCCGGCGCCGATCCGGGCGCGCCGGTGGTGACGCTGCTGGCGCGCAAGGCGCTGTGGACCACCGTGATTTCGGCGGCGGTTTTCGCCGTCGCGCTGTATGCCTATCGCTCCGGATGGCTCGAGATCGAACGGTTGTCGAAGCTGCTGGGATTCCCGCTGTAGCGCCCGCATTGCTGCGCCTCGCGATCGTCGCACGCAGCCGGCGCCAGCCGCTTAGTCAAGGGTTCCGAGATGAGTTTCACCGATATCGCCACCCGGGTTCACAACCACAATTACCGGATGGACCCCGTCGTCCGCACGCTGCTCGACACCGATTTCTACAAGCTGCTGATGCTGCAGCTGATCTGGATGAAGCATCGGGATACGCCGGTCACGTTCGGGGTGATCAATCGATCGAAATCGGTCCGTGTCGCCGACGAGGTCGAGATCGGCGAATTGCGGGCGCAGCTGGACCATGCGAGGACCCTTCGACTCTCGAAGCGGGAAATGATCTGGCTCGCCGGCAATACGTTCTACGGGAAGAAGCAGATCTTCCGGCCCGAATTTCTGTCGTGGCTCGAGACCTTCGCGCTTCCGGAATACGAAGTCGAAGTTCGTGACGGTCAGTACGAACTCCGGTTCGCCGGACCCTGGCCGCTCACGACGATGTGGGAAATTCCGGCGCTCTCGATCATCAACGAACTGCGCGCACGCAAGGCGATGCGCAATATGGGGCGCTTCGAACTCGACGTCCTCTATGCGCGCGCCAAGGCGAAGCTGTGGGGCAAAGTTGAGCGATTGCAGGTGCTGAAGGCGACCGGGCGATTGAAAGTTGGTGATTTCGGCACCCGTCGCCGGCATGGATATCTGTGGCAAAGGTGGTGCTGCGAGGCCTTGCAGGAGGGCATCGGCGACGCTTTCATCGGCACCAGCAACGTCCACGTCGCCATGGAAATCGGCTCGGAGGCGATCGGCACCAACGCGCACGAACTGTCGATGGTCTATGCGGCGCTGGCGGGCGATGACGATGAGCTCGTCGCATCATCCCGCTACGCGGTGCTCGACGATTGGCGTAACCTGTATGACGGCAACCTGCTGGTCATCCTTCCGGACACCTATGGGACGACGTCGTTCCTGCGCAATGCGCCCGACTGGGTGGCGGATTGGACCGGCGCGCGCCCGGACAGCAAGCTGCCGATCGAGGGCGGCGACGAATTCGTCGCGTGGTGGAAAGCCAAGCGGCGAGACCCGAAAGAGAAACTGCTCGTGCTGTCCGACGGCATGGACATCGACTCCATCGAGCAATCCTTCCGGCACTTCAAGGATCGCGTCCGGGTCAGCTTCGGCTGGGGCACCAATCTGACCAACGATTTCCGCGGTTGCGCGCCGAACGGCGGCAACGCCCTCGATCCGATTTCGCTGGTGTGCAAGGTCGTCGAGGCGGCAGGTCGCCCGGCCGTGAAACTGTCCGACAACCCCACAAAGGCCACGGGTCCAGACGCGGAAGTCCGGCGGTATCTCGGAATCTTCGGGACGGAAGGCATGACGGATCACGCCATCGACGTGTGATCAATCCGTCCGCAGGTCCGTCCGCATCAAGTGATTCGGACTTTCGATCCGGATGCCGCGGCACCGACGCCCGGCCGGGATGATTCGCAGTCGAGAAGACGGCTGAACGCGTCACGAAAAAGAAAAAGCAGGGCGCTTGCCCTGCTTAAAAACTGTGTCGACCCTAATATTTTCCCGAATGATTTGGATTTATTCTTTTGTTTGACGGGCGACGCTGCATTGTTGCGCGTCAGGGTTCCTCCCGAGACTTGGACCGCCAGACTTCGCCCGAGGGCTTTGCCTGTTGCCATATTCGTAGCGGAAGTTTTTTGACTTGTCACCATTTCCGGCAACGAATGTTCAAATTTAAGGCACGCGGTGAAACGAACGAAAACTCGCCAGATGCGCGTGACTGTCGATATCATGCCAGATCGCGGCTTCCGACGCGGTGAGCCTGGCGCAATCGACAGCGGTAAAACTGCATGATATTTCGCCATGATGGAGCACAGGCTGTGATGCGCCGACGTCTCGGGCGGATGATTCCGGTTTTCGCGGTCGCGCTTCTGGTGCAACTGCTGTCGCCGATCGGCGCGTTCCGTTTCGTCGCCTCCGCGATCGCCGATCCGCAGAATTCCATCCACCTTTGCTCTGCAATGGCGTCCGCCGACGACGGCGAGACGCAACCGGCCGAGCGGGGGCATGACGGCGCCTGCTGCGCGGTCTGCTCGGTGGGGCTCGGCGGCGGTCCGACGGCTGCACCGGCGAGCCAGGATTTCGCCGTCATCAAGCGACCGCATCAGCGCGTGATCTGGTCGCTGACGGAGCCGGCGCTGCCCGTCTCGCGCGCCCGCGTGACCGCGCAGGCGCGCGCGCCGCCCCCACCCATCGCCGCTTAACAACCAACAGCTGCAGCGATCGCGCAGCCGTTTTCGACCATTTCGATGGACCGGAGTTCGAAGGCGAATGCCTCATGCAGGCGCCTGACGCTGGTCCGTTTCATCCCCATCAAATCCCAGCGAGGATCCGACCATGAATCCATTCATCCGCACATTCGCCTCTGCGGCTATCGTCAGTCTGCTGTCCGTCGCCGCGCAGGCGGCCGAAATCAAGGCCGGCGATCTGGTCATCACCCAGGCCTGGAGCCGCGCCACGCCGGGCGGCGCCAAGGTCGCAGGGGGCTACCTGACGATCGAGAACAAGGGCGCGACCGCCGACCGCCTGATCGCGGGGGCGGCCGACGTCGCCGGCAAATTCGAGATCCACGAGATGTCGATGGACAACGGCGTGATGAAGATGCGCCAGCTCGACAAGGGGCTGCCGATCGAGCCCGGCAAGACCGTCAAGCTTGCGCCGGGCGGCTACCACATCATGCTGATGGATCTGAAGGGGCCGCTGAAGGAAGGCGAGAAGGTGCCTGTCACCCTGCAGTTCGAAAAGGCCGGCAAGGTCCAGGTCACGCTCGACGTCGCCGACATCGGCGCCAAGTCGCCGGACGACGCCGGCGGCAGCATGATGAAGATGGACCACAAGGGCCATTCCGGGATGAAGCACTGATGCGGCGTCGTTTTGGGATCGCGATGGCCGCCTGTGCGGCCGTCGCGGCAATCGGCGGACCCGCGGTGGCCCATGTCTCGCTGCAGCCCAATGAGGCGGCGGCCGGCAATTACTTCCAGACGGCCCTCCGCGTGCCGCATGGTTGCGACGGCACCGCCACGCTCGCTGTGCGGGTCAAAATTCCGGACGGCGTGCTGTCGGTGAAGCCGCAGATGAAGCCCGGCTGGAGCATCGAGATCAAAACCCGCAAGATCGAGGGCGAACAGCCGAAACTGCACGGCAAGACCATCACCGAGACGGTCGACGAGGTGGCGTGGCGCGGCGGGCCGTTGCCCGATGCGTTCTACGACACCTTCGGTCTGGTGATGAAACTGCCCGACGCGGCCGGAAAGACCCTGTACTTCCCGGTGGTGCAGGAATGCGAGAACGGCGTGCATCGCTGGATCGAGATCCCGGCCGCCGGGCAAAAGCCCGACGCGCTGAAGGAGCCCGCGCCGACGCTGCGGCTGAAGCCGAAGGCTCCGTGATCGGAGCTCCCGCCCGGTCGCGACGCAATGCCGGGCGATGGCTGGCATGGGTGACGGCGCTCGCCGTCCTCATGCTGCCGTCGCTCGCGCACGCCCACGCCAGCCTGGTCGCCAGCGATCCCGCCGCCGAGGCTGTGCTGGAGGCCGCGCCGGCGACCATCACCCTGACCTTCAACGAGCCGGTCACGCCGCTGGCGCTGCAATTGATCGACGCCAAAGGCCGGTCGACCCCGATCATCGATATCGCGGGCGAAGGCGACACGTTGCGTTTTGCGCCGCCGGTGCCGCTCGGTGCGGGCGGTCATGTGGTGAGCTGGCGGGTCGTTTCGGCCGATGGCCATCCGGTCGGCGGCTCGCTGACATTCTGGATCGGCGCGCCGGGCACCGGCCTGCCGGCGATCGTGGTACCGGACGATCCGGCGCGGCGGACGGCGATCTGGGCGACGGGCATCGTCATCCAATCTATGCTGCTGGCCGCGACCGGCGGCGCCTTCTTCCTCGGCTGGATCGCGAATTGGGCGGCTGGGCCCGGCATGGTCGCCGGCTGTGCTGCGGCCGCGATCGTCGGCTTCGGCGCGCTCGCACTGTCGGTCGGTCTGCAGGGCCTCGACATACTGGACCTGCCATTCGCGCAGCTCGGCAGCGCCGCGGTTTGGCGGGAAGGGGCGTCCGGCTCGTTCGGCCGGGCCACGACGATCGCTGCGGTCGCATTCGGGCTGACGCTGCTGGCGCTGCTGAGCCGCGGCTGGCTGGCGCGGTGGCTGTCGCTCGGCGCGGTGCTCGGCGTCGGCGCCGCATTCGCTGCGAGCGGCCATACCGCGACCGCCGATCCGCTTTGGCTTGCGGCCTCGGCGATGCTGATCCACGGCGTCAGTCTGGCGATGTGGATCGGGGCGCTGGTCCCGCTGGCGGTGGCGGTCGGGACCGACCGCGCACCGGCCGACACACTACGCCGGTTTTCGCGCGCGATCCCGGTCGCGATCGCCGCGCTGCTGATCAGCGGCGTCGTGCTCGGCGCGATCCAGCTCGGCCGCGTCGAGGCGCTGTGGCGCTCCGATTATGGCCGCATCCTGATCGCCAAGCTGGCATTGGTCGCGTTGCTGCTGCTGGTCGCGCTGTGGAACAGACTCCGCGTGACGCCGCAGTTCGCGGCCGGCGACGGGCGCGCGGGACCGGCGCTGCGCCGGATGATCGCAGCCGAACTGGTGCTGGTGATCGCGATCCTCGGCGTGGTCGGGCTGTGGCGGTTCACCCCGCCGCCACGTGATGCCGCTGCCGTTGCGGAGCAGGCTGTAATTGCCCATGTCCACACCGAACGGGCGATGGCCAACGTCACCCTGACGCCCGGCCGTGCCGGTCCGATCGAGATCGCGGTCACGCTGCAGACGCCCGACGAGGCGCCGCTGCTGGCGCAGGCGCTGACCGTGACGCTCGCCAATCCGGATGCCGGGATCGAGCCGGCCTCCGCCGAGGCGCAACGTCAACCTGACGGAGCTTGGCAGGTGCGGATGTCGGCGCCGCTGCCGGGGCGCTGGACGCTGACGCTCGGCATTCTGATTTCCGATTTCGACAAAGTGACGATCGAGACGTCGGTCGTGATCCGCTAGTCATCGGTACCGGCGCCCGTTCGTAAAGTCGCGCAGAATCCGGCGTTTTTCGCAAAGTTGCGCAGTCGCACCCTTGTGTTTTGCTGCCTGATCCGGTTTCACTGGCGCAAACCAGCTTTCCCCTGATTCTTGAGTAAATCCCATGCGTTTGTCGCGATTCTTCCTGCCGATCCTGAAGGAAAACCCGAAGGAAGCCGAGATCGTCTCGCACCGCCTGATGCTGCGCGCCGGGATGCTGCGGCAGGAGGCCGCCGGCATCTATGCCTGGCTGCCGCTCGGCCATCGGGTGCTGAAGAAGATCGAGCAGATCGTGCGCGAGGAGCAGAACCGCGCTGGCGCGATCGAGCTGCTGATGCCGACGCTGCAGCTCGCCGATCTGTGGCGCGAGAGCGGCCGCTACGACGCCTACGGCCCGGAGATGCTGCGGATCAGCGACCGCCACAAGCGTGAATTGTTGTACGGTCCGACCAACGAGGAAATGATCACCGAGATCTTCCGCGCCTATGTGAAGTCCTACAAGAGCCTGCCGCTGAATCTCTATCATATTCAATGGAAATTCCGCGACGAGCAGCGCCCGCGCTTCGGCGTGATGCGGGGCCGCGAATTCCTGATGAAGGACGCGTACTCGTTCGACGTCGATGAGGCCGCCGCGCGAAAATCCTACAACCGGATGTTCGTCGCGTATTTGCGAACCTTCGCCCGGATGGGGCTGAAGGCGATCCCGATGCGCGCCGAGACCGGGCCGATCGGCGGCGACCTCAGCCACGAATTCATCGTGCTGGCCGAGACCGGCGAGTCCGGCGTGTATTGCGATCGCGACGTGCTGAACCTGCCGGTGCCGGACGAGACCGTCGATTATGACGGCGATCTGACGCCGATCATCAAGCAGTGGACCTCGGTCTATGCGGCGACCGAGGACGTGCACGACGCAGCACGCTACGAGAGCGAAGTGCCGGAGGCCAACCGGCTGAACACCCGCGGCATCGAGGTCGGCCAGATCTTCTACTTCGGCACCAAATATTCCGACTCGATGAAGGCCAATGTCGCTGGTCCCGATGGCACCGATACGCCGGTTCACGGTGGCTCCTACGGCGTCGGCGTGTCACGCCTCGTCGGTGCGATCATCGAGGCCTGCCATGACGAGAACGGCATCAAATGGCCGGAGGAAGTCGCGCCGTTCCGGGTCGCGATCCTGAATCTGAAGCAGGGCGATGCCGCGACCGATGCCGCCTGTGAGCAGCTCTACAAGGAGCTGTCCGCCAAGGGCGTCGACGTGTTGTACGACGACACCGATCAGCGCGCCGGCGCGAAATTCGCGACCGCCGATCTCATCGGGATTCCGTTGCAGGTGCTGGTCGGTCCGAAGGGGCTGGCCGATGGCAAGATCGAGCTGAAACGGCGCAGCGACGGCTCGCGGGAGAACATCGCGTTGGCGGAGGCGGTCGCGCGGCTCGCGCGTTAAGAATTATCCACCGGCGGCTCGGCTGAAATTAGCCCGAATCGTGTGAAATTCGGAGCATGGATCACAGCATGACTGAGCCAGTTCGAACTCCTCCTTTCGCGCCATTCGAATGGCTCCTGTCCGGGCGCTATTTGCGTGCGCGTCGCCGTGAGGGTTTCATCTCGGTGATCGCCGGCTTCTCGTTTCTCGGCATCATGCTCGGGGTCGCGACGCTGATCATCGTGATGGCGGTGATGAACGGCTTCCGCAAGGAACTGCTCGACAAGATCCTCGGCCTCAACGGCCATCTTCTGGTGCAGCCGCTGGAAAGCCCGCTCACCGACTGGAAAGAGGTCGCCGACCGCATCAGCGGCGTGGCGGGCATCAAGCTCGCGGCTCCGGTGATCGACGGCCAGGCGCTGGCGTCGTCGCCGTTCAATGCGTCCGGCGTGCTGGTGCGCGGCATCCGCGCCGACGATCTCAACAATCTTTCGTCGATCGCCAACCACATCAAGCAGGGCACGCTCGACGGCTTCGACGAGGGGCAGGGCGTTGCGATCGGGCGCAGGCTCGCCGATCAATTGTCGCTGCATGCCGGCGACAGCGTCACGCTGGTCGCGCCGCGCGGCGCGGTGACGCCGATGGGCACCACGCCGCGGATCAAGCCGTACAAGATCTCCGCGGTGTTCGAGATCGGCATGTCTGAATACGACTCGACCTTCGTGTTCATGCCGCTGAAGGAGGCGCAGGCCTATTTCAACCGCAACAACGACGTCACCGCGATCGAGGTCTACACCACCAATCCGGACAAGATCGACGCCTTCCGCAAGAGCGTCACCGAGGCCGCGGGCAGGCCCGTCTTCCTGGTCGACTGGCGGCAACGCAATTCGACGTTCTTCAACGCGCTGCAGGTCGAGCGCAACGTGATGTTCCTGATTCTCACGCTGATCGTGCTGGTGGCTGCGCTGAACATCGTTTCCGGCCTGATCATGCTGGTGAAGGACAAGGGCAGCGACATCGCCATCCTGCGTACGATGGGCGCGACGCAGGGCTCGATCATGCGGATTTTCCTGATCACCGGCGCTGCGATCGGCGTGGTCGGCACGCTGACCGGCTTCGTCGTCGGGCTGGTGATCTGCCTCAACATCGAATCGATCCGGCAGTTCCTGTCCTGGGTGACCAATACCGAGCTGTTCTCGCCGGAATTGTACTTCCTCTCGAAGCTGCCGGCCGAAGTCGATTTCGCCGAGACCAGCGCGGTGGTGATCATGGCGCTGACGCTGTCGTTCCTGGCGACGCTGTATCCGTCCTGGCGGGCGGCGCGGCTCGATCCCGTCGATGCACTCCGCTATGAGTGAGGCGCAGGACATGACGCAGGATCTGGAGCAGGGCGCGGAAGACATCCCGGTCGTGTATCTGCACGACATCAAGCGGCAATACGTCCAGGGCGAAGCGACGCTGACGATCCTCGACGGCGCCAAGCTGGCGCTGTGGGCGGGGCAGTCGGTGGCGCTCGTGGCGCCGTCCGGCTCCGGAAAATCGACGCTGCTGCACATCGCCGGCCTGCTGGAGCATGCCGACGAGGGCGAGGTCTATGTCGGCGGTGCCGCGACCTCGGCGCTGACCGACGCCGAGCGCACCCAGATCCGGCGCACCGATATCGGCTTCGTCTACCAGTCGCACCGCCTGCTGCCGGAATTCACCGCGCTGGAAAACGTGATGATGCCGCAGATGATCCGCGGCCTGAAGCGCAGCGAGACTGTCAGCCGCGCCAAGGAAATCCTGGCCTATCTCGGGCTGGCCGACCGCATCACCCATCGCCCCGCGGAATTGTCGGGCGGCGAGCAGCAGCGTGTCGCTATCGCGCGCGCGGTGGCGAACGCTCCGCGGGTGCTTTTTGCCGACGAGCCGACCGGCAATCTCGATCCGCACACCGCCGATCACGTCTTCCAGGCGCTGATGCAACTGGTGCGGGCGACGCGCGTGGCGATGCTGATCGCCACCCACAATATGGAGCTGGCCGGCCGGATGGATCGCCGGGTGTCGCTCGAAAACGGCGTCGTCGTCGAACTGGAATAGGCGCGGCGGCTGCAGTTCGTCATTCCGGGGCGCTCGCGTGAGCGAGCGAACCCGGAATCTGAAACGAGCACTCTGAAACAAGCACAGCGGCTCCCCGGCTTCGCCCAACAACCTCGAGATTCCGGGTTCGCGCCGGACGGCGCGCCCCGGAATGACTGGCTGGGCGACCGATGCGGGCGGCCTCAGTGCCGGCGGCGTTGCTTGCGCAGCTTCTTTTTCGCGGGCTGCGGCGCGGTGTACCACGGGTTTTCGATGCACTCGGCGGCGCGACCCGAGGCCGACATCCGGCATTGCGGGATCGACGTGTAGCTGCACTCGTCGTACCAGTCGCGGTAGTTGTGATAGATCCGCAGGCAGACCGGATAGTCGCGAGCCTCTGCGATCCCGGTCAACCCGAGCAGGGCCAGCATCCCGACCAGCAGTGTCTTGCGCATCTCGACCTCCCTGTGATCCGCCGCAGGCTCAGCGCGCGCGATGCCGCCGCGCCGGCCCTGCGGGCGGCTGATACCATGGATTGGTGACGCATTGCCCGGCGATGCCAGACGCCGCGGGCCGGCATTGCTCCATCGACATGTAGCGGCACTGGTCGAACCGCACCGGGCCGTAGATCCGCAGGCAGACCGGATAGTTGTCGTAAGGCGCCTGGGTTTGCGCCGCGGCTGCCGATGGCAGCGCAAAGGGCGACGCCAGGGCAGCCAACAGAACCGCAGACAAAACGCGCATCGGTATCTCCGAAAATGAGGGCCCCGATCGGGCTGAAGCTCGGCATCGACTCAGCCACGGGCTCATCGCTGATCCCGTGCGCCCGCAAGCATTTTACGTCAACGCCGCCGGCGGCCGAAGAGTCACCGCTGGATAGCGGGGATGTCGACGTTTTGTTAACGCTTCGCGAGCGCCCCGATGCGGGTACCTTGACTCAGGAACAAAATGAGAACAATGTTCTTCGTATGTTCACGTAGTCAGGGAGCGGACGATGTTGAAGATCTTCATTCAGGAAGCTGCGGCGCTGACGTCGATTGCGCTGTTCATCGGCATGGTGGCGGTGTGGGCGCAGGTGCTGCCGCAACTCTGAGGCAGCGGCCGGCGAGGCTGCGCCGATCGCCGAAGGCGATGCGGCAACAGCGGGGATAAGGGGGCGCGGCCGACTTGCGCGGCGGTGTCAGGCGGACCACCATTCCCGCCGAGTCGGCTGCGCGGAGCGCGCGCCGGCCGAGCACCTTCTCACTGCACGCCATCCACGCCCGATCGAGAGCCGCACCGCCGATGAGCAACGCCGGATTCGTCCATCTGCACGTTCACTCGGCCTATTCGCTGCTGAAGGGCTCGATGAAGATCGCGCGGCTGGCGGAACTCGCCAAGGCCGACCACCAGCCGGCGCTGGCGTTGACCGACACCGACAACATGTTCGGCGCGCTGGAATTCTCCGACAAGCTCGCGGGATCGGGCATCCAGCCGATCGTCGGCCTCGAGCTCGGAGTCGATTTCGGCGACCAGGATCCGACCTCGCGCAACGCGGCGCTGGCGGCGCCGGCGCGGATCGTGCTGCTGGCGACGCGCGAGCGCGGCTATCGCAGCCTGATGCGGCTGAACTCGCGGGCGTTCCTCGAGACCCCGGTGAACCAGCCGCCGCACATCAAGTTCGACTGGCTGGATGGCGAGACCGAGGACGTGATCGCGCTGACCGGCGGGCCGGACGGTCCGATCTCGCTGGCGATGCTGACCGACCCGGCGCTCGGCCGGCTGCGCTGCGAGCGGCTGGCGCAGGCGTTCGGCGACCGGCTCTATGTCGAGCTGCAGCGCCACAACACCGATTTCGAACGGCGCGCGGAAGCCGGCCTGATCGACATCGCCTACGACATGGGGCTGCCGCTGGTCGCGACCAACGAGCCGCATTTTGCCACCGCCGACGATTTCGAGGCCCACGACGCGCTGCTGTGCATCGCTTCCGGCAAGCTGATCGCCGAGACCGACCGCGTCCAGCTCACCCCCGACCACCGCTTCAAGACCCGCGCCGAAATGGCGGTGCTGTTCGCCGATCTGCCGGAGGCGCTGGCCTCCACCGTCGAGATCGCGCAGCGCTGCGCCTATCGGCCGCTGACCCGCAAGCCGATCCTGCCGCTGTTCACCGTCGGCGCCAGCGTCAGCGACGCCGAGGAGGCGGCCGCCGCCGAGGCCGCCGAGCTGCGTCGCCAGGCCGAGCAGGGGCTCGCCGACCGGATGCGTATCCACGGCCTGTCGCAAGGCATGACCGAAGAGGACTATCGCAAACGGCTCGCCTTCGAGCTCGACGTCATTACGCGGATGAAGTACGCCGGCTACTTCCTGATCGTGTCCGACTTCATCAAATGGGCCAAGGCGCACGGCATCCCGGTCGGCCCGGGCCGCGGCTCGGGCGCCGGTTCGCTGGTGGCGTATTCGCTGACCATCACCGACCTCGATCCGATCCGGTTCGGCCTGCTGTTCGAGCGCTTCCTCAATCCGGAACGCGTCTCGATGCCGGACTTCGACATCGACTTCTGCCAGGACCGCCGTGGTGAAGTGATCGAATACGTGCAGCAGCGCTACGGCCGCGATCAGGTCGCGCAGATCATCACTTTCGGCACGCTGCAGGCGCGCGGCGTGCTGCGCGACGTCGGCCGTGTGCTGCAGATGCCGTACGGGCAGGTCGACAAGCTGACCAAGCTGGTGCCGCAGAATCCGGCCGCGCCGGTGACGCTGAAACAGGCGATCGAAAGCGAACCGAAGCTTCAGGCGTTTCGCGACGAGGACCCGGTCGTCGCCCGGGCCTTCGACATCGCGCAGAAGCTCGAGGGCCTGACCCGGCACGCCTCGACCCACGCCGCCGGCATCGTGATCGGCGATCGGCCGCTCAGCGATCTCGTGCCGATGTATCGCGATCCGAAATCCGACATGCCGGTCACCCAGTTCAACATGAAATGGGTCGAGCCGGCGGGTCTCGTGAAGTTCGACTTCCTCGGCCTGAAGACGCTGACGGTGCTTGACGTCGCGGTGAAGCTGCTCAAGCAGCGCGACATCCACATCGATCTGGCGACGCTCGGGATCGAGGATCCCACCAGCTATCAAATGCTGGCGCGGGGCGATGTGGTCGGCGTGTTTCAGGTTGAAAGTCAGGGCATGCGCCGTGCGCTGGTCGACATGCGCCCGGACCGTTTCGAGGACATCATCGCGCTGGTCGCGCTGTATCGCCCGGGCCCGATGGCCAACATCCCGACCTATTGCGCGCGCAAGCACGGCGACGAGGAGCCGGAATACCTGCATCCGATGCTGGAGCCGATCCTGAAAGAGACGTTCGGCGTCATCATCTATCAGGAACAGGTGATGCAGATCGCCCAGGTGATGGCCGGCTATTCGCTCGGCGAAGCCGACCTGCTGCGCCGCGCGATGGGCAAGAAGATCCGCGCCGAGATGGAGAAGCAGCGCGCCATCTTCGTCGAGGGCGCGACCAAGAACGGCGTGCCGAAGGATTCCGCTGACACCATCTTCGATCTGCTCGCGAAGTTCGCCGACTACGGCTTCAACAAGAGCCACGCCGCGGCCTACGCGCTGGTGTCGTATCACACCGCCTATATGAAGGCGCACTATCCGGTCGAGTTCATCGCCGCGTCGATGACGCTCGATCTCAACAACACCGACAAGCTGTCGGAATTCCGCGCCGAGGCGCAGCGGCTCGGCATCAAGGTCGAGCCGCCTTCGGTCAACCGCTCCGGCGCCACCTTCGAGGTCGGCGAAAACACCATCTATTACGCGCTCGCCGGCCTCAAGGGCGTCGGCCAGCAGGCGGTGCAGCAGATCGTCGAGGCCCGCGGCGACAAGGTGTTCGCGTCGATCGCCGACTTCGCCGCCCGCGTCAGCCCGCGTGCGATCAACAAGCGCGTCGTCGAATGTCTGGCCGCCGCCGGTGCGTTCGACTGTCTCGATTCCAATCGCGCGCGGGTGTTCGCCGGCGCTGACGCCATCGTCGCGGCCTGCCAGCGCAGCCACGAGGCCTTCACCAGCGGCCAGAACGATATGTTCGGCGGGCTCGCCGATGCACCGCAGGTGATGCTGCCGCAGATCGAGCCGTGGCTGCCGGCGGAGCGGCTGCGGCGCGAATACGACGCGATCGGATTCTTCCTGTCCGGCCACCCGCTCGACGATTACGCCATCGCGCTGAAGCGGTTGCGGGTACAGTCCTGGGCCGATTTCTGCAAAGCGGTGAAATCCGGTGCCACCGCCGGCAAGGTCGCCGCCACCGTGGTATCGCGGATGGAGCGGCGCACCAAGACCGGCAACAAGATGGGCATCATGGGCCTGTCCGACCCGACCGGGCATTTCGAGGCGGTGCTGTTCTCCGAGGGGCTGGCGCAATATCGCGAGGTGCTGGAGCCGGGCGCCGCGGTGCTGCTGCAACTCGGCGCCGAACTGCAAGGCGAGGACGTCCGCGCCCGGGTGCTGCATGCCGAGCCGCTCGACGCCGCCGCGGCCAAGACCCAGAAGGGGCTGCGGATCTTTCTGCGCGACACCAAGCCGCTCGATTCGATCACAAAGCGCTTGCAGCCACCGGACCCCAAGGTCGCGGGCGGCAACATCGCGCTGGTGCTGCGGCTCGACCCGCACACCGAGGTCGAATTCGAGTTACCGGGCCGGTTCCAGGTTTCGCCGCAGATCGCCGGTGCGATCAAGGCCGTGACCGGCGTGGAGCTGGTCGAGACCCTCTAGGGGCGAGGCTGGTTTCGGCGCCGCTGCGGCTTCGGATTCGACTGGAACTGCGCCGCCCCGGCGGTCGCGGGCCTTTCGCGGCCGCGCGGCACCCGTTATGAAAGGTTCACAGATCGGGACTGCGCGTCAGGAGAACATTATGGCAGCCAAGACGAATTTCCGGGGGTCGTTCACCGCCTTGGTTACGCCTTTCAAGAACGGTTCGCTCGACGAGCAGGCTTTTCGCAGTCTGGTCCAATGGCAGATCGCAGAAGGCACCCACGGACTGGTGCCGGTCGGGACCACGGGCGAAAGCCCGACGCTGAGCCATGAGGAGCACCACAAGGTCGTGGAATGGTGCGTCGAGGAGGCCAAGGGGCGGGTGCCGGTGATCGCGGGCGCCGGATCGAACTCGACCCGCGAGGCCGTCGAGCTCGCCAGGCACGCCGAGCAGGCGGGCGCGGACGCCGTCCTGGTGGTGACGCCGTACTACAACAAGCCCACCCAGGAGGGCATGTATCAGCACTTCAAGGCGGTCAATGACGCGATCGGAATTCCGATCATCATCTACAATATCCCGCCGCGATCCGTCGTCGATATGTCGGTCGACACCATGAGCCGGCTGTTCGAGTTGAAGAACATCGCCGGCGTCAAGGACGCCACCGCCAATCTCGGACGGGTATCGCAGCAGCGCCATGCGATGGGGCCCGATTTCATTCAGCTCTCCGGCGAGGACATGACCGCGCTGGCCTATATGGCGGCGGGCGGTCACGGCTGCATCTCGGTGGTTTCCAACGTCGCGCCGAAGCTCTGCGCCGACCTGATGGGGGCGGTGCTCGCCGGCGACTATCCGGGCGCGCTGAAGATCCAGGACCGGCTGGTCCCGTTGCACGATGCGGTGTTCAAGGAGCCCGGCGTGGCCGGCGCCAAGCACGGCTTGACGCTGCTCGGCCGGATTCAGGAAGAGGTGCGGCTGCCGCTGATGCCGGTGACCGAGCCGACCGGCAGCACGATTCGCGCCGCCATGATGCATGCCGGACTGCTGAACTGATTTTCACGGACCAGCACGACGAGGTTGCGCACCGGAAATGCTGAGGGTGGTCGGTATGCTCAAGGAATTCCGTGAATTCGCGATGAAGGGCAATGTCGTCGACCTCGCGGTCGGCGTCATCATCGGCGCGGCGTTCGGCGGCATCGTCAGTTCGCTGGTGGCCGACGTCATCATGCCGATCATCGGCTCGATCACCGGTGGGCTCGATTTCTCGAACTACTTCACGCCGCTGTCGAAGGTGGTCACGGCGAACACGCTGGTCGAAGCCAAGAAGCAGGGCGCGGTGCTCGCCTGGGGCAACTTTCTGACGCTGACGCTGAACTTCCTGATCGTCGCCTTCGTGCTGTTCCTGGTGGTGCGGGCGATGAACCGGCTGAAGCGCAAGGAGGCGGCCGCGGCAGCGGCTCCGCCGAACCCGACCCCCGAGCAGGAACTCCTCGCGGAGATCCGCGATCTATTGAAGAGCGGCAACCGCCCGCAGGTCTAAGCGGGATAGAGAGATTCAGCCGCAATGGCCGAGAAGAACGAACGCCCGATCAAAGTGGTCGCGGAGAACCGCAAGGCGCGGTTCAACTACGCGATCGAAGACACCGTCGAGGCCGGCATCTCGCTGACCGGAACCGAGGTCAAGTCGGTTCGCGGCGGCAAGTCGACGATCGCGGAATCCTATGCCGATTCCCGCGGCGGCGAGATCTGGTTGATCAACGCCAATATCCCGGAATATCTGCAGGCCAACCGCTTCAACCACGAGCCGAAACGGCCGCGCAAATTGCTGCTGCACAGGAAGCAGATCAACAAGCTGATGGGAGCGGTCGAGCGTCAGGGCATGACCTTGATTCCGCTGAAGCTCTATTTCAATGAAAAGGGGCGCGCCAAGCTGCTGCTGGCGCTCGCCAAGGGCAAGCAGTTGCACGACAAGCGCGAGACCGAAAAGAAGCGCGATTGGAGCCGCGAGAAGGGCCGGCTGCTGCGGGCGCGGGGCTGACGCTTCGAGTGTTAGCTGCTCGGCTCGGCTTTACGCGTCCAGATCCGCGCGGACGCGCGCGAACACGTCGTGGAACATCTTCGGCGTCAGGACGCGGGTGTTGGTGTTGTAGCGCGAGCAATGATAGCTGTCGTACAGCCTCAGCGCACCGGCCTCGTGGACCGCGCCGTGTCCGAACGGCGCCTGTGAGGCGCGAAGGCCGAGCGCTTTCAGCGTGGAATCATGCGCGATCCGGCCGAGCAGCACGATGGCGCGCAGCTTCGTCATGGTCTCGATCGTCGTCGCCAGGAAGCGCCGGCAGGTATTGATCTCGACGGGCAGGGGCTTGTTCTGCGGCGGCACGCAACGCACCGCATTGCTGATCCGGCAGCCGACAAGCCGCAGCCCGTCGTCGGGCCGGGCCTGGAATTGCCCCGTCGCAAATCCGTATTCGATCAATGTCGCGTATAGCAGATCGCCGGCGTAGTCGCCGGTGAACGGACGGCCGGTGCGGTTGGCGCCCTGCACGCCGGGAGCGAGGCCGACGATCAGCAACCTGGCATCGGCGTCGCCGAACGAGGGCACCGGCGCGTTGTGCCAGCCGGGCTCACGCGCTCGCAGCTCGCCGCGGTACTCGGCGAGCCTCGGACACATCGGGCAATCGCGATCGGGTTCGGTGATCGGACGAAGAACGCCGGCCCGTGGGCCGCGCGTCGGTGCCTTGTCAGTCTTCGAAATCGTCGTCACCGCCCCTGGGCGCCATCGCAGCCGAGCGTTGCAGGAACTGAGGCGTGTGGCGGGGCTCACGCGGCGGCGGGCGGTCGGCCGGATCGCGGCCGATCTTGGACTGCAGTTCGACCAGGTCGGTGAAGACGTCGGCCTGGCGCCGGAGTTCGTCGGCGATCATCGGCGGCTGGCTCGAGATCGTCGAGATCACCGTGACGCGGACGCCGCGTCGCTGGACCGCTTCGACCAGCGAGCGGAAGTCGCCGTCACCGGAGAACAGCACCATCTGGTCGATATGCTCGGCCAGTTCCATGGCGTTGACCGCAAGCTCGATGTCCATGTTGCCCTTGACCTTGCGGCGGCCACTGGCGTCGATGAATTCCTTGGTCGCCTTGGTGACCACGGTGTAGCCGTTGTAGTCCAGCCAATCGATCAGCGGACGAATCGAGGAGTATTCCTGATCCTCGATGATGGCAGTGTAGTAAAAGGCGCGGACCAGAGTGCCGCGACCATGAAATTCTTTGAGGAGACGTTTGTAATCGATATCGAAACCGAGTGTCTTTGCAGTCGCATAAAGGTTGGCGCCGTCGATGAAAAGCGCGATTTTGTTGCTCGCAGGGGTGGACATCCAGATCTCTCGTGTTTTGTCGTTAGGTCTTTGGCGTGGCAGAAAAGCCAAGCGTTAAAGTCAAATTTTCACGAATAGCCGTCGGCTCGGGCTTCCGGCACAAACTTCAAACGCACGAAGCATCGACCGGTATTGTATACTTTTCTTTGTGAAAAGAAGCCATTTGTTGTCGGACCCGTGTTCGCCCCAGTGATTGGCTGCCAATCGCCGGATATTTGGTGCAATATCAGAGCGAGGGTTCACGGCCAAATGACAAATTGGTTCTTGCGCATCGCTTCAACCCCCTATACCTACGCCGGATAACCCGCATTTTGGTCCTTTGAACGGAGCGACTAGCGATGGCGCGCGTCACCGTGGAAGATTGTATTGATAAGGTCGACAACCGGTTCGACCTGGTCCTGCTGGCGGCGCATCGTGCACGCATGATCTCGTCTGGTTCGCAGCTCACAATCGACCGTGACAACGACAAGAATCCCGTTGTTTCGCTTCGAGAAATTGCCGAGCAGACGGTCTCGCCGGAGGATCTCAAGGAAGAGCTGGTGCACTCCCTGCAGAAGTTCGTCGAAGTCGATGAGCCGGAACAGGATACCGTTCCGTTGATCGGTTCGGCCGGCGCCAGCGTCGATGCCGACGACACCGAGGTCGCGCTGGAGCGCATGACCGAGGAAGAGCTGCTGAAGGGCCTCGAAGGCCTCGCGCCGCCGGAAGAGCAGCCCGAGGAAGACGAGTAGGGCGCGCATCGCTCCCGATCTCGTGTCCCGAATTCGTACAACGGCCCGGATTGCTCCGGGCCGTTTGTTTTGCGGCCCGGCGAAATGCCTTGCGGTCGATCAAACCTCTGTCGGATGGCTGGTTTTCGCGTTCAGCCGGCTTCCCATCATGGCAAAACACTTTAGTGTTGTGCGGTCGGATTTCCAGAAGATCTGAATCTTTCGACCGGTGTAATCCGCGGCGCCCGGCGCCGCGATTGAGGTTTTTTCGTATGGCGTCAGGCCGCCGCATCCCGAGACAGATGGAGGCCACGGCCGATTCGGCCACAGTGGCCGCGCCTGTCGTCGTCCCGCCGAAGCCGCGCGGCGCGCGGGCCCGGATGATGCGGCAGTACGACCTCGTCGAGCTGGTCCGGAGCTATAATCCGAACACCGACGAGGACATGCTCAACCGCGCCTATGTCTACGCGATGATGGCGCATGGCGAGCAGACCCGCGCCTCGGGCGACCCGTATTTTTCGCATCCGCTCGAAGTCGCGGCGATCCTGACCAATCTCAAGCTCGACGATGCCACCATCGTCGCGGCGCTGCTGCACGATACGATCGAGGACACCGAGGCGACCCGGACCGAGATCGACAAGCTGTTCGGCCACGAGATCGGCTCACTGGTCGAGGGGCTGACCAAGCTGAAGCGGCTCGAACTGGTGTCGCGCGAGGCCAAGCAGGCGGAGAACCTCCGCAAGCTGCTGCTGGCGATCGCCGACGACGTTCGCGTGCTGCTGATCAAGCTCGCCGATCGCCTGCACAACATGCGCACGCTGGACTTCGTGCCGCCCGCGTCGCGCCAGCGCATCGCCGAGGAAACCCTCGATATCTACGCGCCGCTTGCAGGCCGCATGGGCATGCAGGAAATGCGCGAGGAACTGGAGGATCTGTCGTTTCGCACGCTCGATCCCGAGGCCTTCGCGGTGGTGATGCAGCGGCTCGACGCACTGGCGGAGCGCAACCGCAATCTGATCGGCGAGATCGAAACCCAGCTCTGCGCCAATCTCGCCAAGAACGGCATCTCCGCCGAGGTCACCGGCCGGCGCAAGCGGCCGTTTTCGATCTGGACCAAGATGGAGCGCAAGTCGGTCGGCTTCGAACAGCTCTCGGACATCTACGGCTTTCGCGTCGTGCTGAAGGATGTCGAGGCCTGTTACCGCGCGCTCGGTGTCGTGCACACCACCTGGCCGATGGTCCCGGGACGGTTCAAGGACTACATCTCGACGCCGAAGCAGAACGATTATCGCTCGCTGCACACCACGGTGATCGGCCCCGGCCAGCAGCGCGTCGAGCTGCAATTCCGCACCCAGGACATGAACCAGATCGCGGAATACGGCATCGCCGCGCACGCGTTCTACAAGGACGGCGTCGGCTCGCCGACCGAACTGCTCAACCGCGAATCCAACGCCTTCGCCTGGCTGCGGCACACCGTCGAGATGCTGTCGGAGAGTTCGAATCCCGAGGAATTCCTCGAGCACACCAAGCTCGAGCTGTTCCACGACCAGGTGTTCTGCTTCACGCCGAAGGGCAAGCTGATCGCGCTGCCGCGGGCCGCCAACGTCATTGATTTCGCCTATGCGGTGCACACCGACGTCGGCAACAGCGCGGTCGGCTGCAAGATCAACGGCAAGTTCGCGCCGTTGTCGTCGGAACTGCAGAACGGCGACGAGGTCGAGGTGCTGACGTCGAGCGTGCAGTCGGCGCCGCCGGCGGCGTGGGAGTCGCTGGCGCGAACCGGCAAGGCGCGCGCCGCGATCCGCCGCTCCACCCGCACGGCGATGCGGGACCAATATGCCGGCCTCGGCCGCCGGATCGTCGAGCGGCTGTTCGCGCGCGCCAAGATCGAATATGCCGACGACAAACTGAAGGGCGCGCTGCCGCGGCTGGCGCGGGCCTCGATCGAGGAGGTGATGGCCTCGGTCGGGCGCGGCGAGATGAAGGCGTCCGACGTCGCCCGCGCGATGTACCCGGACTACAAGGAAGAGCGCACCGCGCGGTTCGGCGGCAAGAAGCCGGAGAAGTCCGGCGCCAAAGTCGTCGGCGAGCCGAGCAAGGTCGGCGCAGCGGTGCCGATCGGCGGGATCCACTCCGGACTGCCGGTGAAATTCGCGCCGAACGGCGGCGCGGTGCCGGGTGATCGGATCATCGGCATCGTGACGCCGGGCGAGGGCATCACGATCTATCCGATCCATTCGCTGGCGTTGAAGGACTTCGAGGAAGAGCCGGAGCGATGGCTCGATGTGAAATGGGACATCGACGAAACGACGCCGCAGCGCTTCCCGGCGCGGCTGTTCGTGCAGAACGTCAACGAGCCGGGCAGCCTCGCGCAGATTGCCGGCGTGATCGCCGAGCACGACGGCAACATCGACAACATCAACATGAGCCGGCGCTCGCCGGACTTCACCGAACTCACCATCGATCTCGAGGTCTATGACCTCAAGCATCTCAGCGCCATCATCGCCCAGCTCCGCGCCAAGGCGGTGGTGGCCCACGTCGAGCGCGTCAATGGATAGCGCGGCGCCGCAAGTCCTTCCGTAGTACGTCCCGCAGGTTCAACATGCCGAAATTCTCTCCGCTGCGTCTCGGGGTCAACATCGATCACATCGCCACGGTGCGCAATGCGCGCGGCGGCCGCCATCCCGATCCGGTGCGCGCCGCGCTGGCCGCGATCGAGGCCGGTGCCGACGGCATCACCGCGCATCTGCGCGAGGACCGCCGCCACATCCGCGACAACGACATGGAGCGGTTGAAGGCGGAGATTTCCACCCCTCTGAATTTCGAGATGGCGGCGACGCCGGACATGGTCCGGATCGCGCTCGGCGTGAAGCCGCACGCGGTCTGCCTGGTTCCGGAGCGGCGCGAAGAACTCACCACCGAAGGCGGCCTCGACGTCGTCGGCCAGCGCGACTCGCTGGCGCCCGCGATCGCGCGGTTCAACGACGCCGGCGTTCGCGTGTCGCTGTTCATCGCCGCCGACCCCGCGCAGATCGAGATGGCCGCTAGACTGAAGGCGCCGGCGATCGAGCTGCACACCGGCGCCTGGTGCGATGCCATCACCGACGACGAACCGGCGCGGGCGTCGGAGGAGTGGCGGCGGATCGTCGCCGGCGCCGCGCTGGCGCAATCGGCCGGGCTCGAAGTCCATGCCGGCCACGGCCTCGATTACGCCACCGCCGAGACGATCGCGGCGCTGCCGCAGATCGTCGAACTGAATATCGGCTTCTACATGATCGGCGAGGCGCTGTTCGTCGGCCTCGGCGAGACGGTGAAGGCGATGCGGGCGGCGATGGACCGCGGCCGCGCCAGGGTGATCGCGGCATGATCATCGGCATCGGCTCCGACCTTATCGACATCACCCGGATCGCCAAGGTGATCGAACGCCATGGCGAACGGTTCCTCGACCGCATCTTCACCGAGACCGAGCAGGCGAGGGCCGGGCGGCGCGACAAGCAGCCGAACCTGGTGGCCGCCACCTATGCCAAACGGTTCGCGGCCAAGGAGGCGTGTTCCAAGGCGCTCGGAACCGGGATTCGCCAGGGCGTCTGGTGGCGCGATATGGGCGTGGTCAATCAACGGGGCGGCCGGCCGACGATGCTGCTGACCGGCGGCGCCAAGGCGCGCCTCGATGCCCTGACCCCGGCCGGAATGATCGCCCAGATCGATCTCTCGATCACGGATGAATGGCCGCTGGCGCAGGCCTTCGTCGTCATTTCGGCGATTCCTGCGGTCGCGTCCGGCGCTTGACGCAGGGCTTCCGCCACAGGAAAAGTGACTGATACGTCATAGGATTAGCGAGTTTTGTCGGGACGGTTGATTGCACCCTTGCCGACAACAGTCTACAACCGCGCGGAACCCCCTGCGGGTCGAATCTGTGGTGAAGCAGCCTTGTCGGGCCTTCGCCGTCTCCAGCAGCTTCTCATCGCGAAGCGGTCCGCTTCACCTGAGAACAGTCGTCCACCGCGCGGCCTCCCGCGACGGGAATCGGGAAAGCGATGAGCGTGACATCCGGTACGAAATCTGAAAGCGGCATCGGCGAAACGATCCGTGTCGTCATTCATGCCCTCATCATCGCGCTGGTGATCCGCACCTTCCTGTTCCAGCCCTTCAACATCCCGTCCGGATCGATGAAGGCGACGTTGCTGGTCGGCGACTATCTGTTCGTGTCGAAATATTCCTACGGCTACAGCCACTATTCGATCCCGCTGTCTCCGCCGATCTTCTCCGGCCGGATCTTCGGCTCCGAGCCGAACCGCGGCGACGTCGTGGTGTTCCGGCTGCCGAAGGACGACTCCACCGACTACATCAAGCGCGTGATCGGGCTGCCCGGCGACCGCATCCAGATGCGCGAGGGGCTGCTCTACATCAACGAAAAGCCGGTGGTGCGCGAGCGGCTGCCCGACTATGTCGGCGAGGACCCGTGCGGCTCGGACGCCACCGCTCGCGTCAAGCGCTGGAAGGAGACACTGCCGAACAACGTCTCCTACGAGACGCTCGATTGCGTCGACAACGGCTTCTACGACAACACCAACGTCTACACCGTGCCGCCCGGCAACTTCTTCATGATGGGCGACAACCGCGACAATTCCACCGACAGCCGGGTGCTGTCCGCGGTCGGCTATGTTCCGTTCGAGAACATCATCGGCCGCGCCCAGATGATCTTCTTCTCGATCGCCGAGGGCGAACACGCCTGGCAGATCTGGCGCTGGCCGACCGCGGTGCGCTGGAGCCGTATCTTTTCGATTGTGCGATGATCGAGGATGTAACCAGCATCGACAGCCCGCCGATGGCCAGCGATGCGGCTGCGCCGGCGACGCCGGCCGAGCCGCCTGCCGGGCGCAAGCGGCGCAGCAAGGCAAAGTCGAAGGCCATGGCGGTCGCGATCGAACAGCGGATCGGACATAGCTTTGCCGATCCCTCGCTCCTGAACACTGCGCTGACCCATGTCTCCGCTTTGAAGTCTGCGCGCAACCGCGCCGACAGTTATCAGCGGCTGGAGTTCCTCGGCGACCACGTGCTCGGCCTCGTCGTCTCCGACATGCTGTATCGCGCCTTTCCGAACGCCGACGAGGGCGAACTATCGAAACGCCTCGCCGACCTGGTGCGCAAGGAAACCTGCGCCGACGTCGCGCGCAGCCTCGATCTCGACGAAGGCGTCCGGCTCGGCACCGTCGGCGCCGGCGCCGGCGCGCGTTTGCGCAAATCCGTGCTCGGCGACATCTGCGAGGCCGTGATCGGCGCGGTGTTTCTCGATGGCGGCTATCCGGCCGCGGCCGAATTCGTGCAGCGCAACTGGACCGAGCGGATGCGCAAGCCGACGCGCTCGCTGCGCGACCCCAAGACCGTGTTGCAGGAATGGGCGCAGGGCAAGGGCCTGCCGACGCCGGTGTATCGCGAGGTCGAACGCACCGGGCCGCATCACGATCCGCAATTCCGCGTCGCCGTCAGCCTGCCGGGGCTCGATCCCGCCGAAGGCGTCGGCGGCAGCAAGCGCGCCGCGGAGAAAGTCGCCGCCTCGGTGATGCTGGCCCGCGAAGGCGTCAGCGCTGGCGGTCACGATGCCTGAAACCACTGATGCGGCTCCGGCCACCCGTTGCGGCTTCGTCGCGCTGATCGGCGCCCCGAACGTCGGCAAGTCCACGCTGGTCAATGCGCTGGTCGGCTCCAAGGTCACCATCGTGTCGCGCAAGGTGCAGACCACGCGCGCGCTGATCCGCGGCATCGTCATCGACGGCGGCTCGCAGATCGTGCTGGTCGATACGCCCGGCATCTTCGCGCCGAAGCGCCGGCTCGATCGCGCGATGGTGCGGACGGCCTGGACCGGCGCGCACGACGCCGATCTGGTGTGCGTGCTGCTGGACGCTCGCAGCGGGATCGACGAGCAGGCTGAGACGATCTTCGGCAATCTCGAAAATGTCGGTCATCCGAAAGTGCTGGTGATCAACAAGATCGACCTGGTGCCGCGCGAAAAGCTGCTGGCGCTGACGCAGGCGGCCAACGAGCGGCTGCGGTTCGATCAAACCTACATGGTGTCGGCGCTGTCGGGCGACGGTGTCGACGATCTCCGCAGCGGGCTCGCTGCCGGCGTCCCTGTCGGCCCGTTCCACTATCCCGAAGACCAGATGTCGGATGCCCCGCTGCGGCATCTCGCGGCCGAGATCACCCGCGAGAAGATCTTCCGCAAGCTGCATCAGGAACTGCCGTATCAGTCGACGGTCGAAACCGACGTCTGGACCGAGCGCAAGGACGGCTCGGTGCGGATCGAGCAGACGATCTTCGTCGAGCGTGAAAGCCAGCGCAAGATCGTGCTCGGCAAGGGCGGAGCGACGATCAAGTCGATCGGCGCCGAAGCCCGCAAGGAAATCGGCGAGATCCTCGAACAGAAGGTCCACCTGTTCCTGTTCGTCAAGGTGCGGGAGAACTGGGAGAACGACCCGGACCGCTACCGCGAGATGGGCCTCGAATTTCCGAAGGAATAGCGGCGCCGCAATGAGCGTTCCCAAGAATGTCTACTGGTTCGAGGTGCTGCTGCTGGCATCGCTGATGCTCGATTGCATCTCGGTCGCGTTTCAGGACCGCACGATGGATCCCGAGATGTCGGCCAGCGTCATCGCCGCCGCCAACACCATCGCCGCGGCGCTGATCATGCTGCTGACCTATCTGGTCTGGCTCGCCGCCCATGGCCGCAAGAAATGGGCACGCGCCGTGCTGACCGCGTCGCTGGTGTTCTCGGTGGTGTCGCTGATGCAGATCATCGCGAGCAGCGGCCTGGAAGCCGGTCTGTGGATCGACATCGTGTCTTCCGCGCTGACCGCGGCGGGGATCTATCTGTCCTACACCGGCGACGCCCGCGGCTGGTTCAACGCCTGAGGCTCGTCCGCCACGGCTGCGCTCCGGCGAATAATCCTGTACGATCATTCCATGGAATGGAGCGACGAGGGCATCATTCTCGGGGTTCGGCGGCATGGCGAGGCCGGCGCGATCGTCGAGTTGTTGACGCGCGGCCACGGCCGTCATCTCGGGCTGGTGCGCGGCGGCGCGTCGTCCCGGCTGCGGCCGCTGCTGCAACCCGGCAACAGCGTGCTCGCGGTGTGGCGCGCGCGACTCGACGAACATCTCGGTTACTATCAGCTCGAAGGCACGCGGATGCGCGCCGCCACGATGCTGGCGTCGTCTCACGCGGTCTACGGCATCACCCATCTCGCGTCGCTGGCACGGCTGCTGCCGGAGCGCGACCCGCATGAAGACATCTACGAGATGCTGGAGCACACGCTCGACGATTTCGACGACGTCGCCGGGGCCGCGACGCATCTGATCCGGTTCGAACTGGCGATGCTGGCCGAGCTCGGCTTCGGCCTCGATCTGTCGTCCTGCGCCGCGACCGGCGCGACCGCCGAACTGATCTACGTCTCGCCGAAATCCGGCAGCGCGGTGTCGCGCTCAGCCGGCGAGCCGTGGCGCGACAAGCTGCTGCGGCTGCCCGGCTTTCTGCGCGACGACCATGACGGCCGCAACGGCTGGTCCGATCAGGATCTGCGCGACGGCTTCGAACTAACCGGCCGGTTCCTGCTGCGCAACGTGCTGGAGCCGCGCGGGCAGGGGCATTCTGACGCGCGGGATGGTTTCATCAACGCGGTGACGAAGCTGCTGGCGCGGGTCGCGCCGCCCTGAACACGCCACGGGGCGCCTATTTGTATCGCGGGAGCCGCTGTCCCGGCAGCAGATCGTAGGGCGAGCGCCAGCCCGGCAAGGCCGCGATCCGGCCGAGCCATGCGTTCACTGCCGGGTGGTGAGCGGGCAGGTCGAAGCCGGTCTCATCGTCGGGAAACGACAGATAGGCCATCATCGAAAAATCGGCGATGGTCGGTGCATCGCCGGCGACGAAGGCGTGGTCGCGCAGATGCCTGTCGAGGATGGTGAGCGCATCCTCGATCCGCCGGCGGAAATACGCCTGAACGTCCTGGTTCGCCGAGGGCATGAAGGTGCGGGCGAAGCGGTAGGTCGCGCAATAGCTGCTGAGCTTGTGGTTGTCCCAGAACAGCCAGCGCAGCACTTCGAACCTGTCGTCTGCACCGGCGCCGCCGAACCGGCCGTAGCGCTCGGCGAGCTGCAGCAGGATCGGCGCGGTCTGCGTCAGCCTGACGCCGTCTTCTTCAAGCACCGGAATTTCGCCCATCGGATTGACGCGCGCCCGCCACTCGGGCGTCCGCGTCACGCCGCTGCCGAAGTCGGTCCAGACCGGCTCGAAGCTCTGCCCGCACAGCGTCAGCATCAATGCGAGCTTGTAGCTGTTTCCGGATTCGGGGAAATAATGCAGGCGGTAGGTGGGCATTCGGCTCTCTCGAGGCTGGCAGCGGCGGTCGCGGCAGGTAGCGTTCAGAGAAATGAAACAGAAGTTTTGTAAAATAGAACAAATGTTCCGTCAACCGAGGCCGGGAACGCTGCTGCGAGCAGGATGGTTATGATCGAGATTGTGGAGATCAACGATCGCGAGCGCCCTGTGATGGAGGCGACGTTGCGCCTGATCGGGCGGAGCGGGCTCAAGGGCGTCACACACAGGGCGGTGGCCGCCGAAGCCGGCGCGTCGCTGGGCGCCATCACCCATCATTTCGGAACACGCGACCTGCTGGTCGAAGCCGCGCTGAATTTCGCCTTGATGCGGGAGGTGAGGCGTCTGCGCGCGCTGGCGCTGAGCCTGCAGAGCGACGCGCTCGACGTGGACGCGTGGATCGACGCGCTGGTCGGCTGGTACGCCAAAGAGCTCGGCTCCGACGCCGAGATCCACATCGCCTGTTACGAGGCGTTCCTGGCGGCGGCGCGCGACGATCGCTATCGTCCGATTGTTGCCGAATGGTACGCGACCTGGCGGCGCAGCGCCGAGCTGGCGCTGACCGCAGCGGGCTCCGGTGCGCCGCGGCTCCACGCGGAAATCTTCGTCTCGGCGCTGGTCGGGATCGTGCTGCCTTGTCGGAACTGGTGCGCGGCCTGATCGGAAGCAGCGGGCGGACGTAAGCAGGTCGAAGGCTGTTCGAAGCCTCATTGGCCTCAATCTGCTGCCCGATTGTGCCATCCGCAGCGGAAACGACCGTTCAAAGACAGTTTGATGGGTGGAGCGCCCGCAAAACGGCCGTAGAACTTGCCGGAAACCCAGCCAAAGGCTAACTCCACCCCATGGGAAAACGACTGATTCCGCCGGAGCCGGCCGAGATTCACGAAGTCCAGCTTCGTGACGCTCTGGAAGAGCGCTACCTCGCTTATGCGCTCTCGACCATCATGCATCGCGCGCTGCCGGACGCCCGGGACGGGCTGAAGCCGGTGCATCGGCGCATCCTCTACGGCATGCGCCTGCTGCGGCTCGACCCCGGCACGCCGTTCAAGAAGTCCGCCAAGATCGTCGGCGACGTGATGGGTTCGTTCCATCCGCACGGCGACCAGTCGATCTATGATGCGCTGGTGCGCCTCGCGCAGGACTTCTCCTCGCGCTATCCGCTGGTCGACGGCCAGGGCAATTTCGGCAATATCGACGGCGATAATCCGGCCGCCTATCGCTACACCGAAGCGCGTATGACCGACGTCGCGCGGCTGCTGCTCGACGGCATCGACGAGGACGGCGTCGCGTTCCGGCCGAATTATGACGGCCAGTCGAAAGAGCCGGTCGTTCTGCCGGGTGGCTTCCCGAACCTGCTCGCCAACGGCGCGCAGGGCATCGCTGTCGGCATGGCGACCGCGATCCCGCCGCACAACGCCGCCGAACTCTGCGACGCAGCCCTGCATCTGATCGAGAAGCCGGACGCCAAGTCGAAGGCGCTGCTGCGCTTCGTCAAGGGACCCGACTTCCCGACCGGCGGCATCGTCATCGATTCCAAGGAGAGCATCGCCGAGGCCTACACCACCGGCCGCGGCGCATTCCGTACCCGCGCCAAATGGGCGCAGGAAGAGGGCGCACGCGGCACCTGGGTCGTGGTCGTCACCGAGATTCCCTGGCTGGTGCAAAAGTCACGGCTGATCGAGAAGATCGCCGAACTGCTGAACGAGAAGAAGCTGCCGCTGGTCGGCGACATCCGTGACGAATCCGCCGAAGACGTCCGCGTCGTGATCGAGCCTAAATCGCGCGCGGTCGACCCCGCCCTGATGATGGAATCGCTGTTTCGGCTGACCGAACTGGAAAGCCGGATCCCGCTCAATCTCAACGTGCTGGTGAAGGGCCGCATCCCCAAGGTGCTCGGCCTCGCCGAATGCCTGCGCGAATGGCTCGACCATCTCCGCGACGTGCTGCTGCGCCGCTCCAACTACCGGAAGGCGCAGATCGAGCACCGGCTCGAAGTGCTCGGCGGCTATCTGATCGCCTATCTGAACATCGACAAGGTGATCAAGATTATCCGCACCGAGGACGAGCCCAAGCCCGTCCTGATGAAGGCCTTCAACCTCACCGACGTGCAGGCCGAGGCGATCCTCAACATGCGGCTGCGCAGCTTGCGCAAGCTCGAGGAATTCGAGATCCGCACCGAGGACAAGAACCTGCGCGCCGAGCTGAAGGGCATCAACGCGATCCTGAAATCCGAGACCGAGCAGTGGGCCAAGGTCGGCGAGCAGGTGCGCAAGGTGCGCGAGATGTTCGGGCCGAAGACGCCGCTCGGCAAGCGACGCACGCAATTCGCCGACGCGCCGGAGCACGATATCGCCGCGATCGAGGAGGCCTTCGTCGAGCGCGAGCCGGTCACCGTGGTGATCTCGGACAAGGGCTGGGTGCGCACGCTGAAAGGCCACGTCGAGGATCTGTCGGGCCTGAACTTCAAGCAGGACGACAAGCTCGGGCGGTCGTTCTTTGCCGAGACCACCTCGAAGCTGCTGCTGCTCGCCACCAACGGGCGGTTCTACTCGCTCGAGGTCGCGAAATTGCCGGGCGGTCGCGGCCACGGCGAACCGATCCGGATGTTCATCGACATGGAGCAGGACGCAGCCATCGTCGCGATGTTCGTGCACAAGGGCGGCCGCAAATTCCTGATCGCCAGCCATGACGGCCAGGGCTTCGTCGTCGGCGAGGACGACTGCGTCGGCACCACCCGCAAGGGCAAGCAGATCATCAATGTCGACATGCCGAACGAGGCGCGGGCGCTGACCGTCGTGGCCGAAGGCTCGGACAGCGTTGCGGTGATCGGCGACAACCGCAAGATGCTGATCTTCCCGCTCGACCAGGTGCCCGAGATGACGCGCGGCCGCGGTGTGCGGCTGCAGAAATACAAGGACGGCGGCCTGTCCGACATCGTCACTTTCGCATCGAAGCAGGGCCTCGGCTGGCGCGATTCCGCCGGCCGCGAGTTCAGCGCGACGATGAAGGAACTGGCCGAATGGCGCGGCAATCGCGCCGACGCCGGCCGCCTGCCGCCGAAGGGTTTTCCGAAGTCGAACAAGTTCGGCCGCGGCATCGAGTGAGCGCGCCCGCGGCGGTTCGCCAGAAGCGGTGCCGCGCGCTTCGCCGCGGCGTCCCGCCGCGATGTCACGACTGCTTGATGGGCTTTCCGAACGGCACTTATCTGCAATCCACTTATCTGCAATCAATGACCCGGGTGACGATGACCCTCACCATGGTGCGATGGCGATCAGCGAGTAGGGGCTGAAATCTGATAGTCCATTGCAGTTGCTAGTCATTTGCAAAAAGGACCAAAATCATCCAGTCTGACGAGATGGACGCGAAAACGCCTCGACCCAGCCCTGATGTTCCGTTGCCACAGCCGGATGGGGCGGCGTCAGGTTGGCGGTCGGCGCGCGGCGAGCCGTCACTGTCGAACATGTTTGGTTCGGTGCCGGCGCGGACGGGCGGATCGTTCTGGCGCAAGCTCGTCGCGTTTCTCGGCCCCGGCTATCTGGTCGCGGTCGGCTATATGGATCCGGGCAACTGGGCCACCTCGCTCGCCGGCGGCTCGAAATACGGCTATGCGCTGCTCAGCGTCGCGCTGGTCTCCAACGTCATGGCGATCATTCTCCAGTCGCTCTGCACCCGGCTCGGCGTCGGCGCCGGACGCGATCTGGCGCAAGCCTGCCGCGACGCCTATCCGCGCTGGGTGTCCTGGCCGCTGTGGCTGTCGGCGGAAATCGCGATCACCGCGACCGATCTCGCCGAGGTGATCGGCACCGCGATCGGCCTCAATCTGCTGTTCGGCATCCCGCTCGAACTCGGCGTGGTGATCACCGCCGCCGACGTGTTTCTGGTGCTGGCGCTGCAGGCGTTCGGCTTCCGCTGGATCGAAGCCTTCGTGGTGGCGCTGCTCGGGGTGATCGCGGCCTGCTTCGCGATCCAGATCGCGATGGCCGATCCGGAGTGGGGCGCGGTGATCGCCGGCTTCGCTCCGACGACGAAAATTCTCACCGAACCCGGCATGCTGTATCTGGCGCTCGGCATTCTCGGCGCCACGGTGATGCCGCACAATCTCTATCTGCATTCCGGCCTGGTGCAGACCCGCGGCTTCGGCGACAGCGTTCCCGAACGTCGCGAGGCGATCAAGCTCGCCACCATCGATTCGACGATCGCGCTGACCTTCGCGCTCACCATCAATGCCTCGATCCTGATCCTCGCCGCGGCAACCTTCCATCACACCGGCAAGACCGATGTCGCGGAGCTCGATCAGGCGCATGCCCTTCTGGCGCCGATGCTCGGCTCGACGCTGGCGCCGACGCTGTTCGGCATCGCGCTGCTGGCCTGCGGCCTCAACTCGACCATCACGGCGACGCTGGCCGGGCAGATCGTGATGGAGGGATTCATCCAGTTCAAGATGGCGCCGTGGCTGCGCCGGATGGTGACGCGGATGATCGCGATCGTGCCGGCCGTGGTGGTGACGATCTGGCTCGGCGAGAAAGGCACCGGGCAGTTGCTGATCCTCAGCCAGGTCGTGCTGAGTCTTCAGTTGCCGTTCGCCGTGGTGCCGCTGGTGATGTTCACCGCCAGCCGCGCCAAGATGGGCGTATTCGTCGCGCCGCGCTGGCTCACGGCATCGGCGGTGGCGATCGCCGTGGTCATCATCGCGCTGAACATCAAGCTGGTGTTCGACTTCGCCACCGGCGGGTAGCGGACCCGTCGCGTACCACCGGCCTGACTCTAAAGCTGATCAGCGTCATCCTGAGGTGTCCGACGTGCCGCGCTGCTGCGCGGTACGTTGGACCTCGGGTCGCGGTTGACGACTTTGGAGTTAGTCCTGCGGCTCGGGATGTTCGCCCGATGCGTCGACGCGGATCCAGCCCGAGGAGGCGAGGCGCTGCTGCGGGAGATAGCGGCCCTTGTAGTCCATCTTCTTGGAGCCTTCGATCCAGTAGCCGAGATACACATAAGGCAACCCGAGCCGGCGGGCGCGGGCGATGTGATCGAGGATCATGAAGGTGCCGAGCGAGCGGTTCTGTTCGCCCGGCTCGTAGAACGAATACACCATCGACAGTCCGTCATTGAGCACGTCGGTCAGCGCCGCCGCGATCAGATCGCCGCCGCGGCCGGTGATGCCGGTGTCGACGGTGCGCCTGCGATACTCGATGATCCGGGTCTCGACATGGCTGTCCTCGACCATCATCGCGTAGTCCAGCACGGTCATGTCGGCCATGCCGCCATGGCGATGGCGCTGGTCAAGATAGGCGCGGAACACCGAATACTGTTCCGACGTCGGCACTGGATTGCGCTGCTCGCCGACGATGTCGGCATTGCGCGCGAGGATCTTGCGCTGGTTGCGCGAGGGCCGGAATTCGTTGGCGATGACGCGGACCGACACGCAGGACCGGCACTGGTCGCAGGCCGGGCGGTAGGCGATCGACTGGCTGCGGCGGAAGCCGCCATGGGTCAGCAGATCGTTCAGCTCGCCGGCCTTGTTGCCGACCAGATGGGTGAACACCTTGCGCTCGTGCCGGCCCGGCAGATACGGGCATGGCGAGGGGGCCGTCAGATAGAACTGCGGGGTGTCGCGCGAGTGCTGTGTCACGTCGGTTCGTCAACCTCCACCGCGACATAGCATCGCGCCGCGACCGTCCCGGGTCAATCGCTTTGGCGTGTCAATACGAACGCGCCGGCTGCGGTGCGGCCGCCATGCTGTTGATCACCACCGTTCCGAGCATGATGTCGTGCAGCAGCCGGCTGCGGCCGTTGAACAGGCCGACCAGCAGCACCAGCGGCGTCAGCATCGAGACCGACAGCCAGAACAGGAACGCGTGCACCACACCGAGCACGAAATAGCCCGGCTCGCCGGTCCATGTCGCCATTTCGATGCCCATCGCCCGCATCCCGAGCGTCGCCGAATGCGGCCCGCCGAGCGACGCGCCGTAATAGATCAGCGCCCAGATCGCCGAGGCCGGCGATACGATCCAGAACAGCGTCCAGCCCAGCCCGAGCGTGATCACGCCGAACACGGTGATGAAGATGATGGCGAGAATCACCGGGATCGACAGCACCACCAAGTCTATCAGGAAGGCGAATACGCGTTTGGTCAGCACACCCTGGAATAGCTCCGGATTGCGCCAGGGATCGAAGGTTTCGCCCTCGTCGCGCCAGTCGGTATTCCCACGCGCACCAGGCCCGTTCGAACCGTAGTCAGACATGACCCTCGCTCCCTTGCTCCACGCCGCAACTCACGACGCGCTGGAAATGGCGACGGTCTGCGTGCCTTGCAAGGCCGCCGCGACATTACAAAGCGGCAACCGGGCCCGGGTCCGGGAGCGAGCGGTCCCTGATATCAGCCCTGCTTCTTCAGCTTCTCGGCCGCCTGCGGGGCGAAATAGGTCAGTACGCCGTCGGCGCCGGCGCGCTTGAAGCCGAGCAGGCTTTCCATCATCGCGCGCTCGCCGTCGAGCCAGCCATTGTTCGCCGCGGCGGCGATCATCGCGTACTCGCCCGACACCTGATAGGCGAAAGTCGGCACCGCGAAGGTTTCCTTCACGCGGCGGACGATATCGAGATAGGGCATGCCCGGCTTCACCATGACCATGTCGGCGCCCTCGGCGAGATCGAGTTCGACCTCGCGCATCGCCTCGTCGGTATTGGCCGGGTCCATCTGGTAGGTGCGCTTGTCGCCGGTCAGCGCCTTGGCCGAGCCGATCGCGTCGCGGAACGGGCCGTAGAATGCGGAGGCGTATTTCGCCGCATAGGCCATGATCTGGACGTCCTGGAAGCCGGCGTCGTCGAGGCCGGCGCGGATCGCGCCGATCCGGCCGTCCATCATGTCGGACGGCGCGATCACGTCGCAGCCAGCCTCGGCCTGGACCAGCGCCTGCCGGACCAGCACCGCGACGGTCTCGTCGTTGAGGATGCGGCCGTCCACGATCAGGCCGTCATGGCCATGGCTGGTGAACGGGTCGAGCGCCACGTCGCACAGCACGCCGATGTCCGGGAATTCGTTCTTGATGGCGCGCACGGTGCGGCACACCAGGTTCTCGGCGTTGGTCGCTTCCGTGCCATGCTCGTCGCGCAGCGACGGCTCGGTGTAGGGGAACAGCGCGATGCAGGGGATGTCGAGTTTGGCGGCGCGCTCGGCGGCGCGGACCACCTGATCGACGCTGAGCCGCTCGACGCCGGGCATCGAAGCGATCGGCGCGCGCTTATTGTCGCCGTCGATCACGAACATCGGCCAGATCAGATCGTCGGTGGTCAGCACGTTCTCGCGCACCAGCCGACGGGCCCATTCGGTCTTGCGGTTGCGGCGCGGGCGCACCGTGAGGTCGAGGGACGGGGCGGACGGCCGGGGGGCGGGGTCTCGCATTTCGATGGGACGGCCGAATTTGATCGCCATGTTGCCAACTCTCCCTGTGGGCGTCCGATTTGGTGCATCAAACTAGCATTTTGGCACCCCCGCGTCACTGCGCTGTTGATTTGGCGCAATCGGCGGCGTCGGCCACGATCACAGGCGATTGATTTTGCCGGTCCGGCAGGCCAAGACTCCGGCCCATCGACCACCGCCGAACAGCGAGCCGCATGTCCGAAATCCAGCCTTCGTCGCGCGACCACGCCCCGCGCGACCCCTCGATCGGGGTCGCGGCGATCGCGCCGGAACGCGACGACCTTCACGAAAACGACTGGACCCAGCGCCTGGTGCTGTTCCTGCGGGTGATGGCGGTGATCTCGATCTGCAAGGGACTGTATCACTGGGCCCAGATCACCGGTTTCGTCGGCGGCGAAGACGATGCCTTCGAATATCAGTCGATGGCATGGCAGACGGCGACGGTGTATTTCGCCGTGATCGAGCTGGTGGCGGCGATCGGGCTGTGGCTGGCGACGCCCTGGGGCGCGGTGGTCTGGCTGACCACCGTGGTGTCGATGGCGGTGATCGAGCTGATGTTCCCCGCGATCTATGGCGGCAGCCTGCTGGTCGTCTCGATCGAGGCGCTGCTGCTCGCGGCCTATCTGGCGCTGGCCTGGATGGCCGCCCGTGAACGGCCGCCATAGCCGCAAGTTCGGCCGATCCGGCCGCAATGTGCCGGCGGCGATGCCAACAACCATAAGAAAACAGGGGGAGCGCACCATGAGCCAGCTTCATTCCGGCGGAACCGCCGGCAGCCTGATCGTCAACGCGGTGGCGCGTTATGGCGACCGACCGGCGATCGCCGACGACAATCTGCGCTGGACCTATCGCGAATTCGGCGAAGCGGTCGGCCGCTTCATCACGCTGTTCCGGTCCGTCGGCCTCGCCAAAGGCGATGCGCTGTCGATCCTGTCGTCGAACCGCGCGGAATCCTGGGCTGCGATCTCGGCCGCGACGGTGATGGGCCTGCGCTACACGCCGCTGCATCCGATGGCCGCCGAGGACGACCACGCCTTCATCATCGAGGACGCCGAGATCGACGCGCTGATCGTCGAGAGCGGCAAGTTCGCCGCGCGCGGGCTGGCGATCCGCAGCCGCGTGGCGGGGCTCAAGCACCTGCTGTCGTTCGGCCCGGTCGAAGGTGCACGCGATCTGCTCGATGGCTTCGCCGGCGTCGAGGCGGCGCCGCTGGTCGACGACAGCGAGACCGCGGACATCGCCTGGCTCGCCTACACCGGCGGCACCACGGGCCGCTCCAAGGGCGTGATGATCCCGCATCGGTCGCTCTCGACGATGGCGGTGATTATCTATGCCGACTGGGACTGGCCGGCGGAAATCCGGTATCTGGCGGCGACGCCGATCAGCCACGCCGCGGGCATCACCGTCTATGTGGTGATGATGCGCGGCGGCTTCACCCGGCTGGTGCAGGGCTTCGAGATCGATTCCTATTGCCGCGTGGTGGCCGAGGAAAAGATCACCGCCGCCTTCCTGGTTCCGACGCTGATCTACGCACTGATCGACGCACCGGAGGTGAGGGCGCGCTACGACCTGTCGTCGCTCGACATGATCGTCTACGGCGCGGCACCGATGTCGCCCGACCGGCTGCGCGAAGGCATTGCGATCTTCGGCAACGTCTTCGTGCAGCTCTACGGCCAGACCGAAGCGCCGCAATGCATCACCACGATGCGCAAGATCGATCACGACGACCGCGTCCCCGGCCGGCTCGGCTCGTGCGGACGTCCGAGCCCACTGCTCGACGTCAGGCTGTTCGATTCCGACATGCGCGAAGTCGCCGACGGAGAGCCGGGCGAGATCTGCGTCCGCGGCACGCTGGTGATGGACGGCTACTGGAAGCGCCCGGAGGCGACGCAGGAAGCGTTCCGCGGCGGCTGGCTGCACACCGGCGACGTCGCGGTGAAAGACGCGGACGGTTACTTGTACATCGTCGATCGCACCAAGGACATGATCATCTCCGGCGGCTTCAACATCTATCCGCGCGAGGTCGAGGACGCGCTGATGGCTCATCACGCCGTCGCCTCCGCCGCCGTGATCGGCGTGCCGGACGACAAATGGGGCGAGGCGGTCAAGGCCTTCGTGGTGCTCAAGCCGGGCGCCAACAACGATGCGGCGGAACTGCAGGCGCATGTGAAGGAGAGACGCGGCGCGCCGTGGTCGCCGAAATCGATCGAGTTCGTCGCAACGATTCCGGTGACCGGTCTCGGCAAGATCGACCGCAAGGTACTGCGCGCGCCGTATTGGGACGGCCGCAAGCGCGGCGTCGCGTAAAATTTTCCGCGAATTGCGCGGGGTAAGGTTCCGGTCACCTTAAAGGGTTCGGTCAGGTCCGTTACGGGAATCTTTCGAATTGGAACGAAGCTGTTCTCAAATGCGACAGGGGGGACGTCGAGGGCATTGAATCCGGCCCCATCCGTGAATCAAACCTTGCAAGAAGTGGCCGATTTGCAAGCTTAATCCGCGATTCACTGTCTTCAATTCATGATCTCTTTATTGTCTTATTTAAGCCGATCTTCAAACGCCCCGATTAAGTTGCACCTATCAGACGGGACACAAGTTTCGTCGAATAAGTCGATCATAAAAGACGACAGGGGAAGTGTCATGATCAAAGCCGTTGCCACGGCAGCCGAAGCCGCCGCGCCCGCAGTCGCAGGACAAGCGCCGGTCCAGCCGCTCTATCTCGAGGCCCTGACTCTGGTGGAGCGGCTGCACCGCCGGCTGCTCGACGTCATCAAGGACGAGTTCGACCGTCGCGGTCGCGCCGATATCAATTCGGTGCAGGCGCTGCTGCTCTACAACATCGGCGACAAGGAGCTGACCGCGGGCGAACTACGTACGCGCGGCTACTATCTCGGCTCGAACGTTTCCTACAACCTGAAGAAGCTCGTCGAGCTCGGCTTCCTCGACCACCAGCGCTCGCGCGTCGACCGCCGTTCGGTGCGGATCCGGCTGACGGCGCAGGGCCAGGAGGTTCGGCACATCGTCGACGCGCTGTACCAGAAGCACGTCAGGACGGTGGAGCAGGTCGGCGGCATCTCCAGCGAGGAATTCGCCACGCTGAACAAGTCGCTGCACCGGCTCGAGCGGTTCTGGACCGACCAGATCCTCTACCGGCTCTGATCCCGATCCGGGAGCGCGCCGACGCCAGCCGGCTCACGCCAGGCGTTGCCCGAACGAGGCAGGCACGCGCGCTTCCGTTGTTTCCCAGGCTCCGTCGTCATCGGCTCTCCGCGAGGGGGGCCGATTTCTTTTTGGCCGGCCATCTCGCAGTGCCGAAAATCAGGTCCTGAACGGGAACTTTCCGCGCCGCCGCGATTTGTATCGGCGAGGCCGCTGGAGAGATTGATGCTGGTCGAGCGAGGATTGCGGGTCATGAATGTCGACGTGATCGGACGAGCTTACGATATCGCCGCCAATTATCTGCGCCGCACCGGGGCGATCGCCGACAACTCGGCGACCAACGATGCGCTGCTGGAATTGATCGTGCAGATGTTCCATCGCGGCGAGACCAATCCGATCCGACTCGCCAACAAGGCGATTTCCCACTTCGAAGCCGCCAAGCTGGCGGCTTGAACCAAGAGGCATTCTGCATGCAACGAGCCGTCGACCGCGTGATCCAGACATACGGCCTGCTGACCAGCCGCGAGGCCGCGGAAGAGGCGCAGGTCAAGGTCGAGAATTACATCCGCACGCTGTTCGAGGCCGGTGAGACCGACGACAACCGTCTCACCGTTTGTGGCCTGGTGTATTTGCGTGAACTCGACGGCAGCAACGATCCTGTCAAGGCGGGCTTTACCGGTCTCTGACGATACGGTGTGATCGATCGGAGCCGAGGCGGTTCTTTCTATTTTTGCGCGAACCGATATCATTCCGATGAAGACGCTCTGAAATGGAGTGGTGAGCGACGATGATACGTTGGGTTGCAGGATTGGTCGCAATCCTCCCGGCGATCGTCGTGTTCGCCGGCGCCGTCGCGGGCTCCGAAACGCCGCGCAAACGCTCGCTGATCGAAGACCTCGGCATCAAGCGGATGTTCGGCTGGCCGCCGAATGGTCACGACGTGCTGCGGCTGATGCACGAATTCGACCTGGTGCAAATTCGTGCCGCCGGCATCGCCGCAACGCGCGGCAACGACGCCGTGCACCGGTTCGCGCTGGAGCAGGCCGAGCGCGCGCAGCAGCGCGAAGCGGCAATCGTGCGGCTCAACATGTTCGCGCTGCTCAACATCGATTTCGCAGCCGACCCCAGCCTGCTGCGGCGCAACGAACTCGCCGGCCTGCAAGGCGAGGTCGGGCAGGCTTTCATCCGCGACTACACCGTCAAGCAGAAGGCCGACATCGCCGACACGATCGGCATGCTGCAACGCTATCTGCTCAACCCCGACAATGACGACGTCCGACGTTTCGCCGAGGCGCAGCTGCCGTCGCTGAAGCAGGCACTGCGGAGTCTTCAGTCAGTCCCGATGCAGTAGACGCTGGCGCGTCGGTCGATCAGATGCCCGACGATGTCAAACAGCCATGCCAATTTGATCTCGCGGCTCCGCTGAGCCCGAGTTGTGCACCCGTCGCTTCACAGCGAGGGGCGGGGGCGCGCCGAAAGGCGCGAAGGTGGTGAGTATCGCGATGGCTTGCGGACCATCGCGCAACGCCGTTCCGGCGCGCCCACCGCGGCGGTTTTGGGCGTCGGGACCGTTCTTCCGGGAACACAGCGGAGCGGGATCTCCCCGGCCTTGCTGCGCCCGTCCAGCCACGAAAGCGGCAGCCGCTCATAGTAGCGGCGGACGGTGACCTCTGCCTCCCGGACGCGTGCTTGCGAGGCACGACGCGCAGGACGCCGCGTCCACCCGACCTCGCTGACCAGTGTCAGCTTCGCCGGGCCATCGTTCCGGACCGGTTGCCCGGCCCGTCGATCTGTCCCGCTTGTACGACGCCTCGCGAAGCGCCCCTCACGGACAGGACGATGGGGAAATAATCCTAATTTGTGCCGCCTGTCAACCGGAATTCGCGACCCGCACCGAAATTCTTGCGGCGCCGTCGCATCGTTGCGCTACAAGGCGCGGGAGATTTCCAGGAGCAAGGCGAGGGCATGGACAAGAAGGCGATGCGCGAGGAGGCCGAACGGCTGATGCGCGAGGCGATGGCGAACCGCAAGGTGACGGTGAAGCAGGGCGACACCGTGCTGATGGTGACCTGCGGCAAATGCGGCGCGCCGAACAAGGTCAAGGCGCCGAAGGGCGTCACCCGCGTCGGCTATGTCTGCAAGGAATGCGGGGCGAAGCAGGAAACGATGTGAGGGCGCATCGCGTTGGATGCGACGGCCGTTGATCGCGTTGCGGCCGCCGGCCAACGCCAGTCGCAAGGGTTCCGATGCTGACGCTCCACCATCTCAACGACTCCCGCTCGCAGCGCATCCTGTGGCTGCTGGAAGAACTCGGCGCCCCGTATGAGCTGAAGCTCTACCAGCGCGACGTCGCCACGCGGCTGGCACCGCCGGAACTCGCCGCGGTGCATCCGCTCGGCAAGTCGCCGGTGATCACCGATGGCGATCTGACGCTGATGGAGTCCGGCGCGATCGTCGATTACATCCTGCGCCACCACGGCCAGGGCAGCGCGTTGCGCCCCGCCGAAGGCTGCGCCGAATTCGAGTCCTATCAGGAATGGCTGCACTATGCGGAAGGCTCGGCGATGCTGCCGCTGATGCTGCAGCTCTACACCAGCCGCCTGAAGCAGGAGGTCACGCCGCTGCAGCCGCGGATCGACAGCGAAATCGCCAACCATCTCGGCTTCATCGACAACGCGCTGAAGGGCCGGGCGTTCTTCGTCGGCTCCGGCCTCACCGGCGCCGACATCATGATGAGCTTCGTCGCCGAAGTCGCCGGCTCCTTCACCCGCCTCGGCCCCTATCCCGACCTCACCGCATGGATCAGGCGTATGCACGCGCGGCCGGCTTTCCGGCGGAGCGTGGAGAAGGGCGGGGCTTATCGGATGGGGTGAGGCTTCGGGCGGTTGTTGTGAGCACCGCCCATCGTCAGGCCGCTCAAGGCATGTCACACCAATTCTCGGCGCGCACCCCCGGCATCCGCCCAAACTCGCGCATGTTATTCGTGACCACGATAAGTCCCTCGCTGCGGGCGTGGCCGGCGATCTGCATGTCGTAGGCGCCGCAGGGCGTGCCGGCACGTTCGAGTTCGGCTCGGAGCTGGCCGTAATGCGCGGCGGCCTTGTCGGCAAATGGCAGGACTTCGAGACGTGCAGTAAAATGTGCGATCGTGTCGAGGTTCTCGGTGCGGCGGGATGACTTCTCCGCACCGTAGAACAACTCGCCGAGCGTGATGCTGGAAATGCACAGCTGCTCCGCCAGCGCGTTGAATTTCTCGCGCAGCGCTGGCGTACGATTCTTGATCACGTAGATGCAGATATTGGTGTCCAACATGTAGGTGAGCATCACAGCGGCTCGCGCTCGTCGGCCGGCGGCTGCACGCGCTCGCTGAGAAAATCGTTACTGGCGCGGGGCCCGTTCAGGAAGAAGTCGTCCCATCGCTGACCTTGCGGAACGATGACACGACTGCGGCCGATCTTGAGGATGTCGACCTTATGCACGCCTTCGGGAAAGGCGACGCCTTTAGGCAAGCGGACCGCTTGGCTGCGATTGCTGGTGAAGACAGTCGAACTGGCCATAGTAGATCTCCGAGCGGCATATCCATATGGGATATACATAATCCGACTGGGCCTGCCCGGCAAGAGAACGCGGCGCCGCCATCCCTCCTGCAAGCCCCTCGCATCCACCATATCTGGGTCTGATCGGAGCGCATGGCCGCAAATGTGGCGGGCGTCCTTGGCCCGCCGGCGCGGATATGCTATGGCCCAGCCGCCGCTTCCGAACCGCTATCCTGTAACCGCTCGCACCCGCCTCAACCGGCTGCGGCGGTGGAGACATTGCCCATGAGCACATCAGCCAACACTTCCTCGGCAAACGCCGCGTCCGCGCCCGACAGCTTCTTCTCCGCCTCGCTCGAGCAGGCCGATCCCGAGATCGCCGCCGCGATCAAGGGCGAACTCGGCCGCCAGCGCCACGAGGTCGAGCTGATCGCCTCGGAGAACATCGTCAGCCGCGCCGTGCTGGAAGCGCAGGGCTCGGTGATGACCAACAAATATGCCGAGGGCTATCCGGGCGCGCGCTATTACGGCGGCTGCGAATTCGTCGACGTCGCCGAAAATCTGGCGATCGAGCGCGCCAAGAAGCTGTTTGGCGCGAACTTCGCCAACGTCCAGCCGAATTCCGGCAGCCAGATGAACCAGGCGGTGTTCCTGGCGCTGCTGCAGCCCGGCGACACCTTCATGGGCCTCGATCTCGCCGCCGGCGGTCATCTGACCCACGGCGCCACCGTCAATATGAGCGGCAAGTGGTTCAAGCCGGTGCACTACACCGTGCGCCGCGAGGACGGCATCATCGACATGGACGCGGTCGCCAAGCTGGCCGAGGAGACCAGGCCGAAGCTGATCATCGCCGGCGGCTCGGCCTATTCGCGGGCCTGGGACTTCAAGCGCTTCCGCGAGATCGCCGACAGCGTCGGCGCCTATTTCATGGTCGACATGGCGCATTTCGCCGGCCTCGTGGCGGGCGGCGTCCACGCCTCGCCGGTGCCGCACGCCCATGTCGTCACCACCACCACCCACAAGTCGCTGCGCGGCCCGCGTGGCGGCCTGATCCTCACCAACGACGAGGCGCTGGCCAAGAAGTTCAACTCGGCCATCTTCCCCGGACTGCAGGGCGGCCCGCTGATGCATGTGATCGCCGCCAAGGCGGTGGCGTTCAAGGAGGCGCTCCAGCCCGACTTCAAGGTCTACGCGAAGAACGTCGTCGAAAATGCCAAGGCGCTTGCGGAAACGCTGCGTGCGGCCGGCTTCGATCTGGTCTCCGGCGGCACCGACAACCATCTGATGCTGGTCGACCTGCGGCCGAAGGGCCTGAAGGGCAACGTCTCGGAGAAGGCGCTGGTCCGCGCCGCCATCACCTGCAACAAGAACGGTATTCCGTTCGATCCCGAGAAGCCGTTCGTGACCTCGGGCCTGCGGCTCGGCACGCCTGCGGCGACGACCCGTGGATTCGGCGTCGCCGAGTTCAAGCTGGTCGGTAGCTTGATCGCCGAAGTGCTGAACGCCATTGCACAATCCCCCGACGGCGCCGCGCCGCTGGTGGAGGCCTCGGTGAAGCAGCGGGTCAAGGAATTGACCGACCGCTTTCCGATCTATCAGTAACTGATCACCGTCATGGCCGGCCTTGTGCCGGCCATCCACGTCTTTACGGCGTGGGGCGGGACGAAGACGTGGATGGCCGGGACGAGCCCGGCCATGACGGACGAGGGGGCTAATCCCCTTTGAAGCACTGAGGACGCGTCGCGATGCGGTGCCCGAACTGCAACAGCCTCGATACCCAGGTGAAAGATAGCCGGCCCACCGAGGATTCCTCGGTGATCCGGCGGCGGCGCGTCTGCATCGCCTGCAATTTCCGTTTCACCACCTTCGAGCGGGTGCAGTTGCGCGAGCTGACGGTGATCAAGCGCAACGGCCGCCGGGTGCCGTTCGACCGCGACAAGCTGGTGCGCTCGGTGCAGATCTCGCTGCGCAAGCGGCCGGTCGAGCCGGAGCGGGTGGAGCAGATGGTGTCGGCGATCGTGCGCGAGCTGGAAAGCGGCGGCGAGGCCGACATCTCGTCCGAGACCATCGGCGAGATCGTGATGGACCATCTGCGCAAGCTCGACGACGTCGCCTACGTCCGGTTCGCCTCGGTCTATCGCAATTTCCGCGAGGCCAAGGACTTCGAGGCCGTGCTGGGCGAGTTGTCCGGCGAGGAGGAGGCCCGGCAGGCGCTGGTTCGCAAATGATCTTCCGGATCCTCGAAGATCAATACGCCGAGCGCGCCCGCGCCGAGAAGGCCGGAAAGGCCGCAGCCGCCATCGATCTGCGCTTCATGCAGCTCGCGCTGACGCTCGGCCGCCGCGGGCTCGGCCGTACCGGGACCAACCCCGCCGTCGGCGCGGTGCTGGTCAGGGACGGCGTGATCGTCGGACGCGGCTGGACCCAGGACGGCGGCCGGCCGCATGCCGAAGTCGAGGCGCTGGCGCGGGCCGGCGAGGCGGCGCGCGGCGCGACGCTGTATGTGACGCTGGAGCCGTGCTCGCATCACGGCCGATCGCCGCCCTGCGCCGATGCGATCATCGCCGCGGGCGTCGCCCGCGTGGTGTCGGCGATCGAGGACCCCAATCCGCTGGTCGCCGGGCAGGGCCACGGCAAGCTCCGCGCGGCGGGCATCGCGGTCGATGTCGGCCTTTGCGCCGAAGAAGCTGCGCGCGATCATGCCGGCCATCTCCTTCGCGTCCGAGAGCGGCGGCCGCATGTCGTGCTCAAGCTCGCGGTCTCGACCGACGACAAGATCGCGGCTTCCGGCCACAAGCCGGTGGCGATCACCGGCGAGGCAGCAAGGGCGCGGGTGCACCTGTTGCGGGCGCGGTCCGACGCGATTCTGGTCGGGATCGGCACCGTGCTCGCCGATGATCCGGAATTGACCGTTCGCCTCCCGGGGATGGCGGCGCAGTCGCCGATCCGGGTCGTGCTCGATCCCAGCCTGCGGATTCCCGGCGACAGCAGGCTGGTGCATTCGGCGCGGGCCACGCCGCTGTGGCTGGTGGCGTCCGAGGTCGCCGAAGCCGCGAGCGCGATGCGGCTCGGCGCGGCCGGCGCGCAGGTGATCCATGTGGCGGATCGAAAGGGCGCGCCGGGGCTGGACCTCGCCGCGGTGCTGACGGCGCTGTCGGAGAAGGGCGTCACGCGGCTGATGGTCGAAGGCGGCGCGCGGGTCGCGAGCGCACTGGTCGCGGGCAAGCTCGTCGACGAGATCTGGTTGCTGCGCGGCGAGACGACCATCGGCGCCGATGGAGTCGATGCGCTGGACAAGCTGCCGCTCTCGACCATCACCCGATCGCCGGCCTGGCGCGCGCGGGAAAGCGAGCGTCTCGGCTCCGACACCCTCACGGTTTATGATCCTACCTAAGAGTCCGCATCCATGTTCACCGGCATTGTCACCGACATCGGCGAGATCGAAGCCCTGACGCCCACGGCGCAGGGGCAGTTGCACCGGCTGCGGATCGGCTGCAGCTACGACCAGGGCACGATCGCCGACGGCGCCTCGATCGCCTCGAACGGAATCTGCATGACCGTGGTCGGCTCCGGCACGGCGGGCGGCCGCACCTGGTACGAGGTCGACGCCGGCGCCGAGACGCTGGCGATGACCACGGCGAAGCATTGGGGCGTCGGCACCCGGCTCAATCTCGAACGCGCGCTGAAGATCGGCGACGAGCTCGGCGGCCACATCGTCACCGGCCATGTCGACGGCGTCGCCACCGTGGTGGCGCGCGAGGAACTGCCGGACATGGCGCGGTTCACACTGGAGACGAGCCGTGAACTGGCACGATTCATCGCCGCCAAGGGCTCGGTGACGCTCGACGGCACCTCGCTGACGGTGAACACCGTCGACGACATCCGGTTTTCGGTGCTGATCATCCCGCACACGCTGAGCGCGACCATCCTCGGCGGCTGGCGCGAGGGCAGTGCCGTCAATCTCGAGGTCGACCTGATGGCGCGCTATGCGGCGCGGCTGAGCGAGATGAAATAAGGCGGAAACACCGTCATGCGCGGGCTTGACCCGCGCATCCATCCTCTTAACAAGAACGCTCCTCGTCCGAAGACGATGGATCGCCGGGTCGAGCCCGGCGATGACGACACCAGGATCGAAGAATGGCAGACGCACGGCGCGCTCCCCTGAAAGACCAGACCGATGTGGCGGGCGCGCGCGTCCTGATCGTCGAGGCGCGGTTCTATGACGACATCCAGGACGCGCTGCTGGACGGCGCCGTCGCCGAGCTGAAGGCAGCCGGCGCGACGCACGACGTGCTGACCGTGCCCGGTGCGCTGGAAATCCCCGCCGCGGTCGCGATCGCGATCGACGCCGCGGAGGCCAACGGCAAGCCCTATGACGCGGCGATCGCGCTCGGCTGCGTGGTGCGCGGCGAGACCATCCATTTCGAGATCGTGTCGATGGAGTCGGCGCGGGCGCTGATGGATCTCAGCGTCGCGCGAAAGTTTCCGCTCGGCAACGGCATCATCACCGTCAACACCGACGAGCAGGCCTGGGCGCGGGCGAAACCCGGCGACCTCAACAAGGGCGGCGACGCCGCGCGCGCCGCGCTGGCGATGCTGCGGATCAAGCGCCGCCTGGCGCGGGGCTGACCATGGCCGAAGCCAAGAAACCGTTCGACCGCAAGCCGCCGTTCAAAGCGGGCGACAAGAAGACAGGCGAGCGCAAGGCCAACCGCCGCGGCGCCGCGCGGCTCGCCGCGGTGCAGGCGCTGTACCAGATGGATATCGGCGGCGCCGGCATCAACGAGACCTTCGCCGAGTTCGAAAGCCACTGGATCGGCAACGAGGTCGAGGGCGATCAATATCTGCCGGCCGAGGCTGCGTTCTTCCGCGATATCGTCTCCGGCGTGGTGCGCGACCAGAAGAAGCTCGACCCCCTGATCGACGAGGCGCTGGCCAAAGGCTGGCCACTGGCGCGGATCGACGCGATCCTGCGCGCGGTGATGCGCGCCGGCGCTTACGAGCTGGAGCACCGCAAGGATATTCCGGCCCGCGTCGTCGTCTCCGAATATGTCGACGTCGCCCATGCCTTCGTCGAGAAGGACGAGACCGGCATGGTCAACGCCGTGCTCGACCAGATCGCAAGGCAATTTCGCGAAGACGAATTCACGAAGTAATCGAGTCGGTTCGTTCGGCTGCCATTCCGACTTGCGCGTGACGCGCGCAAGCAGGAATGCCCCTGTGAGACGCTCCAATTCCGGCTAGAACTGCCAGTTCGCCGGGACCCAGGCATAACCGGCATCGGTCTTCAGCATCCGCCCGAGTCCGGGAAATGGATAGTGGAAGCCCAGCACCAGAAGCTTGTCGGCCGCGGCGCGGTCGAAGATTCGCCGGCGCGACCGCAGCGCGGCGTCCTTGTCGCGATCAGGACCCGGCCGCCACGGCCGGTCGACATTGACGACGGGATGATAGGCCAGATCGGCGGTGAGCAGCAGTTGGTCCGATCCGGAGTGAACGAGGAACGCGGCCATGCCGGGCGTGTGTCCGAAGGCGGGCAGCGTCGTCAGTCCGGGCACGATCTCGGCGCCGGCCTGGTACAGCACGACGTCGGCGGCGACCGGCTCGACGCTCCGCTTGATCGCCGCGGCGAAGCGGCGCCGAAACTCGTCGCCGACGGGAAGATACGACAGGTCCGGCTCGCCGCGGACGAAGAAGGTCCAGTCCGCTTCCGGCGCATAGATGGTCGCGCGCGGGAAGGCCTTGCCGCCTTCGGCGCTGCGCAGATTGCCGACATGGTCGGGATGGGTGTGTGAGATCACCACCGCGTCGATGTCGTCGGCGCGCAGTCCGATCGTCGCGAGATTGGCGAACAGCCGACCGCCATTCGGGCCCATGGTCTGCGCCGCGCCCGCTTCGATCAGGATGCGGCGGCCGCCGGTCTCGATCAGCAGCGTGTTGAGGTTCAACGTCATCGTGTCGGTCGGCAGGAAGGCCCGCCGCAGCGCCTCGCGCAGTTCGACCTCGGGCGCGTCATGGGCATAGACGCTGGGCGGGCCGCTGAGCAGGCCATCGCTCAGCACGGTCGCCTGAATATCGCCGACGTGGAACCGATAGGCGCCCGAATTGCGCACCACAGCCGGCGCCTTTGCGCAGGTGGCGCCGCTGATGTTTGCGGCCGGGCCGACCGCAGCGGCCAGCATGAGGCGTCGTCGGCTGATCTTGAATTCGGCCATGCCTGTCCTTCCTGTCCCACGTTCCGCTTCGCTGGGGCGCGGAGCCCCATCGATGTAGGCAGGCGGCCGTGTTACAGAAACCGGAGTTTCCGGATATTCGTTTTCCGCCAAATGAATAACGCGGTGCCGGCGGCAGGAGTGGGAGATGGCGTCCGACGACAACCTCCACCGCGTCGACCTCAACCTTCTCGTGGTGCTGAAGACGCTGCTGGAGACGCGCAGCGTCACCAGAACCGCGGAGCAGACCGGGATGAGCCAGCCGGCGGTGAGCAGGGCGCTCGCCAAGCTGCGAGAGCTGTTCGACGACGCGCTTCTGGTCAAGGCCGGCACGGTGATGCGGCCGACGATCCGGGGCGGCCAGCTGCTCGAACCGGTTCAGAAAGCGCTGGCCGGCGTCGCCGACGTGCTTGCGACCCGACCGGCCTTCGATCCCTGCAGCACCGCGCGCGTCTTTCGCGTCGCGACGACCGACTACGGTGCCGCGGTGATCCTGCCGCGGCTTGCGGGCCTGATGTTCGCGCTGGCGCCGGGGGCCAGCGTCGAGATCGCTCCGGTCGATGGACAGACGTTCAAGAGCCTCGGCGAGACCAACACCGATCTGGCGCTTTACAGCGACAATCCCGTTCCGGCCCACCTGCACAGCCGCGATTTGTTTCGCGAGAGCTTTGCCTGTCTGGTGCGCGCCGGTCACCCGCTGCTCGATCGGTCCGCGGGAAGCCGCATGACGCTGGACGACTACGTCGCCGCCTCGCACATCCTCGTCACCGTTGTCGGCGGGCGCGCCGGCCCGGTCGATACGGCGCTGAGGTTGCTCGGCCGGGCGCGGCACATTGCCGTGCGCATTCCTTACTTCGCCACCGCCGCCCAGGTGGCGATGAGTTCGGATCTCGTGCTCACGATTCCGCGGCGCGCGGCCGAGACCTTCTCCAACGACCAACGCTTGTGTCTGGTCGAGCCGCCGCTCGAACTTCCCAGCTTCGGCTATCGCATGGTCTGGCACGAGAGGGTTCACGCCGAGCCGGATCACGTCTGGCTGCGGCGACTGTTGCTTCGGGCCGTTCGCACGGAAGCGGATCCGCCCGACGACGCGGGCGCGCCGCGTGCACCCGCCTGAATTGGTGTTGAGGATGCAGGGCTCGATCGGCCTGGTGCTCGGCCGCGGTGCGGCTTGCGCTCGCCGCGGTTGTGGCCTTTCAGTAGCGGCCGACCTTCGACCCAGATTGGCACTCGCGTGCCGGTCGCAAACCTGCGGTGGACATGCCCTCCGGTGAAGACGATCTGATCGCCCGTTACTTCAAGCCGCTCGCGACCGATCCGGGCGCGCTGGGGCTGGTGGACGACGCCGCGGTGCTGGCGGCGTCGCGGGACGATCTGGTGCTGACCACCGACGCCATCGTCGAGGGCGTGCATTATCTGCCCGGCGATCCGCCCGAGGCGATCGCCCGCAAGGCGCTGCGGGTGAACCTGTCGGACCTCGCCGCCAAGGGGGCCACGCCTGCGGGCTTCCTGCTGACGCTGGCGCTGCGCAATGTCGATGCCGCCTTCCTGGCGCCGTTCGCCGCCGCGCTTGGCGAGGACGCGGCGCAGTTCGGCTGCCCGCTGCTCGGCGGCGATACGGTCTCGACGCCCGGACCGGTGATGATCTCGGTCACCGCGTTCGGCCGGGTACCGCCGGGCCGCATGGTGCGGCGCAACAGGCTGCGCCCCGGGGACCGGATCGTTGTGAGCGGCACGATCGGCGACGCCGCGCTCGGCCTCGACCTGCTGCAGCGCGCGAATGCGACGATCCCGGACGAGCACCGCGCCTTTCTGATCGGCCGCTATCGCGTGCCGCAACCGCGGCTGAAGCTCGCGCAGGCGGTGCGCGATCATGCCGGCGCGGCGATGGACATCTCCGACGGGCTCGCCGGCGATCTCGCCAAGATGTGCGCAGCGTCCGGCGTTACCGCGACGCTCGACGCTGCGGCCGTTCCGCTATCGGATGCGGGGCAGGCGATGCTCGGCGCCGGCGCGACGGAACTAATCCGTCTGCTCGGCGGCGGCGACGACTACGAGCTGCTTTGCGGCGTTGCACAAAACAGGCTCGATGAGTTTCTTGTTGCAGCGCGGCGAAGCGGCGTGAGTGTGACTGTCATCGGCACCGCCGAGACCGGAACCCGTCAGCCGCGCTGGCTCGACGCCAACGCCGCCGAAATCCCGCTGCAAAGACTGTCTTTCAGCCACTTCTAGCGCTTAGTCGCAGGTATTCCGGCGCGAGGGATACGGCTGGAATTCGCCTAAGGCTCCGGGAAAAGCCCGGGTTAGTCCCTTCGCAGCGATTGCGGAGCAACCGTGATTTTGGCATGGTCCGCGGCGATTTGGGGCTGCTCCGAAAGAGAGCAAGTCATCTTTTTGCGCGCCTGGGGCATCACGGCCATAGGCACGGGGGTGAAACTCGGGACTGAGGCATCAGTAATGACAGCTTTATGGGTGATCGTGCTCTGCGGAGCGCTTGCGATCGTATACGCCGCGTGGGCGACCACGTCGGTGCTCGCCGCTGATCAGGGCAACGCGCGGATGCAGGAAATCGCCGCCGCCGTTCGTGAGGGCGCGCAGGCCTATCTGAAGCGCCAGTACATGACCATCGCCATCGTCGGCGTGGTGATCTTCGCGCTGCTCGCTTACTTCCTCGGCGTCCTCGTCGCGATCGGCTTTCTGATCGGCGCGGTGCTGTCGGGTGCGGCCGGCTTCATCGGCATGAACGTGTCGGTGCGTGCCAACGTCCGCACCGCGCAGGCCGCGACCACGTCGCTGGCCGGCGGCCTCGAACTCGCCTTCAAGGCGGGCGCGATCACCGGCCTTCTGGTCGCGGGTCTCGCGCTGCTCGGCGTGACGCTGTATTTCATCTATCTGATCCACTTCGCCAGCCTGGCTCCGAACAGCCGCACCGTGGTCGACGCGCTGGTCGCGCTCGGGTTCGGCGCGTCGCTGATCTCGATCTTCGCCCGTCTCGGCGGCGGCATCTTCACCAAGGGTGCGGATGTCGGCGGCGATCTGGTCGGCAAGGTCGAAGCCGGTATTCCGGAAGACGATCCGCGCAACCCGGCGACGATCGCCGACAATGTCGGTGACAATGTCGGCGACTGCGCCGGCATGGCCGCCGACCTGTTCGAGACCTATGCGGTGACCGCGGTGGCCACCATGGTGCTCGCCGCGATCTTCTTCGCCGCGGTGCCCGAACTGCTGCTCAACATGATGACGCTGCCGCTCGCCATCGGCGGCATCTGCATCCTGACCTCGATCGCCGGCACCTTCTTCGTCAAGCTCGGCGCATCGCAGTCGATCATGGGGGCGCTGTACAAGGGCCTGATCGCCACCGGCGTGCTGTCGCTGATCGGCGTCGGCGCCGTGATCCACCAGCTGATCGGCTTCGGTCCGCTGGCCGGCGTCAACTACACCGGCTTGGCGCTGTTCGAATGCGGCATCGTCGGTCTCGCCGTCACCGGCCTGATCATCTGGATCACCGAATACTACACCGGCACCGACTTCCGCCCGGTGAAGTCGATCGCGCAGTCGTCGGTCACCGGCCACGGCACCAACGTGATCCAGGGCCTCGCCATCTCGATGGAATCGACCGCGCTGCCCGCGATCGTGATCATCGCCGGCATCCTGATCACCTACAGCCTCGCCGGCCTGTTCGGCATCGCGATCGCCACCACGACGATGCTGGCGCTGGCCGGCATGATCGTGGCGCTCGACGCCTTCGGCCCGGTCACCGACAATGCCGGCGGCATTGCCGAAATGGCCGGTCTTCCCAAGGAAGTCCGCAAGGCCACCGACGCGCTCGACGCGGTCGGCAACACCACCAAGGCGGTGACCAAGGGCTACGCGATCGGCTCCGCCGGTCTCGGCGCGCTGGTGCTGTTCGCGGCGTATAACGAAGACCTCAAGTTCTTCATCGCCAACGCCGCGAAGTATCCGTACTTCCAGGGCGTGCTGCCGGACTTCTCGCTGAACAACCCCTACGTCGTGGTCGGCCTGCTGTTCGGCGGCCTGCTGCCGTATCTGTTCGGCGCGATGGGCATGACCGCGGTCGGCCGCGCCGCCGGCGCGATCGTCGAGGAAGTGCGTCGCCAGTTCCGCGAAAAGCCGGGCATCATGAAGGGCACCGACAAGCCGGATTACGGCAAGGCGGTCGACCTGCTGACCAAGGCGGCGATCAAGGAAATGATCATTCCGTCGCTGCTGCCGGTGCTGTCGCCGATCTTCGTCTACTTCGTGATCTACGCGATCGCAGGCGGCGGTCCGGCCGGCAAGTCGGCGGCGTTCTCGGCGGTCGGCGCGATGCTGCTCGGCGTCATCGTCACCGGCCTGTTCGTCGCGATCTCGATGACCTCGGGCGGCGGCGCCTGGGACAACGCCAAGAAGTACATCGAGGACGGCCATTTCGGCGGCAAGGGCTCCGACGCCCACAAGGCGGCGGTGACCGGCGACACCGTCGGCGACCCCTACAAGGACACGGCGGGCCCCGCCGTGAACCCGATGATCAAGATCACCAACATCGTGGCGCTGCTGCTGCTGGCGGTGCTGGCGCACTGAGGCTTCGAAGCTTCTGACTGAGGAGAAAACCCCGCGGTGTGAGCCGCGGGGTTTTTGTTTGGCGAGCGGCTTTTTCCCGCGATAGACTGACGCACATTGCCCGATTGAGTGCGGCCGATATTTCCGGCCGCAAAGTCGACTCGTTGATTTTCTGGCCGGAGCGGACAAAGATCCTGCGCCCGCGGCGCGGGGCTGGTTCACGCCGGAGGTCGTCTCGAAGTTCAACAAGCACGCCTAGGCTGATGCGATGAAAGCATTTTTCTTCGACCTCGATGGCACGCTGACCGACTCGCGGACGGGGTTGCACGATTCGTTTCGCGCTGCGATCGAAGCGATCGGCGTCATGCCGCTTGGCGATGCCGAGCTTGACCTGTTCCTGGGCACGCCGCTGCCGGAGATGTTCCGAACGTTGAAGGCCGACATCAGCCAGGCCGGAATCGCGGCCGGCATCGACGCTTTCCGGGCTTACTACGAAACCCACGGCATCCGTCAAAACCGTGCCTATCCCGGAGTTCGGGAGATGCTGGAGGCCTTGAAGACCAGACGGATTCCTGTCTGGGTCGTGACCTCCAAGCCCCAGGCCTATGCCGAGCGTGTGATCCGCGATCTCGGCTTTGCCGATTTGGTCACCGACGTCGTCGGCGCGGGGCTCGCGGAGTTGGACACTAAAAGCGATCTGGTGAAGCGCGCGCTCGGCGAGGCGGGCGTCGCCCCCGGCGATGCCGTGATGGTCGGGGACCGACGCTATGATGTCGAAGGGGCCAAGGCCAATGGTGTCGTCGCTGTCGGCGTGACCTGGGGCTACGGCACGCGCGAAGAACTCGAGTCCGCGGGCTGCGATCGCCTCGTCGAGTCCGTTTCGGAATTCTGTCAGATCTTCATCGATCGCTCGATCGTGCTTCGTACCAGGACCGCCGCTGCGGCCTGCTGAACCGGTCGCCATTTCGGCGGAGCCGGCGGGCATCCTTCCGCACGCTCACGAGTGGCGCGCGCGCCTGCGAATTGAACCAATTGGAACCCGGCGCGTTACCCGTTCCCATCTTTCGTGAGGAACATGACATGAGCGGCGTGAGCGATATCAAAGAACATATGGAAGTCATCGGCGCCGACGGCGTGCATGTCGGCACCGTCGACAAGGTCGAAGGCAACCGCATCAAGCTGACCAAGAAGGACAGCGGCGAGGGAAGCCACAAGGGCCATCACCATTTCATCGACGGCGGCCTGGTGGCCGAAGTCGAAGGCGACAAGGTGCGGCTGTCGGCCAATGCGGCCGTCGCGGTGAGCATGGAAGAAGAGAAATAGGCAAGCGCTGCCGTCAGGCGCGTTGCATGCGACAGACCCCGTGGTGAAAGCCGCGGGGTATTTGTTTGGCCGCGCGACCGGCCGGGCCTCATGGTGAGGTCCGCGCTCTTGCGCGGCGTCTCGAACCATGGATGTTGATCTCCATCCTTTGGGACGCCGGCTTCGCTCTGCGAGCGACGCCGGGCATCCTCGGGATGACGGCGTTGCGAGGTGCAATGCCCCGATTGCCGGTTCGGAAGGTGTTGCGAGGAGTTCATCGATGTCACTGTCATCCGCCAAGAACTACGCGCTGCGCGCAGCCAAATCGCAGGATCAGAAGGAAGCGATCGAGCTGTTGTCCAAGGCGATTCTCGAACTCGCGAGTTCGATCGAGACCACTGATGCGAAGATCAAGAAGCTGAACAAATCGGGATAGGCACCCGGCTTGCGGCCGGACCGATGGCCGCGCCGGCGAAACCGGACCGGCAATAGCGGGTCTGACGGCGGCACGGAGGGATCGTGATGTCGATTCGGAGCAGACGGCTGCAGGCCAACGGGATCGATTTTGTGATCGACGAGGCCGGCGAGGGCGACACCACGGCGCTGCTGCTGCACGGCTTCCCGGAAGCTCGCCAGTCGTGGCATCGGCAACTCCCGGCGCTCGCCGCGCTCGGCTGGCACGCGGTCGCGCCGGATCTGCGCGGCTATGGCGGCACCACGCGGCCTCGGGCGAAGGCGGCCTATCATCTCGACCACCTCACCGACGACGTCGCCGCGCTGTTCACGGCGCTGGGCGGCAAGCGGCGCATTCTGATCGGTCACGATTGGGGCGGGGTGATCGCCTGGCAGACCGCGCTATGCGGCAAGGTCGCGCTCGACGGGCTGATCATTCTCAATGCGCCGCATCCGGACGTGTTCGCGCGCGTGCTGGCCGACGGCTGGCGGCAGAAGCGGAAGTCCTGGTATGTCGCGTTCTTTCAGCTGCCCTGGCTGCCGGAATGGCTGATGACCCGCAACGACGGCGCGGCGCTGGCGCAGATGTTTCGCAAGCACAGCCCGACGATCCCGGACGCGCAGATCGAGATCTATCGCCGCAACGCGATCCAGCCGGGTGCTGCGACCGCGATGATCAATTACTACCGCGCCAATCTCAGCGCGCTCGGCGGCGGCAGCGGGACGCATCCGAAGCTCGCAGTGCCGACCCTGATGATCTGGGGCGAGAAAGATCTGGCGCTCGACATCGCGCTGACAGAAGGCAACGAGGCCCATGTGGCCGACTTCACGCTACGCCGGCTGCCCGGCGCCTCGCATTGGGTGCAGCAGGATGCGCCCGATCAGGTCAACGACCTGATCGCCGAATGGGCGCGCGGCAAGGCGCTGGCGTAGCGCGTGCCGACCGCGCGCACCGCTCGCGATGCGATCAGCGGAAGCTGATCAGCCTGAACAGCGGCGCCAGATAGCTCATTTCCTGGCCCGAGGTCGGCGTGGTGCGGCTGATGAAGTCGAAGATCTTGCCGTCCTGCATGCCGTAATTGGCGATGCGGCGAACCTGCCGGTTCTGGTCGAAATAGATCGCGATCACCCGCTGATCGACCACCTTCTGCGGCATGAACGCGACCGGACGCTCGGCGCGCTGCGAGATGTAGTAGAACACCTCACCATTCAGGGTGGCGACGGTGGATGGGGTGCCCATCACGATCAGTACCTGGTCCTGGCTGGCGCCGATCGGAATCTGCTCGAGCGCGCCGTTGGGGAGGATATAGCCCTTCTGGAATTGCTCGGAGGTGCAGGCGGACAGTCCGGCGCCCAGCAGCGCCAGCGCCAGTGCCGGGCCGAGCCGACGACGGGCCATCGCGCGGAGGCCGTCGCGGCGGCTTCGTTCGATCGAAATACTCATTCGGAAGCAGGCTCCATCCCCTTGCATCGCGCAGGGCGTTGACGTACCGGGCAGGCACTCGGATTGCAATCCCGAAGGGCCCGCGTCAGGAACCCGCAATGATCTGGCCGTTCAATCAGCTTCGTCCGCCCCGGACGCCACCGCGCCGCACCATCGAGGCGATCTATGGCATGATCGTGGCGCAGGCGCGAGAACCCGCGTTTTATCAGCAATATGGCGTCGCCGATACGGTCAACGGCCGATTCGAGATGATCGTCGTGCATCTCTGGCTGGTGCTGCGACGGATTCGCGCAACCCCGGACTCGGCACCCTTCGCTCAGGCGCTGTTCGACTATTTCTGCAGCGATCTCGATGCGAATCTGCGCGAACTCGGCGTCGGCGACCTGACCGTGCCGAAGCGGATGCAGGCGTTCGGCGAGGCGTTCTACGGCCGCTCGGCGGCCTACGATCTGGCGCTGACCGAGGGCGACGAAGCGTTGGCGATGACGCTGGACCGGAACGTTCTCTACGGCGCGGACATTGAAAACGCGCGCCGGATCGCGGCCTATGTCGGGCAGGTGATCGAGACACTCGACGGCATCGAGCCGTCCAAGCTACGCAATGGCGAGGTGCGGTTTCCCGCGCCGCCGGCTGCCTGAGCGCGGAAGGACTTGACGATGAGCGGCGACAATCCCTGGCGTGTGCCGATCGTGGTGATGCAGATTCCGGAGACCGGGCTGCATCGCGAGATCGAGGCGGGCGAGGCCGAGCGCGCGGCGATGGCCGCGCTCGGCGGTCTGCGAGAGGTCATGTCGGCCAAGGCCGCCTTCGACCTGACGCCGGAGAGCGGCGGCCGGGTCCGCGTCACCGGCCGGGTCCAGGCCAGGGTCGGCCAGACCTGCGTGGTGACGCTCGATCCGATCGAGAGCACGATCGACGAGGATGTCGACCTGACGTTCATGCCGGCGGAGCAGATTCGCGAATTGTCGGAGACGGTCGATGACGACGGCGAGCCCGATCCGGGCGATCCGCCGGAGGCGATCGAGCGCGGCATGATCGACATCGGCCGGGTCGCGGCCGACGCGCTGTATCTCGGCATCGATCCGTATCCGCGCAAGCCGGACGTGGTGTTCGAGCCGGTGGTCGAGCCGGATGCCCCTGAAGAGCATCCGTTCGCCGTGCTGCAGGCGTTGAAGGCTCCGGCGAAGCCGTCGCGATCGCGCAAGCCGAAGGGTGATTGACGACCGCGCCGACGCCTGATCCCGGCAAACGCGCGGGATTCGCATCTGCGCTGCGTATTTTCCCCAACCGGGAAATGCGACTTAAATCTGCCCGGTCAAGATGTTGTATCGGGGGCGGGAACGGCTATTGTCCGGCCCGATCGGTGTGCAGCGCTGCACGCACGAGCGCCATCCGGCGCATTTCTCACGACGCGGCCAAGCGCTTCAGGCCGCAAGCGAACGGGTTTCCGATACGCCATGCCGGTGAAGGTTCGAATCGCGCTGGACGCAATGGGTGGTGATTTTGGTCCATCCGTCATTGTCCCAGGCGCCGCCATTTCGCTCGGCCGCCATCCCGACGCTGAATTTCTGCTGTTCGGCGACAGTGCGCTGATCGAGAAAGAGCTCGCTGCGTACCCGGCGCTCAAGAAAGTCTCGCGCGTCATCCACACCGACGTCGCGGTCAGCATGCACGACAAGCCGAGCCAGGCGCTGCGCCGCGGCCGCAAGGTGTCGTCGATGTGGCTGGCGATCGAGGCGGTGAAGAAGGGCGAGGCCGACGTCGCGGTGTCGGCCGGCAACACCGGCGCGCTGATGGCGATGGCGCGGTTCTGCCTGCGCACGCTGCCCGGCATCGACCGTCCGGCGATCGCGGCGACCTGGCCGACGGTGCGTGGCGATTCGGTGGTGCTCGATCTCGGCGCCACGATCGGCGGCGACGCCGAGCACCTCAGGGCGCTGGCGGTGATGGGGGCGGCGATGGCCAGCGTGCTGTTCGACCTCGAACGGCCGACCGTGGGCCTGCTCAATATCGGCGTCGAGGAGATCAAGGGCGGCGAGGAAATCCGCGAGGCCGCCGAACTGCTGCGGGCGATGCAATCGCCGCGGTTCGAGTTCATCGGCTTCGTCGAGGGCGACGGCATCGGCAAGGGCGCCGCCGACGTGATCGTGTCGGAAGGCTTTTCCGGCAACATCGCGCTCAAGGCGGCCGAGGGAACCGCCCGGCAGATCAGCGAATATCTGAAGGCCGCGATGTCCCGGACGTGGCGATCGAAGATCGGCTATCTGTTCGCGCGCGACGCCTTCAAGGCGCTCAAGGACAAGATGGACCCGAACAAGTCCAACGGCGGCGTGTTCCTCGGACTTAACGGAATCGTGGTCAAGAGCCACGGCGGAACCAGCGCCGACGGCTTTGCCTATGCGGTCGATGTTAGCTATGACATGGTTCGCTACGATCTCCTGACCAAGATCAATCAAACGCTCAATCGTGAAGCCGGCGCGCTGGTCTCGACGCCGACGGCGCAGGAGGCTGTCTCGTGACGGTGGTTCGTTCGGTCGTGCTGGGCTGCGGCGCTTATCTGCCGGAGCGGATCCTCACCAACGCCGAACTGGCTGCGTCGGTCGACACCTCGGACGAATGGATCGTGCAGCGCACCGGCATCCGGGAGCGCCACATCGCCGCCGAGGGCGAATACACCTCGCATCTCGCCACCAAGGCGGCGCAGGCCGCGCTCGACGACGCCGGGCTCACCGCCGACCAGATCGACCTGATCGTGCTGGCGACCTCGACTCCGGATCACACTTTTCCCGCCACCGCGGTTCAGGTCCAGGCCGCGCTCGGCATGACCCACGGCGTTGCCTTCGACCTGCAGGCGGTCTGTTCGGGCTTCGTGTTCGCGGTCGCCACCGCCGACAACTTCTTGCGCGGCGGATCCGCGAAACGTGCGCTGGTGATCGGCGCCGAGACCTTCTCGCGCATTCTCGACTGGACCGACCGCGGCACCTGCGTGCTGTTCGGCGACGGCGCCGGCGCGATCGTGCTGGAAGCGCAGGAAGGCTGGGGCACCTCGGCCGATCGCGGCGTGCTGACCACGCATCTGCGCTCCGACGGCCGCCACAAGCACAAATTGTATGTCGACGGTGGACCGAGCTCGACGCAGACCGTCGGCCATCTCCGGATGGAAGGCCGCGAAGTGTTCAAGCACGCGGTCGGGATGATCACCGGGGTTATCATCGACGCGTTCAACGCCAGCGGCACCAGCGCCGACAATGTCGACTGGTTTGTTCCGCATCAGGCCAACAAGCGGATCATCGATGCCTCGGCGCAGAAACTCCATATTGCACCGCAGAAGGTGGTGATGACGGTGGATCGCCACGGCAACACCTCGGCGGCCTCGATTCCGCTGGCGCTGGCGGCAGCCGTCGCTGATGGCCGGATCAAAAAGGGCCATCTGGTGCTGCTGGAAGCCATGGGCGGTGGCTTCACCTGGGGCTCGGCGCTGCTGCGCTGGTAGTTGCGCGTGTAAATTTTTAACAGCATTTCCATTGCGTTCCGTGCTAATCTGAATGCTGGCGGAGGTTGACCGCCGATTGCTAAACACCTAGTTTCAGCACGGATTTTTCTTTCGCCGAGAGGTGGGGCAGGCGATGACCGGGACCGGACGAACAGTCACACGTGTCGATCTTTGTGAGGCGGTCTACCAAAAGGTGGGCCTGTCGCGCACGGAGTCGTCGGCGTTTGTCGAACTGGTATTGAAAGAGATCACCGACTGCCTCGAGAAGGGCGAGACGGTGAAGCTGTCGTCGTTCGGTTCGTTTTTGGTGAGACAGAAGGGCCAGCGCATCGGCCGTAATCCCAAAACCGGGACTGAGGTGCCGATCTCGCCGCGGCGGGTGATGGTGTTCAAGCCCTCGGCAATCCTCAAGCAGCGCATCAACGCCAACGGCGCCGCTGAGCCTTCGATGGCGGCGTCCGCAAACGGCGCGTCCGAAGGCAAGTCCGAGTCGGCGTCGGGCACCTGAGCACAGGAGACTGCATTTGGACAAAGCGCCGGATGCATTCCGAACCATCAGTGAAGTCGCCGACGAGCTCGATATTCCTCAGCATGTGCTGAGGTTCTGGGAGACGCGCTTCACCCAGATCAAGCCGATGAAGCGATCCGGCGGCCGGCGCTACTACCGGCCGGACGATGTCGATCTGCTGAAGGGCATCCGCCGGCTGCTCTACGGCGAAGGCTACACCATCCGTGGCGTCCAGCGCATCCTCAAGGAACACGGCATCAAGTCGGTGCAGCGGCTTGCCGACAGCGAGGCCAGCGCGACCTTCGGCGCGGTCGAGGAAGCGATCGGCCGCACCGTCGCCGAGGAAGACTACGAGCCCGCGCCCGGCAGCGGCATCGATCTCGACGACGACGATTATGACGGCAAGGACGAGGGGCTCGATCTCCACGCGATGATGGACGAGCCCGACCTGCGGGCAGCGCCGGCCCGGGCGGCGAGCCCGGCAGCAGCGCGACGCGCGCCGGCGATCGAGCCTCACGCCTTCGAGGACGACGACGACCTGCCGGCGATGACTTCGCCGGCGCCACGGCTCAATCTGCCGCCGCTGGGTCTGCCCCCGGTGAATGATGCCCCGGCGCGCCCCCCGGTCGATCTGGCGCCGCTGCGCGCCGTGCTGCAGGACCTGATCGCCTGCCGCGAAGCGCTCGACGCGGCGATGAAGGACGGCTGACACGGCCGGTTTCGCCGCGCCGGGAGCCATGATTTGACGCCGCCCGCCTTGCGCAAGCCGCCGATCGAAGCTACAGCATCAGAGCCGAAACGGCATCGGAGCGTGGCGCAGCCCGGTTAGCGCACTAGTCTGGGAGACTAGGGGTCGAAGGTTCAAATCCTTTCGCTCCGACCATTTCTTGGCCGTCACGGCTGAATTCCCGAACAACCTGACGCGAGGTCCGCTGTTGAGCAGTTGATGCCCAACGCGATCTTCTCCACCGTCGTTGAAATTCGACAACAGCTCGGAGTGAGTCCGTGCGCCTGATGTCGCGGTGTGACTAGTACCCCGACCAAGTAGCCGGACATCGTGCGTGCACATTCGATGGCTCGCAGAGACGCAAGCATCGCTCTTGCGGCGCGACGCCGCCGTCCGGCCAGCTTCCGCCCAGCATCGAAATGTCATAGCGTGCCGAATCTCTGCAACGCTGAGGACCCGGCCATGCGATTCCGTGTGCGAAAAGCCGCTCATGTCCTCGAACGCACCGGGCTGGCGATGGCGGGGGCGGCGTGCGGGATGTTCGTCGGCGCGCATGTCGGGACCAGCATCGGCGCGCTGACCACGATCGCATTCCTGCTGGCGATGATCGCAGTCGGCGCTGTCGGATTTTATCTCGGCATCGATATACCGCCGCTGCCATTCCACGCCGGCGAGAGCGAGGCCGAGCACGCCGAGCGGGGCAAGGTCGACACCGCCGAATTCCTCAGCGCGGTGGGCACCTTCTGCGCCACGCTCGCCGCATTCGCATCCGTCACCCTTGTGGTGCTGCATCAGGCGCCGCATCTCGCCTGGACGGTGATTATCCTCACCGGCTGGCTCGGCGGGGTGACGATGCAGATCGTCGCCGGCGCGATCGCGCGGTCGCGGAAATGACCGGCGGCGGCCTTCGCATGCGAGTTTCGTCGAACTGACAACGAACCGCCCTCGCGAACGAGGGCGGCTGTCAGAAACCAACCCGGGGAGGACGCCCGCCGCCGCGGTGAAGCGGCGGGTCGGGCGGTGGCGTTGGCTATTTCTTGCCGAGCAGGCCGGTCACCGACGCCGGCAGCGGGATTCGGGAGACCAGCCGCGGCGCGAACACCAATGCGGCGATCGCCAGCGCGATCAGCACCGGCAGCAGTTCGAAGGCGCTGACCTGCGCCACCAGCCAGATCGCGAACACCAGCGCCGCGAGTTCGGCGGCGAGATACAGCAGCACCGTGGTCAGGCCCGGCCGCGGCAGCTTGCCGAGCGGCGGCGCGAGAAAGGCGATGAACACCGCGACGACCAGAACCGCGACCAGCAGCAGAAACAGGAAAGCCGCGGTCTGAAAGGTGGCTGCCAGCATCGTCACGCTCCTCGATCCGAATGAAGCCGAAAGACTAGGACGATTCCGGCGAGGACGAAAGCAGCGTTGGTGTCAGGAACGCACCTGACGACGAACGGCAGGCCGACCGCGTAAGCCGCCGGCGTCCGCGTGGCCATGATGGACTCGCGCGTGACGCCCTCTATGCTGCGCTCCGCAGCCGCGGCTCGAACCGCGGCGCGAAACAATATCGGGAGGCACGTCATGGATGCGGTGATCGCGTCGGAGACATTCGATTTCGCGGCGATGGTGGCCGATCTCAATGCGCTGCTGCGGCTGAAGACCACCGTGATCGGCATGAAGATGTTCGCCACGACGGCCGAGATGGAAGCGGTGCCGAAGATCCGCCGGCCGAACGCCATCCACACCACCGACCAGATCGTCAGCATGGCATCGCGGCTCGGCTGGACCGTCGGCATCACCGGCGAGGATCTGGTCGGCGCGCAGTGCCGCGCGGTGATCGGGCTCGGCCCGCAGGACGAGCAGTGGCTGGACGGTCGCTCCTATGTCGGCGTCTGGCATGCGACGCCGGAGGATGCGCGCAAGCGCCAGCAGGCGCTCGACGTTGTGCCGTTCGGGCAATATCAGGCGATGGCGGTGTCGCCGCTTTCGAGCGGCCGGCTCGATCCGCCCGATATCTGCCTCGTCTATGCGACGCCGGGGCAGATGATCATCCTGATCAACGGCCTGCAATATGCCGGCTACAAGAAGTTCGAATGGGGCGTGGTCGGCGAGACCGCCTGCGCGGATTCCTGGGGCAGGGCGCTCGTCACCGGCGAGCCGAGCCTGTCGCTGCCCTGCTTCGCCGAGCGCCGCTACGGCGGCGTGCCGGATGAAGAGATGCTGATGGCGCTGAAGCCGGCGCAACTCGCCAAGGCGATCGACGGCATGAAACAGCTCGCCAGCAACGGGCTGCGCTACCCGATCGCGCCCTACGGCATCCAGGCCGACGTCCGCGCCGGGATGGGCGTGTCGTACGGGAACAAGTAGCAAGTCGTTCGGAGTCAATCAGGCGCCGACTTAACCTCTCCCCACTTGCGGGTAGAGGTCGACCGGCGTAGCCGGTCGGGTGAGGGGGCGCATCCGCGCTGCCGAGCCTCTGCGACTTGTGGCCTGCCCCTCACCCCAACCCTCTCCCCGCAAGAGCGGGGCGAGGGAGTTCGCTTTCTCCCGGGGCGGCTTCTTCTCATCCCACAGGAGCAAGGGCAGCGCGTTGCGCCTACGCTGTCTCAATACGCGTTCTCGCCCTTGAGCAGGGCCCACGGCGTCTTCAGCAGAATGAAGAGGTCGAACAGCACCGACCAGTTCTCGATGTAGTACAGGTCGAACTCGACGCGCTTCTGGATCTTCTCTTCGTTGTCGATCTCGCCGCGCCATCCGTTGATCTGCGCCCAGCCGGTGATGCCCGGCTTGACGCGATGGCGGGCGAAGTAACCGTCGACGGTTTCGTCGAACAGCCGATGCTGCAGCTTGCCCTGCACGGCGTGCGGGCGCGGGCCGACCAGCGACAGATTGTTCTTGAAGACGACGTTGAACAGCTGCGGCAACTCGTCGAGGCTGGTGCGGCGGATGAATTTTCCGACGCGGGTGACGCGCGGGTCGTTCCTGGTCACCACCTTCGACGCGGTCGGATCTGCGAGGTGATGATACATCGAGCGGAACTTGAACACGTCGATGCGTTCGTTGTTGAAGCCGAACCGCTTCTGCCGGAACAGCACCGGGCCGGGGCTGTCGAGCTTGATCGCCAGCGCGACCAGCGCCATCACCGGCGCCGCCGCCAGCAGGATCAGGCCGCCGACTATATGGTCGAACAATCGCTTCGTCACCTGGTCCCAGTCGGTGATCGGCGCCTCGAACACCTCCAGCGTCGGCACATTGCCGAGATAGGAATAAGCGCGCGGGCGGAAGCGCAGCTTGTTGGTATGTGCGGATAGCCGGATGTCCACCGGCAGCACCCAGAGCTTCTTCAGCATATCGAGAATGCGGGTCTCGGCCGAGATCGGCAGCGCGAACAGCACCAGATCGACGCGTGTGCGGCGTGCGAATTCGAGAATGTCGTCGATCTTGCCGAGCTTCGGCGAGCCCGCGCAGCTGTCGAGCGCGCGGCTGTCGTTGCGGTCGTCGAACACGCCGAGCACGCGAATGTCGGAATCGTCGTCCTGCTGCGCTCTCAGCGCGTTGATCAGTTTCTCGCCGTTCTCGTCGGAGCCGACGATGATGGTGCGGCGATCGAGCCGGCCCTGGCGCGCCCAGTGCCGGACCAGATTGCGCAGCACCAGCCGTCCGCCGATCAGCAGCGCGAGGCCGATGACATAGAATGAGGACAGCCACAGCCGCGAGACATCGCCGCCGACCTTGGCGAGGAACGAAACGCCGATGAACAGCAGGAACACGAACGACCACGCCGAGATCATGCGGGTCATCTGCTTCAGCGTGCCGCGGAACACCTGGACCTGATAGATGTCGGCGGCCTGGAAGCTGATCACCGCGGTGATGGTCATGCCGAGGATCGCGGCGATGTACTCCCACTGCAGGCCGTCGCGACGCGCGACATAGCCGAGATACAGCGCGATGCCGACGCCGGCGATCAGCACGAAATCGGCGAGCCGTACCAGTCCGGCAATCACGATCGGCGAATAGGCTTCGGGAACCTTTTCGTTGGCCACGGCGAGCGCTGCCGGCGACAGCCGCTTGCGCCGCTCGACCGTCGGCCGGGTCGCATCATTGCCGGCCGCTGCCTGCGCTGCAGCGGCGTCGATGATGGAGCGGGAGCTGATCGGTTCCACGTGACGATTTCCGTTGTCACCGCTCGCGACCCTGCCGCGCGCGAATCCTCGGCGGACTTAAGGGTAAAAATTGCAAGAAACCGTTAGCGCAATCGTAGACTATTGATGTCCGCCGGTCGCCTCGTCGGAACCGGCGTCTCTGGCACTGCCTTCTCCGGCAAAGGCTTCGCGGTAGCCGGCCATCACGCCATCGACCATCGCCTTCTGCGAGAAATGCAGGAAGATCCGTTCCCGCAGCGCGCGGGCGCGCGCCTGCGCGGCGGGCAGGTCGTCGAGCGCCGCCTTGATCGCGTCGGCCATTGCGGCGGGCCGGCCGGGCGCGAACAGGGCGCCGGTGTGTTCGGGACCGAAGATCTCCGGGATGCCGCCGACATTGGCGGCGATCATCGGAATGCCCGCGGCGGCGGCCTCGATCACCACATAGGGCATCGAGTCGCCGCGCGACGGCACCACCAGGAGTCGTCCCTTGGCGAAGCCGTCGCGCGCCTTGACGTGACCTACGAAGCGCACCGCATCGTTCAGGCCGAGTTGCCTGACCTGAGCTTTCAACGCCTCGGATTCCTCGCCGTCGCCGCCGAGTGTGAGCGTGACCGGCCGGCCGTCGGCGCGAAGCCGGGCGACGGCCTCGACCAGCAGATCGGCACCCTTGATCCTGCGGAATTCGCCGACATAACCGAGGTCGGTGACGTCTTCGGCGGGTTTGACCGGATCGAACTCGCCGGCAGTGACGCCGTTGAACACGCAGCGCACCAGGCCGTCGGGCTTGCCGATCATTCTTTGATAAGTGTTCCGCGCGAATTCGCTCTCGAACAGGAACAGTTCGGTCCGGTTCATCAGCAGCCGCTCCATCCGGCTGTAGAGTTGCCCCTTCGTCGTCGAGGTCGGATAGTGCAGCGAGCCGCCGTGCGGGGTGTAGACCCGGATCGCATGCGCGGGCTTCGGCACGATGCGCATGAAGACGCCGGCCTTGGCGCCGTGGCCGTGCAGCACGTCGGGGTTCAGGCCGCCGATCAGCCGCGCGAACCGGAGCCAGATCCAAGGATCGGTCGGCGACGGCTCGCGGCGGATCGGCATCCGGTAGACGCCGAGCTTCAGCCTGGGCGCGATCTCGGCGAGCGCGGCCGCGGCGCGGTCGCCGCCGGTGAGGCTGTCAGTGATCAGTGCGACCTGGTGGCCGCGATCGGCCTGGCCGTTGGCGAGGTCGAGGATGTGGCGGATGATGCCACCCACCGGCGCGCGAACCGCGTGGACAATCCGCAACGGCTGGTTCGGGGGCGAGACCACGTCAGAGCCAGCGCTTGCCGACGCGAATGGAGGCTCCCACGCCGCGCTGGATGATGAGCGGCGCCGCGGCGCTGACGACGAAGGGGTGGCCACGGTGCATTGCTGGATCCGCGAAAATTTTCCGATTCAGATTAACGGTTTGGATGGTTAACAAATAATGCCTGTTCCTGCGACAGTACACGATTTGAGTAGTCCGGAAACCGCGATTTTAACGCCACAGCAACCTTAATCGTTTGTAATCGGGAGGATCACGAGACGAGTCTTGGCGTCAAGTAGGAGTTTGCGATGCGCTTCCCGTTCTGGCGTCGGACGAAGGACGAAACCGCGGGCAGCGAACCGGTTTCGCCCGCGAATCCGGCCGCGGCTGCAGCTTCGAAGGCAGAGCGCATCAAGGCTGCGGCAAAACAGCCGATGTTCAACAGATCGCCGGCCGACGAGCCGATCATCAAGCGCTCGCGGCAGGCGCCGGCTGCAATCGCGGCGCCGGCCAACGGCGATATCGACCTGCGGCTGATCGGCCAGGCGCTGGCGCGCAAGAAGCACCTGATCATCGCGCCGACGCTGCTGGCGCTGGTGCTGTCGCTCGCCGTCGTCAATCTGATCACTCCGCGCTACAAATCGGAAGCGCGCATCCTGATCGACGGTCGCGAGAACATCTTCCTGCGCCCGACCGGCGAGCGCGACGAGCGGCGCAACGCGGTCGATCCGGAAGCGGTGACCAGCCAGGTTCAGCTTCTGCTGTCGCGCGAACTCGCGCTCGAAGTCATCAAGCAGAACAAGCTGGCCGAGCGCCCCGAATTCGACCCCGTCCTGAAGGGCATCAATCCGCTGAAGTCGTTGCTGGCGCTGGTCGGCATCGGCCGCGACCCGTTTTCGATGACGCCGGAAGAGCGCGTGCTCGACGCCTATTACGAGCGGCTCACCGCCTATGCGGTCGACAAGTCGCGCGTGATGGTCGTCGAATTCCAGTCGCAGGATCCGGAGCTCGCGGCGCGCGTCGCCAATTCCATCGCCGACGACTATCTGGTGCTCCAGCAGAATGCCCGCCAGGCGCAGGCGCGGTCCGCCGGGCAATGGCTGTCCGGCGAGATCGAGTCGCTGCGCAACAAGGTCGCCGAAGCCGAATCCAAGGCCGAGGATTTCCGCTCGAAGTCGAGCCTGTTCATCGGCACCAACAACACCACGCTGTCGAATCAGCAGCTCGGCGAGCTCAACACCCAGCTCGGCAATGCGCGCGCCCTGAAGTCCGACGCCGAATCCAAATCGCGGCTGATCAAGGAGATGCTGCAGGGCGGCCGCCCGATCGAGGCGTCCGAGGTGCTGAACTCCGAGGTGATGCGGCGGCTGACCGAACAGCGCGTGATGCTGCGGACCCAGCTCGCCGAACAATCCTCGACGCTGCTCGGCAACCATCCGCGGATCAAGGAACTGAAGGCGCAGCTCACCGATCTGGACCGGCAATTGCGCGACGAGGCGATGAAGCTGTCGCGCTCCTTCGAGAGCGACGCGCGGATCGCCAGCGGCCGGGTCGACAACCTTGTGGCAAGTCTCGAGCAGTTGAAGAAGCAGGCGTCTTCCACAAACGGCCAGGATGTCCAGCTTCGCGCGCTCGAGCGTGAAGCCAAGGCGCAACGCGATCTGCTGGAATCCTATCTGGCGAAATATCGCGAGGCGACGACCCGCGAAACCATCGACCAGGCGCCGGCCGACGGACGCATCATCTCCCGCGCCATCGTCTCGAACACGCCGGCCTATCCGAAGAAACTGCCGATCGTGCTGATCGCCACGCTGGCGACGCTGATCCTGTCCGCCGGCGGCATCGCCACCGGCGAGTTGCTGCGGATGACCCAGCCGCGGGCCGCCGGGATGGCGATGCCGGTGACCGGCCCGACGCGCGCGTCCCAGGAGCCGCCAGCACCGACCTTCGTCGCGGCGCCCGCCACGCCGCCATCGCCGCCGCCGGCTCGCGACGACGTCGATGAGGCCGTTGCCGACCGGCCGACGGATGCAGGCGACCTCGAGGCACTGGCGCAACGGCTGCACGGCGCCGGCGACGCTGCGCGCAAGATCACCGTGCTCGGCACCGGGGACACCGACAACGTCACCGCAACGGCGCTGACCCTGGCGCGGCGGCTCGCACGCGACGCCAAGGTGGTGCTGATCGATCTGTCGGAATCCTCCGCCATGCTGAAGGCTGCGTCATCCGATCCGGTCGCGCCGGGACTCGCGGAGCTGATGCAGGGCGAGGCATCGTTCGGCCAGGTGATCACCCGCGACCGTAGCACGGCGCTGCACCTCGTCAGTGCGGGGCGTCCGGGCTTCGACCGCAACCTGCTGCAATCGCCGCGGCTGATCGTGGCGCTGAACGCGCTGCTGCGGGTCTACGATCACGTGCTGCTCGACGCCGGCACCGCGGCCGATCTGCCGGCCGAGCTGTTGACGGCACAGGCCCAGGCCGTCGTGGTGCCGGCGGCCGACATGCCGGCGGACGCCCGCGTGAAGATGGCGGAACAACTCAGGGCGGTCGGCTTCTCGGAGGCGACGATGGTGAGCGCGGCGGCGCGGCCGTCGGATCTCATCGAACCCGGCGAGCGCACCGTCGCTGCGTGACGAGCTGCGATGTCGCTGAACTGAAAATGCCCGGGTCCTGCCCGGGCATTTCGGTGGTCGCGAAGTGATATTGCGATCAGCGCTGCAGCGCGCCGCGCAGCCGCTGCGCGATCCGCATCAGGGCCGGGGTCTGCTTGACGGCGCGCTTGGCGCGCGCGGCCCCTGCCATCGCGACGGCCGCGATCCGGCCGCGCGGAGACAGCGCGACGAAGCTGTCGAAGATCGGTTCGAGGTCCTTGCAGAACAGCTTCTTGTAGTCGTCGGAGCCGATGCCGAGATCGAGCCGGCGGTAGCCCCGCTCGGCGTAGTGATCGATGATCGAGCGCATCAGGATCAGGCCGGGGCTGTAGCGCGACGCCTCCGACAGCGTGTAGGTGTTGAACATCATCGAGTAGCGATGGCCGTCGGCGACGCCGGCGAACATCGCGATCATCTCGTCGTCGGATTCCAGCGCGTGGATCTCGATCGCGCGGCCGCCGCCCGGGAGTTTCGTCAGGCAGGCCCGGCGGATGAAATCGGCGACGCCCGGGTCGGCGAACACGTTCGGCAGTTTCTGCGCCGCCATCCGGATCGGCTTGATCCGGAAGAAGGCATCGAGCACGCGTTCGACGTCGGCGTCGCTCTCGGCCTGGACGTAGCGATAGCCGGGCAGCGCCTGCAGCTTCTTTTCCTTGGTCTTGAGGCGGCGTCGGAACGAGTTGCTGATCCGATCGGTCGGCGGCGCCGCGGGATCGACCACGAGAACCGGACAGTCGTTGATCGAGGGTTGATGCGGGAACTGCGCCATCGGGTTGGCGAGATCGCGCCAGCGCAGCGGCTGCTGAGACAGCGCCAGCACGTCGGCGCCGTCGGGGCGCGCACGCAGGCCCGCGATCAGCGCGGCGAGGTCGCTCGCATCCGCCGTTCGCGCGACATCGCGGCGCCACAGCGGCATGTTGAAGGTGGTGTGCTTGCCGCCGAGGAACCGCGCGATACGAACGCCGAAGCGTCGCTCCAGCCCGAGCGGCAGCAAAAACATCGGCCGCTGCTCGGCGTCGCTGGCCACGACGATGAAGGGTTCGAGTTGACCGGCGAGGCCGACATGGCGCTGCCACGCGTCGAGAAAGTCGAACCGCTGGTATGGCGTGGAAAATTGCTCGGGCTGTTCCAGCGCGCGCCAGATCGCTTCCGCCGAGGCCATGTCGCGGAAAATATCGAGCCGCGCAATGCGGCCGGGATGCACCGACGACGACGCGTGGTCCGCGGAACGGCCTTCGCTGAGCACGGCCATCAGCGTCATGTGAATTCCTTTAGACGAATCTTTACGCTTTTCAGCGTGTCCGGACCTTTACAAAGAAATCTCAACAAACAGTAATGAGACCGCGCGAAACGCGGCGATGGGCGCCGCGGGCGTCGGGAGCAGACCTTGTCAGCGAGCGGTTTTTGGGCGTCGGCAGGGCTGGAACTTGCTTATTTCAGCGGCCTGGCGCGGCTCGCGCAACTCGGCGGACGAGGTTGTGGTGTCATTCTGCGTTTCGACCGTGTTCGGCCGACGCGCAGGGACAGATTCCAGCCGCTGCGCAGCCGCGAGATCACGCCGCAGTGGCTCGATCGCCTGCTACGCGCGCTGCGGCGCTGGAACTGCGACGTGATTTCGCCCGACGAGGTGCTGGACCGCATGGCGCGGCCCGATGCGATCGGGCGCTTCGTCTGCCTCACCTTCGACGGCGGCTCGCGCGATCTGATCACTTTCGGTCATCCGGTGCTGGCCCGGCATGACGCGCCGTTCGCGGTGTATCTGCCGACCGCGTTTCCCGACGGACTCGGCGAAGCCTGGTGGCTCGCGCTGGAGCAGGTGATCGCCGGTCACGATCGCATCGCTCTGGTGATCGATCACAACGAGCGCCACTTCGACACCGCGACGACCGACGACAAGTATCGGGTGTTCCACTTCCTCGGGAGCTGGTTGCGCGCGCTGTCGCCGCCGGATCTGACGGCTGCGATCCACGATCTGTGCAAGCGTTATGGCGTCGACGTCGCACGGCTCACCAGCAGCGCGGTGATGAACTGGGAGGAGGTGGCGAGGCTCGCCTCCGATCCCAGGGTCACGATCGGCAGCGCGACGGTGAACTATCCGCTGCTCGGCAATGTCGACGACACGGTCGCGCAACGCGAGATCGCGATGGGCCGGGCGGTGCTGCGCGCGGCGCTCGGCCGCGACGCGCCGCACTTTGCCTATCCGTATGGCGAGCGCGGCAGCTTTGCGCAGCGCGACGTGCGGATCGTCGAGCACGACGGCTTTGCCAGCGCGGTCACAGCGATCCCGGGCGTGATCGAGCGAACTGCGTCGCCGCAGATGCTGCCGCGGATCGCATGGGACGGACGGCGAAGCTCGCTGCGCGGATTGCGGGTGGTCTTGTCCGGCGTGATGCCCGGGGCCGCCACCCGGCTCGGGCGGCGTTACTGACGATCTGGGCGCGACATCCAGGTCACGATCGGCATCGCCGGCAGCACCCAGCCGAGCCCGGCGACGACGTAATAGACGATCTGCAGCCATTTGGATTCGGCGATCACCGGCGCCTGCGCGATCGCCATCGCGACCAGCGACCATACGATCGCGAGCACCAGCAGCGCGATGGTTCCAATCAGTTTTCGGGTTCGGATGTTCATGTCGAAATCACACGCACTTGATAGGTTCTCGCGACGCCTTGCGCGTGGGAACGGCGCGACTATAAGGGGCGCGAAAATCCGTTCAAGGTATGCTTTATGACCGCTGCCGCGGAGCCAGACCGTTCCCCCGTCCGTAGATCTCGCGTTCGTGCCGTCCGGATCTGGCTGACGCTGGTCGCGGCATTGATCGCGGTGATGGTGCTGGTCGGCGGCGCGACGCGGCTGACCGAATCCGGTCTGTCGATCGTCGAATGGAAGCCCGTCACCGGCACGCTGCCGCCGCTCACCGACGCGCAATGGCACGCCGCGTTCAACGGCTACAAGCAGATCCCGCAATATCGCGAGCTCAACGCCGGGATGACGCTGCATGAGTTCAAGACCATCTTCTGGTGGGAATGGAGCCACCGCCTGCTCGGGCGGGTGATCGGCATCGCCTATCTGCTGCCGTTCCTGTGGTTTCTGTGGCGCGGCGCGATCGGCCCGGAATGGAAGCGGGCGCTGTGGGGCATCTTCGCGCTCGGCGCGCTGCAGGGCGCGGTCGGCTGGTGGATGGTGGCGTCGGGCCTGTCGCAGCGCACCGAAGTGTCGCAGGTGCGCCTCGCGATCCATCTGACGCTGGCGCTGATCATCTTCGCCGCGATCGTCTGGACGCTGCGACGGCTCAGCGACAAGCCGCCGGTCCTGGCTGCGGCGCGGCTGAAATTCACCGCGATCATATTGCTGGCGATGACGCTGCTGCAGCTCTTCCTCGGCGCGCTGGTCGCCGGGCTGCGCGCCGGACGGGTGTTCAACACCTGGCCGCTGATCGACGGCGCGCTGATCCCCTCCGCCGAACGGCTGTGGTTCGAGCAGCCATGGTGGAAGAACCTGTTCGACAATCACCTCACCGTGCAGTTCGACCATCGCATGATGGCCTATGCGCTGTGGGCGCTGGCGGCATGGCATGCGATCGACGCGCTGCGGTCGCGCGCGGGAGCTGCGGCCGGCGGCGCGCTGTGGCTGTTCGCGGCATTGTCGCTGCAGGCGGCGCTCGGCATTCTCACGGTGCTGCATGCGACGCCGATCGGTCTGGCGCTCGCCCATCAGGCCGTCGGCATCGTGGTGCTAACCTTGGCGGTGCTGCAGGTGGAACGGCTGACCGCGCCGCGGCCGAAAGACGTGGCGCGCGCGGTGGCGCTGCCGATCGGGCAACCCGGCTGATCCGGAGCGGAAGTGCCGCTAAGGCGCTTCGCCATCAAATTTCGGCCTGTGGCGCCGTTCGACATAGGCGCTGATGAACGGCGACAGAAACGCGATCGGCCAGATGTATTTGGGCGAATGCGGGTCGATCAGGCACGCCACCAGCGCGGCGCAGAACAACACCAGAGAAAAGGCCGGCGTGGCCAGCATCACCCAGTCGTTCTTCCGCGCCACGGCGATCGCCCACAGCACGGTGTTGAACAGCGCGATCAGCAACAGATTGAAGCTGTACAGCGTCGTGACGTTGGGCGAGTCGTAATTGTTGCCGTACAGCCCGCAGGTCACCGGCAGCAGGATGATCGACAGCAGGAAGAACAGGTTCAGCAGAACTTCGGCGCGGCCGGCGTGGGTCGCGTAGGCGAGCCGGCGCTGATGGCTGTACCAGAACATGCCGGCGACGATGAAGCTGAGCAACAGCGTCGACAGAAAGGCGCCGTAGAGGTGCCAGATCTCCCGCCATTGCGGATCGGCGCTGGCGAATTTTTCACGCGGCGCCTGATAGGCGAGCAAGGTCATGGCGACGCCGAACACGGTGTTGCTCAGCGCCTCCATCCGGCGCATTTCGAGATGGCCGCCGCTCATCGCCGCCTCCGGGCGCCGTTTGGCGTCAGCCGCCGAGCGCCTCGTCGAGATCCGCGATCAGGTCTTCCTTGTCCTCGATGCCGATCGAGACGCGCACCATGTCCGGTGCGGCGCCGGCCGCTGTCTTCTGCGCGTCGTCGAGCTGGCTGTGCGTGGTCGATGCCGGATGGATGATCAGCGAGCGGGTGTCGCCGACATTGGCGAGATGCGAGAACAGCTTCACATTGGAGACCAGATCGACGCCGGCCTGATAACCGCCCTTGAGGCTGAAGGTGAACACCGCGCCGGCGCCCTTGGGCGCGTATTTGCGGGCGAGTGCGTTGTACTTGCTCGACGCCAGGCCGGAATAGTTCACCGCCGACACCGCCTTGTGGGCCGACAGGAATTCGGCGATCGCCTTGGCGTTCTCGCAGTGCTTCTGCATCCGCAGCGGCAGCGTCTCGATGCCGGTCATCAGCAGGAAGGCGTTGAACGGCGACAGCGCCGGGCCGAGGTCGCGCAGGCCGAGCACGCGGCAGGCGATCGCGAAGGCGAAATTGCCGAACGTCTCCTGCAGCTTCAGCCCATGATATTCCGGCCGCGGCTCGCTCAGCATCGGATACTTGCCGCCCTTCGACCAGTCGAAGGTGCCGGCGTCGACGATGATGCCGCCCAGCGAATTACCGTGTCCGCCGAGAAATTTGGTCAGCGAGTGCACGACGATGTCGGCGCCGTGGTCGATCGGGCGGATCAGATACGGCGTCGCCAGCGTGTTGTCGACGATCAGCGGCACGCCGGCGTTACGCGCGACTTCGGCGATCGCCTCGATGTCGGTGATGCTGCCGGCCGGATTGGCGATCGATTCGATGAAGATCGCCTTGGTCTTCGGCGTCACCGCGCGCTGGAAGCTGTCGATGTCGTCGGGATCGGCCCACACCACGTTCCAGCCGAAGCTCTTGAAGGCGTGGGTGAACTGGTTGATCGAGCCGCCGTAGAGCTTTCGCGCGGCGATGAATTCGTCGCCGGGCATCAGCAATTGCTGCATTACCACGAGCTGCGCGGCGTGGCCGGACGCGGTCGCGAGCGCCGCGGTGCCGCCTTCAAGCGCGGCGACGCGCTCCTCGAGGACCGCGGTCGTCGGATTGGTGATGCGGGTGTAGATGTTGCCGAACGCCTGCAGGCCGAACAGCGACGCGGCGTGGTCGGCGTCGTTGAATACGAAGGAGGTGGTCTGGTAGATCGGCGTCGCCCGCGCCCCGGTGGTGGGATCGGGCTGCGCGCCGGCGTGCACCGCGAGCGTGGCAAATCCCGGGCTGCGTTCGGTCATGGTCGATCCCTCCGTCGAGCTGGCTGATGGTTTGGCGCTATCTGAGCGCAACCCGGCGGAAGGTCAAGCGAGGTGCAGCGACGGGCGAGGCGCCGTCAGGACGTCTCGCCGCGATTGCGGGTGGCGCGGTCGGAAGCGGCGGTATCGCCGCCGGCGAGGCTCGCGCGGTCGAGCGACAGCCGCATCCCCTTGACGGGGACAGGCGCGCGCTTGGAGCTGAGCGTGCGCGAATTGACGCCCATCCAGGAAATCTCCGACGACAGCCGGCCGTATTCGATCTTCGGGCAGCGGTTCATCACCACGCGCAGCCCGGCGGCTTCAGCGCGCGCCGCGGCTTCGTCGTTACGAACGCCGATCTGCATCCAGATCACTTTCGGCAGCGGCGCCAGCGCCAGCGCCTCCTCGACGATCGGCATCACATGCGCGGACGCCCGGAAGATGTCGACCATGTCGACCGGGCGATCGATGTCGCGCAATGAGGCGACGAACGGCTTGCCGAGCAGGCTGTTGCCGACCTGGCCGGGATTCACCGGGATCATGTCGTAGCCGCGCTCGGCGAGATATTTGAACACGAAGTAACTCGGCCGCACGTTGAGCGGCGACGCGCCGACGACGGCGATGGTCTTCACGCCGCTGAGGATCTCGCGGATGTAGTTGTCGGGATAGGCGTCGTGGTTCATGTCAGATGACCGTCATTGCGAGGAGCGAAGCGACGAAGCAATCCAGCTTCGATTGCGGGGCCCTGGATTGCTTCGCTTCGCTCGCAATGACGGGGCGGCTTCGAAGTGATTACCGGTCTTTCCACTCCGGCTTGCGCTTGTCGAGGAAGGCGCCGATGCCTTCTTCGGCGTCTTCCGCCATCATGTTTTCGGCCATCACCTGCGAGGCGTAGTGATAGGCGTCGGCGAGATTCAACTCGGCCTGGCGATAGAACGCTTCCTTGCCGATCTTGACGGTGTGCGACGATTTGCTGGCGATGGTCCCGGCCAGCGCGATCGCGGCGTCGCGTTCGGTGCCGTGCGGCACCACGCGATTGATCAGTCCGATCGCGCGGGCCTCGTCGGCTTTCACCGGCTCGCCGGTCAGCAGCATGTGCATGGCGTGCTTGCGCGGCACGTTGCGCGTCAGCGCCACCATCGGCGTCGAGCAGAACAGGCCGATGTCGACGCCCGGCGTCGCGAAGGTCGCCTGCTCGGAGGCGACCGCGAGATCGCAGCTCGCGACCAGCTGGCAGCCCGCCGCTGTGGCGACGCCTTGCACAGCCGCGATCACCGGCTTCGGCAGCAGCACAATTGTCTGCATCATCGCGCTGCACGCGGTCATGATCCGGTTGAAGCTGGCGCGGCCGCGGTCGGCGTCGTTGCGATGCGCGGTCAGTTCCTTCATGTCGTGGCCGGCCGAGAACGCCGGCCCATTGGCGGCGATCACCACAACGCGCACGCCGTCGTCGCGGCGGATCAGGTCGAGGGCGGCATGAAGGTCCGCGATCAGTTCGAGTGACAGGCTGTTGCGCGCGGCCGGACGATTCAGCGTCAGCACCGCGACACCCCCGTCGATCGTCTCGCGCAGCAGGATCGGCGACGGAGAATTCGCCGTAGAGGCGGGCAGGGCAGTCATGAAACCTTCCGGAAGGACAATCCAGCGCTGGGAACGGGCGTCACCTTATTGTAACAAACCCGGCGAAAACGAGAGTAGGGCGGGAACACATGACACATGCGAGAATGAGCGTAGCCGATCTCGAGAATTTTTTGAATCGTGAGTTTCCGCAGGCTTTCGGCCACGGCGATATTTCCATCGAGTCCGCGGATGGCCGCTCCAGCCTGCTGCGGCAGCGCTACAGCGACCGCATGCTGCGTCCCGGCGGAACGGTGTCGGGGCCGACGCTGATGGCACTGGCGGACTTTGCGATGTACGTGGTGCTGCTGTCGGCGATCGGCCCGGTCGCGCTCGCGGTCACCACCAATCTCAACATCAATTTCCTGCGCAAGGGCCAGCCGGGGCAGGACGTGGTCGCGGTGGCGCGGTTGCTCAAGCTCGGCAAGCGGCTTGCGGTCGGCGAGGTGACGCTGCTGTCGGGCACCTCGCCCGATCCGATCGCCCATGTCACCTCGACCTATTCCATTCCGATCGCTTGAGGTTTCGAAGGGTAATATAGCACCATATTTATAAGATGCTGTTTTAATACAATAATCTCGTGCGGACGGGGATTGACGACGGCGAGCGGCTTATCTACAAGCCAGCTCAAGTCCGGTGCGCCTGCGCCGAATTTCCCCCTGTCATGGATTAATCTCATGAAGACGTTTTCGGCCAAGCCCGCCGAAGTCACGAAGAAGTGGGTCATTATCGACGCCACTGGTCTCGTGGTCGGCCGGCTCGCCACGCTGGTTGCGATGCGGCTGCGCGGCAAGCACCTCCCGACCTACACCCCGCATGTCGATTGCGGTGACAACATCATCATCGTCAACGCCGCCAAGGTGGTGCTGACCGGTCGCAAGCGCGACAACAAGGTCTATTACCACCACACCGGCTTCATCGGCGGCATCAAGGAGCGCACTGCGAAGTCGATCCTCGAGGGTCGTTTCCCGGAGCGCGTCGTCGAGAAGGCTGTCGAGCGCATGATCCCGCGCGGTCCGCTCGGTCGCGTGCAGATGGGCAATCTGCGCGTCTATCCCGGCGCCGAACATCCGCACGAAGCCCAGCAACCCGAAACGCTCGACGTCGGCGCGATGAATCGCAAGAACAAGAGGGCCGCATAAGATGTCCGAAACCATGCAGTCCCTCGACCAGCTCTCGGCGCTGAAGACGACCCAGCCGGATGCGCCGACCTACACCAAGAAGGTCGACAAGTTCGGCCGCGCCTACGCCACCGGCAAGCGCAAGGACGCGGTCGCCCGCGTCTGGATCAAGCCGGGCGCCGGCAAGGTCACCGTCAATTCGCGTGAGGTCGAGGTCTATTTCGCCCGTCCGGTGCTGCGCATGATGATCCAGCAGCCGCTGGTCGCCGCGGCCCGTGCCGGCCAGTACGACGTGATCTGCACCGTCGCCGGCGGCGGCCTGTCCGGCCAGGCCGGCGCGGTTCGCCACGGCATCTCCAAGGCGCTCACCAATTTCGAGCCGGAGCTGCGCGGCGTGCTCAAGAAGGGCGGCTTCCTGACCCGCGACAGCCGCGTGGTCGAGCGCAAGAAGTACGGCAAGGCCAAGGCCCGTCGTTCGTTCCAGTTCTCGAAGCGCTGATCCTCCGCTTCATCGTCAATCGGAAAGGGCGTCCTTCGGGGCGCCCTTTTTGGTTTTGCCGGACTTTTGTGCCCGTCCGCCGGCCACGGCGCGCTGTCAATTTTCATCGCATTTTTCGAAACTTCGCTGCCAAAGCGAGCTGTTGAGGACACGCGATCTCAACGCGGTGCAGCCAGATTGCGATCAGCAGGGGGCACTTCTGTCGCATCGGCAGCGTTGCAAACCCTCCAGTTGGATTGGTCCCGGGTAGTTCGCATCATGTCGCTCGATTTTTCGACGTTGCTCTTGGTCGCAACGCTGATCTGCACGCTGCTCGGGGGAATGCTTCTCTACTTCGGCGGACAGGAGAAAATCCCCGCGCTCTACTGGTGGGGGGCCGCTTACCTGATCGGCGCGGCGACCGTGGCACAATGGCAGGTCCTCGGATCGTTCCTGCCTGACATCGCCGTGCTGTCGCTGGCGAGCGCGGGCTTCATCGCCTGCGGCATGATGTGGAACGCGGCGCGGGTGTTCCACGGCCACAAGCCGAACTGGCCGGGCCTGGTCCTCGGCGCGATCGCCTGGATCGCCGCGGTGATCAGCCTGCCGCCGGAATCGTCGTCGGTGCGGATGACGCTCGGCGCCGGCATCGTCGCGATCTACGCCGCGCTGACCGCGAACGAATTGTTCGCCGAGCGCCGCAAGGCCGTGATGCGGCGCTGGCCGGCGATGCTGGTGCCGCTGCTGCACGGCGCCGTGCTGATGCTGCCGATCGTGCTCGCCGAACTGCTGCCGACGCAGGGTAACACCTATACCAGCAATATCTGGGTGCTGATCTTCGCCATCGAGCTGGTGCTGTACGCGATCGGCACGGTCTTCGTGGTCTTCATGCTGGTCTCGGAGCGCACCGTGCGCGCCCACAAGACGGCGGCCGCGCTCGATCCGCTCACCGGCCTGTTCAACCGTCGCGGCTTCTCGGAGGCCACAGCGCGGATGATCGAGCGCGAGGCCGCGGCCGGGCGGCCGGTCACGGTGATGATCTTCGACCTCGATCACTTCAAGTCGATCAACGACCGGTTCGGCCATCCGGCGGGCGACGAGGTCATCAAGCTGTTCGCGGCGATCGTGTCCGGGTCGCTGCGGATGTCGGATCTGTGCGGGCGGATCGGCGGAGAGGAATTCGCGGCGCTGTTGCCGTGCTCCATCGACGAGGCGATGACCGCGGCGGAGCGGGTGCGCGAAACCTTCGAGGGCTGCGGCCTGGAAGTCGACGGCGCGCCGATCGCGACCACCGTCAGCATCGGCGTCGCCGGCGGGCCGGCGAATGTCGAACTCGACGTGCTGCTCGCCGCGGCCGACACCGCGCTGTATCAGGCCAAGCGCGGCGGCCGCAACCGCGTGGTCGCCACTGTTGAACAGCCGCTGTCGCTGGAGCAGGGCCGCCGCCGCGCGGCGCAGCGACACGAGCCCGTCCAGCAGGTCATCGTCCGCAACGCGATGAGCATCGGCGCCTGACAGGGTACCGCGCGGGTCGGCTTCAATTGCCGCGCGGAGTGCGATATGACGCTGGCCCCAACAATCAACACGGGCCGAGCGCATGATCACCGAAATCGCACAGATCGACGTCAAGCCGGGCAGCGAGGCCGACTTCGAAGCAGCCGTCGCCAGGGCGGGCGCAGCCTTCGGCCGCTCCAGGGGCTTTCACGGTTTCGAGCTGCACCGCTCGATCGAGAAGCCGCAGCGCTACCGGCTGATGGTGAAGTGGGAGACGCTGGAAAACCACACCGTGGATTTCCGCGGTTCGGAGAATTTCACCGAGTGGCGTGGACTGGTCAGCGGATTCTTCGCGTCGCCGCCCGAGGTCGAGCACACCGATACGGTGGTCACGATTCCGGGCTAGCGGCGAGCGCGGCCGGCGGCGCGGCGGTGACCATGTCGGCGGTCGGACCTTCCGCGCGCACATGGTTGATCACGACTCGTCCGATCGCCATCAGTGGCAGCGCCATCGCCAAGCCCCACAGCCCGAACACGATGCCGAGCAGGATCTGCATCGCGAACAGCGTCGCCGGCGGAATGTCGATGGCCTGACGCTGGATCAGCGGCGTCAGGATGTAGCTTTCCAGCGCGTGAACGCCGAGAAACAGCACGAACGCGCTGACCACGGCGAACCAGCCGGACCCGATCGCGGCGAGCACGATGACCAGGCCGCCGAGGATCGCGCCGACGGTCGGGATGAAGGCGAGCAGACCGGCCTGAATGCCGAGGATGAAGGCGCCGGGAATCCCGATCAGCGACAGCCCGGTCGCGGTCACCGCGAACACCACCGTCATGGTGATGAGCTGCGCCAGCAGCCAGCGCTTCAGCATATCGCCGGTGTCCTTGACGATGGCGCTGGCCTGGGTCCGATAACGCAGCGGGGCGACCCGCTCCAGCCCGCGCCGGTAAACGCCGGGCTGCGCCGCGAAGGCGAGGCCGAGAAACAGCACGATGAAGAAGTTGCCGACCGCGCCGATGGTGCCGAGAATCAGTTTCAGCGTCTGGCTGACGATCGCGCCGCCGCCGGAGGCGAGGTCGCCTGCGCTCGGCAGATTGCGCGGCTGCGGCGGCGGCTGAATCTCGGTGGCGGCGGGACCGCCGGGATTGGCGGCGGCGGCGACATGGCTGAGCTCCATGAAGCTGGTGTCGACGCCCTGTCGCTCCAGAAAACCTTTCACGTTCACGATCTGGGTCTTGATCGTGCCCGACAGCGCTGTCGCCTGCTGGGCGATGGTGTTGCCGCCCAGCACCGAGACGCCGATGAACATCACCGTCAGCACGCAGCACACCAGCGCCAGCCGCAGCCCGTGCGGGCCACCGACCACCTTGCCGGCGAGGTCGGTCAGCGCATTGAGGAACACCCCGAACAGAATGCCGGCGAAAATCAGAAACAGCGTGCCGGCGAAATGCCAGGAGGTGTAGAGCAGGGCGCCGAACGCGACGGTGGCGATGCCCCCGACGGCGATCGCCCAGGCGAGGTCGTTGCGGGCCTGGATACGATCGAGCACTGGGACGGTCACGGGCAATTCCTCTGATGTTCGACAGAGCATTCCGTCAAATTGCGAACGAAGCAAGCCGGCCTTGCGCGATCGCGAGAGCCGTTTGCAAGATACTCGCATGTCACGAATTCGTAGCCGGCTGTTAACCATCCGCCCGGCGTCCCCATTTTCGCCGTGATCGCTCTGCGATATGGTCAAAGTTCGGTGCCGATGTGGGCAGGCAGCGACTCGTGGCTCGTGCAGGTCCGTATTGGGCAGCTGACCACGGCAATGGTATTTGGGGATCTATGGGGATTCGCGAACGAGATTCGTTTGGCCGCGCTGCGCGTGCAGTTGCCGCTGCGGCTGCGTGTCTGGTCCTCGCCAACTGCGCGCAATCCGGCAAATTCGCCCGCGTCGACCCGAAATACGGCGTTTCATCCAGCCCCCGTGTCGTCGCGATGGGAGAACCGGTGCCGAAGGGCGGCGGGACTTACCGAATCGGCAAGCCCTATGTGGTCGGCGGGCGCACCTATGTTCCCGAAGAGAATGCCAACTATCGCGCCGAGGGGCTGGCGTCCTGGTACGGCGACAGTTTTCACGGGCGCCTGACGGCCAATGGCGAAGTGTTCGACATGGCGTCGCTGTCGGCGGCGCATCCGACCTTGCCGATCCCGTCCTACGCCCGCGTCACCAATCTCAGCAACGGCCGATCGCTCGTCGTTCGCGTCAACGACCGCGGCCCGTATCACGGCAACCGGCTCATCGACGTGTCGAACCGCGCCGCCGATCTGCTTGATTTCAAACGCAATGGCACCGCGCGCGTGCGGGTCGAGTATGTCGGCCGGGCGCCGCTCGAAGGCTCCGACGACCGCCAGCTCGTCGCGACGCTGCGGACCAACGAACCAGCCCCTGCGCCCTCGACGGTCAGGATCGCATCGGCCAGACCGTTCGTGCCCGACATGCCGGGCGGTTCGGACTCGGGCCGGTCGGTACGAGGCGACGTTCCGATGCCCGAGGGACGGCCGTATACCCTCGGCAACACATCGGTGGATGTGGCCTCGGTCGGCGCGACCTCGGAAATTTCCGCCTCCCGCAGCTCGCGCTCGGACGGGCGAACGCTGGCGCGCAACCAGCACGCGGTCTCCTATGATCGCAACGGCAATTATGCGGACGCCGGGTCGCGCGCAGTCAGCAGCCAGCCCGAGCCGCGTTCGCGTGACGAGATCGGCAGTTTGCTTTCGGCGCGCGGGCTTTACTGAGCTCGATTTAATGCGCCTGCCGCAATCAGGAGGGGGCGCATCATGAATACAAAGAAGTATGCCGCCGAAATCATCGGTACATTCTGGCTGACTTTTGCCGGCTGCGGCAGCGCGGTTCTGGCTGCGGCCTTTCCGCAGGTCGGGATCGGCCTGCTCGGCGTGTCTTTTGCCTTCGGCCTCAGCGTCGTCACAATGGCGTTCGCGCTCGGCCACGTCTCCGGCTGCCATCTCAATCCCGCTGTTACATTGGGGCTGGCCGCCGGCGGTCGCTTTCCCCTGGGGCAGGTCGCGCAGTACATCGTCGCGCAAGTCATCGGCGCCATCCTGGGGGCGGGCCTGCTGTACATCATCGCGAGCGGCAAGGCCGGGTTCGACCTTGCGGGCGGCTTCGCATCCAATGGCTACGGCGACCATTCTCCGGGCAATTATAGTCTGCTGGCCTGCTTCGTTTCAGAAGTGGCGATGACGGCGATCTTCCTGTTCATCATCATGGGTGCAACGCATGGCAAAGCGCCGGCCGGCTTCGCCCCGCTCGCCATCGGCTTCGCGCTGGTGCTGATCCACCTCGTCAGCATTCCGGTTACCAACACCTCGGTGAACCCGGCGCGCAGCACCGGTCCCGCGCTGTTCGTGGGCGGTTGGGCCATTCAGCAGCTCTGGTTGTTCTGGGTCGCGCCGCTGATCGGAGGCGTCATCGGAGGCGTCGCCTATCGCTGGCTGAGCGATGAGCCGGAAGGCATCGTCGCGGGCAAGTGAGCGACAATCCATCGTGCTCTCCTCGATCAGTTCGAGGCCGTCGCGACAGTCGCGGCAGCCTCGTCGATCCGGCGCTTCGCTCACATCACCTGTTTCAGAAAATCGACCAGCGCCGCGTTGACCTCGGCCGGCTTTTCCTGCTGGATCCAGTGGCCGGCGCCGTCGATGATCAGCTTCTGCTTGAGGTTCGGCAGCACGCGCTCCATGCCGGCGACCTGCTTGCCACTCATCGCGTCCGAAATCACCGGGTCCTTCGCGCCGGCGATGAACAGCGATGGCTGGCGGATCTGCGCGCCGTGCCACGGCGCGGTCATCTCCCAGTTGCGGTCGATGTTGCGATACCAGTTCAGGCCGCCGCGAAACCCGCTCTCCCGATAGGCCTCGATGAAATACGTCAGTTCCGATTCGCTGAGCCAGCCGGGCAGCGGTCGGTCCGGCGCGATCTTGCCGAGGAAGCCGCCGCCTTCGCGAATGAACAGCGACCGCGCCGGATCGGAAAAGCCGCCGGCGAGAATGCCGCGCATCGTCAGCGCGACGTCGCGCTCGAGCTCGGCTTCCGCGACCCCGGGCGTCTGGAAATACTGCCAGTAGAAATTGGTGATGCCGTTCTGGCGTAGTGTCTCCATAGGCCGGCCGCGACCGCGAAACGCCGGCGGAACACTGAGGCCCGCCACCGCGCTGAACAGGTCCGGGCGAAACAGCGCGGCGTGCCAGGCGACCGGCGCGCCCCAGTCGTGGCCGATGATCGCCGCGCTTGTCTCCTTCAACTCGGCGACCAGCGCCACCATGTCGCCGACCATGTCGAAGATGCTGTAAGCCTCGATCGGCTGCGGCGCGCTTGAACGCCCGAAGCCGCGCATGTCGGGCGCCACCACGCGATAGCCGGCGTCGGCGAGCGCCACGATCTGATGCCGCCACGAATACGACAGTTCCGGCCAGCCGTGGCACAGTAGCACCAGCGGGCCTTCGCCGCGTTCGCGCAAGAACAATTCGATCCCGTTGACCGCAACGGTCCTGGTCGATTCCATCGCGTTTCCGCCCTGAATTGATTGGAGTTTATGTGGAAGCCGAGCGTCCTGCACGATAGGATTGATCCGGCGTCACCACAATGGAGAACAGTCCCCTGCTGCCGTCCGTCCGTCCGGATGGGTGGGGGGCAATCCGCGCCTGTCGTTCGAGGCCGTTCCCGGGACATTTGTCATGGCTCTGTTCACCCCCCTGCGTTCGATCGGATCGCGCCGCCGCCTGCCGGGATGGCGCGTGCTGCTGGCCGGCGTGCTGGTGATGACGATCGGATCGGGCGGGGTGTTCGCCGCGAACCAGAGCGTGCAGGGCGCCAAGAAGGAAGACGTCGCCGGCGGCTACGACACCGATGCGCCGAGCGCGATCCTGATCGACGGCGAGAGCGGCAGCGTGCTGTTCGAGAAGAATGCCGATGAATTGCGCCCGCCATCGAGCATGCTGAAGCTGATGACGGTGGAGCTGGTATTCCATCTGCTGGCCAAGGGCGAGATCAAGCCGAGCGACGAGTACAAGATCAGCGAATACGCCTGGCGGCGCGGCGGCGCGCCGGCCGGCAACTCGACGATGTTCGCCGAAATCCACAGCAAGGTCGCGGTAGAGGATCTGCTGAAGGGCGCGATCATCCAGAGCGGCAACGATTCCTGCATCGCGCTGGCCGAAGGCATCGCCGGCAGCGAGCCGGCATTCGTCGAGCGGATGACCAGGCGCGCACGCGAGATCGGGCTGACGCAATCGACCTTCGCGAATTCCAACGGTCTGCCCGACCCAGGCAACAAGATGAGCGTGCGCGAACTCGCCCGTCTCGCGCGCCACATCATCCAGACCTATCCGGACGACTACAAGCTGTTCAGCGAGAAGGAATTCACCTGGAACAAGATCCGGCAGACCAACCGCAACCCGCTGCTGAGTGCATTCAACGGCGCCGACGGGTTGAAGACCGGCTACACCAAGGATGGCGGCTACGGCATGGTCGGCTCGGCAGTGCAGAACGGGATGCGGCTGATCGTGGTGGTCAACGGGATCGACGACATCGACGACCGCGCCGCCGAGGTGAAGAAGCTGCTGGAATGGGGCTTCCGCAATTTCGAATCGCGCCCGCTGTTCGCGGCGCAGGCGACCGTCGGCTATGCGCGGGTATTCGGCGGCGAGAAGCGCTATGTCGGCCTGACGCCGGTCGAGCCGGTGCGGGTGATGGTCCGCAGGAATGGCGGCGACAGGCTGATCGCGCGGATCGTCTATACCGGCCCGGTCGCGGCGCCGGTCGAGGCCGGCCGACGCATCGGCGTGGTGCGGGTCTGGCGCGGGCCCAATCTCGCCGTCGAGGTGCCGCTGCAGGCGGCCGAGGCCAATCCGGTCGGCTCGACCATGCGGCGCGCCATGGACGGCGCCAGCGAATTGCTGATCGGGGTGGTTCGTGCCGGCTTTGCAAAGCTCTGATAATGGTTGAACAGACGCCGAGATCCTCATCGTTGCACGGCCATTTCATCACCTTCGAAGGCGGTGAGGGCGCCGGCAAATCGACCCAGATCAAGCTGCTCGCCAAGCGGCTGGAGAAAGCCGGGCTGGAGACGCTGGTGACGCGCGAGCCGGGCGGCTCGCCCGGCGCGGAGGTGATCCGGCATCTGCTGTTGTCAGGGATCGGAAATCTGATCGGGGGTGCGCAGGCCGAGGCGCTGCTGTTCGCCGCCGCCCGCGACGACCATGTCCGCACCCTGATTCAGCCCGCATTGGATCGCGGCGTCTGGGTGCTGTGCGACCGGTTCTACGACTCCACCCGGGTCTATCAGGGCAAGCTCGGCGAGGTCAGCCCGGCCATGCTCAACGCGTTGCAGGACGTCACCATCGGCACCATGAAGCCCGACCTGACCGTGATCCTCGACGTGCCGGTCGAGATCGGGCTGGCGCGGGCGGCGATCCGGCGCGGCAGCGAGGCGCCGGACCGGTTCGAATCCGAGAACATCGATTTCCATCGCCGGCTGCGCGACGCCTACCGGCAGATCGCGCTCGCCGAGCCTGAGCGTTGCGTGGTGATCGACGCCAATGCCGAGCCGCAGATCGTCGCCGACCGCATCTGGCTGACGGTGCAGGAGCGACTGCTTCAGTGGCCGCAGGCCAAACCCAAGACGGCGAAGGCGACGCCAAAGGCGAAAGCCAAGACGAAGATCAGGACCAGGGCGAAAACGGCATGAGCGCGCGCAAGGGGGCGGCCGAGATCGTCGCGAAATCACCGCGCGAAACCACGGCGCTGTTCGGGCATGCCGCCGCCGAGCAGGCGCTGCTCGACGCCTATCGCAGCGGCCGGATCGCCCACGCCTGGCTGATCGGCGGCGCGCAGGGCATCGGCAAGGCGACGCTGGCCTACCGGATGGCGCGCTTCGTGCTGGCGCATCGCGATCCGCAGGCCGACGCCGTGCAGGGCGCGGCGTCGCTCGAGCTCGACCCGTCGCATCCGGTGGTTCGCCACGTCGCCGCCGAGGCGCATGGCGGGCTGCTGACGCTGGAGCGCTCGCTCAACGACAAGGGCGTGCGGCGCAACGTCATCACCGTCGACGAGTCGCGCGAGACCATCGGCTTCTTCGGCTCGACCGCCGCGATCGAAGGCTGGCGGGTCTGCATCGTCGATACCGTCGACGACCTCAACGCGTCCTCCGCCAATGCGCTGCTCAAGGTGATCGAGGAGCCGCCGCAGCGCTCGCTGTTTCTCCTGATCAGCAATTCGCCGGCGCGGCTGCTGCCGACGATCCTGTCGCGCTGTCGCAAGCTGATGCTGCGGCCGCTGGCGACCGACGACGTCATCGCCGCGGCGCTCGCGGCGACCGATCTTTCGCCCGGCGATCCCAAACTCGCGGAGGCCGCCGAGGCCTCGGAAGGCAGCGTGTCGCGGGCGCTGACGCTGCTCGGCGGCGACGCGCTGTCGCTGCAGCACAAGACCACCGCGCTGCTCGACAGCCTGCCGAACGTCGATCCGCGCGCGCTGCATGCGCTGGGCGAGGCGATCGGCGGCACCGACCGCGCCACGCTCGCGGCCTTCGTCGACGGCGTTGATCGCTGGATCGCAGGGCAGCTGCGGAGCGGCGACGCCAACGCGAACCTGCCGCGCCTTGCACGGCTGGCGGAGGTGTGGGAAAAGATCGGCCGCGCCGCGCGCGACACCGAAGCCTACAATCTCGAGCGCAAGCCGCTGGTTTTCTCGGTCTTCGGGCTCCTCGCGGAGGCGGTGCGCTGATGCGCCAGGGCGATCATTCCGGATGATGGTCAGCGCCGCCGCCCACACTCGATCCTGTTGTTGAAAGGCGTCCGCGCAGATGGCGCAGCGAAATTCATTCTACATCACCACCGCGATCTCTTATCCGAACGGCGCGCCGCATATCGGCCACGCCTACGAGGCGATCGCGACCGACGCGCTGGCGCGATTCCAGCGGCTCGACGGCCGTGACGTGTTCTTCCTGACCGGCACCGACGAGCACGGCCTGAAGATGATCCAGACTGCGCAGAAGGAGGGGGTCGAGACCCACGTTCTCGCCGCCCGCAATGCCGGCCGCTTCCGCGACATGGACGACCGCTTCGGCGTGTCCTACGACCGCTTCATCCGCACCTCGGAGGAGCAGCATCACCGCTCGGTCCAGGAGGTCTGGAAGCGGTTGCAGGCGAACGGCGACATCTATCTCGACAGCTATGCCGGCTGGTATTCGGTCCGCGACGAGGCCTATTACGCCGAGGACGAAACCGTCGTCGGCGAGGATGGCGTGCGCCGCGGCCCGCAGGGCACGCCGGTCGAATGGGTCGAGGAGAAGAGTTACTTCTTCAGGCTCTCGGCCTATCAGGACAAGCTGCTGAAGCTGTACGAGGACCAGCCGGACTTCATCGGCCCGGACTCGCGCCGCAACGAGGTGATCAGCTTCGTCAAAAGCGGGCTGAAGGACCTGTCGGTGTCGCGCACCACCTTCGACTGGGGCGTCAAGGTGCCGGGCGATCCGGAGCACGTGATGTATGTCTGGGTCGACGCGCTGACCAACTACATCACCGGCGTCGGCTTTCCCGACGAGAGCGACGCCAACTGGCATTACTGGCCGGCCGACGTGCACGTCATCGGCAAGGACATCATCCGCTTCCACGCGGTGTACTGGCCGGCGTTCCTGATGTCGGCGGGCATCCCGATCCAGAAGCGCGTCTACGCCCACGGCTTTTTGTTCAACAAGGGCGAGAAGATGTCGAAGTCGGTCGGCAACATCGTCGACCCGTTCAACCTCGCCGACCAGTACGGCGTCGATCAGGTGCGCTACTTCTTCCTGCGCGAGGTGCCGTTCGGCTCGGACGGCAGCTACAATCACGAGGCGATCGTCAACCGCATCAACGCCGATCTCGCCAACGACCTCGGCAATCTGGCGCAGCGCTCGCTGACCATGGTGGCCAAGCAGTGCGACGCCGAGGTGCCGGCGCATGGTGAGTTCAGCGACGCCGACAAGGCGATGCTGGCGATGGCCGACGGCATGATCGCGCAGGCGCGCACCGCGATGGCGACGCAGCAGATCCATCAGGCGCTCAACGCGGTGTGGGCGGTGGTGGCGGAGGCCAACCGTTACTTCGCCGGCGAGGCGCCGTGGGCGCTGGCCAAGACCGATCCGCCGCGGCAGAAGACGGTGCTCTACGTCACCGCCGAGGTGTTGCGCCAGGTCGGCATTCTGGCGCAGCCGGTGATGCCGGGCTCGGCCGCCAAGCTGCTCGACATCCTCGGCGTCGCAGAAGGTTCGCGCGACTTCGCGGCGCTGCCGACGCGGATCGTGCCGGGCACGCCGTTGCCGGCACCCGCGCCGATCTTCCCGCGCTATGTCGAGCCGGCGGCGACGGCGTAAGCCATGCTGATCGACAGCCACTGCCATCTCGACTTCCCCGACTTTGCCGACGACCTCGCCGGCATCGTCGCCCGCGCCGAGGCGAGCGGGGTGGGGCGGATGGTGACGATCTCGACACGCGTCAAGCGGTTGCCGGAGCTGCTGGCGATCGCCGATCGGTTTGCCAACGTGTACTGCTCGGTCGGCACCCATCCGCATCACGTCGACGAGGAAGACGGCATCAGCGCCGACGAACTGATCGCGCTTGCGCAGCATCCGAAGGTGGTGGCGTTCGGCGAGGCCGGGCTCGATTACTTCTACGAGCACGGCTCGCGCGACGCGCAGGAGCGCGGCTTCCGCACCCACATCGCGGCAGCCCGCGAGACCGGCCTGCCGCTCGTCATCCACACCCGCGAGGCGGACGAGAATTGCGGCCGCATCCTCGAAGACGAGATGGCCAGGGGCGCATTTCGCGCCGTGCTGCATTGCTACACCGGCGGCCGCGAGCTGGCGATGAGAGCCATCGATCTCGGGCTGCTGATCGGCTTCACCGGCATCGTGACGTTCAAGAAATCCCAGGCGCTGCGCGACCTCGCCGCCGAATTGCCGGCCGATCGCGTGCTGGTCGAAACCGACTCGCCGTATCTGGCGCCCGGCAAATATCGCGGCAAGCGCAACGAGCCGGCCTATGTGGTCGAGACCGCCAAGGTGCTGGCCGAGGTGAGGGGCGTCTCGCCCGATGAGATCGCGCGCCAGACCACGGCGAACTTCTTCAATCTGTTCGGCAAGGTGCCGGCGCCGGAATTGCCCGCATGACGCTGATCCTCACAATCCTCGGCTCGGGCTCCTCTGCCGGCGTGCCGCGCCCGGCGCTGGGCTGGGGCGCCGCCGATCCCAGCAATCCGAAGAACCGCCGCCGCCGCTGCTCGCTGCTGGCGGAGCGGGTGACTCCTGACGGCATCACAAGGGTGCTGATCGACACATCGCCGGACCTGCGTGAGCAACTGATCGACGCCGACGTCGATCATCTCGATGCCGTCTTCCTCACCCACGAGCACGCCGACCAGACTCATGGAATCGACGATCTTCGCTCGGTGGCGATGGCCATGCGGCGACGCATCCCGGTCTATCTCAACCAGTCGACCGCCGAGCACGTCGTGTTCCGCTTCCACTATTGCTTTGCGACGCCGCCGGGCAGCTCCTATCCGCCGATCCTCGACGAGCACCGCATCGAGGCCGGCGAGAGCCGCAGCATCGCAGGGGCGGGGGGCGAGCTGACGCTGGCGCCGTTTCTGGTGCAGCACGGCGACATCCCCGCGCTCGGCTACCGGATCGGCGATGCCGCCTACACGCCCGACGTCAGCGACATTCCCGAGCATAGCTTCCCGGCGCTCGAAGGCCTCGACCTCTGGATCATCGACGGGTTGCGCTACAAGCACCACGGCACCCACTTCAACGTCGAAGCGGCCCTGCGATGGATCGACCGTTTCAAGCCGAAGCGCGCGGTGATCACCAACATGCACGCGGATCTCGACTACGAGACGCTGCGCGGCGAACTACCCGACGGCGTCGTGCCGGGGTTCGACGGGATGCGTCTGACGCTCGATAGCAGCGCTGCAGGCTAGACTAGCCTCCCGGGCGTTACCAGGCGTAACGCACCCGGCCGATGCCCCGGTATAGGCTGGCATGTTCGGCGAATTCTCCGTCCAATTGCGCACCGACTGAGAAGCCGTTGCTGAACCGCAATTCGGCGCCAGCCGAGGCCAGCAACAGATCGGTCGGCCCTGCGGCGCCGTTGACGGTGAAGCTCGACCCGGGCAATGCGAGAAAGCCCGCCGTCATCGTCGGATCAGAGCTTTCGTCGTGCGCCCAGGCCGCGCGGCTGCGGAGGATCAGCAAGCTGCGGTCGCCGAGCGGCGTGGCCTGGTCGAACCAGGCACCGACCTCGGTGCGAACCACGCTTTCGGTGCGCGCGTCGTAGCGTCGTGCGAAGTCCGAATTGTCGTTCTCGGCGTAAGAGGGGGTTCGGAACGCCTGCGCCTGCAACGCGGCATAGGGCGTGATGCCGAACGCCGGCAGCATCCAGAAGTCCTGCACCGCGAAGCGATAACCTCCCTCGATCCGCGCCCCGAAATTGTTGGCGTTGAAGCGCGCGCGCAAATGGTCGGCGGTGACGACCGACAGAAACTGATCGGTGGTGACGTCATGCCAGGCGTAGGCCAACGCCGCCGACACATAGGCGGCATCGAAGCGGGTCGTGCTGTAGATCGCGGCCTGGAACATGTCGCTGCGGCCGCTGCCAAGTCCATTGGCCAGCGCATAACTTGTTCCGCCGCCGCCGAGCGCGAAGCCGACGATGGTGTCGGGCAGGATCCGATAGTCCAGGCCGGTGGCGAAGCCGAAGCCTCGGCTCGAGCGGTCATCGGTGAGCCATGCGGCATTGCCGTGGATCTCGGCTTGGCCGCCATAGCCGGCACCCCATACGCTCCAGCGTGGACCCGGACCGATCACCAGGCTGCGATCGATCGCCGTCGCGGCCGGCGCCTTGGTGGCCATGCGGCTGTCCGGCGCATAGCCGAGCGTGCGCAGCACCGGCGCTGAGGGTCCAAAGCCGCGGCCGTCGGAATTCATCCCGGCGGCATATGGATTGAGCACCAGCGAAAGGAATGAGTTCATCGCCAGGATGCCGGTCTGCGCGATCCCGGTGCTGGATTGGCCGGTCAGCTGCCCCAATACGATCGCCTGCTGCAAAGGGGACAATCCCGCCAGATCGATGAACCCCTGCGGAAAGCTGGCGGACAAGAAGTTGTTGGGGCCGATCGCGTTGGCGAACGCTGCGTTGATGGCGGCAATCACTCCCGTTGTCGGAGGCGTGATCGCGGGCGTTTCCGTCGTGTTTCCCGGACCGGGCACCACGGGGGTGGTCGGCAGCAAAGGCGCGGGAGCACACGGGGACAGAGCGCGGGCCGCGATGGTATTGGTGTCGAGCGTCACCGCGCCGTTGCGCGCCAGTGCACTGCCGCAACTGATATTGGCGCCGGTGTTGAGCGTGATGCTGGTCAGCGCAAGAATATCTCCGACGAACGACGTGGTGGTGCCGAGCGTCGCCGAGCTGCCGACCCGCCAATAGACGTTGCTGCCGAGGCCGCCCCCGATCACGGTGACGCTCGCCGCGCTGCTGGTGGTCAGCGTGCTGCCGATGTTGAAGATGAAGATCGCATTCGGGTTGCCCAAGGCATTCAGCGTCAGTGCGCCGGTCAATTCCGCCGCGGAGGCGAAATTGTAGACCCCGGGGGTGAGGGTCAGGCCGCCGAGATTCTGTCCGGTCAGGTCGCCGGTGGCTGGCCGGCTCGCGATGGCGTTGTAGCCGGATGCCAGATCGATCTGGGCCTGGATCGCAACGGCGTCGCCGATAAAGACGCCTCCGGGGGCGGTCACGATGCCCGGCGGAAATCCGCTCACCGCGCTTCCGGGACTGATGCCGAGGCTGCCGATCAGCGTCGTGGGGCCGGTGTTGCTCACCGCCGATCCGGCCAGGACGGCGAAGCCAGCGGCGGTCCCGAGGTTCGGCGCCTGCGCCCAGGCGGTCGACGATGCTGCCAGCGCCGTCAGACAGGCGAGCCCCAGGCCGAGCCGTTGTGTGGATCGTCCGCCACGGGAGAGCGAGCGAACGGAAAAGCAGTCAGCACCAATCGCGAGCATCGGCTTTCCCTATCGAAACAAGAAAGACTCCTCACACTCCAACCGACTTGCGAATCAGTACGAGATGTGAGTCGATCGATGCTAATCAACCCGTGCTGGAGACACATCTGTAGAACTACTTACTTCCTGTTACTTAATCCGAGATGGCCTTCGCCGATCTCACCTGATCGCGTAGCATGAACTTCTGGATCTTGCCGGTCGAGGTCTTGGGGATCGCCGAGAACACGATGGTCTTCGGCGCCTTGAAGCCGGGCAGATGCTCGCGGCAATAGGCGATGATCTCGGCCTCCGAGGCGCTGGCGCCGTCCTTCAGTTCGACGAAGGCGCAGGGCACCTCGCCCCATTTCGGGTCGGGCTTGGCGACCACGGCGGCGAACAGGATCGCGGGGTGCTTGTAGAGCACATCCTCGACCTCGACCGAGGAGACGTTCTCGCCGCCGGAGATGATGATATCCTTGGAGCGGTCCTTGATGATGACGTAGCCGTGGGGGTCGAGTACGCCGAGGTCGCCGGTGTGGAACCAGCCGCCGGCGAGCGCTTCCCTGGTGGCCTTCTCGTTCTTGAGATAGCCCTTCATCACGATGTTGCCGCGGAACATCACCTCGCCGATGGTCTCGCCGTCGCGCGGCACTTCCTTCATGGTTTCGGGATCGAGCACGGTGACGGCTTCCTGCAGCGGGTAGGGCACGCCCTGCCGGCGCTTGAGCTGGGCGCGCTCGGCGGCGGGGAGATCGTCCCAGCCCGGCTGCTCGGCGCACACCGAGGCCGGGCCGTAGACCTCGGTCAGGCCGTATACATGGGTGAGCTTGATGCCGACCTGCTCGGCGCCGGCCAGCACCGCCACCGGCGGCGCGGCGCCCGCGATCAGGCCGACGACGGGACGCGCGGCGGCGCCCTTCGGCGCCTCGGGGGCGTTGATCAGCGCGTTGTAGACGATCGGCGCGCCGGACATGTGCGTGACGCCGTGGCGCGGGATCAGATCGAAGATTTTCGCCGGATCGACCTTGCGCAGGCAGACATTGACGCCGGCCGCGGCCGCGATGGTCCAGGGGAAGCACCAGCCGTTGCAGTGGAACATCGGCAGCGTCCACAGATAAACCGGATGCGCGCCGAGATTGGCGGCGAGGATGTTGCTGACGGCGTTCAAGTAAGCGCCGCGATGATGCGTCACCACACCCTTGGGATTGCCGGTGGTGCCGGAGGTGTAGCCGAGCGCGATCGCGTCCCATTCGTCCTGTGGCCGCTCGCCCGTGAAGCTCGGATCGCCCGAGGCGACGGCGTATTCGTATTCGAGCTCGCCGATGTGGTGGTGGCCGGGAAACATCTTGTCGTCGACGTCGATCACCAGCGGCTTCGGTCCCTTCATCAGCTTCAGCGCATCGGCGATCACCGCGGCGAATTCCGGATCGACCAGGATGATCTTGGCGCCGCCATGCTCGAGCTGGAACGCGATCGCCGGCGCGTCGAGGCGGATATTGAGTCCGTTCAGCACCGCGCCGGCCATCGGCACCGCGAAATGCGCCTCGACCATTGCGGGCACGTTGGGCAGCATCGCAGCTACCGTGTCGCCGCGGCCGATGCCGCTGCGCGACAGCCAGGAGGCGAAGCGGCGGCAGCGCGCGCGGGTCTCCTTCCAGGTGTAGTGGCGGCCTTCGTAGACCACGCTGGTGTGGTCCGGATAGACGTTGGCGGTGCGTTCGAGGAAACTCAGCGGCGACAGCGCCACGTAGTTCGCCGGCGTCTTGTCCAGCCCGATGCTGTAGTGACCTTGCGGAGCGCTCATGACGACCTGCCTCTCACTTCACGATGGCGGCGCGTCTGATGACCCGCAACGCCTCACAGAAATCCGATTGAAATCCAGGGCACCGCGGCGACGATGATCAGGCCGACCATCAGCGCCAGCAGATAACCCAGGATCGGGCGCACGCCCTCGGCCGGATCGACCCGGCCGATCGCGCACGCCGCATAATAGCCGACCCCGAACGGCGGTGCGAACAATCCGATGCCCATCGCCAGGATGACCACCATGGCGTAGTGCACCTCGTGGATGCCGACCGCGCGGGCGATCGGGAACAGCAGCGGGCCGAACAGCACGATCGCCGGAATACCTTCGAGCACGCTGCCGAGGATCACGAACGCCACGATCGACACCGCCAGGAAGGTCGGCGGGCCGCCGGGCAGGCCGGTCATCGCGGTGGCGAGCGATCGCGAGAAGCCGGACTGCGTCAGGCCCCAGGCCATGCCGGTTGCGGTGCCGATGATCAGCAGGATCGCGCCGGACAGCGCCGCGGTATCGACCAGCATCGGCATCAGCCGCCGGAAGTCGAACTTCCGGTAGATCAGAAGCCCCGCAAACACCGCATAGACGATGCCGATGGTCGAGACTTCGGTGGCGGTGGCGACGCCTTCGACCACCGCGGCGCGGATCACGAAGGGCAGCGCCAGCGCGGGTAGGGCGATGATCAGCGTCTTGCCGATCTGGGCGCCGCTGGCGCGCCTGATGTGGCTGAGATCCTCGCCGCGATAGCGCCACCACACCAGCATCGACAGCGTGATCGCCAGCACCACGCCCGGCAGCAGCCCGCCGGTGAACAGCGCCGCGATCGACACGCCGGTGACCGAGCCGATGGTGATCAGCACCAGGCTCGGCGGAATGGTTTCGGTCTGGGCGCCGGTGGCGGCGAGCAGGGCGACCAGGTCGCCCGGCTTTGCGCCGCGCTCCTTCATCTCCGGAAACAGCACCGGCGCCACCGCCGCCATGTCGGCGGCCTTGGAGCCGGAGATGCCGGAGACCAGATACATCGCGCCGACCAGCACGTAATGCAGGCCGCCGCGGACATGGCCGAGCAGGCTGGCGAGAAACGCCACCATCGCCCGCGCCATGCCGGTCATCTCGATCAGCAGGCCGAGGAACACGAACAGCGGCACCGACAGCAGGATCAGATGGCTCATGCCCTCGTCCATCCGGCCGACCAGCACGATCAGCGGCGTCCGCGTCGTCAGCGCCAGATAGCCGTAGATCGCGAGGCCAAATCCGAAGGCGATCGGCACGCCGGCGAACACGCAACAAGCGACCACGCCGACAAAGAAAATCACCAGATTGAGATTACCGAGCGGCTTGAACAGCGGCTGCGCCAGCCAGAACGCGCCGATCAGTACGGCGACGATGAGGGCGGCAGCGGCCACCAGCCGCCAGTCGCCGAACCGGATCAACCGCAGAACCGCGAACAGCGTCATCAGCGCGGTGCCGACCGGCAGTGCCGCGGCGCGCCAGGCGTTCGACAGCGACAGCGCCGGCGTGGTGATGTAGCTTTCCTCATAGGCGTATTCGAAGGCCGGCGCCGCGATCAGCAGCAGGAACGCCAGCGCCGCGCAGATCGCGACGAGGTCGAGAAACGCGCGCAGGCGCGGCGAGGCTGCCGCCACCAGCGCGGTCATCCGCATGTGCTCGCCGCGGCGGAACGCCACCGCAGCGCCGAACATCGCCAGCCACAGGAACAGGATCGAGGCGAGCTCATCCGACCAGATCAGCGGGCTGTGAAACACGTAGCGCGACACCACGCCGGCGAACAGCACCACGATCTCCGCGACCACGAGCAGGGCCGCGGGGATCTCGACCAGCAACCCCAGCCCGGACTCCAGCGCGCTCGTCAGCGACTTGCGCGTTGCGGTCCCGAGCGGTTCGCCAGCCGCCGCTTGCGGGATCTCGGCGTGGGTCATCGCGATGGTCAGGCCAGCTTGCCGACGGATTTCTCCAGCAGCGACCATGCCTGCTCGCCATATTTGCCTTTCCACTCAGCGTAGAAGCCGGCTGCGCGCAGCTTGTCGCGGAACGGCCCGATGGTCGGCTGGTTGAACGTCAGGCCCTTGCCGGCGAGTTCGTCCTTGAGGCCGGCGTTGAGCTTGGCGACGTCGCCGCGCTGATTGACGCCGGCGGCGTTGATGTTCCTGGCGACGATCTCGCGCAGATCGGCCGGCAGCCGTTCCCAGGCGCGGCGGTTGGCGAGGAACCAGAAGCCGTCCCACATGTGGTTGGTCAGCGAGCAGTATTTCTGCACTTCATAGAGCTTCGCGGTGGAGATGATCGCGAGCGGATTTTCCTGCCCCTCGACCACTTTGGTCTGCAGCGCCGAATAGACCTCGCTGAAATTGATCGAGGCGGGCGAGGCGTCGAACGCCTTGAACATCGAGGTCCACAGCGGCGACACCGGAACGCGGATCTTGAGGCCCTTGAAATCCTCCGGGCCGTTGATCGGCCGGGTCGAGGTCGTGGTCTGGCGGAAGCCGTTGTCCCAGATCTTGTCCATCACCACCAGGCCGGCCTTGTTGATCTCGCCGCGGACATAGGCGCCGAGGTCGCCGTCCATGGCCTTCCAGACCGTGTCGTAGTCCGGGAACGCGAAGCCGATGCCGTTGATCGAGGCCGCCGGCACCAGCGTCGACAGGATCAGGCCGGACAGCGTGAAGAACTCGACGCCGCCGGAACGGATCTGGCTCAGCATGTCGGTGTCGGAGCCGAGCTGGTTGCTCGGGAAGATGTCGATCTGGACCCGGCCATTGGTCTCGGTCTTGATCGCCGCCGCCATCTCGCGGGCGCGCACATTCATCGGGTGGGTGTCGGGCAGGTTGTTGGCGTATTTGTAGACGAACTCGGCCTCCGCCGCGCGCGCCACCAACGGCGCCCCGATGCCGCCGAGCGCGGCCGCTGCCGCCGATGCCTTCAACAAGGTCCTGCGCGAAACGCTCATCCCGAATCCTCCTGCCACGTCGTCTTCTTGTGCGAACCGACCCATCGAGTCGACCGGCCTCTGGTCATCATTTCGGCCCAGCGCGGTCAAGCGATTTCCCGCCATCACCGAGGGGATTGTGGCAGCCGAAGCCGGCCCGTCCGAGCCGTGCCGGTGGCTTCGGTGAAGAGATGCGGCCGCCGGCCGGCGTGCCAGGTATGGCCGACTACTCGCAGCCGGCACCAGAATTGCACGCAAAGGGCGCGTTCATCAAGAACGCATTCCTTGGTTGCACCCGATGTCTCGGATCTGCATTCGAAACGCGATCGATGCCTTGCGTGTTTAGACCATCCTGACGTCGAGCAGGGCGCCTGCCCATGCCGCCAGCGCGACGATGACCAGCCCCGGGATCACCCGGATTGCGAACGGGCGTCCACCGCTGACGGTGGCAAACACCATCTTGCTGACTGTGTTGGTCGAAAGCCCGGCCAGAATTGGAAGGATGGCATCGTTGGAGGTGATTTTTTCCGACGACACCAGCGAGGCGATGGAAACAGCGGCGGAATGCGTATCGACAAAGCCAGCGAGTGCTGCTGCGACGACAGTGCCCTTCTCGCCGAACAGGTCCTGCAGCGCTGCGGAGGCCACCAGAATAACGGCCAGGATGGATGCAAACAGCAATGACGTCGAGAGACTGAAGGCGCGGCCTTGCTGTGGATCTCCGTCCACCTGTTGTCGCAAGGCGAGTATCGTGAATGCGCTGCCATAGGCAACGGCGGCCAGACCTGCGCAAAGCAATGGAGTCGCCAGGGATTGCAGGGTGGTCATGCTCGTCGCAGCCAGAACAACCGTCATCTGGACGATCGTCGCTATCGTCGACAACACCGCCCCGGCAACGGCAGCCGGCAGAGCCTCTTTTGACCTCGCGGCCCGCGCACCCATGGCGCCGATCGTTGCCGTGCTCGAGATGAAGCCGGATGCCAGTCCTGCTATCGGCAATCCGAAACGCGAACCGAGAAGCCGGACTGCGAGGTAGCCGGCAGCGCTGATTGCCATCACGAGAAGGACGATGACCCAGATCGCATGCGGGTTGAGCGCCCCGTAAGGCCCCATTGCACGGTCGGGTACGAGCGGCAGGACAACGAGCGAAGCCGCGGCGAAGACCAGGGCATCCTCGAGTTCGTTTTCGGTCAGCAATGTGCTGACAAACCGATGAAGCCGAGATTTCACCGTCAGCAAGACGGCCAGCACAACCGCAACGCCGCCGGCGAGTTCTGGCTGTTGCATCGACAGCCCGCCAAGCAGAACGGTGGCGATCAGCGCCAGTTCGGTTGTCAGTCCGGGATCGTCCTCGTCCACACGCCAATAGGCGACCGTGACCAACAGCACCACACCGGCGGTCGCAATGGCAAACAGCGTGACGCCGCCGACAATGAAGCTGATTGCTCCAACAAGCGAAGCGACGGCGAACGTGCGTATTCCGGCCGGAGATCGTGACGGCCCCGCGCCCTTGCGACGTTCCCGTTCGGCGCCAATCAATAGACCGACCCCGAGGGCGACGGCCAGCTTCAGTATGACGGGATCAATGATGACAACTTCTCCCGCCACAAAGGGTGCGATGCCGACGAGACTATCGACATCGCGCGAAGACGAGAAGGATCATCTCGGGATCGAACGGGGTGTGGGGCTCGGAGTTCGGTCCATGAAGAGAAGAGGTGGGGGCTTGCCACGAACGGCGGCGAGGCCGCACGCTAGACCGCGTGTCCGACCAGAGCCCCGATGGCGGCGCTGGCAGCCATTGCCAGCGCGCCCCAGAACGTCACCCGAAGCGTCGGCTTGACCATCCCGGCGCCGCCAATTCGTGCGCTGACGGCACCTAGGATCGCGAGGCAAATCAGCGATCCGCCGGACACGGCAACGGAGGTCGAGCCCGTTGGCGAGAGCAGGACGATGCCGATCGGCAAGGCTGCGCCGACGGAAAACGTCAAGGCGGACGTCAGTGCGGCCTTGCACCGGCCGTGCAACGACGTGCGCACTCAGCCCGAGTTCGTCCTTTGCATGCGCGGCGAACGCGTCTTTGGCGGTCAATTGCTCCGCAACCTGCCGGGCCAATTCCGGTCCGATTCCCCGGTCGATGTATATCTTCGTCAGCTCTTCGAGTTCGTCTTCCGGTGAATCGGCCAACTCCTTGCGTTCGCGCGCCAGATCGGCCTGTTCAGTATCGGATTGAGAACTGACCGAAACGTATTCGCCCGCGGCCATCGACATCGCGCCGGCGACAAGACCTGCGACTCCGGCGATCAGCACGTCCTTGGAGGAGGTTGCGGCCGTCGCCACGCCGACGACGAGGCTGGCCGTCGAAATGATCCCGTCATTGGCGCCCAGCACGGCAGCCCGCAGCCAGCCGATGCGCTCGATGAGGTGGTTTTCACGGTGAACTCGATGCATCGATGGACCTCTTGCCGGGGGGCGGCTTCTTCACGGGGCTTCCGTTGTGATTTCCTGCGAATGATGCCGCTGCTCGTAACATCATGCAGTCCCCATGGACCACTGCGTAGCGGGACCGTCCAAGTGATGCTCCCCACATAAGAGCGACGTGAAATCGAAAATCTTCAAGGATTTCTGAGGCGGTCGCACCCCATAAGAAAACGCGATTCACCCCATAAGACCGTCGTAACAGGGGGGCTACCCCATAAAGACGTCGCGCTTTTTAGAGCCAAGTGGAGGAGTTGGCGTAACGAACGGTGGCCTAAGACCTTCGCGCAGAGCCAGAACGACAGATAGGAGGCTTTGAAACTACAGCTTCATGCCGACGCTCGCCAGGAAGCTTTCCATCCGGTCATCGACCTCAGCCTTCGTCTCCGCCCACGCTGGGAACGAACGGAGAAGGTTGTCGTGCCAAGCGACCAGGTTCGGAAACTCTTTGAACGGAAACTTCGCGCGACCGGCCTGGGAAAAGGGCGCCGCAATATCGATGTCGGCAAAGGTCAGTGCATTGCCGACCATGAACTTGCGGCCTTCAAGATGCCGGTCGAGCACCTTTGCTGCGGCGCGGATCTTGCCCTCGGCGAACGCGACGAGAGACTCTTCCTTCGGTAAGCCCATAACCGTCTTCGCCACGCGCTCGTCGAAGATAGTGGTGGTGAAGGTGCGCCACTGTTCACCCGACCAAAACATCCACTGAAGAACCTGGAAGCGCTCCTCTCGGGTGACACCGACCAACGGCGAATTCACCTTCTCGGCAAGATACAGATTGATCGCCGAAGCTTCCCACAGAATGGTGTCTCCATCCTCAAGAACCGGCGTCAGGCCATGGGGATTGAGGCGTGATTTGAACTCGTCGGTCTGGCTCTCGCCTTTGAAGAGGTCGACGTTAACGCGTTCGAGTTCGATGCCCATGATCTTCGCCGCCGTGCTCACGCGACGCAGACTTCCCGAGCCCGCGTCACCATAAATCTTCATCGCCATGACTTTTCGCTTTCGGTTTGCGGCCCGGGACGGGCGGCCTAGAAAAAGCTCTCACATTCTATTGGCGAATGAAATTGAGCCAGTTAGAATTCCATCTATTCCATTATGGAATTGATCGGGATCAGCGATGGATAGGCTGGATGCGATGAGGATGTTCGTGCGCGTTGTCGAAAGCGGAAGCTTTTCGCAGGCGGCGCGTGACTTGAACGTCAGCCAACCCACCGTCAGCAAACAGCTTGCCGCGCTTGAAGCGCGGCTCGGGACGCAACTGCTCTCGAGAAACTCCCGTGCTCTCGCCGTGACGCCCGCAGGACAGGACTATTACGAGGCCACCGTCCGCATCCTTCAGGATATCGACCTCGTCGAAGAGAGAATCCTCGAGGGGCAGGCGGCCCCTTCGGGGCTGGTCCGCGTGACGCTCTCGCCGGCGTTCGGGAGAATGTTCGTCATCCCCCGGCTGCCGGACTTCAGGCGCCGTTTCCCTGACGTCGCGATCGAGATGGAAATCTCCGGGCGACACGTCGATCTGATCGAGGAAGGAATGGATGTCGCAATCCGTATCGGTCGGCTCTCCGATTCAGCGCTCGTCGCCCGGCACATCGGCGACATGCGGATGATGACCGTGGCCTCCGCCGGCTATCTTGCCCAACATGGCACGCCGCAAACGGTCAACGAACTGCATGACCACCAGCGTGTCAGCTACATCTACCAAGGGGATATCATCGGGTGGGGTTTCCAGGTTGACGGCCTACCGGTCACGATCGACGGAGGGGGAGCATTCCGCACCAACGACGCCGAGCATGTCCGCGGCGCAGTCCTCGCGGGCCTTGGCATCGCCCACCATGCGAGTTGGTTGTTCACGGATGTGGTGGCCTCCGGCGAGGTTGTACGAATTCTGGATCAGCATGCGCCGCCGTCCTTTCCGATCAACGCAGTGACCGCTGCCGGACGACGCATGCCTTCGCGAGTGCGGCGGTTCATCGATTTTCTCGCTTCGATTTGCGCCGAAGAGCCGGAATTGAAGGTCGGAGACGGCTAGGGCGAGGCAGCTCAACTTCGTCCCGCCGAAAGCGCGACGGTCTTATGGGTGCGTCGCGACGTTCATATGTGATGAAATGCGCTCTTATGGGGGGATCGACACCAAGCGCTCGGCGTTGTTCAACCGACGATCTCTAATTCGCATAAGGTATATTATGGAATATCTAGATACACACGATTCGTCATAGGCTTATCTGGGATGCCGAAAGTGCGGGCTGCCCGACACCATGCTTGTGGATGGTTGTGCATCAGTCCGAAGACCTTGCCAGTCTTTCCAGCCTGCGCCGCAGTTTTTGGCGTAACGCGCAGGATCGACCGACCGTCGGGCGGCCAAAAATAGTCGGACGGGATTCGACGCGTCAGTTCTTCGGGGCCGCCTCGCCCTGCTCGCCTTTCTGGCCGGCCGGACCGGCGGGACCAGCTGGGCCTGCGGGACCCGCTGGCCCGGTCGGACCGGCGTCGCCCTTGGGACCGGCATCACCCTTGGGGCCTGCCGGGCCAGTCGGGCCCGCCGGGCCGGCGGCCCCCGCAGGACCGGCCGGGCCGACAGCGCCGGCGGCGCCGGGTTCGCCCTTGGGGCCACGCAGGCCGCAATTGGCGACCAGCCGGTCCTTCAACGTCTCGTTGCCTGATTTCAGGTCGAGCTTGCAGGTCTCCGGCAGATACGACAGCGAGAACCGGAAGCGTCGCGAGGACGAGCTTTTGACCTTGTCGCCGGTCGCGACGACTTCGACCTCCTGATTGGGTTTGCTGGTCTTGCCGGTGATCACCAGCTGGCCGCTGGTGATCGACAGCGTATCGAGTTCCAGCGCCATCGCCGTACCCGAACTCATGACCAGAATTGCGGTCCCAACGAGAATGGATCGTCTTGCCATCAAGCCTACCCCCATGCGTGTTCGACCGGCGCGAAGCGCCAAATGCGTTGTCAGGCCGGCGCGGCTCATCCGCGACCGCCGCTATCGAGGATAGCCGAACGCACGCGCGAGCATAGCCGTCCGTGCGCGACATTTTCGATACAGGCGGAGTTCCGTGGATGAAGCCGCGAACTGCCGTGCCGGGCCCGCGATCGGCGTTGCGAACAAAGCAGGAATCAGGGACCGTCGGTCCTCATCCCGACAGGCGCTGATTCGTGTCTCTGCCCGCAACCTATCTCGACGGCCTCAATCCGGAGCAGCGTTGCGCCGTCGAGCACGGCGTGGGCGAGGGTCCCTGCCCGCCGCTTCTGGTGATCGCCGGCGCCGGCAGCGGCAAGACCAACACGCTGGCGCATCGCGTCGCGCATCTCGTCGTCAACGGCGCCGACCCGCATCGCATCCTGCTGATGACGTTCTCGCGCCGCGCCGCCGCCGAAATGACCCGCCGTGTCGAGCGCATCGCCCGCCGGGTAATGGGCGACGGCGCCGCGCGTGGCGGCGCGCTGAGCTGGGCCGGCACGTTTCACGGCATCGGCGCGCGGCTGCTGCGCGAATACGCCGAGCGGATCGGGCTCGATCCGGCGTTCACGATCCACGACCGCGAGGATTCCGCCGACCTGATGAACCTGGTCCGCCACGATCTCGGCTTCTCCAGGACCGAAAGCCGGTTTCCCGCCAAGGCGACGTGCCTGTCGATCTACTCGCGCTGCGTCAATGCCGGGCTGGCGCTCGATGTCGTGCTCGGCGCCAACTATCCGTGGTGCGCCGGCTGGGCCGCCGAGCTGAAGCAGCTGTTCGCCGGCTATGTCGACGCCAAGCAGCGCCACAACGTGCTCGATTACGACGATCTGCTGCTGTACTGGGCGCAGACCATGACCGAACCGTCGCTCGCCGACGAGATCGGCGCGCGCTTCGACCACGTGCTGGTCGACGAATATCAGGACACCAACGCGCTGCAGGCGCAGGTGCTGCTCGGGCTGAAGCCAGAAGGCCGCGGCCTGACCGTGGTCGGCGACGACGCGCAGTCGATCTATTCCTTCCGCGCCGCGACCGTGCGCAACATCCTCGACTTCCCGAAGGCGTTCAGCCCGCCGGCCCGGATCGTCACGCTCGACCGCAACTATCGCTCGACGCAGGCCATCCTCGGCGCCGCCAACGGCGTGATCGACCTCGCCGCCGAACGCTTCACCAAGAATTTGTGGACCGATCGCGCCACCGGATCGCGGCCGCAGCTCGTCGCCGTCCGCGACGAGGCCGATCAGGCGCGCTACATCGTCGAGCGCGTGCTCGAGCATCGCGAGAGCGGCACCACGCTGAAGCAGCAGGCGGTGCTGTTCCGCACCTCCTCGCATTCGGCGCCGCTCGAGCTCGAACTGACGCGGCGCAATATTCCCTTCGTCAAGTTCGGCGGCCTGAAATTTCTCGACGCCGCCCACGTCAAGGACATGCTGGCGCTGCTGCGCTTCGTGCAGAACCCGCGCGACCGCGTCGCCGGTTTCCGCGTCATGTTGCTGCTGCAGGGGATCGGGCCGGCTTCCGCGCAGAAGGCGCTGGACGCGATCACCGCCGTCGCCGATCCGCTGAAAGCCCTCGCCGCCGTGCCCGCGCCGCCGCGTGCGCCCGACTGGCGCGATTTCGTCGACGCGATCGGCGAGTTGCGCGACGGCCGCGCCGGCTGGCCGGCGGAGATCGAGCGCGCCCGGCTGTGGTACGAACCGCATCTCGACCGGATTCACGACGACGCGGTGACGCGGCGCGCCGACCTGGTGCAACTGGCGCAGATCGCGTCGGGCTATCCGTCGCGCGAACGCTTCCTCACCGAGCTGACGCTCGACCCGCCGGATGCGACGTCCGATCAGGCCGGCGTGCCGCTGCTCGACGAAGACTACCTGATCCTGTCGACGATCCATTCCGCCAAGGGCCAGGAATGGAAGTCGGTATTCGTGCTCAACGTCGTCGACGGCTGCATGCCGTCCGATCTCGGCACCGGCACCTCCGCCGAGATCGAGGAGGAGCGCCGCCTGCTCTACGTGGCGATGACGCGGGCCAAGGACGATCTGCATCTCGTGGTGCCGCAGCGCTTCTTCACCCACGGCCAGAACGCGATGGGCGACCGCCACGTCTACGCCGCGCGCAGCCGCTTCATTCCGGACAGGCTCCTGAACCTGTTCGAGCGCACGAGTTGGCTGAAGGTGACCGCCTCGCCCGGCTATCCCACCCGGCAAGCCGCACCGATCGACATTGGCGCGCGGATGCGCGGGATGTGGCGCTAACGCGGGCGGCGGTGCTCACGCCGCGGCGGTGACCGTGCCGCCCAGCGCGTTGTCGACGATCACCGGGCTGTCGAACCACGAAATCACCGGCTCCGCGCCGTACAGCTGCGCCACCCGCTGCCGCCATTCGCCGGCATAGACCCGTTCGGCGGCCTCGCGCGATTCCCACAGATACACGCCGCCGGCGGTGCGGCCGTCCTCCGAGCGGATATAGTACTTGCGGATCAGGCCGGGCATTTTCTGATACTTCGGCGCGCTGCTGCGAAACCGCTTCGCCGCCTCCTCCAGACTGATCGGCTCTGACAGCGCGAACTGCACGATCGTCGTGATCATCGAATACCTCCCAGATTGATTTGATCGATCCTAGCGCGAAACCCGCGGTGCCGCTGCTCACTTTCCGTGAAACCGCGGCTTGCGGCGCTGCAGGAAGGCGTCGACGCCTTCCTTGTGGTCCTCGCTCATACCGGCGAGCGCGAACTGGTCGAGGTCCATGTGGCTGGCGAGGTCATCCAGCGCGTGCGCCAGCCGGTTGACGGTGAGCTTGGTCATCGCCACCGACATCGGCGGCTGCGCCGCGACCTTGTCGGCCAGCGCCATCGCGGCGGCGAACGCCTGCCCCGGCTCGGCCAGATGCTCGACCAGCCGCCATTCATAGGCCTCGTTCGCGCTGATCTTGTCTTCGGCGAGGATCACCGCCTGCTTGGTGCGCGCCGGGCCGATCAAATGCAGCATTCGCGGCACGCTCTGCCAGCTCATGTTCATGCCGAGGCCGATCTCCGGCACGCGGATATGCGCGTCGCGCGCCATCACCCGGAAATCCAGCGCCACCGCCAGCGCCACGCCGCCGCCGATGCAGAAGCCCTCGATCGCCGCGATGGTGATCTGCTCCATCTCCTGCCAGGCGCGCGTCAGCCGCGGGCCGAGCTTGAGATGCCGGCGCAGTTCGCCGAGATCCATTCCGGCGCGGCTGCGTCCCTCCGGGTCCTTCAGATCGAAGCCGGCGCTGAACGCCCGGGCGCTGCCGGCCAGCACCACGACAGATGTGGCGCCGTCGTCCTCGAAGCTGCGCGCGGCGTCGGTCAATTGCCGCATCGCGTCGGGCGACAGCGCGTTGATGCCGTCACCGCGGTCGAACCGCACCACGGCGACGCGGCCCTCCGGCCCGAGCCCCCGCTCGATCGTCACGAACTCCGCCACGCCGCCTCCCAACTGCATTCTTGGTTGTTCCGAGGCTAGCAGCTTCCCGGCTCGACAGCGCAACATTTTCCAATCTATGTTGCGTCGCATGAGCAATCATCATCACGGCCATTCACACGATCACGACCATTCGGAACTGTCGGACACCGAGCTGCGGGTGCGTGCGCTCGAGTCGATCCTGACCGAGAAAGGCTATGTCGAGCCGGCCGCGCTCGACATCCTGATCGAGACCTACGAAACCAGGGTCGGGCCGCGCAACGGCGCCCGTGTCGTGGCGAAAGCCTGGGCCGATCCGGCGTACCGCGCGCGGCTGATCAAGGACGCGACCGCCGCAATCGCCGAGCTCGGCTACACCGGCCGCCAGGGCGAGCACATCGTCGCCGTCGAGAACACGCCCTCGACCCACAACATGGTCGTGTGCACGCTGTGCTCCTGCTATCCATGGTCGGTGCTCGGCCTGCCGCCGGTCTGGTACAAATCCGCGCCGTACCGTTCCCGCGCGGTGAAGGAGCCGCGCGCGGTGCTGGCCGATTTCGGCGTGACCCTGCCGGACGACACGGCGATCCGGGTGTGGGATTCGACCGCGGAGATCCGCTATCTGGTGATTCCGATACGGCCCGACGGCACCGAAGGCTTCACCGAAGAACAACTGGCCGATCTGGTCACCCGCGACAGCATGATCGGCACCGGCGTGGCACAGCCTCCGGCGGAGAATTCGTGATGGACGGCGCGCACGACATGGGCGGCATGGACGGCTTCGGCCCGGTGGTGCCGGAGGCCAACGAGCCGCTGTTTCACGCCGCATGGGAGCGCCGTGCCTTCGCGCTGACGCTGGCGATGGCACGGCCCGGCGGCTGGAATCTCGACATGACGCGGTTCGCCCGCGAGAACCGCTCGCCCTTGGACTATCTGTCGAAGAGCTACTACCAGATCTGGCTCGCCGGCCTCGAGCGGCTGATGGCGGAACGTGGACTGGTCACGTCCGACGAGATCGCCGCCGCCCGGCCGCTGCATCCGCGCCGCGACGTCGCAGCACTGTCGGCGGACGATGCCGCGCCGATGCTGGCGCGCGGCGCGCCGACCGAACGTCCGGCGCCGGCGCCGGCTCATTTCGCGATCGGCGACCGCGTCCGCGCCAGGAACATCCACCCGCACACCCATACGCGGCTGCCGCGCTATGTCCGCGGTCATGTCGGCGTGGTCGAGCTGGTCCATGGCGCCCATATTTTTCCGGACAGCCACGCGCTGGGCGCCGGCGAACAGCCGCAATGGCTCTACACCGTCACCTTCGACGGCCGCGAATTGTGGGGCGACGACGGCGATCCGACGGCGCGGATCTCGGTCGACGCCTGGGAAAGCTATCTGGAGCCGGCACGATGACGGCCGATGCGGACGCGGCTGCAATCGCGGCGCGGAGCGTGCCCGGCCTGCCGCGCGACGATGACGGCCCGGTGTTCCGCGAGCCGTGGGAAGCGCACGCCTTCGCGCTCGCCGTGACGCTGCACGCGCGCGGGCTGTTCACCTGGCCGGAATGGGCGGCCGCGCTCGCCGACGAGATCAAGCGGGCGCAGCAGCGCGGCGATCCCGACAATGGCGACACCTATTACCTGCATTGGCTCGCGACGCTGGAACGGCTGATCGCCGACAAGGGCGTCGCCAGCGCCGCGACGCAGACGCGCTATCGCGACGCCTGGGACCACGCCGCCGACCGGACGCCGCATGGCCAGCCGATCGAATTGCAGCCGGCCGATTTCACTCCGCCGACCTGATTTCTCGCGGGGCCGGAGATGCACGGCAATCCGCGGGAAGGTCGTTAACGCTGCCGATGCAAAATCACCCCGGGATAGGACCGGATCAACGATATTGATCGGCGCAAGCGTCATTCTGCTGGTTGGTCCGGCAGAATGATCCGGGGCTGGATTGAGAGTCGATGTTGCAGATCGAAGCGAGCGAACGGTCGATCGTTTGGGCGACGAAAGCCCCCAACCGCTACATTGCCGAATCCACCTCCGACGTCGGCAGGTTCCTCGAACGCGCCGCGGCTCTCGGTCCGCAGGCGGCAGTGACGCCGTTTCAATCCCCGAACTGGCTGGCGCCCTGGCTGCAGGTGCTGGCGCCATCGGCCGATGTCGAGCCGCTGCTGATCACCGTCCGCGACAGCTTGCGCGGCGAGATCGCGATGCTGCTGCCGCTGGTGCTGCGGCGCTTCTACGGCCTCACACTGGTCGAATTCGCCGACCTCTCGGTGTCCGATTACGGCTTTCCGCTGCTCGGCCCCGCCGCGCCGGCGACGCCCGAGGCGGCTGCCGAGGCGTTCGAGGCGGTGCTGTCGGCATTGCCGCCCGTCGACGTGATCCGGCTGTGCAACCTGCCGCGCGCCGTCGACGGCCGCGCCAATCCGCTGGCGATGCTGCCCGGCACGGCGCCCGGCTCGGTGCGCAACGCCGCCGCCCTGCCCGCGAGCTGGGACGATTATCTGGCCGCGCGTCCGCGCAAATTCCGCAAGGCGCTGCGCCAGCATCACCGCGCCTTCGATACGGTCGGCGGCGCGACCGTGCGGATGATCACCGACGACGCCGAGGCGAGCCGCCTGCTCGACCGGCTCGACCGTTTCCAGCGCGCGCGGATCACGGCGCGCGGCAAGCGCTACGTGCTCGACCAGCCGGCCTATTCGAATTTCTACCGCGAAGTGTTCGAGCGCGGCGTCGCGCAGCGCTTCGCGATGCTGTCGGTGCTGGAATCCGGCGGCAGCATCGTCGCGCTCGCCTACAGCCTGCTGCATCAGCAGAGCTGCACGACGGTGCGGCTCGCGCATCTCGGCGAGCAATGGAGCCGCTGCTCGCCGGGCATCGTGCTGGCGAGCGAGATCATCCGCTGGCTGATCGAAAACGGCGTCCGCAAATTCGATCTCGGCGCCGGCGGCTACGACTACAAGAAGCGGCTCGGCTGCGAGCCGGAGCAATTGCTGACGCTTGAAAAAGCGATGAGCATCAAGGGCCGGATGGCGCTGTCGGCGTGGACGACGTTCGCCGGCCGGCGCGCGCTGCTTCAGTCGCTCGCCGCCAAGGCGTCGTAGACCAGCTTCTTGAACGCCGGCACGTCGCGTCCCCGTTCGCGCTCGGTCTGCTGCATCAGGATGGTGATCACGCCGAGCTTCGGATCGACGCCGAAATAGGTGCCGCTGCCGCCGTCCCATTTCAATTCGCCGATCGAGCCCGGCGGCGGCGGCTTCGCCTCGCCCGGCTCGGTGCGGACCGCGAAACCGTAGCCGTAACCGAAGCCGTCGCCGGGGAAATAGAAGTAATCCCGCTCGACCCCCGAGCCCGGACCGATATGATCGGTGGTCATCGCCTTGAACGCCGCCGGGCTCAGATAGCGCCGGCCGTCGAGTTCGCCGCCACCCAGGATCATCCGGGCGAAGCGCGCATAGTCTGTAATAGTCGAGATCAGGCCGCCGCCGCCGGACTGCCACTCCGGATGGGCGCGGCGTTGCCGCTCGGAATCGACCAGCACCGTATCGTCCGGCAACGGCTCGGCCATCCGCGCCCGCTCGTCGTCATTGTCGGGCACGTATTTGGTGCTGGTCATGCCGAGCGGATCGAATATTCGCTGCTTCTCGAACTGATACAGCGTCTGGCCCGAGACGATCTCGATGACGCGCCCGAGCACGTCGGTCGAATGGCCGTAGCGCCACAGCGTGCCGGGCTGGCGCGCCAGCGGCAGCCGGGCGATCCGCTCCGCGAATTCGGCGTTGTCGAACGCGCCGGCGAAGATATCGGCGTCGCGATACGCCTGCTGGATCAGTTCGCCGCCGATATATTCGTAGGTGATGCCCGAGGTCTGCCGCATCAGGTCCTCGATCGTCACCGGCCGGATCGGCGCCACGCGCTTCAGCACCGGCCTGCCGTCGGCGGCGACCGCCTCGATCCCGACCTGAACGCTGGCGAAGGCCGGAATGTACTTCGACACCGGATCGGCCAGCGACAGCTCGCCTTCGTCGATCAGCATCATCGCCGCGACGCTGGTGATCGGCTTGGTCATCGAGCGCAGCGCGAAGATCGTATCCGGCGTCATCGGAGCGCGCCGCGTCACGTCGCGCACGCCGAAGCACTGCAGATAGGTCGGCTTGCCGCGCTGCTCGACCAGCACCACCGCCCCGGGCAGCTTTCCGGTGGCGACCTCGTTGTCGAAAAAGGTGGTGACCGCGGCGAAGCGGCCGCCGGGTGGCGACGGCGCATCGGCCGCGCAATCCGCCGCGGCCGCCGGCACGATCGACAGCCACAAGAGCGACAGCGCCAAAGCGGCGAGACGGATTTCAGCACACGGTTGCGATCGAGCTGGCGGCACGTGATCCTCGGCTTGCCGATATTGCCGCGATCATCGCGATCGGCGCGCCGGAATCCATCATACGCAGGTGTGATGGCGATGACTTTTGCGCGAGCTACTCCGTCCGCGCCCGATACTCCCGCCAGCCCTTGCCGCGCAGCGCGCAGGCCGGGCATTCGCCGCAGCCATAGCCCCAGTCGTGACGGGCGCCGCGCTCGCCCAGATAGCAGGTGTGCGAATGTTCGCGGATCAGATCGACCAACGCGGTGCCGCCGAGATCATGCGCGAGCTGCCAGGTCGCGGCCTTGTCGCGCCACATCAGCGGCGTATGCAGCTCGAAGTCGCGCGCCATGCCGAGGCTGATCGCGCCTTGCAGCGCCTTGATGGTGTCGTCGCGGCAATCCGGATAGCCGGAATAATCGGTCTCGCACATCCCGCCGACGATGTCGGCGATGCCGCGGCGATAGGCCAGCGCGGCCGCAAACGTCAGGAAGATCAGGTTGCGGCCGGGCACGAAGGTGTTGGGCAGGCCGTCGGCGCCCATTGCGATTTCGACGTCGCGGGTCAGCGCCGTGTCGGAGATCGCGCTCAGCGTCGGGATCGCCAGCGTGTGGCTGTCGCCGAGCCTCGCGGCCCAGTCCGGATCGATCGCGCGGAACCCGTCGAGCAGCCTGTCGCGGCAGTCGAGTTCGACGGCGTGGCGCTGGCCGTAGTCGAAGCCGACCATCTCGACCCGCGCAAAGCGCGACAGCGCCCAGGCCAGGCAGGTGGCGGAGTCCTGCCCGCCGGAGAACAGCACCAGCGCGGTCTTTTCGGAACGTGGTTCGGTCATGCGCGTCGCTCTAGCACCGCGCGCCGCCGCCGCCAAATCACCCTCGATTTCGCTGGGACGGACGGCCCGGTTGCGGCATAGGAAGCCGACACTCCTCCTGTCCGGACCAGCTTCATGACCCCTTCCCGCGACATTTCCCGCCTGATCGAGATCATGGCGCAGCTCCGCACGCCGGACACCGGCTGCCCGTGGGATCTGGAGCAGGACTTCGCGTCGATCGCGCCCTACACCATCGAGGAAGCCTTCGAGGTCGCCGAAGCGATCGCCCGCAACGACCTCGACGATCTGCGCGACGAACTCGGCGACCTGCTGCTGCAGGTGGTGTTTCATGCCCGGATCGCCGAGGAGCGCGGCGCCTTCGCGTTCGGCGACGTTGTCGCGGCGGTGACGGCCAAGATGATCCGCCGCCATCCGCATGTGTTCGCCGACGCGCAGGGCAACATCGCGCCGTCGCATGTCGAGGGCGTGTGGGACCGGATCAAGGCCGAGGAGAAGGCCGAGCGCGCCGCCCGCCGCGGCGAGACCGAAGCGCCGCCGGTATCCGTGCTCGCCGGCGTCAAACCCGGACAGCCGGCGCTGTCGCGGGCGATGGAACTGCAGCGCAAGGCCGCCAGGGTCGGCTTCGACTGGAACGACCCGCGCGAGGTGCTGAAGAAGATCCGCGAGGAAGCCGACGAGATCGAGGACGCGCTCGATCGCGGCGACAAGCGCGATATCGCCGAGGAGACCGGCGACCTGATGTTCGCGCTGGTCAACCTCGCCCGCCACACCGGCGCCGACCCGGAAATGGCGTTGCGCGGCACCAATGCGAAATTCGAGCGCCGCTTCGGCTATATCGAGCGGGCGCTGGCGGCGCGCGGCAGGACGCCGGACAGCGCCGGCCTCGCCGAGATGGACGCTCTGTGGGACGAGGCCAAGCGCGCCGAGACCGGTCGCTGAGCCCGCCGAGACCCCAAAGATAAACCCGACCCCCGGTTCCTTTGAGGGCACCGGCATCCTATCTGTTGCGCCAGTGTAAACAGCAGAGGGGGCGACGCTGGCGCCATGTTATCGGTAGAATTGGCAATCGTTGTCGGACTGATCGTCGCCAACGGTTTGCTGTCGATGTCTGAGCTGGCGATCGTGTCGTCGCGACCGGCCCGGCTGGCGCTCATGGCTCAGAAAAAGGTTCGCGGTGCCCGGCAGGCGATGGTGCTGGCCGACGATCCCGGCAAATTCCTGTCGACGGTCCAGATCGGCATCACTTTGGTCGGCGTGTTGTCGGGTGCATTCTCGGGCGCGACGCTCGGTCAACGCCTGAGCGAGACGCTGGCCGAACTCGCCGTGCCGTTTCCCGACATCATCGGCTTCGGCCTGGTGGTGACGCTGATCACCTATGGCACATTGATCGTCGGCGAACTGGTGCCCAAGCAGGTCGCGCTACGCGATCCGGAAGCGGTCGCGGCCAAGGTCGCCCCGGCGATGAGCGTGATCGCCACGGTGTCGCGGCCGGTGGTGTTCATCCTCGATCTGTCCGGCAGGGCGATCCTGAAGCTGCTCGGCCAGGGCGGCGCGGCCGAGGAGAAGATTTCCGAGGAAGAGATCCACAATCTGGTGCTGGAAGCGGAAACCGCCGGGGTGCTCGAGCCCGGCGAGCGCGAGATGATCGCCGGCGTGATGCGGCTCGGCGACCGGCCGGTCGGCGCGGTGATGACGCCGCGGCCGGATGTGGATTCTGTCGATCTCGGCGATCCGTCCGAGGCGATCCGCGAGGCTTTCCTCGGCAGCCCGCACTCCCGCCTGCCGGTCACCGACGGCGATCGCGACAACCCGATCGGGATCATCCAGGCCAAGGACATGCTGGAGGTCTATCTGCGCGGCGACAAGCCGGACCTGCGCGCGCTGGTGCGCGACGCGCCGGTGATTCCGTCGTCCGCCGACGCCCGCGACGTGCTCGCCACGCTGCGGAAATCGTCGGTGCATATGGCGCTGGTCTATGACGAATTCGGCGCCTTCGAGGGCGTGGTCACGACCGCCGACATTCTCGAATCGATCGTCGGCGCGTTCGGGTCCGAGGACGGCCCGGCGGAGCCTGCCGCGGTGCGCCGCGAGGACGGCTCATATCTGATCGCGGGCTGGATGCCGGTCGACGAATTCGGTGATCTGTTGCGGGTGCCGATCCCGGAGCATCGCGACTACCACACCGTCGCGGGCCTCATTCTGCAGCATTTCGGCGCGCTGCCGGTGATCGGCGACCGGTTCGACTATCAAGGGTGGAGGATCGAAATTCTCGATCTCGACGGCCGGCGGATCGACAAGGTGATGGCCACCCACAACGGCGACGCAGGGGAAGCTGCGTGACGGCGTCGCCGACGACCGGCCCGGCCGAGAGCCGCGCCCGGGCGCTGACGGTGGTCCGGGCGCTGCACACCACGATCTGGGCATTCTTCGCCAGTTCGATCGTGGCGATTCCGGTCGCCACCCTGCTCGGCCAGCTCACCGCCGCGCTGTGGATGAGCCTGTTCGTCTGGGGCGAGGTGGTGGTGCTGCTGCTGAACGGAATGCGCTGCCCGCTGACCGCGGTCGCGGCGCGCTACACCGAAGACCGCGCCGACAATTTCGACATCTGGCTGCCGCGCTGGCTCGCCCGTCACAACCAGCGGATCTTCGGCACGCTGTTTGCGGCGAGCCAGGTGCTGCTGGCCTACGCGCTGATCAGCGACTGAAACGGCCGGCGTCTGAAACGCATGGGATCGGATCTGGCCCAGCCCCCGCCTGCGCGGGGACGACTCGTTGCGGACGCTGCAGCTCATAGCCGATTGCCCTGCCCTGAAACGGCAACGGCCGCCCGGTTGCCCAGGCGGCCGCGCAGGCCCCCACCCGCCGAAAACTCAGAACGGAATATCGTCGTCCATGTCGCTGCCGCGGCCACCGCCGCCGCTCGCCGCCACCGGCCGGCGCGGCGCGCTGCTCGACGGACCGCTCGAGCCGAAATCACCGCCCGACGAATCGTCCGCACCGTAGCCGCCGCCGCTGCCCCCGCCGGGACGGCCGTCGAGCATCGTCAGGACCGAGTTGAAGTTCTGCAGCACGACCTCGGTCGAGTAGCGCTCGGCGCCGCTCTGATCGGTCCATTTGCGTGTCTGCAGTTGGCCTTCGAGGTAAATCTTCGAGCCTTTCTTGAGGTACTGCTCGGCGATCTTGCACAGCCCCTCGCTGAAGATCACCACGCGGTGCCATTCGGTCTTTTCCTTGCGCTCGCCGGTGGCGCGGTCGCGCCAGCTCTCCGAGGTCGCGATCCGCAGATTGGCGATCGGCCGCCCGTCCTGCGTCCGCTTGATCTCCGGATCAGCGCCGAGATTCCCGATCAGGATCACCTTGTTCACGCTTCCCGCCATCGCCGTCTCCTTCGAATCGAAACCAAACACCGCGCAAGGCCCGGCCCTACGCCACGCACCCCGACGCCTCGCTGTCGCTCTAGCGCTTACGCTGTCCGCTGCGCGCCGCCCATCCTCCGGCGGCGGCAAACACCGCGCTCGCCCCCGTTATCCACCGGGATTGCACGATTATGTTCTATTTTTGTTCGCTGAAAAAGCAATTTCACCACGTGAGACAGCAGGATTTTGCGGCAGACCGGTCCGAGGGCGTCGCGACAGAGCCGTGGGAACTGGTAGTTAGGTGCGGCAAAGAAGAATTGTTCTAGAAGATTCATCGTGTTCCGGTGCGCTCTTCGTCGGCGAGTGTTGCTTTTCGGAGACTGCTTTTTTCGCCGAGCTGCGTATAGTTCCCTCACTGAACAGAAGGCGCTCGCGCCGTCGGCTTCTGCGGTGGGGACCACGCGAAGCAGACAATGACGGACAACCTGGGGACATTGCGATGAAAAAGTTTTTGCTGGGAAGCGTGGCTCTGATTGCATTGGGTGCGGCGCCGGCGATGGCTGCCGATCTGGCCGCCCGTCCTTACACCAAGGCGCCGCCGATGATCGTCGCGATGTACGACTGGTCCGGCTTCTACATCGGCGCCAACGGCGGCTGGGGCACCAGCCGCAAGTGCTGGGACTTCGCGGGCACCACCGCGACGCCGCTTGCGACGAATCTCGGCGAAGGCTGCCACGATGCGTCGGGCGCCACCGCCGGTGGTCAGATCGGTTACAACTGGCAGATGGGCACCTGGGTGTTCGGCCTCGAAGCGCAGGGCAACTGGGCCGACTTCAAGGGCTCCAACGTCACCGTCCTCGGCGGCCTGTTCGACAACCAGAGCAAGGTCGAGGCCTTCGGCCTGTTCACCGGCCGGATCGGCTACGCCTGGAACAACGCCCTGCTTTACGCCAAGGGCGGCGCGGCGGTCGTCAGCGACAAGTACGAGTTCATCCGGCGCGCCGATGGTCTCGTGACCGGGACGGCTTCGGAAACCCGCTGGGGCGCGGCGGTCGGCGCCGGTCTGGAATACGGCTTCACCCCGAACTGGTCGTTCGCGGTCGAATACAATCACCTGTTCCTCGACAAGAAGGACGTCACCTTCACCAATACCGCTGTCGAGCGCGTCAAGCAGGACGCCGACATCGTCACCGCCCGCATCAACTATCGCTGGGGCGGCCCGGTCGTCGCGAAGTACTGAGCCTCGCGCGCTCCTGCGGGAGACGAAATCCGAGACACGAAAGGCCGGCCTCGCGCCGGCCTTTCTGCTTTTTGGCCCCGGTGGCCCGCAAAGCGTGCCGGATAAGCCGGCCGCCATGCGGCGCGCGCGATGGTCGATCGCCGGAACGGCGACACCCGGACGACGTTGACGCCGCGCCGCAACAATCGGTTGATGACCGCGCCGCGGCTCTGGAAATCGCCTCCCGTTCTTCCTATGTTCCAGGCTCCACCCAACTGGCGCCCGCCCGGACGATCGCGGCTGTGCGCCCCAACCTGCGCGACGTCGCGTCTGGACCCCTGCATGGACGAAGTGATCAAGGCGAAGCGCCAGCCGCCCCAACAGCAGTCCGTGGCTTCGAGCCGGACCGCCATTACCATTCGCGGCGCCCGCGAGCACAATCTCAAGAACGTCGACGTCGTCATCCCGCGCGACAAGCTCGCGGTGTTCACCGGCCTGTCCGGCTCCGGCAAATCGTCGCTGGCGTTCGACACGATCTATGCCGAGGGCCAGCGCCGCTACGTCGAATCGCTGTCGGCCTATGCGCGGCAGTTCCTCGAAATGATGCAGAAGCCGGACGTCGACCAGATCGACGGGCTGTCGCCGGCGATCTCGATCGAGCAGAAGACCACCTCGAAGAACCCGCGCTCCACCGTCGGCACCGTCACCGAGATCTACGACTACATGCGCCTGTTGTGGGCACGCGTCGGCGTGCCCTACTCGCCGGCTACGGGGCTGCCGATCGAGAGCCAGACCGTGTCGCAGATGGTCGACCGGGTGCTGGCGCTGCCCGAGGGCACGCGGCTGTATCTGCTGGCGCCTGTGGTGCGCGGCCGCAAGGGCGAGTATCGCAAGGAACTCGCCGAGTGGCTGAAGAAGGGCTTTCAGCGCGTCAAGATCGACGGCGCGTTCCACGAGCTGGCCGAGGCGCCGACGCTCGACAAGAAATTCCCGCACGACATCGACGTCGTGGTCGACCGCATCGTGGTGCGCCCCGACATCGGTCAGCGCCTCGCCGAGAGTTTTGAAACCGCGCTGAAGCTGGCCGAAGGGCTGGCGGTGATCGAATATGCCGACGCGCCCGCAGCGCTGCCGGCGGCAACCGTCGAGCCCGGTCCGGACGAGCCCGGCGACAAGAAGAAAAAGGCCGACAAGAAGGTCGCCAAGATCCACGACAAGACCGGCGCCGAACGCATCCTGTTCTCGGAGAAGTTCGCCTGCCCGGTGTCCGGCTTCACCATCCCGGAGATCGAGCCGCGCCTGTTCTCGTTCAATAACCCGTACGGCGCCTGCCCGGAATGCGGCGGGCTCGGCATCGAGCAGCATATCGACGCCGACCTCGTGGTGCCCGACAAGGAGCTGACGCTGCGCAAGGGCGCGATCGCGCCGTGGGCGAAGTCGTCCTCGCCCTACTACCTGCAGACGCTGACCGCGCTGGCGAAGTTCTACAAATTCACCCTCGACACCAAATGGAAGGACCTGCCGAAGAAGGTCCAGACCGCGCTGCTGTTCGGCTCCGGCGACGACGAGATCAAGTTCTCCTATGAAGACGGCGTGCGCTCCTACGACACCAAGAAGCCGTTCGAAGGCGTGGTGACGAATATCGAGCGCCGCTTCCGCGAGACCGAAAGCGAATGGGCGCGCGAAGAGCTCGGCAAGTATTTTTCCGACGTGCCGTGCGAGGCCTGCCACGGCCATCGGCTGAAGCCCGAGGCGCTGTGCGTCAAGATCGGCGGCAAGCACATCGGAAACATCTCCGAACTCTCCGTGAAAGCCGCCGGCGAATGGTTCGAAGCCGTGCCGGCCGCGCTCAACACCCAGCAGAACGAGATCGCCGTCCGCATCCTCAAGGAGATCCGCGACCGGCTGAGCTTCCTGCTCGACGTCGGCCTGAACTATCTGACGCTGGCGCGCGCCGCCGGCACATTGAGCGGCGGCGAGAGCCAGCGCATCCGCCTGGCCTCGCAGATCGGCAGCGGGCTCACCGGCGTGCTCTATGTGCTCGACGAGCCGTCGATCGGCCTGCACCAGCGCGACAACGCCCGGCTGCTCGACACCCTCAAACGACTGCGCGATCTCGGCAACACCGTGATCGTGGTCGAGCACGACGAGGACGCCATTCGCCTCGCCGATTTCGTGCTCGATATCGGCCCCGGCGCCGGCGTCCATGGCGGCCACATCGTGGCGCAGGGCACGCCCGCCGAGGTGATGGCCAATCCGAAATCGCTGACCGGCAAATATCTCACCGGCGAATTGTCGGTGCCGATCCCGGCGCGCCGGCCGCCGAACCATCGCCGCACCCTCAAGCTCGTCAACGCCCGCGGCAACAACCTCAAGAACGTCACCGCGGAAATTCCGCTCGGCCTGTTCACCTGCGTCACCGGCGTCTCCGGCGGCGGCAAGTCGACGCTGCTGATCGACACCTTCTACAAGGCGATCGCCCGCAAGCTGAACAACGCCAGCGACCCGCCGGCGCCGCACGACCGCATCGAGGGCCTCGAGCACATCGACAAGATCATCGACATCGACCAGTCGCCGATCGGCCGCACCCCGCGCAGCAATCCCGCGACCTACACCGGCGCGTTCACGCCGATCCGCGAATGGTTCGCCGGCCTGCCCGAGTCCAAGGCGCGCGGCTACGAGCCGGGCCGCTTCAGCTTCAACGTCAAGGGCGGCCGCTGCGAGGCCTGCCAGGGCGACGGCGTCATCAAGATCGAGATGCACTTTTTGCCCGACGTCTACGTCACCTGCGATGTCTGCAAGGGCAAGCGCTACAACCGCGAAACGCTCGAAGTGCTGTTCAAGGGCAAGTCGATCGCCGACGTGCTCGACATGACGGTCGAGGAAGCCGCCGACTTCTTCAAGGCGGTGCCGCGCGTCCGCGAGACCTTCAAGACGCTGCACCGCGTCGGCCTCGACTACATCCATGTCGGCCAGCAGGCCACCACATTGAGCGGCGGCGAAGCCCAGCGCGTCAAGCTCGCCAAGGAACTGAGCAAGCGCGCCACCGGCCGCACGCTCTACATCCTCGATGAGCCGACCACCGGCCTACATTTTCACGACGTCGCCAAACTGCTCGAAGTGCTGCACGAGCTGGTGGCGCAGGGAAATACGGTGGTGGTGATCGAGCACAATCTCGAAGTCATCAAGACCGCCGACTGGGTGATCGACCTCGGCCCCGAAGGCGGCGACGGCGGCGGCGAAATCGTCGCCTGGGGCCCGCCGGAGGATATTGTCAAGGCGCCGCGCAGCTACACGGGGAAGTTCTTGAAGCCGGTGCTGGAGAAGAAGGGGCCGGCGAAGGCGGGGAAGCGGAAGACGGACGAGGCGGCGGAGTAACTATCGATTGGAGCGGCTTGTTCGCTTTGGCAAGCGAAAATGGATGGTGCAAGATGCAAGTTATAGATTTCTTGCGCGACAATTCGAATCGGGAGCTAGTGAGTTGGCTTTTGGGAGGATTGATTACAGTCATCGGCGCGATTTGGGCTGCCTTCAAATTCTGGTGGTCGACTAGAAAGAAAACTCAAGAGCCATTCGTTAGCTCAACTAACAAAAGCGTATCCGCCGGGCGAGATATTCGAGATAGCAAAATTGAGATACTTTAGTTGCCGCCAATAGGATGATGTGGCTGGAATTATGCTCGGTTGGCTCTGCAAGCTCCTAAAATACAAATTCGCGCGGAGCGCAAGCGCCGACCATTCTTCTGTCGCGGCTGGAGGAGACATCAACAACACCACTATAAATATAGGATTGAACAAAAACGAAATTGGTCATCTGATAGAACAAGGTAATTTGGCGGTTGTCGATAGTGTACATTCTCTTGCTGCAGAGGTTGCGCGGCATAGGGGACTCGATCCGGCGCCCTTCCGAAAGATATTGGCCAATCTCGGCGAGCACCAAGTCTCCGACGAAGAGATCTCAAATCGTTTTGTTGAATTAATTGGCACTCTCGATGAATTGCGACAACGACTCGGCAACAAGCATCTCGATGAGCTGCGACCTATGAGAACAAAGGCTCTTGAGCTTCTTGACGCCGGCGATTTTTCTGGAGCTTATAGCGCATTAGAAGAAGGTCGACTGCTAGCTCAAGCGCATAGATGTCAAGCATCGGGAAGCGAAGCGGAGATTCTTGCGGATCAGGGGCGCGTTCTCGAACTGCAAATTTCCAACATTCCCGCTAGCGAAAAATACGCTCAGGCCGCATTGCTTTCTGCTGGTGATCCTATCAGCGCATTCGAGTATCTTGTGAAGCAAGCCAATGCGCTGCAGAACGAAGGCGAAGAGTTCGGCAATAAGGACGCTTTGCGAGAATCGATATTGATCTGGCGGAAAGCCAAGACAATAGCCCCTTTCGAAATTGCTCCAGACCGCCATCGCAAGGCCCATAATAACTTAGGTTCGGCAGTCTATTCTCTGGCCTTACTGGAGCCCACAAACGAGAATCTCCTCGAAGTTGCGAAAATGAACCGAGAGGTTCTGGATCGTGATAGCTGCGACATCGCGCCGCAAGTTTGGATTGCGGCTCAGGCCAACCTAGCTTCAACCCTTCTAGAACTCGGCGAACGGGAGCTTGGCACGGACAAACTTGAGGAAGCGCTCGAACGATTTAACATCGCCTTAAGCGCGATTGATCGGAAAGAGCGTCCCGCAGATTGGGCGGGGATAAAGAACAATATTGGAAATGCGCTCATGCGCATCGGACAGAGGCAGGCGAGTAGCGACTATCTTGATAGATCAATTGGGGCATTCAATGAGGCACTTGAGGCGCTTGACCCCACGATGGAATGCAATCGGGCTATGATCTTGATGAATTTGGCTGCCGTTCACGCAGATCTTGGCCGGCTGTTGAATCGAGCAGAGCCGCTCGAGCAATCAATCAAGGATGCAGAGGCCGCTTTAGCGTTGACTCAAAAGAGTCGCTATCCGGTCAGGTGGGCTCAAATCAAGAACAATATCGGGAGTGCGCGAAGCTCGCTCGGTTTGATCACGAATGATATCTCACATTGGCAAGATGCTATCGTTGTTAATAGGGAGGCTCTTTCCGTTCATACGATCGGACATGCACCTCTGAAGTGGGCGATGTCTCAATGGGGAATTGGTTTGGCCCTGAGCAAAATCGCAGCGACAACTTCTGATCTTCAAGCTGCAACTGAAGCAGTAGATATTCTAAACGAAGCGAATTCGATAATCGCAAAATCCGACAATGAAAGCATGAAAATGGGAGTTTTTGGTGCCCTAACTGAAGCGAAGGACTTGGCGATAGGACTTCAGAATCGTGAGAGTTACAAGGTTGAGTAAGTGTCGCCCCTGGCTGACAAGGCGGCAATGCTGCCTAGGTGAGTGGGCGCGACATCCGGGCTGCTGAACTCCCCGCTCTTGCTGTACTCAAACGGGCGGCCAGCGTGGCCTCCGCCCCCCCACCCGAATGTGTCTCGCCCTCCCGCCCCCGCCCGTCTAAACTCCCCTCATGACCCGCCTCACCGCCCTCACGCTCGCAATCGCCCTCGCCCTCCTTCCCGCCGCCGCCTCGGCTGCTTCGCCCAAGAAGCACGCCAAGCGGGCCCAGAGCACCGGCCTGCCCGGCTATGTACAGCCGCCGAGCAATTCGGTGCCGCTGTTCATGCAGAAGCTGTCCCGCTCGCAGCGGGCGATGCTGCGGCCGAAGCGGCCGTGGTACATCGATCCGACGCCGGAATATTATCGCTGGAACGGCGGCTGGTCCGGCGAATGGCGCTATCTCGGCCGCCCGGGGTTCTACCGCGGCCGCTACAATGGCGGCAGCTTCGGGCCGTGCTGGACGCAAACGCCGATCGGGCCGGTCTGGAACTGCGGCTGAGGGGGGCAGCCGAGAGGGGCTTGGTAGGGCGGATCAGGCGCGCAGCGCCGTCATCCGCCACCGCCTCGCGACCGGGAATGGCTTCCCGGCGGATGACGCGCGGCGCGCTGATCCGCCCTGCGGCGCTGGGTATCGATCAGAACGCCATTGCCTCCCCCGCCCCGCCCGGTCCAATACTGCCGCCATGGCCTATGCCGATTTCAAGACCTTCCTGCGCGAACTCTACGAAGGCGCGTCGCCGCGCGGCGTGGTGTTTCGTTATGGCGTGCTGGCGTTCGACATCGTCACGGTGCTGTTCATCATCGGCACCTCCTTCGTGCCGTCGAACGACGTCGTCGAGGCGCTGGATGTGGTGTTCGGCGCGCTGATCCTGATCGATTTCACCGCACGGCTGCTGATCAGCCGGCACCGGATGAGGGATTTCACCCGGCTCGCGACCTGGACCGACATCGTCGCGATCGTGTCATTCCTGGCGCCGCTCGCCGGCGAGGGCGGCGGCTTCCTGCGCATTCTGCGCACGCTGCGGCTGCTGCACGACTACCAGATGCTGTCGCGGCTGCGCAACGACAGCGACTTCTTCCGGCGCAACGAGGAAGTCGTGATCGCCGTGACCAATCTGGGGGTCTTCATCTTCGTGATGACGGCGATCGTCTACGAAACCCAGCGCTCGCACAATCCACAGATCGCCCACTATGCCGACGCGTTGTATTTCACCGTCACCGCGCTGACCACCACCGGCTTCGGCGACATCACGCTGCCGGGCACGGCGGGCCGGCTGATCAGCGTCGCGATCATGATCTTCGGCGTCACGCTGTTCTTCAATCTGGCGCGCGCGCTGATCAGCCCGAACAAGGTGCGTTTCCCCTGCCCGATCTGCGGTCTGCAGCGCCACGATGCCGACGCGGTGCACTGCAAGGCGTGCGGCACCGTGCTGAACATTCCCGACGAGGGGCTGTGAGCTAGGCGTTTCATCGATTGATTGAAGCGATATGGCCCTTGCCAGATGCACTGACCCCTCATCCTGAGGAGCCCGGCAAAGCCGGGCGTCTCGAAGGATGGGGCGACGATGCAGTGCCGGCGGCGCATGGTTCGAGACGGCGCTTCGCGCCTCCTCACCATGAGGTTGTGCCTGTGGCGAGTATCCCAGAACGCCAGTGCTGATTCCATCGGAGACAGAACGGCTCTAGCGCAGCCCGGTGCCCTTGCAGCGCTGGCAGGTCACGACCTTGTCGCCCTTCTTCAGCGTGCCCTTGCCTTCGCAATTCTTGCACTTCTGTTTCTTCTTGACGTTGGGGCCCTTTTCGTTGGCCATGATTCGCTCCTGATCCGATGCCGCCGATGCGGCGCTGGCGTGCTCAATAGCATCGATCTGCCGGCCGCGGCGGGATATTGGACGATCGGCTTGCGCATGCACGCATGGCGATGCCGCGGCGCCCTTGACATCGAGCGGCGCGACTCCAACCTGAAGGCCATTGATGCTGCCGGGGTGGCGGTTGAAATCATCGACTGAAACTGAACCAAGGGGGACGCCATGAGCGGGACGACGATCGCAGCCAGCGTGCGCGACAACAAGGCGCAAAGCCGCTTCGAGCTCGATGCCTATGGTGAGATCGCCTTTGCGAACTATCGGCGCGCCAATGGCCACGTCGTCATCACCCACACCGAAACGCCGCCGCCGCTACGCGGCCGCGGCATCGCCACCGGCCTGATCCGCGGTGCGCTGGATCTGATTCGCGCCGACGGGCTGAAGGTCACCGCCGGCTGCGGCTTCGTCGCCGATTATCTCGACGCCCATCCGGAATATGCCGACCTGACGCGATAGACGTCTCGCATCGGGTCCTCGCGTCGGGTCGACGTCGCATGGTCGCCGCGTGCGGCCGAAGAGAAGCCCGCGCGAGCGGGCTCTCGATCGCACCCGGCGCGCCCTGATCAGTCCTTGAGATCGTCCGGCACCTTGCCGCCATTGGCGGCGAGCTTGGCCATCACCTGCTTGTGCAGCCAGATGTTCATGGTGGCGCTGTCGCCGGTGTCGCCGGTGTAGCCGAGCTCCTTGGCGAGCTCCTTGCGCGCCGACAGGCTGGAATCGATATCGAGCGCCTTCATCAGGTCGACGATCGAGGTGCGCCATTCCAGCTTCTCGCCCTTGGCCTTCACGGCCTGGTCGAGGATCGGGGCGACGTCGACGGTTGCTCCCGAACTCCCCGGCGCCGGTGCAGTCCCTGCAGCCGCAGGCGTCGTGCCCGCGCTGCCGCCCGGCGCGGCGCCTGCGCTGCTGCCGAAAATTGCGCCCATGATCTTGCCGAAAATGCTCATTGGTCTCTCCAGGTAGTGGACTCTTGGCGGGGGCACGACGATGCGCCGCGCCCGGCAGGCGAAGCTACCGCGTCGCGGTGAGCTTGCCAAATATGTCAACGCCGTGAAGCCCAATATGGTGCAGCGCAAATGAACTAATTATTTGTTCGCAGCTGCACGCAAATAGCCGGCCCCGGTGGAACTAATCGGCGCGGCTACTAACTCCCCGTCCGACGCCGCGACAAATCCGGCTCTCACCGAAGCGTGAGTAACCGCAGGGTGCGTTCGGCGTTAGGCTACCGTCACAGGTCGCGGCAAAGCCCAGGTCACAGGACCAGTTCGCTCGTTGCTCTCGCGTCTGGTTGCAATGCTCCTGATCGTTTCCGTGCCCAGAGAGGTCCGGCCCGCCGTCAACCGGCGAAGGATCCGGTTCACAGCACGTGCCCATCACATGTGCCCACACGGGAGAAACGCGCATGGCCACGATCTACCCTGCCAAAGCCGACAATGCCCGTCCGATCGGCGCGGCGGCCGAGCCGCCGGTCCGCCGCATCGCTCTTGCCGATCTGCACGACGCGCTGCGGCGCGGCTGGGACGACTTCAAGGCGGTGCCGAGCCACGCCGTCATGCTGTGCGTGATCTATCCGGTGCTCGGCCTGGTGCTGGCGCGGCTGGTGCTCGGCTATTCGGTGCTGCCGCTGCTGTTTCCGCTCGCCGCCGGCTTCGCGCTGATCGGGCCGTTCGCGGCGCTCGGCCTCTACGAGTTGAGCCGCCGCCGCGAAGCCGGCGAGGACGCCTCGGCGTGGCACGCCTTCGACGTGCTGCGCTCGCCGTCGTTCGGCGCGATGCTCGGGCTCGGCGCGATCCTGCTCGCCGTCTTCGTGGTGTGGATCGCGACCGCGCAGGGGATCTACGTGTCCACCTTCGGCCATGCGCCCGCTGCGGCGATCCCCGATTTCGTCACCCGCGTCCTGACCACGCCGGAAGGCTGGAGCCTGATCGCGATCGGCTGCGGCGTCGGCTTCCTGTTCGCGGTGGCGGCGCTGTGCGTCAGCGTCGTGGCGTTTCCGATGATGCTCGATCGTCAGGCCGGGGTCGGCGAAGCCGTCACGGCGTCGCTGCGCGTCGTCGCCCGCAACCCGCTCGAGATCGCCGTCTGGGGCCTGATCGTCGCGGCGCTGCTGGTGCTCGGCTCGCTGCCGGCGTTCCTCGGCCTGGCGGTGGTCATCCCGCTGCTCGGCCATGCCACGTGGCACCTCTACCGCAAGGTGATCGAGCCCAATCCAAACCCGCCGCAGAGTCCCGCGGCGAGCCCGATCAAGCGTTCCGCGGCCGACTTCCCGGCGACGCTGCTGCAGTGGAAGCGCAAGGGAAAATAGGGCGTCTCGGACGCACGCTGCAGCCTTGCCACCGGCCGCCCCGGGCGCCGGTGGCATTTCTGTGTTGTGCATTGCGGTACATCAAATGAGGATTCGGCATGAACACTCGTTCAGCATGCGTTTAACGCATGGGAAATTTGGAGATTTACTTGATCGATTAACTCGCCGACCGGAAATTGAGTTCATCCCCTTGACGCAAAGCCCGGCCCGATTCCGCGCTTTCGTGCATCTCATTGCACTATATTGCTGAAAACGGTAGCCAATGGCCGCAAAGGGTGCGTCGGCGCCGCCCGGTCGGACCATGCGCAAGCCACAGAGCTCTGCGCGAAACTCTTAATCATTCCTTCCCAAAGGTATGTCCTTATCGCTTAGCTGCGGTGCAGCATTTACGCTGCTGATACCGGCGACTCTGCCCTATATTCCTTTCAACGGTTCGGCCGACGAAGAACTGAACCGTGGAATAAGGAGATCTCCCATGTTGCTTTCGCTCATCCGCGCCCTCCGGGCGTTCCGGGATTATCAGCGCAACCTCGCTGAACTGTCCCAGCTCAACGATCGCGAACTGGCCGATATCGGACTCGACCGCTCGGACATCCCGCGCGTGGCGTCCGGTCACTTCAATGGCTGACCGTCCGACCCGAACTGTTCTCGGATAGCGCCCGCATCACTGCGGGCGTTGTCGTATCCTGCCCGCGCTGATCCGCCTGCGGAACTGGCCGCGAGGGCCGAAACGGAATTGACCCGGGGCGCAAACGCGCTAGCTGTAGCGCCATGAGCATGACCGCGCCCCCCACCCCGCCCGCTTTCACCCACCCCGTTCACGTCATCGGCGCCGGCCTCGCCGGCTCGGAAGCCGCCTGGCAGGTGGCGCGCGCCGGCGTGCGCGTCGTGCTGCACGAGATGCGGCCGCACCGGACCACCGAGGCGCACAAGACCGACGGCCTCGCCGAGCTGGTCTGTTCCAATTCGTTCCGCTCCGACGATGCCGCCAACAATGCGGTCGGGCTGCTGCATGCCGAAATGCGCCGGCTCGGCTCGTTGGTGATGCGCGCGGCCGATGCCAATCAGGTCCCGGCCGGCGGCGCGCTGGCCGTCGATCGCGACGGCTTCTCCGCCGCGGTCACGAAGGCGCTGGCCGAGCATCCGCTGATCGAGATCCGCCGCGAGGAGATCGCCGGCCTGCCGCCGGACGACTGGGGCAATGTCATCGTCGCCACCGGCCCGCTGACGTCGGCGCCGCTGGCCGAGGCGATCCGCGCGCTGACCGACGAATCGGCGCTGGCCTTCTTCGACGCCATCGCCCCGATCGTGCATCGCGACTCGATCGACATGTCGATCGCCTGGTTTCAGTCGCGCTACGACAAGGCCGGCCCCGGCGGCACCGGCGCCGACTATCTCAACTGCCCGATGAATCGCGAGCAGTACGACGCCTTCGTCGATGCGCTGATCGCCGGCGACAAGGTCGACTTCAAGGACTGGGAGAAGGACACGCCGTATTTCGACGGCTGCCTGCCGATCGAGGTGATGGCCGAGCGCGGCCGCGAGACGCTGCGCCACGGGCCGATGAAGCCGGTCGGCCTGACCAATCCGCACAACCCGACGGTCAAGGCCTACGCCATCGTGCAGCTCCGCCAGGACAACAAGCTCGGCACGCTGTTCAACATGGTCGGCTTCCAGACCAAGTTGAATTACGCCGCGCAGCAACGCGTCTTCCGCACTATCCCGGGGCTGGAAAACGCTGAATTTGCAAGGCTTGGCGGGCTACATCGCAACACGTTTCTGAACTCGCCGAAGCTGCTCGATGCGGGCCTGCGCCTGCGCGCCGCGCCGCGGCTGCGGTTCGCCGGGCAGATGACCGGCTGCGAAGGTTACGTCGAATCCGCTGGGATCGGCCTTGTCGCCGGGCTCGCCGCCGCCGCCGACGCTGTCGGCCAGCCGCTGGCGTTGCCGCCGCCGACCACCGCGCTCGGCGCCCTGCTCGGCCATATCACCGGCGGCCATATCGAGACCATCGACGCCGGCCCGCGCTCCTTCCAGCCGATGAACATCAATTTCGGCCTGTTCCCGCCGCTGGCCAACGCGCCGACCCACGGCCCCGACGGCAAGAAGCTGCGTGGCCCGGAGAAATCGGTCGCCAAGAAGCAGGCCCTCAGCGCCCGCGCGCTGGCGGATCTCGACGGCTGGATCGCCGCAAGCCTGAAGCTGCCGGCGGCGGCGTGAGCCAGCCGTGGACCGACTTCACTGAGGCGCCACTTGTTACTCCGTCATCCTGAGGCGCCGCCGCGCAGCGGCGGCCTCGAAGGATGGGCCGCAAGTGCCCGTCTCCGCATCCTTCGAGGCTCGCCGAAGATGGCGAGCACTTCAGGATGACGGCTCTTTGCTTGTCGCAAAGCTCTGGAGGGCCGCACTACATTCTGAAAACGCGCGTCCGCGACGCCTTCCACAGCGTCCACAGCGTCGCCAGCCGCGAACGCTCTTGCGGCGCGAACAGGTCGCTGTCGGCCTGCGCCATCCGGTCGAGATCGCGCCGGACGAGTACCAGCGGCAGGAAAGCGCGGCGCGCTGATGGCGGCGCCTCGGAGAGGAGTTGCTGAGCGGCGTCGAGATGTTTCAGCGCAACGTCGACCAGATCATTGAGCGTTTGGCGCAGCGCGGGGGTCTCCTTGCCCGCATAGGCGTCGGCCTCGTTGCTGCCGTGGCGCTCAAGCAGGTCGAGCGGCACGAACAACTGCCGACGCGAGGCATCGATCGGCAGCCGCGCGATCGCGCGCGCGATCCCCTGCGCCACCCCGGCATGGCGGGCGAGATGATCGACCGCCTCCGAGCCCTGATCGAGGATCCGCGCCGCCAGCGCGAACAGCGCGCCGTCGGTGTCGGCGGCATATGCCTCGAGCGCGGTGAGCGTCGGCATCGGATCGTTGTAGAGGTCGAACAGATGCGCTTCGATCAGTTGCGCCAGAGCCGCGACCGGCAATCCGTGCTGCCCGGTCGCGCGCAGCAATTCGGCCGCGACCGGATTGCCCTCGATGCCGCCATGCGCGGTGCCGGCCAGCGTGTCGCTCCACCATTGCAGCCGGATCTCGCCCGGCAGCGGCTGGCTGACCTGGTCGCGGACGCGCACCACCTCGACGTTGAAGGCGTACAGCGCCAGCAGCGCGCGCCGGCGCGGCGGCTCGACGAACAGCGTCGCGGCGTAGCGGTCGAAATCGTGGCTGCGCACCAGCTCGGCGCAGAACGCCATGTCGGCGTCGCCGTCGCCGCTCGCGCTCATGGCACCGCGATCAGCGCGGCGGCGACGCGGCGGCGCTCGCCGATCATGATGTTGTAGGTCCGCACCGCCGGCCCGGTCTGCATCACGTCCAGCACAATGCCCACGGCGCGGAGCTGATCACGCAAGGGACGCGGCGCGATCCAGACCTCGGTGCCGGTGCCGACGATCAGCGTGTCGATCGCGTTGGCGTTGTCGAACGCGCGCTGCAGCGAATAGCGGTCGATCTGCTCGGGCCGGGTGACGTCCCAGCCCCACACCGCGTCGGGCAGGAACAGCAGCGAGCCGACATGCGACATCTCGCCGAAATAGAACCCGCCTTTGCCGTAGGCCTCGACCGAGGCCGTGCGCGGAAAATGCGGGATCTCCGGGCGCTCCGCCAAAGCTCAGCGCTTCCCCGACTTCACAGGCTTCTTCGGCTTCTCGGCCGTCTGCGGAATCGCGGCGCCCTCGGGCGTCGCCACCGCCACGGCCTTCTCCGACCTTTCGGTCTTTTCCGACGGATCGTCGAGCCGATGCGTGCCGACGCCGAGATAGATCAGGATCGGGGCTGCGATGAAGATCGAGGTGTAGGTGCCCACCAGCACCACGCCGAACATCATCACCGCGGTGAAGGAGTGGATCGCGTTGCCGCCGAACAGCAGCAGCGCGAACAGCGCCAGCGTCACCGTAACGTGGGTGATGATCGAGCGCGACAGCGTCGAGTTGATCGATTCGTTCAGAAGCTGCGGCATCGGCATCTTCTTGTAGCGCCGCAGCATCTCGCGGATGCGGTCGTAGATCACCACGGTGTCGTTCAGCGAATAGCCGAGAATCGTCAGCAGCGCCGCGATACTGGTGAGGTCGAAATCGACCTGGCTGATCGACATGAAGCCGATCGTCAGCACGATGTCGTGGACGTTGGCGATCATCGCGCCGAGTGCGAACTGCCATTCGAACCGGAACCAGAGATAGACCAGGATGCCTAGGATCGCGAGCATCAGGCCGAGCATGCCGTAGGCCAGGAGTTCGCTCGAGACGCGCGGGCCGACCACTTCGACGCGGCGATAGTCGACCGAATTGCCGAGCGCGCCGCGCACCTTCTGCACCGCCTCCTGCTGCGCGGCGTCGCCGCCGGGCTGTTCGGCGACGCGGATCAGCACCTCGGACGGACCGCCGAACTGCTGGAGCTGGACTTCACCGAGCCCGAGTTTGCTCAGCGTGTCGCGCATCCCGGGGATATCGGCCGCGCCGGAATGAGCCCTGACCTCGAGCAGCGTTCCGCCCTTGAAGTCGATGCCGAAATTCAGCCCGTGGGTGAAGAACAGCGTGATCGCGACGATCGACAGCACCGCCGAGATCGGAAAGCTGATCCGGCGGAACTGGGTGAAGTCGAAATGGGTATCATCTGGCACGATCCGCAGCGACGGCAGCCAGCCCATGATGCTGACGACAGTCAGCGCCACTACCAGCACGCCCAGCCCGATCAAAATCCACTGTGTCGATGTCACTTGCAGCTCTTTCGGATGATGGGCGTCAGATCGGCACGGTCTGCGGCCGCTTCCACCGCACCCAGGTGGCGACGATCAGCCGGGTCACGGTGAAGGCGGTGAACACGGTGGTGATGATGCCGATGCCGAGCGTCACCGCGAAGCCGCGCACCGGCCCGGTGCCGATGTAGAACAGCACCGCGGCGGCGATGAAGGTGGTGATGTTGGAATCGAGAATCGTCGACAGCGCCCGCTTGAAGCCGGCGTCGATCGCCGAGATCGCGTTGCGGCCGGCGCGCAGCTCCTCGCGGATGCGCTCGTAGATCAGCACGTTCGAATCCACCGCGATGCCGACGGTGAGGACGATGCCGGCGATGCCGGGCAGCGTCAGCGTGGCGTTGAGCAGCGACAGCACGCCGAAGATCATCGCGACGTTGACCGCCACCGCGATGTTGGCGAACACGCCGAACAGCCGGTAGGTCAGCAGCATGAAGATGATCACGAGGATCGAGCCGACATAGGCCGCGAGTTCGCCCTTCTCGATCGAATCCTGGCCGAGGCCGGGGCCGACCGTGCGTTCCTCGATGATCGTCAGCGGCGCCGGCAGCGCGCCGGCGCGCAGCAGGATCGCGAGGTCGTTGGCCTGCTGCACGGTGAAGCTGCCGGAAATCTGGCCGGAGCCGCCGGTGATCGGCTCGCGGATCACGGGCGCGGAGATCACCTCGTTGTCGAGCACGATCGCGAACGGCTGACCGACATTCTCGGTGGTGGCGCGGGCGAATTTGCGGGCGCCGTTGGTGTTGAAGCGGAAGCTGACGATCGGCTCGCTGGTACGCTGGTCGAAGCCCGGCTGCGCGTCGGTGAGATCCGCGCCGGACACCAGCACCTGCTTCTTGATGACGTAAGGTTGCTTCGGTGACGACGAGCTCATCAGCACATCGGAATCCGACGGCGCGCGGCCGGCCTGCGCCTGTTCGGGCGAGACCGAGGAATCCACCATGCGGAAGTCGAGCTTGGCGGTCTTGCCGAGCAGTTCCTTCAATCGGGTCGGGTCCTGGAGACCCGGCACCTGCACGAGAATGCGGTCGGCGCCCTGGCGCTGGATCAGCGGCTCGACGGTGCCGAGTTCATTGACGCGGCGCTCGACGATCTGGATCGACTGGTCGACCGACTGGCGCACCCGTTCGGCGATCGCCGCCGGCGGCACCGTCAGCCGGATCAGGCCCCCGCCTGCGTCGGTGACGTCGAGGCTGCGCTGGCCATTGGAGCCGAGCAAGCCGCCGAGCGGCTGCGACAGCTCGCGCAGCTTGGTGAGCGCGGTAGGAACCTCGTTCTCCTTGCTGATCCGGACCTCGACCTGATCGCCCTTCGTCGCCAGGCCCGTATAGGCGATCCGGGCTTCGCGCAGCACCCGGCGCGCATCGTCGCGCACCGAATCGAGCTTGTCCTTCTTGACCGAATTGGCGTCGACCTCGAGCAGGATGTGCGAACCACCCTGCAGGTCGAGGCCCAGCACCAGATGGCGCTGCGCCCATTTCGGCCAGGTCTTGACGGTGTGGTCGGGGAAGAAGTTCGGAACGGCGCAAAGGCACACCGCCAGCGCCGTCAGAATGACCGCCAGCGCCTTCCACCGTGTGAAATACAGCATCGAGTTGTCCCGTCAGAAACCAGAAAGGCGCAGCGACCGCGTCAGCTCGACGCGGTGTCGTCCTTGGCCGGCTCGGCTTTCGCCTCGCCATCCTTCGCAGCGTCCTTTGTCTTGCCTTTGCCCTTCTCGGGGACGTCCTTGACCGGCTCGCCCTTGGTGCGGACGCCGGTGATCATCTGGCGCATCTGGCGCGCGCGGATGCCGTCGGCGATCTCGAACTCGATCTGGTCGTCGTCCACCACCTTGGTGACTTTGCCGACCAGGCCGCCCGAGGTGATGATGGTGTCGCCGCGGCGAATGTTCTTCACCAGCTCGGCGTGCTCCTTCACCTTGCGCTGCTGCGGACGCAGGATCAGGAAATACATGATGACGAAGATCAGCGCGAACGGCAGCAGCGACATCAGCATGCTGTTGGCGTCGCCGCCGGCGGCAGCGGCCTGAGCAAATGCAGGAGTAACAAACATCCGGATTCCCCGTGAAAAAAGCGAGCCGGCGCGGCGCGGGGGCGACGTCCGGGGGGCGCAAATTCGCGCGGACTATAGCGGCCGCGGTCCCAATTGCAACGCCGCCAACCCTCTCATTTGCCCTTCATTTCCGCCGCTTGCCCGGCCTGTCGCAGACCGATATGGCTGCCGAAACAGGAAGTGCAAGCATGGCCAAGAAGACCAAATCCAAACCCGCCCGCCCGGCGGCCAAGAAAACAGCCGCAAAGCGCCGCAGCACCGCGCGCCAGCCCGCCGCAGCGGCCCCGGATTCGGCGACGCTTGAGCGCATCGCACGCGCGCTGGAAGGCATTTCCGCGCATCTGTCGGGCACTTCCGCCCCGTCTGCGCAGGCGACGCTGGCCGGCGCCGAGGCCTTCGTCTGGCATCCGGAAGGACGGCTCACGCCGGTTCCCAAAGTCAGCCGGGTCGATCTCGATCTGCTGCAGGGCATCGACCGGATGCGCGACACCCTGATCGATAATACCTTGCGGTTCGCGACCGGCCTGCCCGCCAATAACGCTTTGTTGTGGGGCGCGCGCGGCATGGGCAAATCGTCGCTGGTCAAGGCGGCTCACGCTCATGTCAACGCCCGGCCCGATGTCGCCGGCACGCTGAAGCTGATCGAAATCCACCGCGAGGACATCGAAAGCCTGCCGGCGCTGATGACGCTGCTGCGCGCTTCCGACGATCGCTTCATCGTGTTCTGCGACGACCTGTCGTTCGACGGCAACGACGCCTCGTACAAGTCACTGAAGGCGGTGCTCGAGGGCGGCATCGAGGGGCGGCCCGACAATGTGATTCTGTACGCGACCTCCAACCGCCGGCATCTGCTGGCGCGCGAGATGGTCGAGAACGAGCGCTCGACCGCGATCAATCCCGGCGAGGCGGTCGAGGAGAAGGTGTCGCTGTCGGACCGCTTCGGATTGTGGCTCGGATTCCACAAATGCAGCCAGGATGAATTCCTGGCGATGGTGCGCGGCTATTGCGGGCACTACGGAATCAGCATCGACGACGACGCGCTGCAGCGCGAGGCGCTGGAATGGTCGACGACGCGCGGCTCGCGCTCCGGCCGCGTCGCCTGGCAGTTCGTGCAGGACCTCGCCGGCCGGCTGAAGGTGCGGCTCGGCGGCAAGTAATCGCCGCAGCGACTTTCCGCTTCGCAAGCGAAGCCGGCCGACCCTAAACTACGACCTCGATTCGTCGAGGCGATCGTCGCTCGCGGCCGCCGTCTCGACCAGATGTCGATGGCGACTTTGGGGGCAAAACGCCGTGCGCATATCCGTCTTCTATCTTTCAGCCGCGCTTCTCACGTCGTCCGGCACTTCACAGGCCGCGGATCTCGCGCGGCCTGCAGCTCCGCTCGCAAGCGCCGTCTGGACCTGGACAGGATTTTATGTCGGCACGCATCTGGGCGCCGGATTTGGAACGGTGAAGGTCGACAACCCTTACGGACAGTCGATCTATGGCGATACCATCCGCGTGCCGAAGGCGCTCGCCGGCCTGCAGGCGGGCTACAATTGGCAAGTGCCCGGCTCGCCTTGGGTGCTCGGCATCGAACTGGACGCATCCGCTCTCGACGCCGACGGCACCGACACCTGCCTTGCTTACTCCGGCCAGTTCGTGTCGGCGAATTGCCGCGTCCGCGAGCACGCGCTCGGCAGCGTCACCGGGCGGATCGGTCGCGTGTTCGGACCGCAAGGGCGCTCGCTGGCCTACCTCAAAGGCGGCGCCGCGGTTCTGGCGGGCGACCTGACCATGACCACCAATGCGGCCGACTATCTGAACCAGCCGGCGACGAAGCTCGACGCGACGCGCTGGGGCTGGACCGTGGGTGCGGGCCTCGAATACCGGTTGTCGTCCGGCTGGACCGTCAAGGCCGAGTACGACTATGCGGCGTTCGGTCGTCGCGGGATCGACAGCCCCAATGGCGGATTTCTGCAGATCCCGAACGATCCCTCCAGCCTGATCAATACCGTCGGCGCAGCGACGCAGGCCCGGCAGGATATGCATCTGGTCAAGCTCGGACTGAACTATTACTTCGGACGCGGCGCCGGCATCGCCGAACTGACCCCGCTCCTGCCCGTGAAAGCGCCGGCCACGAGCCCATGGGCGGCTTGGCATTTCGATGTCGGCGCCCGCTATTGGTACAGCCGCGGTCGCTACCAGAACGATCTCACGCTCAACACCGTCAACGCCCAGCAGGACCATCTGGTCTCGCGCCTGACCTATGAAAGCGAAGGTCATTCGGGCGAAGTGTTCTGGCGGATCGACAGCCCGCGGAAGCTGTTCCTGAAGGGCTTCGCCGGCGGCGGCGGGCTGGTCGCGGGCAAGATGAACGACGAGGACTGGTTTCCGACCGACCCGAACTTCGCTGCAGCCTATTCGAACACCTATCATGGCAAGGTGACCGGCACGATTGCTTACGCGACGCTGGACGCCGGCATCGATCTGCTCGGCGACGCCACCGGCAAGCTCGGCGTGTTCGCCGGCTACAATTTCTATCGCGATCGCAAGGATGCGTTCGGCTGCGCGCAGATCGCGCTGGTCGGCCTGCCCTCGCCGTGCAGCGTCCCCGATCCGACCAGCCAGATCGCGATCACCCAGCATGAGGATTGGCACTCGCTGCGGCTCGGAGCGAATGGCAGCCTGGCCATTGCGCCCGGCGCCAAGCTCACGGTCGACGCGGCCTATCTGCCCTACGCGCACATCTCCGCGCTCGACGTCCACCACAATCGGACCGACGTCCCGGACAAGAATTCCCCGGCCTGGGGAACGGGACGCGGCGTTCAGCTCGAAGCGATCCTCAGCTACGACGTGACTCCGACGTTCAACGTCGGTGTCGGCGGCCGCTATTGGGCGATGTGGGCGACCGACGTGGAGACCGCCGGGTTCGGCAGTCCCGTCGCGACGCAATTGCTGCCGATCCGCGTCGAGCGCTACGGGACCTTCGTGCAGGCGTCCTACAAGTTCGACGTCCGCTAGGCGCGGCGCCGCACTTCGCCAAAAAAATGCCCGGCGTTTCGGCCGGGCATTTCGCTTGTCAGGCACTTCCCTAGACGGCGTTGCTCAGGCGCCGTTGAGGAACTTGAGCGGATCGACCGGGGACGATCCCTTGCGGATCTCGAAGTGAAGCTGCGGTGAGCCGACCTCGCCCGACTGCCCGGATTTCGCGATCGTCTGGCCGCGCTTGATGGTCTCGCCGCGCTTGACCATCAACTCGCTGGCATGCGCGTAGGCGGTGACGTAGCCGTTGGAGTGGCGCACCAGCACCAGGTTGCCGTAGCCCTTCAGCTCGTTGCCCGAATAGGCCACGACGCCGTCTTCGGCGGCCTTGATCGGGGTGCCTTCCGGCACCGCGAGATTGATGCCGTCGTTCGACTTGCCGTTGGTCTTGGCGCCGTAGGCGGTGATGACGCGGCCGCGCACCGGCCAGCGGAAGCTCGGCAGCGCGCCGGTCGCCTCGGCCGCCTTGACCGGCGAGGCTTCGGCGGGCGCTGCCGCGGCCGGCGTTTCGGTCGGCGCGACCAGACGCGCCTTCTGCACCGGATCGGCCGGCACGGCGGCCGCCATCCGCACCGGCGGCGCGGCGACCGGGGCAGCGGCCGGCGCGGCCGCGACCTGGGCAGGTGCTGCCGCCGCTGCGGTCGCGCGGCTGCCCGGCACGTTGATCTTCATGCCGGGTTTGAGCCGGGTGTTGGTGTCGAGACGATTGGCGCGGGCCAGCTCGCTCAGCGAGATGTTGTTGCGGCGGGCGATGTTCATCAGCGTATCGCCGCTGTTGACGTAGTGCACCCGCGGCGGAGTGGCGGCAGCCGCCGGCGCGGGGGCCGAAGCGACCGGACGGGCAACCGGCGGCGCGGCGGCCGGCGCCTGCAGGCTGGCGGTGCGGCTCGGGATCACCAGCGACTGGCCGGGCTGCAGACGGCGCGGCCCCTTGTAGCCATTGGCGTGCAGAATATCGGCGGTCGGAACGTTGTAGCGGCGCGACAGGCCTTCCAGCGTATCGCTGGTGCCGACGATGATGGTGGTGCCGCTGGCCGCAACAGGTGCCGGCGCGGGAGCCGGCCGTGCGGAGGCGACCGAACGCGGCGCCACGGTTCCGGTCGCATCGAGCGGCGCGCGCGGCGGCGGCTCGTACGACCCGACGCCGCGTCCGCCGCCGGACATGCCGCTGCCCCCTCCCGCGACCGGATAGGACGGCGGCGCGGAGATCGGCGGCAACGCCTGCGACTGATAATGCGGCTGGGCGGTCTGATATTGTGGCCGCGCATATTGCGGCAGCTCACGCTGCTCGGAATAGCGCTGCTGCGGGGGCGACGGTCGCTGCACCGACCCGGTGGTTTCGACAGGCCCGAACGGAGCCTGCTGAAAACGGGTCTGCATGTCCGCGCTGCACGCGCTGAATCCGACCGAAACGAACGCCAGCACCGCGACTTGCGGAGCGCGGCGCGAGCAAAGCAACTCGACTACGCGGGACATGGTTACTCACTCATACGCAACTCAAGGTAAATTGAGTAAACACGTCGTCAGTAAACAAGCGTTTAACCCTGCGTCACGACGGGTATTGACGTGCGACGCTCAGAGCTCGCGGGCGATGCCCGGCAGCGCCGGCACGAACCGCACATCCACCAGCGGTTTGCGCAGGAAGCCGTCGGCCTTGCGCTGCACCCGGATCAGCGTCTGCCGCCCGTTGCCCGGCCCGATCGGTGCGATCAGGATGCCGTCGGGGTCGAGCAGGTCGAGCAGCGGCTGCGGCAGCTCGGCCATCGCCGCGGTGACCAGGATGCGGTCGAAGGTACCCTGCCCCTCCGGCAGCGCGAAACCGTCGCCGAGCAGCACCTCGACATTGGCGTAGTTCAGCTCCTTGAGCCGGGCGCGGGCGCGGTCGGCGAGCGTCTTGAAGCGCTCGACGCTGACGACGTCGCGCACCAGCCGCGACAGCACCGCGGCGTGGTATCCGGAGCCGGTGCCGATCTCGAGCGCGCGGTGGCCGGGCTGGAGCTGGAGCTGCTCGGTCATGTAGGCGACGACGAAGGGCTGGCTGATGGTCTGGCCGCAGGCGATCGGCAGCGCGGTGTCGCGCCAGGCGCTGTCGCGATGCACCGGATCGACGAACCGGTCCCGCGGCACCGATTCCATCGCCTGCAGCACCCCGCGATCACTGATGCCGCGGCGTCGCAGGCTCAGCTGAAACAGCATCTTTTCCGGCGGCGCCGCCACGGTGATCATCGCCCCTCGCTCGGCCGGCACGGGACCGCAGCGGCCCGGGTTCCATCGCCGAATTCCGCGATTCGATCAAATTGTTGGATGGACGAGGGATTTCTGGCAAGCCTGTGCTTGGTTGCATTGCCGCCGCAGCAGGTTGCGATTGCTTTGCACTGGGGTTTTTGCGAGTTTACAATCGAGATGCCAACCCAGATTGCGGGCGGGCTCCAAGGGGATACCCAATGACGATCGACAAGCCGGCCCGCTCTGTCTTCCTGGTTGAAGACGAGGCGATGATCAGGATGATGGTCGTCGACATGCTGGAAGAGCTCGGCTTCAGCGTCGCCGCCGAAACCGGCGAGATCAACGAAGCCGTCATGCTCGCCGGTACGACCGAATTCGACGTCGCGATCCTCGACGTCAATGTCAACGGCAAGGTGATCTCGCCGGTCGCCGACGTGCTGACGGCGCGCAACCGCCCCTTCATCTTCGCCACCGGCTACGGCACCCAGGGCGTTCCGGAAAACTACCGCGACCGCCCGGCGTTGCAGAAGCCGTTCCAGATCGAATCGCTGAAGCTGTTGCTCGACACCACGTTGCGCGGCGCGGCGTAGGTTCCTCGGAGTCGTAGGGTGGGTTAGCGCGCAGCGCGTAACCCACCGAGGCAGGCTTAGCAAAGATGGTGGGTTACGGCGCAAATGCGCCTAACCCACCCTACAGACCTCACCCCAGCGTCTGCGCCAGCGTCGCCGAGAACGCCTCGTCGGTGCGGTCGAGGCGCAGCGGCGTGACCGAGATGTAGCGCGCCGCGAGCGCGGCCAGATCGGTGCCTTCCGCCGGTATGTCGACCACCGCGATGCGCTCGAAGCCGATCCAGAAATACGGATTGCCGCGGCCGTCGTGGCGCTCGTCGATCCGCAGGAAACCCTGATTGCGCTTGCCCTGCCGGGTCACCTGCACGCCAAGGACCTCGTCGGGCGCGCAGGCAGGGAAGTTGATGTTGATAACGGTGTTCTTCGGCACGCCGGCCTTGATCGCCTTGCGCAGGATCTCGGGACCGTGCGCCTTCGCGGTGTCCCACAGCGGCGTGTTGCGGGTCTCCAGGGTGAATTCCTGCGACAGCGCGAACGACGGAAAACCCAGAATGGTGCCTTCCAGTGCACCGGCGATCGTGCCTGAATAAACCACGTCCTCGGCGACGTTGCGGCCCCTGTTGACGCCCGACAGCACCAGATCCGGCGCCTTGTCGCCGAGAATGTGCCGCGCGCCCATGATCACGCAATCGGTCGGGGTGCCGCGCACCGCGAAATGCCGCGGACCGACTTCACGCAGCCGCAGCGGATCGTTCAGCGACAGCGAATGCGACACGCCCGACTGGTCGAGTTCCGGCGCCACCACCCAGACGTCGTCGGACAGCGCGCGGGCGATTTCCTCGACCGCCTTGAGCCCGGGCGCATGGATGCCATCGTCATTGGTGCACAGAATCCGCATGTCGTTCGGGCGCCTTTCGTCAGTTCGTCGGTGATGGACGTGGTCTTATCCGGCGGACGACCGCGAGGCAAATAGCGGCCGCCGCTTCCGTGTGATGCCTATCACAGTTGTCGGGGAACGTTGATGGCAGGGTTCAGCCATCGACACGCCGCGCCGCGGCCGACCCAAGGAGCCGACCATGACCGCCACCCGCACGCAGATGATCCGCCGCATCGGTTTCGCGCTGCTCGTCGCGGCCCTGCTCCCCGCAGGTTCGACCGCGAGCTTCGCCTACAGCTCGGAAGCGGCGCAGATGTGCACCAACGACGCCTTCAAGCTGTGCGCGTCAGAAATTCCCAGCATCCCGAAGATCACCGCCTGCATGCGCAGCAACCGCACCAAGCTCTCGACCGGCTGCCGCGCCTTGATGGACCGCGACCTCGCCGCCGCGAAGTCGCACAAGGTGGCGTCAGAGTGATCCCTCGCCCCGGGCGCGGTGCCGCGCAGCGTTTTGGCCGTTGCCTATCAGCACGTCGTCCCCGCGCAGGCGGGGACTCCTACGCCGCAGCATCTCGATTGAATCGCTGCGGCAGAGGCCCTTCTTCAACTTGAAAAGCCGGGGGATATGGGTCCCCGCCTGCGCGGGGACGACATGTTGCGGATGCAGCGGTTGCACATTCAACCGAAATGCGACCGCACCCGCCCTCGACCGGGACACCGGATCTGCGCGGCGGCACTGCGTGCCGCGGCGCGCCCGGGGAACATGGAGGTCAGATACAGAGCCCCAGCAGCTTGATGGTGCAGTCGCGCTTGGGCTGAGGTTCCGACTTGCTCGGATTGGTCTTGCCAGACTTCTCCTTGCCAGGCTTGTCCTTGGCGGATTGGTCCTTGGCAGGCTTGTCCTTTCCGGCCTTGTCCTTGGCCGGCTTCGATTCAGGTTTCGGCTTCGGCTTCTCGTAGTCGCCGGCGATCACCATCGCCCAATAGGTCCGGCCGCTGGCGCTCTTGGCGTTGGCAATGCCGACTTTCGACGCGCCCTTCAGCAGCAAATTGCGGCGGTGGCCCGACGAGTTGATCCACTGTCCCAGCGTGCGCGGAAAATCGGCGTAGCCATAGGCGATGTTCTCGGCGGCGCTGCCGGCGTTCGATCGCGCCACGCGCGAGGTGAACGAGCCTGCGACGTCGTGATCGAGCACGTCCTTCGCCGCCATCGCGCTGGCCTGCTCCTGCGCGACGGCGTTGAGCGTCGCGTCGAGCACGACCTTGCCCTGCCCGTTCTTGGCGCGGAACTGCGAGATCAGCTCGGCGGGCGATTGGGCGAAAGCGGGAGTCGAAGAGCTGATAACGAACAACACCGCCGCAAGTAGCAGCGTCATTGCGAGCGCAGCGAAGCAATCCAGGGCCCAGCGCACAGAGCTGGATTGCTTCGTCGCGGAGCCTGTGCTCGGACGGCGCGGAGCGCCGATCCGGGTGCTCCTCGCAATGACGGGGAGATTCATCAGCTTACTTCGCGATCACTTTCAGCCCGCCCATATAGGGCAGCAGCGCGTCGGGCACGGCGATCGAGCCGTCCTCCTGCTGATAGTTCTCGATCACTGCGATCAGCGCGCGGCCGACCGCAGTGCCGGAGCCGTTCAACGTGTGGACGAAGCGCGGCTTGCCGTCCGGCCCGCGCGAACGCGCATCCATCCGGCGGGCCTGGAAGTCGCCGCACACCGAGCACGACGAAATCTCGCGGTAGGCGCCGCCGTCGCCCTGCCCCGGCATCCACACTTCGATGTCGTAGGTCTTTTGCGAGGCGAAGCCCATGTCGCCGGTGCACAAAGTCATGACGCGGTAGTGCAGCCCGAGCCGGCGTAGCACTTCCTCGGCGCAGGCGAGCATCCGCTCGTGCTCGTCCCTGGACTGCTCCGGCGTGGTGATCGACACCAGTTCGACCTTGGTGAACTGATGCTGCCGGATCATCCCGCGCGTATCCCGCCCCGCAGCCCCCGCCTCGGCACGGAAGCACGGCGTCAACGCCGTCAGCCGCATCGGCAGTTCTTTCTCGTCGAGGATGGACTCGCGCACGAGATTGGTGAGCGAGACTTCGGCGGTGGGGATGAGCCAGAACCGCTCATTAGCGCCCTGGCGGAAGAACACATCTGCGGCGGCCCTCTCTAAATCAAAGTAGTGCTGATTGATCTGTGCTCGAATTTCCTCCTGAGAACGTTCTTCGCTCTGCATATTCTGGAGCTCATCGAGCAGACGTCCCGCATTGTTAGCGCTCTGCGCAGCAGCGAACTCAGAAATCTCTTCGTCGCTCCAAAGCCGCATAGTGGAAAATTGATCGTCTCGAAACTTCGGCAACTGCGCGGTACCGAACATCGCATCGTCCTTCACCAACAGCGGCGGGTTCACTTCCGTGTAACCGTGCTCGCCGGTGTGGACGTCGAGGAAGAACTGCCCGATCGCGCGTTCGAGCCGGGCGAGGCCCTTCTTCAGCACGACGAAGCGCGCGCCCGAGATTTTCGCGGCGGCTTCGAAGTCCATCATCCCCAGCGCCTCGCCGAGATCGTAATGCGGCTTCGGCGTGAACGCGTAGTTGCGCTTGGCGCCAAAACGATGATGCTCGACATTGCCGTGCTCGTCGGTGCCCTCCGGCACCTCGGCGAGCGGCAGGTTCGGGATCTCCGACAGCGCCTTCTTCAGCGCCTCGTCGGCCTCCTTCACCGCGGCTTCCAGCGCCGGCATGGTGAGCTTGAGCTCGGCGACCTCGGCCATCAACGCGTCGGCGCGCGCGTTGTCCTTGGTCTTCTTGGCGTCGCCGATTTCCTTCGACGCCGCATTGCGCCGAGCCTGCGCCTGTTCGGAGGCGAGGATCGCGGAGCGCCGGGTCTCGTCGAGCTTGATCAGGCTGTCCGCGATCGGATCGAGCCCGCGCCGTGTGAACGCCGCGTCGAACGCCTGCGGATTGTCGCGGATCGCTTTGATGTCGTGCATGGGTCTAGTCCTGGAAACCGGCGCAAAGAAGGGCTCTGCAGTAGCGCGATTGGCCCCGTTTTGAAACAGCGAAGCGCTCGTCCTTATCCGCTGAGTCGTCATCCTGAGGCGCGAGCGCAGCGAGCCTCGAAGGATGCGGCGACGCGGACTGCGCGCGGCAAGTGCGCCCCGCGGCCATCCTTCGAGACGACCGGCTTCGCCCTTCGGGCGATGCCGGCCTCCTCAGGATGACGGCAAAATGCGTAGAGAGTCCTACCCCGCAGCCGGCGGTGGGGCCTCGGTCGAATCGGCCGACGCTGCCGCCGCCGCTTTGGCCTTCAGATCCCTCTCGACGAACGCCACGGCGAAGATCGAGCCCTCGTAGAGAACCATCAGCGGCAGCGCCAGTGACATCTGGCTGATGATGTCGGGCGGCGTCAGCACCGCCGCGATGACGAAGGCGCCGACGATGAAATAGCGGCGCTTCTCGCGCAGCTGCTTCGAGGTCAACACGCCGATGCGGCCGAGCAGCGTCAGGATCACCGGCAGCTGGAACGCGAGGCCGAAGGCGAAGATCAACGACATCATCAGCGACAGATATTCGCCGACCTTGGGCAGCAGCTGGATCTGCGCGGTCTCGTCGCCGCCGATCTGCTGCATGCCGAGCGAGAACCGCACCAGCATCGGCAGCACGATGAAATACACCAGCAGCGAGCCGAGCGCGAAGAACACCGGCGTCGCCACCAGATACGGCAGGAAGGCGTTCTTCTCGTGCTTGTAGAGGCCGGGTGCGACGAATTTGTAGATCTGCGTGGCGATGATCGGGAACGAGATGAAGCCGGCGCCGAACATCGCCAGCTTGAGCTGGGTGAGGAAGTATTCCAGCAGCGCGGTGTAGATGAATTTCGAATTCTCCGCGCCCGCGACCCAGACGAACGGCCACACCAGCACGTTGTAGATCTGCTTGGCGAAGAAGAAGCAGAAGATGAAGGCGATGCCGAAGGCGAGCAGCGCCTTGATCAGCCGCGCACGCAGCTCGATCAGGTGATCCATCAACGGCGCCTTCGAGGCCTCGATGTCCTCGGCGCTCATGAGGCTTTGGCGTCCTTGGCGGGTTCGGAGGGGGCGGGTTCGGACATGTGAGCGGGCGCAGGATGCGCCAGATCCGGCGGCGTCAGGTCGGCGGTGGCGAGCGCGTGGGTCTCGGCCGGCACCGGAAGCGTGCCGTGCTCGGCGGCCTGCGCTTCACTGACGATCGCCAGCGGCTCGCCGGTGACGGCCTCATGCGTGGTGGCCTCGATGAAGGTCTCCGGCGTCGGCGGCACCGGCGTGGTCGGCTCGACCGGCGGCGTGTCGATGGTGTCCTTCTTGTCGAGCGATGCCGCGTCCGAGAGTTCGCTGCCGAGTTTGGTCAGCATGTTGTTGGTCGACAGGCCGGCTGTGGCCTCCTTAACCTCGTCGAACGACTTCTTGAGGTCGGCCATTTCGGCCTCCCGCATCGCTTCCTGAAACTGCCCCTGGAATTCGCCGGCGAGCTTGCGCGCCTTGCCCATCCACTGCCCGACCATGCGCAGCACGCCGGGTAGTTCCTTCGGGCCGATCGCGACCAGTGCGACGACTCCGATCACGATCAGTTCACTCCACCCGATGTCGAACATGAGAATTGCCGAAGATGCCAAACTGCGCTTGCGGGCCGACATCGGCAGCCGCTTCAGCGATCACTCCTGCCCGAAGCGGTGTTGTGCCCGAGGCCGCCTTCGACGACAAGAGCGGTGTTCCACAAGCGCCTTCGGTTTGTCACAAGTTTGCCGCAGCGATTTTCGCAGCGGCAATGCCCGGCGATGGCGTCCGGTCTCAGACCGCCTTGCTGCCGACATCCGTGCGATTCGGCGTGGCGCCGGGCGTCGCATTGTGATCGAGCGACTTCACCGCGTCAGGCTTTTCGGCAGTCTTTTCATCGTCCTGCAAGCCCTTCTTGAAGGACTTGATACCCTGGGCGACGTCGCCCATCAGGTCGGAAATCTTGCCGCGACCGAACAGCAGCAGGACCACCGCGATAACGACGATCCAGTGCCAGATACTGAGTGAACCCATCCTGCAATCTCCCGAAACTCGACCGGCGCGCCAGCCCGTGCCCTTTCTCAGAAACTAGGGGCAAGAGCCACCAAAAACAAGGATTTAAGCCGCGACAACGGCGTCGTGATCGTCGCGGCAAGAGGTTCCTGCCGTCGCGACGAACGCGAGTCAGACCGGCTCGTGACCGCCTTTGCGGTCGCCGTTGTCGTCGTCCGCCTCGGATTCGTCGGGCTCAGCGGTATCAAGCTCCGCGGTTTCGGTATCCGCAGCGTCCGACGCGCCCGTTTCGTCGTCGAACTGATCGTGTTCGAGCGTCTCCGGCACCGCCTCGTTCGCGGCGCCGGTATCCGTGGCGTCCGGGTCGCCCTCGTCGGCTTCGGCGAAGCCGACCTCGGCCTCAGCGGGCTGATCGTCGGACGTCTCGGCAAGGCCGGCTTCGGATGCGCCGATTTCAGCCTCGACGGTCGCAGCCGAAGCGGACTCCGCCTCGGCGGGCCGATCTACGGCGGTCTCGCCGGCACCAGCCTCGTCGAACTCCGGGTCGGCGACCGGCGCGAGCGCCAGTTCGAGATCGCCGGACTCCAGCGGATCCTCGTCCTCACGCAGCGCCGGATCGTCCGACGGCGTCGGCACGTTGAAGCCGGTCGGCAGTCTTGTATCGAGCAGCCCCGAGCCCTTCAGCTCTTCGAGACCCGGCAGGTCGCTCAGCGCCTCGAGGCTGAACTGCGACAGGAAGCTCTCGGTGGTGCCGAAAGTCAGCGGCCGGCCCGGAGTCTTGCGGCGGCCACGCGGCCGAATCCAGCCGGTCTCCAGCAGCACGTCGAGCGTACCCTTCGACGTCACCACGCCGCGGATCTCTTCGATCTCGGCGCGGGTGATCGGCTGGTGATAGGCGATGATCGCCAGCATCTCGATCGCGGCGCGCGACAGCTTGCGCGTCTCGGTGGTTTCGCGCGTCATCAGCCAGGCGAGATCGCCGGCGGTGCGGAAGGTCCATTTGCTGGCGATGCGCACGAGGTTGACGCCGCGATGCGCGTAGTCCGCCTGCAGCTGAATCAGCGCCGCCTTGACGTCGACGCCGTCCGGCATTCGCTTGGCGAGCGCCGACTGATCGAGCGGTTCGGTCGAGGCGAACAGCAGGGCTTCGAGAAGGCGCAATTCCTCGGGCCGGGTTTGCGGCTGATGTTCGGCGCTGACCTCGGCTTGTTCGACTTTGGGTTCGAACTCCACGATGCGCTTCTCCGCCAGACTTGCCATGGCTCGCTCTCCTTCTTCCACTACCCTGCCGGAACGTCCGGCACGGCCGCCGCTTCCATCGCTGGAGACGGCGGACGCTTACGAAAATACAAAGGCGCGAGAGGCCCAGACTGATGCAATTCGACTTCGCCCTCGCGCACCAGCTCCAGCGCCGCGGCGAAGCTCGACGCCAGCACCGTTGCCTTTTGCGAAGGATCGGCGAGATAACGCAGCAGATACTCGTCGAGCCGGCTCCAGTCCTCGGCGAGGCCGACCAGCCGCTCCAGCGACGCGCGCGCCTCGCTCAGCGACCACACCGTGCGCCGCGCCAGATGCACGCTGGCGAGCACGCGCGACTGGCGCTGCGTCGCGTAGGCGCTGAGCAGGTCGTACAGGGTCGCGGTGAATTTCGGATGCTTGATCTCATCGATCGCCTCCGCGAGGCCGCGTGGAAAGATCTCGCGCTGCAGCTGCGGCCGAGTCATCAGCCGGTTGGCGGCTTCGCGGATCGCCTCCAGCCGGCGCAGCCGGTTGGCGAGCGCGGTCGCCATGTCTTCGGCGCTCGGGCCTTCGGCCGCCGGCGGCTCCGGCAGCAGCAGCCGCGACTTCAAAAACGCCAGCCACGCCGCCATCACCAGATAGTCAGCGGCGAGTTCGAGGCGAATCTTGCGCGCTTCCTCGATGAACAGCAGATATTGGTCGGCGAGCGCCAGGATCGAGATCTTGTGCAGATCGACCTTCTGCTGCCGCGCCAACGTCAGCAGAAGATCGAGCGGGCCTTCGTAGCCCTCGACGTCGATGACGAGCGCCTCGTCCTGGTCGACCTGCTCGGCAGGCCGGCCAGTGTCGAATTGCAGAATTTCAGCAGTCATGCGCTCATCCCTGCGCGGACGACCAAGGTTTCGAGTTCGGCGCGTGCGGCTCTGCGGTCGAACGGTTGCGGCGGCTTGCGCGACGCCAGCGCCGCCTCTGCGCGCTGCAGCGCCAGGCCGGTCAGCTCCGTCGCCTCGGCGGCCACCTGCCGCATTTCGTCGAGCTTGCCGTTGCAATGCAGGACGACGTCGCAGCCGGCCGCGAGGCTCGCGCGCGCGCGATCCGCGATCGTGCCCTCCAACGCATTCATCGAGACGTCGTCGCTCATCAGCAATCCTTGGAACCCGATTCGCTTGCGAATCACCTGATCGATGATTGTCGCAGAAGTCGTCGCGGGTTGGGCGGGATCGAGGGCGCTAAACACAACATGTGCGGTCATCGCCATCGGCAGATCGGCGAGCGGCTGAAAAGCCGCGAAATCGGTCCGCTCGAGCTCGTCACGGGGCGTATCGACCGTCGGCAGGCGGAAATGGCTGTCCGCCGTCGCCCGTCCATGGCCCGGGATATGTTTCAGGACCGGCAACACAGAGCCCTGCTCCAAGCCCTCGGTGACCGCACGGGCGATCGCCGCGACCTTGGCGGGCTCGGTGCCATAGGCGCGATCGCCGATCACGGCGTCGGCGCCCGCAACCGGCACATCGGCCAGCGGCAGACAGTCGACGGTGATGCCGAGGTCGAACAGATCCGCCGCGATCAGCCGGGCGCTGAGACGCGCAGCAGCCAAGCCGAGCTGCGAATCGATATCGTAAAGTGCCGAGAACACCGCGCCGCGCGGGTATGCCGGCCAATGCGGCGGGCCGAGCCGCTGGACGCGTCCGCCCTCCTGATCGATCAGGACCGGGGCGTCTGGCTGACCTATCTCGGCACGCAATTGCTGAACCAATCCAGCGAGTTGAGCCGGATTGTCGACGTTACGCTTGAATAGGATGAAGCCCCACGGTCGCGATTCACGGAGAAATCCGCGCTCGTCGTCGGTCAGGCCAAGTCCGGATATCCCGGTGATGAAAGCGCGCGAAGTCATACAGGGCCGCTTAGCCCGCGCGCGCCTCCAGGGTCAAGGAAACCGCCGTTAATTCCTCTGGACGACGCACTGTCCGCCGGCACTTTTCAGGCTGCCGCAGAGTCTGGAGGCCTCTTCGGAGCTTCCGAACGGACCGACCATGGCGCGATAATAAACGCCCTTGCTGCCGAGATCGGCGCGCTTGATCAGCGGCGAACGCGGACCGAGCACCGACGGGAACTTGCCCTGCAGCACCCGATAGGAAGCTTTAGCGTCGGCCTCGCTGCGCTGCGACGAAACCTGCACCACATAACCGCCTCCGCCAGCCGATTCAGCGGCCGGCAGCGATGCCACCCGCTGATTTGGAGCCGGAGAACCGCCCGAATTCGGTGACAGCGACAACGGCGCATTGCCTGCGGAGGCATTGGCGTCTTCCAGCTGGCGCGTCGCCGGCCGCTGCGCCGTAGCCGTCGGCGCGGGGGTGCGGGACGCCTGCCGGGTCGCAGGAGCTGCGACATTGACCGGTGCTGCGGCCGGATCGGCCTGGTCAGGACGGATGCTGAAGGTTTTGATCCGCCGCGGCTCCTCGCCGGCGATCGTGCCATTGTTCGGCGGCGGCAGGTTCGGCTTTGGACCGGGCGCGACAGCAGAGACCGCCGGCGGATTCGGGTTCTGGTTGAGCTGCGGCAACACCACACGGGTGCCCTGCCCCGCTCGCGACGGATCGGCCGGCTGCTCCTCGCGGGACACCAGAGCTTCGATATTGTTGCCCGCGGCGAGTCGATCCTGGATCGGCTTGCCTGCAGCATCCGCGGAGGCGGATGGCGCGGCCATCACCTTGGTCGGGCTGGTATCGGCCTTGATCACCGGCGGTTCACCCGTGCGGGGCCCGCTCGTGAAACTGCGATAAGCGAACGCGCCGCCAGTGCCGACAACGGCGAGCGCGAGCACCGCGGCCACGGTCATCATGTTGCTGCGGCGAGGCTTGTAGGCGCGGCTGGCGGGCTCCTCGGCATAGCCGTCATCATAGCCATACGGCGCTTCGGGATAGTTCGGGTCCGGGCGCACGTCGGCAGGATCGAGTTGGCCATACAGCGCATCGTCGTAGCGGCCGGGCACGAATTGCGGCTGCTCCAGCGGCAATGGCTGCTGAACGGCGTAGCGCGGATCGTAATAGTCCGGCTCCTCGGGCGCCCGCTCGAGTGAATTTTGGTCGAACGATCTCTGATCGAACGGCGCCTGATCGTAACCGGGATCGGGAAGCCTGGGCGAGACGGCGGTAACGAACGAAGGCGGCCGGCTGAAGTCCGGCTCCGGTGCGGGCGGCGGCGCAGGTTCCGCGGCGCGACGATGTTGCAACCACGACGGCGTCGGCGACGGCAGCCCATCGTCCTCCATCGGCGGCGGATTGCTCAGGCGGAAGTCGGTCGCACGCGACGACTGCCGACCGGACGGCGGAGGCTCGTTCCCAAACGGATCGGTCTGACCGATCAGGCGCGCGAGTTCGGCGAGCGGGTCATTCTCGGGCTTGCGCTGGGCGTAGGCCGCATGGGCCTCGTCGTCGTCCGCCGGGTAAGGTCGGTCCTGATATCGATTGGTCATGTGATGTCGCGTCCCATTCGGGAAAGCCGCCAAACCCGCTTACGCAGAAGATCAACTGCTCTCAAAAGCCGCCACAGATCCCCATCTGACCGGCTGTCCCCTACCTCATCTCGTCCGGCGCAGTGACGCCGAGAATGGCAAGCCCCGATGCCAGGACCGAGACGACGCCCTGGACCATTGCCAGTCGCGCCTTGGTAATCTCTGCATCATTATTGATAATGAAGCGTAAATGAGGCAAATCGCGCCCGCGCGTCCAGAGCGCGTGAAATTCGCTGGCGAGATCATAGAGATAGAAAGCGACCCGGTGCGGCTCGTGAGCCAGCGCTGCGGCTTCGACGGTGCGCGGGAACAGCGCCAGACGTCGCAGCAGATCGAGTTCCGCAGGGTCGGTCAGCCGTTCCACGTCCGCGGCCTTCAGGAAGGCGATGCGAGCCTCGGCCGCGTCCGGCAGGTCCGGGAACGCTTCCCTGGCGTTGCGGAAGATCGAATGGCCACGGGCGTGGCCGTACTGGACGTAGAACACGGGGTTGTCCTTCGACTGCTCGATCACCTTGGCGAGGTCGAAGTCGAGCACCGCGTCGTTCTTGCGGAACAGCATCATGAAGCGAACGGCGTCGGAACCCACCTCGTCGACCACCTCGCGCAGCGTGACGAAATCGCCGGAGCGCTTGGACATCTTCACGGGCTCGCCGTTGCGCAGCAGGCGGACGAGCTGGACGATCTTGACGTCGAGCGCGCCCTCGCCGCCGGTCACCGCGGTGATGGCAGCCTGCATCCGCTTGATGTAGCCGCCATGATCGGCGCCCCAGACATCGACCATGTTGCCGAAGCCGGCATCGAACTTGACCTTGTGGTAGGCGATGTCGGAGGCGAAATAGGTGTAGGAGCCGTCCGACTTCAGCAGCGGCCGGTCGACGTCGTCGCCATAGGCGGTGGCGCGGAACAGCGTCTGCTCGCGATCCTCGTAGTCCTCGACCGGCGCGCCCTTCGGCGGCGGCAGACGGCCCTGATACACGTCGCCCTTGGCGCGCAGGAAATCGATGGTGTCGGCGACCCGATTGCGTTCGCCCTCGATCAGCGAGCGCTCCGAGAAGAACACTTCATGGGTGATCGCGAGCGCGGCGAGATCGCCCCGGATCATCTCCATCATCATTGCGATGGCTCTCGCGCGTACCAGCGGAAGCCATTGCGGCTCAGGCATTTCTTTCAACGCGCTGCCGTGCTCGGCGGCCAGCGCTGCGCCGACGGGAACGAGGTAGTCGCCCGGATACAGCCCTTCCGGAATCTCGCCGATGGCCTCGCCGAGCGCTTCGCGATAGCGCAGGAACGCGGAGCGCGCCAGCACGTCGACCTGCGCGCCGGCGTCGTTGATGTAGTACTCGCGGGTGACGTCGTAGCCCGCAGTCTCGAGCAGATTCGCCAGCGCGTCGCCGAACACCGCGCCGCGGCAATGGCCGACATGCATCGGCCCGGTCGGGTTAGCGGAGACGTATTCGATGTTGACCTTCTCGGCCGCGCCGACCCGGCTGCGGCCGTAGCCGGCGCCGGCGTCCAGCACCGCGCGCAGCGCCTGCGCCCACACCGCCGGTTTCAGCGTCAGATTGATGAAGCCCGGACCGGCGATCGCGACCTCCGCGATCTGGTCCTCGGCTCGCAGCTTCTCGGCGATCTTCTCGGCGAGATCGCGCGGCTTCAACCGGGCTTCCTTCGCCAGCACCATCGCGGCATTGGTCGCCATGTCGCCGTGCGAAGAGTCCTTCGGCGGCTCGACCACGATGCGTGACAGATCGATCCCCGCGGGCAGCACGCCCTCGTCGTTCAGCGCGGCGCAGACCGCGTGCACACGCGCGAGAACATGGGCGAACAGATGCGTGGACGTCGTTTGATCGGGCATGGCTGCATTTTTGATTGGGGGATGGCCATTGCCGGCCGGTCCGGCCGCCTAACGCAAATCCGGGGTCGAGTCAAAAAGCCGCTGATGTTCGGTCAGCGCGTAGCGGTCGGTCATGCCGGCGATGAAATTGCGGATCCGGCGGAAGCGGTCGGCCTCGCATTCGGCGACCGGGCCGTCGGCCGGCAGCCAGTCCGGCGGCAGATCGTCCGGATGGTCGCAATAGCGCCGAAACAGGTCGGCGACGATCGCCTCGGCGTCGTTCATCACCGCCATCACGCGCTCGGCGCGGTACATATGGGTCCAGAGAAACGCCTTGATCTCGGCCTCCGCGGCGGCCGTTTCGGCCGGAAAGGCGACCATCGCCGCTGCGGCGCGACGGACGTCGTCGGCCGAATTCGGCATCGCCTCGCCGAGCCGCCGCAGCGTCTCGGCGGCGACCGCACTGATCATATGCGAGATCAGCTCGCGCACCAGTTCGGCCCCGCGCCGGCTCTCGTCCAGAGCGGGATAGCGCCGACCGATCCTGTCGATGATCGAGGCGGTCAGCGACACGGCGCGCAGATCATCGACCCGGAACAGCCCGGCTCGCAGGCCGTCGTCGATGTCGTGGGCGTCGTAGGCGATGTCGTCGGCAATCGCCGCGACCTGGGCTTCGAGCGAAGCAAAGCTCCATAATTCGAGGTCGAAGCGCTGGCTGAATTCGACGATTCCGATCGGCACCCCGCGCTCGGCATAGCGCCGCAACGGTGCTCCCGCGCGGTCGGTCAGCGGGCCGTTGTGCTTGACGATGCCCTCCAGCGTCTCCCAGGTCAGGTTCAGCCCGTCGAAATCCGGATAGCGGTGCTCCAGCGCCGTCAGCACCCGCAACGTCTGGGCGTTATGGTCGAATCCGCCGTGTTCCCGCAGGCAGCCGTCGAGCGCGCGCTCGCCGGCATGGCCGAACGGCGGATGGCCGAGGTCGTGCGCCAGCGCCAGCGTTTCGGTGAGATCCTCGTCGAGGCCGAGCTGGCGCGCGATTGCGCGGGCGATTTGGGCGACTTCCAGGCTGTGGGTCAGCCTGGTGCGGTAGTGGTCGCCCTCGTGAAACACGAACACCTGGGTCTTGTGCTTCAGCCGGCGGAAGGCGTTGGAGTGGATCACCCGATCGCAATCACGCCGGTAGGCGCTGCGGTTGGTGCTCGGCGGCTCGGCAAATTGCCGGCCGCGGCTACGGTCCGGGTCGCAGCTGAAGGCTGCGCGAGGAGCTGCCATTCCGACCGACACGCTGAAGCTACCCCCGACCCGTTTGATTCTGCGGCACGCTGCACTTAACTATGGCTTGCATGCAAATCCAATGACGGCACAATCCCCCGAGGGATATGGAGCGACACATGACCGACTCAAGCGTCACCATCAGCGAACGGGCGGCGCGCCGGATCGGCGAGATCCTCAAGGGCGAAGGCGACGGCGCGATGCTGCGGATCAGCGTCGAGGGCGGCGGCTGCTCGGGATTCCAGTACAAATTCGACGTCGATCGCGCCAGGACCGACGACGATGTCGTGATCGCACGCGACGGCGCGGTGGTTCTGGTCGATTCCGCCTCGGTACCGTTCCTCGCCGGCTCGGAAGTCGACTTCGTCGATGATCTGATCGGCGCCTCGTTCCGGGTCAACAACCCGAACGCCACGGCGTCCTGCGGCTGCGGGACGAGCTTTTCGATCTGAGCAACCCGCCGTCAGCGCGCGTCGGTGAACAGCGCCCGTGCGTTGCCGTGTGCGATTCTGGCCGCTATCGCCGGCGGCAGTTGCGCCAGCCAGGCGCGATAGCTCGCCATAATCTCGCCATAGGCGGCCCAACGCTCGTTGACCCAGGTATCGGAGCCGAGCAGGAATCGATCCGGAAACCGCTCGAACAGGCCGCGCCATTCGGGCGTTAGCGTGCCGCCGTTGCCGACGATGCCGCTGCGGTAGGACAATTCACCCCACAGCTTCGGATACTTCGCCAGCAGCGCGGCGACGCGATCGGCCGACAGGCCGAAGCCGGTATGCGCCCAGATGATCCGGGCGCGCGGATTGTGGCGCATCAGGATTTCGACGGCTTCGTCGTCGGCGTGAGCGTGCAGATAGAGGTCGTGCGCGACCGCGAAATCGACGGTCTTCTTGGCCACTTCGGTATCGGCCGCCGATCCGGTGAGATGGAATTCACCGATGCCGCGGTAGTAACCGCGTTTGAATTCGTCCTGCACCAGGTCGAAGATCACCGGGTCCTTGAACCAGGTCTGGATATCCGGCCGCACCCGGTAGGGCCGGATGAACGGCACGATCTGCAGCCCGTCCGCCTTGGCGTCCATCAGCACATGCGTGCCCTTGTTGGGGCGGCTGGTCGCCAGGATGCCGGTGACGTGATGGCGCTTCAGCAACGCCAGCACCTCGTCGGGCTGATAGTACGGCGTCGGCTCCCAATTGTAGTGCAGATGCGCGTCGAAGATTTCGATCGGCTCGCCGGCTTTGCTTCGATCTGACGCCGAACCGAGCAGCCCGATCGCAACGAGGCACGCGGCCAGGCGGCCAACGAGCAGGCGCGGCATCATTCCGCCGCCACCGCGCGCGGGCGCTCGCCGTCGGGCAGTTCCTCGTGCTGCGGCTCGAGTCGGCGCTTCAATTTCCGGTCGATCCTGTCGAGATAGATGTAGATCACCGGGGTGATGAACAGCGTCAGCAATTGCGAAACGCACAGCCCGCCGACCACGGCGACGCCGAGCGGCTGACGCAGCTCGGCGCCGGCGCCGGTGCCGAGCGCGATCGGCAGCGTGCCGAAGATCGCCGCGAAGGTCGTCATCATGATCGGCCGGAAGCGCAGCAGCGCCGCCTCGCGGATCGCGTGCTCGGCGCTGAGCCCGACCCGTCGCCGCTCCAGCGCGAAGTCGACCATCATGATCGCGTTCTTCTTGACGATGCCGACCAGCATCACGATACCGATCATCGCGATCACCGACAGCTCCATCTTGAACAGCATCAGCGTCAGGATCGCCCCAATGCCGGCCGACGGAAGCCCCGAGATAATGGTGATCGGGTGGATGAAGCTCTCGTACAGGATGCCGAGAATCACGAACGCCGCGAACACCGCGGCGAGGATCAGCACGCCCTGCCCGCGAAGGCTTTCCTGAAACACCTGAGCAGTGCCGGAGAAGCCCGTCACGATCGTCACCGGCAGGTTGGACTCTTGCTCGATCTGGGTGATGCGGTCGACCGCGGCGCCGAGCGATTGGCCTTCGGCGAGGTTGAACGAGATCGTCACCGCCGGCTGCTGGCCCTGATGATTGATCTGCAGCGGGCCGACGGTCGGCACCATCTTCGCCACCGCGTCGATCGGGATGGTCTGGTTGTTGCCCGTCTTGAGATACAGCTTCGAGATGTCGTTCGGGTCGCTGCGGAACTGCGGCTGCACCTCGAGGATGATCTGGTAGTCGTTCGACGGCATGTAGATGGTGCCGATCTGCCGCGCGCCATAGGCGTTGTAGAGCTGGTTGCGGACCTGATCGACCGTGATGCCGTAGACCGCCGCCTTCTCGCGATCGATCTCGATCGTCATCTGCGGGTTCTTGATATAAAGATCGGTGGTGACGTCGAGCAGGCCCGGCAGTTTGGCGATCTTGTCACGCATCTCCGGCGCCAGCCGGTACAGCGCCTCGGTGTCGCCGCTCTGCATCACGTATTGATACTGGCTCTTGGAGATCCGCCCGCCGACCGAGAGGTTCTGGATGCTCTGGAAGAACACCTGCATCCCGGGAATCTCACCGGCCTTCTGCCGCAGCCGGGCGATCACCTTGGCGGCGCCGTCGCGTTCGTTGATCGGTTTCAGCGCGACGAACAGCCGGCCGTAATTCGCAGTGGCGTTCGGTCCGCCGGCGCCGACCGTGCTGTTGATGTAGTCGACCGCGGGATCGGTCTTGATGACCTCGACCAACGCGAGTTGGCGTTCCTTCATCGCCTCGAACGAGGTGTCGGTCGCGGCTTCGGTGACGCCGATCATGAAGCCGGTGTCCTCCTGCGGAAAGAACCCTTTCGGCACCACCATATAGAGATAGATCGTGCCGCCGAGCGTGGCGAAGGTGACCAGCAGCATCAGGAATTTGTGCGCCAGCACCCGGTCGAGCGCCCATTGGTAGCCGCGCAGCCAGCCGCTGAACATCGCCTCGAAGCCGCGCAGGACGATGTTCTCCTTCTTGTGCGGGTCGTGCGCCTTGAGCATTCGCGCGCACAACATCGGCGTCAGCGTCAGCGACACGAATCCGGACACCAGGATCGCCACGGCGATGGTGATCGAGAATTCGCGGAACACGCGGCCGACGATGCCGCCCATCAGCAGAACCGGGATGAACACCGCGATCAGCGAAAACGTGATCGAGATGATCGTGAAGCCGATCTCGCGCGCGCCCTTCAGCGCCGCATCGAACGGCCGCATGCCGTGCTCGATGTGGCGCATGATGTTCTCGAGCATGACGATGGCGTCGTCGACCACGAAGCCGACCGACAGCGTCAGCGCCAACAGCGTCATGTTGTTGATGGAGAAGTCGAGCATGTACATCACGGCGAAGGTGCCGAGCAGCGAGATCGGCACCGCAAGCGCCGGGATGAAGGTCGCCGACGCCTTGCGCAGGAACAGGAAAATCACCATGACCACCAGCACGACGGCGATCGCCAGCGTCTCCTGGACGTCGAACACCGCCTGCCGGACCGACACCGAGCGGTCCATCATCACCGTCATCGCGACCGAGGGCGGGATCTGCGCCCGCAACGACGGCAGCTTGGCGCGGACGCCATCGACCACGGCAACGGTGTTGGCGTCGGGCTGTTTCTGGATCGCCAGTACGATCGAGCGTTCACCGTTGAACCAGGTCGCCAGCCGGTCGTTCTCGACGCTGTCGTAGACCCGGGCGACTTCATCGAGTTTGACAGGAGAGCCGTTGCGCCACGCCACCACGATGTGGCGGTAGTCGGCCGCCTTGTCCATCTGGCCGGAAGCCTGCAGCGCGAAGTCCTGCTTCGGCCCGCTCATGGTGCCGACCGGGGTCGAGGAATTGGCGCGCGCCACCGCGACGCGGATGTCTTCGAGCGACAGCCCGCGCGCCGCGGCGGCTTCCGGATCGGCCTGCACCCGAATGGCGAATTTCTGCGCGCCGTAGATCGTCACCTGCGCGACGCCCGGGATCTGCGACAGCGCCTGCCCGATCGTAATGTCGCCGTACTCGTTGACCGCCGACAACGGCAACGTCGGCGAACTCAGCGCCACAAACAGCACCGGGAATTCGGCCGGGTTCACCTTCCGAAAGCTCGGCGGCGTGGTCATCTCGATCGGCAGTCGCCGCTGCGCGATCGTCAGCGCGGTCTGCACGTCGAGCGCAGCGGCGTCGATTTCGCGGCCGAGGTCGAACTGGATGGTGATGACCGAGGTGCCCTGCGACGAGTTCGACGACATCGATGAGATGCCGGCGATCGTCGAGAGTTGCCGCTCGATGATGCCGGCGACCGACGCCGCCATGGTGTCGGCGCTGGCGCCCGGAAGGGTGGCGGTGACCGCGATGGTCGGGAAGTCGACTTTCGGCAACGCCGAAACCGGCAGCAGCCGATAGCCGAAGATCCCGAAGGCGATGATCGACGCGGTAATCAGCGTGGTCAGCACCGGCCGGCGGATGCACAGCTCGGAAAGGGTCATGATCTCAGGCTCCGGCCTTGCGGCTGCGCGGCTCGACCCTGGTGCCTTCCGACAGCAGCAACTGGCCATCCGTCACCACGTCTTCGCCTCCCGCAAGGCCGTCCGTGATCACGGACTCCCCCATGAAAGTGCGGCTGACGGTGACGGGCTGGATACGCGCGGCGCCATCCTTGATCACGAACACGAAATTGCCGCTCTGGCTGCGTTGCACCGCCACGGTCGGCACGGCGACGGCCTCCTCGGTCCGCACGGTCAGCTTGGTGTTGACCAGCGTCCCCGGCCACAGCATCTCGTTGCCATTGTCCATGACGCCGCGGACCGTGACCATCCCGGTGGTGGCGTCGACGGTGTTCTCGACCATCGCCACCTTGCCCTCTTCGGAGCGGCTGCTGCCGGGAATGGTGGCGACGACCTTGGTGGCTCCCGACTTCATCGCGTCGCGCAGATCGACCAGCACCCGCTGCGGGACCGCGAAGGTGACGTAGACCGGCGCCATCTGATTGATCGTCGCCAGCGGCGCGGTGTCGGCCGGGCGAACGAAGTTGCCGATCTTGACGTTGGCGGCGCTGAGCCGGCCAGAGAACGGCGCGCGGATCGCGGTGAAGCTCTTCTGGACCCGCAGATTGTCCAGCGCCGACTGCGCGCCCGTGATGGTTCCGGCGAGAATGTCCGCCTGGGTCTTGGCGTTGTCGAGGTTCACCTGGGTGGTGGCGCCCTTCCCGATCAGCTCGTTGTAGCGGCGCAGGTCTCGTTCGGCCCCGGCGAGCTGGGCGCGGTCACGGGCGAGATTGCCTTCGGCCTGCGCAATCTGGGCGTCGATCTGTCGCGAGTCGAGCGTAAACAGCAGGTCGCCTTGCTTGACCCTCGCGCCGTCCTCGAAATGAACGTCCACGATGGTGGTTTCGAGCCGGGACTTCAGCGCCACGCTGGAGATCGGCGTCACCATGCCGATCGCGTCGACATCGACCGGGATCGGTTTGCGCACCGCCTTGACCAGATCGACCGACACAACGCGCGGCCGCTGCGCGCCCTTGGTCGCGACCTGAGTTTCGGACCAGTACGGCCGCAATGCAATTGCCGCCGAGGCGGCGCCCAAAACGCAGGCAATGATGATCCAGCGACGTTTCGTCATGACGCTCCGCTTCGAACCTGGCGCGGCGGACGGAAGCCGCCGCCAGCTCGCTCCCTGGGCGTCATTACGCCCGATTTTTCTGAGGCTTACCACAGCCCCCGCAGGCATGGTATGGCAGCAGCCCGGAATTTTATCGACGGATCATGACATGCGGATCGCCACCTGGAATGTGAACTCCGTCAGGCAGCGGCTGGACCATCTGGTGAGCTGGCTGAAGGAGTGCGACCCTGACGTGGTCTGCCTGCAGGAAATCAAATGCGTCGACGAAGCGTTCCCGCGCGAGCCGATCGAAGCGCTGGGGTACAACGTCGTCACCCACGGCCAGAAGACCTTCAACGGCGTGGCCCTGCTGTCGAAATATCCGCTGGAGGAAGCCACCCCCGGCCTCGCCGGCGACGACAACGACGTGCACGCCCGGTTCCTCGAAGGCGTGGTGTCGCTGAAGCGCGGGGTGGTCCGTGTCGCCTGCCTCTATCTGCCCAACGGCAATCCCGTCGAAAGCGAAAAATATCCCTACAAGCTCAGTTGGATGTCGCGGCTTATTGAATATTCACAACAGCGCCTGAAAACCGAGGAGCCGCTGATCCTGGCCGGCGATTTCAATGTCATTCCGCAGCCCGCCGACGTCCACAATCCGGCCGGCTGGGTCAACGATGCGCTGTTCCGGCCGCGGACGCGCGAGAGCTTCCAGGCGCTACTCGGCCTCGGCCTGACCGACGCGCTGCGCGCCACCACCGACGCGCCGGGCCAGTACACGTTCTGGGACTATCAGGCCGGCGCCTGGCAGAAGAACTGGGGACTGCGGATCGACCACCTGCTGCTGTCGCCGCAGGCCACCGACAGGCTCCGCAATGTCGGCATCGACGCTTACGTGCGGAACTGGGAAAAGCCGTCCGACCACGTACCGGTGTGGGCGGATTTCGATCTGGATGTGGGCTGACGCGACGTGGATCACAACACAACTCTGTGACAAGCCAGAACTGGGCAAGGCTAAGCACGGCACTGTCTTCGTGATCATCATTCGCGAAGCCATGTCGTCGGTGATCCAGGAGCCGGACGCCGCTTGGTATCAATCCAGCCGCAGCATCTCAGCCATGGCAGGCCCATTTGCAATTACATCAGCGGATACCGGCGAATTTTTCGATGTCACTCCGCGCAGTTATCGCGGCTATTTGACGCGACGAATGAATCGGCAGCCGACCGGTCGTCATCCGCCGCGACGAGAGGGAATGGATCGCCACCCCGCGCTGAAAACAACGGTTTGCAAGGCTTCCCGTTAAATTCCTCCGCGCCCCGCTGCATTGCACCATCAGTTTTCCGGCGAAGTAATTGCCCGTCATCTACACCGAACGTAGCGGTTGACGAATTCAACCTCGAAACACGAACATGCAACCAGAAGCGACCAAAGCTCTGGCCGAACGATCTCGCATGTGTGAGAGCGCCGGTAACAAGAAGCGCCAAATGTTATGAACGCCGAGGAGGAAACATGGCGAACGACAAGCTCATCATCAATCGTAGAACTGCTCTCAAGACCGGACTCGCTGGCGCGGCCGCGCTGGCAACGCCGACGTTCTTCATCCGTGACGCATGGGCGGACGATTTCTGCAACATGCCGAAGGGCAAGGAAGTCACGTTCGGCTTCAACGTCCCGCAGTCCGGCGCCTATGCCGACGAAGGCATGGACGAGCTCAAGGCCTATCAGCTGGCGGTCAAGCACCTCAATGGCGAGGGCGACGGCGGCATGCTCAAGACCATGAAGCCGCTGGCGCTCAAGGGCAATGGCGTGCTCGGCAAGAAGGTCGCCTATGTCTCCGGCGACACCCAGACCAAGGCTGACCAAGCGCGCGCCACCGCCAAGCGAATGATCGAGAAGGACGGTGCGATCATGATCACCGGCGGCTCGTCGTCCGCCGAAGCGGTCGCGGTGCAGTCGCTCTGCCAGGACGTCGGCGTGATCTTCATGGCCGGCCTGACTCACTCCAACGACACCACCGGCAAGGACAAACGCGCCTACGGCTTCCGCCACTTCTTCAATGCCTACATGTCGGGCGTCGCGCTCGGCCCGGTGCTGTCCGAAGCCTACGGCAAGGACCGCGCCGCCTATCACCTGACCGCCGACTACACCTGGGGCTGGACCCAGGAAGAGTCGATGAAGGACGCCACCGAGAAGCAGGGCTGGAAGACGATCAAGGCGGTCCGCACGCCGCTCGGCGCTGCCGACTTCTCGCAATACATCACTCCGGTCCTGAGTTCCGGCGCCGACGTGCTGATCCTGAACCACTACGGCAAGGACATGATCAACTCCTTGACCCAGGCGGTGCAGTTCGGTCTGCGCGACAAGATGGCGAACGGCAAGAAGTTCGAAATCGTCGTGCCGCTGTTCTCCGAGTTGATGGCTCAGGGCGCCGGCGACGCGATCAAGGGCATCTACGGCACGGCGAACTGGGACTGGAAGCTGGAAGACGCGGCGACTGCCGCCTTCACCAAATCGTTCGGTGCGGCCTATGGTACGCCGCCGTCGCAGGCCGCGCAGACTTGCTACGTTCAGGCGATTCTCTACGCAGACGCCTGCGAGCGCGCCGGCAGCTTCAACCCTGCGGCCGTGATCAAGGCGCTGGAAGGCTTCGAGTTCGACGGCATGGGCAACGGAAAGACGCTGTACCGCGCCGCCGATCATCAGTGCTTCAAGGACGTGCTGGTGGTGCAGGGCAAGGACAAGCCCAAGGACAAGTTCGACCTGCTCGAGGTGAGGAAGATCGTGCCTGCATCGCAGGTCACCTACGATCCGAGCATCTTCGGCGGCGAACTTGGCTCCAAGGACGCCAAGAAGTGCGGCTAATCTGACTTCTTCGGATTCGCGGCACGCAATTCGGTAGAGCTCACTCCTATTCCGGTCGGTTGCGCCCAAGCGGCGCAGCCGGCCGGCTGTGTCTTGCGAGCGTTGCGGTCTTCACTGCATGACGACGCTCGTACGGCCGATACCTCTTTCAGGGTGACGACTATCGTCGCTGGACGATTTCGTAGACACGCGCAACGCCGTGGCTCGATGGGAGATTGACGACGCATGGACGCCATTTTTCTGCAGATCTTGAACGGCCTCGACAAGGGAGGGGCCTATGCGCTGATCGCGCTGGGGCTGACCCTCGCCTTCGGCACGCTCGGCGTGGTGAACTTCGCGCACGGCGCACTTTTCATGCTCGGCGCGTTCTGCGCCGTGGTGTTCAACAAGCTGCTCACGCTGGAAATCGTCCGCGTTGATCCGACCAAGCTGACCCCGTGGGGGTCGCCGCTGGAGGTCAAGACGCCTTACGTCCAGGCGATGCTCGGCGACTGGGGCAAAATCTTCATCGACTACTCGGTGCCGATGTCGATCCTGATGGCGATCCCGGTCATGCTGGTGATCGGCATCATCATCGAGCGCGGCCTGATCCGGTTCTTCTACAAGCGCCCGCACGCCGACCAAATCCTCGTCACCTTCGGACTCGCCATCGTGCTGCAGGAGATCGTCAAGCACTTCTTCGGCGCCAATCCGATCGCGCAGTCCGCGCCGCAGATCTTCTCGGGCAGCCTGCAATTGACCGAGGCGATCGTCTATCCGTATTGGCGCATCGTTTATCTGGCGTTTTCACTCGCGGTGATCGCCGCGGTGTTTGCCTTCCTGCAACTCACCACTTTCGGCATGGTGGTACGCGCCGGCATGCAGGACCGCGAAACGGTCGGCCTGCTCGGGATCAACATCGAGCGCCGCTTCACCATCGTGTTCGGGCTCGCCGCGGTCGTCGCGGGACTCGCCGGGGTGATGTACACGCCGATCGTGCCACCCGACTATCACATGGGCATGGACTTCCTGGTGCTGTCGTTCGTCGTCGTCGTGGTCGGCGGCATGGGATCGCTGCCGGGCGCGGTGCTGGCCGGCTTCCTGCTCGGCATTCTGCAGTCATTCGCCTCGATGAACGAGGTTAAGAGCCTGGTGCCGGGTATCGACCAGATCATCATCTATCTGGTTGCCGTCGTGATTTTGCTGGTGCGCCCGCGCGGATTGCTGGGGCGCAAGGGCGTGATGGAGAGCTGATCAATGAAGCATACCTCCAAACTCGCCGACATCGCCCTGCTGATCGGCTTTGCTATCGTGGTGGCACTCGGCCCCGTGATCTTCACCCCAATCGGTGCCGGCTATCCCGACCTGCTGCAGAAGTTCGCGATCTACGGCATCTTCGCGATCGGCTTCAACATCCTGTTCGGACTCACAGGCTATCTGTCGTTCGGTCACGCCGCGTTTCTCGGCGTCGGCTCCTACGCCGCGGTGTGGTCGTTCAAGCTGGTCTCGATGGACCTGCTGCCGGCGGTGGCGTTCTCGGTGGTCCTCGCGGGTCTGCTGGCGCTGGCGATCGGCTTCATCAGCCTGCGTCGCTCGGGCATCTACTTCTCGATCCTGACGCTGGCCTTCGCGCAGATGTGCTACAACATGGCCTATTCGGTGCTGACGCCGATCACCAATGGCGAGACCGGATTGCGCGTGCTGCGCCAGGATCCGCGCCACCTCGACGCCATGTTGGGTTACGTGTCGCCGACGCCGTCGCTGCTCGGCCTGCCGATCACCGGCTGGACCGGTTTCTATATTTGCGGCGCGGTGCTGGTGGCTGCGTTCGGCCTGTCGATCGCGATCTTCCGTTCGCCGTTCGGCATGACGCTGCGTGCGATCAAGTCGAACCAGAACCGGATGGGCTACACCGGCTATCATACGCGGCCGTATCTGCTGTCGGCCTTCGTGATTTCCGGCATGTTCGCCGGCCTGGCCGGCTCTTTGCTGGCAGCGACCGATCCGCTGGTGGGCGCCGAGCGCATGCAGTGGACCGCGTCGGGCGAGGTGGTGCTGATGACCATCCTCGGCGGCTCCGGCACGTTGCTCGGCCCTGTGCTCGGCACCGGCCTGATCAAGTACTTCGAGAACATCTTCTCGGCCTACAACGAGCAGCAGCTCCAGCTCATCTTTGCCTTCCTTCCCGACGCCGTCCGCGACGGTGTGGTGAAGACCGCCAGCCTGTTCGTCGGCGAAGGCTGGCAACTCACCCTCGGCCTGCTGTTCATGGCGGTGGTGTGCTTCCTGCCCGGCGGCATCATGGAAGGCATCAACCGGTTGCTCGGCCTCAAGCACACGCCGAAGGTCAAGTCGCTCGGCGACTCACCGCAGCGCGACGGTCTCGGCGAAATGGTGATCGAGGAGATGCCGGCGAGTCACGGCGCGTCGGAGGCTGAAAAGAAGGCCGCTGAGAACAAGGCCGCCGAGAAGAAGAGGGCCGTTGCGCCATGACTGCGACCAACAACATCGTCCTGCACATCGACCACGTCCACAAGACCTTCGCGGGTCTGCACGCGCTGGCCGACGTGAATCTGGACATCCGCGAGGGCGAGACCCACGCGATCATCGGGCCGAACGGCGCCGGCAAGTCGACACTGCTCAACGTCTGCGTCGGCGTTCTGCCGCCGACCCAGGGCAAGGTGATGTTCCACGGCACCGAGCTGACCGGTCTAAAGCCCTACGAGATCAACCAGCTCGGCGTGGCGCGGGTTTTCCAGACGCCGGAGATTTTCGCCGATCTTACAGTGCTCGAGAACGTCATGATGGCGATGCTGTCGCATCGCGATGGCGCGTTCCGGCTCAAGCTGGTGTCCCGGTTCGACGAGCAAGGCGAAATCGGCCAACGCGCCATCCAGGCGCTGCGCGAGCGCGGGCTTGGTGAGCATCTGTATCATCTCGGCGGCGCTCTGTCGCGCGGCGACAAGCGGCGGCTCGAGATGGTGATCGGGCTGGTGCAGAAGCCGAAATTGTTGTTGCTCGACGAGCCGACCGCCGGCATGGCCCGCGCCGATACCAATGCGACCATCGAGATCCTGCGGCAGATCAAGGATTCGGGGATGACCATCGTCATCATCGAGCACGATATGCATGTGGTGTTCTCGCTTGCCGACCGCATCACCGTGCTGGCCGGCGGACGCGTGATCGCGCAGGGCGTGCCCGAGGAGATCAAGGGCAATCCGAAGGTGATCGAGGCTTATCTCGGCGAGGAACAGGTATGAGCACGAAGACAGTCGAGCGTTCCATTGCAGGTCATACCGGAGCCGCTCCGTTCTTTTCCTGCCGTGGCCTCAATGCCTATTACGGCGACAGCTACATCGTGCAGAACGTTTCGTTCACGCTCAACAAGGGCGAGATCCTGGCGCTGCTCGGCCGTAACGGCGCGGGCAAGACGTCGACGCTGCGGGCGATCGCCCGCGCCTCGACACCGGAACTGCACAGCGGCGAAGTCGTGCTCGATGGCGTCAAGCTGCACGGCAAGCCCAACTACTTCGCGGCGGAAGCCGGCGTGCAATTGGTGCAGGAAGATCGCCGGATCATCCCCGGCATGACCGTGGAGCAGAACCTGCAGCTCGCGATCATTTCCGGCAGCAAGGGCTGGCCGTTCGAGCGCATCTACGAGCTGTTTCCGCGACTGGCGGAGCGGCGCAAGCAGGAGGGCGTGACGCTGTCGGGCGGCGAGCAGCAGATGCTGGCGATCGCACGTGCCCTCGCCCGCGACCTCAAGCTGCTGCTGCTGGACGAACCCTACGAAGGCCTCGCCCCGGTGGTCCGGCACGACATCGCCAAGGCGCTGCGCGAAGTCCGCGCCGCCGGCATCACCAGCATCATCGTCGAGCAGAATGCGGTCGCGGCGCTGGAATTGTCCGATCGCGCAGTGATCCTCGATACCGGCGAGGTGGTGTTCGACGGCTCGGCGAAGGAAGTGCTCGACAGCGAGGATCTGCGCCACCGCTATCTGGCGATCTGAGCGGCAGCGGTCGGGATCACGAAAAAGCATTCGCTGCCGATCGGGAGCGATCGCGCCCTCTTCCGTCAGTTCACTACAGGCTCATCGGCGAGGTTTGCGGCGGCCCCAATGGTGCGCCGCGGCGGCGTCAGCAAGTGTCCGGGGGGTGGCAGCGGATGCGCGGGAAGATCTGACACCTCCAGCGCTGCACGCGCGAGTCGATCGACGGGGGCTGTCTGGCCCCTATTCTCAATCCCGCCGGCCCTGCACCCAATGCTCGAGCATCTGCAGCGCCATCGCGCGGTCGTCGTCGGACGCCTTGGCGAATGCCCTGTTGTAGCTGTCCTTGATCCAGGTCTCGTCCGGCGCGGCGCTGTCGCGTGCCAGCGTCAGCCACATCAGCCCGCGGGCGGCCTGCCGCGGCAGTTTCTCGCCGTTGAACAGCAACTGGCCGAGCATCGCCTGGGCCTGGTGCTGGCCCTTCTGCGCCGCAAGGCCGAGCCAGCGCGCGCCGTAGCGGAAATCGCGCGGCATGCCGATGCCATCGATATACAGCCGCGCCAGGTCGTACTGCGCGTCGGCATTGCCGAAATACGACGCCGCGTAGGAGAACATCTCCCGCGCCCGCTCCGTGTCGCGCTTGATCTTCGAATTCGGAATGCCGTCCAGATAATAGCGGCCGAGCGCCACGAAGGCGTTGGCGACGATCGCGGCCTGCGGCGCGGACGGGCTATCCTCGGCGTGGGCATTGGCGATCTTGCTGAAATAGTCGAACGCGCGCAGGTCGTCCTGGACCACGCCGTTGCCGTCGGCATACATCCGGCCGAGCCGCCATTGTGCGATCGGGTGACCGCCCTCGGCGGCATATTGCAGCGCCGTCAGCGAGGTGGTCGCAGCCTCCGTCGGGATCGCCTTCTTCAGCACCGGCGCGGTGCCGGGCTGCGACGAAGCCACTGGGATCGCGGTGTTCTCGGGACTGACGGGGGTGCCCTCGAAGGCGAACGCCGGCGCGACAGCCGCCGTGGCGCCCATCACCAAAGCAACAAAGGTTGTACGCTCAAACATCCGCATCGCACTGCATCTCGTGAGCCAGACCCGGCTTCAGCCAGGCCTTCATCCAATTCGCCCCCAACCGAATGTTGGTCTTCCGGGCCCCCGCTTTGGACTTGCGCGAAACCGGCAGGGCGGAGGTCAACTTTCTGTCAAAGGCATTCCCGGCCCCGGACGAGGCCGATCCGACTTCGATGCGGGTGCTGTGATTGAGCAAGATCGTCTTCAGCAGTTGCAAGCCGACACATTGCTTCATGTCTTTGGCGACATGACGGCCGACACGGTTCGAACCCGCGGCATATGGTGACTTTTTAAAGGTTTCAGCGCGGTTGAAACCGAGCGATGTGGCAAACCGGTCGTGCCCACGCGCCGAGGTCGCTGTCATCCCGTGACCGCGAAGCGTCGATCTGGCCTGCATCATGGCGTCCATTGCGCACCCGTTTCCCGGCGATCTGGTCCGGAGCCCCACCGCGGAGATATTCCCAGCGACCGACTTGCTATTGGTCGGTCTGTCTGGGGATCATGATCTCAGTGAGCGGTGTGGCTAAAAAGCGGCGTGCGCAAGAACGACCGTCAAAGACGGTTAAATGATCCGGAACTGTGGCGTCGTAGCAACAAGCGTTGCTGCGCGGCCACCCTACGTACGGTGAAGTGCCGACGCGTCAGGCGTTGAGGACGCGACCGTAGGCGTCCAGCACCGCTTCCTTCATCATTTCCGACAGTGTCGGATGCGGGAAGATGGTGTGCATCAGCTCTTCCTCGGTGGTCTCGAGGTTCATCGCCACCACATAGCCCTGAATCAGCTCGGTAACCTCGGCGCCGATCATGTGCGCGCCGAGGAGCTGGCCGGTGGTCTTGTCGAAGATCACCTTGACCAGGCCCTGGTCCTCGCCCAGCGCGATCGCCTTGCCGTTGGCGGTAAATGGGAAGCGCCCGACGCGGATCTCCCGCCCCTGTTCCTTCGCCTTCGCCTCTGTCAGGCCGACAGAGGCGATCTGCGGATGGCAGTAGGTGCAGCCGGGGATCAGGCTCTTGTCGAGCGGATGCGGATGAAGCCCCTTGATCGCCTCGACGCAGACCACGCCCTCATGCTCGGCCTTGTGCGCCAGCATCGGCGGACCTGCGACGTCGCCGATCGCATAGATGCCCGGCACGCTGGTCTTGCCCAGGCCGTCGGTGACGATGGTGCCGCGCTCCATCTTCACGCCGAGCTTCTCCAGGCCGAGATTCTCGATGTTGCCGACGACGCCGACCGCCGAGATCACCCGGTCGAATTCCTGCGTCTCGGCCTTGCCGGTGCCGGGATCGATGGTGGCGACGACGCTGTCGGCCTTCTTGTCGAGCTTGGTGACCTTGGCGCCGGTGAGAATCTTGATGCCCTGCTTCTCGAACCGCTTGCGGGCGAGCGCGGCGATCTCGGAATCCTCGACCGGCAGGATCTGCGGCAGCACCTCGACCACGGTGACCTTGGCGCCCATGGTGTGGAAGAACGACGCGAATTCGATGCCGATCGCGCCGGAGCCCACCACCAGCAGGGACTTCGGCATGGTCTCCGGCACCATCGCCTCGAAATAGGTCCAGACCAGCTTCCTGTCCGGCTCCAGCCCCGGCAGCACCCGCGGCCGCGCGCCGGTAGCGATGATGATATGCTTGGCCTGATAGCTGCCCGGCCCCAGCGCGCCCTTCGGCGCCTCGGTCTTCGAGGCCGCGACCGTGATCTTGCCCGGCGCGTCGATCGTGGCGGCGCCCCAGATGATCGAGATCTTGTTCTTCTTCATCAGGAAGCCGACGCCGTCGTTGAGCCGCTTCGACACCCCGCGCGAACGCGCCACCACCGCCTTCGGATCGTAGCTGATGTTGTCAGCCGACAGCCCGTAATCCTTGGCGTGTTGCATCAGGTGGTAGACCTCGGCCGAACGCAGCAGCGCCTTGGTCGGGATGCAGCCCCAGTTCAGGCAGATGCCACCGAGATAGGATTTCTCGACGATTGCGGTCTTGAAGCCGAGCTGCGCCGCCCGGATCGCTGCGACATAGCCGCCGGGGCCGGAGCCGATGATGATGACGTCGAAGGAGGTGTCGGTCATGGGATCCCCGGATCAGTTCAAAGGGTCGAACGTGGCGCGCGAGGGCTCAGACGTATTGCGCAATGCCGTTGCCGAACGACCAGTTCTCTTTGGCGACTTCGATCAGATTGATGAACACGTCTTCGCCGCGCACGCCCGGCTCACGCGCCAGCAACTCGGCGATCCTTGCATACAGCGCCTGCTTCTGCGCGACATTGCGGGTGTTGCTGACCGTGATCTGGATGATCACCAGATCGTCGGACCGGGCGATGTCCATGTAGGTCTTGCTGAACTGGAAATCCGCCGCGCCATGTTCCGAGACGACGACGAAGCGGTCTTCGTCAGGAACGTTGAAGGTTTCGCGCAGCGCCTGATACACGCCCTCGCCGACCGCCTGCCGGTAGGCCTCGCTCTTGCCGGCGCGCAGCGAAATCCGGACCAGCGGCATGTCACACCATCATCATCACGGGATTTTCGATCAGCGTCTTGAACGCGCCGATCAGTTCGGCGCCGAGCGCGCCGTCGACTGCGCGGTGGTCGCAGCTCAGCGTCACGCTCATCATGGTGGCGATCTCGATCTTGCCGTCACGCACGATCGGGCGCTGCTCGCCGGTGCCGACCGCCAGAATGGTGGCGTGCGGCGGGTTGATCACCGCGGTGAAGTCCTTGATGCCGTACATGCCGAGGTTGGAAACTGCGGTGGTACCGCCCTGGTACTCTTCGGGCTTCAGCTTGCGCGCCCGGGCGCGCGCGGCGAAATCCTTCATCTGCGCGGAGATCGACGACAGCGATGCGGTCTCGGCGCTGCGGATGATCGGCGTGATCAGTCCGCCCGGCATGGCCACCGCGACGCCGATGTCGGAATGCTTGTGCTTGAGCATGCCGCCTTCGGTCCACGACACGTTGGCATCGGGGATGCGCTGCAGTGCCACCGCCATCGCCTTGATGACGAAGTCGTTGACCGACAGCTTGTAGGCCGGCTTGCCGTCCTTGTCCTTCGGCGCCGCCGCGTTGATGTCCTCGCGCGCGGCCATCAGCCGATCGAGGTTGCAGTCGATCGTCAGATAAAAATGCGGGATGGTCTGGGTCGACTGCGTCAGCCGCTGCGCAATCGTCCGGCGCATGCCGTCATGCGGCACGACCTCGTAGCTGCCTTCCGGATACAGCGCGCGGATCTGCTGGTCGGACATCGACGGCGCGGCGCTGGGCGCAGCGGCCGCCGCCGCGGGCGCCTTCAGGCCGCCGCCGGCTTTCGCCTTTTCAATGTCGCGGGCGATGACGCGGCCATGCGGGCCGGTGCCTTCCACGCGGCCGAGTTCGATGCCGGCATCCTTTGCAAGCCGCCGCGCCAGAGGCGACGAGAATACGCGAGCTCCGTTGCTCGCGGCCGCGCCCTTCGAGACGGGCGCTGGCGCGCCCTCATCAGGCCGAGGGACTGCATTTGCCGCAGATTTCGTCTCCGACCGAGCTTTGCCGCCCGCACTTCCCTCATCCTGAGGAGGCAGCGCAGCGGGCGTCTCGACAGATGATGCCGCGGGCTTCTTGCCGTCGTCCGGCTTCGCTTCGGCCTTTGGCGTATTCGCCTTGCCGGCCTCTGCTCCGGCCGCCGCCACATCCTCGCCGTCGCCGGCGAGCACCGCGATCACGTCGTTGACCGCGACGTCCTGTGTACCTTCCGGCACCAGGATCTTCGCCAGCGTGCCTTCGTCGGAGGCCTCGACTTCCATCGTCGCCTTGTCGGTCTCGATCTCGGCGATGACGTCGCCGCTCTTGACCTTGTCGCCCTCCTTCTTCAGCCACTTCGCAAGGTTGCCCTTCTCCATGGTCGGGGACAGCGCGGGCATCAGAATGTTGATCGGCATGGCGTGAATACCTTACTGCGGCCGTTCGGTGGTGCTGCCCAGATCCGACGGGCGCGCGATCTCGGCCTCGAACATCTCGACGATGCGGCCCAGCGCCTCGTCCTCGGTGTAGTTGCTCTCGCGCGCATAGGCGCGCGCGGCGTGGCGGGCGATGTCGACCAGCAGCAGCCCCCACATGTCGGGCTCCTCGAAGGCGCGCATGAACGCGATCGACAACCCGCCGTCGAGCACGAAAGCGCGCAGTACCTCGGTGGCGTCCTCCCGGCCGACCACGTCCGGCGGCAGCGGCTGTTGCTTGGGGCCAGCCATCGTCTTACCGATAGCAGACGGCTTTGGCCGCCTCGACCACTTCGGCGACGCTCGGCAGCGCCAGCTTCTCGAGATTGGCGGCATAGGGCATCGGCACGTCCTTGCCCGACACGCGCTTGACCGGCGCATCGAGATAGTCGAACGCGTGCTCCATGATCCGCGCCGCAAGCTCGGCGCCGACGCCGTTCTGCTGCCAGCCCTCCTCGACCGCGACCGCGCGACCGGTCTTCTTCACCGAGGCGATGATCGTCTCGGTGTCGAGCGGACGCAGCGTGCGCAGGTCGATCACTTCGGCCTCGATGCCGTCTTTCGCCAACTCCTCGGCGGCCTTCAGCGCGTAGGTCATGCCGTGCGACCACGAGATCAGCGTGACGTCCTTGCCTTCGCGCGCGATGCGGGCCTTGCCGATCGGGATGACGAAATCGTCGAGCTTCGGCACTTCGCCGGATTGCCCGTACATCATCTCGTGTTCGAGGAAAATCACCGGATTGGGATCGCGGATCGCGGCCTTGAGCAGACCCTTGTAGTCGGCGGCGGTCGACGGCGCCACCACCTTCAGCCCGGGGATCTGGGCGTACCAGGCCGAGTAGTCCTGGCTGTGCTGGGCGGCGACGCGCGAGGCCGCGCCATTGGGGCCGCGGAATACGATCGAGCAGCCGAGCTGGCCGCCCGACATGTACAGCGTCTTGGCGGCGGAATTGATGATCTGGTCGATCGCCTGCATGGCGAAGTTGAAGGTCATGAACTCGACGATCGGCTTCAGCCCGGTCATCGCCGCGCCGACGCCGACGCCGGCGAAGCCATGCTCGGTGATCGGCGTGTCGATCACGCGGCGTGCGCCGAATTCCTGTAACAGCCCCTGCGTGACCTTGTAGGCGCCCTGATACTCGGCGACCTCCTCACCCATCACGAACACGTCGGGGTCGCGCCGCATCTCCTCGGCCATCGCGTCGCGCAGCGCTTCGCGGATGGTCTGGGTCACCATCTCGGTGCCGGCCGGAATGTCGGGATCGGCGGGAGCAGAGACGACAGGTGCTTCAGGGGCATCCTGCGCGGGCGCCGGCGTGGACTTCGCTTCGGCGGCTTCTGGCGCGGCGGCCGGCGGGGCCGATTGCGCGCTCTTGGTCTGCACGGCCGGATCGGACGCCTTGTCGGCGTCAGCGGCGCTTTCGCCGTCGCCGAGGATGGTGGCGATCGGGGTGTTGACCGCGACGTCGTTGGTGCCTTCGGGGATCAGGATCTTGCCGAGCGTGCCTTCATCGGCGGCTTCGACTTCCATCGTCGCCTTGTCGGTCTCGATCTCCGCGATCACGTCGCCGCTCTTGACCTTGTCGCCTTCCTTCTTCAGCCATTTCGAAAGGTTGCCCTTCTCCATGGTCGGCGACAGCGCGGGCATCAGAACTTGAGTTGGCATTTGGGCTCCGCAGTCATTCAATCATGCGCGTGATCGCCGCGTAGCGGCACCAGCGCATTCGGCGCGATCGGCGTCAGCGACAGACATCATCAGCGATACACATCGGTGTAGAGTTCGGCGGGATCTGGCTCGGGATCGTTCTGCGCGAAATCGGCCGCTTCGTTGACGATCTTGCGGATCTCGGCGTCGATTTTCTTGAGGTCGTCCTCGGTCATGTCCTGCCCGAGCAGGCGCTGACGCACCTGTTCGATCGGGTCCTGATCGTTGCGGATCTTGTCGACCTCCTCGCGGGTCCGGTACTTCGCCGGGTCCGACATCGAGTGGCCGCGATAGCGATAGGTCTGCATCTCCAGGATGTAGGGGCCGTTGCCGGCGCGGCAATGCGCCACCGCCTTGTCGCCCGCGGCCTTGACCGCGCGGACGTCCATGCCGTCGACCTGCTCGCCGGGAATGTTGAACGAGATGCCGCGCTTGGAGAAGTCGGTCTGCGCCGACGAGCGCGTCACCGACGTGCCCATCGCGTAGCGGTTGTTTTCGATGACATAGACCACGGGGAGCTTCCACAGCTCCGCCATGTTGAAGCTCTCGTAGACCTGGCCCTGATTGGAAGCGCCGTCGCCGAAATAAGCAAGGCACACGCTGCCATTGTCGCGATAGCGGTTGGCGAAGGCGATGCCGGTGCCGAGCGAGACCTGCGCGCCGACGATGCCGTGGCCGCCGTAGAAGTGCTTCTCCATGCTGAACATGTGCATGGAGCCGCCCTTGCCCTTGGAGTAGCCCCCGCGGCGTCCCGTCAGCTCGGCCATCACGCCCTTGGGGTCCATCTCGCAGGCGAGCATATGGCCGTGGTCGCGATAGCCGGTGATCACCTGATCGCCCTCGCGCAGCGCCATCTGCATGCCGACGACGACGGCTTCCTGGCCGATATAGAGATGGCAGAACCCGCCGATCGCACCCATGCCGTAGAGCTGGCCGGCTTTCTCTTCGAAGCGGCGGATCAGCAGCATGTCGCGGAACGCGTGCAGCTCCTGTTCCTTGGAGAAATCCGGGACCCGCGGTTTGTTCGGCGCAGACTCTTTGTCCTGCCCCGTCTCTTTCGCGGCGCTCTTCTTGGGTGCGGCCATGGCGATTCCGATGAGAGAGAAGATCAGCCTCTCTACCGTAACTTATTCAGTCGTGAAAGGAGCCGCGTGCCGCAACACGCAATTCAGTTTGCCGCACTGCAACGAAGAGAAACTTTCGACATCGTTTGTGCGGGTTTTTGGAATATGCGGATCACCGTTGCGGATTCATCCGCACCAGATCGGCCGGATTGGCGAAGTCCAGCTGATAGCGCACGCGCTCGTCGAGCATGTCCGGGTCGAGGCGATCCGACCGCAGCAGCGCCACGCGCTTTTCGCCTTCGGCGCGCTCATGCTTCAGCCGCACCAGTTCGGAGGTCAGCGCGATGATCTCCTGGTCGAGCTCCTGCTGCGCGGTCAGCCCGTAGCGCCCCGTATAGGCGTTGATGCCGAAATACGCGATCACCGCCGCGGCGATCGCGTAGAGCGCGACCCCGGCGAGGATCGATTTGAGGCGGCTGCGGGTGACCATGGAGCGACCATGCGACAGCGCGGTTAATGCAGCGCTAACGATGGCGCCTGCCGTTTATTTGTGCTGCTGCGCCACCCATGCGGCGAACGCATCGATGTAGGTCTGCAGGAAGTCTCGCAGCGGTTCTTTGACGAGCTCGCCGGCCTCGTCGAAGGCGTCGCCGATGCCTCCGATATAGGCCTCCGGCTGCTGCAGCACCGGCATATTGAGGAAGGTCAGGCACTGCCGCAGATGGTGGTTGGCGCCGAACGCCCCGATGGCGCCCGGCGAATTGGAGACGACGCCGGCGGGCTTCCCATCGAACGCGCTCTTGCCGTAAGGCCGCGAGCCGACGTCGACCGCGTTCTTCAGGACGCCCGGAATCGAGCGATTGTACTCCGGCGTGACGAACAGCACGGCGTCCGACGCCTTGATCTTGTCGCGGAATGCGATCCAGTCGGCCGGTGCGCTGGCCTCCAGATCCTGATTGTAGAACGACAGATCGTGCAGCGTGACGATCTCAGGCTTCAGCGTCGCGGGCGCGAGCTTGGCCAGCGCCTCCCCGAGGCGAAGTGAAAAGCCATTGCTGCGCAGGCTGCCGATAATGACAGCGACGCGATACGGAGCGGCCATAGGCGAAAATCCTGGAGGTTCGGGGAAAGGAGCGGTCAGGTTGGCATGACCCTAACGCGCCGGCGGTGTCGTGGACATTACACGACACCGCGCGCGCGCTGTGCTGACGAAGTTTTGATCTACTCCGCAGCGTCCGCGCGACCGGCCAAAACCTCGTCGTTGTGCGCGCCGAGCTTCGGCGTGTTCTGCACGGGGTGTGGACGCTCGCCGTCGAACATGATCGGCAGGCCAGCCACCTTGAGTCCGCTTCCGGGCATTGTCCGCAGCATGTCGGCGGACGCGAGCTGTTTGGTGGCGGCGAGCTCCGGAATATCGTTGACGGGACTCACCGGCACGCCAGCGCGTTTGAGTGCGCTCAGCCATTCGGCCGCGCTGCGCGTCGTCAGCACCGGCTGCATCAGCGCGATCAGTTCAACCCGATGCGCACTGCGGTCCTGAACCCGGGCGAAGCGTTCGTCGGTGATCCATTCCGGATGGCCGAGCACTTCCGCACATCTCGCGAACAGCCGGTCATTGCCGGCGGCAATGACGATCGGCCGGTCGGCGGTCTCGAACACCTGATACGGCGCCAGCGTCGCGCTCGCTGTGCCGTGACGCGTGGGCGCCTCGCCGTCGAGCAGGAAATTGTTGAGCTGGATGTCGACCCAAGCAACCGCGGTATCGAACAGGGAAGTGTCGACCACTCCGCCTTTACCGGTGACATGGCGCTGCTGCAGCGCTGCGAGCGCGCCGATCACGCACCATTGTGCGGTGGCGCGGTCGTTGATCGCGGGTGCGCAGAACGTCGGCGGATCCCCCTCCGATCCGGTCAGCGACATCACCCCGCCATAGGCCTGCAGCAGCGGATCGAAGCCCGGCTCGCGGCTCAATGGCCCGGTCTTGCCGAACGCCCAGACCGAGCAATAGATCAGCCGCGGATTGATCGCACACATCACGTCCGGCCCGATGCCGCAATCCGCGACCACGCCCGAGCGCAGATTCTGGATCAGGATGTCGGCATCCTTCACCAGTTCCTTCAGCCTCGCGACATCGTCCGGATTCTTGATGTCGAGCGTCACCGACCGCTTGTTGCGGTTGAAGGTGTGAAACAGCAGCGAATCGCCGTCGATGAAGGGCGGGCCCCAGTGCCGGGCGTCGTCGCCGCCATCATGCTTCTCGATCTTGATCACGTCGGCGCCCATGTCGCCGAGGATCATGCCGGCCATCGGCCCTGCGATCGCCTGAGCGATCTCGATCACCTTCAGGCCGGCGAGCGGTCCACCCATCTGTTGCTCCGTTGCGATAGACATGCCGGGTTTGGCGCGGCACTGTTTCCGTGCCGAGACGCAAATTGCAAGTCCATCTCAACAGTGGGACCCTGCCATGACGATCAGTGCCGAATTCCTCATCACCTCGTTGATCGTGGTGGCCTCGCCCGGCACGGGCGCGCTGTACACGATCGCGGCCGGGCTTTCGCGCGGATCGCGGGCCAGCCTGATCGCCGCCTTCGGCTCGACGCTCGGGATCGTCCCGCACATGGCGGCGGCGATCGTGGGGCTCGCCGCCCTGCTCCACACCAGCGCGGTCGCGTTCCAGACCTTCAAATATCTCGGGGTGGCCTATCTGCTCTACATGGCGTGGAAGACGCTCGGCGAGCGCGGCCCGCTGAGTGTCGAGGCGGAGGTCGGGGCGCGCTCGGCGCTGCAGATGACCGTGACCGGCGTGCTGATCAACATCCTCAACCCGAAGCTGTCGATCTTCTTCCTCGCCTTCCTGCCGCAGTTCGTCTCGGCCGATGAGGCACATCCGCTCGGCCGCATGGTCGAACTGAGTGCCATCTTCATGCTGATGACATTCGTCGTATTCGCGATCTACGGCCTGTTCGCTTCCTGGCTGCGCGACCACGTCGTGACGCGGCCCAAAGTGCTGACCTGGATGCGCCGCAGCTTCGCGGCCGCCTTTGTCGCCCTCGGCGCCAAGCTGGCGACCGCGGAGCGCTGAGGCGTCAGGTCCGCGCGCGGATTTCGTTGAGCAGGAAGTTGCCGATCCGCTTGCCGCGATTGCGCAGCACCTTGAGCAGCCCCTGATCGACGAAGTAGGTCAGCAGGATGCTGTCGCGGGTCTCTACCCGGTCGTGCACCGGGTCCGCGGAGTGCCAGGTGTCGTCGCCGACGGCAAACGCGTAGCCGGAGTTCGGCGCGAACTTCATCTGCCGCGCCTTCGGCATCGAGCCGTCGGGCAGCACATTGTGGAAGATCGTGCCGATGTCGGTGTTGGCTTCATCCTTCGGCAGATACAGCTGCACGGTGATGCCCTTCCAATGGGTGTCGGTGTGCGGCGTGATCCGGTAGCCGGGAATATCGCGGGTCAGGATCGGAATCGGAAACATCCCGACATCATTGAATTGCGGCCCGAACCGCTTTTCCAGCGCCGGCGCGAGCTTGCGGCGGAACGCGTTCTTCACCGGCTCCGAGCACAGCGCGTCGCCGACCACCTTCCAGATCGAACGCTGCTGCGGCGGCAGGTGGCGTATGTACTCCGGGAACAGGTCGATCTTCACCCGCGTGTGGGTGCCGTCGGCGAGATCGTTGCCTTTGCTGCGGCCGTGCATCGGCCGGTAGTCGGTGTTGCGCGGCAGCGCGGCGAGCATCGCCGCGTACACGGCGGCCGGGAATATCCCCATGAATTCGAGATGGTAGAACGGCTCCATAACCACCGCCGCAGCATCGATCGCGCCGACGATGTGATTGACCAAGCCCGTGGTCGCCTCCTCCAGCTCCGACGGACGCCGCTCGACTACCTGATCCATGTCAATTCCCCCTGCCCGCCGCTGCCTGCGACTGATTTTCGCCCGCAGCAAGCGGTGGGACAATTCGCCGCGATCGCGGCAATTATTTGTTCGGCGCGATCAGGAATTTTTCCCCGGTCGATCGCTTGTTGTAGACCGTGATCGCCTCGAGCGAGAGCGCCTCCTGCAGCGACACCACCTGCGTGTAGTGGCTGGCGAAGGTGGTCTTGATCTCGGCGGCGACACGCGCGCGCAGCCTTCCTGCATCCGCCGCGCCGATCTTCTGCAGGAACGGAAACAGCAGCCAGCCGCCGACCGCCCAGATCATGCCGAAATTGCGAACGATCTCGGTCGGCCGCGTATCCAGCCCGCCGTAGATATAGACCTGCTTCAAAACGTTCGAACCGTAGCGGCTGTAGGGGCCGCTCGACGTCCTGTTGATCGCCGCTTCCATGCAGGTCAGGATCTGCCCTGCGAGCCTCCCGCCACCGATCGCATCGAAGGCGATGGTGGCGCCGGTCGTCTCCAGCGCTTGCGTCAGTTCGGCCATGAAATCCGGCGAGGTCGAATCGACCACATATTTCGCGCCGATGTCGCGCAGCAGCTTGGCCTGCGCCTCGCTGCGCACGATATTAACCAGATCGATTCCATCTTTCAGGCAGATCCGGTTCAGCATCTGTCCGAGATTCGACGCCGCCGCGGTGTGGACCAGCGCCTTGTGGCCTTCGCGCCGCATCGTCTCGACCATGCCGAGCGCGGTCAGCGGATTGACGAAGCAGGACGCGCCCTCGGCGGCCGTGGTCCCGTCGGCCAGTTGCAGGCAGTCGACCGCCTTCATGACGCGGTACTGCGCGTACATCGCGCCGCCGATCATCGCCACGGTCTTGCCGAGCAGCGCCTGCGCCGCGGCCGAGCCGCCCGCCTTGATCACGGTGCCGGCGCCCTCGTTGCCGACCGGCATCGCCTCGTCCAGCCGCCCGGCCATCGCCTTCATCGCCGCGTCCGGCACCCGCGCTTTGATCACCGGAGCGTCCGGCGTACCGGACGCCTTGGCGGTCGACATGTCGGCGGCGCCGAACAGCAGGCCGAGGTCGGACGGGTTGATCGGCGTCGCCTCGATCCGGACCACAACCTCGTCGTCACCGGGCTCCGGGATGTCGACCGGCACCAGCGACACTTCGAGTTCGCCGCTCGCCTTGATCAGCGAACGCAGTTGCAGTCCGGTGGTGGCCTCGGTCACGCGTCTTCTCCCTGCTTGTTATCAGCGCGGCCGCACAGTGCTGCAGCCGCGCCCAGGGATCAAGACGATGCGGTCGCGTCAGCGATCACATCTCGCTCCAGCGGACGCAAGGTTCAGCGGAGAGCCTTCAACGCGGCCTTGCCGGCGAAATGCGCCTGGGTACCGAGTTCCTGCTCGATCCGCAGCAACTGGTTGTACTTCGAGGTGCGGTCGGCGCGCGCCAGCGAACCGGTCTTGATCTGCCCGCAATTGGTCGCGACCGCGAGGTCGGCGATGGTCGAATCTTCAGTCTCGCCGGAGCGATGCGACATCACCGCGGTGTAGCCGGCCTTGTGCGCCATCTCGACCGCCGCCAGCGTCTCGGTCAACGTGCCGATCTGGTTGACCTTGATCAGGATCGAATTGGCGTAGCCATTCTTGATGCCGTCGTACAGCCGCGTGACGTTGGTGACGAACAGATCGTCGCCGACCAGCTGGCACTTGTCGCCGATCAGGCCGGTGATCGCTTTCCAGCCTTCGATGTCGTCTTCTGCCATGCCGTCCTCGATCGACACGATCGGATAGCGCGCCGCCAGATCGGCCAGATACTTGGCCTGTTCCTGCGGGCCGAGGCTCCTCCCCTCCGCTTCATAGACGTACTTGCCGTCCTTGAAGAACTCGGTGGCGGCCGGGTCGAGCGCGATCATCACGTCCTCGCCGGCCTTGTAGCCGGCCTTGCCGATCGCGGCCATGACGAAGTCCAGCGCGGCATCGGCCGAGGGCAGATTCGGCGCAAAGCCGCCCTCGTCGCCGACATTGGTGTTGTGGCCGGCCTTCTTCAACTCGCCCTTGAGCGTGTGGAAGATTTCCGAGCCGCAGCGCAGTGCTTCGCTGAAGCTCGCCGCGCCCACCGGCATGATCATGAATTCCTGGAAGTCGATTGGATTGTCGGCATGCGCGCCGCCGTTGATGATGTTCATCATCGGCACCGGCAGCGTCCGCGCCGAGGTGCCGCCGACATAGCGATACAGCGGCAGATCATACGACGAAGCCGCCGCCTTGGCCGCGGCGAGCGAGACGCCAAGGATGGCGTTGGCGCCGAGCCGGCTCTTGTTGGGGGTGCCGTCGAGCTCGATCATGGTCTGGTCGATCTGCACCTGCTGCTCGGCGTCCATGCCGCCGAGCGCGTCGAACAGCTCGCCATTGACCGCCTCGACCGCCTTGAGCACGCCCTTGCCGAGATAGCGGGCCTTGTCGCCGTCGCGCAGCTCCACCGCTTCGTGGGCGCCCGTCGAGGCCCCGGACGGCACCGCGGCGCGGCCGACCGAGCCGTCCTCCAGCACGACATCGACCTCGACGGTCGGGTTGCCGCGGCTGTCGAGAATTTCGCGGCCGATGATGTCGACGATGGCGGTCATGGATGCCTCACTGGGGATTGACGGGGGACAAGGTTTGCGCCGCTTCTACAGCATGGTTTCCGGGCCGAAAAGGCCGTCGCACGGATGACGCGCGGGTGACGAAAGGCTAAGACGGCGGCAACGGAGACCTCCATGTCCAGATCGCCCCGCAAAACCCCGAAATCCGCCGGCCTGCAGCTCGGCCGCGCCGTCGCCTGGCCGGCCACGCCGGACGAAGCCCAGCTCGACCGCGTCCCCAATCCGCAGGCCGGCACCGATTATCTGGTTCGCTTCACCGCGCCGGAGTTCACCTCGCTGTGCCCGGTGACCGGGCAGCCGGACTTCGCCCATCTGGTGATCGACTACGCGCCCGGGGCGTGGCTGGTGGAGTCGAAATCGCTGAAGCTGTACCTCGCCAGCTTCCGCAATCATGGTGGCTTTCACGAAGACTGTACGGTGTCGATCGGCAAGCGCATCGTTGCCGCCATCAAGCCGAAATGGCTCCGCATCGGCGGCTACTGGTATCCGCGCGGCGGAATTCCGATCGACGTGTTCTGGCAGACCGGAAAACTGCCAAAGGGAATGTGGGTGCCCGACCAGGGCGTTCCGCCATACCGCGGGCGCGGTTGAGTTGCCGCAGCTGCCGCCTCAGCATCAAACCAATCAAGCTTAAAAGTCGAAGGGAACTCCATCGGGCCGGGAACGTTGCTTTGGAACTTTCCTCGACCAGCGGAGTGGCACATTGAATCGGCGGCAAGTTCTGACGGGCCTTGCGGCGATTCCGTTGTTACAATCTCAGGCCGGCGCATCGGCAGCTCAGGCGGCGGACAAGCCTCAGGCGTTCGATCCCTCGGTCGTGCGACAGCAAGCGCGAGAACTGGCGGGAAAACCGTATCAGGCGCCCGACAGCAAGCTGCCCTCGCCGCTGGCGGAAATCGATTATGACGCTTATCGCGCGATCCGGTTCAATCCGGAGCGCTCTTTGTGGCGTGCCGACCAGCTCCCGTTCCAGGTTCAGTTCTTTCACCGCGGCTTCTTGTACAAGAACCGGGTGACGATCTTCGAGGTTGCGGACGGACAGGCCAGGCCGATTCCCTATCGCTCCGATGACTTCTCGTTCGGCGATACGCCTCCACCGGCTTCGGACGTCGAGCTTGGTTTCGCCGGCTTCCGGATCCACACGCGGCTCAATTCGCCGGACTACTTCGACGAGCTCTGCGTGTTCCTCGGGGCGACCTATTTTCGGGCGGTCGCGAAGGGCCAACATTACGGCCTATCCGCACGCGGCCTTTCCGTCGACACGGGGCAAAGCGGCGGCGAGGAATTTCCGCTGTTCAAGACCTTCTGGCTCGAACGCCCCTCGCAGGATGCGTCGTCGATCGTCGTACACGCGTTGCTCGACAGCAAGAGCGTCGCTGCCGCGTACCGCTTCACCATCCGTCCGGGCGCGACCACCGTGTTCGATGTCGAGACGGCGCTCTATCCGCGAACCGACCTGCAGCATCCCGGGCTCGCGCCAATGACGAGCATGTTCTTCTTTGGCCCGAACGACCCCAGCGATGTACCCGACTTTCGTCCGGCGGTGCACGATTCCAACGGCGTTGCGATCTTCAACGGCCGCGGCGAGCAGCTGTGGCGACCATTGTGCAATCCGCGCGATCTGCAGATCAGTTCGTTTGCCGATCAAAATCCACGCGGGTTCGGCCTGATGCAGCGGGAACGCGAGTTCTCGGCCTATCAGGATCTGGAATCGCGCTTCGAGCAGCGTCCGAGCCTTTGGGCCGAGCCTATCGGCGACTGGGGCGAAGGCGCGGTCAAGTTGATCGAAATCCCGACAAAGGAAGAAATCCACGACAATATCGCCGCATTCTGGGAGCCGAAGGGCCCACTCAGAGCCAAGGGCGAGCATATCTATACGTACCGTCTGCACTGGGGCCCCGACACGCCCAAACCTTCGTCGCTGGCACGGATATCGCGGACCGGCATCAGCATGCGCAGCGATGCGGACCGGCTGTTCGTGCTCGACGTCACGGGCGAGCAGCTCAAGGGGCTGGATGCCGGATCAGTCCGCGGCATCGTGTCGGCTGACAAAGGTGAGATCCGCAACGTCGTCACCCAGCCCAACCCACTGACCGGGGGGTGGCGCCTCAGCTTCAACCTGATCAGCAATCAGCCTCCGGTCGAGTTGCGGGCGTTCTTGAAGGCGGGCGACCAAGCGCTGTCCGAGGTCTGGGTCTATCGATGGACGATGTGATCCGGCCGATATCGGTCGACCGGGCCCATCCGACCGGGCGGTCGCGCGATCCCCTGCCCGCCGAGGCGCCGCTGGCGATGCCGGAGCAGTCCTTCGCAGAAGCGCCGCCCCGCATGATTGATCGGTCGACAGCCGCAAACTCCGGTGGGTGGCGTCGGCTACTGATCATGCTGGGCACGGCCGCGCTCAGCTATGCCGGCATCGATGAGATGTACCAGGTTCTGAAGGTCGGCGGCGTGACCATCCTCGAAGGCTTGGTACTGGTTCTGTTCGCCGCTCTGTTCGCGTGGGTGGCGCTTTCTTTCGTCTCTGCGCTGGCCGGGTTCACGACTTTGCTGCGCGGATGGCGCGACGATCTGGATCTCGCAACGGACGGCCCGTTGCCGGCGCTGACGTCGAGAGTGGCGATGCTGCTGCCGACCTACAACGAAGATCCGCAGACGGTGCTGGCGCGGCTGCAGGCAACGCGAGAGTCGACGGATGCGACCGGCTCCGGCGCGCAGTTCGACTGGTACATCCTCAGCGATACCACCGACCCCGCCGTCTGGGCGCAGGAAGAGAAGTGCTTTCTCGCGCTGATGGCGGCCGGCGACCGGCTGTTCTACCGCCACCGCGCCGACAATCACGCCCGCAAATCCGGCAATATCGAGGACTGGGTCAAGCGCTTCGGCGCCGGCTACGATTTCATGGTCATTCTCGACGCCGACAGCGTCATGACCGGCGACGCCCTGGTGCGGCTCGCGGCGGCCATGGAGCGACATCCGGACGTCGGCCTGATCCAGACCCTGCCGGTCGTGGTCAACGCGCGAACGCTGTTCGCGCGGCTGCAGCAGTTTGCGGGCCGGATGTACGGCCCGATGATCGCGGCCGGCGTGGCGTGGTGGCACGGTTCGGAAAGTAACTACTGGGGCCACAACGCGATCATCCGGGTGGCGGCGTTCGCCGCCAGCACCGGCCTGCCGAACCTGCCCGGGCGCAAGCCGTTCGGCGGCAGCATTCTCAGCCACGACTTCGTCGAAGCGGCATTGTTGCGTCGCGCCGGTTGGCGCCTCCACATGGCGCCGACGCTGCGCGGCAGCTACGAAGAGGTGCCGCCCACGATGCTGGATTTCGCCGCGCGCGACCGGCGCTGGTGCCAGGGCAATCTCCAGCACGCTGCGATCCTGCCGGCCCGCGGCCTGCACTGGGTGTCGCGGCTGCACTTCCTCACCGGGATCGGCGCCTACATCACTGCGCCGATGTGGCTGGCTTTTCTGGTCGCCGGCATCCTGATCTCGCTGCAGGCCCAATATGTGCGGCCCGAATACTTCCCGAAGGACTTCTCGCTGTTTCCGGTCTGGCCGGCGCAGGACCCGATCCGCGCCGCCTGGGTGTTCGCCGCCACGATGGGACTGCTGCTGCTTCCGAAGCTGCTGGCGCTGCTGCTCGTGCTGATCCGGCGCGACACGCGGGTGGGTTTCGGCGGCGGCTTCCGCGCGTTCGCGGGCCTGATGTTCGAAACCCTGTTGTCGGGCCTGACCGCGCCGGTGATGATGATCTTCCAGTCCACCGCGGTCGGCCAGATCGTGATGGGCCAGGATTCCGGCTGGCAGCTCCAGCATCGCGGCGACGGCTCGATCCCGCTGCGCGACGTCGCCCGCCGCTATGCATTGCCGACGCTGATCGGCGTCGCCATGGCGACGAGCGCATTGCTGGTGTCGTGGCCGCTGTTCTGGTGGATGACCCCGGTGATCCTCGGCCTCGTTCTCGCGATCCCGGTGGCGCTGCTCACCAATCGCCCCACCTCGGCGCGGCCTGCGCTGCTGGCGACGCCTGAGGACCTTGCCGCGCCGCCGATCCTCGGCCGCGTTCGCGATATCGCCGCGATGCTGCCACCGTCCGGGAGCGACCAAGACCCGCTGCTTGCGCTGCGCAGCGACCGCGGGCTGCTCGACCTCCACCTTGCCGGCCTCGCCCGCCAGCCGGCTCGCCCGCGCGGCCGCATCGACCCCAATCTCGCCCTCGCCCGCGCCATGGTCGCGGACGCCGAGACGATCGACGAGCTGGTGAGCTGGCTCAGCAATCCGGAAAAGCGCGCCCTGATGGGTGACACGGACCTGCTCCTCCGCGTCGTGGCGCTGCCTGCATCGCCTGCGGAGAGCTGCGGGTCGCGCTGACCGCGCGGCACCCGGCCGGGGTGCCGCGGTCGAACCACGGACCCTGCCTCGCCCGGCGCCTGATGCTTGTTACCAGCTCCAGCCCGGCATCTGTTGCGGCGGGTAGGCGCGACCGCCGCGCTGCTGGCGATAGTTTCTAGGCTGCGGCTCCGGGCCGCGCTGGAAGAAGAAGCCGAACCCGCCGTCGTCCCAGCCGTCGTCGCCATCGGCCACAACGACAGCGGGGGTCGGCTTGCGGGTGATGAAGCCGCCCTGCGGATGGTCTTTCAGGACCGCGACGAACTCGGTCCGATAGTTTGTCTCGGCGCTCAGCGGTTCGTCCGAGATGACGATCGAGCTGCGCGGCAGCGCCGTCGGTCCGACCCGGTCCAGCACCTCCTGCGGAATGGTGATGCGGTCGAGCGCCGCCTTGGCGCCGTCGCCATCGTCGATCGTCACGGCGCTCCAGCGCAGCCCGGCGCCGTCGCGCGCCATCGCGGTGAAGACATGCGTGCCAATCGGCCGGTCGGGATCGCGGATGGTGACCGGAACCTCGATGCTCGCATCGAACACTTCGCCGCCGCCATCGGGCGCTGGCTTATGGGTGTTGCGGCGGACGTAGAGCTTCTGCGTCTCGCGGCTGATGTAGATCGACACCGGCTCCTGCGCGAGGCTGGCGTCGCTCGCCAGCCTGACGGCCTCGGTCTTGTTGAGATCCGCTGCCTTGGCCGCGTCCTTCGCGGCCGCCGCCGCAGCCCGCTTCGACTCAGCGTCGGCCCTGGCGGCGTCGAGCTGCGCCGACGTCTCGGTCGCGGTCTGCGACGCCTTTCGCTGCCGCTCTTCCGCCCGCGCTCTCGCCTCGTCGGTCTTCGCGGCGGCGAGCGCCTTGTCGGCGGATCTCAAAGCGGCATCGGCACGGGACTTGAGCTTCTCCAGCTTGCGCAGCGAAGCCGCCAGCGGTGCCGCCTCCTTCGCCGCAGCCGATGCGGCCTTCTTCGCCTCGGCGGCGATGCGCGTGGCGTCCTCGGCCTCGCGGGCCAGCGTCTCGGCGCGCGCCGGCACGGTCGAGACCGCTTGCGCGTTCGGCACCAGCAGCGCCGGATGCGAAATTTCCACGGGTGCCGCGTCCTGCGGCGAGACGATCACCCGCATCCCGATCCGCGTCCTGTCGAACAGCTTCTCGGCAAAACCATAGGGCATCCGCACGCAGCCGTGCGAGGCGGCGTAGCCAGGCAGCGGACCGCCATGCAGCGCGATGCCGTTCCAGGTGATGCGCTGCATGTGCGGCATCCAGGCATCGTCGTACATGCTGGAGCGGTGGTCCCGGTTCTTCTCGAGGATCGCGAACACGCCCGCCGGCGTCTCCCGCCCGGTGGTGCCGGTCGAGACCGGCGCGCGCAGAATCCAGCCGTTGGCATCGTACAGCGTGACCTGCTGCGACTTGATCGAGATGATCGCCATGATCGGCTCGCCGGCTGGCCGCGGCGCCACTGCTTCGACCGGTGCCGGTTTGGCGCGTTGTTTTGCCGCCGCGCCGTCTGTCAGGAACGCCGGGGCGACGATCGCGGCCACCGCGCCCGAAGCCCCGATGATAAGACGGCGCAACCTCATGGCGTGTCGCCCGGTCTTCAATCCATCCACCACGCGGTCTCCGCTTGAAATGATGATCGCAGCGCTATCGCCGGGAAACTGGTTCTCAACATGACGAGACCCATTTTTTAAAGGCGGCGACCGATTTCGTCAGAAAGCTGATCCATTCTAACGGCGATTCTTGCTTTCCCGACAGCCGGCAGGATGCCTCACGCAGGTTCCGGCCGGTCGCTCGCATCCGCCGGCTGCCGCGGTCGCAACACCACGGCCAGGATCGCCCCCAGCGCCAGCATCGAGCGCCCACGTCGACAGCCTCGCTGCAAAGCGCGACAGTGCGATGATGCTCAGCGTCGGCGGCAGGTCCGGCCGGACGCCGGCGCCGTCGCCTTGCGGCATCAGATCGTTCCGGCCCCGGGGCGCCGCTTGGCGAGCGCGTCGAACTCCATCAGCGTGCGCAGCAAGCTCTCGAAGTCGCGTAGCGGCACCATGTTGGGGCCGTCGGATGGCGCGTGATCCGGATCGGGATGGGTTTCGATGAATACGCCGGCGACGCCGACCGCGACCGCGGCGCGCGCCAGCACCGGCACGAATTCGCGTTCGCCGCCCGAGGAGGTGCCCTTGCCGCCCGGCTGCTGCACCGAATGCGTGGCGTCGAAGATCACCGGGGCGCCGGTGGTCCTCGCCATGATCGGCAGCGCGCGCATGTCGGAGACCAGCGTGTTGTAGCCGAACGACACCCCGCGCTCGGTCACCAGCACCTTCGGATTGCCGGCGCTGGTGATCTTGGCGACGACGTTGCCCATGTCCCACGGCGCCAGAAATTGCCCCTTCTTGACGTTGACGATCCTGCCGGTCGCAGCCGCCGCCAGCAGCAGATCGGTCTGCCGGCACAGGAAGGCCGGAATCTGCAGGATGTCCACCGCCTCCGCGGCGCGGGCGCATTGCCCGGCCTCGTGCACGTCGGTGAGCACGGGAAGCCCGATGCTGTCGCGAATCTCGGCGAAGATCGGCAGCGCGCCTTCGAGGCCGATGCCGCGTGCGCTCGCCGCGCTGGTGCGGTTGGCCTTGTCGAACGACGTCTTGTAGACGATGCCGATGCCGAGACGCTTGCCGATCTCCTTGAGTGCCGCGGCGACCTCGAGCGCGTGCGCGCGGCTCTCGAGCTGGCACGGTCCCGCGATCACCGACAGCGGCAGCGCGTTGCCGAATTTGACGTTGCCCGCGGCGACGACGGGCGCGGGCGCAATGCTCTTGTTCAACGGACCATTCCTTGTTCGAAGATCAGCGTCGCGCCGCACAGATCCGGCACGACCAGCCGGTCGATGTGACGCGCCGCGCCGATCCCGTTCTGCTGCAGCAGGCGTTCAACCATGGCCAGCTCCTCCGCGGCAATCCGCAATCCGGCGAAACGCGCGCCGCCGGCGTCAGCCGTAACGGCGACGCCGTATTGATCGCGGAACGACACCGGCTCGACGATGTCGATGTCGCCGCGTTCGGTCTGCGCAGTCACACCGATCGACGACGCGTGCAGATCGCGCAAGCCGGTGAAGCCGCTGAGGAAGATATGGTGATCGGTCGGGTTGTCGGCGACCATCACCACCGCCTTTGCCGCAACTGCGCCGTTGGCGTGGATCTGGAACGACGGATTCCAGAAATTCTCGGGATGATGATGCTGGCACACCGCGAAGCCCGCGTCCGGCGATAGCGGATCGCGCGCGAAGGCCAGCGAAAATCCGAGCTTGACCACGCTGCCGTCGGGGCGGCGCCCTTCCCGGCCGAAGCTGAACACCGCGCCCGCGCCGAACCCGGCAGCGGCGTAGCCGCGCGCGTCCGACTCGGCATCGCGGCTGGCGAGCAGCAACATCGAGAACCCCTCGCGCCGGGCGAGATAGTCGCGCTGGAAGGCACCGAAGGAAAACGCATCCGCGCGGTGCGGCTCGATCTTGTCGGGTTCGGCGACGGTGAGGATCTCGACGAAGAATCCGTCGATCTGCACGATGCGGTTGTGCGTGCCGAAGGGGTGGACGTTGCGCGCGCCGACTGTGAAGCCGAGCCGCCGATACGTCTCGGCTGCGGCGTCGAGATCGCGCACCGCATGAACGATATGGTCGAGGCCGCCGGGCATCAGGACAAGGCTTTCATCATCGCGGGCATGATTACTTGACGGCCGAGAACGCGGTCGGCGTCAGAAGCTGGTTGGTGATGGTGTCGACGATCTGGCCGTCGGCCTCGGTCTCCGCCTTGGCGGCCAGCCAATCCGGGTCGGACGCGAACGCGGTCCATTTCCGCTCGCGCTCGGCGAGGCTCTCCCAAGCAAGAAAATAAGTCAGCTCCTGGTTCGATGCGCCGACCAGCGTCGTGAAAAATCCGGCCTGCCGGATGCCGTGCTTCTCGAACATCTTCAGCGTGATCGTCTCGAACCGCTTGAGCAGCGCCGGCAGCCGGCCGGGTACGCAGCGGTATACCCGGGATTCGTAAATCATGCCCCCTCCGATCGTTGCAGAGGCCTTATAGCCACCGTTCGGCGCGCTGTCTTGGGCCTCGCCGAGATTCCTGCCCAGTCGGCACTGCTCAATTCATCGCTGCGGATCGCCTGGATTGGTCATCTTCGTCGTTAAACCTGACATCCAGCCCGCCGGAAAATGAGCCGACGCGAAATCCCATGGTTGCAAGGCTCTCTCTGACCGCCGACCTTCTGCGGCCTTTCCGGGTTGGACGAGCCTGGGAAAGCGCAACCTGGAAACATGTCCGCTGGCTCGACGGCATTGTCGGTACGGCCGCGCGGCTCGCGGGATGGAGCGTCACGACGACATCTTGGGATCGCGGGCTTGTCCGCGATCACAACTATTTCCACACCCCGGATCTGTTCGAAGCCGCCGGCCTGCCGCTCTCGATCGAAGGCTGGGGCCGTTTCCTGTCGCTCAGGACCGTGCCGATCGAAATTTCGGAAGCTCTGGCGGCGCCTTTTCACGGAACCATTGTGGTCGGCTACGAGCTGCCTGAGCTGCTCTGCAGGATTTTCGACGAAGCCGGAATCGCGGTCATCGATTTGATCCTCTATCCGGTGCGCTTCCTGGACGACGTCGTCTTCGCCGCGCGAACCAACCGGGCCGCGATTCATCGTTTGCTGCTGCACCACATGCTCGATCCACGCGAGTTCGTTGTGCGAGCCGGCTTCGTGCGCAGCAAGGCGAGCTTCATGCGGCCGCTGGGCCTGACGCCCGGGACGACCGTCATTCTGGGTCAGGTCCCCGACGATCGATCGGTGCTGGACACCAGCACCGGACGCTTCACCCATCTGGGCGATCATCTGCCGGCTCTGATCGATCTCTGCACCAGATCCGCCGCGACTCTGTTCAAGCCTCATCCCTACGATCCGCCGGACTCGGCAACGCGCAAGGCAATGACCTCGTTGCGGTCGGTGACCTCGACCGACATCAATCTCTACCAGCTGCTGGCGCAGCCCGAAATCGAAACCGTCTGCGCGCTGAATTCCAGCGGTCTGATCGAGGCGCGGCTGTTCGGCAAGCCCACGATTGCGTTGAAGGAGCCAACTGTCAGGTTCGGCGAGGCCGCGCCGAGGGCCGGCGGCGGCTTCGGCGACGCGGTGCCGCTGAATGCCGGCTGGTACTCGCCGCAGACCTGGGAGGCGCTGCTGGCCGGGGATGAAGCTCTCGTGTCGCAAGCGCCGTCTTTGACGGAAAAGGATCGCCTGAGGCGCGCGCTGAATGCCGACTGGGGCTTCGGCCACATCGACAGGGTCGTCGTCCGATGAGCGAGCGCTGGGATACGATCATCTCGCTGCTGCAGGAGCAGCGCTTCGCAGACGCGATTGCCCACCTCGACGCGGTTTCCCTCAGTAACCCGATCGACGTCGACGCCTATCTCCTGCGTGCCGTGGCACAGAAGCAGCTTGGGCTCACGAAGGACGCTGAAATCGAATTGTGGCGCGCGCTGGTCATTGATCCATCAGCCGCAGGGGTTCGGGCGGCGCTGAGCGATCTCTTCGTGCAGGATCCGACCCTGCCCGGCCATCCGCATGACTTTGAGCTCGACAGCGGCGAGCGTCAGACCAGCCCGCAGATCGAGATGATCCGGCGCGATCACAGCGCCCGCTACGAGTTCGCCGCGCATTGGCTGCGAGGCCATTTGCAACTGCCCCGCGACGCCACCGGATTGGATCTGTTCTGCGGCAACGGTTACGGCGCGCGGATCCTCGCCGATCGCTGCGGCGCACGGATTGTCGGGATCGACGGCTCGGCGCCAGCGGTCGCCGTCGCCGAGACGGCCTATGGCGGCCACCGCGTGGTCTTCCGGCAGGCCTGTTTCCCGTTCGAGCTGACGAGAAACGCCGCCGACTTCGCGGTCTGCTTCGAATCCGTCGAGCACGTCGAGGATTGTGATGATTTCCTGCGGCAAGTCGGCGCCGCGACCCACGGGCCGATACTGCTCTCGTTTCCGCTCGAAAAGGGACTTCCCTTCGCCATCAACCGCGACCTGTTCCGGTTTCACTTTCGGCATTTCAACGCCGACGAAATGGCCGAAAAGCTGCTGCGGCTGACCGGCCGGCGCGTCACCGAGATGCGCGGGCAGACCGTCTATCGGGTCGAGAATGGCCGCATGAGCGGTCTGCTGCACCCGTCGCAGATGGAACTGACGCGCCTCAGGGACGACAGCCAGTTCGGAATCGTGATCGCAGTCTGATACCAAATGAAGACGGCCTGTCGCCTGTCCCGCACCAACGGCGGTCACGCCGGCATGCCCATGCTATTGTTAGTTGGATGGCAGCGAGCCGCGCCGTCTTGCCTCGCACTCGGTCACCGGAGAAGGCACGATGAGTCGAACGTTGTTGCGGATCGCGCTCCTGGTGGTGACGGGCCCGGCGTTGGCGCAAACGCCAAGCGCGGTCACCGGCGGTAGCACCAATGTCACCGTCAGCGGCAAGCCGGCGGCGCGCGCGGGCGACACCACGTCGGACGGCGCCATCGTCGAAGGTTCGACCAACGTGTTCATCAACGGCAAACCCGCCGCAGTGGTCGGCGGTCGAACCAATTGCGGCGGCGTGGTCGTCGACGGCGGCGGCAACGTCTTCATCAACGGCAAGCCGATGGCGCGCGCGGGCGATTCCACGGCGGGCTGCCCGAAGTGATGGAAACTACACCAGCCGGCTGCGCACCAGCGCCGCTTCGATGAACGACGAAAACAAGGGGTGCGGTTCGAACGGGCGGGATTTCAGTTCGGGGTGGAATTGCACCCCGATGAACCACGGATGATCCTCATATTCGACGATCTCGGGCAGCACGCCGTCCGGCGACATGCCGGAGAAGCGCAGGCCGTGCTGTTCGAGCCGGTCCTTGTAGGCGGTGTTGACCTCGTAGCGGTGGCGATGGCGCTCCGAAATTTCGAGAGCATCGCCATAGACCCTCGACACCCGGCTGCCGCGCTTGAGCGTCGCCGGATAGGCGCCGAGACGCATCGTGCCGCCGAGGTCGCCGGCGTTGGAGCGCCGCTCCAGCTCGTTGCCGCGGACCCATTCGGTCATCAGGCCGACCAGCGGCTCGGAGGTCGGGCCGAACTCGGTCGAATTGGCCTGCTCGATGCCGGCGAGATTGCGCGCCGCCTCGATCACCGCCATCTGCATGCCGAAGCAGATGCCGAAATACGGCACGTCGCGCTCGCGGGCGAACTGCGCCGCCTTGATCTTGCCCTCCGCCCCGCGTTGGCCAAAGCCGCCGGGCACCAGAATGCCGTTGACGTGTTCGAGGAACGGCGCCGGGTCCTCGTTCTCGAACACTTCGCTTTCGATCCAGTCGAGCTTGACCTCAACCTTGTTGGCGATGCCGCCGTGCGACAGCGCCTCGATCAGCGATTTGTAGGCATCCTTCATCCCGGTGTATTTGCCGACGATGGCGATCGTCACCGCGCCTTCGGGATTGCGGATGCGCTCGTTGATCTGATGCCAGCGCTCCAGCGCCGGCGGCTCTTCGGCCGCAATCGCAAATGCCGCAAGCACTTCGTCGTCGAGGCCGGCGGCATGATAAGCCTCCGGCACCGCATAGATGCTGTCGGCGTCGCGCGCCTCGATCACCGCGCTCTCGCGGACGTTGCAGAACAGCCCGAGCTTGCGCCGTTCCTCTTTCGGGATCGGCCGGTCGGTGCGGCACAGCAGAATGTCGGGCTGGATTCCGATCGACCGCAGTTCCTTGACCGAATGCTGGGTCGGTTTGGTCTTCAGCTCGCCGGCGCTCGGGATATAGGGCAGCAGCGTGAGATGAATGTAGATGACGTCGCCGCGCGGCAGGTCGTTCTTGATCTGGCGGATCGCCTCGAAGAACGGCAGGCCCTCGATGTCGCCGACGGTGCCGCCGATCTCGACCAGCACGAAATCATAGTCGTCGTTGGAATCGACGATGAAATCCTTGATCGCGTTGGTGACGTGCGGGACCACCTGGATGGTAGCGCCGAGATAGTCGCCGCGGCGCTCCTTGGTCAGGATGTCCTGATAGATCCGTCCGGTGGTGATGTTGTCCTGCCGGGTGGCGGGCCGCCCGGTGAAACGCTCGTAATGGCCGAGATCGAGATCGGTCTCGGCGCCGTCGTCGGTCACGAAAACTTCGCCGTGCTGATACGGCGACATCGTCCCGGGATCGAGATTGAGGTAGGGATCGAGCTTGCGAAGGCGGACCTTGTAGCCTCGCGCCTGCAGCAGCGCACCGAGTGCCGCTGATGCCAGACCCTTGCCGAGCGAGGAGACCACGCCGCCGGTGATGAAGATATACCGCGCCATGGGAGCCTACCTTTAAGGCCCTCGGTCCGATTCGCCAAAGCGATTCGTCCCCAACGGGCGAACTTCAGAATGCCTGTGGGTGACGCCGAAAGATCAGCGCCTTCATACGATTACTGACAACAGCTCAGACTATTTCGCAGCTGCCGTCAGCGCATGCCGGCAATGCTTATTGCGACTGCGGCGGGGCCGGAGCGGCCGGGGCCTGATTCTGCGGTTGGTCGGCCTGCTTCAACGAGTCGAGTAGACCGCCCCCCTGCGAAACCGGCGGTGCCGGGACGCCCGGCGCCTGCTGGGTCGTCGGCGCCGCGGTCGGCAGGATCGTGGTCGGCTTGCGATCGTAGTTCGCGAGCCATGACAGCAGCAGGCTGGTGATGAAGAAGCCGACTGCGAGAATCGCCGTCGTCCGGGTCAGCAGGTTCGCGGTGCCCCGGCTCGACATAAAACCGCCGCCACCGCCGCCGCCGACGCCCAGGCCACCGCCCTCGGACTTCTGCAACAGCACAGTGCCGATCAGGCCCAGAACCAACATCAGGTGAACGACGATAATGACAGTCTGCATGATACCCTTCCATCACAAGCCCGGATCGCCGAAAGGCCGACATGGCGCCAGCGCGCGGCTGCTCGACAGGCTTGCGGGATAAACGAAGTCGCGCGGTGTCTACACGATCGATGGGGGCATTGTCACCCCCGGACGGCTTTCGCGCCGCAACGGATAAGCGCGTTGTATTACTCAGCTAGGGACAACCGGCGGCGATCGCAAGGAAGTCCGACGCCTTCAGGCTGGCGCCGCCGACCAGCGCGCCATTGACGTGGGGAACAGCCATCAGCTCGCTGGCGTTCGAAGGCTTCACCGAGCCGCCGTACAGCAATCGCATCAGTTCTCCCTCGGCGTTGAAGCGCTGCATCAGGGTCTGGCGGATAAAGCCATGAACTTCCTCGACATCGGCCGCAGTCGGGGTCATCCCGGTGCCAATCGCCCAGACCGGCTCATAGGCCACCACCAGATTGGCTGCGGTAGCGCCATCCGGCAACGAGCCGGCAAGCTGGCCGGCGACAACATCGAGGGTGTGGCCGGCATTGCGCTCGCCCTGGGTTTCGCCGACGCAGACGATCGCGACCAGCCCTGCCCGCCACACCGCCTGCGCCTTGGTGCGAACGATCGCGTCGGTCTCGGCGTGGTCGGCGCGGCGCTCGGAATGGCCGACGATGATCGCTCGCGCGCCGGCGTCAGCCAGCATTTCGGCCGAAATGTCGCCGGTATGCGCGCCTGAGGCATTGGTGTGGCAATCCTGTGCACCAATTGCGACCGGCAGCGCGCCGTCTGCATGGGCCGCGAGCCGATCGGCGAACGCTGCGATCAGCGTCGCCGGAGGGCAGACCAGCAGATCGATCCCCGACGAAAGTTGCATCGCGCCTTCCAGGATCGAATCGAGTTCCGACGACGCGACCTTGAGGCCGTTCATCTTCCAGTTTCCGGCAATCAGCGGACGAACGGCGGGGACCGGCATGGACACTCTCACGTTTCGGGGTTGCTCAATCCCGCTAGCAGAGCCGTTTGCGATGCTCAAGAGCGCGTGATCGCGCAGATCAGCCTCGCGCGGCGTCTGCTGCGAAGCGGTCCCAACCGCGCGACTTCCGGCTGCGGCCGGTTGCGACGCTGCGACCGGCACTTTATGATGGATTTTCAAGCCGGCGACGCTAATTTGCGCCACCGCGCGCCTGAGCGCGGCCGGTTCCCTCCTGCGAAAAAGTGAGTCCATGCTTCGAGGAATACGCAACGCCTCATCCAATTGGGTCGGCAAGACCATCATGATGATCGTGATGGGCGTGCTGATCCTCAGCTTTGCGGTCTGGGGCATTGCCGACATTTTCCGCGGGTTCGGCCGATCCACGCTCGCGACCATCGGCGATACCGAGATCACCACCGAACAATTCCGCCAGACCTATAATGATCGCCTGCAGCAGATCGGCCGCCAGTTCGGCCGGCCGCTGACGCCGGATCAGGCGCGCGCCTTCGGCATCGATCGCCAGGTGCTGCAGCAGGTGATCGCGGAGGCAGCGCTCGACGAGGATGCACGCCGGCTCGGGCTCGGCCAGTCCGACGAAGAGACCATGAAGAGCATCCTCAACGATCCGAACTTCAAGGGCGTGGGCGGCGCGTTCGATCCGAACCGCTTCCAGCAGGTGATCCGCCAGTTCGGCTTCACCGAGCAGCGCTACATCGCCGAACAGCGCAAGGTCGCGCTGCGGCGGCAGATCGCCGGCACCGTCACGGCCGGCCTTGTGCCGTCCACCACGATGCTTCAGGTCGCCAGCCAGTTTCAGAACGAGCAGCGCGCAATCGAGTATCTGAAGCTGACCGATGCGCAGGTCGGGACCATCGAGCCGCCCTCCTCCGAGGCGCTCGCGGCCTACTACGATGATCACAAGACGCAATTCCGCGCGCCCGAATATCGCAAGGTCGCGTTCCTCACGGTGACGCCCGAGTCGATCGCCAAATGGACCGACGTGTCCGACGCCGACGCGCGCAAATTGTTCGACGAGCGCAAGGACAAGCTGTCGACGCCGGAGAAGCGGCAGATCGCGCAGATCGTGTTTCCGAACGGCGAAGAGGCGCAGGCTGCGCGTGGGAAGATCGCCGAGGGCGCCTCGTTCGACGATGTCGCCGCGCAGCGCGGTCTCAAGCCGGCCGATGTCGAACTCGGTCTGGTCAGCAAGACCGAAATGCTCGACCCGGCGGTGGCGAACGCCGCTTTCGCGCTGCCGCTCAACGAGGTCAGCCAGCCGATCCAGGGTGCCTTCGGCACCGCGCTGGTCAGGGTCTCCAAGATCGAGCCCGGCGTGCAGCCGAGCTACGAGAGCCTGGCGCCGACGATCAAGCGCGACGTCGCGCTGGAGCGCGCCCGTGCCAAGGTGCAGGAGTTGCACGACAAGATGGAAGATGCCCGCGCCGGCGGCGCCAATGTGATCGAGGCGGCGAAGACGCTCGGGCTCAACGCGGTGACCATCGAGGCGGTCGACCGCTCCGGCCGCGGCCCGGATGGCCAGCCGGTCAAGGACATCCCCCAGGGTCTCGAACTGGCGACCGCCGCGTTCAACAGCGATGTCGGCGTCGATACCGAATCGATCAACTATCAGAACGGCTATGTCTGGTTCGACGTGCTCGGCGTGACGCCGTCGCGCGAGCGCAGCCTCGACGAGGTCAAGGACCAGGTCGAGGCGCGTTGGCGCACCGAGCAGGTCAGCAGCCGGCTGCGGACCATGGCCGCCGAGATGGTGCAGAAGCTCGGCACCGCCGGGAAGCTCGCCGAGGTCGCGCCGCAGGGCGTCAAGGTCGAGACCGCAACCGGATTGAAGCGCGAGGGGACGGCGACCGGCGTGCCGGCCACGGTGGTCGAGGCGGTGTTCCGGACGCCGAAGGACGCGTTCGGCCAGAGCCAGGGCGGCACCGGCAACGAATGGTTCGTGTATCGCGTCACCGACGTCACGATCCCGCCGGTCGACCTCGCCTCCGCGGAGACGAAGAAGCTGAAGGACGCGCTGGTGCAGCGGATGAACGACGAGCAGGTCGGCGAATATATCGCTTGGGTCGAAAAGCAGATCGGCACCAAGATCAACCAGCAGGCTGTGGCTCAGGCGACGGGGGCGGCGACCAACTGACGAAGGCATCCGCCTTCGCCCGTCGCCGATGGGGACCATGATCGATTTCAAGGCAGTTATCGCGAAGGTCGCGACGGGGACGTCGCTGACCAGGGACGAAGCGGCGAACGCGTTCGACGCCATGATGTCGGGCGACGCGACGCCGTCGCAGATGGGTGCGCTGCTGATGGGCCTGCGGGTCCGCGGCGAGACCGTCGACGAGATCACCGGCGCGGTGACGACGATGCGCGCCAAGATGCTGACGGTCGAGGCCCCGCCCGACGCGGTCGACGTCGTCGGCACCGGCGGCGACGGCTCCGGCTCGGTCAACGTTTCGACCTGCACGTCGTTCGTGGTCGCCGGCTGCGGCGTCCCGGTCGCCAAGCACGGCAACCGGGCGCTGTCGTCGAAATCCGGCGCCGCCGACGTGCTCAATGCACTCGGCGTCAGGATCGATATCACCCCGGACCACGTCGGCCGCTGTGTCGCGGAGGCCGGCATCGGCTTCATGTTCGCGCCGACGCATCATCCGGCGATGAAGAACGTCGGTCCCACACGGGTCGAACTCGCCACCCGCACGATCTTCAACCTGCTCGGGCCGCTGTCGAATCCCGCCGGCGTCAAGCGGCAGATGATCGGCGTGTTCTCACGGCAATGGGTGCAGCCGCTCGCGCAGGTGCTGAAGAATCTCGGCTCGGAATCGATCTGGGTGGTGCACGGCTCCGACGGGCTCGACGAGATCACCCTGTCCGGCCCGACCGCCGTCGCCGAATTGAAGAACGGCGAGATCAAGACCTTCGAGATCAGCCCCGAAGACGCCGGCTTGCCGCGCGCGCCGGCCGATGCGCTGAAGGGCGGCGATGCCGAGGCCAATGCGGTGGCGCTGCGCGCGGTGCTGGAAGGCATGCCGGGGCCGTATCGCGACGTCGCGCTGCTCAACGCCGCCGCGACGCTGATCGTCGCCGGCAAGGCGAAGGACCTCAAGGAAGGCGTCGCGCTCGGCGCCCAGTCGATCGACAGCGGCGCCGCGGAAGCACGTTTGAAAAAATTGATCGCGGTATCGGCGGCCGCCTAAGCGCGGTGAAATCGGCTCGTCATTGCGAGCGAAGCGAAGCAATCCAGAGCGCGGTGCACGGAGCAGGATTGCTTCGTCGCTTCGCTCCTCGCAATGACGAGCTCTTGAACCAGTGCTTTGAGTGACCCTCCAGGGAGCGTACCGGTGTCCGATATCCTGACCAAGATCGAAGCCTACAAGCGCGAGGAGATCGCCGCGGCGAAACGCGAGCGGCCGCTCGCGGCGCTGGAGGCGGAGGCGCGCGGCGCTTCGCCGGCGCGCGGCTTCGTCCGTGCGCTACGGGCCAAGCATGAGAACGGCGACTATGCGCTGATCGCCGAAATCAAGAAGGCGTCGCCGTCCAAGGGCCTGATCCGCGCCGATTTCGATCCGCCGGCGCTCGCGAAAGCCTACGAGCAAGGCGGCGCGGCGTGCCTCTCGGTGCTGACGGATACGCCGTCGTTCCAGGGCTGCCTCGATTATCTGGTCGCGGCGCGCGCGGCGGTGTCGCTGCCGGCGCTGCGCAAGGACTTCATGTACGACACCTATCAGGTGGTCGAGGCCCGCGCCCACGGCGCCGACTGCATCCTGATCATCATGGCGGCGCTCGACGACGCCGAAGCCAAGGACATCGAGGACGCCGCATTCGATCTCGGCATGGACGTGCTGCTCGAGGTCCACGACCGCGCCGAACTCGACCGCGCGCTGCAGCTGCGCTCGCCGATGGTCGGGATCAACAACCGCAACCTGCGCACTTTCGAGGTGACGCTCGCGACCAGCGAGGCGCTGGCGCCGCTGATCCCGAGCGATCGCCTGATGGTCGGCGAAAGCGGCATCTTCGCCCCGGACGACATCGCCCGGCTCGCGCGGGTGAACATCAACACTTTCCTGGTCGGCGAAAGCCTGATGCGTCAGAACGACGTCGCCACTGCGACCCGCGCGCTGCTCGCGCGCGCTGCCTGAGGCGGGGCTGATGGCGAAGAAAGCCAGGTCGACCAGAGCCGCCTCCCCCGCCCTCACCCATATCGGTGCCAGCGGCGAGGCGCGTATGGTCGACGTCTCGGAGAAATCCGCGACCGAGCGCGTCGCGGTCGCCGAGGGCCGCGTGGTGATGAAGAAGGCCACGCTCGACCTGATCCTGAGCGGCGACGCCAAGAAGGGCGACGTTCTCGGCACGGCCCGGATCGCCGGAATCATGGCGGCCAAGCGTACCTCGGAGCTGATCCCGCTGTGCCATCCGCTGGCGTTGTCGAAGGTTACGCTCGACATCACCCCCGACAGCAAGCTGCCCGGCTGCATCGTCCGCGCAACGGTGAAGGTCACCGGCCCGACCGGCGTCGAGATGGAGGCCCTGACCGCGGTGTCGGTCGCCTGCCTGACGATCTACGACATGATCAAGGCGGTCGAGCGCGGCGTGCGGATCGAGCGTATCCATCTGATCGCCAAGACCGGCGGCAAATCGGGCGACTACGTCGCCGGTGCGACGCTCAAATAGGATAGGCTGCCGCGGCGATCACGAGAAAGATCACGCCGATGCCTCCCGTCTCGACACAAGCGTCCGCGCCCATCGGCCTCAGCGAGGCCGACGCCGCAGCGCGGTTCGCCAGCGAAGGCCCCAACGAGTTGCCGAGCCCCGACCGGCGAACGCTGTTGCGGATCGCGCTGGAGGTGATGCGCGAGCCGATGCTGGCGCTGCTGATGGGCGGCGGCGTGGTCTATCTCGCGCTCGGTGATTTCAAGGAAGCCGTGATCCTGCTGGTGTTCGCCAGCCTCTCGATCGTGATCACCGTGGTGCAGGAGAGCCGCACCGAACGCGTGCTGGAAGCGCTGCGCGACCTCACCAGCCCCCGCGCGCTGGTGATCCGCGACGGCGAGCGCCGCCGCATCGCCGGCCGCGAGGTGGTGCGCGGCGATCTGATGGTGCTGTCGGAAGGCGACCGCGTCGCCGCGGACGCCGTGCTGCTGTCGGCCGACGACATCCAGGCCGACGAGTCGCTGCTGACCGGCGAATCGGTCCCGGTGCGCAAGATCGCGCGCGACGAGGCCGACGCCGCGGTATCGCACCGGCCCGGCGGCGACGACCAGCCGACCGTGTATTCCGGCTCGCTGGTGGTGCGCGGCGGCGGCCTCGCCGAAGTGATCGCCACCGGGCCGCGCAGCGAGATCGGCAAGATCGGTCAGGCGCTCGGCACGTTGCAGACCGAGCCGCCACGGCTGCAGACCCAGACACGCCGGCTGGTGCGCGTGTTCGGCATCATCGGCGGCTCGTTCAGCCTGCTGGTCGTCGTGCTGTACGGCACGCTGCGCGGCGGCTGGCTCGACGCGGTGCTGGCCGGCATCACGGTCGGCATGTCGATGCTGCCTGAAGAATTTCCCGTCGTGCTGACCGTGTTCATGGCGATGGGCGCGTGGCGGATTTCGCAGGCGCGCGTGCTGACGCGCCGCGCCGCCGCGATCGAGTCGCTCGGCTCGGCGACGGTGTTGTGCACCGACAAGACCGGCACGCTGACCGAGAACCGGATGTCGGTCGCCGAACTGCGGCTGATCTCCGGCGAGACGTTCCGGCCGCGCGACGCCGAACTCCCCGCGACGTTCCGCGCCTTGCTCGAAACCGGCCTGCTCGCCTCCGCGCCCGATCCGTTCGATCCGATGGACCGCGCATTGCATCGGCTCGCCGACGGTCACCTTCCGGACGCGAAAAGCGACCGCAGCATGGTGCATTCCTATGGGCTGCGCCGCGATCTGCTGGCGATGACGCAGGTCTGGCGCGACCACGCCGACCCGGGCGATTTCATCGTCGCCGCCAAGGGCGCGCCGGAAGCGATCGCCCGGATGTGCGGTCTCGACGCCGCCGAACTGCTTCGATTGTCGCAGACCATCGACGCGATGGCGGCCGACGGCCTGCGCGTGCTCGGCGTCGCCCGCGCCGCGCATGCGAACGACGACTGGCCGGAGACGCCGCTCGGCTTCCGCTTCGAATTCCTCGGCCTCGTCGGCCTCGCCGATCCATTGCGCGCGGCGGTGCCGGCCGCGGTCGCCGATTGCCGCACCGCCGGCATCCGCGTGGTGATGATCACCGGCGACTATCCGGCGACCGCGCAAGCGATCGCGCGACAGGCCGGCATTGACGCGGACACGTGCGTCAGCGGCGACGAGATCGCGCGGCTCGACGACGCCGCATTGGCGCAGCGGCTGCAAAGCGCCACCGTGTTCGCGCGGATCATGCCGGAGCAGAAGCTGCGCATCGTCGATGCGCTCAAATCGGGCGGCGACGTCGTCGCGATGACCGGCGACGGCGTCAATGACGCGCCGTCGCTGAAATCGGCGCATATCGGCATCGCGATGGGCGGACGCGGCACCGACGTCGCGCGCGAGGCCTCGGCGATCGTGCTGCTCGACGACGACTTCGCCTCGATCGTCAAGGCGATCCGGCTCGGCCGCCGGATCTACGACAATCTGGTCAAGGCGATGGGCTTCATCTTCGCCGTCCACGTCCCGATCGCCGGCCTCGCCTTGCTGCCGCTGCTGTTCGGCCTGCCGATCCTGCTCGGGCCGATCCACATCGCGTTCCTGGAGATGATCATCGACCCTGTGTGCTCGATCGTGTTCGAGGCGGAGACTGCAGAGGACGATGTGATGAACCGCCCTCCCCGCGATCCAGAGCAACCGCTGTTCACGCCGGCGCTGATCGGCTGGGGGCTCGTCCAGGGCGTCGTGGTGTTCGCGCTGGTGGCGGGCGTCTTCGTGATCGGCCAGTTCCGCGGAATGCCGGAGACCGAACTGCGCGCGCTGACGTTCTTCGCGCTGGTGCTGAGCTTCGTCTGCCTGATTTTCGTGAACCGCTCGTTCTCGACCTCGATCCTGGCGGCGCTGCGCCGGCCGAACCCGATGCTCGCGGTAGTGCTGGCGATCGTCGGATGCGTGCTCGGCCTCAGCCTCGCCTGGCCGTGGCTGCGCGATCTGTTCAAGTTCGGGCCGCTGCGCTGGGACGATCTCGGCCTCACCGCGGTCGCAGCCCTTGCGGTGCTGATCCTGCTCGAACTGATCAAGCCGCTGTGGCGCGGCCGGATCGGCAGCACCGGGTCGCGGCGACAAGTCTGAGACCTGTTGCCGCGACGCCGATGGTGTCGCGCCGCTACGCGTACAGTTGCTCGACCGCCTGCCGGTCGATCACGAAGCGGCTGGTATTGGCGCAATCCTCGCAGCGATAGATATGGCGTTCGAACTCACAGGCACGCCGCCCGACCGGCCGCGGCTCGACGCGTGCGAGCTGCATGGTCGCGCCGCAGACGGGGCAGCGCGCGGGATCGAACGTGCTTTGAAAGTTGCGCCAGACCATGATGCCTCCTCCCCACTGGCTGAACCTGCTCGAACGACTCGCTGTCGGTGTCGCGGCCGAAGCCGCACATCCGGATCGCGGCGCCGCCCTTCGGCGGCGGGTCGTCGTCATCCAGCCGACGCAACGCCGAGAGGATCGAGGCCAGCGGCACGATTCGGCCGGAACCCGGCAGCGCACGCAGCCATGGCTGCTGCTCGATCGCGTTGGCGTCGGACGCCCATGAGGAGAGGATGGCCCGCTTCTCCGCCGTGCCGAGCGCGTCGTCGCGCAGCACCTGGGCGGGATCGTCGTAGACCACCGCGGGATGGTCGTAGACCGCCGCGGAATGTTGCAGGGAACCGGCGATGACGCCGGGCTCCGGAATAGTCGTCGTGACGTGCATATCAGTCCTCCCGAGTGACTCCTTTCAGAACGGGACGCACGAAAAATAGACGAGCCGATCCGGCTTTCAAGTACCCGGTCAAAATTTTCCCGAACGGCAACTCACCCGCGTACCAAGGGGCTCTTGACACCGACTTCGCCGATCCCAAATCGATCGGCGCGCCCGCGACGGCGCGGGTGTGCTTCGGATATCCACGAGTAGTTCGAGGCTGATTAGTTCGAAACCGGATGGATCAACACTGGAGTGAGGAGGCATCCATGAACATGCGCGACATGATCCCCTGGAGCCGGGGTAGCCAACCGCTGGCGCAGTCGTACCAGAGCGACCCGTTTCTGTCGCTGCACCGCGAAATGAACCGTCTGTTCGACGACGTCTTCCGCGGGGTCGACGCGCCGGCGGTGCCGAACCGGCTGGCTGCATTCGGCAACGCCTGGCCCAAGCTTGAAATCGCCGACGCCGACAAGGAACTGAGGGTTTCGGCCGAGGTCCCCGGCATGGAGGACAAGGACATCGAGGTCCTGCTCGACGACGGCGTCCTGACGATCCGCGGCGAGAAGACGTCGAAGACCGAGGACAAGGACCGGCAGCTCAGCGAACACTTCTATGGCAAGTTCGAACGGCGCGTGCCGATCGGCGTCCCGATCGCCGCCGACGAGGTCAGCGCCGCGTTCAAGAACGGCGTGCTGACGGTGACGCTGCCGAAAGCGGAGCCGGTTGCGAGCTCGTCGAAGCGGATCGCGATCCAGCCGGGCAAGTAATTACCGCAAATAATCGCGCAGGTCCTCATTGTGCATCGCAGCGGGGCCCGGGCGTACGGGCGCACCCGGGCCCCGTAATCCTACGTAGTGAAGCGGCTGACGGTGCAAACACGAATTTAACAAGTCTGCGTTGCAATACGCGAACCGCCGACCCCGGCGGAACTGCGACAGGGCTCGGGATTCGTGATGACCCAACAACAGCGACGATTTGCACGTGTGCGCCCCAGCGGGCTGGTATCAAGTTCTGCAAGCCTGATCGTCGGCCCCAAGGTGCCGGTGATTCCATGTCGCATGGTCGATTACTCCGCCGGCGGGGCCTGCATCGAGTTGAATACCGACGCGACGCTGCCGACGCGGTTCGAACTGCTGCACGGCGGCACCAAGAAGAAATGCAGGATGGTGTGGAAACGCGCCCGCCGGATCGGCGTCTCGTTCTGAGATCTCACCTGCGAATATTCGACTAAGAGGTTGTTAGGGAGCCAGATTCGGCGGCAGCGGCGGGCTCTCCCGCAGCAGGCTGATGGTCACCCGGCGGTTGGCGGCCAGCATCGGCGCTTCCGGAAACAGCGGTTCGCCATCGCCCTTGCCCGCCACCGACATCACCCGGCTGGACGACAGCCCCTCGTGTTTCAGGATCTGGCGCACCGCATTGGCGCGTCCGGTCGACAGATCGAACGCGTCGTAGTCGTCGTTGTCCGGCACCGGCGTCGCGGCGGTATGACCGACGATGTTGACCCGCAGCGAGATCGCACGCAGCGGCGCCGCCAGCCTAGCGATCAGCATGCGGGTCCGCTCATACGGCACCGACGAGCCATCCGGAAACATCGGCCGGCCGTCCTGATCGGTCAGTTCGAGATTGAGACCCGTCGGGGTTTCCTCGAACACCACGTTCTTGGAGATCTCGGCCAATTCCGGCACGTCCTGCAACGCCTGCCGGAGCGACGCCGACGCCAGCGCGAATTCGCGCTCGGCCTTGGCCTGCGACGCCGAGCTGCCCGCGCCGCCGGCCTGATCCAGCGAGGCGTTGTCGGTGCTGGCGACCCTGCCCTGAACCGGCATGCCGTCGGTCTCGACCGTGCCCGAATAGCGCGCCTGGTACTGCACGCCGAAGGCGTCGCGCATCGAGCCGGTGACGATCTGCAGCTTCTTGACGTCCTGGGTCGAGAACGACACCAGCACGACGAAAAAGCTCACCAGCAGGCCCATCAGGTCGGCGAAGGAGACGTACCAGCCATGACCGGTGTGCTCATCGTCGAGCTTCTTCTTGCTGCGGCCCTTCCCGGTCAGCATTGGCAACATTCCGGTGCGGTCAACGTGCCAAGCGGCAGGTCACAGTCAAGGTGCATGATCGGATCGCCGCTGATCGAATCGGACGGCGCGATCATCAGGCACTTCTGGAAAAAGTGGTCGCCGCGCTGCCTGTGCCGTTCTAAACGGCACGCATGAAGAAACGGTTGTCGATCGCAACCAACTAATCCTTAACTCCCCGTCTTCACGTCAAGGTCTCGTTCCGAATCGACCCCACCTCGCCATCGTCGCCCGTTCCTGCTAGGCCGTCTCACATGACAAGCACTCTCACATCCGGCGCCGCCGACGCGCTGCTGTTCGATCTCGGCCGCGTCGTGATCGATTTCGATCTGGCGCGCACGCTCAAAGCCTGGGCGGTCGAACTCGGCAGCGATCCCTCCGCGATGATGGCGATGCTGGCGCGCAACGACACCTTCCATCGCTACGAGACCGGCCACGTCACCGACGCGGAATTCTTCGCCGCGGTGCGCGAGGCGCTGCGGCTCGACCTGTCCGACGATCAATTGCGCGAGGGCTGGAATGCGATCTTCATCGGCGAGATGCCGGGGATCGCGGCGCAACTTGCGCGCGCCGCAAAGCATCTGCCGCTGTATGCGCTGTCCAATACCAACGACGCGCATGTCGCGCATTTCCTGGAGCACTATGCTGAACTGCTGACGCCGTTCCGCGAGCTGTTCCTGTCGTCGCGGATCGGGATGCGCAAGCCGAACGCCGAGGTCTATGATTTCGTAGTGGCGGCGATCGGCGTGAAACCCGAACGCATTGTGTTCTTCGATGATCTGGCCGAAAACATCGCGGCCGCGCGCGAGCGCGGGCTCCGCGCCGTCCATGTCCGATCCAGCGCGGATGTGGCGTTGGCGCTGGATCAACTCGGGCTGTGACGGCCCGCGCACGAGTGCCGACGATTGCCATGACCGCCGCAGCCTCCGACCTGGACTGGGACCACCCGAACCCGTTCACCCTGACGATGGTCCCGGGAGAGGCCGACATCGACGGCCTCAACCACACCAACAATTCGGTCTATGTGCGCTGGTGCGACAGCGTCGGCTGGGCGCATTCCGAAGCGCTCGGTCTCGCGCTCGCCGACTGGCAGCGGATCGACCGCGCCATGGCGATCCGGCGCGGCGAATACGACTACCTTCTGCCGAGTCATCTCGGCGACGAGCTGCTGCTCGGCACCTGGGTCTATGGCAGCGACGGCAAGCTCCTGATGGAGCGCCGCTTCCAGCTGATCCGGCTGCGCGACCGCGCCACCGTCATGCGTGGGCGCTGGCAGCTCGTCTGCATCGAAATGTCGAGCGGCCGCCCCCGCCGCCTGCCGCCGGAATTCGCGCAGGTCTATCTGCCGGTGATGGTGCGACCGAACGACAACGCCGGCGCGGCGACCCCAGGCCCGGCGTAGGTCGCAACTTGCCCTAGGCTCGCCGGATAGCACCGTGATACCGGCGCCCGAATGCGAAGGAAGTCCGGGGCCGGCGCGTACAACCCGTGAGAGCGAACAGCGCGTGCCGCGGACCGGTACGGCCTCGTCAGCAGAGGAGCACAGCCATGTCAGCGACCGCCACCATGTTCGCGCGGCAGTACTTCCACGGGACCCGCGCGGCTCTGGACCCCGGAGACCTGATTGTCGTCGGATACCAGTCCAATTTCACCGACGCTGCGCTGTCCTGGGTGTATTTCGCCGGCACGCTCGACGCCGCGATCTGGGGAGCGGAGCTGGCGGCCGGCGACGGCGCACAGCGAATCTATGTCGTCGAGCCCACCGGCCCGATCGAGGACGATCCCAATCTGACCGACAAGAAGTTCCTGGGAAATCCGACGCTTTCGTATCGCTCGCAGCATCCGCTCCGCATCGTCGCCGAGGTGACGAAGTGGCAGGGCCACTCACCCGAACGCCTGCAGCAGATGAAGGATGGGTTGGCCCGGCTCAGTGCCGAGGGCGCTCGCATTCTCGACTGAAGCCATCGCGACGCGGCGCGTCCGAACCGCCTCGCGCCCGGCTTCAATCCGCCGATCGACCGGTGTGTCTACTGCGCCGGCGGCGTCCGGCAATCCATCGAATACACCAGCTCGCCCTTGGCGGTGCGGCCGATCGGCTGGCACGGCACATAGGCGCGGGCCGCAGCGGGTGCGGAAGCGGCTGACGGCGCCGCTGCAGCGGCAGGCGGGGCCGCTGGGGCCGTTTCCTGCGCGGCCGGAGCGACCGGCGGCGCGACGGGTGCGGCTGGCTGCGCGGCCGGCTCGGGCGCGCTTACGGGCGGCGGCGCGTAATCCGGATTGGCGGACGGCATCCAGCCTTTGCTCCAGTCGTGCCGGATCGCATAGGTCGTGCCGAACGCGATCACGCCGATGACGGCAACGATCCGCAGCAGCCATTTCGCAAAATTGTCGCCCATCTGCGCACTCCCAGCGGTCCGGCGGACAAGAACCTCGCCGCCCCTCCCGTCCTACCTCCCGGGGGCTTCTGCCGACAATTAGGATTTCGTTTGACGCTCGAGCCGCCCCTCCGCGGCGGGACCACCGGGACATCTTGCGCAAGGGTCGCGGGGCACCTAAAGCCGGATCATGACAAACCGCTTTTGCCCTCTCGTGCCGCCTCGATCCGCCCGCCCCGGAGTTGCCCGATGGCGCTGATGCCGGTTGCGGATGCGCTGGCCGCGGTGCTCGACGGCGCCGCCGGGCTGCCCGAGGAGATGGTCGCGCTCGACGACGCGCATGGCCGCGTGCTGGCGCGCAATCTGGCCGCGCTACGCACCCAGCCGCCGCAGCCGATGTCGGCGATGGACGGCTATGCGGTGCGCGCGGCCGATGTCGCGACCGCGCCGGCGCGGCTCACCGTAATCGGCGAGATCGCCGCCGGCCGGCCCGCGGAACAAGCCGTCGGTCCCGGCGAGGCATTGCGGATCTTCACCGGCGGCGTCATCCCCGACGGCGCCGACACCGTGGTGATCCAGGAAGACACCGTGCGCGACGGCGATCAGGTGACCATCACCGAGGCCGCCCGCCACGGCCGCCACATCCGCCCCGCCGGGATCGACTTCACCGAGGGCGAGGTGCTGCTGCGCGCGAGCCATCGGCTCAGCGACCGCGACCTCGCGCTCGCCGCCGGTATGAACCACCCCATGCTGCCGGTGCATCGCCGGCCGCGCGTGGCCATGCTCGCCACCGGCGATGAGCTGGTGATGCCGGGAGCGGCACTCGGCCCCGGCCAGATCGTCTATTCCAACGGCTACGCGCTGCGGGCGCTGGCGTGCAGCGAAGGCGCCGAGGTGATCGACCTCGGCATTGCCGCCGACACCGTCGAGGCGACCCGCGCGGCGATCACGCGCGCGCGCGACCTCGGCGCCGATGTTCTGGTGACGACCGGCGGCGCGTCGGCCGGCGATCATGATCTGGTCAAGTCGTCGCTTGAGGCCGAAGGCACCTCGATCGCGTTCTGGAAGATCGCGATGCGGCCGGGCAAGCCGATGATGCACGGCCGGCTCGGCCCGATGCGGGTGATCGGCCTGCCCGGCAATCCGGTGTCGTCCTATGTCTGCGCATTCCTGTTCATGGTGCCACTGATCCGGGTGCTGTCGGGGCGGGGCGAATCGATGCACCGCCGCCTCCCCGCCGTGCTCGGCGCCGACCTCACCGCCAACGACCAGCGCGAAGACTATCTGCGCGCCCACCTGGCGCTGCGCGACGACGGGCAATGGCTGGCGACGCCGGTCGACCGCCAGGATTCGTCGCTGCTGGCGCGGCTGTCCGCGGCACAGGCGCTGATCGTCCGCCCGCCCTTCGCGGCGGCGGCCGCGACGGGATCGAGCTGTCACATCCTTAAGCTTCCGGAATAGCGATCCGCAAATTTGTTGACCTGAAATTAAGAGGTTGCGGAACACATACTGAACATATAGTGTCCGTTCATGATTTGTTTCGAGTAGTTGCGCCTCGCCTGTTCATATTCAGGGCGCGATGAACGGACCGCACGACGACACGGCGATCGTCGCCAGATCTGGGGAATGGTCGATATGCTGACGCGCAAACAATTCGAGCTGCTGAAATTCATCAACGAGCGGCTGAAGGAAGCCGGTGTTCCCCCCTCGTTCGACGAGATGAAGGACGCGCTCGACCTGCGCTCCAAATCGGGAATTCACCGCCTGATCACGGCGCTGGAGGAACGCGGTTTCATCCGCCGCCTGCCGAACCGCGCCCGCGCCATCGAGGTGATCAAGCTGCCTGATCTCGGCGGCAATAGCGGCGGCGGCCGCCGCGGCTTCACCCCCAGCGTGATCGAAGGCAATCTCGGCAAGGTTCGACCGCCGAGCGCGCAGCACGCCGACGACGATTCCGATCGCAACGTCGCGGTTCCGGTGATGGGCAGGATCGCAGCCGGCACGCCGATCGAGGCGCTGCAGACCCGCAGTCACACCATCAGCGTGCCGCCGGACATGCTCGGCTCCGGCGAGCATTACGCGCTTGAAGTGCGCGGCGATTCGATGATGGATGCCGGCATCCTCGACGGCGACATGGCGCTGATCCAGCGCAACGAGAGCGCCGACACCGGCGACATCGTGGTGGCGCTGATCGACGAGGAAGAAGCGACGCTGAAGCGCTTCCGCCGCCGCGGCGCATCGATCGCGCTGGAACCGGCCAATTCGGCCTACGAGGTCCGCATCCTGCCGCCGAACCGCGTACGGATTCAGGGCAAGCTGATCGGGCTGTACCGCAAGTACTGAGCTAAACGCCCCGCGCGGAGATGGGTCGCGGGCTCAGTCCTCGTCGTGCTGATCAGGTGCCGCCGAAGTGGCGTCGACCGGGGCGGAGCGCGGCACTGTCCGCTGCATCGGGGCGTTTCCGAGGCCCCCCTCCGGCGCGTCGGCGGGCGCCGGGGACCACGGCCGGTCGAGCCCTTTCGGCCGCACCGCGACGGTCACGAATCCGCCGTCCCCGCCCTCGTTTCGTCGCAACGCCAGAGCGCCGCTGCGCGCGAGCATATCGGCGCTGATCAGACGCGCCGCGCAATCGGGCGGCGGCTGCGCCAGCGCGATCACCAACGTCGCCCGCGCGCAATCGTCGGCCACACCATCGGCCCGGAACGACAGCGCCACCAGCCCGCCATCGGCCAGCGCGCCGACGCAGCCGTCGGCGTCGCACGAAACGCCGTCACGCAATGACGCTGAGTCGGCCGCGCGCGGATCCGCATCGGCCGCGAGCCACTGCCGGATCCTGAAATTGTCGCCACCGCTCTGCATCACCCGCAGCCTTCCATCGGGCCCGCGCAGCGCGACCTGCCTTCCGTCGCCGGCGATCAGAATCTCGGGCTGCGGCGTCAGCAGCGCCCAGCCGGTCGAAAGCGTCAGCAGCGCCAGCCCGCCATGGCGCAGCGGCGTGCGCAGCAGGCCGAGCAGGACGATGCCGAGCGACGCGAGTAACAACGGCCCGCTCCCGAACGCCGGGATCCTGCCGATCGCGCCCGGCAGCGCCGCGACCCACAGCGACACCACGATCATCCAGTCGATGCCGATCTCCATGATCCGCCAGAACACCCCGTCGAGTCCGAACGGCATCGCGGCGAGGCCGAGCAGGCCTGCGGGCATCACCATCGCCGACACCACCGGCATCGCCAGCAGATTGGCGATCACCCCATAAGGCGTGACGCGATGGAAGTGATAGGCCGCATAGGGCATGGTCGCGAGCCCCGCGACCAGCGACGCCAGCGCCAGCATCGCGATCTCGCGCCCGCCCCACAGCGCCGCGCGCGCGGTCGCCGAACTGTCCGCGGTCGCGAACAGCGCCGGCATGCCGAGCTGAACCAGTGCGACCAGCCCCAGCGTCGCCGCGAACGACATCTGGAAGCTCGGATGCACCAGCGATTCCGGCGCGATCAGCAGCACCACCAAAGCGGCGATCGCCAGCGTGCGAAACGTGATGGCACGGCGATCGACCATCACCGCGATCAGCACCACCGCCGTCATGAGGAAACTGCGCTGCGTCGCGACCTCGGCGCCGGACAGCAGCAGATAGAACGCGGCGGCGGCGAGCGCCGCGCCGGCGGCGACCTTCTTGATCGGAAACGTCACCGTCAGCGCCGGGATCAGCGCGAGAGCCGCGCGCACCGCAAAGAACACCACCCCGGCCACCACCGCCATGTGATAGCCGGAGATCGACAGCACATGGCCGAGCCCGGAGATGAACATCGCGTCGTTAACCGACGTCGAGATCGCATCGCGCCGGCCGGTGATCAGCGCGGTGGCGATCGAACGCTGGTCGCCGTCGAGCGCGAGCCGTATCCGCGCATCGATCGCGTCGCGCATCCCCTGCATGGTTTTCGCGTAGTGCAGCCGCCAGCCGCCGTCGCTCGATGGCGACTGTGCGGTGATCGCGCCCAGCGCGAAGCCTGAGGCGGCGATGCCCTGAAAATACAGATCGCGGCCGAAATCGTACGCCCCCGGCCGCAGCGGCGACAGCGGCGGCAGCAGCCGCGCCTTCAGCGACACGAAATCGCCGACCGCGGGCGCCGCGCCCTTGCGCACCGACACCCGCACGCGATGCAGCGCCTGCGCGCGGCCGGCGGTATCCATCTCGGTGACGCGCAGCACGAAGCGGTCGGTGCGCTCGCGCTCCTCGCGGGCTTCGACGAATCCCTTGAGCGTCGCCGCCTGCACCGGCTTGGCCAGCACCGGATGCGCGATCCGCTGGGCTTTCAACGCGACCGCGGCAAAGCCGGCGGCGAAGGCGGCGATCAGCACCGCGAGCGGAAACGCCCGGTTGCGCCGGACCAGAAACGCGGCCACGCCGAACGCGACCGCCGCCAGACCGGCGACCCACGCGATCGGCTCGTGGTCGGCGGCGAAGTACAGCGCGATCCCGCCGCCGAACGCGACCGGCACAAACGGCAGCAGCCTGCCCGGCCCCGCCTCGGCCCGCGCCCATTCGCGCAGCGTCTCCGCAACCGCAGGCCAGAACGATGCGCCCCACGGCGCCAGCACACCGGCCGGCGACGCGGCGCGCGTCGGCCAGGTCCGCACCGTGGTCCGAATTTTGGTCCGATCCCCCCGCTCCACGGCGCCCGCCCCTCAAACAGCGCGGCGCCGAGACTGGAACAGATCAGTATCGCCGGCAACAATCGCCGGCGGTTAGCGTCAGGTTTTACCGCCGACTTCCTTGGCGAAGGTATCGCGTAGCCCGATGGTGCGATTGAACACCGGCCTGTCGGGGGTGGAATCCCGGTCGCGGACGAAATAACCCTGGCGCTCGAACTGCACCGGCTCGGCCGCGTTGCTCGCCGCCACCTCCGGCTCGACACGGGCGTCGGTCAGCACTTCGAGCGACTGCGGATTGAGGTCGGCGGCGAAGTTCGCAGCACTCGGCGCCGGATTGGCGAACAGCTGATTGTAGACGCGGATTTCCGCCGGCACCGAGGACGCCGCCGGCAGCCAGTGCATCGTCGCCTTGACCTTGCGGCCGTCCGGCGCGTTGCCGCCGCGGGTTTCGGGATCGTAGGTGCAGCGCAGCTCGACGATCTCGCCGGCGTCGTTCTTCACCACCTCGCGGCACCTGATGAAATACGCGTAGCGCAGCCGCACTTCGGTGCCGGGAGACAGCCGGAAGAACTTTTTCGGCGGGTTCTCCATGAAGTCGTCCTGCTCGATATAGAGCTCGCGACCGAAGCTGATCTTGCGGGTGCCGGCGGAGGGATCGTCGGGGTGATTGATCGCGTCGAGCTCTTCGCTCTGCCCTTCGGGATAGTTCTCGATCACCACCTTCAGCGGCCGCAGCACCGCCATCCGGCGCTGTGCGGTGCGGTTCAGCTCCTCGCGGATGCAGAATTCCAGCATGCCGACATCGACCACGCTGTTGGCCTTGGCGACGCCGATGCGCTTGACGAATTCGCGGATCGCCGCCGGCGGCACGCCGCGTCGCTTCAGCCCGGCCATCGTCGGCATCCGCGGGTCGTCCCAGCCCGCGACATGGCCGCCGCGGACAAGCTCCGTCAGCACCCGCTTCGACAGCAGCGTGTAGGTGATGTTGAGCCGCGCGAATTCATACTGCTTCGGCTGCGACGGCACCGGCAGCTTCGACAAAAGCCATTCGTAGAGCGGCCGGTGGTCCTCGAATTCCAGCGTGCAGATCGAATGCGTGACGCCCTCGATCGCATCCGACTGGCCATGCGCGTAGTCGTAGCTCGGATAGATGGACCATTTGTCGCCGGTGCGCGGGTGATGCGCATGCAGGATGCGATACAGCACCGGGTCGCGCAGATTGATGTTGCCGGACGCCATGTCGATCTTGGCGCGCAGCACGCGCGCGCCGTTCGGAAACTCGCCGGCCTTCATGCGGCGGAACAGATCGAGATTCTCCGCGACCGAGCGATCGCGGAACGGGCTGTTCTTGCCCGGCTCGGTCAGCGTGCCGCGTGCCTCGCGGATTTCGTCCTGCGACTGGTCGTCGACATAGGCGTCGCCGTTCTTGATCAACAGTTCGGCCCAATCGTAGAGCCGATCGAAATAATCCGAGGCGAAGAACATGTGCTCGCCCCAGTCGAAGCCCAGCCAGCGCACGTCGGCCTGAATCGAATCGATATATTCCTGCTCTTCCCTGGTCGGGTTGGTGTCGTCGAACCGCAGATTGCAGCGTCCACCGAATTCCTGGGCGATGCCGAAATTCAGCGCGATCGACTTGGCGTGCCCGATATGCAGATAGCCGTTCGGCTCCGGTGGGAACCGGGTCACGATTTCGCGGTGCCTGCCGGCCTCGAGATCGGCCTGGACGATATCGCGAATGAAGTCGCGCCCTGCCTCGCCCGTCGCTGCGTCTGCCGTCGTCATCAATCGATCTTTCTGCCTGGAAGCGTTTTCGAGCGAAGCGGATGCCGGCTCGCGCAAAGAAAACGCGTCGAAAAAAGAGTCTGGAGCTCCGGATCGATCAGAACCGGCGCTCTGGTCGGAACCCGAAGCGGTATCTGCCAAATCCGGCGCCCCGCGCCAACCCCCGGGAGCCGCGCGGACCACTTTAGTTATGCCCCGATCCTGCTATACACCCTCCGCGCCGCTCCGGCGCGCTCCAATCCAAGTCCAGAATGACCCGACCCGTCGTCACCCGCTTCGCGCCCTCGCCCACCGGCTTCCTCCATATCGGAGGCGGCCGCACCGCTCTGTTCAACTGGCTGTACGCGCGCAAGCACGGCGGCAAGATGCTGCTGCGAATCGAAGACACCGACCGGCAGCGGTCGACCCAGCCGGCGATCGACGCCATCCTCGACGGGCTGAAATGGCTCGGCATCGAATGGGACGGCGACACCGTCTACCAGTTCGCCCGGGCCGCGCGGCATCGCGAGGTCGCCGAGCAATTGCTGGCTGAAGGCAAGGCCTATCGCTGCTACGCGACCGCCGAGGAATTGACGGCGATGCGCGACAAGGCCCGCGCCGAGGGACGCTCCAAATTGTACGATGGCAGCTGGCGCGACCGCGATCCGGCCGACGCGCCGCCGGACATGAAGCCGACGATCCGGCTCAAGGCGCCGCTCGACGGCGAGACCGTGATCGAGGATCAGGTTCAGGGCCGCGTGGTCTGGCAGAACGAGAACCTCGACGACTTGGTGCTGCTGCGCGGCGACGGCACCCCGACCTACATGCTCGCCGTGGTGGTCGACGATCACGACATGGACGTCACCCATGTGATCCGCGGCGACGACCATCTAATCAATGCCGCGCGGCAGAAGCAGATCTACGATGCGATGGGATGGGAACTGCCGGTGATGGCGCACATCCCGCTGATCCACGGCCCGGACGGATCGAAGCTGTCGAAGCGCCACGGCGCGCTCGGCGTCGACGCCTATCGAGCGATGGGGTACCTGCCGGCGGCGCTGCGCAACTACCTGGTGCGGCTCGGCTGGAGCCACGGCGATCAGGAAATATTCTCCACGCAAGAGATGATCCACGCGTTCGACCTGGCGGCAATCGGACGGTCGGCGGCGCGGTTCGATTTCGCCAAGCTGGAAAGCCTCAACGGCCATTACATCCGCCAGACCGACGATCAATCTCTCGTGACTCTGCTGGAAGATCTGCTGCACTACGTGCCGCAGGGACCGGCGATCGCCGCCAAACTCACCGACACCACCCGCGCCCAGCTCACGCAGGCGATGCCGGGGCTGAAGGAGCGCGCCAAGACGCTGCTCGAACTGCTCGACAATGCCGGCTTCATCTTCGCCGACCGGCCGCTCGCGGTCGATGCCAAGGGTCAGGCGGTACTGACGCCGGAAACCCGCGCCCTGATTGGCCGTCTGCGGGCCGCTCTGGCGGACGTCTCGCCGTGGACCGCGGCGACCGCCGAGGCGGCCATGCGGACGTTCGCCGAACAGACCGGACTGAAGCTCGGCGCGGTTGCGCAACCGTTGCGCGTGGCACTGACCGGGCGGACCACGTCACCGGGGATTTTCGACGTTCTGGCGGTGCTGGGGCGCGAGGAATGCCTGTCCCGGCTCGCCGACCAGGCCGCGTAGCGCCCCCTCGGGATCGGGGCCCGGAGAGCCCGTCTTGCGGTGCACACTGCAATAAGCTACGCATTCCAGTGCGCTTTTAGGCCAACCAGTCTCGCTCGCATCTTCGATGCGTCGCCGCTGGTTTCGACAACGAACATCGGGGACCACACGATGGACGCAACGACTAACAATAAGACAGCAACGCTCACGGTTGGAAACAACACCTACGATCTTCCCATTCTGACCGGAACGGTGGGCCCCGATGTCGTCGACATCGGCAAGCTTTATGCCCAGGCCGGATTGTTCACCTACGATCCGGGCTTCACCTCGACGGCAAGCTGCCAGTCCAAGATCACGTACATCGATGGCGATGCGGGTATCCTGGAGTACCGGGGTTATCCGATCGAGCAACTCGCCCAGCAGGGCGACTTCCTCGAGACCTGCTATCTGCTGCTGTATGGCGAGCTCCCGACCAAGGAGCAGAAGGACGATTTCGACCTGCGCATCACCCGGCACACCATGGTGCACGAGCAGATGGCGCGGTTCTTCCAGGGCTTCCGCCGCGACGCGCACCCGATGGCGGTGATGGTCGCGTCGGTCGGCGCGCTTGCCGCGTTCTATCACGACTCGACCGACATCAACGATCCCAAGCAGCGCATGATCGCGTCGATGCGGATGATCGCGAAGATCCCGACGCTGGCGGCGATGGCCTACAAGTACTCGATCGGCCAGCCGTTCGTGTATCCGAAGAACTCGCTCTCCTTCGCCGGCAACTTCCTGCACATGTGCTTTGCGGTGCCGTGCGAGGAGTTCAAGGTCAACCCGGTTCTTTCGGCGGCACTCGACAAGATCTTCACGCTGCACGCCGACCACGAGCAGAACGCCTCGACCTCGACGGTGCGGATCGCCGGCTCCTCCGGCGCCAACCCGTTCGCCTGCATCGCGGCCGGCATCGCCTGCCTGTGGGGCCCGGCGCATGGCGGCGCCAACGAAGCGGCGCTGGCGATGCTGAAGGAGATCGGCTCGGTCGACAACATCCCCGAGTTCATCACCAAGGTGAAGGACAAGAATTCGTCGGTGCGGCTGATGGGCTTCGGCCACCGCGTCTACAAGAACTACGATCCGCGCGCCAAGATCATGCAGCAGGTCTGCCACGAAGTGCTGGCCGAAACCGGCCATCACGGCGACCCGCTGTTGAAGGTGGCGATGGAGCTCGAGAAGATCGCCCTCAGCGATCCGTACTTCATCGACCGCAAGCTGTACCCGAACGTCGATTTCTATTCGGGCATCACGCTGAAGGCGATGGGCTTCCCGACCGACATGTTCACCGTGCTGTTCGCGGTGGCACGCACCGTCGGCTGGATCAGCCAGTGGAGCGAGATGATCGAGGATCCGCAGCAGAAGATCGGCCGTCCGCGCCAGCTCTTCACCGGCCACACCCGCCGGGAATATGTCGGAATCGACAAGCGCGGCTGATCTTTCAGCCCGCATTGCAATGCTTCAGGACCGGCCTCGCGCCGGTCCTTTGCGTTTTGGGTCGCGAAGATTCAGCGGCGGGGCTTGTCCAGTTCCGCCACCACGACGTCGGCCGCGCGGACACTCGGCGTCTGTGCGCCGGTCGACATGATGTCGTCGATCCGGGCGAAGGCCGCGAGCTGTCGCGCGCGCACCGGCGTGTCGGACAGCACCTCGCGCAGCGCCGGCACCAGCTTCTCCGGCACGCAGTCTTCCTGGATGAATTCCGGAATGACGTTGTCGCCGACCACGAGATTGGCGAGGATCACCGAGGCCGAGCGGACCACGCGCTTGCCGATCCACGCCTCCATCGCGCCGGCCTTGTAGACCGCCACCATCGGCACATGCGCCAGTGCCAGTTCGAGCGTCACCGTCCCGGACTTGGCGAAGGCCGCGCGCGCGATCCGGAACGCCGCCTTCTTGTCGGCATCGCCGACCACGATCCGCGGCTGCACCGGCCATTCGCGCACGCCGGCCTCGACCGCCTCGCGCAGATGCGGCACCGTCGGCAGGATCAGTTCGAGATCGCCGTGCTCCGCCTGCAGCCGCCTCAGCGTCTCACCGAAAACCGCCATCTGGTGAAAGATCTCGCTGCGCCGGCTGCCCGGCAGCACCACCAGCACCGGCGGCTCGGCGTCGCGCCGCGCCTGCTCCGTGAGGTTCGGGCGCAGCTGGGCGATCTGCTCGGTCAGCGGATGGCCCACATAGGTGCAGGGCGGGCCCTGCAGCCTGCGATATTCCTCCGGCTCGAACGGCAGCAGCGCCAGCACGTGATCGACATAGCGGCGCATCGCGCGGGCGCGGCCGGGCCGCCACGCCCATACCGTCGGCGACACGTAGTTGACGATCGCAATCGACGGGTCGCGCGCCCTGACCCGTCGCGCGACGCGGTGCGTGAAGTCCGGACTGTCGATGATGATCAGCATGTCCGGCTGGGCGAGAAGCACGGCCTCAGCCGTGCTGCGGATCCGGCGCAGAATCGAGGGCAGCCGCCGGACCACGGCCGAGATCCCCATGATCGACAGTTCCTCGATCGGAAACAGCGAGACCAGCCCCTGCTCCGCCATCGCCCGTCCACCGACGCCCTCGAACACGACGCCGTCGCCGAGCCGCTGCTTCAGCGCCCGCATCAGCGCCGCGCCGAGCCGGTCGCCGGATTCCTCCGTGGCGATCACGAACAAACTACGCACCGCGCGTTGGGTCACCGCATCTTGGGTCACCGCGCCTTGGGTCGATGTCGCGACCATCATTCAAGCACCCCCGTCACGAACAGGCCGGCCTTGTCGGCGGCTGCGATCATCGCCTGCGGCTCGGCGACCAGCGTGTTGCCGGCGGCGACGGCGATCCCCCCGAGCCCGGCAGCGGCCACGCCTTCGATGGTGCGCGGGCCGAGCGTCGGCAGATCGAAACGCAGGTCCTGTCCACGTTTCGGCGCCTTCACCAGCACGCCGCGGCCGGCCCTGGCGGCGATCTTCCCCTGCGTCCGCAGACGCGCCAGATTGGCCAGCAGCGCATCGGTGCCGCCGATGTCCTCGACCGCCACCACATGGCCGTCGATCACGATCGCGGCCTGGCCGATGTCGAACGGGCTCAGCGCCGCCAGCACAGCCCGGCCCCTGGCAATGTCGGTGCGATGTCCGGCGTCGGGTGCCGCCCTTGTCAGTTCACCCGGCGGCATCAGCAATTCCGGCGCGACATCCTTGACGCCGCAGAGCCGGAAGCCTTCGCCCTCGAAGATCCGGCCGATGCTGGTGAGCAAATGATCGTCGCCGCCGCGATACGCCGCCATGACGCTCGGCAGCACGCGGAACGCGCCCCAGTCGAGCCGGACCGACGTCAGCGAGGGCCGCACCACAGAGCCGATGAACATCACGTCGTGGCAATCCGCGGCGCGCAGCAGCCGCTTCAGGCGGCCGTATTGGCCGATCGAGATCCAATGGTGCCGGAATCGCTCGATCGCTGTCGGATCGCAGAAGCCGCGCAGCCCGATCAGCAGCGGCGTCATCTGTCGCGCCTGCACCGCATCCGCTACCGCGAACGGCAACACGCCGCCGCCGGCGATGACGCCGACGACCGCGCCGATCTGTGGCCCGGAAGCGGTCATCGCGCGACCGCTGCTGGTTCAGCTGTCGTCGGAATCGTTGTCGTCACCGCTGCGGGTGCCGTCCGCCACCGTGCACAGCGGCCGACGCCGCTTGCCGAGGCGCTTGCCGTCGTCGATGAAGGCAATGATCTCCGCGATCGCCGGATCCTCGACGGTCCGCGGTCGCACTCGCTCGAGCCGTTCGGCGAGCGAGCCCGGGCTGTAGAACAGGTCTTTGAAGAACGAGCGAACAAGGTTGAGCCGCTCCCTGGTGAATTTGCGCCGGCGCATGCCGACGATATTCAACCCTTCGAGCCGCGCATAGATGCCGGCGGCGAGCGCGTAGGGAATGACGTCGTCGCGCAGCCCGCTGATGCCGCCGATCATCGCCTGCGCGCCGACGCGGGTGAACTGCTGCAGCACGGTCATGCCGCCGATGAAGGTATAATCGCCGATCTCGCAATGCCCGCCGAGCGTCGCCGCATTGGCGAAGATGACGTCGTTGCCGACGATGCAGTCGTGGCCGACATGGCTCGCGGCCATGAAGAAGCCGCGGTCGCCGACACGGGTGACGCCGCCGCCGCCGACCGTGCCGGTGTTCATCGTCACGTTCTCGCGGATGGTGCAGCCGCTGCCGATCAGGAGCTGCGTCGGCTCACCCTTGTAGCCGGTCGATTGCGGTGCGCCGCCGAGCGAGGCGAACGGGTGGATCGTGCAGCTCTCGCCGATCGCGGTGTGGCCGGTGAGGTTGACGTGGCCGATCAGCCGGGTGCCGGCGCCGATGCTGACATGCGGGCCGACGGTGCAGAACGGCCCGATCGTCACGTCGTCGCCGATCACGGCGCCGTCTTCAATTCGCGCGGTTGGGTCGATGCTGCTCATGAAATCCGGTTCAATCCGTCAGCATCGCGCCGACGTCGGCTTCCGCGACGGTCTGGCCGTCGACGATCGCATCGCCGTGGAACCACCACATCGTCTTGCGGCGGCCGATGCTCTTCATGTGATACTCGATCGTATCGCCCGGCAATACCGGCTTGCGGAACTTGCACTTGTCGATGGTGAGGAAATACACCGCGCGCGGCTTCTCGGTGCCGGTCACCGACATGATCCCGATGACGCCGGCGGTCTGCGCCATGCCCTCGATCATCAGCACGCCGGGAAACACCGGCCGCTCAGGGAAATGCCCCTGAAACGCCGGCTCGTTGAAGGTCACGTTCTTGACGCCGATGCCGCTGTGGTCCTCGCGGATGTTCTTGACGCGATCGATCAGCAGGAAGGGAAAGCGGTGCGGCAGGGTCTTGAGGATGGTGTTGATGTCCACATTCTCGAAACGTATCGGCGATTCCATCAGCCCCGGTCCTCATCTTTTCCATCGTCGGACTTCGGCGCCGCGCCCGCTCCGCCCCGCATCAGTCGCTCGACCGCGATGATCTCCCGGAACCAGTGCTTGGTCGGCTTCGCGAAGAACCCGCCCCAGCGCTCGCCGGCGGGGACACTGTCCTTGACCGCGCTCATCGCGGTGATCTGCGCACCGTCGCCGATCGTGACGTGATTGTTGACGCCGACCTTGGCGCCCAGCGCGACGTTGTCGCCCAGCGTCAGGCTGCCGGCAAGGCCGCATTGCGCCGCGATCACACAATGTCGACCAATTGTTACGTTGTGGCCGACCTGCACCTGATTGTCGATCTTGGTGCCTTCGCCGATCACCGTATCGCGCAGGCCGCCCCGATCGACGGTGGTGCCGGAGCCGATCTCGACGTCGTTCTGGATGATCACCCGCCCGACCTGCGGCACCTTCTGATGGGTTTGGGCGAAGATGAAGCGGAAGCCGTCCTGCCCGATGTGACAACCGGGGTGGATCAGAACGTTGTTGCCGATCAGCGCGAACTGGATGGTGGTGTTGGCGCCGACATTGCAGTCGCGCCCGATCTTGACGCCGCTCGCGATCACGGACCCCGCCCCGATCACGCTGCCCGCGCCGATCTCGACATCAGGCCCGATGACAGCCAGCGGATCGACGATCACGCCGTCCTCGAGCCGGGCGGTGGGATGGATGACGGCCGATGGAGCGATGCCTGTGCTGCCGAAACCCGACAGCGGCCGCATCGCGTCTTCATGGATGTGCCGCGCATAGGTCACGAACGCCCGGATCGGGCTCTTCACCCGCAGCACGGCCACGTGTGACGGCACCCGGCTCTCATAACGCTCCATCACCAGGCAGGCCCCGGCGTGGGTCTGCTCCAGTTCGGCGACGTATTTGAGGTTCTCGAAAAAGCCGAGATGCATCGGACCCGCCTCGTCGAGCGAGGCGATGCCGGTGATGACGCGGTCGCCCTGGGAGGGGTCGACCAGCTCAGCCTTCGTCAACGCGGCAATTTCAGCCAACGTCGACGAAGGACGCGGTTTGAAGAACAAAGTCGAGGTCATCCTGCGGTCGCAGTCCCGACCGCGGGACTTAGAACGAAGTCCCGCCGCCGAATTTGAATTCCTGGACGCGGTCGTACTTGCCCTTGGTGATCGGGATTGCGTAGTCGAACCGCAGCGGACCGAACGGCGAGGCCCAGATCAGGCCGACACCGACGGAGGTGCGGACCAGATTGGTGTCGTCGTAGTTGAGGCCGGCGCAGGTGCCGATCGAGGTCTGGCTCGCCGGCGTACAGCCGGGCGTGTTGACTTCGTTGGTGAGCGTCCACGACGTCGGGCCCTTGTAGTCGAACAGCGAACCGGCGTCGGCATAGACGGCGCCCTTGAGCCCGACTTCCTTCGGCAGGAACCAGAACGGCATCTGCAACTCGACCGATGCGCCCCAGTAGTTGGTGCCGCCGAGCGCGTCGCCGCCGTAGCCGTAGAAGGCATACTGGCCGATGTCGCGCGGACCGATACCGTTCGGCGCGAAGCCGCGGACCAGGTTCGGACCCATCTGGAAGTGGTCGAGCATGCGCAGCTGGTTGCCACCATACGTGCTGAGATTGCCGGCCTGGAGGTGGACGATGCCGACCAGATCCGAAACCAGCGGCGTGTAGTACTTGGCATCGAACGCCGACTTCAGGAACTTCACGTCGCCACCGACGCCGGCGAAGTCCTGGCGGAAGTCGACCAGCAGACCGTTGGTCGGGTTCCGGGTGTTGTCCAGCGTGTTGTAGGTCAGGGTGTAGCCGACCGAAGAGGTCCAGTAGGCGCCGTTGGACAGGCCGATGCGGACCGGCAGCGAGGCTTCGCCGTCGCCGTAGCAGCCGAGCGCGCCGTAGCCGGTGTTGTTCGGGTTGCCGGCAGCGATGAACTGCGGAGTCGGGAAGTAATTCGCGTTACCAATATTGTTGTTACAGTTGTTCAGGTACGACGGCAGCGTGATTTCCTGCCGGTACAGCGAATAGCGCAGCTGCAGGGTCAGGTCTTCACGCAGGGCGAAGCCGAGCCGCGGGCTGATGCCGAGCGTCTTGGTGCCGTACGAGATGTAGCTGTTGGCGAGCTGTTCGCGCTGATACAGGTCGAGGCCGAGCGCGACGCGGTAGTCGAGCAGATAGGGCTCGACCAGCGACAGCGAATAGCCGCGGGCGTACTGGCCGTATTGCACGGTCGCCTTGGCGAACAGGCCGCGACCGAGGAAGTTGCGCTCCGAGACGCTGACTTCGCCCATCGCACCGTTGCTGGTGGAATAGCCGCCCGAGACCGAGAAGTCGCCGGTCGATTTCTCTTCGAGATTGACCACCAGGATGACGCGGTCACTCGACGAGCCGGGCTCGGTCGAGATCTTCACGGACTTGAAGAAATCGAGGTTCTTCAGCCGGCGCTCGGCACGATCGACCAGCGCGCGGTTGTAGGCATCGCCTTCGGCGATATCGAACTCACGCCGGATGACGTAATCGCGGGTCCGGGTGTTGCCGACCACATTGATCCGCTCGATGTAGACGCGGGCGCCCTCCTCGATCGAAAACACGATCGAGACGGTATGGGAGTCGAAATTACGGTCGCCACGCGGTCGCACGACGGCAAACGCATAGCCGCGACGCGACATCTCGATCTGCATTTCCTCGACGGACTTCTCGAGCGCCTCGGCGTTATACAGCGAACCGACATTCACCCGCGAAAAGCTGCTCAGCGAATTGGCATCGAAATTCGGAATGGTGGATTCGAAATTCACCGACCCGACGCGATATTGCTGACCTTCCTCGATCTTGAAGGAGACCAGGAAGCCCTTCCGCTCCGGATCGTATTCGGTCAGCGCGGCCACCACCTGCACGTCGGCATAACCGTTCTTCAGATAGAAGCGCCGGATCAGATCGCGGTCGGCCTCGACCCGATCCGGATCGTAGACGTCGCCCGAGCCGAGGAAGCTCAGCAGGTTGGACTCGCGGGTCTTGATGACGTCCTTCAGGCGGTAGGAGGAGAACGCCTGGTTTCCGATGAACTCGATCGATTTGACGCCGGTCTTGGCGCCTTCGTTGACGACGAACACCAGATCGACGCGATTGTTCGGCTGTTCGATGATCTGAGGATCGACGCGAACGTCGTAACGGCCGGACCGGCGATAGATTTCCGCGATCCGCAGCGCGTCGGACTGAACCATCGGGCGCGACAGCGTACCACGCGGCTTCGACTGGATTTCAGCCGAGAGTTGCTCGTCCTTGATCTTCTTGTTGCCCTCGAAAGCGAGCCGGCCGATTACCGGGTTTTCCACGACGCTGACGACGAGGCGTCCGCCGCCGCCCTGATTGATCCGGACGTCCTGGAACAGCCCCGTTTCGATCAGCGCCTTGAGGCCGTCGTCGATGCTGCCCTGGTCGAGCCGGCCGCCTGGGCCCGGCTTGAAGTAGGAGCGAATGGTATCGGCTTCGACCCGGCGGTTGCCCTCGACCTGGATCGAGGAGGCAGACTGCGCGGCCGCAGGCGACGCCGTCAATACAGCGGTCGCCGTCGTGGCGACCGGTACGGCGAAAAACACCAGGGTGGCAGCAAGAAGTCCCCCCCGCAACAATCGCATTCCAGCATTCATGCGCAACGCGCCCTTGTCATTCCAGTGCCGACGCGCAGCCCCCGCGGCGGCAGAATCCCCAACTTGCCTTGCTTGTAGACAATTTTGCCGAGCCGGCAAACGTCCATTCGCAGTGCGATTTCAATTTCGTTCCAATACGTTGCCCATCGGCCACGTTCAGGTTCCGCGCTACGATGAGGCCAGGTGCAGGATATCGTTGTAGGTCGCGAAAACCATCAACATCAGCACCAGTCCCAGCCCTATCCGGAAGCCCACTTCCTGCGCCCGCTCCGACAACGGACGGCCGCGGACGGCTTCGATGGCATAGAACATCAGGTGGCCGCCATCGAGCAGAGGGACCGGAAACAGGTTGAGCAACCCGATCGAAATCGACAGCACCGCCGCCAGATGGAGCAGCGGGGTGAAGCCGATGGTCGCGACCTGTCCAGAGATCTGCGCGATTCGCAACGGACCGCCGAGTTGGTCGGCCGCCTCGCGGCCGGCAAACAGGCCGCCGATATAGGAGAAGGTCCGGTCGACGACGAACCAGGTCTCCTTGATCCCCATCCAGAAGGCCGCCGGCGGATTCAACCGCTCGGTGGTGACCTCATTGGCAGCGGTCGAGCGGCTGATGCCCAGAATGCCGAGGCGCTGGGCATTGCCGAACCGGTCCTTGATCTCGCGAAGCTCAGGCGTCGCCTTCAGCTCGACGATTTCGGAACCACGCTTGACCGTGAAATTCAACTCGCGCCCGGCCTCGATACTGACGGTGCGCTGCATCTCCTGAAAGTTCTGAATCGCGCTTCCGTCGATGGCCACCACGACGTCGCCCGGCTTGAACCCGGCCGCCTCGGCCGCGCTACCCGGCTGGATGTTGTCGACCCGGGCCGACGTGCTCGGGACGCCGAACACCGAAAACAGGAAGGTGAACAGCACCACCGCCAGGATGAAATTGGCCAGGGGCCCGGCGACGACGATCGCCGCGCGCGGCCCCACCTTCTTATGGTGGAAGCTGACCGAGCGCTCCGCCTCGCTCATCTTCGACAGCGATTCACTGGAAGGCGTGCTGGCCTCGCTCTCATCGCCGAAGAACTTCACATAGCCGCCGAGCGGGATCGCAGACAGTTTCCAGCGGGTTCCGTGACGGTCATTGAATCCGGCGATCTCCGGACCGAAACCCAGCGAGAAAGTCAGTACCCTGACACCATTCCAGCGTGCGACCAAAAAATGGCCGAGCTCGTGGAAGAACACAACGATCGTCAACACAAACAGAAAGGGTACCACGTAACCCACGATTCCGTGGCTCAACGTGTTGAACCCATTCATAAAAAGATCGGCCATCCCATTCCTCTCAAGCAGAACCGACGGCCCTGTTCCCCAATGCTCTAGGATGCCTTTGCGGCAATTTGAGGCAATAGGGTGGCAGCCATTTTTCGCGCGTTATGGTCAACGGCGATGGCATCGTCGGCGCTGCTGAGCGGCGCCAGATTGCCGGCGCGGATCCACCCGTTGAGGGTGTCCTCGACCAGCCGGGCGATCGCCCCGAACCTGATCTTCTGGGCGATGAAGGCGGCGACCGCGATCTCGTTGGCCGCGTTGTACACGGTGGTCGCGCCGTTGCCGGCGCGCAGCGCATCATAGGCCAGCCGCAGGCCCGGGAACCGCTCGAAATCCGGGGCCTCGAACGTCAACTGGCCGATCTTGGCGAGGTCCAGCCGCGCGGCGCGACCGACGATCCGGTCCGGCCAGCCAAGGCAATGCGCAATCGGGATCCGCATGTCGGGAGCGCCGAGCTGCGCCACCACCGAATGGTCGGCGAATTCGACCATGCCGTGAACGATCGACTGCGGATGCACCAGCACGTCGATCTCATCCGGAGACAGCGCGAACAGGTAGGACGCCTCAATCACCTCGAGGCCCTTGTTCATCATCGAGGCCGAATCGATGGTGATCTTCTGGCCCATGCTCCAGTTCGGATGCTTCAGCGCCTGTGCCAGCGTCGCCTGCTCGATGTCGGCGGCGGACCAGGTCCGGAACGGCCCGCCCGAGGCGGTGATGATCACGCGGGTCAGCTCATGGCGGTTGCCCGAGGCCAGGGCCTGGAACAGCGCATTGTGCTCGGAATCGGCCGGCAGAATACACGCTCCCGAGGCGACCGCCCGGCTCATGAAGAAATCCCCGGCGCAGACCAGGCACTCCTTGTTGGCCAGCGCCACCGTGGCGCCGCGATCGACCGCCGCCAAAGCAGGCTTCAACCCGGCCGCACCGCTGATCGCGGCCATCACCCAGTCGGCGGGCCGCGATGCGGCCTCGATTACCGCGCTCTCGCCTGCCCCATAGGCAATGTCGGTTCCGGCCAGCGCGGCGCGCAATTCCCCGAGCCGGGCCGGATCGGCCACCGCGACGAATCTGGCGTTGAACTCCTTCGCCAGCTTGGCGAGACCCGCCACGTTGGCGTTGCCGGTTAGAGCCTCGACCCGATATTTCTCCGGGGCGGCGCGCAGCAGGTCCATCGTGCTGTCGCCGATTGAACCGGTCGCGCCGAGGACGGTGATGCCGCGCACGCCATCATGGGCGGCGTCGGTATTTTTCAAAGGGACTGCACTCATCGGATCACCACACCATAAGACCGCGGCCAATACCATCCAGCGATCCACGCGACAGCCCGATGACAGCGGCCAGCGCCACCGCCGCGACATAGCCGTCGAGCCGGTCGAGCAGCCCGCCATGGCCAGGGATGATGTGGCTGGAATCCTTGACGCCGAACCGTCGCTTGACCGCGGATTCGAACAGGTCGCCGAGTTGAGAAACTGCTGAAAGAACCGCCGCCATGATCAGCAACGGAAAGATCTTTCCAAACCCTGACAGCGCGAAACCAAGCCCGACCAGGAGACTCAGGACCATGCCGCCGATGGCACCCGCCCAGGTCTTTTTCGGGCTGACGCGCGGCCACAGCTTCGGGCCTCCGATGCTGCGGCCAGCAAAATAGCCGCCGATGTCGGTGCCCCAGACGATCAGGAAAATCAGGATCAGCGCAGGAAACCCGTAGTCCGGGTCGAGTCGCACCAGGATCGATGCGATTAGCGCGATTGCCGCGTAGCCGAGCCCGGTGGTGGTCCAGCGCCGAGGCTGATCGCCCAGCACTGCCAAACCGCCGACGCCGAGCACGGCCGCCAGTATCGCCGGCCCCGGTTTGCCGAACATCAGCCCGATTCCGCAAACCAGCAGCGTCAGACAGCCGATCACCAGCACCCGAAAATCACGCGCGGCGCCCACGATCGACAGCCATTCGAGGAAAAGGCCGATGGCGACGGCGGTGGCGAGCACAACCCATGCCCAGCCGCCGAAATAAGCGATTGCGATCGCGGCCGGCGCCAGCACGAGGGCCGCGGCGACGCGCAACAGGAAATTCCGGGAGCCCTGCTCGGCTGCCGGTGCCGCGTTGTCCTGGCTCACGCGCGTCACGATCCTGTTTTCGCGGCCAAGCCGCCAAAGCGGCGCTCGCGCCGGGCAAATTCGGCGATCGCGCCTTCCAGCGCGGCCTTGTCGAAGTCCGGCCAGTGGATCGGCACGAACACAAGTTCACTGTAAGCCGCCTGCCACATCAGGAAATTCGACAATCGTTGCTCTCCGCTGGTGCGGATGATCAGGTCGGGATCGGGAATGTCGGGGGCGTCGAGATAGCGGCCGAGCGTCTCGATATCGATCGTCGCCGGATCGCGCTTGCCCTCGGCGACCTCGCGCGCCAGCCGCTGGGCGGCGTTGGCGATCTCCTGCCGGGAGCCGTAATTGAAGGCGACCACCAGATTGAGCTTGGTATTGTCGCGCGTGAGTTCCTGGGCCTCGTCGAGCATCGCGCACAGATCGCGATCGAGCCGGTCGCGTTCGCCGATCACCCGGACGCGCACGCCGTCGCGGTGCAGGGACGCCAGATCGTTCCGGATGAAGCGCCGCAGCAGGCCGAACAGATCGCCGATCTCGCTCTTCGGCCGGGCCCAGTTTTCCGAACTGAACGAGAAGATGGTCAGGTACCGGATGCCGATCTCGTTCGCCGCCCGGACGACGCGGCGGAGCGCCTCGACGCCGCGGCGATGTCCCTCGGCCCGCGGCAGGCCGCGCGCGGCGGCCCAGCGGCCGTTGCCGTCCATGATGATGGCGACATGGGCCGGGATGACGGGAGGATCCGACCGGTCAGTCGCGGTGGCGGCAGCTTTCGACATAGGCCAATTCCCGAAGCGTCATCCCGCGAAGACGTACCCGTTCGCTGCCAGAAATATTTCCAGATCAATAAGTTATGATAGCTTCGATCACAAGTCTGGATACCGCCATCGTCGTACTAGGCCTGATTCTCTCACCGCCGCGAATGCATTTTGCCCGACTGTGATCCGGCTGAAGCCGCCCCCGGCGCGCTAGGCGGCGCCGAAGCGGGAAATCTAGACGGTCAGGATTTCCTTTTCCTTGCTCGCGAGCAACTGATCGATTTCGGAAATCGCGCTGTCGGTCGCCTTCTGCACTTCCTGATCCAGCCGTTTCTGATCGTCCTCAGAGATCTCGTGAGCCTTTTCCAGCTTCTTGATCGTATCGAGGCCGTCGCGGCGGACGTGGCGGACCGCGACGCGCGCCGCTTCGGCGTATTTGTGCGCGACCTTCACGAGTTCCTTGCGGCGGTCCTGATTGAGCTCGGGAATCCGCAGCCGCAACACCTGGCCCTCGGTGGCCGGGCTGAGCCCCAGATTGGAGTCGACGATCGCTTTTTCGACCGCTCTGACCATCGACTTGTCCCACACCTGCACCGACAGCAGTCGCGGCTCCGGCACCGTGACGGTGGCGAGCTGATTGAGCGGCATGTGGGTGCCATAGGCGTCGACCTGGACCGGCTCCAGCATCGAGGCCGCAGCGCGGCCAGTGCGCAGGCCGCCGAGCTCGTGCTGCAAAGCTTGCGACGCGCCCTGCATCCGGCGCTTCAAATCATTGATGTCGAACTTCTCGGACTGCATGCCAGTCACTCCTTCTAGAACTCTGAATGCTCATTGCCGAGCGCATCGCGGCGCCCAAATATCAACCGGCCACGACGGTGGCCCTGCCCGCTCCGCCCAACACGGCGCCGATCGATCCCGGCTCGGCGATGGAGAACACGATGATAGGTAGCGAAGTCTCGCGAGCAAGCGCGAAAGCCGTCGCGTCCATGACCTTGTAACCGCCGGCGAGCGCTTCAGAGTGCGTCAGCCGCTCGAACCGCTTCGCGTTCGGATCGCGCTTCGGGTCCGCGGTGTAAACGCCATCGACATTCGTCGCCTTCAGCACCGCTCCCGCGCCGATCTCGGCAGCGCGCAGAACGGCGGTGGTGTCGGTGGTGAAAAACGGGTTGCCGGTGCCGCCGGCGAGCAGCGCGATGCCGCCATCGTCAAGCGTCTGCTGCGCCGCCGAGCGGGTATAGAGGTCACAGACTTCGGGCATCAGCAGCGCGGAGAATGTTCGGGCGGCCTGGCCGTGGCGACGCAGCGCTTCGGCGAGCGCAAGACAGTTCATCACCGTCGCCAGCATACCCATGGTGTCGCCGGTCGGGCGCGACACGCCGCGCGCAGAGACTTCGACGCCGCGGAAGATGTTGCCGCCGCCGACCACGACGGCGATCTCGACGCCGAGACCGCGAGCCGCGATCAGGTCGCCGGCGACGCGATCGATGGTGGGCTGATCGATGCCGTAATGCTGAGGGCCGGCGAAATACTCGCCCGATAGCTTGACCACCACACGACGATAGATCGGCTCACCCATGATGCGGTCGCGTCCCCGGTGGGTTCGCTCCCGGCCGGAACGGCCGGGAGTCCGTCTCGTGAAAAGCGATTACTTCTGGCCCAATTACTTCTGACCGGAGACCGCGGCGACTTCGGCCGCGAAGTCCGAGGTCTGCTTCTCGATGCCTTCGCCGAGCGCGTAGCGGACGAAGCCCGTGATCTTGATCGGCGCGCCGACCTTGCCCTCGGCTTCCTTGACCGCCTGACCGACGGCCTTGCCCTTCTCGTCGTGGATGTAGGCCTGCTCGAGCAGGCAGACTTCCTTGTAGTAGGTCTTCAGGCCGTTCTCGACGATCTTCTCGATCATGTTCTCCGGCTTGCCCTGCTGGCGATACTTGTCGGCCATCACCTCGCGCTCGCGGCGGACGACGTCCGGGTCGAGCCCGGCCGGATCCAGCGCCTGCGGATTGGCGGCGGCGACATGCATCGCGAGCTGGCGGCCGAGCGCGGCCAGTTCATCAGCCTTGCCGGCGGATTCCAGCGCGACGATCACACCCATCTTGCCGGCGCCGTCGATCACCGCGCCGTGGACGTAGCTCGCGACCACGCCCTGCGACACTTCCAGCGCGGCGGCGCGACGCAGCGTCATGTTCTCGCCGATGGTGGCGATCGCGTCGGAGATCGCGCCCGCAACGGTCGAGGAGCCGACCGGCGCGGCGTTGATCGCGTCGACGTCGGCGCCGACCTTGAGCGCGACCTGGGCGATCATCTTGACCAGGCCCTGGAACTGCTCGTTGCGCGCGACGAAATCGGTCTCGGAATTGACTTCGATGACGACGCCCTTGACGCCGTCGGTCAGGGCGCCGATCAGGCCCTCGGCGGCGACGCGGCCGGCCTTCTTGGCGGCCTTCGACAGGCCCTTCTTGCGCAGCCAGTCGACCGCGGCGTCCATGTTGCCGTCGTTCTCGGCGAGCGCCTGCTTGCAGTCCATCATGCCGACGCCGGTGGTCTCGCGCAGCTCCTTGACCATCGCTGCAGTAATCGTTGCCATGCTCGTAGTCCTTTGCCTGTCAGGGCGTGTCGCGCGGCTGGAGCCCGCGGCACGCGATCAGGAATTTCATTGCAGATTCTGACGACGGAAGAACGTTGCGGCCGGATATCCCGGCCGCAACGTCTCGCATTACTCCGCCTCGGCGATCAGCCCCTTGGCCTGGGTGACCCAGCCGTCGGCGCGGCCCGGCAGTCCGACTTCTTCGCCGATCTGGTGGGCGGTGCTCTGGTCGAGCTCGGCCAGCTGCCAGAAATGGAAGATGCCGAGGTCGTTGAACTTCTTCTCGATGTCGCCGGACACGCCGGCGAGCTTCTTGAGGTCGTCCGGCGTGCCGCGCGGACCCGAGAGCCCCTGGAAGCCGGTGGTGGCCTGCGTCACCGCCGGCAGGTCTTCGCGCAGCGGACGGGACGCCGCGCCGATGTCCATGCCGGAATCGCCCTGGGCGCGCGAGATGCCGTCGATCACCGCGCGCGCGATGAGGTCGCAATACAGCGTGATGGCGCGGCCGGCGTCGTCATTGCCGGGCACCAGGTAGGTGATGCCCTTCGGATCGCAATTGGTATCGACGATCGCTGCGACCGGGATGCCGAGCCGTTGGGCCTCCTGGATCGCGATGTCTTCCTTGTTGGTGTCGATCACGAAGATCAGGTCCGGCAGGCCGCCCATGTCCTTGATGCCGCCGAGCGAGCGGTCGAGCTTGTCGCGCTCGCGCTGCAGCGTCAGCCGCTCCTTCTTGGTGTAGGCATTGGCGTCGCCCGAGTTCAGCACGTCGTCGAGGTGACGCAGCCGCTTGATCGAACCGGAGATCGTCTTCCAGTTGGTCAGCGTGCCGCCGAGCCAGCGCGAATTGACGAAGTACTGCGCCGAACGCTTGGCGGCGTCGGCGACGGCATCCTGCGCCTGCCGCTTGGTGCCGACGAACAGTACGCGACCGCCCTTGGCGACGGTGTCGCTGATCGCCTGCAGCGCGCGGTGCATCAACGGCACGGTCTGCGCGAGATCGATGATGTGAATGTTGTTGCGGGCGCCGAAAATGTACTCGGCCATTTTCGGGTTCCAGCGGTGCGACTGGTGACCAAAGTGCACGCCAGCTTCGAGCAGCTGACGCATCGTGAATTCAGGAATCGCCATAGGTTTATTCTCCGGTTGTTCCTCCGGAAGCGTGTGAGCAAGGGGCGTTTGGACAGGACAATCCTGCCTTGCGGCCCGGTGCCACCGGACGGCGTTTAAGCCATGCTTCCGTGTGAGATGGCGCGGGTTATAGCCGGATTCCCCGATAACGCAAGGCGTCGCGCCTCGACTGTCGCCCCTCGCACCTCCCGCACGGCCGGCGTGCTTGAACCTTTGCCCGGTGCCGACGTCTCATCTTCAATGCGTGACCTGTCTCACGCTGGGAAGCTTCGTCCGGGTGCAGACTGGCATGAGCTCCACGCGAGTCCAGGAGGAAGTCATGAAGAGGTTCATCGCGCTGATGGCGCTGATGGTGACGAGCACCGTGGCCCAGGCCGGCGACACCTATTCGTTCGACATCGGCGGCCGCACGATCCGGATCGAAAAGCCGCGGGATTGCGATGATGCGTCCTGCGTCTCCGTCTCGATCCCCGGCGTTTACGAATCCGGACCGAAGCGCGCCAAGCGTTCACGGGCCGAACGGGAGGACGCGGGCGACGACATCCACAACGACCGGAAGCCGGCGCAGGAGACCCGCAAGCCGCTCGGCCAGCCCGAACTCGCGCCGAAGGGCACCGCCGCCGCCCGGGAACCGACCGGCACGCCTTCCCAAGTCTCGGCTCCCCAAGTCTCGGCACCCCAAGTCTCGGCTCCCCAGGTCTCGCCGCCTCCCCCGCCCGTTCCCGCAACGACCGCAAGCCGCCCGGCGGAAGCCGCCCCAGAGACGAAGCCGGCTGCCGCCGCAGCCGAGCCGCAGAACGAGAGTCCAGCGACGAAGGCGCCAGCCCCGGTGGTCGCAGCCGTGCCGCCGTCAGTGCCGGCGCAGAACCAGACTGCGCCTTCGCTCGACAAGGTGTCGCCCCTTGGCGTCTGGCTGACGGAAGAAAAAGAGGGCAAGATTCGGATCGAGCCGTGCGGTGCGCATCTTTGCGGCTACTCGGTCAACGCCAAGTCGAACCAGAACGGCGAGAAGATCCTGATCAACATGAAGCCGGGCGGCGACAACAAATGGAGCGGTCGGATCTACGATCCGAAAAGCGGAAGCAGGTATGACTCCACGATCGCCCTGAGGGGGGCAGATCGACTGAAGGTACAGGGTTGCGCCTTCGGCGGCATGTTCTGCGGAGGCCAGGTCTGGAGTCGCGTCGAATGACCGACGGTCGGCGCACCATCCTGATCTGAAGGCCTAGCTGTTCTAAAGGCTTAGCCTGTCAGGACGTCACGAGCATTTGCACGTTGGTTCAGCGGTTTCCATTAAGCCGATGGCATTTCTGCATAATCCGCATCGGTCACGTGTTCCATCCAGGTCGCGAAGCTGCCATCGAGCGCTTCCTGCATCGCGATGTGGGTCATGCCGTTGGTCGGCGACGCCCCGTGCCAATGCTTCTCGCCCGGCGGTATCCAGACGACGTCGCCGGCCCGTATTTCCCGGACCGGCCCGCCCTCGGTCTGAATCCGGCCGACGCCGGTGACGACATACAGCGTCTGGCCGAGCGGATGGGTGTGCCAGGCCGTCCGCGCGCCGGGTTCGAACGCCACCCGGGTTGCCGCGAGCCGCGCCGGTGCCGGCGCGGAGACGATCGGGTCCTGCCAGACAGTCCCGGAAAAATACTCTTTCGGCGCCCGCTGGGTCGGCCGCGAACCGGCTGCGAAGATATCCATGTCTGCCCCTCTGCGGTTTGGTTATGCCTTGCCGGCCTTCTCCTTGAACGCGGCATAGCGGGCCTTGGTTTCGGCGTTCATCGGATACAGCCCCGGCAGCACCGCGCCGTTGTTGACCTCCTCGACGATCCACCCTTCCATCCGCTCCTGCTCCGGGCCTTCGGCCAGCACGTGGTCGAGCAGCGCCTGCGGGATCAGCACCACGCCGTCCTGATCGACGACGATGATGTCCTTCGGGAACACGGCGACCCCGCCGCAGGCGATCGGCTCGCCCCAGCCGACGAAGGTGAGACCGGCGACGGACGGCGGCGCCGCAGCGCCGTTGCACCACACCGGCAGCCCGGTGCCGAGCACGCCTTCGAGATCGCGCACCACGCCATCGGTCACCAGCGCCGTCATGCCGCGCTTCACCATCCGCGCGCACAGAATGTCGCCGAACACGCCGGCGTCGCTGACGCCCATCGCATCGATCACCGCGATGCAGCCTTCCGGCATCGCCTCGATCGCCGCGCGCGTCGAGATCGGCGAGGCCCAGGATTCGGGCGTGGCGAGGTCTTCGCGCGCCGGCACGAAGCGCAGCGTGAACGCCTCGCCGACCAGCCGCGGCTGACCCGGCCGCAGCGGCCGCGCGCCGCGCAGCCAGACATTGCGCAGACCCTTCTTCAGCAACACCGTGGTGATGGTCGCGGTCGACACGCGCGCGAGGGTGGCAATGGCGTCGGGGGTCAGGGACATGGACACGCAGCTCCTTGAGAGATTTGCGCCGCATCTTGCTGGCGCGACCTCCGCCGTCAAGCCGCATGCCGCGCGCGGCAGCCCTTCGCGAACGACTGATCATTACACCTTATCGCCCGTCCCGACAGATTGTTATCGCCAACACAATGAGTAGGAAGTGATTTTCACGCGCGCGCAAAACAGGCTATGGCTGAGTTCGCACTGATGAGATCTCAGGGATATGGCGCTCACCCCTCCACGCATGCTGCCGAGCGGCGACGCCGCGATCACCGTCGATTTCGGTCGCGAGATCAGCACGCAGGCCAATCAGCGCGTGCTTGCACTCGACGCCATTCTGGCACGTCACGCGATCGCCGGCGTGCGGGAGACGGTGCCGACCTATCGGTCACTACTGGTCCACTACGACCCGGAGCAGATCGGCTTTACCGCCCTCGCTGAGCAGTTATCCGCGCTGGCGCTGTCGTATGTGGAAACGGAAACCACCGCGAAGCGGCGCTGGCGAATTCCAGTTTGCTATGGCGGCGAAAACGGGATCGATCTCGAGGACGCCGCGACTGCGCTGCAGATCACACCGGACGATCTCGTCGCACGCCACGCCGGGGGCACGTACCGCGTCGCGATGATCGGCTTTACGCCGGGCTGGTCGTATCTGTCCGGCCTCGATCCGGCACTCGCCATTCCGCGGCGGCAGGCGCCCCGCCTGCTGACACCCGCGGGCACGATCTCGATCGGCGGGGTGCAGACCGGCGTGCAATGCCTGCCGGGCCCGAGCGGCTGGCATCTGCTGGGGCGCACGCCGGTACGGACTTATCAGTTGCATCGCGATCCGGTCTTCCTGCTCGAGCCTGGAGACGCGATCAGCTTCTTCAGTATCGACACCAGGGAATTCGCCGAACAAAATCGCGCCGCCGAAGACGGCGAAATCGTCGCCGAGTTGTCTGCGTCATGAGTAAGCTCGCGATCGACAGCGTCGGCCCGGCCACCTCCGTGCAGGACGCCGGACGCCACGGCGCGCAGCGCTACGGTCTCACGCCGAGCGGAGCGATGGATCGTTTGTCGCTGGCCGCCGCGAATGTGCTGGTCGGCAACGACGCGTTCGCCGCCGCGATCGAATTGGGGCCGCTCGGCGCATCATTCACCGCGCGCGACGGCGCGGTACGGCTGGCCCTGGCCGGCGCGGAACGCTCCGCCACGATCGGCGACCGCGCGATCGCACTCAACGAATCCTTCCTGCTCGCCGACAGCGAGACATTGACGGTCGGAATCGCACGCAGCCAGGTGTTCAGCTATCTGGCGATCGCAGGCGGCATCGATGGCGAACCGATGTTCGGCAGCCTCGCGGTCAACGCCCGCGCCGGCCTCGGCAGTCCCTACCCGCGGCCGCTGCAATCCGGCGACGTGATCCCGGCCAGGCCAGCAATGCCTGCGCCCGAACGCCGCCTCGATCTGCCGAAGCCGCCCGATGGCCCGATCCGCGTCGTGCTCGGGCCGCAGGACGACGAATTCGGCGACGCCGTCGCGGCGTTCCTCGACGGCGAATGGAAGGTTTCGGCGACCAGCGATCGGATGGGCTACCGTCTCGAAGGTCCCGAGATCCGCCATCTGCACGGCCACAACATCGTCTCCGACGGCACCGTCGACGGAAGCATTCAGGTTCCCGGCAATGGCCAGCCGATCGTGCTGATGCCCGATCGCGGCACCAGCGGCGGCTATCCCAAGATCGCAACCGTAATCACGGCTGATCTCGGACGGCTTGCGCAGCTTCAGCCCGGGCGGCCGTTCCACTTCATCGGGGTGGGGATGGACGAGGCCCAGGCCGCGTATCGCGCGATGGCTGGGCTGATCCGTGCCCTGCCCGACCGGATCGTGGACGCGCAGCATATGGCGCTCGACCTCGACGCGCTGCTCACTGCCAACGTGGCAGGCGCGGTCACCAACGCGCTCGACGCCTGAGATCGTTTCAAGAGGATGTGAGATGAAGATCGATCTGAACTGCGACCTCGGCGAAGGCTTCGGCGCGTGGAGCATGGGCGACGATGCGGCGATGATGCGCATCGCCACCAGCGTCAACGTCGCCTGCGGCTTTCACGCCGGCGATCCGGACATCATGCACAAGACGGTTGCGATGGCGAAGACGCATGGGGTTGCGATCGGCGCCCATCCGGGCTTTCGCGACCTGCACGGCTTCGGCCGCCGCCCGGTGCCTGGCATCACCGCGGCCGAGATCGAAAACCTCGTCGCCTATCAGATCGGCGCGCTGCAGGCGGTCGCATCGCTGGCGGGACACAAGGTCACCCATGTCAAGGCGCACGGCGCGCTGTCGAACGTCGCCTGCGAGGACGACATGACCGCGCGCGCCATCGCTGCTGCGATCAAGGCGGTCGATCCGAAACTGATTTTCGTGGTGCTGGCGAATTCGAAGCTCGTCGATGCCGGCGAAGTGGCCGGCCTGGCGATGGCGCACGAAGTGTTCGCCGATCGCGCCTATGAGGATGACGGCAATCTCGTCTCGCGTCGCAAACCCGGCGCGGTGCTGCACGATCCGGCCGTCATCGCCGAACGGGTGTTGCGGATGGCGCAGGACGGCGCCGTGGTGTCGGTGACCGGCAAGGTGATCAAAATGCGCACCGACACCGTTTGCATTCACGGAGACACCACGGGCGCCGTCGAGATCGCCCGCGGCGTCAGGACGGCGCTCGAGGACAACGGCATCACCGTCGCGCCATTCGCCCGGCAGTGAGCCGATACACGGCTAGAGCAACCGCAGATGCGGCGTACCGAAGGCGACGGCTGCGATCAGACCTATAGCCGCGCCGAGCGCGATCAGGTCGGCATCGAGCAGGAGGTTCGCCCACGTCCGGGCGTGGCTGGTGGTGATCGCCGGATTCTGCTGTCGCATCGTTTGACTCCCAAGCTCGCCCTGGAACAAGAAAGCCTGATCTCGCCGACGCGCAAGACGGCCAGCCAAATAACAACGCCGATGCCGTCCGGGTCCCGGAACCGGGAAAGATTCCCTCTTCTGGAACCGGCCGGAGCGACATCGTTCTCGGCATCTCACAGGAACCGCCTTGTCAGCGCCGCCGAAGGGGTTTAGCTCGGGGCCTCAATCAGGCAGTTTCAAACCGATGCAGCAGGCGGCCGCGCCAAAGATCAGTTTTGTCTCGCTGGGATGCCCCAAGGCGCTGGTGGATTCCGAGCGGATCATCACCCGGCTGCGCGCCGAGGGCTACGAACTCGCGCGCCAGCACGACGGCGCCGATCTCGTCATCGTCAACACCTGCGGCTTCCTCGACAGCGCCAAGCAGGAATCGCTCGCCGCGATCGGCGAGGCGATGGCGGCCAACGGCAAGGTGATCGTCACCGGCTGCATGGGCGCCGAGCCGGAGCAGATCGAGGCCGCCTACCCCGGCGTATTGTCGATCACCGGCCCGCAGCAATATGAGAGCGTGCTCGACGCGGTGCACCGCGCCAAGCCGGCGCTGCACAATCCGCATCTCGACCTGGTGCCGGAGCAAGGCATCCGGCTGACGCCGCGGCACTACGCTTACTTGAAGATTTCCGAAGGCTGCAACAACCGCTGCAGCTTCTGCATCATCCCGAAGCTGCGCGGCGATCTCGCCTCGCGCTCGGCCGCCGACGTGCTGCGCGAGGCCGAGAAGCTGGTCGCCGCCGGCGTCAAGGAGCTGCTGGTGATCTCGCAGGACACCTCGGCCTATGGCGTCGATCTGAAATACGCCGAGAGCCCGTGGAAGGACCGCAGCGTCCGCGCCAAGTTCATCGACCTCGCCCGCGAGCTCGGCGAGCTCGGCGCCTGGGTGCGGCTGCACTACGTCTACCCCTATCCGCATGTCGACGAAGTCATCGGGCTGATGACCGAGGGCAAGGTGCTGCCCTATCTCGACATCCCGTTCCAGCACGCCAGCCCCGACGTTTTGAAGCTGATGAAGCGTCCCGCCGCGCAGGACAAGACGCTCGACCGCATCAAGCGGTGGCGCGCGCAGTGCCCGGATCTCGCGCTGCGCTCGACCTTCATCGTCGGCTTCCCCGGCGAGACCGAGCGCGATTTCGAGTTCCTGCTGGACTGGCTCGATGAAGCCGAGATCGATCGCTTGGGCGCGTTCAAATACGAGCCGGTCGCCGGCGCGCCGTCGAATGCGCTCGAAGGTCAGGTGCCGGACGAGATCAAGCAGGAGCGCTGGAACCGGCTGATGGCGCGGCAGCAGGCGATCTCGGCGCGTCGGCTGAAGCGCAAGGTCGGCACCCGTCAGCAGATCATCATCGATGAAATCGGCCCGACCGTCGCCAAGGGCCGCTCCAAGGCCGACGCGCCGGAGATCGACGGCAGCGTCTATCTGACCAGCCGCCGCCCGCTCCGCGTCGGCGAAATCGTCACCGCGAAGATCGACCGCGCCGACGCGTATGATCTGCACGGGACGGTGGCGGGGTTCTGAGCGTCTCGGCCTCAACGTAATTCGCGTCATCCTGAGGCGCCGTCGCGCAGCGACGGCCTCGAAGGATGGGCCGCACGTGCTTTTACCAGCATCCTTCGAGGCTCGCCCTGCGGGCGAGCGCCTCAGGATGACGGCGCCGCGTAGCGACTACGGCTTCAGGATCGACGCCCCGGTCGTCACGCGGCCTTCCAGATCGATATGCGCCTTGGCGGCGTCCTTCAGGGCGTAGGCGCGGTTGATCGGGACGTGCAGCTTGCCCTCGATCACCGCCGAGAACAGCGTGTCGGCGCCTTCGATCAGTTCCTTGCGGGTGCCGACATAGTCGTTCAGCTTCGGCCGCGTCGCGAACAGCGAGCCGTGGTTGTTGAGTTCGGCCAGCGCGAATGGCGGCACCGGACCGGAAGCGTTGCCGAACGAGACGAACAGCCCGCGCGGCTTGATGCAGGACAGCGATCCCGGAAACGTCGTCTTGCCGACGCCGTCATAGACCACGTCGCAGAGTTCGTTGCGGCTGATCTGTTTGACCCGCGCGACGAAGTCCTCCTCGGTATAGAGAATGACGTGATCGCAACCGTTGGCCAGCGCGAGATCGGCCTTGGCCTTCGAGCCGACGGTGCCGATCACATTCGCGCCCAGCGCCCGCGCCCATTGGCAGGCGAGCAGACCGATGCCGCCGGCGGCGGCGTGGATCAGCACGCGATGGCCCGGCTCGACCTTGAAGGTCTTGTGCAGCAGGTACCACACCGTCAGCCCCTTGAGCATCAGCACCGCGCCCTGCTCGTAGGTGATGTGGTCGGGCAGCTTCACGAGCTTCGCGGCTTCGATGTTGCGCTCGGTGGCGTAACCACCCAGATTCGAGTAGTACGCGACGCGATCGCCCGGATGGAAATTGGTGACGTGCGGGCCGACCGCCACCACCTCCCCCGCCGCCTCGTTGCCGGCGATGAACGGCATCGTCGGCGCCTTGTACAGGCCGGTGCGGAAGTACACGTCGATGAAGTTGAGGCCGACGGCGTGCTGACGGATGCGGACCTCGCCGTCTCCGGGCGGTGCCAGCTCGATGGCCTCGTAGACCAACGCCTCCGGACCGCCAACCCGATGGACCCGCACAGCTTTCGTCATCATCGTCCCCTTAGGAATTTACGCAACGCGCAACCGAAGGCCATCCTCGCGGCGTTGTCAACCGACCTCGCCGCGGCGAATGCAAGCATCGACGCTACGTCACTGCGGCCGGATTCGTCGGATCAAGCGAATGGCTGCATCAGCGGCCCCGATATAGATCGCGATCGCGCAAAGGGTCACCGTGACCGGGGCCGGGACTTCGAAGTGTCGCTTGATGACGTAGATCGCCAGCACCGCCCAGATCGCGATCAGGGTCAGGTTGAATTTCCGAAACCGCGCGACCCGAACAGGATGCAGCACGTTGATCGGCACGAAGGTGAGCACGATCAGCGCGGCGATGCCGATACTGGCCACGATCGGCGGGGGGTGCAGCAGAAACAGGTAGAACGCCGCCGCATTCCACAATGCCGGGAAGCCACGGAAATGATTGTCGGCCGTCTTCATCTTGCGGTCGGCGAAGTACAGCGCCGAACTGATCACGATGCCGACGCCGAGAATGGGAGCAGCGATCGGCATCAGCAGGCCGCTCGCGGTGATCGCATAGGCCGGGACGAACACGTAAGTGACGAAATCGACCACCAGATCGAGCACGTCGCCGTCCCAATCGGGCTGCAGCCGCCGCACCTCGAATCGCCGCGCCAATGGCCCGTCGATGCCGTCGATCACCAGCGCGAGGCCGAGCCAGCCGAACATCGCCGCCCAATGCTCCCGGACGGCTTCCAGCATCGACAGCAGCGCGATGCCGACGCCGGCGGCGGTCAGAAGGTGCACCGAGAATGCGGCCATGCGCTTGGCGCGCGGCGCCGGCGGCGGTTGCGGCGGGTCCAGCGGGGTCATCAGACTTTGCATATCAGGTCTCGGCCCCATTTGCATCGGAGCAAGCGGCGCCCGTCGCGCAACTCCCAGGGTCGTTATTGTTCAATGCGGGCTTGAAATCGGCGCGGCGACTGACGATTGTCTTGCCATGACACAGAGCCTGCTCGAGCCCAACAGTTACGACGTCATCGTGGTCGGCGGCGGCCCCGCCGGCCTCGCCGCCGCGATTGCGGTCGCCGAAACCGGGGCACTCACCGCCCTGATCGCCCGCAAGGTGCCCTATGCGGACAACCGCACAACGGCGCTGCTCGGCGATTCCATCGACCTGCTGGAAAAACTCGACGTCTGGCGTCGCTGCGCCGGCAAGGCGGCTGCGCTGCGGACGATGCGGCTGGTCGACGACACCAACCGGCTGATCCGGGCGCCGGAGGTGCGGTTCGCGTCCAACGAGATCGGCATGGATGCGTTCGGCTACAATATCGAGAACCGCAATCTGATGCTCGCGCTGGAAGAGCGCGCCGCGGAGGTCGCCAATCTCGACCGGTTCGACGACGTGGCCGAATCGGTGGCCCCCGGCGATGAGGCCGCGGTGGTCCGCACCCGCCAGGGCCAGACCTTGTCGGCCGCGCTCGTGATCGGCGCCGATGGCCGTACCTCGCAATGCCGGCAGGCCGCCGGAATCACGGTCAGCAGCCGCGCGCTCAACCAGTCGGCGCTGACCTTCAACGTCGGGACGGCGCGGCCGCACCACAACGTCTCGACCGAATTCCACACCCCCGAGGGCCCCTGCGTCTTCGTGCCCCTGCCCGGCCGCCGGATGAGCGTCGTCTGGGTCGCCGCGCCGAAGGAGGCGCAGCGGCTGATGGCGCTCGGCGACGACGAACTCTCCGCGGCCGCGGAAAAGCAGTCGCACTCGATCGTCGGCCGCCTCAGCGTCGAGCCCGGCCGCAACCTGTTTCCGCTCGCCATTGAAAAGCCCAGCGCCTACGGCCGGCGGCGGATCGTGCTGGTCGGCGAAGCCGCGCACGTGGTGCCGCCGATCGGCGCTCAGGGACTCAATATGGGGCTGCGCGACGCCGGCGACATCGCCGAGATCGTCCAGGATGCGATGGCGCGCGACCAGGATCCGGGCGGCGATGCGGTGATCGCGCGGTTCGGCCGCGCCCGCGGCGCCGACGTCGCCAGCCGCACCTTCGCAATCGACATCGCCAACCGCACATTGCTGAGCAATCTGTTGCCGGCACAGGCGGCGCGTGCGGTCGGGATGCAGTTGATCAGCTCGGTCGGGCCGCTGCGGCGCCTGGCGATGCGCGAAGGCATGTCGCCGTTCTGGCGCTCGCTGTAGAGCATGATCCCGAAAAGTGGCGACCGGTTTTCGGATCAGATCATGCTCAGGAAGTATATGTTCACTATAACGGCAACTGCCCGGTCCTGATCAGCCACATCACCGTCGTCAGCGTCACCACCGAGACGAAGGTGCCGATCAGGACGGCGACCGACGCGGGCTCGACCCAGGTGTCGTACTGCCGGGCGATCACGAACACGTTCAGCGCCGGCGGCAGCGACGCCATCAGCACCGCGGTGGCGGCCCATTCCAGCGTGAAGGGCCCGAACGCCAGCATCAGGCCGAACACGATCAGCGGGTGCAGCAGCAGCTTCACCGCGACGATGCCGGGGATCTCCCACGGCACCCGTCCGAACGGACGCAGCGCCACCGTCACACCGAGCGTGAACAGCGCCACCGGCGCCGCCGCGTTCTGCAGAAACTGCAGGGTGTTATCGACCGCGACCGGCACTTGCACGTGGAACGCCGCGGCGGCGGCGCCGCAATAGGCCGCCACGATCAACGGGTGCAGCACGATCTCGCGCACCACATGGATGATCGTCGGCAGCAGCGGCCGCCGCTCGCCGGCGGTCAGCGCCATCGCCAGCGGCACGATCGAGAACAGGAAGATGCTGTCGAAGCAGAAGATCAGCGCGACGGGAACCGCGGCTTTGGTTCCCAGCACCGCAAGGGCAAGCCCCGGGCCCATATAGCCGATATTGCCGTAGCCGCCGGCGAGGCTCGCCATCGTCGCTTCGCGCAGCGACAGGCCGCCGACGGTGCGGCCGATGAAGCCGGAAATGAAGAACGCGCAGGCCGTGCCGAACGTGGTCGCCAGCACGAACGGCAGGTTGTTGAGTTCCTCGAACGGCGTCTTCGACATGATCCGGAAGAACAGCGCCGGCAAAGACACGTAGAGCAGGAAAAAATTCATCCAGGCGAGGCCGTTTTCAGGCAGCCGCTTCAGCCGGCCGCAGGCGAAGCCGACGAAGATCAGCCCGAAATACGGAAGCGCGAGGTTCAGAATGTCGATCATGCGGGACTGCTGGGGGAAACCGGCTGAGGGGATGATCGACCGGTAACAGGGTTAGGGACCCAGCGCCACGGGGAGCGGAATGCCCGGTTTCGCACTAGCATCGGCCGCAATCCTGGTCTATGCGACTCGGATGATCAAGACGAGAACCGCCAAGTTCCAGATCGGGCAGATCGTCCGCCACCGGATTTTTTCGTTCCGCGGGGTAGTGTTCGACATCGATCCGGAATTCAACAACACCGAAGAATGGTGGCTGTCGATCCCGGAAGAGGTGCGGCCGCACAAGGACCAGCCGTTCTATCATCTGCTCGCCGAGAACGCCGAGTCGGAATACGTCGCTTATGTCTCGGAACAGAACCTGCTGCCGGACGATTCCGGCGAACCGATCCGGCATTCGCAGGTCGCCGAAATCTTCGTCAAGGACAAGGCCGGCGGCTACCGGCCGCGCAATCCGTCGTTGAATTAGTCCGGCAGAATTTCTGCGCCGGCCATCCCCGAGTCGGGAGCGTCAGTACAGACGGCCGATAGACAAAGGGCGCCCACCGGGCGCCCTTTTCGTTTCGCGGAATATCAGGTGTTACTTTGCGGCCGGATTGGCGCCCGCCGGGGCCTGCGCCTCGAGCTTCTTGCGCTGTTCTTCGGCGCGCTTCTGCAGCTCTTCCTGCAGCTTCTTCTGGGTCTCTTCGAACTGCTTCGGGTCGGTCGGCGGGCCGTCATAGGCCTTGGCGAATTCCGCCAGCGGCAGCGGCAGCGTCAGCGGTGCGCCGTTCGAATTGATCGCCTGCACGACGAGATTCTGGCCCTTCTTCATGCTGGCCAGCAGTTCCGGGGTCGCTTCGTAGTCGGACATGCAGCCGTTGGCGAAGCAGATCACATACGGGCTCTGCTGCGGCGCGTTGCTGTCGACGATAATGCGGGTGCCGTGAACGAGCTGCATGCCGAGCGGCAGGGTCACGCGGAGGATCTTCTTCGGCTCGCCTTCCGGCTCGATGATCACCGCCGCGATCACCGGCTGGCCGGACTCGATGCGGCCGTCCTTGCCGGTGAAGCAGACCTGCTTGGCGTTCGCGTCCTGGCCCTTGAGGCAGAACTTGGTCCACGGCGCATAGATCAGCTGAACCTGCTGCTGCTCTTGTTGCGGCGCAGCGGCAGGCGCCTGGGCGGCGGGACCGCCCTTCGGCGCCGCCTTCGGGGGAGCCTTCGGCGCCGGGGCCGCCTTCGGAGCGGCCGGCTGCTGCGGGGCCTGCGCTTGCGCTGCGGAAGCGACGGTCAGGGCGGCAACGGCCGCCGCCGTGAGCAGAACGAATGCCCGCCCGCGCGGCCCGGCCGTCGCGACCAAGTTGCAAGACTTCATTGCGGAAAACCCTTTCTGAAACGGTCGCACACCCCACCGCGACGCGCGGAGCTGACATCTGGCCGTTTGGCCGGTCTCTCGGTGCCAATTGAGGCAGTTACGTGACGGGCCGGTCAGGCGTCGTCGAGTGATCGCCTTCAATACATCGGCGCACGAAAAGATCAATGGCGACAATCATCCGCGGCCCGTTTCCTCACTCGCTTGTGGTAAATTGCCGTGGTGGACAGCACCGAATCAGATGGCCGATTCGCGCCCTGCGCAAGCCTGCTGGCAGGGGTGATGGCGAGGGCCGCCGTCATCGGCTTTGTGGTTTCGTTCAGTCAGTCGGCTCTGGCCGGACCAGAGTCGGCGGCGAAGCCGTCCTATGCGCTCGCAATGCACGGCGACCCCGCCCTGCCCGCCGACTTCACGGCAATGCCCTATGCCAATCCCGACGCGCCGAAAGGTGGCCGGCTGGTGGAAGGTTTGCTCGGCACCTTCGACAGTCTCAATCCGTTCATCGTCAAGGGCATCGCGGTGCAGCGGATACGCGGTTATGTCGTCGAGAGCCTGATGGCGCGCGGCAACGACGAGCCGTTCACTTTGTATGGCCTGCTGGCGCAATCGGTGGAAACCGATGACGCGCGCAGCTACGTCACGTTCCGGATCGACCCGCGGGCGCGGTTCTCCGACGGCAAACCGGTGCTGGCCGAGGACGTGCTGTTTTCCTGGCAATTGCTGCGCGACAAGGGGCGCCCCAATCATCGGCTGTACTACGCCAAGGTAGTGCGCGCCGAGACGCCGGATCCCCTCACCATACGCTTCGATTTCGGCGATGTGCAGGATCGCGAACTGCCGCTGATCCTCGGCCTGATGCCGATCTTTCCCAAGCACGCCGTCAATGCCGACACCTTCGAGGAGACGTCGCTGTCGCCGCCGATCGGATCGGGGCCCTATCGCGTCAGCGCGGTGAAGGCCGGCGCCAGCGTCACCCTGACACGAAACCCGGATTATTGGGGGCGCGATCTCCCGGTCAATCGCGGGCTGTGGAACTTCGACGAGATCCGGATCGAATATTTCCGTGAGGCGAACTCACACTTTGAAGCCTTCAAGCGGGGACTGTACGACTATCGGGTCGAATCCGAACCGCTGCGCTGGCACGACGGCTACGACTTCCCCGCCGCCCGCGACGGCGCGGTCATTCGCGACGCCATCAAGACCGGCCTGCCGCAACCGACCGAAGTGCTGGTGTTCAACACGCGACGCCCGGTGTTCGCCGATATCCGCGTCCGCGAGGCGCTGCTGCAATTGTTCGATTTCGCCTGGATCAACCACAACTACTTCTTCGATCTGTACACGCGCGCGGCGGGATTCTTCGCCGGCTCCGAACTCTCTGCGTATGCGCGCCCCGCCGATTCCGGCGAGTTGAAGCTGCTGAAGCCTTATCTGTCGCGGCTGCGGCCCGATTTCATCGACGGCAGCTATCGCCTTCCCGCGAGCGACGCCTCCGGCCGCGACCGTGTCGCGATGCGCCGCGCATTGTCGCTGCTGGCGGAGGCCGGCTACGAGCTCGACGGCACGGTCATGCGCCGACGCGACGACCACCAGCCGCTCGCTTTCGAAATCCTGGTGACCACACGGGATCAGGAGCGCATCGCGCTGGCCTTCGCCCGCGACGTCAAACGGGTGGGCATTCAGGCGTCGGTCCGCGCGGTCGACGCGGTGCAGTTCGACCAGCGGCGGATCTCGTTCGATTTCGACATGATCCCGAACCGCTGGGACCAGTCGCTGTCGCCCGGCAACGAGCAGTACTTCTATTGGGGCGCGGAAGCCGCCGACACCCAGGGCACCCGCAACTACATGGGCGTGAAGGATCCGGCAGTCGACGCCATGATCGCGGCGATGGTCGCCGCGCGGGAGCATCCGGAGTTCGTCGATGCGGTGCGCGCGCTCGACCGCGTTCTCGCTTCGGGCTTCTACGTGATCCCGCTCTACAACATCCAGGAACAATGGATCGCGCGATGGAATCGGATAGAACGGCCGACAGCGAATGCCCTGACCGGCTACCTGCCCGAGACGTGGTGGGCGAGGCCATCGACACAAAGGTGATCAAGTGAGCCAGCCCAATGCATCACCGACGCTCGACGGATTGTTCCGCCGCACTCTGGCGCGACAGCCCGATGCGGTCGCGCTGATCGACCCCGCCGACAAACCGCGCATCACCGGACAGGCTCCCTCCCGCCTCACCTACGCGCAGGCCGACAAGGCGATCTCGGCGCTGGCCGCTCACTTCACCGCAGCCGGACTGCCGGCGAATTCGGTGATCGCGCTGCAACTGCCAAATACCATCGAGTTTCCGCTGACGATCCTGGCTGCGCAGCGGGCGGGTCTGGTGGTCGCGTTGCTGCCGCAACTCTGGCGGCAGGCCGACATCACCACGGCGCTGAACCGCACCGGGGCGCGCGCCATCGTCTCGACCCGCTGGATCGACGGCGTCAGCCACGCCGATTTGGCGATGAACGCCGCGGCCGAGGCGTTCTCGATCCGCTATGTCGGCGGCTTCGGCGAGGATCTGCCGGAAGGCATGGCGTCGCTCGACGTCGCGATGACCGATGACCTATCGGCAATCGCGCCCGCTGCCCAGGACGCCCGCCGCGCTGCGATCATTTCGTTCGACACCACGCCGGACGGCGTGCGGGCGATACCGCGGACACATCTCCACATGATCGCTGGCGGCCTCGCAATCTTCCTCGAAGGCCGCATCCCGCAAGGCGCGATGCTGCTGTCGGCGCAGGCGCCGTCCTCGTTCGCAGGGCTCGCCTCATCGATGGTGACATGGCTTCTGAGCGGCGGAACGCTGGCGCTGCACCATCCGTTCGACGAGGCGGTGCTGCAATCCCAGATCCGCGATCTCGGCTGCGACACCCTGGTGGCGCCGGCGCCGCTGGCATTGCGGCTGGGCGAAAGCGCCCTCGACGGGATGCCGACGCTGCGCAATGTCATCGGGCTCTGGCGCGCGCCGGAACAAGTCGCAGCGAGCCCGGCCTGGATCGCTGCACCCGCGACCTTCACCGATGTCTATCTGTTCGGCGAGGCAGGGCTGTTCGGTGCGCGGCGCATTGAGGATGGAATGCCGGCGACGATCATGCCGGGGCCTCACACCGCGCCACACAACCAGGCCGGGTCGTCGGCGGCCGGCGAAATCCTGATCACGCCGAAAGGCACGCTCGGGCTGCGCGGTCCAATGGTCACGCTCGCCGCCTACGCGCCGTTGCCACCGCTCGGCAGCCCGACAGCCGCGCCGCCTCCCGACCATGTCGACACCGGGTTCGCCGCCCGGCTCGACCGCACCAGCGGTGCCGTCTGTATCACCGCGCCTCCAACCGGGGTGATGGCGGTCGGCGGCTATCGCTTCCTTGCGCAGGATCTCCAGGAGTGGGCGAAGCGGCTCGGCCAGGGCGCCTTGCTCACCGCATTGCCCGATCGCTGGAGCGGATATCGCCTCGCGGGCCGCGCGCAGGACAATGCACGGGCTCGTGAAGCACTTTCAGAATTGGGCCTAAACCCTTTGATGGTCGAAGCCTTTCGAGATGGACCGCCGCGCGGCCAGGAATCTGCGGGTCAGCATTGACCTCGCATTAAGGGTGACGAACTAGGGTCGAACGCTGTCGACAGCGGAGAATCGGCTCTCAGAGATGTCGTATCACGCGCCCATCCTCGTCGTTTCAGGAGACGACCATTCGCCGATTCTGCCGGCCCTCTCGGCAGCTCGTTTATCTCCCGCGGTGGCGACCGGCTGGTTCGAGGCCGGTGCCTCCATCGCACGGCTGCAGCCTTCGGCGGTGATCGCGACCGGCGGGACAGACACCTCGCTCGGAATACTGGCCAAGCAGATCGAAGCGATTCAACCCTATGTGCCGCTGATCGTGCTCGACCCGCGTGGCCCTCTCCCTGAGAATGCGATCGGCTTCGAGGGCGGCGATTTTGCGCGTCTTGCTGCCCGGCTCCGCGCAGCGCTTCGCGTCCGCACCCTGCACGCGACCACGCTACGGCGGCAGATCGACGATGGCGACTTGCCTCGCACCCCCGACAGCGATCCGATCCAGGACGCGACCGTGCTGCTGATTGGTCGTGGCGCGGCCTATCCGGCCTTGTCGGTGGCGCTCGGCGAACGCGTGGGCGTGGTCGGCGCGCTGTCGATCGAAGCGGCGGCGAAACACCTCAACGCCCGCGACATCGACGGCATCATCCTCGCCGAAGGGTTCAGCCCGCGCGTGGTCGATGCATTCCTGACCGTGCTGGCCGAGGACACCCGCTTCCGCAATCTCCCAGTGGTGGTCACAGTGCCTGCGCCCGACCACCACGTCGACCTGCCCAATCTCGATTTCGCCCAGGGCGATCCGGCTCGCATCGTGGCCGACGCGCTTCCGCTGGTTCGACAGCATGCTTTCGAGGCGCGGCTCGGCCGCACGCTGCGATCGCTCGACGCCGGGGGTCTGATCGACCCGCGCAGCGGCCTGCTGACACCGACCGCGTTCGAACGCGATTTCGCCACGGCCGTATACCACGCGCAGGCGCGTGGCGACGGGCTGTCGGTGGCGAAGTTCACGTTCTGCCGGGCGGACCAGCGCGTGCTGTTCGACACCGCGCGGATCGTCAGCCGGTTGATGCGGAAGATGGATTTTGGCGTGCTGCAGGCCGACGGCAGCATCCTCGTGGTGTTCGCAGAAGCCGATCTTCGCGGCGCTCAGGCGATCGCCCGGCGCCTCACCGCGGTGATGAAACAGACCTCGCACTCGAGCCGGCGCGAGGGCCGGATCGATCCTGACGTTCAGCTCGCGACGTTGATGCCGGACGATTCCGTCCGCGCGATCCTGTCCCGCCTGACCAAGCTCGACACAAGACGCGCGGCCTCCTGACGGCTGCGCCGGCGGCGGCCATCAGGCCGCCTTCCTGGCATCGGCGAGCTCGGCGAGCTGACGCATGATCTCGGTGGTGCCGGCGAGCCGCTCCTCCGGAGTTTTCCAGACCTGGAAGAACACCACCTTCATGTCCGGGCGGACCTTGGCGGCGTCGCCGTGGCGCTTGATGAAGGTCACCAGCCGGTCCGGATGCGCGAACGCGTTGTCGCGGAAGGTGATGACGACGCCCTTCGGGCCGGCATCGACCTTCTCGACATTGGCGTGCCGGCAATACGCCTTGATCGCCGCGACCTTGAACAGATAGCGCACCTCGTCCGGCAGCGGCCCGAACCGGTCGCGCAGCTCGGCGGCGAAGTTCTCGATCTCGTCGTCACTGTCGAGATCGGCGAGTCTTCGATATAGCGACAGCCGCACCGACAGGTCGTTGACGAAATCCTCCGGGATCAGCACCGGCATGCCGATGGTGATCTGCGGCGACCAGCGATCGGCGACCGGCTCGACGACGCCGGCCTTGAGGTTGGTGATCGCCTCCTCCAGCATCTGCTGATACAGCTCGAAGCCGACCTCCTTGATGTGGCCGGACTGTTCTTCGCCCAGCAGATTGCCGGCGCCGCGGATGTCGAGGTCGTGCGAGGCGAGCTGAAAGCCGGCGCCCAGCGTCTCCAGGGATTGCAGCACCTTCAGCCGCCGCTCCGCCTGCGCCGTGATGTTGTGTTGCGGCAGCGTAAACAGCGCATAGGCGCGCAGCTTCGAGCGGCCGACGCGGCCGCGGAGCTGATACAATTGCGCCAGCCCGAACATGTCGGCGCGGTGCACGATCAGCGTATTGGCGTTCGGAATGTCGAGGCCGGATTCGACGATCGTGGTCGACAGCAGGATGTCGTATTTGCCGTCGTAGAACGCCGACATGATGTCCTCGATCACCGTCGGCGGCATCTGGCCGTGAGCGACCGCGACCTTCATTTCCGGCACGTGCTTGTCGAGGAAGTCCTTGACCTCGGCGAGGTCGTCGATCCGCGGCACGACGTAGAACGCCTGCCCGCCGCGATAGCGCTCGCGCAGCAGCGCCTCGCGGATCATCAAGGGATCGTGCGGGGCGACGAAGGTGCGCACCGCGAGGCGATCGACCGGCGGCGACGCGATGATCGACAGGTCGCGCACGCCGGTCATGGCGAGCTGCAGCGTGCGCGGGATCGGTGTCGCGCTCAGCGTCAGCACGTGTACTTCGGCGCGCAACTGCTTCAGCTTCTCCTTGTGGGTGACGCCGAAATGCTGTTCCTCGTCGACCACGACGAGGCCGAGATCCTTGAACCTGATCGCCTTGCCGAGCAGCGCGTGGGTGCCGACGACGATGTCGATCTGGCCTTCGGCCAGACCCTTCTTGACCAGCGTCAGTTCCTTCGGCGACACCAGCCGCGAGGCCTGACCGACATTCACCGGAAAGCCGCGAAACCGCTCGGTGAAGGTCTTGGCGTGCTGCCGCGCCAGCAGCGTGGTCGGCACCACCACCGCGACCTGCTTGCCGTCGAGCGCCACCGCGAAGGCCGCGCGCAGTGCCACCTCGGTCTTGCCGAAGCCGACGTCGCCGCAGACGAGGCGATCCATCGGCATGCCGCGCTCGAGATCGCCGAGCGCCGCGTTGATCGCGGCGAGCTGGTCCTCGGTCTCCTCATAGGGAAAGCGCGCGCAGAATTCGTCGTAGAGATGCGGCTCGACGTGGAGTTTCGGCGCCTCGCGCAGATGCCGCTCGGCCGCGACCTTGATCAGTTCGCCGGCGATCTGGCGGATGCGGTTCTTGAGCTTGGCCTTGCGCGCCTGCCAGCCCGAGCCGCCGAGCCTGTCGAGTTCGACTGTGGTGCCGTCGGAGCCGTAGCGCGACAGCAGTTCGATGTTCTCGACGGGAAGAAACAGCTTGGTGTCGTTGGCGTAGTGCAGTTCGACGCAGTCGTGCGGCGCGCCGCCGACCTCCAGCGTCTGCAGCCCGATGAAGCGGCCGATGCCGTGCTCGACATGGACGACGATGTCGCCGGTGGCGAGACTGGTGACCTCGGAGATGAAGTTGTCGAGCTTCTTGGCCGACTTGCGCTGCCGCACCAGGCGGTCGCCGAGCACATCCTGTTCGGTGATCACCGCGAACGCATCGGTCTCGAAGCCGGATTCGAGGCCGACCACCGCCAGCATCGCCTCGTTGCGCGGCGTCGCCTGCACCGTGCGCCACGAATTGACGCTGGTGAGGTGGACGAGCTTGTGGTCCTTCAGCATGCTCGCCATGCGGTCGCGCGAGCCTTCGCTCCACAGCGCGATCACCACCTTCTTGCGCGCCGCCTGCAGCGACTGCACATGCGCGACCAGCCGTTCGAAGACGTTGACGCTGGTGTCGGCGCGCTCCGGCGCGAAGCTGCGCCCGGCGCGCGCGCCGGCGTCGATCACCGAGCCACCGGCATCGTCCGGCACGGCGAACGGCGTCAGCCGCGCCAGCGACGCGCCTTCCAGCCGCGCGGCCCATTCCTTGTCGGTGAGATAGAGCCGATCCGGCGGCAGCGGCTTGTAGATCGCGCCGGAGCCGGGCTGCTCCATCGCCTCGCGCCGCGCCTCGTAGTAATCGGCGATCTGCTCGAAGCGCTCGCGAACGGCGTCCTCGCTCTGCGGTTCGATCGCCACCGGCGCGCCGGGAAGATAGTCGAACAGCGTGTCCATCCGCTCCTGGAACAGCGGCAACCAGTGCTCCATGCCGGGATGGCGGCGGCCTTCGCTGATCGCCGTGTAGAGCTGGTCGTCGCGATCCGGCGCGCCGAAGGCTGCAACGTAGCCCATCCGGAAGCGGCGGATGGTCTCGGTGATGAGCTGGAATTCCGACACCGGCACCAGATCGAGCGCGCGCATGCTGTGCTGGGTGCGCTGGGTCTCGGCGTCGAAAGTGCGGATCGATTCGAGCTGGTCGCCGAAGAAGTCGAACCGCACCGGCATTTCCAGCCCGGCCGGAAACAGATCGAGGATGCCGCCGCGCACCGCGTATTCGCCGGGCTCGCGCACCGTCGAGGCGCGGCTGTAGCCATTGTGCTCGAGCCAGGCGGCGACGGAGTCCATCGGCACCACATTGCCCGGCGCGACCGAGAGCGCCTGCGCGGCGATCACTTCGCGCGCCGGCACCCGCTGCACCGCGGCGTTGACGGTGGTCAGCACGATCAGCGGCTTGTCGGAGCCCGCCAACCGCGATAACCGCGCCAGCGCCGTGACGCGCTGCGCGAGAATGCCGGCATGCGGCGAGACGCGGTCATAGGGCTGGCAATCCCACGCCGGAAACTGCATCACGCCGACGTCGGGCGCGAAGAATTCCAGGCTGCGCGCCAGCGCCTGCATCCGCGGCCCGTCGCGGCAGATCACCACGAGGCTCACCGCCGGCGGCTTCGGCCTCGCCGCCACCGCGCGCGCCAAGTCCGAGATGATCAGCCCCTCGGCGCCCTCGGCGACATTGGCGAAGGTCAGCGCACGGCCGGGCGCCAGCAATTCCGCGGGCGATCGTGATGGCGCCTTCATGCCGGGTCGCCCTGATGGCCGTAGGTCTTGATCCGGTCGAACAGCCCGTTTTTGAACTCGGCGGGCAGCGTGTCCGCGCCCGCCACCGCGTTATACAGGTCGTGGTCGTTGAGCTCGATCAGCCCTTCGAGCTCGTCCAGTTCGGCGTCGGTCAGCGTCCCGATCTCGGCGTCGGCGAACTGGCCGAGAATCAGGTCCATCTCGCGGGTGCCGCGGTGCCAGCAGCGGAACAGGAGCCGCTTGCGGCGGTCGTCGAGGCCACCGCTCGATCGTGTCGTACCGGTCATCGTTGGAAACCTTGCTGAACGCGGAAAGCCCGGACGTGCCGGGCGGGGTTGATATAGCGGTCGGCGCAGCGGATGTCAGCCCGCCCTGGCGCATTGCAATCGACGCGAAATGCATTCAAGCCTGCCGCAAATGTCCGCCCAACCGAGCCGGTTCGATGCGCCCTGCTCTGCTCAATCCCCTGTTCGCCCCGGTCACCGGCCTCACCGGCGTCGGCCCGAAGCAGGACAAGCTGTTCCGCTACCTGCTCGACCGCGACGACACTCCGCGGCTGGTCGATCTGCTGCTGCATCTGCCGGTCAGCGTGATCGACCGCCGCTCCCGGCCGAAGATCCGCGACGCCCAACCCGGCACCGTGGTCACGCTGGAAGTCACCGTCGACCGCCATCGGCCGCCGCCGCCCGGCCGCTCACGCGCGCCCTATCTGGTCTATGCCAGCGACGACACCGGCGACGTGATCCTGACGTTCTTCCGCGCCAAGCCGGAATTCGTCGAGAAGCTGCTGCCGGTCGGCCAAAAGCGCTACGTCTCCGGCACCGGCCAGCTCTACGACGGCACGCTGCAGATCGTGCATCCGGACCGCGTCGTCGACGAGGAAGGCTTCGCGAAGCTGCCCAAGATCGATCCGGTGTATCCGCTGACCGAAGGGCTGGCGATCGGCTCGCTGCGCCGCGCAGTGGCGCAGGCGCTGACCAGACTGCCGGCGCTGCCGGAATGGATCAGCCCCGAGGTGTTGCGGCGCTGCAAGTTTCCCTCCTTCGCGGAGTCCCTGCAGCGCGTCCATGTTCCGAATGAGCCGACCGACATCCTCCCCGACGGCCCGTTCTGGTCGCGGCTCGCCTATGATGAACTGCTCGCCGGACAGCTGGCGTTGGCGCTGGTGCGCGCGCAGCTCCGTCGCCCGGCCGGCGCGCGCAATGCCGGCGATGGCCGGCTGCGTCACAAGATCATCGACGCGCTGCCCTATGCGCTGACGACGTCGCAGCAGGAAGCGGCGGCCGCAATCGCCGGGGATCTCACCCAGCCGGTGCGGATGCTGCGCTTTCTGCAAGGCGACGTCGGCTCCGGCAAGACCGTGGTGGCGCTGCTCGCCGCCGCCGCCGTGGCCGAGGCGGGCAAGCAGGCCGCGCTGATGGCGCCGACCGAAATCCTCGCCCGCCAGCACATCAAGACCATCGCGCCTTTGGCCGAGCGCGCCGGCATGCAGGTTGCGATCCTGACCGGCCGCGAGAAAGGCAAGGAGCGCCGCGAATTGTTGGCACGGCTCGAAAGCGGCGAGATCGATTTCCTGGTCGGCACCCACGCGCTGATCCAGGACGACGTGATCTACAAATCGCTGGCGCTGGCGGTGGTCGACGAGCAGCATCGCTTCGGCGTCCGCGAGCGGCTGGCGCTGACCTCGAAGGGCGATGCCGTCGATGTCCTGGTGCTGAGTGCCACGCCGATTCCGCGCACGCTGGTACTGACCTATTTCGGCGACATGGACGTCTCCGAACTACGCGAGAAGCCGGCCGGCCGGCAACCGATCGACACCCGCGCACTCACCGACAGTCGGCTGCCCGAAGTAATCGACGGGATCGGTCGCGCCATCGCCGCCGGCAAGCGCGTGTACTGGATCTGCCCGCTGGTCGAGGAATCCGAAAACGTCAAACTGACCGACGCCGAACAGCGCTTCGAGTCGTTGCGCCAACGCTTCGGCGACGATCAGGTCGGCCTGGTCCATGGCCGGATGAAGGGCGCCGACAAGGACCGCGTGATGGCGCAATTCGCGAGCGGCGAGATCAGCGTGCTGGTGGCGACCACCGTCGTCGAGGTCGGCGTCGATGTGCCACAAGCCAGCATCATGGTGATCGAGAACGCCGAGCGCTTTGGGCTGGCGCAGCTGCACCAATTGCGCGGCCGGATCGGCCGCGGCAGCGAGGCCTCGACCTGCCTGCTGCTGTACAAGGAGCCGCTCGGCGAGATGTCGGCGGCGCGGCTGCGGGTGATCCGCGAAACCACCGACGGCTTTCGAATCGCCGAGGAAGATCTCAAGCTGCGCGGCGAAGGCGATGTGCTCGGCACCCGCCAGAGCGGCCTACCCGGCTACCGGATCGCGCGCTCCGAGGTGCACGGCCAGTTGATCACGCAGGCCCGCGACGAAGCGCTGCGGATTCTGAAGGACAATCCGAAGTTGCAAGGTGAGTCAGGCGAGGCGCTGCGCTGTCTGCTGTATCTCTACGAGCGCGACGAGGCGATCCCGCTGCTCGGCGCCGGATGAGGCGTTCGCTCCGGCGCTGCGTAACGTTGACGCAATGTACGCCGGATAAACCGAATCCCGACGAGATCGGAAGGGTTCTGCTGTGCGTGTGTTGCTGGTGGAGGATGAACCCGAGATGGCGTCAGCGCTGGCCGCCGCGCTGCGCAACCACGACATGGTGGTCGATCGGGTCGCGACGCTGGGTCTGGCCGATGAGGCCCTGACCGGCAACCGCTACTGCGCGATCCTGCTGGACCGGCAACTGCCCGACGGCGATGGGCTCTCGCTCATCCCCACGCTGAGAGCAAAGGGCCTGATGACCCCCATCATCGTGCTGACGGCGCGCGGCGACCTCGCCGAGCGCGTTGCGGGACTGGATAGCGGAGCCGACGATTATCTGGGCAAGCCATTTGCAATCGCCGAGTTGCTGGCCCGGCTGCGCGCGGTGCTGCGCCGGCCAAGCGGCCTGTCGGAGGAGATCCTCAAGCTGGGCCGCCTTTGCTTCGACGGCGCCCATCGCCAGGCGAGCGTCGCCGGCGTCAATCTCAACCTGCCGCGACGCGAACTGCTGGTGCTCGAAGCGCTGCTGCGACGATCCGGCCGAACCGTCGCACGCGCCGCGCTGGACCACGCGGTCTATGGCTTCGACGACGAAATCCAGTCGAACGCACTGGACACCCATATCTCGCGGCTGCGCCGGAAGTTGATCGACGCCGATGCCGGCGTCGAGATCCACACCGTTCGCGGCATCGGCTATCTGATCAACCGGTCGCCATGACGACGGCTCCGCGCACCTCGTTGCGATGGCTATTGGTCCGCCGCCTAGTCGCGCTGCAGGCGATGATTCTCGCGACCCTGACGGTCGTGTGGATCGGCGCGGTGTGGGCGGGCGGCTTTGTGGTGCCGCCCGAGGCTGAAGATCAAACCATCAATGCGATCAGGGATGCGGTCGCGCGCGATGAGTCGGGCGGGCTGACCCTCCGGCAGACGCCGATGCTGGCAAGACAATTAGCTGCGCTGCCCGAGCCTTGGTTTCTGGTCAGAGACAAATCCGGGCATTCGGTCTCGCGCGGCGAGGTGCCGGCCGAATTTGCCCGGATCGGCGATGCCCTCGACGCGGTCGGACAGGCCCGCCTCGGCTGGACTGGCGGCGAGGCGCCACGCGGCACGGCACGGATGCGCTGGGTCGACGCGCCCGGCGGCAAGCTCCAGATTCTGGCCGGCGCCGGCGGCACGGTGCCCTTTCATCGGTTTGCCGGCGTTGTCGCCGCGTTGCTGGCCAGCATCGTTCTTCCGGTCACCATCGTGATGGCGCTGGCGACGCTGATCGCGACCCCGATGGTCGTGCGTCGCTCGCTGGCCGGACTCGCGACCGCCGCGGCGGAGGCCGAGGCGATCGACATCGACCGGCGGGGCACGCAGCTTTCCCTTGATCTGGTGCCTAGCGAGATCGTGCCATTGGTGCGCGCCGTCAACGATGCGTTGCGGCGCCTCGACGAAGGATTGGAGCGTCGCGAGTTGTTCCTGGCGAACGCCGCCCATGAAGTGCGAACGCCGATTGCTATCCTGCAGACCCGTATCGAGTCGCTGGAGCCCGGACCGCAAACCGACCGGTTGCTGGAGGATGTCAAACGGCTATCGACCTTGGCCGACCAACTTCTGGATGTCGAACGTATCAAGCAAACGGCGGCGCCATCGACGGCGGTCGATCTGGTCGATATCGCAAGGCGCGTGACGGCCGATCTCGCACCGCTGGCCATCGCAGCCGGCTACGAAATCGGATTCGACAACACCGTCGGCCACGTCACGATGCCGGGCGACGAAGGCGCGCTGGAGCGAGCGATCGCCAATCTGATCCAGAACGCGATCCAATATGGCGGCCGGCGCGGACGAATCCTGGTTCGTGTGAGCCCGACGGAACTATCGGTGAGCGATGAGGGCCCCGGCGTGCCCCCAGCGGATCGCGAGCGCGTGTTCGAGCCGTTCTATCGGTCAAGCTCCGGCACACGCGGCGCCGGACTCGGCCTCAACCTGGTCCGTGAGATCGCGCGATTGCACGGCGGTCGCGTTGAAATCAAGGACAGTCCGACCGGCGCAGATGTCTCGATAATGTTCGGCGCGCGCTCACGCCTGCGGCAGGCATGAGCCTCTCTCGCATCGGCTGATTTTGCCGGCTGGATTCTGCGAGCGAAAGCCTCGCAGGCAATGTTCGCATAATCTCGCCTACAAAGGAGTAGCGCATCACCGGCGATCGCGGCCGAGACGACGTCATGATCGCCGCCGGCCGACCTACGCTTCGATGAAGATGTCCGGGATTCGATTGAAGGACTGACGCGGTCAGTCGACCTTGTCCGGCGCCTTCACCCGTCGGCGCGAAAACGCCGATTCCGGCTCGCCGGCCGCTTTCTTGGCGGCGAGTGCGGTGGCGGCCAGCGCCGCGATCTTGCGCTGCGGATCGGAGCCGGGCTGCACCACGCCGGCCGACATGATCAGCGTCGCGGCCTCTTCGGCGCTCATGTCGACACTGATGACCTTGCTCTTCGGCACGTAGAAAAAGAAGCCCGTGGTCGGGTTCGGGGCGCACGGCAGAAACACCGAGATGTGCTCGTCGTGGCTTGGAATCCGCGAAGCGACCTCCGGATTCGGCGGCAACGAAATCAGCACGATCGACCACATTCCCGGCGAGGGAAATTCGACGAGGCCGACCTTTCGCAGGCTCGAGCCGTTGCCCGCGAACAGCGTCTCGAACACCTGTTTCAGGCCGCGATAGATCGCGCGCACCACCGGCATCCGGCCGAGCAACCGTTCGCCGAGATCCACCAGGGTCCGCCCGATCAGATTGGCGGTGAGGAAGCCGAGCAACGTCAGCGCCACGAAGGCAACGACCAGCCCTGAGCCCGGGATCGCGAACGGCAGATAAGTCTCGGGACGATAATCCGGCGGCACCAGCGGACGGACGAAGCCGTCGACCCAGTTCACGAACCACCAGGTCAGATAAAAGGTAATCGCAACCGGGCCTGCGACGACCAGACCGGTCAGGAAATAGTTCCGCAGGCGCCCCATGAACCCACGCGGCGGGTCCGGGACGTTCTCACCGAGATCCAGGCTTGGTTGATCGTTCATCAGGCTTCCAGGTCGAATACATCCAAATTCGCAGCAAAGCCACGATGCGCACGTCCAGCCTAGCAGACAATGACCGGCCCGTATGGACCGATCGGTGTGCTGTGCCTGAAGCAGGCCGAGCGCCCGCGCCGGATGGTTCCGATATAGGGGTTTCGTGCCGTCTCAACAACAGCCGGGGTGTGGATAGAACGGCCGCCTACGCCTATTCGACGGTCACCGACTTCGCCAGATTGCGGGGCTGGTCGACGTCGGTCCCCATCACGACGGCCGTATGGTAGGCGAGCAGTTGCACCGGGATCGCATACACCAGCGGCGTGAAAGCCGCCGGCATGTCCGGCATCACGATGGTCACCAGCGACTCCACCGTCGCCTCCTCGGCACCCTTGGCGTCGGTGATCAGGATGATCCGGCCGCCGCGGGCCGCGACCTCCTGCATGTTCGACACGGTCTTTTCGAACACGCGGTCGTAGGGCGCGATCACCACCACCGGCATTTTCTCGTCGATCAGCGCGATCGGGCCGTGCTTGAGTTCGCCGGCGGCGTAGCCTTCGGCGTGAATGTAGGAGATTTCCTTGAGCTTCAACGCACCTTCCAGCGCCAGCGGATAGCTGGTGCCGCGGCCGAGATAGAGCACGTCCTGGGACTTCGCGATGTCCCGCGCCAGCCGCTCGACCTGATGCTCGGTCGCGAGCGCCGCCGCCATCAGTCGCGGCAACTCGATCAGGCCGTGAACCAGCTTGGTTTCGTCCTGCGCAGACAATTCGCCGCGGGCCCGGCCCGCCGCTACTGCCAGCGCGGCGAGTACCGTGAGTTGGCAGGTGAACGCCTTGGTCGAGGCCACGCCGATTTCCGGGCCGGCCAGCGTCGGCATCACGGTTTCGCTGTCGCGGGCGATCGTCGAGGTCGGCACGTTGACCACCGACAGCGTGTGCAGCCCCTGCTCCTTGGCGTAGCGCAGCGCCGCCAGCGTGTCGGCGGTCTCACCGGATTGCGAGATGAAGATCGCCAGATCGCCCTTGCGCAGCGGCGCCTCGCGATAGCGGAACTCGGAGGCGATATCGATTTCGACCGGCAGCCGCGCGAACCGCTCGAACCAGTATTTGCCGATATAGCCCGCGTAATTCGCGGTGCCGCAGGCGGTGATCGAGATCCGCTGGATATCCTTGAAGTCGAACGGCAGCTTCGTCGGCAGCGACACCCGCTCGGTCGCCATGTCGAGATAACGCGCCAGCGTATGGCCGACGACTTCCGGCTGCTCGTGAATTTCCTTCGCCATGAAGTGGCGATAGTTCGCCTTGTCGACGACGAAAGACGACGCGCCGGACTTCATCACGCCGCGCTCCACGATGTCACCCTTGGCATCGTGGACTTCCGCGCCGCTCCGGGTCAGCACCACCCAGTCGTCGTCTTCGAGATAGCTGATATCGTCGGTCAGCGGCGCCAGCGCGATCGCGTCGGAGCCGAGATACATCTCGCCGTCGCCATAACCGATCGCGAGCGGCGAGCCCTTGCGCGCGCCGATCATCAGATCGTCGTGGTCCTCGAACAGGAACGCCAGCGCGAACGCGCCGCGCAGCCGCGGCAGCGCCGCCTTCACAGCATCCGCCGGGGACGCGCCGTTGCGGATGTAGGCGCTCACCAGATGCGCGACGACTTCGGTATCGGTCTCGCTCGCGAAATCTGCGCCGCCGGCCTGGAGTTCGGTACGCAGTTCGCGGAAATTCTCGATGATGCCGTTGTGAACCACGGCGACGCCGGCAGCGGCGTGCGGATGCGCATTGGTCTCGTTCGGCTTGCCGTGCGTCGCCCAACGCGTGTGGCCGATGCCGGCATGACCGCTCAGCGGCTCGCGTTTGAGCCGCGCCTCGAGGTTTTTCAGCTTGCCTTCGGCACGGCGGCGTTCGAGATGCATTCCCTCCAGCGTAGCCACGCCGGCGGAATCATAGCCGCGATATTCGAGCCGTTTCAATGAGTCGACCAGTTGCTCCGCAACCGGTCCGCGCCCCAGAATGCCGATGATGCCGCACATGCGGTTGAATACCCCCGAATGCCGGCACGGTCCGGCGTCACCTGATATGTAGCGAGTTCGCCAAAACCACAGGTAGTCAATATTTATTGCGAATTGCGACAGGGTTAAGCGACGGGGCGTTAACCAATCGCATCAGCCGGATGTCAACTCTCTTTGGGCTTCTTCACGCGCGCCTTGGCTTCACGAAACCGCTTCGCCCAGCCCTCGCGCACGCTCAGGTCGTTACGCTCGACCGCGAGCGCATCGTCCGGCACGTTTCTGGTGATGACCGATCCCGAACCGATATAAGCGCCCACACCGATCGTGATCGGCGCGACCAACGAAGAATTCGATCCGACGAAGGCGCCGGCGCCGATCTCGGTGCGATGCTTGTTGTAGCCGTCATAATTGCAGGTGATCGTGCCCGCGCCGATATTGGCGCCGGCGCCGATATGCGCGTCGCCGATATAGGTGAGATGATTGACCTTGGCGCCGGCGTCGATCTGCGCCGCCTTGGTCTCGACGAAGTTGCCGATCTTGGCGCCGTCGCCGAGCGAGGTGCCCGGACGCAGCCGCGCATAGGGACCGATCGAGGTTTTCTTGCCGAGCGACGTTTCGACGATGTGCGAGAACGAATGGACCACCGCGCCGTCGCCGATGCTGACGCCGGGGCCGATCACCACGAACGGCTCGATCGTGACGTCCTTGCCGAATGTCGTGTCAGCCGCGAGATGAATCGTCTCCGGCGATATCAACGTCACGCCGGCGGCCATCGCCGCCTGGCGCAGCCGCGTCTGCATCACCGCTTCGGCTTCGGCGAGTTGCGCCTTGGTGTTGATGCCGCGGACTTCGTCTTCGTCGGTCTCGATCACGCTCGCAGTCAGTCCGAGCTTTCGCACGATGCCGACTGCGTCGGTCAGGTAGTACTCGCCCTTCTTGTTGGCGTTGTCGATCTGCTCGAGCACCTCGAGCGCGATGCGGCCGTCGATCGCCATCACGCCGGCATTGCACAGCGTGATCGCCAGTTCGGCCGGGCCGGCGTCGGCCTGCTCGCGGATCGCGGCCAACTGGCCGGCCTCGACCACCAGCCGGCCGTAGCCGGTCGGATCGACTGCGCGGAAGCCCAGCACCACCAGCGCCGAACCGTTCCGCAGCGGCTCGCGCAAGCGGGCGAAAGTCTCCGACGAAATCAGCGGGGTGTCACCGAAGGCGATCAGCAGATCGTCGGCGCCGCGCGCAATCGCGTCCTTCGCCGCGAGCACCGCATGCGCCGTGCCGAGACGCTCCGCCTGCACATAGGTCTCCGCATCCGGGCGGAGCCGACTGGTCTCGTCGGCCACCGCCTGGTGATCGGGCCCGACCACCACGGCGAGTTTGTCGCCTTCGCCGTGCGGTGCGGCGGCCAGAACGTGGGCGAGCAGCGGCCGCCCGGCCACCGGGTGAAGCACCTTGGGTAGCGACGACCGCATCCGCGTGCCCTCTCCGGCCGCAAGCACGATCGTCAGGCTGGTTCTCGTCGTCATCTCAAATCCCGTGCCGTCGATGTGCAGCTCTCATAAAGGGTTTTCGGCCCAAGGGGAAACCGCCTCGGGGACCGAAAATGCCCGGCCGGCTGCATCAAGCCGACGTTCCCTGTTATTGTTGGTGGCATGATTCGCTGGGGCGACAGGGGCTTCGAACGTTCGGATGGCGAGGAACAGCGATGATCTGGCGGACAGTTTTGCCGCCGACGAATCGGGCGGATGGCTGACGCGCTTCCTGGCGGATGAGGAAGACCTCGACACCCGCGCCAAATGGCGGCTGGCATCATGGGCGGCCGGTTCGATCGGCGCGCTGGTGATCGCGATCCTGGCCAGCCAGACCGCGATCGACCGCAAGCGCGACCAGGTCGCCGCCGTCGATCTGGCACGGCAATCGCAGCAGATTCAGCGGCTGGCCAGGGAGAGCCAGAGCGAGGCCAGCCGGCTTGCCGCAGCCATTGAGACGCTCAACAGCGATCGCGACCGTCTTTATTCGCGGCTCGGCTCGCTCGAGCAGGGACTCGAATCGGTGACGGGTTCGATCGCGCGGGTGCAGGCCTCCACCAAGCCGACGTCGGGTCACGACAAGGCAGCCGCGGCGGCGCTCCCGGAGATTCCGGTCAAGGAGCCGTCGGGGCCGCGGATCGCAGCGGTCGATTCCAAATCAAGCGCGCAGGCACCCCCGTCAGTGCCGCCATCGGCTGCGGCCGCGCAGTCACCCCCCTCTCCATCCAAACGCGCCACCGCCGCGGCAGCCTCTGAAACGGCTTCGCCGTCTCCCAAGATCGATCAGCCTGAATCGCCGGCCCCGATCGTCGCCGCAGCGGCATCTCCCGTTACGTCGCCCTCCGTTGTTCCGGCCTCGCCACCCGCCCCGGAGGCGGAAGCCAAACGCCTCGACAAGACCGCCCTGGCCGCGATCGTGCCAGCGCCCCCCTTGATGGCGTCCCGTTCGATGCTGGCGCCGCCGGATTCCGCCGCGGGCAAGCTCCTGCAGCCCCTGGGGCCCGGCAATCCGCAGAGCGAGCCGGAGGCCGACTCACCCGATGAGACGCCGGTCGTCGTTCCCCGCACCGAGTTCGGTGCCGAACTGGGCGGAGCGAATTCGGTCGAGGGGCTGCGCAATCTTTGGCGCCGGATGTCGAAGGCTCACACGGAGCTGAAGGACATGCGGCCGATCATTATGGTCAAGGAAAACGCCAGCGGCGGTCAGCTCCGGTTGGTCGTCGGTCCGCTCAACGACGCCGCGGCGGCGGCCAGGCTTTGCGCCACGCTCGGCGCCGCCGATCGCGCCTGCGAGACATCGGTGTTCGACGGTCAGCGCCTGCCGCTGACCTCGACCGCACCGCCGCCCCGGATGCCGCGCAAGCGCCCCCCCAAAGTCACCGCCGCCCCCGAGCCGCCGCCGCCCCCACCGGAGCCGCAGCCGGCGCCGAAGCCGGCGTCGCTGTCGACGTTTCTCGGCATCCGCTGAGGTCCGACTGAGCCCGACCACCGCAGCGGGTTGTTCGCAGCCGCGAACCGCTGCATAATCTCAGAATGAAAAAACGCCCCTTCCGCCTCACCCCGTATCAGGTGCAGTGGCTCCTGATCGTCGGCTTTCTCACCGTGGGCTATGCGCTGTATCTGCGCTATCTCGCGATCGAACTCTCGACCGTGGCGCTCGCCTGCGACGCCGGTCTGCAATCGATGCTGTGCAAGACGCGGCTGCTGATGACCTACCTGTTCCGCAATTCCGTGTTCGGAATCGCCGCGGTGGTGATCGCCGTGCTGCACTTCATCCGGCCGTCGATCGTGCTGCTGACCGCGGGTCTGGTGGCCGCCGGCTTCGGCATCGTGCTCTACAACATCGCCCTGTCGGGGATCGCGATCGGCTTGCTTATCTTGGGATTTGCACGGCCCGCGCCCGCCACAGCGTGAGCGCCAGCATAAAATAGACCGCGCAGGTCCACAGCGACTGCCAGTTCTTCGGCCCTTCGTTGAACACCGTGTAGAGCGCGCAGACCGCGAACACCCCGGCGAACACCGCCTCGGCGATCGGCCGCACGCCCTGTTGCGGCCGGTTCAGCAGCATCAGCAGGAACAGCGGCAGCACCGCCATCGTCAGCGAGGCGAACGGAAAATCGCGATAGCGCGGATCGAAGGTGAAGCCGAGCGCCGTCTGCGCGCCGATCAGCGTGGTCACCACAACCGACAATCCCAGCGCGTAGGTCAGGAACGATCTGCTGCGATCCTCCCGAGGGCCGAACAGTTCGAGGAACGTCGGGACCGCCCGGCCGACCATCAGCGCATGCGCCGCCAGTATTGGCGTCAGCACGCCGCTGGCCAGCAGCAATCCCCATTGCAGCCAGCGGCCCCAGCCGTAGCTCTCCACCAGCATCTTGTCGACGGCGATGCCGAGCAGCACGCCGCCCGCAGTCGCCGACACGCCCACGGCAAGCCATGAGGCCAGCCGTGGCGACCAGGGTCTGCGGCGCAACGTCAGCATCGCGGTCGCAAAGATCACCACGCTGAGCCCCATGCCGGCGGCCATCGACAGCTTCCACTTCGGGAAATTGCTGATCGGCACGCCAGCCGGATATTTCAGTTCGCGATTGTCCGCGTCGATCAGGCCCCAGTAACCGCCGACCGTGCCCTCGAGATCGCGCTTCCATGGCTGGTCGTAGGCCTCGATCAGATTGACACGGAAATTCTCCGCCTTGGCGAGACCGAGAATTTCCGAAACGACGCGCGCCTGATTGGTGCGAGACGGCAGCGCGCCCTCGCGCATCCGCCCAGCGCTCGGCCAGCCGGTCTCGCCGATCAGGATTTCCTTGGCCGGGAATGCGACCGCGACGCGCTTGCGGATCTGATCGACATGCGCCGCGGCATTGCGCGCACGGATCGGCAGGTCCTCCCAATACGGCAGGATGTGGATCGTGACGAAATCCACCGCCTCGTAAATCTCGCGATTGCGCAGCCAGTATTCCCAGACGTCGGCGTAGGTGACCGGCGTCTTCACCTGCGACTTGACCAGACGAATCGTCGCAGCGAGATCGCCCGCCGTCATCTCGCCGCGTAGCAACACTTCGTTGCCCACGACCAGCGCGCTGATGACGTCCGGATAGTCCTTGGCCAGGCCGACCGCGATGGCGATCTGCGCCAGGTTCTTGGCGCGCTCGTTGCCGAGCCAGATTCCCTGCAGCACCTTGAGGCCGACCTTGGCCGCGATCGCCGGCAATTGCTCGAGGCCGTTGTCGACCGAATAGGTCCGGACGCATTTCGAGATCTTGGCGAGTTGCGCCAGATCCTGCTCGATCTGATCGGCGCCGATCCGTGTTGTCGGATCGAGCGGCGTCTGCGCACCGCGGAACGGCGCATACGACACGCATTCGAGCTTGGCGTTCGGATCGATCGGCGCGCGCGCGAGATTGACCGGCGTGGCGATCCACCACCAGACGCCGAAGATGATGCCGAGAGAAATCGGGAGAAGCGCCAGCGGCGTGCGAAAAGTAATGGGTTCCGTCCTCCAGAATGACCGTCGATTACCCGCTCACAGGCGATCTGCCAAGGGCATAAGCTGACGCAACCTCCGGAGCGCCGACATGAACGCGCGTTAAGCAACATGAATTCGTCGACATCTCGTCGGCGATCAGTTGTCATTGCTGGACAAATCCCGGAATGTCCGCCATGGGAATCGTGCAGGGGTCACGCCGCATCGGCGACGATTTCAGGTGGCATCGGGCGATGGGGACCGAGGCCGTCATGGCCCGGCCAACAGATCGGGGACGCTATGCGACGAGTAATCCTTGAGTTCCGGAACGCGCTGTGGCGCGGTCTGGCCGCGACCGGACTTGCGCTGCTGATCGGGATCGGCGGCGCGATCGCCCAGAGCGGCGATCTGCGCGCCCAGGATCAGAACAACAAGCCCGCAGCCAACGCCAATCAGCCGGCGCAGGCGCCTGCCGACGCACTCAAGGAAAGCCAGCGCAAGACCGACGAATTCGTCGAAGCCGCGCAGGCGATCAACGGACCCGCCGGCAATCCGGAATGCGTCTGGCTCGGCCGCCGCGTCGTGGTGCTGATGTGGCGCGACGACCTCGACACCGCGTTCCGCCATCTCGACCTGTACGACCGCTTCGGCTGCCCGACCGGCCACATCCAGGCCGCGTTCCGCTGCCTGGTCCGCTCCGGTCCGATCGATCCGAAGGTGCCGGAAGGCCTCAGCGGGCGCGTCCACGCCTGCTGGATCAATCCGACCGCACAGCCACAGCCTGCAGCGGCAACCGCGGCTCCGGCGGCACCTGCGGGCAAGCCGGCGGCGAATCCGCAGCCCGCCGCTCCGGCGACGCCAGCGCAAAATCCTGCTGCCAATCCTGCGCCGGCGAAATAGGCCGGCGCAGTTCGGAACGTTCGGAAATTTTTGCGGTTGGCGTGTGTCCGCCCTTAAATCGCCACGGCGGCGTATGAATTGATCGCCAACGGGGCCGAGCGCTATGCTTGAATTGCTACCGCCTTGGTCGGACCTCGGGGACGGGTCCGCTGACCAGCCATCTGGCCCCCGTATGGTTTAGTCGCGATGCGCGCCGTCGTCGCTGTTCTGCTTTTCGTCACCGCCGCTCACGCCGGTCTCTGGGGCATCCTCAGGGACAAACAGAAAGCCCCCGACTTTTCCGGCATTCTGCCGAGCGTGTCCTACGCGCCATTTGATGGCTCTGCTCACCCCGACGTCGACAATATTCCGAGCGCCGAGCGGATCCGCAGCGACCTGAAAACGCTGGCTCCGATGACCCGGGCGATTCGACTTTACTCGTCGACCGGCGGCGTCGAGCTGGTGCCTCCGATTGCCAATGAAGTCGGGCTGAAGGTCACGGTCGGCGCCTGGATCGACAAGTTCACCGACCGCAACGAGCGCGAAATGCAGGCGGCCATCGAGCTCGCCAAGCGCAACAGCAACGTCAACGGCATCGTCGTCGGCAACGAAACCATCTACCGCGCCGACCAGAAGGTCGAGGACCTGATCAAGCTGATCCAGCGCGTGAAGAGCCAGGTCAACGTCCCGGTCACCACCGGCGAGATCTGGAACATCTGGATCGAGAATCCCGAACTGGCATCCTCGGTCGACTTCATCGCCGCGCACATCCTGCCCTATTGGGAAGGGTTTTCGGACAAGCAGGCGGTCGATCAGGCGCTGATTATCTACCAGAAACTGCGTGACGCCTTCCCCGGCAAGCGCATCGTGATTGCCGAATTCGGCTGGCCGAGCGCCGGCTACAATCTCAAATCGGCGATCCCCGGCCCGTTCGAACAGGCGGTGACGCTGCGCAATTTCGTCAGCCGCGCCGAAGCCATCGGGATGGAATACAACATCGTCGAGGCGATCGATCAGCCCTGGAAGTTCTTCGAGGGCGGCGTCGGTCCGTACTGGGGCATTCTCAACGCGTCCCGTGAGCCGAAATTCGCCTGGACCGGCCCGGTGGTCGATCCGGACTATTGGAAGCTCGCCGGCATCGCGCTGCTGGTCGGCATCCTGCTGTCGCTGCCGATCCTGCAGCTTGCCGCCCCCACGGCGATGCAGACGCTGCTGTTGTCGTCGGCCGCGCATGGCGTCGGCGCCTGGGTCGCCACCGTGTTCGCCTATTGGGCCGGGCATTACTTCCTGTTCGGCTCCGCCTTTGCACTGACGCTCGGCATGATTCTGCTGGTCCCGCTGGTCGCGATCGCGCTGGCGCGGATCGAGGAAATCGCGGTGGTCGCGTTCGGGCGCAAGCCGCGGCGATTGATCACCCGCGCGATGACCGAAGCCCAGGAGAAGACGCAGGCCGCGGCGCTGGCCAAGGGCGAGCCGGTGCACTTCCCCAAGGTGTCGATCCACGTCCCGGCCTATTTCGAGCCGCCGGAGATGCTGAAGCAGACGCTCGATGCGGTGGCCAAGCTCGACTATCCGAACTTCGAATGCGTGGTGATCATCAACAACACGCCGGACCCGGCCTTCACCCAGCCGATCCAGGACCATTGCCGCGAACTCGGCGAGCGCTTCAAGTTCATCAATGCCGAGAAGGTGCAGGGATTCAAGGCCGGCGCGTTGCGTATCGCAATGGAGCGCACCGCCGCCGATGCCGAGATCATCGGCATCATCGATGCCGACTATGTGGTGACGCCGGACTGGCTGAAAGACCTCGTGCCGGCGTTCGACGATCCGCGGGTCGGCCTCGTCCAGGCCCCGCAGGAGCATCGCGACGGCGATCGTTCGCTGATGCACTACATCATGAACGGCGAATATGCCGGCTTCTTCGACATCGGCATGGTCCAGCGCAACGAGGTCAACGGCATCATCGTGCACGGCACGATGTGCCTGATCCGCCGCGCCGCGATGGACATGGCCGGTGGCTGGTCGAGCGACACGATCTGCGAGGATTCGGACCTCGGCCTCGAGATCATGGAGCACGGCTGGCTTACCCACTACACCAACACCCGCTACGGCTACGGCCTACTGCCGGACACCTACGAGGCGTTCAAGAAGCAGCGCCACCGCTGGGCCTATGGCGGCTTCCAGATCATCAAGAAGCACTGGCGCCGGTTCCTGCCGGGCAACAGCCGGCTGTCACAGGATCAGAAACGCGAATTCGGCCTCGGCTGGCTGAACTGGCTCGGCGCCGAAAGCCTCGGCGTGGTGGTGGCGATCCTCAATCTGGTCTGGGTGCCGATCGTCGCCTTCGCCGACATCGCGATTCCCGACAAGATCCTGACACTGCCGATCATCGCGTCTTTCATCGTGACCCTGGCCCACTTCCTCGTGCTGTACCGGCTGCGGGTGAAGATCAACACGCCGCGGATGCTGGGCGCCATGATCGCCGCGATGTCGGTGCAGTGGACGGTGTCGCGCGCCGTCGCCCAGGGGCTGATCACCGAGCACCTCGCTTTCGCCCGCACATCCAAGGGTGGCCTGACCCTGATGTCGGTCGAATTCCAGGCGTTCTGGGAAGCCGTGATCGGCGTGCTGCTACTGATCGGCGCCGGCGTCCTGATCGCCTCGAACTCCTTCCGCCAGATTCACGAGATCTACATCTTCGCCGGCGTGCTGGTGTTGCAGAGTCTGCCGTTCCTCGCCGCGGTGGCCATCGCGATCCTCGAGAACTCACGAATCAATTCGTTCCAGTGGTGGACCGACACCCGCGTCCGCACTGCCGAGTTGATCGGATTGAGGCCGGTGACGCTGCCGCCGGCGATCCCGGCGCGGCAGAAGGTCGTCCAGGAGATCCACCACGACGCCGCGTGAGCCTTTTTCAGCCGCACCGGCGGCTGATTGGTTGGACGAGAAGCTGGCCGTAAATATCTGTGTGTTCGGACCAATTCGTCACACGCGGGGAACATTCACCCCGCCCACAGCTATTGACCGGCGCGCCCCCGCCCCCTACACAGCCCGGCACGTGAGCGCGTAGCTCAGCCGGTAGAGCACGTGACTTTTAATCATGGGGTCGAGGGTTCGAGTCCCTCCGCGCTCACCACATTCGCCGTGTCCTGCCGTTGTCTTGCCTTGAGACCGGGTGACGGATCGCATCTGAGACATGGGTGACAATCCGTGCCGAGCGGATTGTCGATCTCACGCGGGCCTCAGAGGCCAGAACACAGCCCCCTTTCCCAGAGGATCTCCCCTTGCGCATCACCCTCGTCGGCTCGCGACATTTCGGCGTGGCCACTTTGGAGATGCTGCGCAGCCGTGGCGTCTCGGTGCCGCGCGTGGTGGTGGCTGACGGCGGCGACCGTCTGGCTCTGGCGGCCGAGGCGGCCGGGATTGCGGTGACGGTGCAGGCCAGCCCCAAGCTCGTCACCGCTGCGGAGATCGCGCCCGACACCGACCTGATCGTCGCCGCGCACTGCCATGCCCGGGTCGGCCGCGACGCGCTGGCGGCGTCCCGGCTCGGCGGCATCGGCTATCACCCGTCGCTGCTGCCGCGGCACCGCGGCATCGCCGCGGTGGAATGGACCATCCGCGAGGGCGACCCGATCACCGGCGGCACGGTCTATCACCTCGCCGACCGGATGGATGCCGGCGCGATCGCGCTGCAGGAATGGTGCTTCGTGCAGAAGGGCGAGACCGCCCGGGAGCTATGGGAACGCGCGCTGGCGCCGCTCGGGATCAAGCTGCTGGCGGAGGTGATCGACCACGCCCGCGCCCATTCGGTGCTGCCGGCGCAGCCGCAAGACGAACGATTCGCGACCAACGCGCCCCGCGCGACAGCCTGACGCACTCGGATCGCTATCTATCTACCGATCAGCGCCGCATCTACGACTTTTGTACTCACGAAAAATTGTTCCTGCGCAATGTTGTCGATCACGGTCTCGATCACACTGCCCCCATCGAGCGCTGCTTTGCGGCCGTTCGATTCACAGAACAACTCGTTTGAGGTTTTCAAAATGGCTGAAAAGACGCTGACCGGCCTGTCGGTCGAGGAGTCGGAAGAGCTCCACAAGCACGTCATCGATGGCACCCGCATCTTCGGTGCGATCGCGATCGTCGCTCACTTCCTCGCCTACGTTTACTCGCCCTGGCTGCACTAAGGAGTATTGACCATGAATCAAGGTAGAATCTGGACTGTGGTCAGCCCGACCGTCGGCCTGCCCCTGCTGCTCGGCAGCGTCACCGTGATCGCGATCCTGGTGCACGCCGCTGTTCTCAGCAACACCACCTGGTTCCCGAAGTACTGGAACGGCAAGACCGCGGCGATCACCTCGACCGTCAACGTCGGCTGATTCGGCTCCTTCGAGCTGAGTTACAAGACCGGGCTCCCATGGAGCCCGGTCTTTGCTTTTGATACCGCGTTATCTGATACCGGTTATCCGACCGTGGAGTGCCGCAGCAGCCGCCGTTCACGCCTGCTGCTTCGATGCGGCCAGTTGCGTCGCGGTCCGCTTCATCGTCTTGGCGACGAGCAGCGCCTGATCCTTGGTCAGCGCGAAATCCTGAACGCCCTTCTGCGTGGTCAGCGACAGGATCATCACATCGGGCTGGTTCTCCGGCCAGCCGGTGGCGAAGGCGGTGACGAAATCCGCCGAGGTGGAACGCTGGGTCATCGATCGAACTCCTTGCAAGCTGGCGGCTTGTTGACCGAATCCCGCCGGCCTTGCAAGGGCGGTTCACGACTGTCGCACTACCTCGCCGGCACGAACGCCGTCACCTCGATCTCGACCTTGGCGCGCGGATCGACCAGCCCGGAAATGTAGAGCAAGGTCGAGGGCGGGAAGTGCCGCCCCAGCGTATCGCGCCACGCCGCGGCAATGCCGGGGCCTGCGGCGGCGTAGTCCTCGCGGCTGGTGAGATACCAGGTCAGCCGGACGATGTGCTCCGGGCCCGCGGCAGCCTCGGCGAGCAGTGTCACGATCCGCTTTAGAGCCGCGCCAACCTGTGCGGCCAGATCGTCCGATTCGTACTCGCCCTTGTCGTTGGTGCCGGTCTGGCCGGCCAGCACCAGCCATTGGCCCGGCCCGATGAAGGCAACGCCGTGCGAAAATCCGCGGGGCTTCGTCCAGTCGGCCGGCTGCAAGGTCCGCATCACTCATCCTCCCTTTGTCTGCGAGCCGGCTTGCGCGGCTCTTCTGCCCAGTCGGGCACAGGCGCCGCCGGAAATCAACCACGCCGATCTGCGTTCGCATGGGTTGCCAATCCTGGCACGGTCGCCGATAGAGCAAGCGGAAACGCTTGGCGATCAGAACAGCAGAACAATCCGCCGATGACCCGACAACCTTCGAAGAGCATGGCCGCGCTGTGGATGTCCGGCTGGCTCAGCCTGATGGTGATCATCGCGGTCGCCGGTCGCGAGACATTGCGCGAGCTGAACGTATTCCAGGTCATGGAACTGCGTTCGTTGATCGGCTTTGCGATGCTGTATCCGCTGGTGCGCGCCGCCGGCGGCTTTGCCACAATGGCGACGGCGCGGCCGCTGCCGCACCTCGCCCGCAATCTGGTGCACTATGCCGCGCAACTCGGCTGGTTCTTCGCGCTGACGCTGATCCCGATCGGCCAGGTCGTCGCGATCGAGTTCACCATGCCGATCTGGATCGCGATCCTCGCGGCGATCTTCCTGGGCGAGCGCCTGAACGTCTGGAAGATCACCGCCGTCGCGCTCGGGCTTGTCGGCGTCGTCGTGATCGTCCGCCCCACCGCGGGCGCAATCGAGCCAGGCCAGTTGATCGCGCTGGGCGCTGCGTTCGGCTTTGCCGTCACGATCACACTGGTCAAATCGCTGACGCGAACCGAGAGCACCCTGACGATCATCTTCTGGATGCTGATCATCCAGTCCGCGCTGGGCTTCCTTCCGGCGCTGTATGTCTGGCAGTGGCCTTCCGCCTACGGCTGGATCTGGATCGTGGTGATCGCGTTCTGCGGCACGTTCTCGCACTACTGCATGGCGCGGGCGCTGTCCTATGCCGACGCCACCGTGGTGGTGCCGATGGATTTCCTGCGCGTGCCGCTGAGCGCGACCGCCGGCTGGCTGCTCTACGGCGAACGGCTCGACGCCTACACCGTGCTCGGCGCGGCGCTGATCCTCGCCGGAAACCTTCTCAACCTGCGCACGGTGCGGTCGACGACCGCCGCACGCGCCAACACCTGACGCCTACAGTCCCGCCGCCTTGCGCAGCGCGGCGTTGATACGCTCCTGCCAGCCGGGACCGTCGGCCTGGAAGTGTTCGAGCACGTCCTGATCGATCCGCAGCGAGACCATTTCCTTGATGCCGGGAAGCGCGCGCTTCTGAACAACCGGCGCCTGGACGGGCTTGGTCGTCACTTTCTTGAAAGCGGCTTCAGCCTCGGTGCGGGCATCGTTCAATGTGCGCGGGCGGCGGGGCGGCTGAGACATGGTGTCCTCTTCGATGAGACTTGAGTCAGAACGAGCAACGAAACGACTACGAGATAAGCAGTACGACGAAGTTTTCGCGAAGACTTGACGCGACGTGGCAACGAACCGTTCACGATGCATTGCACGCGGCAGCTCCGAGGACATTGTACGCGGATAAGCCAGCAAAACCGGCAACAACTCGACACGCTTCCACTCTGCCGCAGTCGCGCTGCAATGCAGAATCGATTTTCTCAAAACGAACGCATTTGTGTTGCGACATCGTCAGAGTTCCTAGTGTATAGTTCGTGCAACGGAAAGCTAAGTCCACTGCTCAATCCACTGGATGTTGAGGAGGTCACGATGCCAGCGATCGCTGAAGTTCTGTCGACCACAGCCCCTCGTCCTGCACCGCGTGGAAACGATATGCCGACCTGCCCGGTCTGCGCAGATTCGATGGTCGCGGCGGAAGCCTCTGCGTTTCTGACGGAGAGCATGGTCAGCTATCTCTGGACCTGCGACACCTGTGGGTATGGCTTTGTAACCAAGCATTCGATGAAACGCTTCGCCTGTAACTGATCTCGGCGCTGCGTTCCTCGCGGTCATGCGGGGTCTCTTGATGCGATATCGCCCTGCTCCCAGCCGGCCCGGGTCTGCATCCGAAACGTCTCGAACGACCCGCGCGCGATCGCTTCACGCATATCGCGCATCAGCCGCTGATAGTATGCGATGTTGATCTCCGACAGCAGCATCGCGCCGAGCGTTTCGCCTGATTTCACAAGATGATGCAGATAGGCCCGCGAGCAGTTGCGGGTCGAGGGCCAGTCGCTCGCCTCGTCCAGCGGCCGCGGGTCGTCGGCGTGGCGGGCATTGCGCAGATTGACCGGTCCGAACCGTGTGAACGCGACGCCGTGGCGTCCGTTCCGGGTCGGCATCACGCAATCGAACATGTCGATGCCGCGCGCCACCGCTTCGAGCATGTCTTCGGGTGTGCCGACGCCCATCAGATAGCGCGGCCGGTCGGCCGGCAGGATCGGCGCCGCCTCCTCGATCATCGCCAGCATCACCTCCTGCGGCTCGCCGACGGCGAGGCCGCCGATCGCATAGCCGTGGAAGCCGAGTTCGATCAGCCCGCGCGCGCTGGCATGGCGCAGTTCCGGCACGTCGCCGCCCTGGACGATGCCGAACAGCATGTGGCCTTCGGGTGCCTGTTCGAACGCGCGCTTGCAGCGCTCGGCCCAGCGCAGCGACAGTTGCATCGCGCGCTCGATGTCGGCCCGCTCCGCCGGCAGCCGTACACATTCATCGAGCTGCATCGCGATGTCGCTGCCGAGCAGAAGCTGCACTTCAATTGCCCGCTCCGGCGAAAGCTCGATCGCGGCGCCGTCGATATGCGAGCGGAAGTTCACCGCCTTCTCGGAGACCTTGCGCAATTGCGCCAGCGACATCACCTGGAAGCCGCCGGAATCGGTCAGCATCGGGCCGTTCCAGGTGGTGAAGCGTTGCAGCCCGCCGAGCGCCGCGATCCGCTCCGCGCCCGGGCGCAGCATCAGATGATAGGTGTTGCCGAGCACGATATCGGCGCCGGCGTCGCGCACCTCGCGCCAGTGCAATCCCTTCATCGCGCCGGCGGTGCCGACCGGCATGAAGGCCGGCGTGCGCACCACGCCGTGCGGCGTGGTCAGCCGGCCGGTGCGGGCCGCGCCGTCGCGCCCGAGCAGGTCGAAATGATTCGGCACGCTCATGCGGGCTCCCGGAACAGCAGGCTGGCGTCGCCATAGGAATAGAACCGATAGCCGGATTCGATCGCGTGGCGGTAGGCCGCCTGCATCGTATCCAGCCCACAGAACGCCGACACCAGCATGAACAGCGTCGAGCGCGGCAGATGGAAATTGGTCATCAGGATGTCGACCGCGCGAAATTTGTAGCCCGGCGTGATGAAGATCGCGGTCTCGTCGGCGAATGGCTGGATCCGGCCGCTGTCGCTCGCGGCACTTTCCAGCAGCCGCAGCGAGGTGGTGCCGACCGCGACGATGCGGCCGCCCTGCGCGCGCGCGGCGTTCAGCGCCTCGGCGGTGTCACGGCTGATCGTGCCCCATTCGGCATGCATGCGATGCTCGGCGGTGTCGTCGGTCTTCACCGGCAGGAACGTTCCCGCCCCGACATGCAGCGTCACCCGGTGCAACGCCACGCCCCGCGCCGCGAGCGCCGCGTCGAGCTCCGGCGTGAAGTGCAGCCCCGCGGTCGGCGCAGCGACGGCGCCTTCGTTGGCCGCGAACATGGTCTGGTAGTCGGCCGCGTCCTGATCGTCCGGCGCGCGCTTGGAGGCGATGTAGGGCGGCAGCGGCGTCGCGCCGAGTTCGGCGATCGCCTGATCGAGCGCTGGCCCGTGAAATACAAAAGCCAGCGTCACTTCGCCGGCATCGCCCTTGGCCTCTACCGTGGCGTCGAGATGACCCAGCAGGCAGACCCGGCCGTCATGACCGAAGCGGACGACATCGCCCTCGGCGAGCTTCTTCGCCGGCTTGACCAGCGCTTGCCAGCGCGAGCCGTCGAGCCGCTTGATCAGCGTCGCCTCGATCCTCGGCTCGGTCGTGCGGCCGATCCGGCGGCCGGTGAGTTGGGCCGCGATCACGCGCGTATCATTGACAACGAGTTGGTCACCCGGCTGCAGCAAAGACGGCAGGTCGCGCACGATCCGGTCCTGCAGCGCCGCGCCGGGACGCACCACGAGCATCCGCGCGGCATCGCGCGGGCTCACCGGCCGCAGCGCGATGCTGCTCGCCGGCAGATCGAAATCGAACAGATCGGTGCGCATGGGTTTCTGCACGGCGCGCTCCCTCTCCCCGCCTGCGGGGAGAGGGTT